>JBIJDH010000064.1:0-6587 GCA_044344255.1 Myxococcota bacterium
CTTCGGGCCGGATCGCGCACCGCCGGACCAAACCCGTCCTGGCGTAGCCAGAACGCGAACGCCCACCTGCGTCTCAAATTCCGTGTTGATGGCCATTCTTGCTATTCGACCTATGCCAACTTCAGTTCAATGAAATCAAGGAGTTGGGAATGCCGGGTATTTCGAGTGTTCATTCAAATTGAGGGCGGAGCCGAACCTCTGCTGAGCTCGATCCCAGTCCGGCTCCAGCACCTCCGCCCCCTTCTCCGACGACTTCCCCAGCAGGGTGCTCACCTCCGTCGAAGTGAGGGTCCCAGCGGGGGAGGGCCCCAGAAGAGGGGTGATCTCCGCGAAGGGGGTCTGCGGGGAGAGCCAACGATCCCAGTCTGCCTCACCGAGGATGACGGGCATCCGGTCATGGATGTCGGACACGTCTTCGTTCGCGGCCGTGGTCAGGATCGAGAAGCATGGTGTTTCGACACCTTCCTTCTCGAAAACCCCGTAGGGCCCCGCGAGGGTCAGGGCCCTACCATCGGTCGGTCGAAACCATAGGGGGTATTTCTCTTTCTTACTGATCGTGAGCCATTCATAAAATCCCGTGGTCGGGACGAGACATCTACGCTCACGAATAGCCTTCTTCCATGTTGCCCTATTTGCGGCTTCCTCCGCCTTCGCATTGATTAAGGGCTGCCCCGTCCAGGGATCGGGCAGCCACGATTTAGGAAAGCCCCACCTGAAGCGCCTGAAATGTCGGGCCCCATCGATCGGGATGATGACCCCTATGCGTTGGGTCGGGGCACCGTTGAGGATGGTAAATGGGCGGTTATTCTCCTCTTCCTCCTCGATGCCGAGGCGGTACAGATCAACGATCTCGGACCAGCTCAGATCCTGTTGCACGCGACCACACATTCTGCACCTCATCACGGGAAGGGAGGGGGCCCACCCAGCCCCCGTCTGAGCCCGGCGGGCTCCCTACCCCTCCACAACGGAGTGCCTATCCCCCCGATGGATGTCCCTCACACAGGAGCATCCACCCCATGACCACCCTCAGCAGCCCCGTCCCCGCCCATGTGGCCGGCACCCGGGAGGCAGTCATAGCCACCCTGACCGCCGCCTACCCATCCGGCATCAAGGCATCGATCTTCAGGAAGCACTGGGACTCGGTGCCTGCGATGGGTAGGTGACACCGTGGAGATCACGACAGCCGGGAAGTACCCGTAGTGCTAGTCTCCGAACGATCGTGAGAGCACGAGCGGCTTCCTGGGCTTAGTCTCACGGACGCCCCGCTCGGCCCGCCCCTTCTGGATGTTCGAGCGACCTGCCTTCAGCTTCGCCATCTGCCACCTCAACGCCTTTCGGTGAGGCCGGGGCTCCCCGCTCAGTCCCAGGGCTTGGACAAAGGGCTGTGCCTGAAACCAGGATCTGACGAAAGGCCGTGCCTGGCGGCAGGATCTGGTTTGGGGGCGAGGAGGTGGGTCTCCCATCGGCCCTCCGACCATGACCTGCTTGAAGTGGCAACCCTCCATCGCTGGCACCGGCTAATTTCACCGTCCAGATCGTCGTGCCGAGCGAGCGGCTGGCGGAGGTTCGCGGGTGGAATCGGGGGTGATCGTCTGGGGCCGTCACCCCCCGAACAGCTTCCACAGCGCGTCGCCGACCCCCGCGAGGCTCTCCCCGGCGATGACCCCGGCGCACACGACGATCCCGAAGCGCTCGGTCCACCGCGGCGCGAACCGCTCGCCGAGCTTCATCAGCCCCGCGCCGACCACAAAGGCGAGGATCGTGTAGGCCTGGACGGTGAACGCGAGGCCCATCGACACGGGGCTGGGAATCCACCCGGCGATCCGCTTGGGCGCGAGATTCTCGGCGAGGGCGAGGACCACCCCCACCACCGCACCGATCCACAGCGCTTCGAGCGCCATCGCCGGCATCGCGTCAATCCCCTTCATGAACACCTCGGCGACCGCCTTCCAAGTGGCGACCGCCGGCGCAGCCCACTCCTCCGTCAGGAGCTGGGACTTGGGATCGGGGATCAGGATGAGGTAGGCGGCGCTGCCGACCACCGCCCCCCCGACCACCCCCGCCGATTGGGCGACCGCGAGGTGGCGGGGCCAGCTTCCCAACATCTGCCCGGTCTTCATGTCGTGGAGGAGCTCCCCACACTGGCTCGCCGCCCCACCGGTCACGTTGGCCGCCATCAGGTTGGAGGCGGCGTTCGCCGGATCGAGGAGGCCGAAGCCGAGCTGGGTCACCTTGCCCATGGCCCCCACCGGGGTCACCCCCGTCTCCCCGGACACGCGACCCGCGACGATCGCCAGCACGAAGGAGGCGAGCACCCCGAGCGCGGCGAGCCAGGGCTTGACGTCGAACAACGACACCTGGAGCACCGTCGAGACGAGGACCACCGCAGCCACCGCCATGAGCAGCTTCGGACGAGGCACGTCGGTGGGATCGACCCCCCCTCCACCCGACCCGCCCCATCCGGAGAACAAGGTGCGGCCGCTGAACGCGAACGACGTCAACGAGGAGGTGACCATCATGGCCACGCCGGGCCACAGGAGCCACTTCACGCTGGAGGAGAACCAGGCCTTGGACGGGTCGGGGGCGCCGACCTCCATCCACCCCGCCTCCAGAGCGTAGGGGGTCAACCAACCCCAGGCAAAGAGGGAGCCGACCAGCATCGAGAGCGCGGCGCGGAGCCCGATGATCCCCCCGGTGGCGACCATGAGCAGCGAGGGTTCCAGGGAAAATGTGAGGTTGGTCAGGGAATAGCCCGTCGCCACCTTGCCCCCGACGCCGAAGACCCCCGGCAGGCGGAGGTGCGGGGGATGCAGGAAGACGTTCACGAGCTTGCTCAGCGCTCCAGCACCCCCCCCGAGGAGCAACATCCGGACGCGGGCGATGGCCTCGTCCCCCTGGGCATACATCTCCCGCAGCGTATGGCCGGTGGCCACCCCGCTCGGAAATGCGATGCCGCTGCCAAGAAGCTGACGGCGGATGAGCACCGCGGCCACCACGCCGACCAGACCCACCGAGAGGATCCAGACCACGAGCTGGGGATAGGGGAGGACGAGGCCCGTGAGCAGGGTGAGCGCGGGGATAGGCGCCACGAGGCCCGCCGAGGAGATTGCGGCGGCGGCCGAACCGGCGCACTGGTTGACGTTGTTCTCCAGGATGCCAAAGGAGCGGCCCCCGGGGCGGACCGTTCCCCACACCCGCCAGAGCCCGAAGGCGAGCAGCGCGCTGGTGATGCCCATGTTCATCCCCCAGCCGATCTTCAGCCCCAGGTAGATGTTGCACAGAGACAACATCGACCCGACGACGACGCCGGTGGCGACCGCACGAAGGGTGAACCCACGGTCGATAGACTCTTCGGGACCGAGGGGCACAGCGGCGGTCTCAGACATGGTTAGGCCTCGCCGGTGCTCTATCGCGCCGGTGCGCCGGTGGCATGGTAGTCTCCGCCAGGACGTCCCTCCAGTGTGGCCGAGTCGCGTACTTGTTGCTCCTCGGGGGTTGTCTGGACTCGAAGCACCCCGCCGACACCGGCTGTCCCTCTACCGGCCCACTCGATCCGGTTCCATCAAGCAGCGCTCCTACCTTTTGAATTCGTCCCCGCCGCGATCTCGCCGAACCATCTCTGGAGGTCCTCACCTCCGAAGACACGAAGACCGACCTTGGCTCCAGGTGGGCTAACCAACAGGGCGGCCACGTCAACCCATGCTATCGTTGCCTGAAGCGGGGCCCGACCCAAAGTCCGTCGAGGAGAAGCGCGACGCGGCGAACCTCGGAGAGTGGAGGAAGCAGCAGGGCCTTGGGCCGTCCCAGGTGAGGAATCAGCTTCGCCGGGCGGGGGTGAAGGTATCGATGCAGACGGTGCGGCGGGTGATGGAGGACACGGGCTACCACTCACCGAAGGTAGAACGCCGAGATCACACCGGCAGCTACGAGGCAGCCCGGCCGAATATGCTGTAGCATAGGACCGACCGTCGCACGGTTCCTGCACCGGTATATGCATGGACAGATGGTCTTCGTACTGGCGCTCATCGACGACTACTCCCGCTTCGTGACGGGCTGGGCGCTCGACGATGCGGAGCGGGGAGACGCCGTGATCTCGGCCTTCGAGGGCGCGGTGACCCGCTACGGGCGGCCGGAGTCGGTGATGAGCGACGGGGGCTCGGCCTTCTGGTCCTGGAAGGGGTCGAGTCGTTTCAGCCGCATCCTCGAAGAGTACGGGGTGGACCAGCTCATCGCGACGACGCCGGAGGTCAATGGGAAGAGTGAGGTCCTCCAGACCGGGTCTTAACGCCAACCTCCAGAAGGAGCTGTTCAATCGGGTCACCTTCTCAGACACAACAGACCTCCGCCGTCACCTCGGCCCCACTTCCACTGGTATAACCACCATCGGACGCATCACGCGCTCGGCAGGCTGCTCGTCCCCGCGGACCGCTTTTATGGGCGCGTCGATGAGGTCATGTCGCGTATCGAAGCCGGGACCGGCGCCCAGGAGGGGCTCGACCTCGGGCTTTTACGAATGGGCATCCGGGCGTCAGAGACGGACACCCTGCACCATTTCGAAGCCCCTGGCCCCCTCGCCGGCCCGACCCTCCCCAGCCGGCGCCTCAAAGGACCCGACGGAGACAGGATGAAATCCGACAGGCGCCATCAGAGCGCCGCCAACCCGAAGCCCATCGCCACCGAGGCCTGCCGCATTCGCGCATCATGAGTGGCGATATCCACCACAAATCCTCGAGATCGCAGATAGTCAGCGGTCGCGAGGTGAAGGGCGTCGAGGGTGCGCACAGGGATAGGGAAGGGCGCGCGGGTCCTCGCACAGACATCCTCGTCAAGGGCGACCACGTCGAGGCGGGCGAGGAGGGCGGCCAGGGTGGCTCCGTGGGTGGCCGCACGTTCGTAGGCGTGAACGCGCACCCAGCACTCGAACTCCGTCAACCGGCTGGTGATGAGCTCTCCATTCCAGAACGAGGGCGGAGGACGGCCCGCCTCCGAGAACACCTGCGCGAGCACCACCGAGGAATCCACGTAGGTCATCGGTCCTCGCGATCCCTCTCCAGATCCTGGAGGAGCTCGGCCAGAGGATTTCCCCCTGCCCCAATCGGAGGCGGGTCAATCGGGACCCGATTGCTCGCTGGTGTCACCCGCCCCTCGTCGATCAGCCTCTGCATCCGTGGATCTCTCCGAGGCCGGTTTGGGACCGCAGCGCTTTGCCCCGAGCCGAGCAGGCGACGAAGGCCCTCCTCAACCAGGGCCGTCTTCGACGTTCCCGGCGGAAACATGGCCTGTGCTCGCACCATGAGGGAGTCGTCGATGTCGAGCGTGGTTCGCATGAAAGGTTGAATACCCCTCGTCAAAATATGCGTCAACCGCGCCCGAGAAACAAAGAAGCCCCGCTCACCCGAGCGGGGCCCCTCTTCTCAGCCGCGTAGACTACTTCGCGGAGAGGTAGGCCAGATCGGGATCGGCCGCCTCGCCGGCCATCGACTCGTCGTCCACCACCATCCCGAGCTTCTGGTAGGCGGCGAAGCCGGTACCGGCGGGGATGAGGCGGCCCATGAGGATGTTCTCCTTCAGGCCGCGGAGGTGGTCCACCTTGCCGTTGATGGCGGCTTCGGTGAGCACCCGGGTCGTCTCCTGGAAGGAGGCGGCCGAGAGGAAGGAGTCGGTCGAGAGGCTCGCACCCGTGATGCCGAGCAGGAGGGGCTCTGCCGTAGCCGAGCGACCGGTGTGCGAAGCAACCCGACGGTTCTCCTCGTCATACCGCCACTTATTCACATGCTCGTCGGTGAGGAACTCGGTGTCGCCGACATCCTTCACCTTCACGCGCCGCAGCATCTGCCGACAGATGACCTCGATGTGTTTGTCGTTGATCTTCACGCCCTGAAGGCGGTAGACCTCCTGGATCTCATATTTTTTCTTTCAGCGAGCAGGTAGGTCGCGAGCTCGTGCTCGCCCTTGATCTTCAGGATGTCGTGCGGATTGACAGCACCGTCCATGAGCGAGTCGCCGGCGCGAACGTAGTCGCCTTCGTTCACGACGATATTCTTGCCCTTGGGGATGAGGTACTCATGCGGCTCGGTGCCCTCTCCAGCACAACCATCCGCATCTGTCCTTGCGCCTTGCCGAAGGAGACGACACCGTCCACCTCGGTGATGATGGCCACCTCTTTCGGCTTCCGGGCCTCGAAGAGCTCGGCCACGCGGGGCAGACCGCCCGTGATGTCCTTGGTCTTCGTGGACTCGCGCGGGATCTTGGCCAGCACGTCGCCAGCCAGGAGCTCCTCGCCCTCCGCCATGAGGATGTTGGCGCTCACGGGGAGGAAGTACCGGGCCTTCATCTTCGCGGCGGCGTTGCCACCCTGCTCCTTCGCCCGGATGACCAGGCGGGGGCGCAGATCGGTGTCCTTGTAGTCGATGACCACCATGCGCATACGCCCGGTGAGCTCATCGGTCTGCTGGGCGATCCCTCCGTGTCAAGGTGGATGAGACACTGCTCCCCCCCCAGTTTACCGAGCAGGGCGCCTGACGGATCATGCTGATGATGCCTCTCCCCAACACCGACGCCAGCCCGCCCACCGAGGTGCCCGACAG
>JBIJDH010000015.1:0-194879 GCA_044344255.1 Myxococcota bacterium
GGTCTGGCAGGTTGTCGAAGTGCTCCAGCAGCGTCGCCATGGCGACCTCCGAGGCCGCGGCAGATGCCCGGCGGTAAGAGATCAACACATGCTAACCTCTTGCCCCGTCAAGATGCGATTGCCCTGTGGGCTCATCTCGGGGACGGCTGAACATTCCATTGATGAGCAACTGACCGCTGACTTTCGTATGAACGGCGCGCTGGAAGTGACCGGCATATTTTGAGGTCGGGAAGATCCCGACAGACGCATGGCAATCTCGTCTTGACTGGGCGAGAGGTTGGCATGGATTGAACTCTAACCGCAGGGCATCTATCGCGAACTCGGAGGTCCACTTGGCGACGCTGCTGGGGCACTTCGACTGCCAGCCAGACCCTCCGGCGCCTTCCGCGCGGTGCTCCTATTAGAACGCCGCGCTCCTCCTCCTGGGGGGCCCATCCCAGCGCCACGAAGCCGTCTGAGGCGACCCACTTCGCCATCCTCTGGTTGGGGGTGAGGCGTGGCGACCGCTCCGTGGCGACATACGCGTCAAAGTTGGCTCGGTAAGCAGGTTCCGCCCCAAGGAGGGAGGTCACGTTCGTGGGCACCTCCAGCCGTTACGCCCGCCAGCTCATGCTCACGAAGCGGGGCAGGATCTAGGCGGTTCGGCCGAGGAGCAGGGCGAGCGGGAGGCCGAGGAGCCAGGCCCAGCGGAGGCCGTTTGAGGTCGCCGGCTCGGCCTCCGTGGGCGACGGGGTTCCCGCCCTCCCGCCTCCCGCCTCCCGCGCCCCGAGGCCCGGTCACCAGAAGCGCGGGCTCGGCACCGGCCCGCCGGCCCAGAGGGCCTCGCGGCGGCCCTCGTAGGGCGGGGGGCCCATCGCGCGGGCGTGGAGGCGCATCGCCCGCAGGTCCGCCTCGGTGGGGGCGGGGGGCGGGCTCGGGAGCGCGGCGATGCGGCGGCCGATGACGGCGGCGGGGGCGTCGTCGACGGCGACCTCGCCGGTGGGGCTCTGGCGGGCCTCCCAGGGCGCGGCCTCGTACTGGTGGAGGCGGCCGAGGAGGTCGGGCGCCACCGGGTGGTTCTTCAGCCAGTCGGCGGTGTGGGCGTAGAAGAGCTGGCCGGGGAGGCGGGTGGAGAGGGCGAGGAGCTGCTCGGGATCGAGATCGTCGGGGTCCCAGGCGACGACGAGGCCGCCGCCCTCTGGCCGCCAGGGCAGGGCCGGCACGCCGAGGAGGAGGGCGACGGCGCGGCCGAGGATCTCGCTGCTGCGATCGGGGAGGAGCCAGACCCGGGGCGGGCGGCAGGACCAGGCCTCGAGGGCGGCGCGGAGGCGCTGGATCGAGGCCCGGAGCGAGCGCTCCGTGTCTTGCACCCAGGCGTAACGCCCGTTCATGAGGTCTTCGCCCTCGGGGGCGCGCTCGAGCAGCAGGCCGCCCGTGATGACCGAGTGCCAGCCGCGCAGGTCGAGGGGGCCCGCGGGCGGAAGGTCGATCGCGCGGAGGAGGGCGCGGCGGAGCTGGCTGAGCGTCTCCTGCACCTCGGGCTCGGCCTCGGGGCGGGGCTCGTCGGCGACGAGGGCGGCGAGCTCGAGATCGCCCGCCATCAGCGCGTTCCAGCCGAGCATCGCCGCGTAGGGGGCGTGGGCCGCGGTGAGCGCAGGGCGGGCCTGGAGGAGGGCCACCACCTCGGCCGGGGCGCCCGCCCGCTCGAGGGCCGCGCAGCGCTCGGCGAGGATGCCGGGGTGCTGCGGATCGCGGGCCGCCGCGCGGGCGAGGGTGGTGGCGGCGAGCTCGGGCAGGCCGGCCTCGATGAGCTCCCAGCCGAGGGAGAGGAGGGTGGGCCCGTCGTCCTTCGCCCGGGCGTCGCGCACGCGCGCCGTGAGCGACTCCGCGCCGAGCGCGGCGCTGATCTCCTCGAAGAGCGCGAGCCCGGGGCTCCAGGCCTCGGGGCTGTCCACGAGGAGGGCCGCGGGGTGGTCAAGCAGCGGGCGGAGGCAGCGCCAGGCGGCCAGCGGCGGGCCCGCGGCGAGGGCTCGGCGGGTCTCTTCGAGGAGGGTGGCGGCGTCGCTCATGGCCGGGAGGGTATCGCGACCGGGGGCAGCGGCGCTCGGCCGGCCCGATCAGCCGCCGGCGCCGTAGAGGCGGGTCACCCGCTGGGGGCCCTTCTGCCGGTGGAAGACGTGCTCCTGCGCCGGGAAGTCGCCGGAGCGCACCTCGGCCTGGAATTGCTTCATCGCGGCGATCGCGGGCCCCTCCAGCTCGGCGAAGCGCTTGACGAAGCGGGGCTGGAAGCGGCTGTCGAGGCCGAGGAGGTCGTTACAGACGAGCACCTGGCCGTCGCAGCCGGCCCCGGCGCCGATGCCGATGGTGGGGATCGAGAGCTGGGCCGTGATCTCGGTGGCGAGCTCCTCGGGCACCATCTCCAGCACGAGGCAGAAGGCGCCGGCCTGCTCGAGGGCGGCAGCGTCGCGCATGAGGGCGGCGGCGGCCTCCTCTCCGCGGCCTTGCACCTTGAAGCCGCCGAGCTGGTTCACCGACTGCGGGGTGAGGCCGATGTGGCCGACGACGGGGATGCCCGCCTCGACGATGAGCCGCACGGCGGCCGCCGAGCGGGCGCCCCCCTCGAGCTTCACCGACTGGCAGCCCGTCTCTTTCACGATGCGGCCCGCGTTCTCGAGGGCCTGCACCGGGCTGAGCTGGTAGCTCATGAAGGGCATGTCCACCGTGAGGTGGGCGGAGCTCAGCCCCCGGGCGACGCAGCGCCCGTGGTAGATCATGTCGCCCACCGTCACCCCGAGGGTGTCGGGGAGCCCTTGAACGACCATGCCCACGCTGTCTCCCACGAGGACCATGTCGATGCCCGCCTGATCGGCGATGCGGGCCATGGTGTAGTCGTAGGCCGTGATCATGGCGATCCGCTGGTTGCTGGCCTTCATCTCGTGAAGGTCCAGGACCGTCTTTCGCGCCATATGGGGGTATCCTCTGCGGTCCGTCCGGCAGGACGAGGAGGCCACACCTCTCGGCGGGGCCAGCTCCCGCGCACCCTCCCGGCCTCTCGGTCCAGGGGGTGACGGGCCTGCGGGATCTATCCCAAGCGGGGCGGTCGCGTCACCGGGGGTGGATGGCGCCCCGCGGATTGACGGAGCCCCGACCGGGGGGCACTATGGTGGGGTGAGTGATCGTCCTGCCGGCCCCTACCGCGTCCTCCTCGGCGGCTCCAACCCGGGGGCCCCCGAGCGCGAGCGCCTCGTGGCCAATCTGGCAGACCTCGTCGCGCTGGCCGCCGCGGGTCGGATCACGGCCCGCAGCCGCATCTGCACGGCGGGCGGCGCTGAGTGGCTCCCGCCGAGCGCCTTCCCCGCGCTCAAGCCCCACGTCGGGCCCGCCGATCCCTGGGCCGCCTGGGAAGACGCCGCCTCGGAAGACCCCGCCTCGATAGATGGGGAGGCGAGGGACAGCGAGGGCGGCGAGGTCCACGACGATCCCGCGGCCGAGCGCGACGACGACCCGCCCACGCACGACGGCCCGCTCCACCTCGTGCCCTCGGAGGCGCTCGAAGAGCTGCCGCTGATCAGCCTGACGCCGGTCGCGGAGCCGGCGCGGCCGCCCAAGCTCGTGATCCAGTCGAAGACCCGCCCGCCCGCCGCGCCGCGAGAGCCCGCCGCGCCGCGAGAGCCCGTCGTGGCGCCCAAGGAGCGCTCCGCCCGCATGGCCCGCGAGCCCGAGCGCCCGATCCGCGAGGCGATCCCCCTCGCCGGCCGTCGCCCCCCCGTGGGGCCGCCGCCTGAAGAGCCCTCCGATCCCTCCCGCCCCGTGGCCGAGGTGATCGCCTTCCCCACGCGCAGCCACTCCACCTACGGCAGCGCCGCCCTGGCCGCCGATCCGCTGCCGCTCCTCATCCCGCGCGGGGCCGGTGACGAGACGACCACGGGCGGCCGCACCCGCTGGATGCGCCTCGTGCTCTTCGCCGGGCTCTTGTTCTCCGCGCTCTTCGTGCTGCGCTGGTACGTCAAGACCACCTCCTCCGAGGACTTCGCGAGCGCCGCTGACCTCGCCGTGGCCCCGCCGCCGCCCGCCGGGATGACCCCCGCGCGCGCCGAGGGGCCGGGCGTCGACGCGGTCTACGCCCTGATGGAGGACGAGCTCCGTGGGCGGCTGATGCCCCAGACCCGCGACATCGCCAAGGACGGAGACCTCGAGGAGGCGCTGCTCATCGAGCTCACCCGCCAGCGGGTCGAGGTCAAGCGGGTGCTGGCCCGGGTCCAGACCTGGACCGGCCGGCGCGGCGACGTGCCCCAGGTGGCCGACTTCCAGATCTGGGTGAAGTCCAAGCCGGGTGAGCTCGACCGGGAGCTGGCCGCCGTGGGCCTCGTCGTCGGCAAGTACATCAACTTCTACAGCCTCGAGGTGCCGCTCTTCGACGTCACCTTCGAGGGCCTCGGCCCCACCCCTCGCCGCCAGTCGATCGATCCGAACGCCGCCCGGTACTTCTACCGGCAGCGGCTGAACATCGTGGACTTCCTCACCGGCAAGGTCCCCCAGAAGGCGGGCACCGGCGCGGGCGCCGCTCCACTCCGCGGCCCCTGAGCGCGCCCGCCGGCGGGGCGGCTGGCCCTGCCCGCTTCAGCGCCCGTCCTTGGTCGCCGCCTTCAGCGCCTCGATGCTCCGCACGATGGCCGCGACCGAGGGAGCGCCGCGGTTGGCGAGGCGGATCTTGCGGTCCGGGTTGATGAGGTAGACGGTGCGGATGATCTTCAACAGGAAGGGGATGGGCACGGTGGCGTGGAAGCGCCGGGCCACGGCCCCGCCGCGGTCCGTGAGGATCGGGAAGGTGAAGCCGAACTTCTCGGCGAAGGCGCGGTGGCTCTGCTGCTCGGCCGGGTTGATCGCGTAGACCTCGCAGCCGAGGGCCTTCAGTCGCGCATGATGGGCCTGGAAGTCCTGCAGTTGGCGGGTGCAGCCCGGAGTGTCGTCGCCCGGGTAGAAGACGAGCACCGACCATTGGAGCTGGTTCATGCGGTGCCAGCTGTCGTCGTAGCTCTGGAGGTGCCACTCGGGCGCCGTCTCACCCTCGGGGAGGATCTCTGGGTAGAGCTGGTCTTTCACCGCCTGCTTGAGCGGTGCCGGCACAGCGCCGAGCAGCTTGTGGAGCGCGGACATCGGGGCACCTCACGAGGGGATCACACGAGGGGTTCAGGGAAGCGCGCGGCCGGCGAGGGGGCTGCCGCGGGGGACCCAGCGGGCGAGCGCGGGGGCGAGCATCAGCGGGCGCTGGGCGAGCTCGGCCGGGCTGCGGCACCCGGTGAGGAGGCAGGTGACGCGGATCTCCATGATGATCCGCTCCACCGCTTCTTTCACGGCGGCGCGACCCCCGCGGGCCCAGGCGATGAGCAGGGGGCGGGCGACGCCGCCCACGGTGGCGCCGAGGGCGATGGCCTTGGCGATGTCGACGCCGTCTTGCACGCCGCCCGTGGCGCAGATCTGCAGGTGGAGGCCAGAGAGCTGGGCGACGCTGGCCGCGGTGGGGATGCCCCAGTCGCGGAAGCGCGCGCCGAGGCTGCGCTGGGCACCGGTGGCCCGAGCGGCCTCGACGGCGACCCAGCTCGTCCCGCCGGCGCCGCTGGTGTCGACGTGGCGCACGCCCACCCCGACGAGGCGCTCGCCCACGCTGCGCGACAGGCCGGAGCCCGTCTCCTTCACGATAACGGGCACGGGCAGCTCGGCCACGAGCCGGGCGATGGTGTCGAGGCCGCCGCGGAAGTCGTCATCACCCTCGGGCTGCACCACCTCCATCGCCGGGTTGAGGTGGACACAGAGCGCGTCGCAGCCGGTGCGCTCCAGGAGCTCTCGCAGCGCGGCGGTGCTGGTCGCGCGCGCCTGGACCACGCCGATGTTGCCGAGCAGGAGCGCGTTCGGGGCGACGTCGCGCACGAGGTAGCCAGCCGAGATGCCGCGGGTCAGGAGGGGCCGCTGCGAGCCGAAGCCGAAGCCGACCCCGAGCTCTTCGGCCACGCTGGCGAGGTCGCGGTTGATGGCCTCCGCGCGGTCGACACCGCCGGTCATCGCGGCGATGACGAGGGGGGCCCGGAGCACCTTGCCGGCGAAGGCGGTGGTGGTGTCGATCTCGGCGACCGCGAGCTCGGGGAGGGCGTCGTGGAGGAGCTCCACGGCCTCGAAGAGCGTCGTCTTCTGCAAGAAGCCCACGTCTCCGTCGGTGCAGAGATCGATGTGGTCTGCCTTTCGGGCCGAGATCGAGGGCTCGCTCGAAGGGGGGGCGGCGGGGATGGCCTTCTCGTCGGGCATTAAGCCCACCTCGGGTCCGAGCTGGCGCCCTCTGGCGACAGGTGCGGGGGAGCGCCGGGACTAACCGGACCAGCGGCCGGCGCGACCGTGACGGCGATGGGCGGCAGCCCTGCGGCGCGCGCTGCGGCGACGAAGGCGGCGCGGCGGTCTTCGTCGGGGAAGAGGGCCACCGCGATGTCGCCGCCCCCGGCGCCCGACGGCTTGGCGGCGCCGCGATGGTCGCGGGCGAGGGCGCGCAGGCGGGCGTGGGCCGGGGTCAGGTAGTCGATGCCGGCGCGCTCCGACATGCGGACGAGGGCGTCGCCCGCCGCCGAGAGGGCGGCGACGGGGTCATCGGCCCAGCCGGCGACGATCCGGCGCATCTCGGCCACGAAGGCCCCTCGATCGGGGGACGCCGCGTACTGCGTCACCCTCGGCCCGGTCGAGGCGGAGCGCCCGGACCAGATCACGACCAGGGCCGAGGCGGGGACGGCGAGGGCGCGGATGACCGGGAGGGGAGGGGACCCGGAGATCGCGGCGGGGCGCTCAAAGGAGAGGAGCCCGCCGTGCAGCGAGGCGGCGACGTCGATGCCCGAGCCCCCGCCCTGGACGGCGGCGTGGATGGCGTAGGCGTCAGTCGCGGGGCGGCCCGCGGCGAGGCAGGCGGCGACGCAGGCGGCGGCGGAGCCCCCGAAGCCGGGCTTGCCGGTGATGCCCAGCACGGGGTTCCAGGCGCGGAAGCGGTAGAGGCCAGGGGCCGCCCGGTCGGTGAGGGCGGGGCGCACGAAGCGGTCGTCACCGTCCGGGGTCTCGATCTGCAGGGCGGGCCCCCCCTCGGCGTCGGGCGGGCCTCGGCGGGCGCGGGCCTCGCACTCCACCCCCCGATCGACGGCCACAACGAGGGCCGGCGCGCCGTCGAGCACCGCGTATTCGCCCACCAGCACGAGCTTGCCGGGGGCACGCCATGCAGAGGTGAGCGGCTCGGGCTCAGAGGAGGCGGGCATCGCCGCCGATCCCCAGCACCAGCACGTCGTCGGAGACGGTCCGGAGCGCCTCGGCGACCTGGGGCGCGTCGCTGGCGGCGGTCAGCACCTTTACGTTCGGCCCGGCGTCCATCGTGCACCAGGCGGGGACCCCCGCCCTGCGCAGCTCCTCGACCACCTGCTGGGCGGCGACGGACGCGGGCGCCCAGTAGCGGATCGGGGGCCGCGCCGAGAACATCGTCGCGTGCATCTTGTAGGTGGAGTGCTCCATGATCTCGCCGAGGGCGCCGAGATCGCGGGCGAGGATCGCCGCCCGGCCGAGCGCGACGTCGGCGGGCGCGCTGCTCACCCAGCCTGGGTAGAGGGGGCTGGTGGCCTCGGTGCGGGTCATGCCCGCGGTGGAGCCCACCGCCTTCGGCCCGGCGCCGATGATCGCCACCACCACGCGCAGATCCCAGTGATCGGAGGGGGCGAGGGGCCGCCCGTGGCAGTCCGAGCCGTCCGCCTCGACGCCCATCGGCCACTCGACCCAGCCGCCCCAGAGGCTGCGGGTGGCCGAGCCGGAGCCCCGGCGGGCCAGCACGGAGAGGCGCGCAGGGTCGAGATCCTGGCCCGCGGCGGCGGCGGCGGCCAGGGCCAGGGCGGCGAAGGCCGAGGACGAGGAGGCGAGCCCGGCGGCGGTCGGGAAGTTGTTGGCGGACACCACCCGGCAGCGTGGGCGGGCGGGGTCAAAGAGATCGAGGAATCGACTAATCTTTTGAACGTCGCTCGGGCGGGCGGGCCGGCCGTTGAGCTCGAGCTCGTCGTCGGCCCGGTCGATGCCCCAGGTCACCTCGGTGACCGTCTGAAAGGTGTCGAGCGTGACGGAGAGGCTCGGCACCGCGGGCAGGTTCAGGGGGAGATCCCGCTTCCCCCAGTACTTCACGACGGCGATGTTGGGGTGCGCGAGGGCGGTGGCGCTCAAGGGGCGCTCCAGGGGCGGACGGGGAAGGCGGTCAGGCCGCGCGCGCTCGCCGCGCGGAGGACCTGCTCGGGATCGCGGGCCAGCGCCACGACCACGCCGCCGCCGCCCGCGCCTGCCAGCTTGGCGCCGTACGCGCCGGCGCGGAGGGCGAGGCCGACGAGGGCGTCGAGCTGCGGGTTCGAGACGCCGATCTCCCGCAGGCGCTCGTGGTTCTCGGAGAGGAGCGCCCCGAGGGTGACCATGTCCGGCGGGGCGCCACGCTCTGCGGCCTCGCACAGCAGGGTGACCAGGGTCTCCGTGAGCTGTCCGATGGCCTCGAGCGCGCCGTCGATGCCCGGCCGACGCGCGGCGACGCCGGCGACCTCCGCCGCGGTGTCGCCCGCGGTGCCGGAGTCGAGCACGACGAAGCGGAGGTCGGGGAGGGGCAGCGCCTCGATGATCGGCCCCTCGGCGCTGCGCCGGTAGAGCAGGCCGCCGCCGCGGGCGCTCACGGCGTGGTCCACGCCGGAGGGGTTGCCGTGAAAGACGCGCTCGACGGCGAAGCCGCGGCTGTGGCACTCCGCGAAGTCGGCGACCCGCCCCTCGAGGGCGGCGAGCGCGCGGACCAAGGCCACAGCGAGGGCGGCCGAGGAGCCCATCCCGCGGCCCACGGGCAGGTCGCTCTGGATCTGCACCCCCCAGCCCTCGGCGGGGAGGAGGGAGCGCAGGGCGGGGTCGAGGCGCGCGTCGGCGAAGGTCGCGGCGTCGACGCCGGTGGGGCCGGGGCGGCGGACGAGGGTGACGGTCGTGCCGCGGTCCACCGCGAAGGCGATGGCGCGGTGCCCCCAGACGACGGCGTGCTCGCCCGAGAGGATGAGCTTGCCGGGCGCGAAGCCCGTCGCCGCGCCGCTCACACGGGCCCTCGTTCGTCCGGCTCGGGGGTGCCCGCAGCACCCGCGGAGGTGTCGGCGGAGCCGTCGGCGGCCCGGAGCTGGAGGAGGGCGACGCGGGCGTGCTCCACCGACCAGTCCTCGACGGCGGCCAGCGCGGCGACGACCCGCGGCACCTCGGCGGGCGCGGCGCCAGCCTGGACGGCGACGTTTCGGGCGTGCATCCGCATGTGGCCCTTCTGGATGCCCTCGGTCGCGAGCGCCCGCAGCGCGCCGAGGTTCTGGGCGAGGCCGACCGCGGCCATCACCATGCCGAGCTCGCGGGCGCGCGGAGAGCCCAGGAGCTTGTGCGCCGCGGCCATGCCCGCGTGGTTGCGGATGGGGCCGCCCACCGTGCCCACCTGGATGGGGAGCTCGAGGCTACCGCGCAGCGCCCCGGTCTTGTCGACCTTCCAGACGCTGAGCGAGCGGTATTGGCCGTCGCGGGCGGCCCAGGCGTGGGCGCCGGCCTCGATCGCCCGCCAGTCGTTGCCGGTGGCGAGGGCGACGGCGTCAATGCCGTTCATGATGCCCTTGTTGTGGGTCGCGGCCCGCCAGGGATCGGCGTAGGCGAAGCGCCATGCGCTGGCGATGCCGAGCGCGACGACGTCTCCGGAGAGCTCCTCCTTCTCGAGCAGGGCCGCGGGCAAGACGCAGGAGGCCCGGGCGAGGCGCCGCGAGGCGAGGTTGGAGAGGATGCGCAGCCGCACCTCACCGCCGGTGATGGCCTCCACCGCCGGCGCGAGGCGCTCGGCCACGGTGTTCACCATGTTGGCGCCCATCGCGTCGACACAGTCGAGGAAGAAGTGGAGGACCACCATCTCCTCACGGACCTCGCCGGGCTCGTCGTAGGTGACCCGCCGGACCTCGAAGCCGCGCAGCCCGCCGCCCCGCTCTTCGAGGCGAGGGTGGATGCCGTGGGCGAGGGGGGCGAGGCTGTCGACCTCAGCGCGGAGGCGCTCGGCGGCGGCGTCGGCGTCGTCGAGGCCGACCACCTGGATCTGGCCGATCATCACCGAGTCATCGGCGCTGGCGGTGAAGCCGCCCCCGCCGCGCACGAGGCGCGCCATGTTGGAGACGGCCGCTACCACGCTCGGCTCCTCCACCACCATCGGTACGAGCACGTCGTGGTCGTTGATGCGGAAGTTGACGCCGACGCCGAAGGGCAGCGCGAAGGTGCCGACGACGTTCTCGATCATCAGGTCAGCGCTGCTGAGCGAGAGGCTCTCGGCGTCGAGCGAGGCGAGATCGGCGCCCGTGAGCCCGCAGACGGCGACGAGGGCCCGTCGCCGGGCCTCCGGAGCGAGGTTGTAGAAACCCGGAATGCGGCTCCCCGTCGGCATGCCCGCCGTGTATGGCGGACCTGGGGGGCGGTCAAGCAGCCCGACGGGCCCCGCAACGGGGGCGCTCCGCCGCTCGGGTCAGGGGGCGCAGCCCGCCTTCTTCGCCTTCAGCGACTTGAGCTCCTCGATGTTCCGCTTGGCCGGGGCGCTGAGCCAGCTCTCGCTGAAGTCATCGCGGCGGTGGTACCAGCTCTCATCCTCGAACTCCCGCTTCCACTCTTCCTTCTCGAAGGGGTAGCCATAGCGGGCATAGACGGTGTTTCGCAGGCGATCGTACTCTTCGCAGGCGGGGACGTCGTTCCAGGGCCAGTCGAGGCTGCAGAGGGCCTCGTCCTGCGACAGGCCGCCCGAGCCGCAGCAGAGCCCCTGGAAGTTGCGCTGGAGCTCGTGGAAGTCCCACTTCACGAGCGAGAGGCCGGTGTCGGCGCAGATCTGGGCCTTGCTCAGGCCCTTGAGCGGATCGACGGGCGCGCCGCCCTTCCCGATGCCCTCGGCCTCGCGGTCCTCGGCGGAGCCGGCGCCCTGGCTCCCGCTGCCGCTGCCGCGACCGGCCTTGCCGGCCTTTCCACCCTTTCCGCCCTTGCGGCCGCCGCTGCTCTCGCCCGCGTCGGGGTCTCCCGCGGTGGCGGCGGTGGCCTCCGTCTCGGTGTCGCCGGCGCAGCCGAGGGCGGCGGCCCCGAGCGCCGTGAGCACGAGCGCGAGGCGCAGGGGCGCCGCCCTGAGGGCGGGGCGAGGGGGGAGCGCAGGTGCCGTCATTTGAGCAGACCTCCGGACATCCAACGGACCATCTCATCGATGAGGGCGTCCACCTGGACACTCTCGCCCCGCAGACCGGCTTGGAACAGGGGCTCTTTGACCATGCCGAGCAGGCAGCGCGCGCCGAGGCGGGCGTCCCCGTCGCGCACCCAGCCTATCGCCATGCCCGTCTCAAGCGCCCCCTCGATCCTCAACAACACTTGATCGTAGAAGTGACGGAGGAGCACGTTGCCCTCTTCGTCGATCCCTGCAGCCTCGGCGAAGAGGAGGCGGACGACGTCGCGGTCCATCGCCGCCTCGATGATGCGGCCGAGGTTGCCGCGCACCTGCTCGGGGATGGGCGCGGTCACGTCGATGGGGCGGATGACCGACATGACCTCGAACATGAGGTCTTCGATGACGGCGTGGAAGACGACGCGCTTGCTCTCGAAGTAGTTGTAGAAGGTGCCACGGGCGACGCCGGCCTCGTGGATGATGTCGGAGACGCCGGTCTGGTGGTATCCCTGCCGCGCGAAGACCCGCCGGGCAGCGGTGAGGATCTGGGCCCGGCGCTCGTCCGGGTTCATCGGCAGCGCGCGGGCCATCAGCTCTCTCCCTGGGCCGGGTCTGCGGGGGTGGCGGCGCTGCGGTCGGCCTCGGCCTCGGCCTCGGCCTCGGTCTCGGCTGCGGCGGCGGTGACCCACTCCCGGACCGCCGGCGTCTCCCAGACGCGCTCGGCGTAGCGGCGGAGGGGCTCGGGCAGCACCTTGTCGTAGGTGAACAGGCGGCTGATCACCGGGGCGTAGAAGGCGTCGGCGATGCCGAAGGTGCCAAAGAGGTAGGGGCCGCCGGAGCGGGCGAGGGCGTCCTCCCAGAGGTCGAACACCCGGGCGATGTCCTCGGCCACGCCGGGGCCGTCACCAGGGCCGGGGCGACGGCGGTGGAGGTCCATCGGGCAATGGGTGCGCAGGGCGGAGAAGCCGCTGTGCAGCTCGGCGACGACGGAGCGGGCGTGGGCGCGGGCCGCTCGATCGGCCGGCCAGAGGCGCAGGTTGGGGTAGAGCTCGGCGAGGTACTCGCAGATGGCGAGGGAGTCCCAGATCACCCGCCCTTCGTGGTGCAGGGCCGGCACCCGACGGCTCGGGCTCCAGCGCGCGATGGTGTCCTTGTACCCGGGAACATCGAGCAGGACGAGCACTTCGTCGAAGGGGACGCCAGCCGCCCGCATCAAGACCCAAGGCCGCATCGACCAGGAGGAATAATTCTTCGAGCCGATGATGAGGGTGAGACCGTCCATCGGCGGTGCGTATCTCGTTTCGCACCCGGCCGAGATCAGGCCCCCCCGGCGCCGCCCCGCTCGCCCTGCAGGGTCGCGAGGCGATCGAAGGCGAGCGCGAAGGCGGCGTCGTCGAAGGGGGCGCCGGGCTCGACCCAGCGCTGCAGGAGCTCGAGCCCGCCGCGCTCTCCGGGCTTCGGGTCGCGCCGGCGGGCCTCGATCCGACCGACGAAGCGGCCGCGGTGCAGCAGGGGGGCGACGTAGTAGCCCCAGCGGCGCTGCTCGGCGGGCTTGTAGATCTCCCAGACGTAGTCGAAGTCCCAGAGCAGGCGCAGCAGCTCTCGATCCCAGACGAGGGCGTCGAGCGGGCCGATGACGCGCATGCGGTCGTCGGGGTCGAGGGGAGGGCGGGCCGCCTCGAGGAGGACGGGCGTGGTGTACCAGGCCTTGCGGCTGCCGGGGAGGCGCAGGCGGACGAGCTCTCCGGCGGCGACCATCCGCTCGGGCAGGCCGTCGGTGCGCAGCGCGGACAGGGCGCTCCACTGCGGGCCGCCGGCCGTCGAGAGGAGGCCCGCGCTGTTCACGCGCTCCAGCACCATCTCAGGGCCGAAGCTGCTCGAGGGCAGCGCGTGGTGGTCGGGGAGGGCGCGCTCGGGGACGTCGTAGATGCGCTGCCCGGCAGGTCCTCGGCCAGCCAGCACGATCCGGCACTGGGTCCAGAGCACCTCGAGGGCCATCGAGGTGGCCTTCGCGGTGCCCTTCCAGCCGCTCCAGTCGAGCGGCTCGACGAGGCCGCGATCGTCGAGGGCGGCGGCGCCGATCGGGCCGCGCGCTCGGACCTCGGCCTCGACCTCGTCGAGGAGGGCGGAGGGGAGGCGCTGGAGGCGGACCTCGACCCTCCACCAGGGGGCCTCGGCCGCTTGGCCCCGGTAGGCCGGGAAGAAGCGCGCTGGCAGGAGGCAGCGCTCCTTGGCGAAGTGCTCGAAGGCGAAGCGGGGCATCGTGCGCGCCCAGTCGCCGCGCCGAAGCCCGTCGACGCGCGCGTGCGCGACGAGATCGGCGTTGGTGCCGAAACGATCGATGGGATCAAGCTGAACGCAGCCCAGCCTCTCCAGCATGGCCCGTAAACCAGAGACGCCCTCCCGCAGGGGAGGGCGCTCCAGATCGACCGCCCGCAGCAGCAGGCGACGGGCCTCCTCCCGGCTGAGGAGGAGGTCCAGGGGCTACTCGGCGGCTTCGGCGGCGTGGGTGCCGACCGGATCATCGCCCACGGCGGGCTCGACGGCGCCGTCGCCCTCACCGGTGGCCTCGGCGGCGGTCACCGGCTCGACCTCTTCGCTCGTGCTGGCCTCCGAGGCGCCCATCTCGGCGGTCTCGGCGGTCTCGGCGGGCGCACCCTCGATGGGGGCGGAGTCCGTCGGAGCGGACTCGACCGGGGCGGACTCGGCGCCGCCGTCCCGACCGCGGCGGCGGCGACGGACCGTGGTGGTGCCAGCGTCCCGACGGGGCCCGTCGGCGGCGGGGCTGACCTCCACCGCGGGCGTTGCGCCGCCCTCGGCGGCCTTGAAGAGCTCGGCGGCCTGACCGGACTCGATCAGGCTGCCGACCTGCTGGAGCACGCGGTCGTAGGCGACACGGTCCGGGCCGTTGCGGGGGCTGCGCTCGCGGGCGATCTTGAGCTGCTCGAAGGCGAGGAAGGGGTTGCCCTGGGCGATCGCCAACTCTGCCTGGGCGGCGAAGGCGGCGTGGCTGGAGGGCTCCTTCTTGATGGCCTTGTCGAGCAGGTTCACCGCGTCGGGGAACTGCCCCTGGCGGATGAGGACGCGGGCCCGCTGGACGAGGGCCTCCGGGGTCTCCCCCTTCTTGAGGGCCTGCTGGAGCAGCCACTGGGCCTGCTCGATGTCACCACCTTCGCGGTCGAGCAGGATGGCGCCGAGCTCGACGAGGACGCGGGGGCTGCCCTTGTCCTGGGCGAGGGCGGCCCGCACCTGCTCTTCGGCGCTGGCGAGCAGGGTGGCGCGGTTCTCGAAGTCGACCATCGCCCGCCGGCGGAGCAGCGCGCCCTGTCGGAGCAGGTGCATCGCGCTCGTGGGGTCGAGGCGGAGGGCCTCCTCGATCGACTGGGCGGCGAGCTCCCAGTGCTCCATGCCGAGGGCCGTGTAGATCTCGCCCAGGGCGCCGTAGCTGTCCGGCATCATGGGCTCGAGGTCGCGCGCCTTCTTGAGGATGTCGACCGCGTCGAGCAGGCGGTTCTGCTGCAGGTACAGAGTGGCCAGCCGGCGGTGCAGGCGGGCGTCCTCGGGGAAGAGGACGACGCCGGCCTCGAGGGCCGCCGCCGCCTTGCCGCGGGCGCTGCGGTGCAGGTGGAAGGTGGCCTCGGCGTGGAAGACCTCGGGGGTGGGGCCGACGGCCGCGGCGCGGCTGTAGACCTCGACCACGGCCTCGACGCCGGCCTTCTCGACGTCCTTGAGCTCGGCGTCGAGCAGGAGGAGCTCGGTGTTGCGGGGGTCCGACTTGAGGGCCTCGTTCAGCCGCATGCGGGCGATGTCGAGCCGACCCTTCTTCTGGCGGAGGAGGCCGCGGACGTTGTCCACGATGGGGTCATTGTCCGGGTAGGGCATCCCCATCCGGCTGCGGCCCTTCCGGGCCTCGACGAGGAGGCGGTTGCCCTCCTGACCGAGCGCGACCGCGGCGAGGAGGTCACCGCCCTTCTTGATCTCGCGGGCCCGCTCGATGACGTGCTCGGCGTAGCCCTCCATCACCTCGAAGTCTTGGATCTCGCGGGTGTGCAGGTGCTCGGCGACGAGCGGGTGCACGTAGTAGCGGCGATCCGCGTCGGAGGGCGTCTGCTCGAGCATCCCAGCGCCGAGCAGCGTCAGGCGGTCGGCGCGGGAGAGGCCGAGCTTGAGCAGATCGTCGGGGGTACCGGGGTCGCGGAGCAGGGCGGCGTGGAGCAGCGAGCCCTTCAGCTTGTCATCGAGCTCCTTCACGCGGCGCTCGATGTGCCGGCGGAGGGCCTCGGTGTCCGTCACCGACTCGGCGCGGAGGAACTTCGGCTGCTCGAGGAGCTCGTCAATGTCGGCGCCCTCGCGCACCGTGAGGGCGAGGAAGCGGTTGGCGAGCGGGTGGCCGTGGGTGCGCTCGTTGATCGGGCCGAAGTGGTCGCGGCTGAACTCGGGCGCCTTCCAGCAGGAGAAGAGCTCGTGGAGCTCCCGCCCCTTGAGACCGCCGAGCTGGATCTGCCGGATCGACCGGGCCTGCCCTTCTTTGTAGAAGGAGGGGGCGCGATCGGAGATGAAGACCATCCGCAGCGTGGGCTCGCTCGTGAAGATGGCGCGCAGCACCATCTCAAGGCGACCATCGTGGTAGAAGCTGCCATCCCGGCGGTCCAGCAGGACCGGCAGGTTGTGGAGCACCCACACCTTGCCGCGGAGGCCCTCCCCCTGAAGGGTGGCGGCCACGAGGGCGGCGAGCTCGCTCGGCGTGCCGCGCTCCTCCGGCTTGGAGAGGACCGCGTGCAGGCGGTCATCGCCGCCGGCCTTGGCGGCCAGGGCGACGCGGGTGACGAAGGCGTCAAAGCCGGAGCCGCGGCCGAAGGTGTAGTCGGGCAGGCGAGGCTTGCCGGCGATGGCCTTCTCGACGAGCCAGCGGCGACCGACGCCGGAGGGGCCGACGACCACGATCGGACCGCCGTCTGCCTCGATCAGGGCCTGGAGCTCGGGGAGCTCCTCGGCGCGACCGATGAAGTCGGGGCGGGGCGCGTTGACCTTCTCGGTGTCCTTCTTGGTGGTCGGGGCCGCGTGGAGGGCGCCGCCGATCTGGAAGGAGGGAGCGGCCTGTACGGGGGCGGGCGCCACGGCGCCGGGCTCGGCCACCGCGAGGGCCTGCACGAAGTCGAGGGCGCGCATCTTGAGCTGCTCGAGCTTCAAGAGGCGCATGCCCATCGGCAGGGCGAAGGGGTTGAAGGCCTTGGCGGCCACGAAGACCTTGGGCTTCTTGGCCCCGGCCTTGATGATCTCACCGAGCTCGGCCAGCGCCTTGCTGTCCTCGGCGGCGTCCGGCTCGAGGAGCACGATGATGCCGCCCTCACGGCTGAGCGCCGGAGCGACGTGATCAGCCGTCAGCGACTGGACCGGGTTGACGGGCCCACTGCCGAGCGCCACGGTGGCGACGTTGCGGCGGCGAAGCTCAGCCAGGACCTCCGCGGACTGGAGGGAGCGCCCCCCCACCGCGAGAACACATCGGCCGTCTTGGATGGCGGCTTGCACGCGATTCATCAGTGCCTCGTTCGCTCTGGCTCTTCAACTATGGCAGGGAGCCCGGTGGAATTTTCAGTGGTCGAAGGTTCGACCGTCCGGGGACCGGCTCATGGAGCCGGGCCGGAGGAGAGGACCGGGCCGGGGTTCCGGCGTAAGGCCAGACCCCCGGTGCCGAGGGAGCCGGGAGGCTAACGGGGAGAGCGGGGGTCTTCAAGCGGCGCGGGGTCAACCGAAGGCGCTTGAAGTGGGGGCATCGGCGGTGCGGTGCGCCTCCCCGAGCTCGTGGGGGAGGCACACGGTGATGCCGCGGGCCCGGCAGAGCGCCGACATTTCGCCCTCTCTCGGCGGCACGGCGATCGCGCCCAGGGTGGCGAGAGACAACATCTCGAGGTCGCCCGGGCTGTCGCCGATCGCGAAGAGCGGCAGACTTCGGATCTTGTCGCGGATCGCCTCGACCTTGCCGTGGCCGTAGAGGACGGGACCGATGATGCGGTCGGTCAGGATGTTGTGCGCCATCGCGAGGTCCATGCCGACGACCGGGGCGAAGGGGAGCCCGATGTGACCCATCACCGCGCGGCCGACGCGGGTGTTGGTGCCGGTCACCACCCAGATGCGGTGTCCGGACTCCCGCATGCGCTGCGCGAGGCGGATGACGACGTCTCGAGGCCGGACGAGGCCGTCCATGAAGACGTTCTGGACGATGTCGCTGATGTCACGGCGAGACAGGCCGGCGAGCGCGAGGCAGCAGGCCTTGTAATGAATTTCGTGCGGTCCGGTCCGTTGAAAGCGCCGATATCCGGAGATGACGTCGGGGCCCACAAGCTCTCGTAACGCCGGGGGGATATGACCGGCTCGGACCAGACGCAGGAAGACCTCCTCCCCGATGTCTCCCGTGAGTAAGGTCCCATCCATGTCAAAGACCACCGGCCCCGGTGGCGCCGCGAGCACTCGATCCACCGCTTCCGGCCATTTGACCCCGTCAACGGTCATCTCGTGGTCCCTCGAATGGTTTCAGATCCGTCACCCGGCCCATCCTACGTCGGCTACGCGCCCCAGCGGCGCTTGCCGGCCGCCTCGACCGCGGTTGAACACTGGACGGCCGTGGGCCCCGAAGGCCCCGCCGATGTGTATCTCGGTCCGGACGCCTTCCTCCATCGTGCGCGCGGGCTCCCGGCCTGGGGGCCCTTCCCCCGCGTGTTCAGCGGGATGGACGAAGACCGGGCCTGGGTGGTGGTTCCGGGCGCCGTGGTTCAAGACCTCGATCAGCTCCGTGAGCGCCTGAGCCCCGGCGCGGCGGTCGCGTTCGCCTGGCACCTCGCCGCCGCGCTCGCCGAAATTCATGATCATGGTCTCTCGCATGGCGCCATCCACCCCTCCTATACGGGCCTCGATGCGTCTGGGCGGCTCCAGGTTCGCCCCGCGGTCGCCGCCGCGGTGCCGAGTGATCCGGACCCCCTCGCCCCGGCCCAGGCGACGGACTGTCTTCAGCTCGCCTATCTCTTCGAGGCCCTCGATCTGGAGCGCGTAGACGACCCCGCGGTGCCGCTCATCCTGGGTGGCCTCCGCCGCGAACGGGCCCGCCTGCGCCTGCAGCCGGGGCGCGCCGTCCGGCAGGCCCTCTCCGCCGCGATCACGCGCCATCCTCGCTGGGAGGCTGAGCTGATCGAGGTCCTCGGCTCCGACTGGCAGATGCAGCGAGCGCCGCGTTGGCGTGGCCCGGACAGCCCGGCCCGCACCCCTTGGAGCCCAGAGCCCGCCGTCGAGATCGTGCCCCGGGCGCGGGGTCCGGAGCCGCGCCGGTCGCGGAGCGGGGAGGCCGAGCCGGATCCGAGCGCCGCAGAGGACACGCCGCGACGCACGGCGATCTCGGTGGTGATGCCCCGTCAGGGAGACCCATTCCCTCCGCGCGCCGTGGCGCCCGGGCTGCGGGTGGAGGCCATCCTCCCCCGTCCGGCCCTCGAGCGGCTCGCCGAGCCCGATATCAGCCTGCTCCCGCTCGACTCCCTGCCGCCCACCCCCGATGGTTCACCGCAGCCGGAGCCCCCGCCGATCTCGTTCCGCGGGCTCCACTCGGGTGGGGGCCTCGCGGAGTCCGTGACCGGCCTCGAGCAACCCACCCCGGTGGAGGTGCTGGAGGACGAGGTCGAGCTCGAGCCCGCCGAGTCCGTCAGCCTTCGGCTTGCGGAGCCAGAGCCTCCGCTGGCCGTCGAGCCTGAGGAGGCTCCCCTGGTCTCGGAGGCAGGCTCGATCGACGAGACCGACCCGATCGAAGAGGAGCTGTCGCTGAGCCCCGAGCCGGACCCGACGCGGATCAGCCTGGTCGAAGAAGAGGCGCTGGCGGAGCCGGAGGCCGAGCCCCCGCTGGAGGCCGAGCCCCCGCTGGAGGCGGAGGGGGAGCCGCCTCCCGAGGCCGAGCCCCCGCTGGAGGCGGAGGCCGAGCCGCCTCCCGAGGCCGAGGCGCCTCCCGAGGCCGGAGCGCCGCCGGAAGCCGAGGCGCCATCCGTGGCCGAGGCGTCGCCCGTGGCGGAGGCGCCTTCGGAGGTCGAAGCCGTCGCCGTGGAGGAGAAGGGGGACGAAGGCGAAGAAGGCGAGATCAGCGAGACAGAGCTCCCAGAGGAGCCGAGTGAAGACGCGCCAGCGGTGCGGCCGCTGCGCTTCAGCCACCCGCCTGCGCGCGTGCTGCCGCTCCCCGATCCGGAGCCCCGGCCGCGGCCGATCCAGCCACCAGCGCTCGCCCCGATACCTTCGGTCATGGCCCGATCTCCGATCGCGCCGCCGGCGGCTGGTGCTCGCCTCCGCCCCACCGAGGCGCCGACCGTCGCGCCGCGGAGCGCTGCTTTCGCCGCACAGGCGGCCGAGCTGCCGCTCCCCTCGCGCGAGGCGCCCCGCCGGGACCGTCAGGGCTCCCCGGGCCCGGGGCACCTGCCGCCCTCCACGGCCGCCGCGGCCCGCCTGCCGCCGGTCGGGGCGGCGGTCCTCGCCCCGCCGCGGCCGGCCTTGGCACCCCCAAGGGTCCGCCCGCTGGCGCCGGAGGACTTCGGCGAGGAGCCCGTCACCGATCCCGGCGTTCTCCGAGGCGAAGAAGAGGAGGCGCCGCGCTGGTCGGGCGTGCGCGGGGTGACGGGCGAGTGCGAGAGAGACACAGAGCTCGGCGCGGGCAAGTGGAGCGAGCCCAGCCGGGACCTCGACGCGCTGCGGAGGTCGATGGGGACGGTGCCGGTCCGCGACCTCGAGGTGGACACCGGCGGCGCCAATTGGAGCCTGCTCATCGGCGTGTCCGTGGTGGTGGCCTTGCTGGTGCTGGTCTGGAAGCTCTACCCCGAGCAGGATCCCGCCGAGGTCGAGGCGCCGGTGGCCGTGGAGGCCCGCGCTCCGGTGGCGGTGGCGGTGGAGGCCGCGCCGCTGAGCCAGGTGCGGGTCGAGACCTCGCCCTCGGGGGGGCGGGTCTCGCTCGACGGCCGAAGCTACGGCATGGCGCCGGTGCCGGTGCCGGTCCCCCAGGACAAGGCGCGACACACGCTCTGCGTCGAGCTGGGCGGCGTCGAGACCTGCCGTGAGATCACGGGCAGCGCCCTGTCTGTAGAAGATCCGTATGTCTTTGAGCTCGGCTCCGGCGGGGGTGGGTAAGGCATGTCGATCGACCCCGGCCTCGTCGCCGCCGTCGAGCAGCTCCCGACGGAGCCGGGTGTCTATCTGTTCAAGGACCGGAAGGGCGTCGTCCTCTATGTCGGGAAGGCCAAGTCGCTCCGTTCACGGGCTCGTCAGTACTTGGCGGGCACGGACGAGCGCCCGATGGTGCCCTTCCTCGTGCGCCAGGCCACCACCATCGAAGTGATGGTGGTTCGGACCGAGAAAGAGGCGCTGATCTTAGAGAACACGCTGATCAAGAAGCATCGGCCGCGGTACAACACCCGCCTCGTCGATGACTCCACCTTCCTGCACCTGCGCATCGATCCCCAGACACGCTGGCCCCGCTACGAGCTCCTTCGGGGGATCCAGCCGGCGTCGAAGGTCCGCTTCTTTGGTCCTTTCGCCTCTGCCTCCCGGGCGCGGGCCACCCTCGAGTTCATCCACCGCCGCTTCCCCCTGCGCACCTGCACGGATCGCGAGCTCGAGGGCCGGAAGCGCCCTTGTTTGCTCCATCAGATGGGGCGCTGCGTGGCCCCCTGTGTCGGCCTCAGCACCCGGGAGGACTACGCCGACGTGGTTGAGCAGAGCCTCCTCTTCCTGGAGGGGCGGCACCCGGAGCTGATGGATCGCCTGCGGGCCAGGATGATGGGGGCCGCCGAGCGGGAGGCCTTCGAGGAGGCCGCGCGGGTGCGGGATCTGATCCGGGCGATCGAGGCCAGCACAGAGCGACAGCAGGTCGTGGACCCCCGCCTCGGTGACCGCGACGTCTGGGGTATCCATCGAGCCGGCGATCGAGGCGTGGTCTGCATCCTCCCGGTGCGTCGCGGGGTGATGCAAGAGCTCGTGACGCTGCCCTTCGACGATCAAGTGGTCGAGTCGGGCGAGCTCCTGAGCTCGATGCTCAACGCCTGGTACCCCGAAGGCGGGGAGATCCCGGTCGAGCTCCTCCTCGCCGAGGCGCCCCCCGACCTCGCCGCGCTCACCGAGGTGCTCAGCGAGCGGCGGGGGGCGGGCCTCAGCATCCGGGTGCCCCAGCGCGGGGAGAAGGTCCACCTGGTCGAGCTCGCCAACCAGAACGCCGCCGGAGCCTTCCAGCGGCGGGAGTCCGAAGAGGAGCGGCGCGAGCGTACGCTCGGCGAGCTGATGCGGGTCTGTAGACTGCCGATGATGCCTCGTCGGATCGAGTGTTACGACAACTCGAACATCCAGGGCACCGACCCCGTGGCCAGCCGCGTGGTGTTCCTCAATGGAGAGCCCAACCGGGCCCTCTACCGGCGGTATCGGGTCAAGACGGTGGTGGGCGCCGACGACTTTGCCACCATGCGGGAGATCCTGCGCCGGCGCCTGCTGCGCGGCCTCGCCGAGGAGGACCTCCCCGACCTGCTCGTGGTCGACGGCGGGAAGGGGCAGGTGAGCGCCGCGCTGGCGATCCTCGACGAGCTCGGCTTCGTCGACCACCGGCGCGCGGGCGCCGAGGGGGCCGAGGGGCGGCGGATGATCGGCCTCATCGGCCTCGTGAAGCCCCGCACCGAGGCCCGGCGCGGCGATCGGGAGGCCACCGACAAGATCGTCCTCCCCGGCGTGCAGAACCCGCTCCGCTTGCCTGCCAACAGCCCGGCGCTGCGGTTGCTGCAATACCTTCGAGATGAGGCCCACGACACCGCGGTGCAGTACCACCGCAAGGTGCGGGGGCGCCGCGCGCTCACGAGCGAGCTTGACGCCCTGGAGGGAGTGGGGGAGACGCGCCGCCGCGCTCTCCTCACCCACTTTGGCAGCGTGCGCGCCCTGCGGCTGGCGAGCCCCTCCGACATCGCCCTGCTCCCGGGCTTCGGTGCCAAGCTCGCGGCGCGGATCTTCACCGCCCTGCACGCCGCCGACCCCGCGCCGGACGCCGGCCTCACGCGCGAAGGGGCAGGAGAGGTGCCGGCGGCCATGCCGACCACCTGGGACGGCGAGGAGTAGGCGACGATTGACGGAGTGTGCGATCGGGCCGCCGATCGGGCGTCCCGGGGCCGTTTGCGGATTTCTTCGTTTAGCCCGTCACGAAGCGAGCGCGGCTGGTTAGGAGTCCGCCCCCCTTTTTGTCGAGGTCGGATCCGGTGTCGCCACGGCAGATCGAACTGGTGGTCCGTCGCGCGGGTGAGCCCGAGCGTCGGATGGTGCTGGCCGAAGGTGTGACCCACCTCGGCCGGGCGGAAGACAACGAGCTCGTGCTCCCCGACATCGGGGTGAGCCGACGGCATGCGCGCATCGTGGTGGACACGGGCGGCGTCCGCTTCGAAGACCTGGGGAGCGGGAACGGCACATTCTTGCTGGGTCGGAAGGTCGAACAGCACGTTGTGGCGGACGGCGACGAGATCGTGGTCGAGCCGTTCACCTTGCTCTTCCGAGTCACGGGAGGCGCAGGCGGCGCCCTCGACGACGACGAGACCCTGCGAGCGCCGGCCCCCGAGGAGCTCTCGGCGGCCCCTGCCCGGCTGGTGACGATGTCCGGGCCGCGGCTCGCGCCGGTCTACCCGCTCGGCGGGGCCCCGGTGACCATGGGCCGCTCCGAAGCCCGGGAGATCGTCCTCTTTGACCCCGCGGCCAGCCGCGGTCACTGCCGGGTCGAGCGCCGGGCGGACGGCTACTGGCTCGTCGACCTCGACAGCGCCAACGGCACTTACGTCAACAACCAACGAGTGCGCGAGCAGCCGCTCTTGCCCGGCGATCGCATTCGAATCGGCGCGACTGAGTTCCGATACGAGCCCAACGGCCCGGCGGGCGCCGTCTCGACCTCCGCCGCTTCGATGACGGCCCCACCGTCGACCTTCGCTGCCGCGCCTCCGGGGCCGCCGGTGCGCCCCGCGTCTCCCGCTCCTGCTCCGGCGCCTGCTCCGGCGTTTGGGGCGGCGCCCGGGCCCCAGCCCTGGGCTGCTAATCCCACGCCGGCCTATCCTCCGCCCTCGATCACCGCGGCCCCCGCACCGGCGCCGATCGCGCAGCGCGCTCCCCCACCGCAAGCGTATTCTGCCCCCGCGCCGGCCCCCGCGCCGGTGCATGCGCCCCCCGTTCAAGCTCAGTACGCCCCCGCGCCGGTCCAGGCGCCGCCGCAGCAGGCGGCGCGGCCTCACGCTGCAGCCGCGATCTCTCCGGTCGGGGACGCCTCGGTGTCCCGGCGGCGGGTCGCGCAGGAGCCCGCCGTTCGCGAGCAGAAGGAGGGCGGCTTCAAGCTGATCCACCTTGCGATCGCAGCGGTGGTGGGCTTCTTCCTCGTGCTCGCCGTCGCGGCCTTGGGCCTCGGAGCTTGGTACGTCAGCCAACGCGCCTCGGGCCCCGACGTGGTCGTCGTGGGCGCGAGCGGGAGCGCCGCCTCGGGCCAGCCGGCGGCGCCGATGATCCCGTCCGCGCAGGCGGAGAAGGTCGAAGGGCTGATGGCCGACGGGCGGCTCCTTCAGTACCAAGGCCGGTCGCTCGAGGCGGTCGCGGCCTTCGCCCAGGCGGTGAAGCTCGCGCCGGCCTACGAAGACGCCGAGCGGATGAAGAACGCCGCCTGTGAGTCGATCGTCTTTGAGCCGCTCCGCCAAGACATCATGCGGCGCAAGCTGACCGACAACGAGAAGCGGGCGCTCTACCAAGACGCTCGGGACCTCGCGACCAAGGCGGTGGCCGGTGAGGGGCCGCTCGACGAGGCCGACCTCGCCGTGCGCGAAGCGCTCGTGGTCTTCCCCGACGACGCCACCCTCGTCGGCCTCCGAGACAAGGTGCGGGAGGCGGTGAAGGCGAAGGGGGACGCTGCGGCCTTGAACAAGCTGCGGGGGCTGATCCAGCCCGTCTACGATCAGGCCACCACCGACCTCCGCGCGGGCAAGTGGGAGGCCGCGGCAGACGGCTTCCGCAAGGTGCAGGGCGCCGACGACAAGCGGCTGACCTGGTATTGGTACGCGGCCGGTGAGGGCTTGGAGCGCGCCGAGCGTCGTGGACCGTAGGGCGCCCCTCGCGCTCGGGCTCCTCTGCCTCCTCTTCGGGTGCCCGAAGCAGGGAGCGGTGGAGGTGCAGGAGGCCGATCCCACCACCCTCAGCGGCCCCGTGGGAGATCCGCGGACCGTGCTGCTCTCTGCCGCCGCGGACCCCGACCCCACCCTCCGCGCCGCCGCGCTCGTGGCCCTCGTCGCGCGGGAGCCGACCGCGGGCGGGGGAGAGTGGGGCCCTCGGGGGACCTTCGATCCGAGCCCCTGGGTGCAGCGGGAGGTGACCGCCGCCCTGCTCGCCCGCAACGGTGACCCCCTCGCCCGCTCTCACGTACGCGTCCTCGTCGAGCGTCCCGCGGTCGATCCGCTGAGCCGCTGCTCGGCGGCCCTCCGGCTCGCCGATCCCGAGCTGAGGCCGGTGGTGCACGCGCTGTGGGCCGAGAGCGACGAGCCCTTTACGGTCGCCCCCTGCGCCCTCGCCGCCGCGCGCCTCGGCGACGACCTCGCGCCGGCCGCCCTCGACGCCGCGCTCCGAAGCGGTGAGCTCCCATTCGAGCTCATCTTCTATGAAGACCTCGCGCGGCTACCGAGCCCCGGGCCGGCCTCCGGCGCCGAAGCTGCGCTCCTCCCCGCCTTGGAGGCCGCGATGGCGGAGGTCGAGGAGGGCCTCTCCTTGCCCGTCGCGGCGGCGCTGGCTCGGCTGGACAGCCGCGCGGGAGAGGAGGCCCTGCGGGCCGCCCTCACCGGCCCCAGCGCGGAGGCGGCGCTCACCGCGATCGACCTCCTCGACGACGACCCTCGCGCCGTCGCCACGGAGCTGCTCCGCCGCGGCGCGCAGGCGGGCCCCGCCGCGGCCCGCCCCTTCGCGACCGTCGCGCTCGTGCGGCGAGGCGCCCAGGAGACCGGCCAGGCCCTGCTGCTCGCGATCAGCGCCGACCGAGAGCTTCGTGCGGCGGCGATCCGCGCCATTGGGGAGTCCGCGGCGCGGGGCGTCGGTCGCCGAGTCGCCCGGGGCGCGCGGGCGAGCGTGGTCGCGGCCCTCTCCGACCCCGACGACGTGGTGCGCGCCGCAGCGGTGGTCGCGTTCCAGCAGCTCGGCGGCGGCCCCGAGCTCTCGGCCCTGCTCAAAGATGAGAGCAATACCGTGCGGCTCGCGGCCGCGGTGGCCCTGCTGCCCCTCCCGGCCCCGATGGCTCCGCTTTGACAGGTTAGCGGGCAGCCCTGTAGGATGCGCCCGCGGCCCCTGTTCGGTGCCCGGCATAGAACACCGATCGGGGCACGGCGAGTCTCGAGATTCGGGAGGTTGGAATGGGCGGTTTGATTGAATTTAATGGTCGGATCACACGGGCCGAGGGTCGGGCGACCCCCGCTGCACGCGCCGATCTGCTGTTTCAGCTCCACTCCACCCTCGCCGACGATGACGTGCTTTGGGCAGAGACCCTGCGCGGCGTCGAGGTCGCAGGCGGAGGTTTCGCGGTCGTGCTCGGTCAGGACGTACCGCTCGAGGCCTCTTATTTCGAAGATGGGCCGCGTTGGCTGAGCGTTCGCCTCGTCAAGGGTGGAAAGCCTGGAGAGGAGGTCGCCGCGCGCGCTCCGCTCGCTGGCAACGATCTGCGCCTCGAGGCCCGCATCGAGGCCCTCGAGGGCCGCGCCGCCGGCCTCGGCGAAGAGGACATCGACGCGCCGGTGGGCGGGATGGATCGCCTCCCCAACCGCGTGCAGCGCTTGAAGGACACCGTCGAGCAGATCGACGCGCGCCTCGTCAACGTGGAAGAGAGCGATGTCATCTCCTCCGTCGGCCGCCGCGTCGAGCTCCTCATCGCTCGCCTGGAGTCGGTGGAGGGCGAGGATGGCCGTCTCCAGCGCCTCGAAGACGAGATGGAAGACCTCGTGGGCCCGGACGGCGACGTCGTCGATCTGAACGAGCGGATGGACCGCATCGAGGGCCGGGCGCCCGAGCTTATCGCCTCGCTGCGCAACCGCGAGCCGCCGGTCAGCCAGGAGAAGCTCGACGAGCTCCGACGCGAGACCGAGGCCCTCCGCGCCGTCCTCTCGGTCGCCGAGGCCACGTTGGCAGAGCTCAAGTCCGGCGTCGCCGAGCTCCGCGAGCAGCCGGCCGCTACCCCCGATGGCATCGGCGCCGTCAAGCGGGCCGGCGACGTGATGACCGGCGGCCTGATCATCAACCGCGGCGGCCTCGAGGTCCTGTCCGGTGGCGTGACGTGCCGCGGCGCGACCGTGACCACGCTCGAGGCCTCCAACCTCGTCAAGTCGCCGAAGACGATCACGGACGCCATCGAGCTCCGCGGTGACCTCACCGTCGACAACACCCGCCGGGTCCTCCAAGTGAGGATGATCGAGGGGCGGCAGGGCTCCGCTCGGAAAGACGGCGCGCTGCACCTCAACAGCCGCGGTGGCGCCGAGGTGGTCATCGGCAACGCCGAGGAGGCCCGCGGCGCGCAGGTCTTCGGCACGGTCGCCGCGGAGGCCTTCCAGGCGAACCTCTCGGCGGTGGCCCAGGTGTTCGAGCTCGCGGGGGAGGCCTCCTCCGGGGATGTCCTCCGGCTGACCGAGGATGGCCGCAAGGTCACACGGGCGACCGAGGTCGGCGATCGGCGCGTGGTCGGCGTCCTCACCGACAAGCCGGCCCTCCTCCTCGGCGGGGCGCTGTCGGCCAGCCGGGTGGCGGTGGCGGTGCAGGGCGAGGTGATCACCAAGGTGGAGGCGGACTCTTCCCCCATCCACCCCGGCGACCTCCTCGGCCCCTCCGCGATCATCGGGCACGCCTGCAAGGTCACCGATCCGGCAGCCTCGATCGGGGCGATCATCGGCAAGGCCCTCGAGCCGCTCGAGAGCGGCCGGGGCACGATGCGCATGTTGGTCTGGAGCCGCTGAACGCCCGCAGAACCTCCCCCATCCGAGAGTGAGCCGATGAACCGTGAGCCCCTGCTGCCCGCGTGGCTACGCGACCTCAAGCTCCGCTACCTCTCGGGGGAGGCGAGCATGTTCCTCGTGCACGGCAACGTGCGCGACGTCTACCCCTGGGAGGGGCCCGACGGCCGGACGACCTACCTCCCCTTGCGGCAGCTGCTCGACCAGTTCTTCGGCCGCAGCAAGGACGTGGTGGTCTACTACAACCTCAGCGAGGGGGTCGAGCACCCCGACAAGGTGACCGAGAAGCGGTTCACTACCGCGCTCAACGCGCGCCTCGCCCTCAAGGGGGAGGTGTGGGACGGCGAGCTGCCGCGCCGGCCCTCCGAGATCCTCCCCCTGCTCGAAGAGCTGGTGATGGACGCCGGCCTGCGCATGTCGCTGGTGATTGACTACGCCGAGATGGTGGTGCCCAACGGTGATCTCTCCTTCATGGGCGACACCGACAAGGGCAACCTCGTCACGCTGCAGCGCTGGTCGAACGACCCGGCCCTGCTCCAGTCCGACAACATCATCGTGCTCGTGGCTGAGAACCTCGCCGACGTCAACCGGCGCCTCGTGTCGAGCGCCACCTTGGCCGCCGTCTCCGTCTCGCTGCCCGACCAGGAGGAGCGCCTCGCGTTCATCCAGGCCACCGATCGGCGGGGCATCACGGTCGAGATGGACGATCTGGGCCTGTCCAAGATCACGGCGGGCTTGTCGCTGGTGCAGATCCGCGGCCTCTTTCGCCGCGCCCGGCAGGCGGCTGAGCCCATCACCTACCGCAGCGTCTCGGCGCGCAAGAAGAACATCATCGAGCAGGAGTGTCATGGGCTCGTCGAGTTCGTGAGCCCAAACCATGATTTCTCGCATGTGGGGGGCCAGAGTCGTCTGAAAGAAGACCTCCTTCGGGTGGCCACCGCCATCAAGAAGGGGCAGGCCAACCGGGTGCCGATGGGCATCATCTTCGTGGGCCCGATGGGCACGGGCAAGACCTTCATCGCCGAGGCCTTCGCCGCCGAGAGCGGGCTGACCTGCCTCAAATTCAAGAACTTCCGCGAGAAGTGGGTGGGTTCGACCGAGGGGAACCTCGAGAAGATCCTCCAAGTGGTGGATGGGCTCGGCTACGTGCTGCTCATCCTCGATGAGGCCGATCGCAGCATGGGCTCGTCGTCGGACGGCGACGGCGGCACCTCCAGCCGGGTCATCGCGCGGCTGAAGGAGTTCATGAGCGACACCTCGCACCGCGGTCGGGTGGTCATCCTGATGATGACGAACCGCCCCGACAAGCTCGACACCGACCTCAAGCGCCCCGGCCGCTTCGACCTCAAGATCCCCTTCTTCTTCCCGGAGTCGGTCGAGGAGCGCCAGAACGTGATGCTGGCGGTGCTGCGGAAGGCCAAGGTCCGCTTCGATCCCGCCGCAGACCTCGGCCCCGCCGCCGTGGCCACCGATGGCTACTCCGCCGCGGAGCTCGAGGCCGTCGTGCTCGCCGCGGTGGGTCGGGCCAATGACGCCGATCGGGACGTGGTGGCCGGCGAAGATATCGCCGCCGCCGTCTCCGACGTCATCCCCAGCCGCGACACGCGGATGCTGGAGTTCATGGAGATGCTGGCGGTCTTCGAGTCCTCCTCGCGCCGGATGTTGCCGGAGCGCTTCCAGGCGATGCGCACCGATGAGGTCCACGCTCGCCTCGACGTGCTGCGGGCCGCGCTCGGGCACCGCGTCTGATGGGCGCTTGATCCTGCTCCTGTCGCTGGTGCTCGGCTGCTCCGCTTGGACGGGCGGGGCGCCGGAGCTCCCGACGGGGCGGGTGGGCCGCCCCTGGTACCGCATCGGAGACGAGGCTTACCAGTCGGCGGGGCAGGCCACCCTCCTCGAGGTGGGGGGGCGCCGCCTCGTCGTCACCGCGCTCTCCAACTTTGGGTCCGAAGGCGGGCTCGACCCCGCTTGGTCGGCGGAGGAGGCCCTCCGGCGGGTGGAGGTCGGCGGCCTGTCCGACTTCGACGCCCAGACCGTCTTCGCCCTCAGCGCAGGCGGGCTGCTGGCCCTGCCCCCGGCGCCCTCGGCCGTCGATGATGTCGTGGCCTTCGAGGTCTCCGCCGGGCCGGCCTTGCAGCTCTCTCCGGCTCCGCTCGGCGTGGGCGACGCGCTCTGGCTCGCCGCCGAGCTCGGAGAGGCGCCCGGGCTGCGGCTCGCAGCGGCGCGGGTCACGGGGGTCGAGGGGGCTGCGGTGACGGTGGAGCTCCGGACCGCGGAGCCCCTCGAAGGGTCCGCCGGCGCCCCCCTCCTCGACGCCGAGGGCCGGGTGCGCGGCCTGATGACGGGCTCCACCGTCGACGAGGGGGCTCCGGGCCGCCTCCGGGCTGCGAGCGCGGTGGCCCTCCTGCCCCGCCTGACGAATCTCAGGTGACCCGCGACGCCTCGCCGCGTGCGGGGCGTGGATTGGGATAGACGCCCAGCGCTGCGCGTGGCCGCGCTCCGGAGGTCCTCGCTTGTTCTGGGCACACTTTCGTTGGTCGATCATCCTCTCCCTCGGCTGCCTCGGCCTCGCCGCCTGGTGGGGCACCTCGGGGAGCCTCGGTGTGCTCTCCGCGGTCTGGATCACGCTCGTGCTGGGCGTGATGGAGGTCACGCTCTCCTTCGACAACGCGGTCGTCAACGCCGCGGTGCTGCGTGAGATGGACGAGCGCTGGCGCACCCTGTTCCTCACGGTCGGCATCCTGATCGCCGTCTTCGGCATGCGGCTCGTGTTCCCGGTGCTGATCGTCTCGATCGCCACCGGGGAGGGGCTGATCGACGTCGCCAAGCTGGCGCTGAACGACCCTGCCGCCTACTCCGCCCAGCTGACCGCCAACCACGTCGGCATCGCGGCCTTTGGTGGGATGTTCCTGCTGCTCGTGGCGCTCTCCTTCCTCTTTGACCACGAGCGGGAGCTTCACTGGCTCGGGAAGATGGAGCGGATGCTCTCGCGCATCGGCAAGCTCGACGCTGCGCACGTCGTCGTCGGGCTGATCACGCTGCTGGTCGCCTTCCTGCTGCTGCCGCTCTCTACCGCCGAGCAGGTCACCTTCCTGGTCGCCGGGGTGGGCGGCATCATCCTCTACGTGCTGGTCGACAGCGTCGATCTCCTCTTCGAGACGGAGGGAGCGGGGGCCACCGCCAAGCGAGCGGGCCTCGCGGGCTTCCTCTACCTCGAGGTGCTCGACGCCTCCTTCTCCTTCGACGGGGTCATCGGCGCCTTCGCGATCACCCAGGACGTGGTCATCATCATGCTCGGCCTCGGCATCGGGGCCCTCTGGGTGCGGTCGCTCACCGTCTACCTCGTCAATCGCGGCACCCTCGAACAGTACGTCTTCCTCGAGCACGGCGCGCACTACGCCATCGGCGCCCTCGCGGTGATCATGCTGCTCAGCATCCGGGTGCACATCCCCGAGGTGGTGACCGGCCTCATCGGCGTCGCCTTCATCGGCCTCGCGGTGCTGTCCTCGATCCGGCACCAGAAGAAGCTGGACGCCGAAGGCGGCTGAGGGGCGGTCGGCGCTTGCCCGAGGTCGCAGAAGGGGGCAAGGTCAGCGCACCACCGTGAGCGCCCATGAAGCCCCTGCACCGCCCCGATCTCTTTTGCTGGTCCGCCTTCGATGAGGCGCGGAACGTCGACTTCAACGGCTACCTCTGGGTCCGCCCGGAGGGGAACGTCGCTGTGGACCCCATGCCCCTCTCGGCGCACGACCGCGCCCACATGGCGGCGCTCGGCGGCTGCGCGCTCGTCGTGGTCACCAATTCCGACCACTGCCGCGGTGTCCTGGACCTCGTCGCCTGGAGCGGGGCCGAGCTCGCCGGGCCCCTGGCCGAGCGGGAGGGCTTCCCGCTCCCCGCCACTCGCTGGCTCGGCGAGGGCGATGAGGTGGTGCCCGGGCTCCGGGTGCTGGTGATGGAGGGGTCGAAGACGCCGGGCGAGCTCGCGCTGCTGCTCGAGGGGACGACCCTGCTCACCGGCGACCTCGTCCGGGCCCACGTCGCCGACCGCCTCAACCTCCTGCCCCCCGAAAAGCTCGCCGACCGCGCCGCCGCGGTGGCCTCCGTCCGTCGCCTCGCCGCGCTGCCCGACCTCGACGCCGTGCTGGTGGGGGACGGCTGGCCGGTCTTTCGCCAGGGTGGCCTGCTCCTCCGTGAGCTCGCCGCTCGCCTCGGCTGATCGATGTCCTCCCCGACGAAGCCCTGCCGCCCGGCGCCCCTCGCCCTGGCGCTGCTCCTCGGCTGCGGGGGGCGGCCCGTCGTGGTCATCGTCGGCGGCGGTCCGGCCGGGCTCGCCGCTGCCGTGGAGCTCGAGGGCGCGGCCGAGGTCTCCGTCTATGAGCGCGCCGACTGGCTCGGCGGGGCCGCGGTCTACGCTGACGCCATCACCGCGCTGCCCGACCAGGCTGCCCTCGCCCGCTGGGACGCCGCCGCCGGCGGCCCCCATCCGGCGCGGGCTCGTTACGCCGAGAAGGTGCAGCCGGACGTCGTGGACTGGCTTGGCGCGATGGGCACGGAGTGGGAGCCGGCCTGGAACCCGCTCGACGACGGGCTGGCCCTCCGACGCCCGCGCGGCGGCGGGGCGGGGCTGGTCTCCACCCTCCAGGCCCGCGCCGCGCAGGCCGGGGCGAGCCTGCGGACCGGCGCGAGGGTCACCGCCATCCGCCGGCCCGGGCGCTTTGAGCTCGACGTGGCCGGCCTCACCGTCGAGGCCGACGCCGTGCTGCTCGCGACCGGGGGCTTCATGGGTGACCTCGAGCGGGTGCGGGCGGCCCTCGGCATTGCCCCCGAGGTGGGCCTCCTCCGCGGCGCCCCCGAGACCGCGGATGGAGCTGGCATCGAGCTCGGCGTCGCCCTGGGCGGCGTGTCGGTGAAGCCGGCCCAGGCCATCCTCTACGCGCACGCCACCCCGGACGCTGAGGGCCGCGCGCTGATGGTGGTCGACGGTCGAGAGGCGTGGACGGTCTCGACGGAGGGCGCGCCGCTGCCGGGCCTGCTCTCTCCCCGCGGCGACTCCGGCCAGGCCTTGATCTCCGCGCCCGGGGGGCGGGCCTGGATGGTCGTCGATGGCCCCGCCCTCGGGCGCCTCAGCCTCTTCGACTGGGAGGCCTTGCGGATGCTGCCGGCCCGGCCCCTGCTGGATCCCGCGCGCCAGGCGAGCAGCCTGACGGAGCTCGCGGGGCGCCTCGGCCTCCCCGAAGCGGGCCTCCTCGCCGGTCGCTGCGCCGAGGGGGGGCGGGCCAGCGCCGAGCGCCCCCTCTGTGAGCCCCCCTTCGCCGCCTTCCCGCTGCTGCCCTCCACCGCCAAGTCGCTCACCGGCCTCGCCGCCGACCTCGACGGCCACGTGCTCGACGCCGGCGGGCAGCCCGTCGCCGGCCTCTACGCCGCCGGGGAGCTCGTGGGCTTCGGCGAGCCCTATGGCGGCGTGCCAGTAGACAGCACGATGGTGGCGGGCGCCATCCTCAGCGGGCGGCGCGCGGCCGCCACCCTCCGCGCCGAGCTCAGCCCTTGACCCACCCCGAGGGAGGTGAGCCGGCGCCCGTGTGGAGGGATCGCGCCCTCCAGGCCATCGGCCTCAGCCTCCTCCTCCCGACCGCGCTCTGGGCCCCCGACGCGCTGCTCGGCCGCTCGGTCTTCTGGGTCCACGACCTCAAGCACCACCACCTGCCCTGGCGGGTCTGGGCGGCCGGGGAGTGGCTCGCGCTCCGGGTCCCCCTCTGGGCGCCCGAGGTCGCCAATGGCTTCCCCTTGATGGCCGACGGGCAGGCTGGGGTCTTCTACCCGCCCAACGTGCTCTTCTTCGGCTTGATCGACCCTGGTTATGGGCTCGGGCTCTCCCTCCTCGGCCACCTCTGGTGGGCCGCCTTCGGCGCCGCGGCCCTGGCCCGCGCGCGGGGGAGGAGCCCGGCCGCCTCGCTGTTCGCGGGGGTCGCCTGGGGCTTCTCGGGCCTGCTCGCCACGCACGCCCTCTACCTCGGCATGCTGCACGTCCTCGCCTGGCTGCCCTGGCTGCTGCGGGCGGTCTACCGGCAGTCTTGGGGCCTCGCCGGCCTGATCGGCGGCCTCCTCTGTGTCGCCGGGCACCCCCAAGCGGCGGTCATCGGGCTCCTGCTCACGCTCGCCTTGGGGGGAGAGGTGGCCTGGCGGCGCCGTGAACCGCGCGCGCTCATCGGCCTCCTCGGGGCCATGCTGCTGTCCCTGTGCCTCGCGGCCCCCCAGATCATCGCCACCCTCGAGCTGCAGGGGGCCTCGATGCGGGAGGGCGGGGTGAGCGCGGAATTCGCCAACATCGGGAGCCTGCCACCCCAGGAGCTGGTCAACGGCCTCCTCCCTCGGTTCTTTGGCTTTGACCGGCCCGTGGACGTGCCCGAGACCTACTTCCACCGCGGCCCGGGCTACTGGGGCTCGGGCGAGAACCACTGGGAGATGGCCTTCTACCTGGGTGTGCCGGCGCTGCTGCTCGCGGCCGTGGGCCTCCGTCGGAGCCGCTTCTGGGGTGGGGTGGCCCTCGTCTGCCTGCTGCTGATGCTCGGCGGGAAGGGGCCGCTGTGGCCGATCGTCCGCCACCTGCCGGTGCTCGACGGCCTGCGCTTCCCCGTGCGCTTCTCGATCGGCCTCACGATGGCCACGGCCCTGCTCGCCGCCGAGGGCCTCGACGCCGCGCTGGCCTTGGGCTTGGGGCCCCGCCGCCGCCTCGCCGGCCGCCTCGCCCTCGCCGGCCTCACCCTCGCGGTCGGGCTGGCCGTCCTCGGCGTCGGGGTCCGCCTCGCCGAAGATCCGCTGCGGAGCTTGCTCAGCGGCCACTTTGAGCGTCAGGTGGCGCGCGAGGCCTCGCGGCCGCCGCCGCCCGACCTCGGGCCCCTGCTGCGGGCGGCGCTGCCCGGCCCCGAGCTGGAGGACCCTGCCCGCATCCCCGCGAAGGTGGAGCGCATCGTCGCCTCGCTCCAGGACAGCACCGATCCCCGGTCGGCCGCCTTCTTCGGCCCCGTCCTCCTCGCCCTCGCGATGGCGCTCGGCCTCACCGTGGGCGGCCGGCGGGCGGGCTACGGGGCCGCCTTTGCCCTCAGCGGGCTGCTCTACCTCGACCTCGCGGCCTTCGGCGCGGAGTATCAGGGGCGGGTGCCGCGGGAGGAGTACGACCGGCCCCCGCCCGCCCTCCCCCTGCTCACCCGCGCCCTTGAGCCCGAGGCCGGGGAGGCCGGCCCCCGGGAGCGGCAGACCGTCGTCGATCGACGGCAAGCGCCTCGCCTCGACGCCGCCTTGCTCTCCGCGAGCCTCGGCCTCGGCTATGGGCTGCGCGACGTGATCCTCACGAGCCCGCTGCTGATGGTGCGGAACGAGGCCCTGCTCGCTACGGCGGGCCTGGACGTGGGAGACAAGGGGGAGGTGAAGGTCGAGCGCCTCGCCCGCCACCCCGCCCTCGTCGATCTGCTGGGCCTCCGCTACCTCCTCTCGGTCCACGATCTGGGCGCCGCCGGCTACGCCGAGATGCCCCTCGACGCCGCCCCGGTGCGCCTCTTCGAGAACCCAGACCCCCTGCCTTCGGCCTTCCTCGTCGACTGCGCCGTCATCTCGGAGGAGCCGCTCGCCGCCCTCGACGCGGTCGACCTCCGGCGTGTGGCGGTGTTCGAAGAGCCACCACCGCCCCTGCCCTGCGGAGAGGGCCCCGTCGGCGAAGCCGCGCTCACCGTGCTCGGCCCGGGAGCCCTCGACATCACCGTGCGCGCTCGGCGCGCGGCGCTGCTCGTCCAGACCGACTCCTGGTACCCCGGCTGGGAGGCCGAGGTGGACGGGGTGCCTGCGACGCTCTACAGGGTGAACCTGTTGTTTCGTGGGATAGCCGTGCCAGCGGGGGAGCACGAGGTCCGCCTCCGCTACCGCCCCCCCGCGGTGCGCGCCGGCCTCGGGCTCTCGCTGCTCACCCTCTCGGGCTTGGCGCTGGCGCTCCTGGCTTGGGGCGCCTCACGGCGCAGGGGGCTCGGCGGCCGCGGGGGCGCCGATGCCCAGCCGGTCGAGCAGGGTCACCACCCAGGGTGACAGCAGCACGAAGTAGAAGGAGAGCATGCCCCAGGAGAACATCCCGAGGTCCATCGTGGCGGCGATGCCGAAGTGCAGGCCCACACCGAAGAGGGCCCACCACCGCCGCCAGGGCGTGAGCAGCAGCGGGGATGACAGCTCGAAGGCGATGGTGGCCCAGCCGCCGAGGCGCCAGAGCCAGGGCAGGCCCTCGGCCCAGACGGGGTCGACCACGCCGGCCATCGGATCGGTGAGGATGCGGTAGAGCACCGGCGTGCCCTGCACAGAGAGCCAACCCGGCTGCTGGATGAGCTTGGCGGTGCCGGCCGAGAGGTAGATGAGCACGAGCAGCCAGCGGATCAGCAGCTCGGGCCAGGCGGGCATCCATCGGGACACCGCGAAGCGCGCCCGGCCGATCAGGGGCCCGAGGCTCAGCCGATAGAAGACGGGGCTCACCGCCACGATGAGGAGGAGGCAGCGGAGGGCGCGGTCGATGCCGCGGTCGCCCGTGGAGTAGAGGTGGCCGAGCTGCGCGTACGCGAGCACGCCGAGCAGCACGTTCAGGCGACCGCCGAGGCCGAGCATCGTGAGCACGAAGGAGGTGAGGGTGAACCAGAAGAGCAGCGGCCCCGCCTCTGTCCCGAGGTAGTCCCCGGCCACCCAGCCCGGGTCTTGAAACTTGGAGAGGCCCCCTTGTTCGTAGGTGTGAAAGAGGTGCGGCACCAGCCCGAGCGCGGCCACTCGGACGAGGTCGACCACGAGGCAGAGACAGGCGCTGATCCGCACCAGCGCGAAGGGACGGCTGTCGACCGGGCGGTGAACCTGCTCCATCCACGCCCCCCAGAGGCGACGGAGGGGGCCTGGGGGGCTCCAGGGGGGAGGGCTCACGGGGGAGAGGCTCATCGGGTGGCCTCGAGCTTCCAGTCGGGGGCGCGGGCCACCCAGCCGTGGTGCGCCTTGGCGTTGACCCCGGGGAAGCGGCCGCTGGTGAACACGATCTCCACCGCCTGGGCGTCGGGGTGATCGGCGCGGGCGAGGTCGCGGATATAGCGGGTGAGGCCGGCGGCGTTCCGCGCCTTGGCCTTCATGGCGGTGGTCTCCACCATCGGGCGCACACGACGGTTGTCGAGGCGGGCGGTCTGCCAGCGGTGGTCAGGGTCTTCGCTCCGATAGAGGAGCTCGCCGTCGACCCGCACCTCCATTCGCCGCACCATCGAGGGGCCGTCCCGATAGAGGTGCCAGCTCTGTCGGATACGAAAGACCTTCTGCGGCCAGCCGACCTTGGCCACCAGCGGCAGTCGGAGCTCCCGGTTCAGGGTGTGGAGGACCGCGAAGAGCGGGCCGTCCTGGGGGCTCGCCTCGCCGCCGCCCTCGTCGTCAGCGCTGCCGCCGCCGACGAAGTCGAGCACCGGGGTGCCGACGAGGCCCGTCCACAGCATCACGAGCAGGACGGCGAGCCCGGTGAGGTGCTGTGAGGGGGTAGAGTCGGGCATCCGGGCCACGTATCGCATAGGGGGGCGGATGCGCCCGACCCTCACTGTCTCGGACCTCACCCGGATCATTCAAGAGACGCTCGCCGCGGGCGTGGGGCCCGTGGTGGTCGAGGGCGAGGTCTCGCAGTTCATGGCCCACCGCTCGGGGCACTGGTACTTCACCCTCAAAGACGAGGGCGCCGTCTTGAACGCCGTCATGTTCCGCGGGAACAACCAGGGCATGCGCTGGATGCCCGCGGTGGGAGACCAGGTCACGGTCTCGGGCGAGCTCGACGTCTACGCGCCCCAAGGCAAGTACAACCTCCTCGCCCGGCGGATGGAGCGCGCGGGGCAGGGAGATCAGCAGCGGCGCTTCGAGGAGCTCAAGCGCCGCCTCCAGGCCGAGGGCCTCTTCGACCCCGCCCGCAAACGCCCGTTGCCCGTGATCCCGCTGGCCATCGGGGTCGCGACCAGCCCCACCGGCGCGGCCTTTCAGGACATCCTCCGCGTCCTCTCGCGGCGCTTCCCGGGCCTCACGCTCTATCTCTCCGCCTGTCGGGTCCAGGGTGAGGGCGCGGCCGACGAGATCGCGGCGGCCGTCGACCGGCTCGGTCGGCACGGCAAGTCGAGCGTGATCATCGTCGGGCGCGGGGGCGGCAGCGTCGAGGACCTCGCCGCCTTCAACGAGGAGGTGGTGGTCCGCGCCATCGCGCGCTGCCCGATCCCGGTGGTGAGCGCGGTCGGCCACGAGGTGGACGTCTCCCTGGCCGACCTCGTGGCCGATCTGCGGGCCGCCACCCCCTCCCACGCCGCGGAGCTCGTCGTCCCCGACAAGGCTGAGCTGCTCCTCCGCCTCGATGAGCTCGACCATCGGCTGCGCCTCGCGATGGAGCGCGGCCTCCGCGCTCGCCGCGATCGGCTGAAGCGCCTCGTCCTCCGCGGGCCGGGTCAGCGAATCGCCGACGGTCAGCGCCGCCTCGCCGAGCTCCGCCAGCGGCTCCACCTCGCGGGCCGTCGCGCGGTGGAGCGCAGCCGCCGCCGCCTCGAGGCCGGCCGTGGGCGCCTCTTCGCGCTCAGCCCCCTCGCGGTGCTCGGCCGTGGCTACGCGGTCGTCTTGAAGGAGGGGCGCGCGGTCTCCGCCGGGGGGGAGCTCCGGCCCGGCGACGCGGTCCACCTGCGCTTCTTCGAGGGCGCCGCCGAGGCCACCATCACCGCGGCCTCGACCCCGTCGGGCGCAGCGGCCCCCTCCGAGGGCGGCTGAGGGAGATTGGTGAGGGAGATCGGTGAGGGCGATCAGCGCCGCTCCGTCCGCGCGCCGTACGGCCTCCCCCGGAGGCGGCGGGCCGGCTACCTTGTTGAAGGTCCCCGACCTGAACCGGCCCTTCGCGGGCTCCAGGGAGTGAAATTGCGACACTGCATCGCTTGTAACGCCGGCTATGAGTCCGAACCCGCCACCTGCCCGGACTGCGGCAGCCGTACGCTGGGAGAGGCGGAGCTGCAGATGTTGCAGGAGGCTCAGGCGGGGCTCGATCAAGAGCGGATGGTGCCCCTGAAGCTCCTCGAGAGCCAGGTCGATCGGGCGATCCTCACCGAGATGCTCGATGAGCGCAGCATCCCCTGGGTGGTGCACGGCGAGGGCGCTGGCACCGCCTTCGGCAACCTCTTCGCGTCGCAGGAGGGCTTCGGCGTGCTGCTGGTGCCCGAGCCCGAGCTCGAGCGGGCGCGAGACATTGTGCGCGACTACGACAATTCGGTGGTGCTCGGTGAAGGAGAGACGCTGGACTGAGCGCCGGCTCAGGGCTCGCTTCGCCGCCGCTCCTCGCGGAGGGTCTGCAGCTTGCGCAGGATGGAGCGGTTGGCCGCAAGGGCGCCGTTGTTCATCCACACCGGCCGGGGCGGGGCCTCTCCCCGCGGGTGGTCGTTGATCTGGAACCAGGGGAGCTGGCCCTGCGCCGCCGCGGTGACCATCCGGGTGGCGTGCCTCACCTCGCCGGGCTGGGCGTGGTCGTGCTCGGCTTGGAGGCGGATGTAGCCGCAGTCGAGCTTCCCGACATGGCGTACCGCCTCCCGCGGCCGCCAGTACACCTCGTCGTGCATCGTGTGGCCGTTGGCCGGCGTGAGCTGCTGGCCCCCCGAGGTGATGACCTCGCGGTCGCTCGGCCCCTCCCAGTCGAGGATCCAGGCGGCCTTCGCCCCTGCCCGCACGACGGCGCCCACGGCCATCGAGAGGCCGAGCGAGATGGAGAGGATGCCGACCCGCGCCGGATCGACGTCGGGCCGACCGCGGAGGTAGGCCACCATCCGGGCGACGTCGTCCTGGTGCTCCGGCCCGCCGAAGTCCTCCTCGCCCCAGCTCTCTCCCCGCCCGGCGGGGTTGAAGCGGAGCACGACATAGCCGAGCCGCGCCACCTCGTCGGCGCTCACCGGCGCCCGCTGGCCGAGGAAGACGTCGGCGCCGTCGTCGATCCCGGGGCAGAGCACCACGGCGGGGCGGGACGCTGGCCCCGCGGCGGGGAGGGCGTGGACCCAGGCCTCCAGCTTGTAGCCGGCGGTGCTGTGCAGCACGAGCGCCTCGGACGCGACCGCAGGAGCCCGCCGGGCCCGGGCCCCGCGGATGGCGGCCGTCGCGCGGCGGTCAAGGGCGCCGAGGAGGCGGGGGAGCAGCGGCTCGGGGGGCGAGGGATCAGACATCGGAGGGCCTCAGGCGTCGGGGCTCCGTACCCCGTCCGCCCGCCCCCGCACCCCCGGTCGGTTGGCCTCCGAGCCGCTGAAGATCCTGTCCTACTCGGGATCGTAGACGTAGGGGAAGGCGTAGTAGAAGTTCGCGGTGTCGGCGCTGTCCATCGACTCGGCCTCGATGACCACGTAGATCTTCTCGCTGCCCGCGGGGAGCGCGAAGTCGACCACCCAGGGGTCACCCTCGGCGGTGCCGGTCAGGTTGCCGGTCTCTTCGGCGAGGACGGTGGTGCCGTCTTCATCGTAGACCGTGAGCTTGGGGTCGAGCAGCGAGCCGTAGTTGGCGGCGTCCACGGCGAAGTTCATCATGCGGCCGTCGAAGCCGCCGCAGTCCGAGGCGCGGATGGTCCAGGCGTCGAGCTCATCCTCGAAGGTGAGGGTGCCGCCGAGGCGGGTGTAGAAGAAGCCCGGGGTGGCCTCCGACTCGACGAACTCGGTGGTCGTGCCGCTCGTGATGGTCTCGCCCGTCTTCGACTCGACCTGGTCGAGCAGCGAGCCGTAGTACATGCTCACGATGCCGGCGTAGTAGCTGCCGACGTCGTAGGTCGTGCCCGTGTTCTGCACGACGAGCGTGAGGTAGGACTCGACCGGGACGCTCACCAGCACGCCGGAGTCATAGAGCGTGGTGTAGCCGGTGCCGATGACGGTGTCGGCGGTGCTGGCCACCACCGCGCCCTCGGCGTCGTAGAGCGTCCAGTCGGGGGTGAGGTTGGTGGGCATCCCCGGGTACTGGCCGATCTGCACGAAGAAGTGGTCGTCCGGGGTCTCGCGGTCGTCGGTGCCGGTGCTGATGAACCAGATGTCGACGTCATCGGCGGAGTCCAGCGCGCCGTAGAAGTCAAAAGAGCCCGGGGAGAGCGCGTTCTGCATGAAGTAGCCGGGGAGGTTGTCACCACCCTCGATGGCGTCCGAGCCGCCGAGGTACTCGCCGCCGCCGTCGAACCAGGCGTTGTAGCTCTCGGCTGCCAGGGTGCCGTCGTCGTTCGGCTCGAGCTCCTCGGTGTTGACGACCCAGGCGTGCAGCTCATAGTCGTAGCCGCTGCCGCCGCTCGCGCCCGCGCCGTCCCAGTCGCCCCACTCCAGCACCTCGGCGTAGTAGGTGCCGGAGTACTCTGCGCGGAAGACCACGACAGAGTCTGTCTCGTAGAAACGATAGGGCATGTCGTCGTTCTCGGCGATCTCGTCACCGTCCGAGTTGTAGAGCTGGATGACCGTGTCGAAGGTGGTCTCGCCGGTGAGCGCGTAGGCGAGGGTGGCCACCGTGACGAAGTCGCCCTCTTCGACCTGGAAGGCGTACATGTCGCGCTCGCCGGCCTCGCCGATCGCCTCGTCGGCCAACACCTCGTCGGGGTCACCGAGCGCGATCACCTCCGCATCCGGGAAGGCGTCGGTCCCGCCGTCCCCGCCGCCGTCCCCGCCGTCGCCGCCATCTGCGCCGTCGCCGCCATCGCCGCCATCCGACCCGTCTGTGCCGTCTGTACCCCCATCCTTGTCGGCGATCGTCTCGTCACCTGCGCAAGCGACCGCGAAGGTCGCCGACAGGGCGATGAGCACAGTGGGGAGGGTGGGCCATCGAGCGTGACGGGCGTTCATTCGGTCTCCAGGGTGGGGCCGTTCAGCGTAGCACGGCCGCTCCGCGGCTCGCAGCTCCAGAGAGGGCAGGCTACGAGGCGCGGATGTCGCGCCCTGTTCGCCCCCCCCATCCCCGCCGGCCCTCGCTCGCCTCGCCGTCGCGGAGCGCGGTGGACTGGGACGATCTGGAGGACGACGCGGCCGCGGAGGAGGGCGCGCGTGCGCCGGCGGACGGCCTCGTCGACGAGGCCGAGCTGGGGGACTCCCCCACCGAGGGGGCCGACCCGGCCGAGTCGACGGGTGAGCTCGGCGATGAAGACCACCGGGTCGGCTCCGCAGACGACACGGCAGGCGACACGGCAGGCGACACGGAAGACGACACGGAAGACGACGCGGAAGACGACGCGGAAGACGAGGACGTCGAAGACGCGCCCACCGAGGGCTCGGTGGGGGGCGGCCTCCAGGACGAGCTCACCGAGCTGGACGACGGGCCGCAGGGGGGAGCGGGTGAAGACCCCCTCCTCGAGGATGCCGCCGTCTCGCCCGAGCCCGAGGGCCGCCTCGCGTGGTCGGCGCTGGAAGACGAGGCCGCCCGCCCCGCCCTCCGTGCGGTCGATAGCCGGGTGCTCGTCGGCTACGAAGAGGTGGTCGGCCTCCCCGAGCTCGGCGGGGCCGATGTCGTGGCGCGCTGCGACACCGGAGAGGCCACCTCTACCCTCTTCGCCGAGGTCGAAGCCGGGGGGCTCCGACTGCAGGGGCACCGGCTCCCCGTGGCCCTCGAGCCCGCGGTCTCGGCCGAGGTGGGGGTGGTCCTGGTGACCTCGGTCTCGATGGGCGGGCGGGTCGAGCGGGTGCGGCTCCGCGTGATCCCCGTCGAGGAGCCGGGCGTGGAGGCCCTCGTGGTGCTGGGCCGGGACGCGCTCGGCCCCGCCTGGATCGTCGACGCCGGGCGCCGCTTCATCCACCGGCGCTAGGGGTAGGGCGATGCGTGTCTTGGTTCGCCTCCTCCGGGACTGGTGCCGCCCCCACTTGCTGAGCTTCCTCGGCGGGGTGCTCTTCCTGTTCCTGACGAACTACCTGACCGTCACCATCCCCACCGAGATCGGCGCCGCGATCGACGCGGGCGCCGCCGCTGCCGCCGGGCCCCACATCCTCGCCGTCGGGCTGATGGGGGTGGCCGTGATCCTCGTCCGCACGCTCAGCCGGGTGCTGGTGTTCAACCCCGGCCGGGACATCGAGTATCAGCTCCGCTCCGACCTCTTCGACGCCCTGCTCGCCCAGCAGCCCTCCTTCTACGCGACCCGCAGCACCGGGGATCTGGTGAGCCGCGGCTCGTCTGACCTCACCTTCGTCCGCGCGATGGTGGGCTTCGGCTTCATGCAGGTGGTCAACGTCACCTTCGCCGTCCTGCTCACCGGCTGGCGGATGCTCACGCTCTCCCCTTCGCTCACCCTGGGCGCGGTGCTCCCGCTGATCGTGGGCCTGGTGGTCGTGAATTCGGCGGTCGGCAAGGTCTTCAACTACGGGCGCCTCGCCCAGCAGCAGCTCGGCCAGGTCAGCGATCAGGTGCTGACGAGCTTTCAGGGGGTGGCCACCATCCAGGGCTTCGTCGCGAAGGACGCCTTCCTCCAGCGCTTCGACGAGAAGTGCGAGGCCCTGCTCCGCACCCGCGTGGCCACCAGCCTCCTCGGCGCCTTCGCCTTCCCGGCCCTGGTGCTCGCGGGCTCCATCTCTGTCTTCGTCGTGCTCTTTGTAGGCGGCCCGATGGCGGTCCGCGGTGAGCTCTCGGTCGGCGACATCGCCGCCTTCGCCACCCTGCTCGGGGTGCTGCTGCCGCCCCTCCGCTCCATCGGCTGGATGCTCTCGGTGATCCAGACCGGCCTCGCCTCGCTGACCCGCATCTTTGAGATCCTCGACGCCCCCGTGGAGCGACCCGAGGGCGACCGGCCCGAGGCCGTCCCGGGGGGCGGTGGCCCCGGCTTTACCGTGCGGGGGCTCTCTTTCGCCTATCCGGACGCCCCCGAGCGGCGGGTGCTCGACGGGCTCAGCCTCGACATCCGCCCGGGGACGGTGGTGGGCATCTTCGGTCGCACCGGCAGCGGCAAGACCTCCCTGCTCCGCCTGCTGGCGCGGCTCTACAACGCGCCCGAGGGCTCGATCGTGGTCAGCGGGCCCGACGGCAGCTCGGCCGACCTCTCCCGCCTCGACCTCCGCGCCTGGCGGCGCAGCCTCTCGATGGCGCCGCAGCGGCCCTTCCTCTTCAGCGACACCATCACCGAGAACGTCGCCCTGTCCGAACCCGTAGACCCCTCGGCCGTGCGAGAGGCGGTCGACAAGGCGGCGCTCGCGATCGACCTCGCCGCCCTCCCTGACGGCCTCCGCACGGTGGTGGGCGAGCGCGGGATCATGCTCTCCGGCGGGCAGCGCCAGCGGGTGGCCCTGGCGCGGGCGATGTACCGCCGATCGGACCTCATCCTGCTCGACGACGTGCTGTCCGCCGTCGATCACGAGACGGAGGCGCGCCTGCTCCTGGCGCTGCGGGCCCTCGGCGACGGGCGGGAGAGGGGCCGCCCGACCGTGCTCATCGTCAGCCACCGGGTCTCCGCCCTCCGCGACGCCGACCATGTCTTCGTGCTCGACCAGGGGCGGCTCGTCGACGAGGGCCGCCCCGACGACCTCTTCCAGCGGCCCGGCCTGTTCCGCGAGGCCTGGCTCGGCCAGACCCCGGCCGACGAGGAGCTGAGCCGATGAGCGCCGCCTCGCCCAAGCCCCCCGAGAACGACGCGCTGGAGCGGGCCACCGCCTCGGACTGGAGCCTGCTCCGCCGGAGCTGGACCTGGGCGCGCCCCGACGCCCCGCTCTTCGCCTGGGCCCTCTTCGTGACCCCCGCCATCGCCGCGATCAACCTCGCCCAGCCGTGGCTGATGAAGCGGACCATCGACGAGCACATCGTGCCGGGGCTGATCCCCGGCCTCGCGGGCATGGCCCTGGCCTACCTCGGCGCCGTCGTCGGCGGCTACCTGCTCGAGGCGACCTACGCCATCGCCCTCGCTCATGCCGGCCAGCGCACCATCCTCCGCATCCGCCGGGCGCTCTTCAGCCACATCCTCGACCTGCCGCTCTCCTTCTTTGACCGCCAGCCGGCCGGCAAGCTGCTCACGCGCGTCACGAGCGACGTGGAGTCCCTCGGCGACACGCTCGCCGCCGGGGTGGTGAACATCCTCCTCGACCTGCTGCTCATCGTCGGCACGCTGGCGGCGATGTTCTGGCTCGACTGGCGACTGTCGATCCTGCTGCTCGCCCTCGCGGTGCCCCTGCTCGGCCTGCTCAACGCGCTGCGCGCCCGAATGCGGGAGCTGTTCATCGAGACCCGCGAGGCCATCGCCGCGGTGAACACCTTCCTCGCCGAGCGGGTGGACGGCGTACAGGTGGTGCAGCTCTTTGGGGTGGAGGCCCTGTCGAAGCGGCGCTTCGACGTGCCGAACCGGCGCTACTGCGACTCCACCAAGACGGCGAACATCTATGACTCGGGCATGTACGCCATCGTGGATGGCGCCTCCAGCGTCTTCGTCGGCGTGATCCTCTGGTATGGCACGGGGCACGCGGCGGAGTGGCTGGCCCAGCACGGCGTCACGATCGACATGGAGCCGCTCAGCGCGGGCCTGCTCGTGGCCTTCATGGATTACCTCGACCGCCTCTTCCGCCCCCTCCGAGAGCTGTCGGGGAAGGTGGCCGTCCTCCAGCGGGCCGCCGCCTCGCTCTCGAAGATCTTCTGGCTCTTTGAGACCGCGAGGGTCCAAGACCCCGGTCAGGAGCCCCTCCCCGCGGTGAAGGGCCGGGTCACCTTCAAGGACCTCCGCTTCCGGTACCGGGAAGACGGCGAGGACGTGCTCCAGGGCATCAACCTCGAGCTCGCGCCTGGCGAGGTGGTCGCGCTCGTCGGCGCCACGGGCTCCGGCAAGACCACCCTCTCCCGCCTGCTCGACCGCAGCTACGACGGCTACCGGGGCAGCCTCTGCATCGACGGGCACGAGGTCTCGGGGCTCCGCCTCGATGACCTCCGGCGGCGCGTCTCCGCGGTCCGCCAGGACCTGGTGGTCTTCAGCGACACGCTGCGCTTCAACGTCGACCTCGGCGACCCGACGATCACCGAGGCCAAACGAGACGAGGTCGCCACCCAGGTCCACGCGCGTCGTTTTGTCGATCGGCTCGGCTGGGACCACGTGCTGCGCGAGCACGGGGCCGACCTCTCGGTGGGGGAGGGGCAGCTCCTCACCTTCGCCCGCACCCTCGCCCACAGCCCCGACATCATCGTGCTCGACGAGGCCACCGCCTCCGTCGACAGCGCCACCGAGGCCCTCGTGCAGGAGGCCATCGCCCACGTCCTCACGGGCCGAACGGTGCTCGTCATCGCCCACCGCCTCTCGACGGTCCAGCGGGCCGACCGCATCGCCGTGATGGAGGGCGGCCGCATCGCGGAGCTGGGCACGCACGCCGAGCTGATGGCCCTCTCCGGTCGATACGCCGCGCTGGTGCAGGCCGGTCGCGGCGCCCTCCTGGCCTGAGCCGCGGGCGACGCGACCGGCAGGCCGGCGAGGGACGGGCTATCCTGGCCGGAGGCGCCGCGACTCCAGAGCCCGCGTCGCCCTCGGCTGCCCCGAAGGGTCCAGCCCTCGAGCTCGAGCCCAGGGTGCCTTCATCTCGGAGATCTGATGCGCCTGTACGCCACGCCCGTCCTCCTGCTCCTAGGCTGCTCGATCTTCGACAAGGGCGGCGCCGGGCTCGGCGAGGGGACGGAGCCCCAGCCCGCAGACGACACCGCGGCCGCAGAGGGCGACGCGGACACCGACGCCGACGCCGACGGGGACACCGACGCCGACGCCGACGGGGACTCCGATGCAGACGCCGACGGGGACAGCGACGCCGACACCGACGCCGACTCTGACGTGGACTGCACCGAGGACGTCGCCCCGCCTGACCCCATCGACGCCTGCGTGACCGACACCATCCGCTGCGGAGACCACATCACCAGCACCACGGCGCGGGGCACCAAGGTCTTCGCCGAGGCCGACTACGAGGCCTGGTTCTGTAACTACGGCGAGTCTACAGACTACGCAGGGCAGGAGCGGGTCTACGAGTTCGTCCACCCCGGCACCGGCGATGTGCAGTTCATCCTCGACGCCCCCTGCGAAGACCTCGACCTCTTTGTTTTCCGCTGGGACTACTGGGACTCCGAGGGGAGCTGTCCCACCGCTGACAACAGCGTCCCCGAGTGCGAGGTCGATGACTCGAGCGGCGGCGGCGAGGTCAGCGTCTGGCAAGACAAAGAGGCGCACTACCTTATCTCGGTAGACGGTCGGGTGCCGGTGGACACGCAGTTTACGCTGTCCGTGATTTGCCCCTAATCTGTGTCTGATTTCCTCAGGAGTCTCCATGGCCCTTCGATTGGTCCTGCTCACCCTCCTCGCAGGCTGTGAGCTGTTCGGCTCAGACAAGGGCAGCTCGTCGGACACCGGCGCCATCGGAGGAGAAGGAGAAGGAGAGGGTGAAGGCGAAGGGGAAGGCGAAGGGGAGGGGGACGGCGGCAGCAGCGACGTCGACTGCGACAGCCCGCCCGAGCCCGAGAGTTACGATGACGGCTGCATCACCGCCGAGCTTGAGTGCGGAGACAGCCTCGTCTCGATCACCACCGGCGGCACCTCGCAGCTCAGCGAGGATCAATACTCGAGCTTCTGGGCCTGCGAGGTGGTCGATCCGGGCAGCTACGAGGGGCCCGAGCGGATGTTCGCCTTCATCCACCCGGGAGACGGCGAGGTCACGATCCAGCTCGACAGCCCCTGTGAAGACCTCGACCTCTTCGTGATGCACTGGGAGGACACCGGCGACTGCCTCCGCGAGGGCGTCTCGGTGGGGGAGTGTGACGCCGACATCAGCGGCGGCGGCGGCGCCATCACCGTCTGGAACAACGAGGTGGCCCGCTACGTGGTGGTGGTCGAGGGGCATGACGGAGAGGAGGCCCCCTTCGGCCTCGCCCTCACCTGCCCCTGACCGGGGCGGCCCTCACCAATCCTTGAGCACCGCCCCTGACCGGGGCGGCCCTCAGGTGCGGCTGGTCAGCGCGATGAGCGCGGGCATGCCGCCCTCGGCGAAGGCCCGCCGCGCGTCCTGGGCGGGGTTGCTCCGGCGGGACAGGCGGCCCATGAGCGGCTCGAGGTAGACCTCCTCACCGCGCCCCCGGGCCACGAGGCCGTCGATGCAGCGCCGGAGGATGCCCTCGAGCAAGCCCGGGGTGGGCTCCTCGGCGGCGAGGCCGTCCCGCACGGCGCGGCCATGCCAGGCGTGGAGCTGCGCCCAGGCCTCGTCGCCCATGGACTCGTGGATGTACCGGCTGATCTCAAAGCCGGCTTCGACGAGCGCGAAGCCGAGGGCCGCCGCGGCCATCGTCTCGGGGATCGGCTGCTGGCAGGCCGAGCGCATCTCGATGGTGCCGTGGGCGCTGCGCGGGCGGGCCGCGTTCCAGATGTAGTGCTCGTGGAGGAGGAAGTCCGTCCAGGCGATGGGGGCGTCGGGCCCGCCGAGCGTGGCGAGGTGCTCGATAAAAGACTGGCGCGGCGGGATCAGGTTCTCGTCGTCTCGGCGCACCATCAGCAGATCCTGGCGGGCCAGCCGATACATCATCGCGCTCAGGTCGGCGTCGGGGGCGCCTGGCATGCCGTGGCGCCAGGTGCCGGAGTGGATCTGCCCCATCTGATGCTCTCGCGAGCTGCACACGCCCTGGTCACGCCCCTCGAAGATCGGGGAATTGCCGCACAGGGCCACGGTGACCGGGGCCATCGCGTTGCCGATGTTGGTCAGCGGCACGATCTCGTCGCGGCCGACACAGGCGTGCACCTGATCGCTGGCCGTCAGGGTGAACCAGAGCCAGGGCTGGCCGATCGACTCCAGCAGCACGCCGTAGCGCTTCTTCGGGGCCATGAAGGTCGGGGTGGCCGGGGTGAGCGGCTGGATGCCGTAGCCGAGCACGAGGAAGCCCCGCCGCGCGGCGGCCTCCTGGAGGCGGTCGAGCCCCTCCCGGTGGAGGGCGGCGATGCCGTGCAGGTCTTCGGAGGGGCCGACGATGAGCTCGATCGTGCCGCGACCCACCTCGGCGCAGTAGCCGAAGCGCGGCCCGTCCACCGCCGTGACGAGCGTGCCCTCGTGGTGGGTCTCGAAGCCCGCTCCTCCGAGCAGCGGCCAGAGCTCCGACACGTCCGCCGCCGTGCCGTCGGGGTTCACGACCGGGTACTCCGACTCTCGGCCGACCGTCCGGAGCGCGGGCCGGGTGGCGGAGAAGCCGCTGCTGAAGCGCTCCCCGAGCCTCTTCATCCAATCGGCGATCTCGGGCAGCGGGTAGGCGGGCATCATGGGGGGCTCCGGGGCGCTCAAGCGAGGGTCGAAGGGGAGGGGGGCGAAGCGGAGAGGCTCGAAGGGGAGAGGCTCGAAGGGGAGAAGGTGGAGAGGAGCTCCGGCAGGCGGTCGTGGTGTGAACAGACGAGATCCGCCTGCGTCGAGCTGCTGCCCCGATCGATGATCCCGGTGTAGAGCACCGCGCGGCCGCCCACGCCCTTGGGGCCGAGGACGTCGTTGGACTCGCGATCTCCGACGTGCGCCACCTGGCTCGTGGGCAGGCCGAAGGCCGCGGCCGCCTGCTCGAAGACGGCGGGCGCGGGCTTGCTCGCTCCGGCCTCGTCGGAGAACACGAAGACCTCGAAGAAGCGCAGCAGATCGAGGCCCTGGAGGATGGCGCGGATGCCCGTACCGGGGGTGACGATGGCGTCCGAGATGATGCCGAGGCGGTAGCGCCCGGAGAGGGCCTCGAGCATCCGGTGGACGCCGGGGGCGGGGTCGGGCGGGTGCTCCACCTCCATCGTGGCGAGCCGCTCGATCAGGGCCGGCGTGCCGGGGGTGGCCTCGACGCCCAGCGCCGCGAAGGCGACGGCGAGGCGGTGGTCGAGGCCCGGCGTGCGGGAGAGGACCTTCCACTGGTGCTGGAAGTCGGCGAGGGAGCGCTCCCAGGCCTGCGCCGCGGCCGCCTCGCTGAGGTGCGGGTGGTGGGCCCGGACCTCGGCGGTGAAGGCGGCCACGCGCGCCGCGGCCTTGGAGGGCAGGCCGAGCGCGGCGCGGCGCGGCTCGTCGGAGTCATCGATGATCAGCGTGTCCCAGACATCGAAGGTCAGGGCCTCGACCGCGCGGCCGACGGGGGTGCCCCGCGTGGAGGGGCTCGGAGCGGCGGTCTGCGCGCGGTCAGCGGTCATCGACACCTCCGGCCCCGCCTATCACCCGCCCCGTCGATGGACATGCCCGGACGCGACGGATAGACGGCGCCCCCCCTGGAGGTCCGATGAGCACGATCGAAGCACCCCGCCCGTCCGCTGGCACTCCGCTCTTTACGGGCTCCACGAAGTCGGGCGGTGCCCCCCGGATCGCGGTCGTCCCCGGTGACGGCATCGGCGGGGAGGTGATCGAGCAGGGATGCCGAGTGCTCCAGGCCCTTTGGCCCGAGGTCGTGCTCGAGCACTTTGACCTCGGCGCAGACCGCTACCTCCGCACGGGTGAGACCCTGCCCGACAGCGTCTTCGAGAGGTGGAAGGCCGAGTTTGACGCCATCTACCTCGGAGCCCTGGGCGATCCCCGCGTCCCGTCCAACGTGCACGCCAAGGACATCCTCCTCGGCAGCCGCTTCCGCCTTGACCTCTACATCAATTTCAGACCGGTGAAGCTGCTCGATCCGCGGCGCTGCCCGCTGAAGGACAAGGGCACCGAGCATGTGGACATGGTGTTCTTCCGCGAGAACACGGAAGACCTCTATACGGGTATCGGCGGACAGTTCAAGCGGGGCACCGCCGATGAGATCGCGATCGAAGAGAGCATCAACACCCGCAAGGGCGTCGAGCGCATCATCCGGGCGGCCTTCTCCTGGGCGGCGGCCAACGGCCGGCGGCAGGTGTGCCTGGTCGACAAGAGCAACGCGATGCGCCACGGGCACGACCTCTGGCAGCGGGTCTTCAAGATCGTGGCCGCGGAGTATCCCGGGCTGAAGACGCGCCACCTCTACGTGGACGCGGCGGCGATGGAGATGGTGCGCGCGCCGGAGACGCTGGACGTGCTCGTCACGCCGAACCTCTTTGGTGACGTGCTCACCGACATCGGCGCCATCCTCCAGGGGGGCATCGGTCTCGCGGCGAGCGGCAACATCCACCCCGGGCAGATCAGCCTCTTCGAGCCGGTGCACGGCTCAGCCCCCGACATCGCGGGCAAGGGCATCGCCAACCCCTTGGCCAGCATCCTCACCGTGGGCATGATGTGCCAGGCGATGGGGCGGCCCGAGCTCGACACCCGGGTGGTCGAGGCGGTCCGCGGCTGCCTGCTCGCCGATGAGGTCACGCCGGAGCTCGGCGGCTCGCTGAGCACCGCTGCGGTCGGAGACGCCGTCCTCGCTCGGCTCTGAGCCGCGCGGGCGCCCCCGGTTCCCCCGGCCCCCTCGCTCCCCTACCGACAGAACCCTCCCCCGCACCTCGCTCGGAGCGCACCGTGTCCAGCAGCACCGAAATCGTCTTCCTATCTGGCAAGCGCACCCCGTTTGGCACCTTCCTCGGCGCCCTGGGCGGCATCAGCGCGACTGACCTCGCCGTCCACGCCAGCAAGGCGGCGGTGGAGCAGGCGGGGGTGCAGGCCGCCGACATCGATCACGTCATCTTCGGCAACGTGATGCAGACGAGCGCTGACGCCATCTACTGCGCGCGCCACGTCGGCTTGAAGGTGGGCGTGCCGGTGCCGGTGCCGGCCCTCACGGTCAACCGCCTCTGCGGCTCGGGCTTCGAGGCCCTCGTGCTCGGCGCGCAGCTCCTCCGCCTCGGCGAGGCGACGATGGTGCTGGCGGGCGGCACGGAGAACATGACCCAGGCGCCGCACGTCCTGCGCGGCGCCCGCGAGGGCTTCAAGCTCGGGGGCGCCCCGATGACCGACTCCCTCCAGGACGGCCTGACAGACCCCCTGGCCGGCTGCGCGATGGCCATCACCGCCGAGAACCTCGCCGAGAAGTACGGGATCACCCGCGAACAGGCCGACGAATACGGCTTCCGTTCGCAGAGCGCCTGGAAGGTGGCCCACGAGGAGGGGCGCTACAAGGCGGAGATCGCCCCCATCCGCTTGCCCGGGCGAAAGGGCCAGCCCGACACCGTCGTCGAGGTTGACGAGCACCCGCAGCTGTCCCCCCTCCGGCCCGAGAAGGTGCGCGCCCGCTTCAGCTTCGAGGCGATGAAGTCGCTCCCCGCGATCTTCAAGAAGGATGGCACGGTCACCGCCGCGAACGCCTCCGGCATCAACGACGGCGCCGGTGCCATGGTGCTCTCCACCGCCGCCATCGCCGCCGAGCGGGGCCTCCGTCCGATCGGCCGCCTCCTCGCCGCGGCCTCGGTGGGCGTGGAGCCGAAGTACATGGGCATCGGGCCGGTGGAGGCCATCCGCGCCGCCCTCTCCCGGGCGGGGATGAGCCTCGATCAGATGGATCTGGTCGAGATCAACGAGGCCTTCAGCACCCAGTACCTCGCCTGCGAGAAGCTGCTCGAGCTCGACCGCGCCAAGGCGAACGTGAATTCCGGCGGTGTGGCGGTCGGGCACCCGCTCGCCGCCTCCGGCACCCGCATCACGATGCACCTCCTCTACGAGCTGAAGCGCCGCGGCCTGCGCTACGGCGTGGGCTCTGCCTGCATCGGCGGCGGGCAGGGCATCGCCGTGGTGGTCGAGGCCCTCTGAGGCGCCCCGACTACTGGAGGCAGACGCGGTAGGGCGACATGTAGGGGCTCGAGGGGAGGAAGTGGGTGATCCCCTCCCAGCAGGAGCCGTCCACCGCGTAGCCCTCGAACTCCGCCACCGGGACGCCGAGCTCGGTGATGGTGAAGGTGAGCGAGTCGCTGGTGGTCGACCAGGTGCCGCCGTAGTCCGGGCCGTAGGCGGGGAAGCTCAGGGTGCCGCCGGCCTCGAGCACCGCCTCGTGGTCGGAGATCGAGCTCGGGTAGAGCGTGCACTCGAAGTAGGCGCTGAGCGAGGTGCCGGTGCAGTGCTCGTTCAGGACGGTGCGCGGCCCGGTGAAGGCGAGCGTCGGGTTGTAGAGCGAGGCCGTCAGCGTCGCGGCGTTGTTCGAGAGGTTCGACTCGCTCGAGGTGGTGGACGCGGTCGCGGTGATGTCGAGGTTGTTCGTGCTCTCGGGGAGCTGCAGGTCGACGTAGACGGACTTGGTGGTGTTCTTGGCGATGCTGCCCAGCGTGCAGGTGAGCTTGGTGCCGGACTGGCTACAGGTCGAGCTCTTGCCGATCACCGTGCCCATCACGTGGACGGTGGGGCTGGTGGCGGTGACCGGGAGCTGGATCACCACGGTGGAGGAGCTGGCCGACTGGTTGCCAACGTTCTTCACCTTGACGGTGTACCGAGCGGTCGCGTACACCATCGTGCCCGAGGGCTGCGAGATCGACGTGGACAGATCGGCGGCAGCGAAGGCGGCGGAGCTGAAGGACAAAGCGGTGAAAGCAAGGGCGGATCGGAGGAGCATGATGGACCATCCTTGAGTGAGGGACTGTCGCGGGAGGGAGTCAGGAGCGCATCGACCCTCTTGTTATAGCGGCGCCCCCCTCCTCCCGGACCTGTCCGACATCTGTCACGCCCCCCCGCCGGGCGCTCCGCTCAGCAGGCGCAGTCGCAGTAGGCGCGCGGCCAGGCCCGCTCGCCCGTGGTGCTCAGCAGGCGCCGGCTGCCGGTGATCTGGTCGTGCAGCAAGAGCTCGGGCTTCCCGTCGTCGTCGGTGTCGAAGACGCCGAGCACATCTTCGCTCGGGGCGGAGACCATGGGCACGAGCTCCTTGCCGTCGGCGCCGATCAGGCCGAGCACGGCCTCGTGGATGTCGTCACCGCCGCACATCCAGTTGCCCTGGCCGCTGGAGATCTCGTACCGAACGAGGCCGTAGGCCGCCTCGCCGAGGTTGTATTCGGCGAAGGTCCACTTGTGCTCGGGCTTGACGTTCTGCTGGGCGGCGGCGAGCTTGGCGGCCTCCTTGGCCTTCGCCACGCCGGCGGGGGGCTTGGCCATCCAGACCGCCCGCGGATCCTTGACCTTCTTCGCGGGGGCGGGCGCGCCCGGCTTCGCCTCGACCACCGGGGTCAGCGCGGCGATCGCGCCCTTCCGGCCCTCAGCCAGCACGAGCAGGGGCTCTCCGCCCTCACACTTCACCTTCATGTACAGCGCCGCCTCGCCGCAGCCCGGGGTGCTCGGCGGACCGCCCTCGGTCTGGAGCCAGCCGAAGTGCGGCTGCCCCGCCACGCCAGCCACGAAGCCGGTGACCTTGCAGGCCAGCACCTTGTCGGCGGCGAGGCCGGCGACCTTCTGGCCGATGGTCCAGCTCCCGACTGACTTGTTGGGGAGCGAAGACTCCCAGAGGTTGCCGTCGGTGCCGAGGGCCTTCACGGGGGGCGCGGCGGCGAGCAGGGGGGCGGCCACCGCCTCCTCGATCGCGATGCGGGCGCCGAGGCCCGGCTCCATCACGGCGACGGCGGCGTCGCCAGCGGCGGGCTTGGCCAGGGCGGAGCAGTAGTCGTCGAGCTCGGGGCGAGCGCCCACCCAGGCGCCTGCGTTCTTGACGTAGTTCTCGACGCCGAGCGCGGTGAGCTTCGTCGAGAGGTCGGTGGCCGCGGCCTTCTCCTTCAGCGCGCCGGCCACCACGATCTCGTAGCAAGGCATCAGGCCCTTGAAGCCGGTGGAGGGGAAGCGCTCGGGCGTGATCGCCAGCTCAGGGTGGGCCTTGATCGTCGCGAGGCCGGGCGCCTCGTGACCCTGCTCGATCTTGGAGGACAGGATCACGAAGTAGTGATCGCCGTACACGGACTCCTTGGGCGGGGGCGGCGGGAGCGGAGCGGCGGGGGCAGCCGCCGGGGCGGGGGCGGCCTTCTTGGCCTTCGGGGCGTCAGGGGAGCCGGAGCACGCGAGGAGGATGAACCACATGGGACCTGCCAGGGGAGCGGGGGGGCGGGCGCATTTATCCTGTCCCCATCTGGATCGCGATGGGGAGCCTTGGCGCCCGCTGGGTGGGGCCGATCCCCGTCATCCCGGGCCCCTCGTTCGCTCCGGACCCCTCGGTTCGCTGTCGCCCAAAAGGCGAAGACCCGCCAGGCACGAGGCCGGGCGGGTCTTGCTTTGGGCCGAAGCCCCCTTCCGTCCGAGGACGGAAGCTAGCTCACATCGCGGTGCCGCCAGAATCGGTGCAAGACGCAGCGCCGGAAGAGGCGTCGAAGGCGGGGGAGTAGTAGTAGGAGGTGGCGGCCACGGGGATGTCACCACCGGCCGGGAGCGAGCAAGCGGCCACGGAGCCACCGGCGCAGGCGCTGGCGGCGTACGTGGTGGTGATGCCGTAGTCGGCGCCGATCTGGGTGCACCAAGCCGAGGTGTCAGCGTAGCCGGTGAACTCGAAGCAGATGCCCAGGTCGCCCCAGTCACAGCTGTCGGTGGTCTCGCCTTCGCCTTCGCCTTCGCCTTCGCCTTCGCCTTCGCCTTCGCCTTCGCCTTCGGCCACGGTGCCGCTGTCGCCGGTGTCGCCCTTGTCCTTGCAGCCGGTGAAGGCGAGGGTGGCGAAAGCGAGAACGGAAAGGGTAACGAGCTTCATGGGTGTCTCCTCCATCAGGGTACGGCTGGACGGCGACAGGCCGTCTCACTCCGCGTCTCAGAACGAGCGGGGCACCTGCTCCGCTCTTGCGAAAGTCTTATAGCACAGCTCTCCTGACGTTGTCCACACTTGCCACCGGGGCCGCCTTCTGATCCAGGTTTGCGGGGGAGGGATCTGCCGGCCCGGCTCGACGGATCCGGCCGGAACGGCCCCCCCGATCGCGGGCGGAGCGCGCGCTGAGGTAACGTGGCCGCCCCGACGGAGGTTCGATGGCGCTCCCTCAGCTCGACGATGAACAAGTCCGCACCTGGAGCCGCGCCGAGAAAGACCGCTGGTGGCTGGAGAACGTCTATCGGGGGGACATGCCGCAGCTCACGCTGCGATCGGCCGCCACCGGGTTCCTGCTCGGGGGGGTGCTCTCGGCGACCAACCTCTACATCGGGGCCAAGACGGGCTGGTCGCTCGGGGTGGGCGTGACGAGCGTGATCCTCGCGTACGCGATGTTCAGCGCGGCGCGGAAGGCGGGGCTCGTCAAGGACTTCACGATCCTCGAGAACAACGCCGTGCAGTCCGTGGCCACCGCCGCCGGCTACATGACCGCCCCGCTGATCTCGAGCCTCACCGCCTTCATGGTGATGACCAACCAGATCCTCCCCTGGTACAAGATCTTCCTCTGGAACGTGGTCACGAGCCTGCTCGGCGTGCTGGTGGCCTTCCCGATGAAGCGGCGCTTCGTCAATGACGAGCAGCAGCCCTTCCCCGAGGGGCGGGCCTGCGCGGTGGTGCTCGACTCGCTCTACCCGGACGCCCCTGCGGGCGGCACCCGAGGGGCGGTGCGGGCGGCCGTCACCGCCGCCCAGCGCGCGACCGGCGAGCTCAAGGCCAAGGCCCTCTTCGGGGCGGCCGCCGTCGCCGGCTTTGTCGAGTTCCTCAAGCTCGAGGGCTACCAGACCCTCCTCCAGGTGCGGCTCCTCGGCCGGGAGGAGGCCATGCACCTCCCGGAGAAGCTCTTCGGTTGGTACTACGAGCTCGCCGCCAAGCGCGGCCTCTGGCTGCCGGACATCCTCGGCACCGACGTGCGCCAGCTCGGCATCTCGCCGACCTTGGACCTCACCATGTTCGGCGCGGGCGGCCTCACCGGCACCCGAACGGCCAACAGCCTGGTGATCGGCTGTGTGGCCAACTACTTCGTGCTGGCCCCGTGGATGATCGCCATCGGCGACATCGCCGCCAAGCCCGATGGGACCTTCGGTCGCGCCTACCTCCTCAACGCCTGGTGCCTCTGGTGGGGGGTCGCGATCATGGTCACGGGCTCGCTGACCGGGCTCTTCGCGAAGCCCGAGATCATCCTCTCCAGCTTCCGGGGGATCTTTCAGAAGGACAAGGTGAAGGAGGAGGACTGCGTGAGCCACATCGAGCTGCCGGTCAAGGTGTCGCTCGTGGGTGTGCCGCTGCTCGCCGGGCTCTCCGTCTTCCTGAATTGGCTGTGGTTCGGGATCAACCCCTGGCTCGGCTTCCTTGCGGTGCCGCTCATCATCGTGCTCACCCTCATCGCCGCCAACGCGACGGGCCTCACCAGCACCACGCCCACGGGCTCCCTCTCGAAGATCACCCAGTTCACCTTCGGCGCGCTCGATCGGGCGAACCCGGCCACCAACCTCATCACCGCCGGGATGACCAGCGAGGTGGCGAGCAACGCCAGCAACCTGCTGATGGACATCAAGCCCGGGTACATGCTCGGCGCGAAGCCCCGCCAGCAGGCCTGGGGCCATGTCATCGGCGTGGTGTCGGGCGGCATCGCCAGCACCCTCCTCTTCTTCCCGCTCTTCCTGCCGCGGCACGACCCCTCCGCGCCGCTCGGGCCGCAGATCATGACGGAGAAGTTCCCGATGCCGGGGGTGGAGATCTGGAAGGGGGTGGCCGAGCTCATCGCCACCGGGGGCCACAGCCTCGCAGGCTCCGCGATCCTCGCGATGGGCATCGCGGCCGTGGCGGGGGTGCTGATGGAGATCGCGCGGGTGAAGACGAAGGGGCGATTCCCCTTCTCCGCCGTCGCCATCGGCCTCGGCGGCGTGCTCCCGGTCGACTCCACGTTGATGATGTTCGCCGGGGCCCACTTCTTCGGCTGGTTGGAGCGTCGCCACAAGGCGGCGCCCGGGACCCTCGGTCACTCGCTGTGGGTCGAGAGCCAGGAGCCCATCGCCGCTGGCATCGTGGCGGGGGCGGCGCTGATGGGCATCGGAGACCAGCTGATCAGCGTGTTCGTGCTCGGCAACTGAGCGCGATCGCGCGCGGTTCGTCCCCGTTCGGGGCGAGGGGGGCGCGGTTCGGCGCGCCCGCCGCGCGCGCGGGTCGAGCGCAGGCCACGCACGCGGAGAGTGGGCCTCCCTCCGTTGGCACGGGGGATGCTTCGGTGGGCGGTGCCCCTCGTCGGGGCCCTCAACCCGGAGCTCCCATGCGCATCGACCACCGCCCCCTGCGACCCTCCTTCTCCCTCATTGGCTCCTTCATTGGCCTCCTCCTCGGGACCACCGCCCTCGCTGTCCCCAGCCGCGCCTTGGCCCACGAAGAAGATGAAGACGACACCGCCATCGGCGAGAGCTCCGTGCTGGCGCAGATGCCGCTCTCGCTCGCCCAGGAGTCTTTCCCGCCAGCCGGCGCGGCCTACCCGGAGGGCGTGGGCGTGGTCGGCAGCCGGGTGATCGTGTCTGGGCCCGCCACCTTCGGCACCGCAGGAAACGGCACCCCCTCACAGCTCACGGTCTTCGACAAGGAGGACGGGGCCCTGCTCGCCCAGATCCCGGTGCAGGGGGAGCTCACCGAATTCGAGCACGCGCTGTCCGAGATCGCGGTCTTTAAGAAGCGGGTTTATGCCTCGAGCACCCAGCTCGGGGTCCTGTCCTGGGACTTCTCGAAGAAGGCGGGCACGCCTGCGCAGGTGAGCGTCTCGACCCCCTTTTGCTCGGTGACGGGCCCCTTCCCTTGCCACTACGAGGCCCAGGCGGGCGACGCGGCCTGTTCGGCCGACATCCGCCCCGGCCTCCCGCCCCTGCCCAACGGCATTGACGTTGACTCGCAGGGCGACATCTACGTCACCGACTCACTGCAGGGGATCGTCTGGCACATCGACGGTGGGGCGACTCAGCCGGCCGTCGCGCGGCCCCTCGTCTGCAGCCGCGCGCTGCAGGGCGCCGGGGAGGAGGGGCTCTCCCTCTTCGGGGCCAACGGCGTGGCTGTGGTGGGCGACGACCTCTACATCGGCGTGACCTTCGGCCCGCTCGACGCCCACTTCGTGCCCACGAGCTCGATCTACCGCTTCCCCAAGGAGGGCGGCACGGCGGCCGACCTCGAGCTCGTCTACAGCTTCGCTCCGGTAGAGGTCGCGCCCGGCGTCTACGTTCCGCCGATCGCCGACGGCCTCGCCTACGACCGCGACACCGAGCAGCTCTACGTGGTGCTCGGCGGCCAGAACGCCGTGGCGGAGCTCGACCTCGCCGGCGACACGGTCGTGGAGGTGGCGCGCTTCACCCGGGAGAGCGGGCCGCTGCCCTTCTTGAACCCCTCGACCCTGGCCCTCGACGAGGACGGCCGCGCCTTCGTGACCAACCACGCGATCACGGCCTGCCTGCCCGGGAGCCCGGACCCCACCTGCGCCCGGTTTGACGCGGCGGCGCACTTCGGCGTGCTCCGCTTGCAGCTCCCTTGAGCCGCCCGACGAAGGGATCGGCAGGGGCGGTAACCGCGGGGCGGGGTGGGGCGTAAGGAGTGCGTGGGCGGCCGGCTCTTCGTCGCCCCACCCCGAGGCCTTGATGCGCGCACTCTCCCTCCCTGTCTTGTTCACCGCTCTTGTCTTCAGCGCTTGTGCGGCGAGCGCCCCGAGCCAGGCCGCCGACCGCAGCCCAGCGCCCCTCCCGGCGGTCGGGCCCGGACAGGCGGCGGCGGTCTTCGCGGGCGGCTGCTTCTGGTGTATGGAGTCCGACTTCGACAAGATGCCGGGCGTCGTGGCCACTACCTCTGGATATGCAGGTGGAAAGCTCAAGAACCCGACCTACGAGGACGTGACCAGCGAGACGAGCGGCCACCTCGAGGCGGTGCGCGTGGTCTGGGACACGAAGGTGACCACCTACGGCGCTGTGCTCGACTGGTATTGGCACCACGTCGATCCCACCGATCGCGGCGGCCAGTTCTGCGATCGCGGCGACTCCTATCGCCCCGCCGTCTTCTACTCGGATGACCAACAGAAGACCTTGGTCGAGGCCTCCAAGGCGGCGATCGAACGGTCGGGTGTCCTGTCGAAGCCCGTGGTCGCCGACATCCTCCCCCTCGCCGACAATTTCTGGCCCGCCGAGGTCTATCACCAGGACTTCCACCTCCTCAACAGCGCCCACTACCAGCGTTATCGAACGGGCTGCGGCCGCGACGCTCGGGTGAAGAAGGTGTGGGGGGCCGCCCTGCCTCAGTCGCCGCCCGCACCCTGAGGGGTGGCGCCCTTGGGCACGGCCGGGCTCGGCGCCGCCGGCTTGGGAGTGCCAGCGGGGGCCCCAGCGGGGCCGGGAGCGCCGGCGGGGGCGGCTCCGTCGGGACCGCCGCCGGGCGGCGGGTCGGTCGGCTTCGGCGGCGGGGGGGGCTCCGGCACCTTGGCCGCGAGGGTGATGTCGATGCCGTTGAGCTCGACCTGCCCCACCTCCACCGGCGCGGCGGGGGAGCCGACGGGGTCACCGAGGGTGGGGCCGTCTCCCTTGGCGTCGATGAAGGCGTCGATGAACAGCGGGCCGAAGCCGGCCGGCACGTCGATGGTGTAGGGGCCGGCCGAGCGCTTGATCTTGCCGAGCCGGAGGCGGCCGCCCTGGGCGCCGGGGTCGGGGCGGTAGAGGTCGATGTCGATCACGGCGGTGGGATCGGTCCAGACGATGGTGCCGCCCACCTTCACGCGCGGCCCCTCGACCGCCGCGAAGGGATCGGGCCCGGAGCCGCCTCCGCTGCCGCCGCCGCCGGGGGCGCCTGCGGGCATGTCCTGGTGGACGGGGCCGCCGCTGCCGCGCGCGCCGGCGGCCAGCACCATCCGGACGCCGGGGAGATCGTCGGCGCCCACGCTGACGTTGACCTGGGCGAAAGGATCTTGACCGCCCGGACCGTCCCCTTCGAGATCCTGGAAGGCCTGGAGCTCGAGGGGGCCCAGCGACCGGGGCACCTGCAGCTCGAAGGGGCCGGGGCCGTCGAGGAGCAGCTTGCCGTGGCCCTTCACGCCGCCGGGTTGGGTCGGATCGGGGGTGCGGACGTCGAGGTCAATGCTGCCCTGGGAGGGTGACTCCACCGTCCCCGACACCTTCACCCGCTCGCCGGCCATGCCGTGAAAGGGGGTGGCGTCGCCGCTGCCCTCGGTGGGGCTGCCGGAGGCCTCCTCGACCGCGGCGTAGAAGCGTGGATCGAGCGGAACATCCTCCCCCGTGACCCGCTCGAGCCAGCAGCCGGAGGCGGTGACCACGAGGGGGAGGAGGAGCGCGCGGGCGACCGACGGCGCAGGGGCGAGGATGAGCATGGCGGACAGTCTATCGCAGGGAGCCGCGGCGGCGGGGCGCAGGAGCGGGACGGCGCGGGGCTTCCCACGGCCCACCGCTCGCGGTAGACAGACGGCCTCTTGACCTTCGCGCCCGCCCCTCCCGGAGTGAACAGATGATCCCGAGCCTCCCCCAGCAGGACCCCTCTGGCCGCGCCCTCCGTCATCGGCAGCTCGCGGAGGCCCAGCAGGCCTACGTGTGGAACCACACGAGCCGGGTGGCCCCCCTCGGCATCACGCAGTCCCTCCCCCAAGGGCAAAAGTTCCCGCCCCGGATGCTCGGCGGCGCCGCGACCGTGGTGCTCGAGCTCGTGGACAATGTGCTCGACAAGCTCTCCCGGGTCTTGTCTCCGGGCGGCGCGGCCCTGGTGGGCGAGAGCATCGCGGTCGCCGAGCTCGGCGCGGTGGAGGCCCTCGTCGTCCAGCTCCTCGAGCACCGAAGGTTGCTCGGTCGCATCGTCGAGTCCCACCTCCCCGGACACCCGAAGTCGGAGCGAACGGGCCTCGTCGAGCGGGTGGAGGACCGCCTCGAGCGCGTCGTGGAGCGGATGAGCGAGGTCCTGCACGGGGGGCGCGCGGCGGATGCGCCCGAAGAGCCCGAGCAGGACCCTCTCTCTCATATCGAGCTCGTGCTGAAGACCCTGCTCGGCGCGGCGGCCAAGGGCCTGTTGCAGGCGGCGGGGCTCTTCGGCCCTGCGGGCTCGCTCTATTCGTACGTGCGCCTGTTCTCGATCATCCGTACACCGGACATCGCCAGCACCTTTGAGGATGACCTCGAGTTCGCGCGCCTCCGCCTGGCCGGCGCGAACCCGATGGTGATCGGCGCGGTGGGCAGCCTCCCCGCGGCCTTCCCGGTCACGGACGCCCAGCTCCAGGCGATCAACGGCCCCGAAGACAGCCTCGAGCGGGCGGGGCGGGAGGGGCGGCTCTTCCTCTGTGACTACTCGATGCTGGCCGACGTGCCGCTCAGCACCTTCCCGGATGGCCAGAAGTACATGAGCGCGGCCTTCGCCCTCTTCTCCACGCCGCCCGCCGGACAGGCCGATCGCCGGCTCCGCCCCGTGGCGATCCAGCTCGGTCAGGTGCCCAACCGCAGCACGCCGGTGATCGTCCCGGGCGACCCCGCCTGGCCGCTGGCCAAGCTGCACGTGCAGGTGGCGGACGGCAACCACCACGAGATGATCAGCCACCTCGGGCGTACGCACCTCTTGATCGAGGCCTTCGCGATGGTCACCCATCGCCAGCTGGCCCCTGAGCACCCCCTCCATGTGCTGTTGATGCCGCACTTCGAGGGCACCCTGGCGATCAACTCCGCCGCCGAGTCGACCCTCATCGCCCCGGGGGGCTTCGTCGATCGCCTGCTCGCCGGAACCATCGCCGGCACGACCGCGCTGGCGGTGGACTGCCTCACCGGGCTCGACGTGCCGAGCGCGGCCTTCCCGGCGGACATCGCGGCCCGCGGCCTCGCCGACAAGTCGGCGCTCCCCGATTATCCCTATCGGGATGACGGTCAGCTCCTCTGGGGGGCGCTCTCCGAATGGGTGCGCGATTACCTGTCGGTCTATTACAGCGCCGACGAGGACATCGCAGGTGACACCGAGCTGGCGGCCTGGGTGGCGGAGCTCGGCAGCCCCGGGGGCGCTGGGCTGCAGGGCCTCGATCGGGGCGGTCGGATGGGCACCTTCGACGGCCTCGTCGAGACGGTCACCCAGGTCATCTTCACGGCCAGCGTCCAGCACGCCGCGGTGAACTTCCCCCAGAGCACCCTGATGAGCTTCCTCCCGGCCTATCCACTGGCGGCCTACGCGCCGGCGCCCACCTCTACCGACCAGGACGGAGAGGGGGCGGCGAGGCTCGCGCACCTCGCGCCGCTCCAGGACGCCTTCGCCCAGCAGCTCTTGCTCCGGCTGCTCGGCGGCGTCTTCTACACGCGGCTCGGGGACTACGATCGGTACGTGGTCGAGCCCACCTTCGCCGATCCGCGGGTGGCGCCGCTGCTCTCCCACCTCCAGGATCAGCTTCGCCGGGTGGAGGCGGTGATCGGCCGGCGAAACCTGCACCGGACGCCCTACACCACCCTCCTCCCCACAGCGGTGCCCCAGAGCATCAATATTTGAGGGGACAGGTCTTGAGGGAATAGGGATTTGAGGGGATAGGGCACTGGAGCTCAGGGGCGATGCACCCCGATCTCCACCTCCACCCGCCAGGTGCCTGCCTCGGTGAGGATCCAGGCCGCGTCGACCCCTTCGGCGACGATGGCCTTCGGGCGGGGCGGGTTCGGGCCGGGGAGGTGGACGGAGCCCTGCTCCCCGGAGGCCGTCACCCGCCCGACCGTGCCGTCCTCGGCGGCGAACCAGCAGCCCCCCGCGCCGTCGTCGGCCACGGCGGGCACCTCGACCCCGGCGTCACTCTTGCCGAGGCTGTCCTCCACCTCGCCGTCCCGTGGGCCGCCGACGATGAGCCGCTCGAGGCCCTCGGTGGTGCCGAGCCAGACGGCGCCCTCGACGGGGGCGAGGTCGAGGGCGGGGTGGGCGCGGAGGTAGGGGCGGGCGCCCCCGGCGACCACCTGAAAGACGAGGCGGCGGCTGATCGCCCACAGGCCGAGCCCGCCCGCGCGGACGCGGGTGACGTCGTCGAGGTTGGCCCCGGGGAGGAAGCGGTCGCCGTCGGGATCGTAGAACCAGAGGCCGTCGTCGCCGCCCACCCACAGCCGGCCGCCCGACTCGGCCGCCGTCCAGACGGTGCTCGGCAGCGCGACCTGGTGGAGGTGGCCCTTCCGGTCGAGGCGGATGGCCCGGCGCCCGAGGGCCCAGAGGGAGCCATCGGCGTCCTCCTGGAGGGCGTGGACCTCGGCGCCGGCGGCCACCACGAGGTTGGCGGCCCAGCGGTGCGGCGCACCGATCGAGCGCACCCCCTCGGCGCCGGCGAGGAAGGCGCCCTTCGGGGTGAGCCAGAGGGCCTCGGCGTGGGTCGCGGCCGGCCAGGGGCTGAGCGGGTAGAGGCGGACGGCCCGGGGGCGGACGCGGCGGCCGGGCTCTCGCGGTGCGGCGGGATCGGGGAGGAGGACCAGGGCCGCGCCGTCGTCGCCGGCCACCCAGAGGCCGCCGCCGGGCTCGGCCGCCACGCTCCAGATCGAGCTCCCCGGCATCCCGTCGACCTCGCCCCACGGGGTGCGATCGGGGCCGAGCAGGCCGTAGGCGCCGGAGGCCACATAGAGCCCGCCGCCCTGCGCGGCGACGCTGTACGCGGCGGCGCGGGGATAGTCGGGGGCCGCGATCGGCGCCCCCTCGCCGCTGACGGTGAAGAGGCCGCTCTTCTGGCCGGCCAGCCAGACGGTGTCTCCGCCGTCGAGCAGCCCGTAGACGTTGTCTTCGGCGAGCCAGCCGGGCCCGGGCTCTGGCTCGGGCTCTGGGGCCGCCGGCCCAAGGACCGGCTTGGTGACGGGCGGGGCGTCCTTGGGGATGCGCTGGACCCCTTGGTAGCCCACCCAGAGCTGGCCATTGAGGGCCTGGCTGAGCGAGAAGACCGACCAGGGCGCGAGGATGGCCTCGATCTGCCCCCCGGTGACACGGTCAAGGCCGTGGAAGGTGCCGAGCCAGAGCCGCGGCCCGTCCAGCAGCACCGACTGGACGTAAGGGTCAGACAGGGCGTCGTCCCAGACGCGCACGACCCTGCCGCCTTCGAGCAGCGCGGCGCCGCGAGCCGTCCCGACGAGGACCCTCTGCCCATCTGTGTCGACGGAGATCGCGCGGTCGTCGGGGAGGCCGTCCCAGCGGGTTAGGACGCGGAGCCCTTCGCCCTTGGCCTCGAGCGCGACGAGGCCCCCCCCGAGGCTGCTCGCCCAGGCGCCGCCGCTGGTGGGATCGGCGACGATCTGCCCGACGTCCTCGGCGAGGATGGCGGCCTGGCCGCCCGCGGCGAGGCGGGCGAGGTCGGCGGGGCTCGACCAGGGGTCGGGAGAGACCGGCTCGCTCCAGCGGCCGCTGGGCCCGAGGCGGACCCGGAAGCGCACGTCGCGCTCGACCGCCGCGCTCTGCCAGCCCGGGCGCGCCGACTCCGCGACGAGGCGACTGCCGCGCGCGTCGATCTGCTCGATGTCGGCCGGGGGGCCTCCCTCGTCCCAATAGAGGCGAACGGGGCGGGCCTCCCGGCGCAGGTCGGCCCAGCGCTCGGGCGGGGCGCGGACGGCGCGGAGCTGCTCCGGGCGCGACCAGGCGTCCTCCGCCCGGGCGGGCGCAGTGCAGAGCAGCGGGGAGAGCAGCGGGGCGAGGAGCGCGCAGAGCGCGAGCCGGCGGAGCGCGGAGACGGGCGGCGAGGGGGGCGTCAAAGCTGCTCGATCTCCACCTTGTATCGCTCGGCTTGTCGGGCGAGGGGGCCGAGCTCCCCCTCCAGCCGGAGGGCGTCCTTCGGACAGACCCACCAGCAATAGAGACAGGTGATGCAGCGGCTGGGATCGACCGTGTGGCCGATCTCGGCGAGCGGGAGGCTCGTCGGACAGAAGTCGACACACTTCACGCAGTCACCGCAGCGGCGGTCGTCGCGGTGCAGCGCGGTGAGGCTGTCGTCCTGGCGGCTATAAACGTCCTGGATCACGCCCAGCCGATAGGCCAGCGCCGTGACCTCGGGCCGCTCGGTGATCGGCCGGGCGGCGATCTTCAGCCACTCGAGGGCCCGGTGGTCGGCCATGCGGGCGAGGGCGCCGCGGGCGGGGGCCGGGCGGACCGCCCGCAGGCGGGGGACCTCGGCGGTGACGGCGTCGAGCAGCGCCTGATCGAGGCGGCCGGCCTCTTCGGCGTGGCCGAGGTAGGGCATGGCGCGCGGGGAGAGGCCGATGAGCTGGCAGACGACGACATCATTGACGATGGCGTGGTCGCTCATCAGGAGCTGACCCAGCCGATAGGGTGAGCCGTCGCCGGGGCCGTTGCCCTCCATGCCGACGAGGCCGTCCACCAGCACCAGATCGGGGGTGACGACCTCGTTGAGCGCGAAGATGTTGCGGCCGAGGTCACGGTGCATGTGCCGCTTGTCTTGCCCGCGGGTGATGCCCACCCAGTTCTTCATGGCGCAGGACAGGCCGGCCTCGACGTGCGTCTTCACCTTGGGGAGGCTGATCAGGAAGTCGGCGTCGAGCACGGTGACGGCGACCTGTGGGTGGGCGCCCCCGTGCAGCACCACCATCCGGCCCGCGTCGTGGTTGAGGTCGACCGTGCGCACGCCGTGTCGGTCACAGAGCGGCCGCACCCGCAGACGCTCGAGGGTGTTGATGCCGCGCCGCTCGACCCCCACGTTCGAGCCGTCGGCCACGGTGAGGTCGGTGTAGCCGCGGGCGCGGAGCTCCGTGAGCAGGGCGTCGAGCACGCGCAGATCGACAGAGTTGCCGGTGAGGGCGACGAGGTCATTGTTCAGGTTGGGCTTGATCACCACCCGGGCCGCGCGGTCAACGGGCAGCCGGTGCTCAAAGTGACGCAGCAGCGCGCCCACCGCCGCCCGGATCTCCGCGCCGGTCCAGGCGGGGCAGAGGGCGACCTCCGCTTCGCCGATCGCCGGGCTCCGGAAGCGCCAGGCACGCATCCGGGGCTAGCTCGGATCCGGCAGCAGGCCGAGGCCGATGAGATCGGGGCAGGGGGCGTAACAGTGGGCGTCGGGGAGCTCCGGGTTTCCGATGCAGACCGCCCCTGCAGGGCAGATGGCCCCCTCCACATCGACACAGTTGGGCAGACAGAACGAACGCCCCGACTTGTCGAGCGGCGGGCACCAGGCGTCGGCCCCGCAGCCCCCCTCGAGGGTGGGGTCACACTCGGGGGCGCAGAAGGGGCCCGTCGCGGGCGCACAGACGCCGCTGCCGAGGTCACAGACCTCGCCGAGCGCGCAGTCCGCCTGGGTGTCGGTGCAGAGCGAGGTCACGCAGGCGCCGACCGTCGCGTCACAGTGCTGGCCGGCGTCGCAGTCGTCGTCGTCGTTGCAGCCCTCTACGCAGCTATAGGATTTCGAGCTGCACATCTGGCCGAAGCTGCACTGTTCGTCTTGGAGGCAGTCCACCGCGCCACAGCTCCCGTCGCGGCAGCCCTCGCCGGGGGTGCAGTCGCCGTGGTCGACACACTCGGTCTCGGCGGGGGCGCCCTTCTGACAGGCGAGGAGCGTGAGCAGGGAGAAGAGTACGATCACGGTCAGCCCCTGCAGAAGGTGTCGGCGGCGCCGCTGCCTTCATTGTAGCGGACGACGATCCGGCTGCCGAGGGGCGGCACCGTCTCGGTCGAGAAGACGATGAGGCCGGTCTCGACGCCGTTGTACATACCGAGCTCGTACTCCCAGATGTTGTCCTTGCAGTCCACCTTCTGGTCGTCAATGAGCACGACGATGCTGTTGGCATCGGGCTTACGCGACATGTAGAAGGTGGTGTTCAATCGGCTGATCGACTGGGAGATCTTGGTGACGATGGGCCCGAAGTCCTCGGCGCAGAGGTCTTCCGAGACGCCGCCGGTGCGCTCGGCCATCGCCATGTAGCGCGAGCCGATCGAGGACTCGTTGGTGCCCTCGCCGCAGCCGGCGTCGTCTTGTACGACCAGGGCCGAGGCGTTGAAGCCCTTGCGGGAGAAGGGCTTGAGATCGCGCAGATCGGCGATGTAGTCGTTGACCGAGAAGGGCGAGCTGTCCTCCTCGTCGGTCACGAAGACGGTGCTCAGGAAGGCCTCGGGGCGGAGGAAGTCTGCGTTCTGCGCCGAGAGGCTGGGATCGACCAGGGCCTCCCAGGCAGCGTGGAGCCCCATCTCGGCCCCGGAGCCCTCGATGCCCAGCGTCACCATCTCGGCGAAGACGGCCTCGGCGTCTTCGGTGTCGTTGGTGACGCGGGCGTCAGAGACGCGGCCGTGCCCTTCGGAGATGACGTCGGTGGAGGTGACCGCGATCTGGTAGTCCATCTCGGCGGCGATGAACCAGGTGAGGAAGGCCGCGAGGTTCTGACCGAGCTTCTCCTGGTACGGGCCCATCGAGTGGGAGTTGTCGACCACGATGAGCACGTCGACCGGGACCTCGGGCTCCTGCGCGAAGACATCGACCACCTCGAACTCGTGGTAGGCGTAGTCTTGACACCCCACCCCGCCCGCGGCGAGGGCGGCGGCGAGGAAGGTGCCCGCCCGGGCGGCGGTGGGGCGCGTGCGGAGGGGGCGCATGCGGAGGCGGCTGGGGCGAGGCTGACTTGGATGCACCTGGGACTCCGGGCTACACAGCGTCGTAACCTCCGCGTCGCCGGCCGGCCCGAGGCGCCCATGACCCCCGCCCTCGTGCTGCTCGCGGCCTACCTCATCGGGGCCTTCCCCACGAGCTACCTCGTCGGGCGGCTCGTCCGCGGCATCGACCTCCGCGAGCACGGCAGCGGGAACCTCGGCGCCACCAACGTCTATCGGCTGATGGGCCTCCGTTGGGCCCTGCCGGTGGCCCTCGTCGACATGGCCAAGGGCGCGGCCCCGGTGCTGCTGCTCGCCCCGCTGGCCTCCGCCGAGCGGCCCTTCGCCCTGCTCGTGGGCCTCGTCGCGGTGGTCGGTCACTCCGCCTCGGTCTTCGTTCGATTTCGCGGCGGGAAGGGCGTCGCCACCGGGGCCGGCGTCATCCTCGCCCTCGCCCCGGCGGCCGCTGCCTTCAGCCTCGCCCTGTGGGTCGGGGTGGTGCGCCTCAGCGGCCTCGCGTCGCTGGGCTCGATCCTCGCCGCCCTGCTGTTGCCGGCGCTCGTCGCCGCCTGGTACCCCGAGGCCCCCGAGACGCTCGGCCTGACCGCGCTGCTCTCCGCCTTTGTGCTCTTCCGCCACCGCTCGAACATGGTCCGCCTCTACCGGGGTACGGAGCACCGCGCCGCCCGCACGGACCCTCGGCCGGGAGCGGATCGGCCGCCCCCGCCTCTGTCATGATGGGGCCCACAACGCCGAGGTCAGCATGGGCTGGACGGGACCCTTCATCGCCATCACCCTCGAGTCGACCGTGCCCTTGGCGCCGCTCGACCTCACCTCCACCAGCACCACGGTGGTCGAGACGGGGGCCGGGCTCACGCTGCGCATGATGGGGGTGCCCTCGGCGGCCCTCGACCGCGCCGCGGGCCGACAGGGCCTCTTCCGAGCGGACACGCCGATCTGCACCGAGCACAGCGCGCAGCAGGGCCACATCACCTGGCTCGGCTCGGCGGCCCGCGAGGGGGAGCCCTTCAGCCTGCGGGTCTTGGTGCCCTCTCCGCCCCCGAGCCCGACGGGGGGCCGCCCGCCCGGGGGCCCACCCGAGGGAGGGCCGCCCGGGAGGGGCCCCGAGGGGCGGCCGACCCCACCGCCGCCGGGGAACGACGGGAAGGGCACGCCGCCGCCGCCGGGGAGCGACGGGGGGACCCGCCCCCCGCCGGGGCAGGACGGGCGGGGGAAGCCACCGCCGCCGGGGAATGACGGCCGGGGCACGCCGCCGACGCCCGGGCTGGACAGCCGTGGCCTCCCGCCGCCGCCGGGGAGTGACGGTCGGGGTACGCCTCCTCCACCCGGCGGCGCCGGAGTCACCGGCGGCGGTGAGCGTCGCCCCTCTCCGCTGCAGGCGACCTGTGTGCCCGACATGCGCCTCGTCCAGGGCTGGACCTACGAGCAGCGCCGCGCCTATCGGGGGCGCTGGCTCCCCTGGCGGAGCGACGACACCGTCACGGCCGACATGCGGGTAGTCTACAAGGACGCTGACGTGGTGCGGCTCCCCGGCGAGGAAGGCTGGCTGCTGGTCTTGAACCGGATGCGGGTGCTGAGCGAGGACGCGGCACCGCCGGCCCGCGGAGACACGGGGCAGGAGGCCGGGAAGCCGATGGGCGGCGGGCCTCCGACGAGCGGCGGTCCTCCGACGAGCGGCGGGCCTCCGACGAGCGGCGGGCCGCCGGGCGGCGGCGCGGGGCTCAACCCCGAGAACACGCTCTCCGACGTGATCGTATGGTGGTCGAAGACGCCCGACTTCGCCGGATACTCGGTCTTCGGGCCGATGCTGGCGGTGGACTCCCTCGACGCCCAGCGCGGCGCGGCGGCCCGGGCCTGGCTCGGCGTGCCTGCAGGGGTCACCGGCGTCACCGACCACCCCGACGAGCTGCTGGTCTACTACGTCGTCGAGGCGCCGCCCCAGCCCTATGTCGATGCGGCCAAGGGGTATGACCCCACGGAGCTCGACCTCGGCGTCTCGGTCAAGCGCGTGTCGCTGCGGCACCTCCAAGGGGCGGTCTCTGTCGAGGCGGGCGGCGGTCGCGGCCCGGGCTCCACCGCCGAGGCGACCTGGACAGACAAGGACGCGCTCCGCGGGGACCTCCTCGGCGGGGTCCGGGTGTGGATGGCGGAGCCCGGACAGGCCGGTGCGGTGCGCCCCTTCGAAGGGCCCGGCGAGGCCCCGGTGCGGATGGTGGATCCCAACCCCGTCACCTGCGAGGGCGCGCTGCACCTCTGGTTCAGCCGCCTCCGCCGCGGGCCGCCCAACGGCCAGCCCCCCTCCCCGAGCGAGGGCCTCTGGCACGCCGCCGCCCTTCCCGAGGGCCTGCCCCTCACCGACACCGCGACCGGGCGGCGCTTCAAGGTGGAGCACGGGGTCGACTTCATCGTCGCGCCCCCCGGCGCCGACGGGCGCTCGGCCAACCAGGTCGGGCCAGAGGGCGGCGCGGATCGGCTCTTCATTGACCCCGATCCCGTGCGGCTCCCCGACGGGCGCTGGTTCGTCTACACGGGCTCCCTCGACCGCGGCGGCTTCTACCGCTTCGAGGGCACCGACGCCGAGGCCTGCCCCGCCTGGCGGGCGGCCTGGGGGAGCTGAGGGTCAGCCCCCGAGCTTGAGGCCGATGCTGTAGCCGGACTCCTCGCCGTAGGGCGTGATCTGGAGCACATAGTCGAGGCTCACGGCCGCCGCGCCGACGTCGACCGAGACGCCGGTGAGCCAGGCGAATTCGTGGCCGAAGCCGAAGCGCTCCTGTTGGGACCAGGCCACCGTCTGGCCCTCCCCGCTGAAGTACCAGGAGGGCTGGAGGCCGCCGTAGACCATGAACTGCGGCACGCCGATGCGGGCGATGAGGGGCACGGCCATGCCCGTGGTGGCGTCGAGCTCGTAGCCGCCCACCTTGTACTTCTGCCAGAAGATGTCGGGGCCGACGGTGGCGCCGATGAACTTGTACCAAGGGCCGATGAAGTTGCCGACCCGCACCTCGGGCCCGGAGATGCCGCTCCCGAAGAAGTAGAGCCCCTTCACGCGGCCGACGCCGGTGAGGAAGGGGTCGGGCTTCTCCTGCCAGTAGCGGAGGCCCACCTGGCCGCCGAGGCCGACCGAGACGAGGGCCGAACCGTCGCTGGCGCCCAGCACGCTGGCCTCGACCGCGGGGGCCAGGATCGGCTCCTTGCCCCAGGGGACCTTGGCCGCAGGCGGGCCGGACTCACCGCGGTCGTCTTTGTCGTCGTCTTTGTCGTCGTCTTTGTCGTCGTCTTTGTCGTCGTCTTTGTCGTCGTCTTTGTCGTCGTCTTTGTCGTCGTCCTCTTCCTCTGCGCCGTCGTCATCCCCCTCGGCGGCCTGGGCCTGCGCGGGGGAGGGGGCGAGGGCCAGGCCGAGGGCGAGCAGCGGGAGGAGGGCGGCCAGGGCGGGGGAGTCGGAGAGTCGGGCGCGCATGGCACCTCCGGTAGGCGATTAGGGCTTCTTCAGCGATTCGGGGCGGGCCCGACGGACCCGCGACGTGGCCTTGGGGAGAGCCCGTTGATCCTGGGCCTCGAGCAGCTTCAAGGTGGCGGCAGCGGCCTCGGCCTCTCCCCGCCAGGCCTGGGCCTCGGCGAGCAGCACGAGCCCCTCTTTGGCGGCCTCGCTGCCGGCGTGGTCGGCCTGGAGGCCCTGCGCGCGACCCTCGACCGCCGTCCACGCCTTGCGGTTGCGGTAGAAGCGGGCGACCACCAGCTCTTTCTTGGCGAGGCGCTCCTTACACTCCGTGTACTTCTCGGCGACATCGGCCTTGTGCGCGCTGTCGGGGAAGCGGGTGTCGAAGTTCGACCAGGTGTTGACCGCTTGGCGGGTCCAGGTCTGGTCGCGGCCGGCGGCGCGGGGGGCCTTCTTGTACACGCTCATCCCGATGCGGAACACGACGTAGTCGAGCTCAGCGTTTCGGGGGTGCATCCGCATGAAGTCCTCGTACGCGAGGCGAGCCTGGTCCCACTCGGCCTTCTTGTAGTAGACGTCGGCGATGGCGAGCTCGGCCTTGATCGCGTAGGGGTCGTCCCGGTGATAGTTCCGGATCCGATTGAATTCTTCGAGGGCCTTGACGTAATATCCCCGCTTCAGGTAGCGGAGGCCGAGGTTGTATTGCTCCTCCACGCTGAGCTGCTTTCGAGCCGCCTGAGCTTCTCCCTCGCTCCAGGACAGGCCTGCGAACACGAGGATGAGGAGGAGGCAGGCCCGGCGGGCCCAGGACGCCTTGGGTGCGGAGGCGGCGGTTCGAAGTTCGGCGGTTCGATGGGCGGCGAGGCGGGTCATGGGGCACTCGTAGCGCGGGGTGGGGACCTCTTGCAAGCCTCGGGGCGACTCGAACAAGGCGGAGGGGGGGCGTTGCCGAGCCGGAACCGGCGCCTATGTGTTCGGGCGGGCCCAGCTCGGCGCCCTCGCTCCACCGCACACCCGCCCAACCTCGAATGAAACGGCCGGCGCTCCTCCTCTCCCTCGTCTCCGTCGGCTTCCTGGTCGGGGTGGCGACCTCGGTCGCGTTCGACGCCCAGAGCTCGAACGCCGAACGAGGCGCCGGCGGCACGCCCGAGGCACCGCACCCCGAGGAATTGACGCCCGAGAGCCCTGACCTCCCGTTCAACCCGGTCCAGGCCCCGATGGGGACGGTCGACCCCATCCGCCGAACGCCGGTGGTGGAGGCCGTGGAGCGGGTCGCCCCGGCCGTGGTCTCCATCACCACCGAGGTGCCGGTGCAGGACCCCTTCCGGGTCTTCGCCACCGGCCAGAAGAGCGAGTCCTCGGAGGGCTCGGGCGTCGTGATCGCCGCCGACGGCGTGGTCCTCACAAATTCCCACGTGGTGGAGAGCGCGAGCCGCATCAAGGCCACCTTCGCCGATGGCAAGAGCTACGAGGCCGACGTGCTCGGCCTCTCCCCCGAGCTTGACCTCGCCGTGCTCCGCCTGCGCGGGGCCAAGGGGCTCACCGCCGTCCCCATCGGCACCAGCGCTGACCTCATGCTCGGGGAGCCGGTGATCGTCATCGGCAACCCCTTTGGCCTCGGCCACACCGTCACGACCGGCGTGGTGAGCGCCCTCGAGCGGCCGATCGAGACCGATCGGCGGGTCTACCAGGACTTCATCCAGACCGACGCCGGCATCAACCCCGGCAACTCGGGCGGGCCGCTGCTCAACGCCCGCGGGTCGCTGGTGGGCGTCACCACGGCCATCCGTCCGGACGCCGAGAACATCGGCTTCGCCATCCCGGTGGATCGGGCGATGAAGGTGGCCCGCGACCTCGTCGCCTACGGCACGGTGCAGGTGCCCTGGCTGGGCGTTGACCTCGAAGACATCCGCTTCCTCGACGGCCAGCGCCGCACGACGGCCGCCCGGGTGGTGCGCGTCCACCCCGACGGTCCGGCCCTCAAGGCGGGCATCCAGGCCGGTGACGTCGTGATCGGCGCCGACGGCAAGACCGTCCAGGGGCGCGGCGACCTCAACACCTTCTTGGCGGCCTTCGACAGTGACCGCGAGCTCCACCTCCAGGTCGCGCGCGGCGACCGACGCATCGAGGCCGCGGTGCGCACGGGCCACCTGCCCGAGTCGGTGGTCGACGCCGCCATCCGCGAGGGGCTCGGCGTCGAGCTCGCCGACGACCAGGGTGTGGTCGTGCGGCGGGTCCTCGATCAAGGCGGCTTCTCCCGCATCGGCGGGCAGGCCGGAGATCGCATCATCGCCGTCAACGGACTGGCGGTGCGTGATGTCGCCGCCTTCCGTGCGGCCGTCCTGCGGGTCAAGAGCGGCCACCGCCCCGAGGCGCTGTTCACCATCCGCCGCGGCGACCGCCAGGCCTCGCTCACCCTCTCGCTCTGAGCGAGGCGGGCCCCACCCGCCGCCTCCCGCTCCGCGCTCACCTCTCTTCCTCGACGAATCTTCCTCGACGAACCCTCGCACCCACCCTCCCAAACCGGAGCCCTCATGGACAGCTCGACCCCCCCGCCCAGCGGACTCTGCGGGGAGGGGCTGCCCTGCAGCTTCTCCCAATTCCTCGTCAGCATCGGCAGCTCGGCCCTGGTCCACCTCGGTGAGCTCGCCGATCCCGGCACGGGCCGCAAGGAGCGTGACCTGCCGGTCGCCTTGCACTCGATCAAGGTGCTGGAGCTGCTCCGCACGAAGACCAAGGGCAACCTCGAAGACGGTGAGGCCAAGCTGTTGGACGCCCTGATCGGAGATCTCAGCCAGAAGTACGAGGCGGGCCGCGCCGCGCCGACCACGGCAGGCTGACCGGTCCCGCGCAGCGCAGGGCGTGACCCCCGGGGGGATCTCGGGCGGGCCGCTCGCCGGTGGCCCGTGGAGGTCGGCGGGAGCGTAGCCGTTGACAGGGCCGGGAGCTTCGGGCTACCATCCGCCGGCTCGGCCCCTTCGACGGAGAAGACAGGAATGGCTCGCACTGGAACGGCCCGTATCGCTGGTGTTCTTTCTCTCTCTCATCGGTCGAGCGCGCTCCGCCTCGCCTCGCTGTTGGCACCCCTGGCCCTCGCCGCGGCGTGCGGCGGCGACAAGGGTGAGGGCGATGAGGGCTCCGCAGGCGACGACGGGGGCGCCACGGTGTGCTCCGCCGACCTCGCCTCCACCTTCCCGCTCGACGGTGCCTCCGACTTCTTCTACTCCTACACCATGGAGTTCAAGTTCTCGGGGGAGGCCGCCGCCGAAGAGGCCGCCGCCGCCTCGGTCACTGTGACGGGCGCCGCTGGCGATGTCGCTGGCACCACCTCCGTCGAGGGCGCCACCCTCTACTTCACGCCGAGCGCCCCCCTCGCCGCCGCCGCCCAGTACACGGCCACGGTCTCCTTCTGCGAGGCCACCGACGAGCCCAAGGCGCCGAGCATCAGCTTCTCGACCGGCCCCCTGGGTGACGTCGTCGCCGATCCCGCCTCTCTCGAGGGGCGCACCTACACCGTGGCCCTCAGCCAGGCTCGCTTCGTCAAGCCGGAGGGGGTCGCCGATCTCCTGCTCGGCCAGCTCACCAGCGACATCCTCATCGGGGTCACGGCCACGGAGGGCACCAGCCTGAAGATGGGCGGGGCGCTCTCCACCGTGATCGGCGGCCCGCAGGACTTCTGCAACCCCTCGATCGACTTCCCCGAGGCGGCCGACTTCTCCGACAACCCGCTCTTCCAGGTGGGCCCGGCTGACGTCATCATCGCGGCGGCCGGCTTCGACATCCCCATCAACTCGCTCATGATCAGCGGCGCCTTCGCCTCGGACGGCAGCTACTTCGGCGGCGGCATCCTCGCCGGTCAGCTCGACGCCCGCTCGCTCGCCCCGCTCGTGGCCGAGCTCCTCGGCTCCGACGATCCGGACGAGATCTGCGTGCTGCTGCAGAGCTTCAGCGTCTCCTGCAACGCCTGCGACTCCGACGGCGCGGTCTACTGCGTGGACGTGTACGTGGACTCCATCCGCGCCGACGAGAAGGCGGACACCGTCCTCGAGTGTGTCGATGAGCAGGACTGTCACCCCTCGTGCGAGGCCAACGTCTGCGCGGATCCCACGGCCGGGTATTGTGATTGACCGGGTATTGTGATTGACCGGGTATTGTGATGGACGCGCGGGTGGGGAGGGTGACGGGCGGCCGTATTCTTCCTCTCGCGGCGAATATGCAGGGCCCCATCGTGTTCTAGGGCCTGTCGGAAGTTCTACCGACAGGCCGTCCCATTTCTGGAGGAGACCAACCATGAAGTTCCTGAGCGTTTCGATTCTCTCTCTCTCCTTCCTCGCCGCGTGTGGTGGGGACAAGGAAGACACGGCGGGCGCGGGTGAAGATGGTGCCGACGGCGCCTCCTGCACCGTGAGCCTGTCCGGCACCAGCCCCTCGGACGGCGCCTCCGACGTCGCCGGCGCCGGCCCCTTCACCGCCACCCTCTCGGGTGACGACGCCTCCGCCGAGATCACCGTCTGGACCGCCGACGGCGCCGCTGTCTCCGGCACCTCCACCGTCTCCGGCTCCACGGTGTCCTTCACGCCCTCGGCCGCCCTCGCTGGCTCGACGGCCCACCAGCTCAAGGTCACCTGGTGTGACGCGGCGGAGGAGAGCACCATCACCTTCACCACCGCCAATTCCGACCCCGCGGCCGTCACCGAGGGCCTCTCCTACAAGGTCGACCTCACCACCGCGAACTGGGAGCAGCCCGCGGGCCTCGGCACCATCATCGCCGGCGCCATCACCACCGACATCCTCGTCGGCGTGCTGGCCGTGGACGACTCGAGCCTCACGCTCGTCGGCGCCACCACCACCGAGCTCGGCGGCCCCCAGGACTTCTGCGCCCAGTCGATCGCCTTCCCGGCCGCCGACTGGTCCAGCAACCCCTACTTCTCGGCCGGCCCCTCGGACGTCGCGCTGGTCGTGCAGGGCGTCGCCGTCTCGATCAAGAACTTCAACCTCGCCGGCACCTTCAACGGCGACGCCTCGGCGATCGGCGGGGCCCAGCTCTCCGGTCAGATCGACGTGCGCGACATCGCCCCGCTCGTCGAGCCCCTCCTCGGCACCTCCGATCCCGATGAGGTCTGCGGCGCCCTCGCTGGCTTCGGCGCGTCCTGCGTGACCTGCTCGAGCGACAGCGAGCCCTACTGCATCGACGTGCTGATCACCGAGATCAACGCCAGCCAGATCTCGGCGACCGTGGAGTGTGTGGATCAGGATGCCTGCCACCCCTCCTGCGCCGAGAGCACCTGCTCCGACCCCAACGAGGGTGTCTGCGAGTGAGCTGAGCGCGAGCGGCGGGGCTGCGGGTCCGCTCGCAGGCCCGCTCCTCCTCAAGGGCCGCCTTCGGGCGGCCCTTGTTCGTTTACCGTGTTCGTTTGCCGTGTTCGTTTACGGGGCCGCATCCGGGCGGGTGGGGTCTGGCAGGCCGAGGGCGGCGAGCAGGCGCGCGAAGTCGTCGGGGAGGCCGCTCTGGAAGCGGAGGCGCGCCCCGCTGACCGGGTGGTCGAAGCCCAGCACCCAGGCGTGGAGGAGCTGATGGTCGAGGCCGGCGAGGAGGCGCGGCACCCGGGCCCGCGTGGGGGCATAGAGCGGGTCGCCCACGACGGCGTGGCCGATGTGCGCCATGTGGACGCGGATCTGATGGGTCCGCCCGGTCTCGAGGCGGCACTCCACGAGCGTCACCGTCCCTAGCTCGGGGTGGCTGGCCTCGGCGAGCCGCTCCCAGTTGGTGCGGGCGCTTCTCCCTCCGGCGGTGACGACGGCGAAGCGGAGCCGGTCCTTGGGGTGGCGGCCGAGCGGGGCGTCCACCCGGCCGCGGGCCTCCTTCAAGCGGCCCCAGAGCAGCGCGACGTAGCGCCGGTCGGCGCTGTGGGCGGCGAACTGGGCCGCGAGCGCGGCGTGGGCCTCTGGCGAGCGGGCCACCACCAGGACGCCGCTCGTGCCCTTGTCGAGCCGATGGACGATGCCGGGGCGAGGGCTGTCCTCGGCCGCGCCGTCCTCGACGCCCGAGAGCAGGTGCAGGAGCGCGTTGACGAGGGTGCCCGAGCTGTTGCCGGCCCCGGGATGGACGACGAGGCCCGCAGGCTTGTCGACCACGACCACCGCGTCGTCCTGGTAGAGCAGCGGGAGCGGGATGTCCTCGGCGACGAGCCCCGAGGGCGGCGGCGGGGGGACATGAACCTCGATCGGCTCGCCGCCGCGCAGCTTTCGGGAGGGGCGGTCGCAGGGGGCGCCGTCCACCGAGACGAGGCCCGCCTCCATCAAGCCCTGGATGCGGCTGCGGGTCAGCGGCAGCGCGCGGGCGAGGAAGCTGTCGAGGCGACCGGCCTCCGCGGGGGCGGTGAGGCGGTGGGTCTCGCCCTCCGAGCCCGGCGGGCGTTCATCCTCCACGGCGGCTCAGCCTCGGGCGCTCTGGTAGAGGGACATGTAGCCGTCCACGACGCCGCGATCGGCGATCGTGAGCACTTCGGCGATCTGCTTCATGTAGCCGCGGACAAATGTGGCGGCGGGCAGCTTGTCGAAGGTGTTGTCTTCGATGGCGGCGAGGTAGCGCGTCGAGATGCGGGTGGCGCGGGCCATGTCCTCGATGCTCATGTGCCGCGCCTCGCGGACCGCCTTGAGGAAGCGACCGTCGAAGCCGTAGGCGCGGATGAGGCGGTCGATCTCGTCGCCGGGCTCCTCCACCTCGACCGGGGCCTGCGCGCGCGGCGGGGGGCTGTGCCCGAGGGCGGCTGGGCTGCCGCCGTTCAAGAGGCGCAGGCGGCCCTCGGTGGGCAGCTCGTGCTCTGGGGCCGGCAACGGGGCCTCGGCGGCGCGAGGCAGCGGCATGATCTCCGGGTCGTCGTCGTCCTCCTCGAAGCTGTAGCTGGCCGTGTGGGAGGGCGGCGGCGGCGGGGGGAGCTGTACGACCTCCGCAGGGGCTCGGCGGAGCGCGGGGACGGTCGAGCGCCGAGAGCCATAGGGTGCCAGGGGCTCGGGGAGAGGGTCCCCGACGGGGAGGTCGGTGAGAGCGCGCACTGCGGCGAGGGCGGCGTGGGCGATAGGATCTGTGAGGGCGCGGCGGGCCTGCTCCCACAGGGGCTCGGCGCCCTCGGGCAGGCCCTGGCTGGTGGCGAGCCGGAAGGCGTCGTAGCTGCGGCGGCGCCCGCCGTCGGCCAGCACCTCCATCGCCTCTCGGATGTCGCGCTCCTGGCCCTCCAAGATGCGGACGTCGGCGCCCTGACGGCGGGCAGCACGAAGCCTGCGCACGAGCTCGGCGAGCCTGCGCTGGTAGGCGGTGCGGATCTCCTCCGCGCTCGCCGAGGGGTCTACGCCCAACATCTCGTAGAAACCATGTGCCATCGCGGCGCCCCCTAACGGGCGTTGCCCGACTCTGCGAGGGCTTCGCTCAATCGGCGCGACAAGGCGGGCTCCTCGCCGGGGAGGAGGGTGCGGGGGTCGAGGAGCACGGCGCCGCGGGACACTCGCACGAGCACCGCGGGCTCCCCCCTCCGGAGGCGGGCCGCGAGGGCGCCGGGGTCGTCGACCCGCAGCGCGACGACGGAGGTCGGCAGGGCCTCGCCGGGCAGGGCACCCCCACCGGACCACCCGACGTCCGCCTCGACCACGGCGCCGGGGAGGGCGGCGGCGAGGCGCTCGGCCACCCGCCGGCAGTCGTCGGCGCTGCGGGCGAACATCTGCCGCACCGGGAGCTCGGCCTCCCGCCCCTCGGTGTAGAGGCGGAGGGTGGCCTCGAGCGCGGCCAGCACGAGCTTGTCGAGGCGGAGGGCCCGGTAGAGCGGGTGCTCCCGCAGCCGGGACACCAGCGCCGCCCTCCCGGCGATGAGGCCCGCTTGCGGACCGCCGAGCAGCTTGTCGCCCGAGAAGCAGACGAGATCGACGCCGTCGGCGAGGGCGGCCTCCACCGCCTCCTCGGCCTCGACTGCGGCGGGCAGCGGACCGATCAGGCCGGCGCCCAGGTCTTCGACGACGGGGACCCCGCGGGCCTGACCGAGGGCGACGAGGGCGCGGCGGTCGGCCCGCTCGACGAAGCCGACCTGCCGGAAGTTGCTCGGGTGCACGCGGAGGATGAGGGCGGTCTCTGGGGTGATGGCGCGCTCGAAGTCGCTGACCCGGGTGCGGTTGGTCGTGCCCACCTCGACGAGGCGGGCGCCGCCGTCCGCGATGATGTCGGGCACGCGGAAGGAGCCGCCGATCTCGACGAGCTCGCCGCGGCTCACGAGCACCTCCCGGCCCCGCGCGAGGGCGGTGAGCGTGAGGAGCACCGCGGCGGCGTTGTTGTTGACGGCCAGCGCCGCCTCGGCCCCCACGAGCGCGCACAGCGGCGGGCCCACCCCGGCGAGCCGCCCGCCCCGTTGGCCGCCCTCGAGGTCGAGCTCGGTGTTGCTGTAGCCGCAGGCCACCGCGTGCACTGCGGCGGCCACCTCCGCGCCGAGCGGGGCGCGCCCGAGGTTGGTGTGGAGGATCACCCCCGTGAGGTTGATCACCGGCCGGAGCTTGGGCTGTCGGGCGAGGAGCGCGCGGCGGAGCACGCCGGGGACGGGATCGTCGGGGAGGACGCCCCCGGCCAAAAGCTTGGCCCGCAGCGCCTCGACCTCGGCCCGACACGCGGCCACCACCACCGCGCGGGGGAGGGCGCCGAGCCGGGGATCGGAGAGGAGGCGAGAGACGCTCGGGAGGCGAGAGAGGGGCGTCGACATCGGCCGAAGATAGCCCGCCCCTCGGCGGCGGACCGCGGGCGCGATCGACGGTCCGGCGGTCCATCGGTTATCGAGGGCGGCCCTTGGACTCGGAGATCTCGATGGCGCTCGTCTCTGCGCGCACCATGCCCGGCGTGATGGAGCTGCTCCCCCGGGAGCAGATCGCCCTTCAGGCCATGCTCGACACCATCCGGCGGAGCTACGAGTCCTTCGGGTTCCTGCCCGTCGAGACGCCTGTGATGGAGTACACCGACGTGCTGCTCACCAAGAGCGGCGGCGAGACCGAGAAGCAGGTCTACTTCGTACAGTCGACCGGCGCGCTTCAACAGAGCCGAGAGGCGGAGCTCGCCCTCCGCTTCGATCTCACCGTCCCCCTCGCCCGCTACGTGGCCGAGCACGAGGGGCAGCTCGTCTTCCCCTTTCGACGGTATCAGATCCAGCGGGTCTATCGGGGAGAGTCCGCCCAGCGTGGCCGCTTCCGCGAGTTCTACCAGTGTGACATCGACGTCATCGGCAAGGACAAGCTCAGCCTCGCCCACGACGCCGAGATCCCCGCCATCATCGACACCCTGTTCCGCGAGCTCGACTTCGGGCCCTTCACGATTCGGATCAACAACCGGAAGCTGCTCTCTGGCCTCTTTGAGGACCTCGGGGTCGCGGACGGGGAGGCCCAGAAGCTCGTGCTGCGGGAGGTAGACAAGCTCGACAAGCGCGGCCGGGACGCCGTCATCGCCACCCTGTCGCGGGAGCCCTTCGGCCTCGACGCGGGTAAGGTGTCGGCCTTCCTCGACTTTGCGAGCGCGGAGCTCACCAACGCCGAGCTGCTCGACGCCCTCGATCGTCGCGAGAGCAGCAGCGCGCGCTACCGACAGGGGGCGGCGGAGCTGCGGCAGGTGATGGAGCAGATCAGCCTGCAGGGCGTCCCCGAGGACAACGTCCGCATTGACCTCACCATCGCCCGCGGCCTCGACTACTACACCGGCACCATCTACGAGACCGTGCTCCGCGACCACCCGAAGGTTGGGAGCGTCTGTTCGGGCGGGCGGTACGATGACCTCGCCAGCTTCTACACCAAGTCGAAGCTGCCCGGCGTGGGCATCTCCATCGGGGCCACGCGGCTCTTCGATCAGCTCCGCGCCGTCGGCCTCATCGAGACCAGCGGCACCGGCCAGGACGTGCTCGTCACTCGCTTTGACCCCCGCTATCAGGCCGACAACCTGCGGATCGCCGCGGCCCTGCGCGCCGCCGGTCTGCGGGTGGAGGTGGTCCATGAGGACTGGTCGCCGAAGAAGCAGCTCCAGTACGCGAGCCGCCAGGGCGTGCCCTTCGTGCTGATCCAGGGAGAGTCCGAGGCCGCGGAGGGCGTGGTCTCGGTCAAAGACATGCGCAGCGGCGAGCAGCAGAAGCTGCCGGTCGAGGGGCTCCCGGGCTTGATCCGAGCGAGCCTGTAGGCCGCCCCGAGGCGGTGAGAGGGGGCCCGGCGCTTGAACACCCTCATCTACATTGCGGCGGCCGCGCTCTGCTTCGGCCTCGCCTTCCGGGCCTGGTACCGGGACCCGCGCGACCTCGTGCGGCGGGCCTTCCTGCTCATCGGGGTCTTCGCGGCGATCTCGTATGCCGCCTTCGCGGTCTACCTCGTGCTGGGGACGCCGATCCCCCGCTATGTACACGCGATCAGCGGCGCGGCCCTGCCGATCTGCATCCTCACCTTCCTCGAGCGTTTCACCGGCGAGACGAAGGTGCTGTTCAGCCCGCGCATCCGGCGGCTGTCGCTGATCTGGGTGGCGTTGAGCGCGCTCTTCATCCTCGCCCACCTGACGATGGGCTTCGATCCTCGCTTCGCGGTGCCCCACAAGAGCCTCCCCGAGCTGCTGATGTCGCTCTGGGTGGTCGGTGGCTTCGGCACCTGCATCCGCCACCTGTGGCAGATGCGGCGGCGGAGCGACCACCCGGTCGAGCGGGCGCGCATCCGCTACCTCCTCGTCTTTCTGCTCATGGCGGCCAGCTTCTTCGGGGTGGAGCAGCTCGGTCGCTGGATCCACCCGATGGACGCCGCCGATGGGAGCCTCGATCCCATCGAGCTCTCGTACGCGCTCCAGGGCCTCGTCCCGCCGGTGGGCACCGTCTGGGGGACCCTGTTCATCTATTTTTTGTATCAGGTGGTGCAGCTCCGCCGCCTCGTCGATCTCGATGAGGTCTTCTCCCGCATCGTCGCGCTCACGATCATGGCCGTGGTCTTCGCGGGCTGGGCCGGCATCTCGGTCCTCTTCGTGCTGGCCTTCCTCGCCGAGGAGCAGTGGCAGCCGGCCTATCTCGTGTTTCAGATATTCCTCTCGGCGGCCCTGTTCCTGTCTGTCCACGAGCCCTTGAAGCGCCGTGTGTCGAGCCTCGCCGGAGACGCCTTCAACCGCGCCGGCCGTCGCCTCGAGGCGACGCTCGACGAGATCGATCGCGACATCACCAAGGCCATCTCGCTCGAGGCTCTGGGCAATGAGCTGCTGGGCCCGCTCGAGGCCTCTGGCCGAAGCCCCTTCGTGAGCTTGTACCTTTGGGATCAGGAGCGCGGCGCCTTTCGCCTCAAGCTGCAGCGCGGGGCCTCTGACCAGCCGGTGATGCTCACCATCGGCAGCCGCCCCTTCACCGACGGCTTCCACAAGGGGGAGCGGATCTATGAGCAGCGGGCCCTCCGCCGCCTCGTGCTCCGCCGGGGGCCGGACGAGGCCACCGATCGCAGTCGCATCATGGAGGCGATGGACGCCGATCTCACCATCGTGATGCGCTCGGGTGACCTCGTGCTCGGCTGGCTCAACCTGAAGGACGAGCGGTGGTCGGACGGCTTCTCGCAGGAGGAGATCCGCAGGCTGGTGCGCACCGTCGATCGGGCGGCCATCGTGGTCGAGAACATCCACAGCGTCGAGCAGATGGAGGAGCAGCACCGCCTCGCCGCGCTCGGCACGATGGCCGCCGGCCTCGCCCATGAGATCCGAAACCCGCTCGCGGGCATCAAGGGGGCGGCACAGTACCTGCAGACCGCCGGCGACGACCCCGCCGAGGTGCGCGACTTCCTCGACGTCATCGTCGGTGAGGCCGACCGCCTGAACGGTGTCGTGACACAGTTCCTCGATTATGCGCGCCCCCTCGACATCCGCGCCGAACCGGTGGCGCTCGCCCGGCTGCTCGATCGCCTGCTCGACCTCATCCGTGCGGAGGGCCTGCCGCCGGGGGTGGAGCTCCGCCTCGAGGTCCCTGTCGACCTCCCGCGCCTCTCGCTCGACTCCGACAAGGTGCGCCAGGTCTTGCTCAACCTCGTCCACAACGCGATCCAGGCGGTGGGCACGCGCGGGCTGGTCACGGTGCGGGCGGCGATCGGAGAGATGGGCGGCCCCGCCCGCCGCGGCGGCCCCGCGGTGGAGATCAGCGTCGCGGACGACGGCCAGGGCATCGAGGCCCAGGATCTCGACAAGCTCTTCATCCCCTTCTTCACCACCAAGCGCGACGGGACCGGCCTCGGCCTCAGCATCAGCCGGCGGCTCGTCGAGGCCCAAGGGGGAGAGATCGCCGTGCGCTCGCAGCCGGGCAAGGGGAGTCTGTTCACCGTCCGCTTCCCCCTGCCGGAGGGCCCGGGCTGACGTGGACGCCGGGGCATGCTAAGAAAGTACATGAGGTACTCCTCTTGACCATCCCCAACAACACCGTCGTCGTGCCGGGGGCCCGCCCGCGGCTGGCAGACCGTGTCGCGCCGGAGCCGGCCGCGCCCCTCGAGCTCCCGCTGCCGCCGAGCGGCCGGATGGCGGTGGGCAGCGGTCGGGTGTACCGCCTGCTCCAGGTGGTCGGTCAGGGCGGCTTCGGCACGGTCTACCGGGCCCAGATGGAGGGCGGGGCCGGCTTCGTCCGCCAGGTGGCGGTCAAGGTGCTCAACCCGGGCACCGACGAGCAGGGTGAGCTCGGGCGGCGGCTGCGGGACGAGGCGCGGATGCTCGGCCTCTTGCGACACCGCGCGGTGGTGCAGGTCGATGATCTCGTGGTCATCGACGGTCGGCCCGCCGTCGTGATGGAGTATGTCGAGGGGGCTGACCTCGGCCGCCTGATGGAGGGGGGCCCGCTCCCCACCCGGATCGTCTGCGAGGTGGGCCAGGAGGTGGCCGCCGCCCTCCAGGCCGCCCACGAGAGCATGGATCCGGTGCGCGGCCAGCCGCTGCGCATCGTCCACCGCGACATCAAGCCCGCCAACATCCGCATCACCGACTGCGGGGAGGTCAAGGTGCTCGACTTCGGCGTGGCCCGCGCCGAGTTCGACCAGCGGGAGGCCCTCACGCGCAGCCTCGCCTTCGGCTCGGTGGGCTACCTCGCCCCCGAGCGCCACGACGGGGTCGAGCTCCCGGCCGCCGACATCTACTCGCTCGGGGTGGTGCTCTATCGGGCCCTGTCGGGCAGCTCCTTCGGGCAGCTCAGCGTCCACCCGGGTCGGCACGACGCGGGCGTGGAGGCGGCGCTGCAGACCCTCCCCGAGCAGCCGCGCGGGCTGGTCGACCTCCTCCGCCGGATGCTCGCGTACGAGCACGAGCTCCGGCCCACCGGCTCCGAGGTCCGGAAGGAGCTGCGGGCCCTCGTGACGGGCGGACAGGGGCCCTGGCTCGCGGACTGGGCGGCCGACGCCGTCCATGCGGCCAACCGGCGCCCCGATCGACGCGCCCGAGAAGACAGCCTCGCCGTGGACTTCCCGAGCCCCGACCCCGCCTCCTGGTCGGGGCCCTCGGGGCCCACCGTCGATCCCACGCCGCCCCAGCCCCTGCGCGCCGACGAGCCACGCGACAGCGAGCCGCCCCGTGGCGCCCGGCTGCGGGCCTCTGCGCCCCGCGCCGCCGCCGCGCCCCGCGCCGCTGGCGAGCGTGGTGTCGAGGGCTTCTGGTCCCCGGTGGCCCTCGTGATGGTCGGCTTCGTGCTCCTGATGGTGGCCTGGCACGAGGTGCGCGGAGTCTGGCCCTGGCGGGACCGGGGCGTGATCGAGGACATCCGCGCCGGCACCTTCCTCCCCGCTGACCTCAGCGCGAGAGCGGCCGACGCCCTCGGGCTCCACCGCGGCGGCGCCCGCTGAGCCCCCCGCTGAGCCCCCTGCGCTGAGCCCCCCCTTCGGAAGGGCCCTCCCGTCGTGACCGACCCTCTCCAGGCCTTGCTCGACGGCTGGGCCGCCCAGGACCTCTCGCCCACCGAGCTGCTGCTGCTGCTGGGGGCGGCCCTGGTGGCGGGCTTCGTCGACGCCATCGCCGGCGGCGGCGGCCTCCTCACGCTCCCGGCCCTGCTCGCCGTCGGCCTGCCGCCCCACCTCGCGCTCGGCACCAACAAAGGGCAGTCGGTCTGGGGCTCGGGCGCGGCCCTGTCCGGCTTCCTGCGCGCCGGGAAGGTCGACCGCGCGCGGGCGCCCGCCGCCTTCGGCCTCGGCTTCGCGGGCTCGCTCCTCGGCGCGGCCCTCGTGATGGCGGTCTCCCCGGCCGTCCTCAAGCCCGTGGTGATGGGCCTCCTCGCCGCGGTGGCCCTGATCATGGTCTTCCGGCCCCCCCTCGTGGCGGACCCCGAGAAGGCGAAGCGCCCCCACGCCGCGCGCCTCGCCCACGGCCTCGCCTTCGGCGTCGCGGTCTACGACGGCTTCTTCGGCCCCGGCACCGGGACCTTCCTCATCATCGGATACGCGCTCTTGCTCGGCCTCCCCCTCGTGGCGGCCAGCGCCGACGCCAAGGTGGTGAACTTCGCCTCCAACCTCGCCGCGCTGCTGATCTTCGCGGCGCGGGGCTCGGTGCTGTGGTCGGTGGCGCTGCTGATGGCCCTCGGCCAGCTTGTCGGCGGCCTGCTCGGCAGCCGCGTGGCGCTCCAGGGCGGCGACCGCCTCGTTCGGGTGGTCGTGCTCTGTGTGGTGGTGGCGCTGATCACCAAGCTGGCTGTGGTGGGCTGAGGGGCGCCACGCACCCCCTCAGCGTGCCAGGAGCTCGGTGACCAGCTCGTCCAGCCGCTTGTCCCCCGAGGGGGGCACGCCCGTGGTGCGGAGGCGGATGGTGCCGTCGCGCTGGATCCAGAGGGTCGTCGGCAGCCCCTTGTTGGGGAACTCGTTGAAGAGCGCGCTCGTGGGATCGCGGGCGATGGGGAAGGGCATGGGATGGGCCTGGAGCCAGGCCCCGAGCTTGGCCGGCTCGCTGTCGACGCTCACGCCGAGCACCTTGAGGCCCTGGTCGGCATACTTCGTGGCCAGGAGAGCGAGGGCGGGCATCTCCTTCTGACAGGGGCCGCACCAGCTCGCCCAGAAGGTGAGGACGGCGGGGCGCCCGCGGAGGCTGTCTGCGCGGACGCTGCCCCCCTCGAGGGCCTCGACCGAGAAGTCGCCGAGGCGCTCTCCCGCCTCTCGCCCCTTCACCGTCGCGGGGAGGGAGGGGAGGGGACCGGCGCAGCAGCGGAGGCCGTTGGAAGGGTCCTCGGTGTCGATGGCCACGTCGTCGCGGAAGTAGCCGCAGCGGGCCGAGTCGCCCGAGGCGTAGGAGCCCCCCTTGAGGGCGGCGGTGCGGGGGGAGAGGCCCACCCACTCCTTCACGCCGCCGGTGAGGTCGTAGGCGCCGGCCGGGCTCTTACAGCCCGGGTGATCGCCGGTGAGGAGCTCGCCCACGGCGGTGGGGTTGCGGGCGTCGGCGCAGAGGCCGACCCGGCGGTGATCGCCGTAGCCGTACCGCTTGCCCTGGAGCTCCTCGTCGGCGATCCGCTCGTCCTGGTCGGTGTCCGGGGAGAGCGCCCCGCTGCAGGCGGCGGACCACTCCTGATCGGTGCAGAGGCGCTTGCCGGCGGCGGCGCAGGCGTCGCGGGCAGCGGTCCAGCTCAGGCCGCGGGCGGGCGCGACGCCGGGGGCGCTCTCGGCGCGGCCGCCGACGACCGAGGCCTCGAAGGTGTCGATGGTGACGCCGTCGAGACCCGGGACCGCCACGCTCGTCGGGGCTCCAGTGACCGCGCCCTTGGCCTCGACGCCGAGCTGGACGTCGAGATCGAGGGCCTCCTTCTGGCCGGCGAGCTCGGCGTCGATGACGGCGCGCAGCACCTCGATCGGCTGACCGCCGCTGAGCACGCGCCCGTTCACGAAGAACATGGGCGTGCCGGAGACGCCGAGCGAGCCGCCGAGGGCGCTGTGTTCGCCGATCACGGCCTTCGTCTCTGGGGAGGCCATGCAGGCCTCGAAGGCGGGCTGGTCGAGCCCGAGCTCGCGGGAGAAGCGCAGCCAGTTCTTTTGCCCGAGGCCGGCCTGGTCCTCGAAGAGGCGGTCGTGCATCTCCCAGAAGCGGCCCTGCGCGTGGGCGCAGTGCGCTGCGGCTGCGGCTTCACAGGCGCTGGGGTGCATGGACTTGTGGATGCCGCCCTGGTTGCAGGCGAGATCGAGGGGGAAGTAGGCATAGACGAGCCGGACGTCCTCTGGGTGCTCCTCGACCACCTGGTGGAGCGTGGTGGCGAGGCGCCGGCAGAAGGGGCACTGGAAGTCGCTCCACTCGATGATCGTCACCGGGGCGTCGGCGGGGCCGATGGAGGGGGCACCGGCGGGGGCCCGGACACCCTCCTTGGCCATGCCGAGGCGGACCTGCTTGCGGTCGGCCGGGAGCACGTCCTTGACCCGGAAGACCCCCGCGGGCTCCTCGGCCGGCGCGGCGCGGGCGGCGGCCACCTCGCGGGCGGCGGCGGCCTCTGCGGCCACACCGCGGCGCTGCTCATACACCCCAAAGGCGAGGGCGAAGCTAAAGAGGCCGGCGACCGCCCCGGCGCCGACCACCCCGGGGGCGCGGATCGGCAGGGCGGCGGCGGCGGGGAGCCAGCGGGCGGGGCGAACGCCGCTGGCGGCGGCGCCGAGGGCGAGCAGCGCGGCGTGGATGACGTACAGGATGATGCAGAAGAGGCACCAGGCCTTGATCACTGCCGCAGAGATGTAGGCGAGGTAGGCGCTGTAGCCGACCGAGAGCAGGCCGAGGGCGAAGAGCGCGAGGGCGTAGCGGCGGTCGGCCTTCCGGTAGGCGAGCAGCCCGAGCGCCGCCGAGGCGCCGTAGACGGGGAAGGCGAGCACCGACTGCGGCACGCCCCAGAGCTCGGACTCGGGGGCGCCGTTGACCGTGCTGCACCGAAAGGTGTCGCCGATGTCGCAGAGGGAGTCGGCCACCCCGGCGCCGTAGAAGAGGTCGAGGTGGAGGCCGGTGAGGTAGGCCGCGACCGCCGCGCCGGTGGCCGCGCTGACCAGCACCAAGCCGAGCCACCCGCGCCCCGGCCCGTTTGAGCGCTTGCTGGGCGGCGGCGCGGAGTCTGCGAGCGCGGCGGCGAGATCGTCAGGGGAGGCCGGTCTATGGGGCTGCATCTCGGGCACCTCGGTCGCCGGATTAGCCCCTCCTGCGCCGGGGAGGCCAGGGGACGAAGGCGCTCGTGCGCTCGATGTAGTCGCGGTAGGCCGGCCGCCGCTCGTGGATGTCGCGCTCGAGCAGGGCCACGCCGCTCACCCGCAGCAGGAGGAAGGTCATCAGGGCCGGGGCGAAGAGCAGGGGCCAAGCCCCGATGGAGAGGGCGAAGAGCCCGAAGCCCCACCAGAGCAGGGCGTTGCCGAAGTAGTTGGGGTGCCGGCTCCAGGCCCAGGGGCCTCGATCGCAGACGGCGCCCTTGTGGGCGGGATCGGCCTTGAAGGTGCGCAGCACGGCGTCCGCCCAGGCCTCCAAGCCGATCCCCGCGAGGGCGAGCGTGGCGCCGAGGAGATCGAGCAGGCCGAGCTCCTCGGGCCCGAGCGCGCCCACGGTCGCGTAGACCGGCAGCCCGATCAGGAGCTGAAGCAGCCCCTGGAGCCCGAAGACGACGGGGAGGCTCCAGAGGTCAAAACGAGGGCCGAAACGACCGCGCATGGCCACGTAGCGGAAGTCCTCACCGTGACCGAGCTTTCGGAGGGTGAGGAAGAGCCCGAGGCGGAGGGCCCAGAGGGTGATGAGCCCGAGGACGATCTGCGGCCGGAGGCCCGGCCCCAGACCCAGGATCGCGGTCACGGCGGCGCCGAGCGCGAAGCCGGGGGCCCACCAGGGATCGACGATGCTCACGTCTCGGAGGCGGAGGCTCCAGAGCCAGAGCAGCACCATCGAGAGCCCGATCGCAGCAGCGACGCTGGGGATCGCGTGGATCAGCGGTGTCCAGACCCCGTCGGAGGCTTGCTCCATCCCTGCCTCCATTTCACTGCCTCCATTTCGCTGCCGCCATATACCTGCTTTCATCGACTCGTTGGTGAGTTGCCCCGCGGGTGGGCGCCAGACGCGGATCCGGGCTACCTCAGCCGTAGATGTCCGGGAAGAGGTGGCCCATCATTCGATCCCTGCTGGTCCTGCTCACGCTGATCGTGGGGGTGGCCCTCGCCGGCCGCGCGAGCAAAAAGGATGACGCCCCCACGGAGATCGCCCCCGCGGAGGTCCCCGTCGTCACGGTCGCGGCGCCCCCGGCCGAGCCACCGCCCCCTCTGTTTCCATCCCCCTTGCCGATCGCGATCCCCACCGTGCCGGAGGGCCTCGCCAACCTGTCGGCCCAGGGTTGCAACGCCTGCCATGGGCAGGTGCACGACGACTGGGCCCGCTCCGCCCACGCGAGCGCCTGGTCGAGCCCCAGCTACCAAGCCGCCCTCCAGCGTACGGGGGAGTCCACCGTCTGTCGGGCTTGTCACCTGCCGATCTCCAACCAGCACCCGCGTCTCGCCGTCGGCTATGTCGGTGGCGATGTCGCACGGCCCGAGCTCCAGGTGAACCCCGCTTGGGACGCCACGCTGATGACCGAGGGCGTCACCTGTGCGGCCTGCCATGTGCGCGAGGGCAAGATCCTCGGCCTCCACCCGAGCGCCGGGGCGCCTCATGCGGTGGTGGTCTCGGCCGAGCTCAGCAGCCCGGAGATGTGCGCCACCTGCCACCAGCTCACCTGGCCCGGCGCCGACCGCCCCTTCTACGACACCTACGGCGAGTGGAAGGCCACGGCCTGGGCCAAGGCCGGCGTGCGCTGCCAGGACTGCCACATGCCGCCCCGGGCCGGGGAGGCCACCGCCACCCGCTTCGCCGCGACCCCCTCCCACGCCGCCCGCGCCGACGTGGGGCGGGCGCTCTCCATCCTCGTCGACATTGACCAGCCCGAGCTTCAGCGCGGCAGCGTCTGGTCGGCCCGCGTCAAGCTGCAAAACACGGGCGCGGGGCACCACGTCCCGACGGGCTCCCCCTTCAAGTCCCTCGAGCTCGTGGTCACCCTGCTCGGAGCCGATGGCAAGGCCCTCGCGCCGCCCTTTGTTCACGAGCTCGGCCGAAAGGTGGAAGACGCACCGCCCTACAAGACCCTCAGCGACTCCCGGATCCCTGCCGGGGGTGAGGTCACGGTCGGCCCCTCTTTTACCGTTGATCAGAAGAAGCCGCCCGGCACCGCCACCCTTGAGGTGATGGTGCGACAGAAGGGCAGCAGCGCCGCGCCGGTCGCTATCCAGCGCATCCCTGTCCCCGTCCTTTGAGGCCACCCCGATCCCGAGGCCATGATGATCCGCCACGCCGCCCTGACGCACCCCGGTAAGCGCCGCAGCCAAAACGAAGACGCCCTCCTCACCCTCGCCGAGCACGGCCTCTTCGTCGTCGCCGACGGCGTTGGCGGGCGGACCGCCGGAGAGGTCGCGAGCGCCTTGGCCATCGAGACCTTCCAAGAGGCGGGGCCAAAGCTCTCCGCCGCTGTGAAGCGCTACGGTGAGAAGATGGATTGGTCCTCTCGAAATGAGGTTTTGGAGGCCTTGGACGAGACCTGCCAGCGGGCCTCGGACCGGGTCTACAATGAGGCAGAGCGCACGAACCGACGCGGCATGACCACCACGATCGTGGTGGCGCTCGTGGGCGGCGGGGCGGCCTTCCTCGCCCATGTCGGGGACTCCCGCGCTTGGCTCGTCCGCGACGGCCTCATCCGCCAGCTCACCGAGGACCACTCGATGGTCAACGAGCTCGTGCGGAGCGGGCAGATGACCTACGACGAGGCGAAGAAGTCCCGCTACAAGAGCGTGATCACCCGCGCGATCGGGCTTTACCCCTCTGTGAACACCGATCTGATGAGCATCGAGATCCTGCCCGGAGATCGGCTGCTCCTCAATACAGACGGCCTCTCGGATCCGGTCAGCACCCCGCTGATCGAAGAGTTGACCGGTCAAGATGAGGTGGAGACCGCCGCCCAGAAGCTGATTGAGGCGGCCCTCGACGGCGGCGGCCCAGACAACGTGACCGTGGTGCTGGTCGATCCCGAGGCCACGCCCCAGACCGAGGCGGCGCGGGCCCGCGCGCAGGTGATGCAAGACCTCTTCCTCTTCCACGGGCTGCCCTTCCACGCCCGCCTGCGGGTGTCGCGCATCTGCCGGGAGCTCTTCTTCATCCCCGGTCAGGTGCTGATGGAGGAGGGCTCGGAGGGCGACGCGATGTACGTCATCGTGCAAGGCGAGGTGGCGGTCACCTTCGGCGACCAGCAGCTCGCCACGCTCAAGGCGGGGGAGCACTTCGGGGAGCTCGGCCTGCTCGAGGCCAACCACCGCTCGGCCACCGTGACGGGCGCCTCCTTCGGCTCGGCGATCGTCATCTTGCGGAAGGAGCTCCAGGACTTCTGCCAGCGAGAGCCCGCCCTCGGCAACGAGATGTTGTGGCGCCTGCTCGCGACCCTCGGCGGCCGGCTGCGGGAGGCCAACGCGCTGGCCACCCGTCGCGCGGGCGAGGGCTGAGCCTTGGGCGAGCCGGCCGTCGCCCCCCCTCCGTCGCCGGTGATCCGCTGCTCGATCAGCCCGGACGCCGACGATCTGTTCATGTTCCGGGCGCTGCTGCTCGGCCTGCTCGACACCGAGGGCCTCCGTTTCGACATCCGCACGGCCGACACCGATCGGCTCAACCGTGTGGCTCAGGGAGAGACGGTGGACGCCGCTGAGCTGCCGCACGTCTCGGCGGTGAGCGTCGCCTGGTACCCCCGCCTCCACGGCGCCTGGCAGCTCCTCCCGCACGGGGGCTCGGTCGGGCGCGGCTACGGCCCGGTCCTCGTGGCTCCGGCCGCCCTGTCCATCGAGGCCCTGCGCGGCGCCCGCATCGCCGTCCCGGGCACGAGCACCACCGCCTACACCGTCCTCCGTCTCATGCTCGACTTCGAGCCGGTCGTGGTGCCGATCGTGCCGCCGGGGGCGGTCTTCGAGGCGCTGGCCCGAGGCGAGGTGGATGCCGCGCTGCTCATCCACGAGGGCCGCCTCACCTTCCACGAGCACGGCCTCCACCTCGTCACCGACATCGGCGTGGCCTGGGAGCGTGACACCGGGCTCCCGCTCGCCCTCGGCGGCAACGTGATCCGCCGCGACCTCGGCCCGGCGCTCATCGCCCGGGCCAGCCGTGTCATCCACGCGAGCATCTGCCACGCGCTCGACCACCGCGCGGAGGCCATCGCCTGGCTGCACGCCCGGGGGACGGCGCTGCCCGACGAGGCGGCGATCGACCACTACCTCCAGCTCTACGCCAACGAGGACAGCCGCGACTACGGCGCCGACGGCCGCGCGGGCATCGCCGCCCTGCTCGAGCGCGGCGCCGCCGCTGGGCTGCTGCCCGCCTGCCCGCCGGTCGACTACGCCCCCTGAGCGGTGGGCCCTCCGGGCTCAGCAGGCCTCGCGCACCGGCGCGGCGGCCCCGAAGAGGGAGAGCTGACGGGCCTCCCAGGGGCGCCGGAAGGTGAGCGGCGCGGCGGGCGTGGGCTCCGCGTTGAGGCCGAGGCGCTCGGTCCAGACTCGAAAGAGCTGCTCGGTGACCGCCCAAGCCGGGCCCTCGCCCTTGTGGCGTTCGCCGAAGCGGCTGTTGGTGAGCGCGCCCCCGCGGGCCCGCCGGATGCCGTTCATCACACGGTCGGCGCGGTCGGGGAGCTGCTCCCGCAGGCGGCTCTCAAAGACGGTGGCCACCGTGCCGGACAGCCGCACGAGCGTCATGAAGGCGGTGCGGGCGCCGGCCTCCTGGGCGGCCTCGAGGGCGGCGGGGATGAGGTGGTCATTCAAGCCGGGGATGACGGGCGCGAGCGAGATCCCCACCGGGATCCCCGCCGCCGCGAGGGCCGCCATCGCCTTCAGCCGCGCCGAGGGCGGCGGGGCGCCGGGCTCGAGCAGGTGGGCCATCACAGGGTCCAGCAGGGGGATCGAGAAGTGGACGTGGGCGCCCGCGGACGCCTGCAGGGCGAGCAGGAGGTCCAGATCGCGCGTGACCAGCGGGGAGCGCGTGATGACGCCCACCGGGTTCTGGTAGCGCTGGCAGACCTCGAGGCAGGCCCGTGTGAGCCCGTAGCGCCGCTCCAGCGGCTGGTAGCAGTCGGTGACCCCGGAGAAGATCACCCGCTCGCCTGTCCAGGCCGGGAGGTCAAACTCGGCCTCGAGCAGGGCCGCCGCGCGCCGCTTCACGACGATCTTGCGATCGTGGTCTGTGCCTGCGCCGAAGCCGAGGTACTCGTGGTAGCTCCGCGCGTAGCAGTAGGCGCAGGCGTGGGTGCAGCCTCGATAGGGGTTGACGCTCCAGGAGAAGCCGAGGTCTGGGCTCTTGTTGTGCGAGAGGATGCCCTTGGTGTCGTCCTCGATGACCTCGAGGGCGGCCGGCGGCTGTGGCTCGTCCCACTCCACCTCGGTGAGCTGAAAGCGGCCCTTGGGGTTCCAGGCGTTCCTGATCATATGTTCAGCTCACCCGTCGCGCGGCCCGCGTCAAGGGTCGGCTCGGGGGCCGGGCGCGCGGCGGCGATGGACGTTCGCCCTTTGTCCGGACACTGTGATGTCTGGAGAGTGTGAAGGGGCGGCCCCCTCCTGTCGTCTCCGGACCGTAGAGGAGCCCATGCCCACGCCCGCCTTCGTCCTCGGCCTCCAGCTCTCGGCCTCGCCCGTCCCCCCGCCGCCGGTCTCGCTGCTGCAGCCCGGCGTCTACGCGGCGGACGAGGTGCAGGCCCCGCTCGGAGATCAGGGTCCAGGCTGGTTTGCCTTGGTCATCTCTCTCGAAGGGGTCGCTCGGCTCCAGTCGACCGCGGTCTCCGTGGCGGCCGTGCCACACCCGCTCGATCGGTCGGAGTCCGCCCGCGAGGTGCTCACCCCGGGGCTCGAGGACGCGGTGATCTTGCTGCGCGGCCTGCCGGCGATGAAGGCGGGGCCGGTGCCCTCGACGGGGCCGCTCCCATCCGTGGTGCGCCTCGGGGCCCCCGTGTCCCTGCCGGCCCTCGCCCAGACGGGCCTCCCTCCCGGGGCGGTGAGCCGCCTCCGGCTGGTCTCGGGCGCGCCTGGCCCCGCGCGGCTCTTCTTCGAGGGCGGCGCTGCGACCGCTCCTCGCCGACAGGAGCTGCTCCAGGCCGAGGACGAGCCCTACCTGCACTGGGCCGGCGATCTCGACGGTGACGGCCGCACCGATCTCCTCCTCAGCGCGGAGCAAGCCGAGCCGCACCCCGTGACCCGCCTCGGGCTCTACCTGAGCGGGCGCGCAGCCGCGGACGACCTCGTCGGGCTGGCCGCCGAGCTCGTGTTCGGCGGCTGCTGAGCGGGGCGGCCCGCCGGGGTCGCGGGTAGCCTTGGGTGCCCTCGCTGGCTTAGGCTCCGCGGCGTGAGCTCCAAGGCCGATCCTCGACTCTCCTCCGCGCGCGCCGTGGTGCTCCTCCTCGTCCATGGGGCGCTCCTGCTGCTCGCCACCCCCGGCCTCGACAGCGTGGGTAAAGGGGGCCTCTCGAAGCGGCAGCGCGCCGACGGCCTCTCGATGGGCTTCCCGCCCTGGGTGATCGACGCCGTCGATGGCCTGAGCGGCCTCAACGCCGTCCGCGTGCCGATGATGCGCGTCCTGACGCCGCTCCAGCGCCCGCTCCGCCTCGGACAGAGCTGGAATCTTTATGGGAACGGCCCGATGGTGGTGCGCCGAATGGAGATCGTCTTTGACGACGCTCTCGTCTATCGGAGCGGAGACCCCGACCTCGACTGGTTCGAGCCGGCCCTGCGCAACCGTCGCATGCGGCCGGTCATCGAGACGGCCGCCGAGGTCCCGAAGGCGCGCAACCGCCTCGGGCTCGCCCGCCTCGTCGTCGAGAAGGCGCGCGCCAGCGTGCCCACCGTCCAGCGGGTGGAGCTCCGCTTCACCGTCTCTGATTTTCCGGGAGGCGCTCCCGTGCTCGACCACAGCCTCTCGGCTGCCGCGCCCGATTGGACCGTGGAGAGCGGACCATGAGCGGCCTGTGGTCCCGCTGGCGGGCGCGCTGTGACCGCCAGGAGGACCCTACCCCCCTCGCCCTGGTGCGGATCCTCGCCTGCTCGGTGGTGGTGGTGGATCTCGTGCGCGCCGCCGCGCTCGGCCTCGTCCCGGTCTTCTGGCGCACCTACGAGGCGGGCGGCCTGTCGCGGATCACCGGCGGCCGCTCGGTGGTGGAGGACTGGTCCGCGGACTGGGGCGGGCCCGCGGTGTGGCTGATCACGCTCCTGTCGATGGCGCTCGGCGCCCTCGGTGTCGCCACCCGCCCGGCGCTCCTGGTGGGCCTCCTCGCGTATGCGCAGCTCGGGCACCTCTATCCCCCCGGGGACCGTGCGATAGACCGCCTGCTGCGAACGGTGCTCCTTGTCCTCCTCTTCTCCGGCTCCCACCGCCGCCTGTCGTTGCAGGGCTGGCTCCAGCGGCGACCGCCGGCCGCGCAGATCGGGGGCTGGGCCTCTGACCTCCTCCGCTTCGAGCTCGTCCTGGTCTATCTCAGCGCCGGCTTCCTCAAGCTCGGGGCCGACATCGGCTGGCTCCTCCCGACAGAGTTCCCGCCGCTCTATCGCATCCTCGCCGATCCGATGGCCGGTCGCCTCGACCCAGTCGTTTGGGCCGACTGGACGCCCCTGTTCTATCTGGGCGGCGTGGTCACCATCCTCCTCGAGGTCTCAGCCCCGCTGCTGCTGACCCGCCTGGCGCCAGCCTGGGCGGTCGCCGGCCTCTTCATGCACCTCGGCATCGCCGCGGGGATGCACCTCGGCATGTTCTCTTGGGGGATCCTGTCCTTCTATCCGCTCTTCTTCGGGCCCTACCTGCTCGGCCGTTGGAAGCTGCGCGCGGCGCCGGGTGGGGGAGGGGAGCCCGGCCGAGGGCCCGCGCAGGTTATGGACGGCGGATGATCCGATGGACCACCTCGGGGGCCGTGCCGACCCCCACCACCGTGCAGATCCGCGTCCAACGCAGCTATCCGGGCCGGATCCGCGCCGGTGCGCCCGTGCCCACCCGGAGCATGTCTCCCGAGGAGGTAGCGGCGAACATCCTTTACTTCACGGTGGGGCTGCGCACGCCCCGCACCACCCCGTGCACCGCCCTCGTGCTCTCGGGCGTCGGTGTTGCCGCGCGGCCCGACACCGCGGAGGCCGTGGCCCTGGCTCGCTCGGAGGGGGTGGAGCGGGTGATCCTCCACGTCGGCGTTGAAGACCTCGACGGCCTCGAGATCGCCCGCTTCGCGGACAAGGTGGACGTGCTCGTCGTCCCGGTGCAGCCGGGCGCGGGCGCCCTCGTGGCGGCCGGCCGCGCGATGGCGGAGGCGCGGGAGGCGGGCCTGCGGGTGGCCGCCAACACGACGCTGAGCGCCAACACCCTGAGCCAGCTCCCGGCCGCGGCGCGGGTGCTCGCCGCGGCGCGCCCCGCCGAGATCACCTTCACCTACCCCTTCCCGATCAACGGGGGAGACCTCGCGCTGGTGCCCACTCCGGCCCGCACGATGGTCGCCCTCCGCGAGGCCCTCCGCCTGCTCGACCAGGCGGGCCTCCCCGCCGGGATCAAGGGCCTCCCCGCCTGCCTCCTCGGCCCGGAGCAGCACCGCCTCCGCCGCACGGCGAACCGCTGGTACGTCGACGCCGACCACCAGCTCCAGGGGGCGCTGCTCTTCTTCCCCGACGTGGTCGCCTTCCACAAGGAGGAGCTCTGCCGCTTCTGCGCCGCCGACGACCGCTGCGACGGCTTCTTCGCGAGCTACCTCCGGCGGCCGGGCTCGCCGCAGCTCGAGCCCATCGAGGAGCCGCAGGGATAGGGTGCTGCATCAAAGGGGCCGCTGGGAGTTCCGGCTCGGAGCGCGGAGGAGGCCGATCGCGGCGTCGTCCGGACGGCTCGTCGGCCGAGGATCCGGCTCGCTCCCGCTCGGTGGTCCGCGGTGATAACGGGATGGCTCGGCGTTCGGGAGCTCCGGAGGCCCAGCCGAGGTCCAGCGTGAAGGCCTTCCGACTCCAGAACTTTCGCGGCTTCGAGGACACCGGCTGGATCGAGCTCCTGCCCCTGACGTTGCTCGTCGGGCCGAACAGCACCGGGAAGAGCAGCCTCCTCCGCTTCCTGCCGCTGGTGCAGCAGAGCGTGCTGTACCCCACGGTGGGGCCCTTCTTGTGGAGCCGGGAGGGGGGCCTCGACTTTGGGACGCTCGCGACGGTGCGAAGGCGAACCACAAGTGAGCCCATGACCGTGCATATGAAACTCGATGACTCTCCGGTCGCGCCCTTGGAGCTGTCAGTTCGAATTCCCTCCGAGGCTCCTCACAACGCTCCCGATCTGGTGGCCATTCGAGATAGGCTCTTCAACGTCGAGCTTGCTCTTGATAGTTCGGGAAAGGTCACTTCCTCGTCGAAGCTGATTGGGAAAAGTAGGCCTCTATCGTCGCTGAGTTTTGCCGAAGGCCCTGTGCCGAGCGAGTCCCTCGGAGAAGCCGGTCGGCAGATACGCTTTGGGAGAGCTTCTGTATTTATTGAGGCCATTCCAGTCACCGTCAAGTCGCTTTACGATGAGGAGGGAGAACTCCTACACTCACTGATCTGGAAATCGGCGGATGCTGCACGAGGCGTCCTGAGCGACAACAATCTTTACGCGCCAACGGACGATGAGTGGGCCATTCTCCAGGCACTCTGGTGGGCCAGAGGACTTGACCATCGACTGGGAGTGGCGCAGCGCTCTCTGCGAGAGTGGGGCAGCCGTGTCGCCTACCTCGGTCCCGCCCGCGAGAGCCCCCGGCGCTACTACCGACAGTGGGAAGACCCAGCCCGCCGCCTCGACCCGAGCGGACGCAACCTGCCGCTCGTGTTCCTGGCCCTGCCCGAGGCCGATCGCGCCGCCTTCAACGAGCTCCTCGCCGAGCGCCTCGGCTTTCGGATGGAGGTGGAGGGCACTGGCGCGAACGTGGAGCTCGTGCTGGTCGACGGCGACGGCACTCGTTCCAACCTCATTGACCTCGGCTTCGGCTTCTCCCAGGTCCTCCCCATCTACCTGCAGGCCTTCCTCGGTCGCCGCGCGGATCGAGAGGCTGGGCGGGATGTCTCGGTCTTCGCGGTGGAGCAGCCGGAGCTGCACCTTCACCCCCGCCACCAGGCCCAGCTCGCCGACCTCTTCGGCTTCGTCACGGCGCCTGTCGAGGGCGGACCTCCGCCCTTCCCCTGCTTCGTGGAGACCCACAGCGAGGCGCTGATCGACCGAATGGGCGAGCTCATCTCGGAGGGGAAGGTGCGTCGGGAGGATGTACAGGTGTTGCTCTTCGAGAAGAAGGGAGCTGACTGCACCGTCCGCCGCACCAATTACGACGCCGAGGGGGTGCTCACCGACTGGCCCCCGGGCTTCCTGGCCCGCTGAGCCATGCTCTACTGGCTTCATGAGGAGCTCGAGGAGGGCATCCGCGCTCAGGAGCGGCACACGGTCGAGGCCCTCGGCGTGCTCCTCCGCCGGGCCGCGGAGGGCAAGCACCTCCTGCTCTGCGGTCGGCGGGTGCTCACCGCGCTGGGGGACTGGGGAAAGCAGGCTCAGCTCGACTTCCGCTCCCGCGGGGCTCTGGAGGAGCTCGGGAAGCGGCTCAAGGACGCGCCCCCCCTCCTGAATGCAGCGACCGTGCGCGTCGATGTCGGGCCGGCCCGTTGGCCGCGTGGCTGGGCGGACCACGCGAAGTCGGTCTATCAGCTCCCCGTCACCGCCCTCGACGATATGGACGCCGCCGCCGCGACCACGCTGCTCACCGAGGGGCAGGCGGACGCGAATTTGTTCGAGCAGGCGGCGAGAGCGCTCTTCGCACACAAGGATTACTCTTGCCCCCGCTACATTCAGCTCTGCATCCGTCCAGGCCTCGGGGGAGGAGGGCAAATCGGAGACGAGCTGGTGAGAATCTCCCGTCATGGCGCCCCTGTCCTCTGTGTCGTGGACGCTGACGTCTCCGCACCGGGTGAAGCACCCCGAGAGGGCCAGACAGCCTGGAAGGCGCTCGCCGCCTGTGTCAAGCTGAGGTCCCCTGCACATGTGGAGGTACTTGCGGCGCGAGAAGTTGAGAACCTGCGACCCTTGCCCCTTCTGCTTGCTGCATTCAGTCCGGTGGACCGAATGCTGGGCGCTCAATGGGAGGGGAGACAGCAGGAAGGCGCGTTTTTTCCGGATAAGCGGGGACGGTACGAGGAGCTCAAGGGCTCCCTGCCGACGGGGACCACAGCCCGATGCGCCGGGCATCTCGCCGACCTCAACAGCCGTGACGCTGCGGGCTTGCTCTTCGCGGGTGGCGATGACACCTGGGCCTCCCTCGCCCGGCTGGTGCTGGACTGGGGCATCGGGGTCCGCCCAGTGCGATTGTCCTGAACCTGAGGGCCTCCCGGGCCCTTGGCCCCTGGATCTGCTTCCGCCCCGGCAGCTCGCGCCCTCTTGGTGGTAACCTGCCGCCTTGAACCCGGACCTCCCCATGCCCAGCCCGATGCCCCGACTCCAATTGCTGTGGGTGCTGTGCATCGCGGGGCTCCTCTCCGTAGGCTGCAAGGGCAAGGGCACCACGGAGGGCTCCTGCACGGCGGAGGAGCTCGACATGCTGCAGGAGACCTGCCTCTCTCACGGCGGGGACTTCGAGGGGGCGTCGAGCTCGTCGAGCTTGGAGGAGTGTGGCACTGCGGTGGGGTGGACGGAGATCAGCGGCAGCTGCCGCCTGGATGGCGAGGGCTCTTGCTCGGTCGTGTGCAGCTTCCCGTCGGAGGCCGACAGCGGCGACAACGACGGAGACGGCTTCTCGCCAGAGGAGGGGGACTGCGACGATGAAGACCCCGAGATCAACCCTGCCGCGATCGAGGTCTGCAATGGGGTGGATGACAACTGCAACAACTTCACCGACGACGCCGATCCCAGCCTTGATCTGAGCACGACGACCGCCTGGTACCCCGACAACGACGGAGATGCCTTCGGTCAGGTCGAGCCGGCGGCCTATCGCTGCGCAGGTCTTCAAGACGAGGCGTCGCTCTCGGGAGACTGCGACGACGGAAACCCCGCCATCAACCCCGGGGCCGACGAGTATTGCGACGGACTCGACACAAACTGCAACGACATCGCCGATGATGAGGCCGTCGACGCGCCTCCCTGGTTCCCCGACGCCGATGGTGACGGGTACGGGGACCCCTCGCTCATGGTCGCCGAGTGCCATCGCCCGCCGGGGACCTACCTCGACAATGGTGAGGACTGCGACGACTCCGATGCCTCCATCTCCCCCGCAGCAGTCGAGCGCTGCAATGGCTGGGATGACGACTGCGACGGGGACATCGACGAGATTGGTGCGTCGGATGGCAGCGTCGTCTACGCAGACCTCGACGGCGATGGCCATGGGGACCCGGGTGCTGCCACCCTCGCCTGCGGGCCCACCGACGGCTACGAGGCCCTCGGCGATGACTGCGACGACGCGGATGCAGACGTACATCCCGAGCAGACCGAGCGGGCTGCGGATGGCCTCGACAACGACTGCAACGGCGAGATCGACACGATCGATATGGGTGATGCCGGGGCGAAGGTGATTGGGGATGCCACCACCAGCAGCGACTATTACTTGGGATACTCCTGGTCCTCCTCCGTTGACGTCGACGGCGATGGCGACGATGATTTGGCCCTCGGCTCCTATTATGGAAGTTATGGGCGAATCGATCTGGTGGATGGATCCATTTCCGGAAGCGTCAGCGTGGCGACCGCCACAGCCAGTCTCATTGGCTCGGCGGCTGGAGTAGGTGTCGGCTCCAAGGCCTTCTCTGATGGCGCAGATGCAGACGGAGATGGTTTCGAGGACGTTGCAGTCGGGTCCACTTTGTTTGACCATTCCGAGATTTACCTTCAGTTCGGACCTTTTTCAGGTGTGGAATCACTGTCCGAGGATTATGCTGCGCTGTTGTTTGAAGAGTTCGGTCTATCGGCCAGTCTGGCCGATGTCGATGGCGATACGCTGGCCGACGTGGTGGTTGGAGCCTGGGCTGACTGTCTCCCTGGGGGCACCCGGCCGGGAGGGGTTTTCGTCTTCGCCTCTCCTCCCTCGCAAAATTCGTCGCTGGCTGACGCGGAGTGGCAGTGGTGTGGCCCACACGACAACGGAGTCGCAGGAAATGCGGTAGAACCGCTCGACTACAACGGGGATGGTATCTCTGACCTTGTGATAGGTGCATACGAGGACGGCTTCGCGGGGAGCCACGCCGGAGCGGTCTATCTGGTGCCCGGGGGCGTGCCTCAGGGGAACTACTCTCTCGCTGACGCCGACGACGTCTACTACAGCGAAGCGGCGACAGGCGGCGGCGCCAATGCCAATCTCGGCCGCTCCGTGGCCAACGGTGGTGACACCAACGGCGATGGACTCGACGATGCAGTCGTTGGCTCCCCCGGTGACTCGGAAGGTGGTGGAAGCGCTGGCGCTGCCTGGATCCTCGATGGGAGCGTGAGTGGGCCTTCGCTGGCGGGTCTGCCTAAATGGATCGGAGTCATAGCCGACCAGGCGGGCATCGTGGTGTCGGGTGTCGGTAATATTGACGGCGCCACGGGGTCGGAGATGCTGGTCGGAAACGCGGATGGCAAGACCTGGCTGGTCGCCAATCCGGGCTCGAGCACCAGTCTGTTGGAGGACGCTGCGCTCTTCGTCTCCGGCGGAACAGGAGGGGGCGCCTTTGGAGTGGGAGACCTTGACTCCGATGGACTTGGCGACTTCCTGGTCACGGACTACTCCGACTCGGAAGGCGGCGCGCAGGCCGGTGCGGTCTTCCTGTTCTTCGGTGCGGACATCGCACCCTGAGCGGGTCTCCAAGACCTGGAGGCAGAGCGAGTCGCTCCATTCCCTGTGAGGTGCCCTGAGCGGCGAGGCCATCTCCGGGCTCCCCCCAGCTCGAGCCCATCGACGAGCCGCAGGGGTAGGCCGCCCGGTGGACCGTCAGCCGTGCCGGTACATGACGTCCGTGCGGAGCACATACTTCCTGCCCCGGGTGACCGCTGCACCCTCGTGCGGCACCGCGTGCTTGAACAGGAGCACCTTTCCGGTCTCTGGCTTCACCTGGATGTTCGGGACGAAGTTTGTCTCTCCGCCCTCGAAGTCTTCGTTCAGGTAGATCATGCAGGTCAACAGGCTCCGCTCCAGCGCGGAGCGGACGAAGGCGCCGTCGGAGTGGAAGGCGAAGCGCTCTCCCGGATCGTATCGATACCAGCGAAAGCGCTCGTTGAGCCCGACGGGGGTGAAGGCCCCGCCCTGAGGAGGGGTGACCGATTCGAGTCGGCCCCACAGGGCCGCGGCGAGGGCGGGGTTGTCCTCCATCAGCCGCGTGTTGTTCCGGATGTCGGTCCGCATCACGGGCCCTCGCGCGGTGGTCACCGGGGCGGCGGTGAAGCCCCGGGACTCGGCGGACGCGATCGCGGTGGCGCAGTCGGCCGGAGAGAGGAAGGACGGGACCTCCCAGATGAGGCCGGCTTCGACCGTGTGGAGTTTTGGGGCCATCGCCGTGGGTCACTCCTCGATCGGAGTCTGCCACAGGCGTGGCCGCGCGGGGGCGAGCGCCGCTCGGCGGCCTCGCCCCACCGCACCCTCAGGCCACGAGGTCGCCGTGGACGTGGGGCATCACCATCGGCGTCGTCGGGTGCATGTCGGCGAGGCCGAGCACGTTGCGGGCGAGGGCGATCATCTCCGGGCTGCCATGGGCGAGCACGAGGTACTGGCCGGCGTTCACGGCGAGCTCGTACTGCACGACGCTGTCCTTCGGCAGGCCGATGCCGGTGAGGGCCGCGGTGAGCGCCCCGGTGGCGCCGCCGACCGCCGCGCCCTCGAGGGCGCCGAGGATCCAGCCGGCGAGGGGGCCCATCACGACGAGGGGGCCGATGGCGGGGATGAAGAAGAAGGCGCTGCCGAAGAGCACGCCCCAGAGCGATCCCCAGAACACACCCTGGCGGCCCCAGTAGCGGATGCGGTCGCCGGAGGTGTAGAAGCCGACGGCCTGCTCCTCGGTGTGGAAGTCCTTGCCGACGATCGACAGCTTCTTCATGTCGATGCCGGCCTTCTGGAGGGCGCGGATCGCGAGCTCGGCGGCCTCGTGGGTGGCGTAGGTGGCGACGACCGACTGGTCGCCGGTCACTCCCGCGCCGACGGAGAGGGGGACGGGCAGGGCGCCGAGGGGGAGGGGCGTGTGGGTGAGGGTCGGGTTCATGAGTGCTCCAGTCGTGGGTCTGTCCCCGAACGGTGCAACAACCGCGCCGCTCGGCCGGGGGCCACCTCGGCGGGCAAGCATCGGCGAGAACGGCGCTTTCTTCCTACTCCAGCGAGTGAGCGTCGCCCCCGATTCACGGGAGTGGGCCCTGCGGAGCGACCATCACCTTGACGGTGGCCCCCCCTCACCCTGGGGGCGGCGCTGGGTCCGCCTCGAGGGTCGGCGCGTTCAGCCGCGCCAGCAGACGCAGCGCGCGCAGACCGGGTGGCGGTCGACGTCGAGGTGGCGTCGCTCGGGGCGGCTCTCGCGCATCGCCGTGCGCAGGCCCTCGCGGGTGTGGGCCGCGGTGGGCAAGAAGAAGCAGTGGCGCCAGGCGCCGGTGGGATCGACCACGCCGGAGGTCCAGGGGGCGAGGCATCGGGGGGCCTCGACCTGACCTTCGCTGAGGCGGAGGCTTCGGTCGAGGGCGTAGGCGGACATCTTGATGAAGGGGTCCCGGGCCGCGGTGGAGAGGAAGGCGGAGAGCCGCGGGAGCTGCTCGGGGCGAGGGGCCTGGCCGAGGGGCCCCTCCTCCAAGGCGTGACCTGCGCGGTCACCGAAGGCGGCGCTGCTGGTGTCGGCCGCGAGGACGCTCATGGCGTCACAGCCCGAGGCCTCGGTCATCTCGCGGATCTGATCGAGCTCGTCGATGTTCTCGGCCCAGAGGGTGACGCGCGCGTGGAGCGGGCGCCCGCGCAGCGCCTCCGCCCCCTCCCGCAGGGCGCGGAGGCCCTTGAGCCCGCGGAGGCGGAAGTAGGTCTCCTCGGTGGCGGCGTCCCAAGAGACGAACACCCGCGCGGCCGCGTCTCGCACCAGGGCGGCGTGCTTACGGAGGGCGAGGCCGTTGGTCATCAGCGCGACCGGCAGGTGGCGGGCGAGGGCGGGCAGCAGGGTGGTGATGTCGGGGTGGCTGAGCGGCTCTCCGCCCGTGAGCACGAGCTCATGGAAGCCCAGGTCGGCCGCCTCCCGCGCGAGCTCCACCCAGCGAGCGGAGGGGAGCTCACCGGCCTCAGGCTCTCGAAAGGCGCAGCCGGCGCAGCGGCTGTTGCAGCGGTGGGTGATGTCGAAGACCACCACCTCGGGGCGCATCAGGCCGGTGCCGCGGAGGAGGTGGGCGCTGAGGTCGCGGGCGAGGCGCATCCCAGCGCCTATCTCGGGCGGGAGCTTCGAGGCCCTCGGGCTCCGCGGCGCCCAGGCGGGGGCGCGCGCGCGGCGGCGCCTTGACGAGCGAGGGGCGCCGCGGAAAGGAGCGCCCACGCGGGCGCGCGCCGCCGCCACGCCCTCCTCACCGCCGAGACGCAGGAGCCGCCCTGTCCACCGCCCACCCCGCCCCCCTGCTCTCCCGTCAGGTCAGCCTCTGCACGGTGGTCGCCAACAGCGACGACTGCGTGCCTCGCTTTCTCCGGTGGGCCCTACCTCGCTTTGAGGAGATCATCCTGCTGCGCTCCCGCTCCGAGGACGGGACGGACGCCCTCTTGGAGGAGGCCGCCCGCAAGCACCCCCTCCAGATCCGCCTCGCCTTCCGGGAGATCGACGACATCGCGCGGCAGAAGCAGGCCGCGGTCGAGCTCGCCACCAAGCCCTGGCGCTTCGTGGTCGACGCCGACGAGGTGGTCGAGGACACGAATTGGGACGCGGTGGTGGCCCACCTCGACCGGGAGGGCATCGACCTCCTCCAGCTCCCCCGATACAACCTGCAGCGCGACGACGCGCATTATACGACCGCTATTTATCCGGACGTGCAGGCCCGCGTCTTCAACCGTCGGGTCTCTTTCTCGCTGGAGCCCAAGTACCAGACGCACCACCGGATGATCGGCGCCCGACGGGGGATGACCGCGAGTGACATCCATATCATCCACCATGGCCACATCCGGCCCATCGGTCAGCTCGCCTGGAAGAGCCAGTGGCGACGCCGCTTCGCGGAGACCGACTACATCGAGGGGCGGCAGCTCCTCTCCCACGAAAATTGGTTCGCCGAGCGAAACCCGGCCCTCGAGGCCTCGCTCGCACCTTTGCCCGCGAAGGCCCTGGCCCTGCTGCGCGCGATCGAGCCGCAGCGGCTCTCCCTCGATCTGGGGCGCTGGCCCGCGCTCTGGCTGAGCCGCGGGCTCCAGATCGAGCCGCCGGGCGCGGACGGCATGATGTCCGTCAATGGGGTGCGGGGCTTCCTCACGCCCGGTGACGTGGTCTTCCTGTTCAACCTCGCGGGGCAGCTGCCCCGGGGTGGGGTCTATCTGGAGGTGGGCTCCTGGCAGGGCCTGTCCTCGATCCTCTTCGCCTATGGCCTCCTCGCCCACATGAACATCCGGGCGCGGGTCATCGCCGTCGACACCTGGCGGGGCTCGGTCGAGCACCAGGGCATGGGCATCCTCGTCGAGGACGGCCTCTACCGGACCTTCCAGGACAACGTCGCCGGCAGCGGGGTGGGCGCCTTCATCGAGCCGCGGCGGGGGGAGAGCCCGGCGGTGGCCGCGGCCTATGACGGTCCGCCGATCGACATCGCCTTCATCGACGGAGACCACACCTTCGAGGGGTGTCGGGCCGACATCGAAGCCTGGCGGCCCCACCTCGCGCGGGGCGGTCGGATGCTCGGCCACGACGCCTGGCCCGGCGGGGGCGTAGAGCGGGCGTTGGAGCAGCATTGCCTACAGTCGGGGGCGACGTGGCGGCGCTACCCGCACACGCACCACATCTGGGAGCTGCGCTGGCCGTCTTGAGGGGGCGGCGCTCGGCCTTCAGTCGTCCCAGTCGCCGCCGCTGCCGCCGCTGCTGCTGTCGGGCTCGAGCTTCTCGCCGACCACGATGAGCCCGGCCGCGCCCACGAGGGTGGCGCCGGCCACCCGCCAGCGGCCCCGCTGCTCGACGATCTGGAGTGTGGCGACGCCGTCCTCCTTCTCGCCGTCGACGTCGTACTCGATCTCCCAGTAGGCGAGCCCGGCGGCGGTGGACCAGGCGAAGGCGCCAAGGCACTGCTGCTCCGCGCCCCGCACACCGCCAAAGCTGCGGCGGGCGGCGGAGTCTTGCTTGAGCCAGGTGACCCCGGCGGCCAAGGCGCGCTCGCGGCCGGGGTTCAGGAGGTCGATGAGCCAGTCCCAGGCGTCACAGCAGCCGCAGCAGCAGATCGAGGCGGCGATCGGGAAGATCGTGAGGGCGGCGAGCGGGCGGGGCATCCCGGGAGGCTATCACTTCGGCCCCGACGGCCGCGCCCGGTTCGGCCGGCGGGTTAGGGCGGCGCGGCTTGGGCCCCCTCCAGCTGCAGGTCCGCGATGGCGATTCATTACTTTCCTGGTCATATGTCCACCGCGTTGGATGAGATCCGGCGCATCCTGCCGAAGGTCGATCTCGTCATCCAGGTGCTGGACGCCCGCATCCCCTTCACCAGCGACAACCCCGTGGTGGCGGGCCTCCGCGGAGAGCGCCCCTGCGTGCAGATCGTCAACAAGAGCGATCTGGCCGAGCCGGGGGTCACCCGTGACTGGCTCTCCGCCTTCGACAACACGCCCGGCATCCGCGCCATCGAGCACAACAGCAAGCTGCAAGGCCTGCTCCCGGCGGTGGTGGGGGCGGCCAGCAGCCTCGTCAAGCGGCGGGGCACGGGCCCGATGACGGCGCTGATCCTCGGGATCCCGAACGTCGGCAAGTCTACGGTCATCAACCGGATGGCGGGCAAGAACATCACCCTCACCGGCGACAAGCCGGCGGTCACCCAGATGCAGCAGCGTGTGCAGGTGGGCCCGGATCTCCTCCTGATCGACACGCCGGGGATGTTGTGGGGCCGCCTCGAGCCCGTCGAGGTCGCCTACAAGCTCGTGCTCACCGGGGCCATCGGAGAGCGGGCGGTCGACCACCTCGAGGTGGGGCTCTTCGCCGCCCGCTGGCTCCGCGAGCGCCGCCCGAAGGCCATCACCGGCTTCTATGGCATCGCCGAGCTCCCCGCCGATGAGCTGCTGCTCATCGAGGCGATCGGGCGTCGCCGCGGCTTCCTGGTGAAGGGGGGAGCCGTGGACATGGAGCGTGCCAGCGACCGGCTGCTGCACGACCTGCGCGACGGGGCCTTCGGGCGGTACAGCCTGGAGCGACCGGGGGAGCAGGTCCGCGCCGCACCGCCGGCCTCGTAGGGGCTACTCTTCGCCCGACTCTTCAGACCCCGTCTCTTCTGGATCGGTCTTGTCAGACTTCGGAGGGGCCTCGGCCTGAGCGGCCTTGAGCGCGCGCCGCGCCCGCCCGTTCGGAGCCTTCTCCTTGGCCTTCTTCTCCTTGGGTGGCAGGGTGGAGGTCCAAGAGAGGGCCTCGGCGGCCAACGTTTGGAGGGTGGCGGGCGGGGTTTCGCTCCCGACCTGGATGTAGTCGCGCCAGGGCCGGTCGACCATCGGCGTGAAGACGCGCATCCCCGGCTGCCCGGCCAAAGCGGCGACCCGCATCGGGCCCACCCGGGCGACGAGGCTGTCTTCGAAGACGCCGAAGAACATCTGCCGGTTCACGAAAGCGCAGGGCATCCCGAACATCTTCTTGCGCTCGATGTGCGGGTTGCCGCCGAGCGCGGCCTCATAAGCGGCGACGACGGCGGTGTTGAGGTCCATGAGTGCTCCGGGGTCGGGCGCCTTATCCGACCGCGACCGGCGCCGTGCGCGCCGATCCCCGCTCAGGAGGGGAGGGCGAGCTCCCGCCAGCGCACCATCCCCCCGGAGAGGTTGGCGACCTCGAGCAGGCCGGCCTTCTCGAGGATGGTCGTGGCCAACCCGGAGCGTCGCCCGGTCTGGCAGACGACGATGACCGGCTTGGCGACGGGCACCTCCGCCAGGCGGGAGCGGAGGGCGTCCAGGGGGATGTGCAGGGCGTCGCGGAGGGCGCCGAGCTCCCCGCAGAGCTCGTCTTCGGCCCGTACGTCGAGGATCTGAACCTGGGCGCGGTGGCGCGCGACCCACTCGGGGTTGATCTCGGGTGTACCGGCGTAGCTGCGGAGCACGGGGCCCCAAAGCGGCGGGGGCGGTCCGTCTCCGCCCTCCGGCCGGCCGCCCCGTAAGTTGGCTGGGACGGCGACGGCGATCTGCTTCGGGTGCGGCAAGGCCAGGTTGGTCATGTAGCCGACGAAGTCTTCTTCCCGGGCCCCTCCGCCGATTCGCGGGTTGAACAGTCGCTCCTCGCGGATCGTGCTCGACGTTCGGCCCTCGTAGTCGTGGCCCGGGTAGACGACACAGTCATCAGGGAGCGTGAAGAGCTGCTCTTGGATCGAGCGGAACAGGCGCCGGGCGTCCCCCGCTTGGAAGTCTGTGCGGCCCGCGCCGCGCACCAGCAGGGCGTCCCCTGTGAAGACCATCCGATGTTCAGCGGACGCGAAGGAGAGGCAGCCGTCGGTGTGTCCGGGGGTGGCCCGCACCTCGAGGGCGGAGGCGCCGAAGGTGACCCGGTCACCGTGGGCGAGGGGAATGTCGATATTATCAGCGTTATATCTATAGGATAGCGCGGACTTTGAGCCAAGCGCAGCCCGCATCCGCCACGCCCCGGTGACGTGGTCTGCGTGGCAGTGGGTGTCGAGGGTGGCGATCAGGTGTAGGCCCAGCTCCCGGATCAGCGCCGCGTCCCGGTGGTGCTGCTCAAAGACGGAGTCGATGAGTACGGCCTCCTTGGACTGTTCATCACCGAGGAGGTATGTGTAGGTGTTGGAGGCCGAGTCGAAGAGCTGTCGAACGATCATGGTCGCTCCTGCTTCGGGGGTGATCGGGGGGGGGGCGGAGAAGGTCACGCGCAGCGCCTCATCCTCCTATTGATGGCATCCGCGGCTGGCCCTTCGGCCCAGCGGGCCGCTCCACCGAAAGTGACAGAAATTTGGAGATTGTAGGTGAAAGTAGCCGAAGTGATGCCCTGGCATTGTGGATCGAGCGTCGCCGTGCTCCCCCGGAGGCTGGTCAGGGCTCTACGCTGATCGTAGGATGGTCCCACCATGCAGTCCGAACGTCCAGGTCAGCTCTCCGGTGACCGCTACCAGCTTGTCCGAACTCTCGGAATCGGCGGGATGGCGACGGTTTGGCTCGCGTGGGACCGCCGGTTCGACGTCCCTCGCGCGGTGAAGCTGCTAAACCCCGCGCTCGTCGCGATCCCCGCTGCCCGCCAGCGCTTCGTGCGCGAGGCCCAGATCATGGCGCGGCTGCAGCACCCCCACGTGGTGGTGGTGCATGACTACGGCGAGACAGCCGAGCAGGCCTGGATCGTCATGGAGCTGTTGGCGGGAGGGAGCCTCGAGGCGTGGGTGATCCGCAACGGCCCGCTCGAGCCCAGGCGCCTCTGCGAGGTGAGCCTCGGCCTGCTGGGCGCGCTCGCGGTCGCCCACGACGACAACGTCGTGCACCGTGACATCAAGCCGGCGAACCTGCTGATCGGCAGAGGCGGCGTGGTCAAGCTCGGAGACTTCGGCATCGCACGGCTGCTGCAGGGTGGCCAACCGCTCACCCGGCAGGGGGTCGGGATGGGCACCGAGAGCTTCATGGCGCCCGAGCAGGTGACCGACGCCAGCCATGTGGAGTTTCAGGCGGATATCTTTGGGTTCGGTGCCACGCTGTTCGCGCTCGCCACGGCTCGGGCCCCGGTCGGCGTCTACGGAGAGGAGCATCGCCAGCGCCTCGCCTTGATGCTGGCTCCCGGGATCCGGGAGGTCTTCCTGAAGGCGACGGCCTTCTCGGTTCGAGACCGCTACGCCACCGCCGCCGAGATGGCCTACGCGCTCTCCTTGGTCCTGGAGGGCCTGCCTCCCGATCGGACCCACCAGCCGGCGCTCGATGACGTCTGTGTCTCGATGATGCGGCCCCCCAGCTTGGCGGCCGAGGTCCGCTCCCCGGCCGTCTCCCCCACGCTCCTCCCGCTCCCCTCGCCGGACTCCCGCACGCACGACTCCCTGCTCATGGACGGCTTCGGCGAGGCGTCGGCCCGCGGCGTGGAGCCCCCCATCCGCCCGCCGCCGCGGTGGCCCTCGGGCGCGCCGAACGGGCTCCACCCGCCCGTCAAGGGGCGGGCGCCGCACGGGGCGGCGTTGAACGCTGAGCTCGACGACGACTTCGAGAACAGCCTGACCGAGACCTTCCTTGCTGCCGACCGGCGGGCCGTCACCTACCGCAAGGTGGTCCTCGGCGTTTCGTTGATCGGCCTGATCCTTGCCGCTGCGGTCATCTTGCACACGTTCGCCGGTTCCCCCTGAGCTCAGCTGGAATGATGATGTCGACCCCTGTTGAACGTGTGTTGTTGGACTTCGCGGACGAGGGCGTCGCGGTCCGCGCCCTCTCGTCCACCTTTGGCGTCGAGCTCACCGGTCTACGGCTCGAGGAGCCTGCATCCGCCGCCCTGGTGGAGCGCCTCGTGACCCTGCTCGGAACGCGCCTGGTCGTGCTGATCCGCGGCGTCGAGATGTCGGAGGCCCGCCAGGACGCGCTCACCCGCGCCTTGGGTGCGCTCCGCGATCAAGGCCTGCACGCCTGGGCCCCGCCGGCAGACCCTGACGCAGCGGTGGGTCGCGATGGGGTGCTCGGTCCGCTCCACCTGCTCAACAAGGGCAACCTGCTGCTCTTCGTCAACGGGCCGGAGCTGTGCACGGGTGACCCCACCGCCGCCTACACCGAGGAGGAGGCTGAGCTGCGCGGAGGCACCTCCTGCTGGCACACGGGCGACACCGAGAAGGAGAACGTCGAGGTCATCAACATCCTGCACCCGGTGATCGTGCCGGAGCGCGGGGGCCAGACCCTCTTCCTCGACACGACGGCCGCCTTCGCCGACCTCGATCCCACCACCCAGGCGGCTCTCGAGGGCCTTCGGGTGCAGCACTTCACCCACTTCCCGCCCTCGACGCCCGAGTTTCGGATGCCAGACCCCACCTGGCCCGTGAACCAGCCGCTCGTCAAGCAGCACCCGCTCACTGGGGCGCGCTACCTGTACTTGAACTTCAATGACATGGACCGGGTGATCGGCCTCAGTCGGGCCGAGAGCGGCGCGCTGATCCGGCGCCTCTACGACCACGCCGTTCAGTCGCGCTACGTCTACGCCCACACCTGGACGGAGGGTGACCTCATCCTCTGGAACTGTAACGGCACCTTGCACAAGCGCGGCGTGCTCGATCCGAGCTGCAAACGAGCGCTCCGTCGCACCCAGACCGCGGTGCCGGCCTTGCAGAGCGTGCGCGAGTGGGATCACACCCGGCAGGTGGAGAGCCACGACGGCGAGTCGTGGCACCCGTACCCCTTCCAGCGTTGACCGATCAGGTGGCTGGGGAGGTCGTCGCGGCGGTAGTGCCCGCGGGCGGAGCGACCGGCCGGAAGGCGTAGAGGCCCAGGAAGACGGGGATCGGCGTGAAGAAGAAGGCCACCACAAAGGTGAGGAAGAAGCCGAGACGGGTGTCTTTGGCGAGCAGGGCGGATACGATGCAGAGCAGGAGGTAAGACAGGAAGGACATGTACAGTCTCCAATGTTCAGGGGTGGGGACGTAGGATCGCGGTGAGCTCAGGGAACAGCTCGTCGTTCAGGGCACAGCGGGCGCGGCCGGAGTCGGAGTCGAGGCGGGAGACGATGCCGGAGCGACCTCCGGCTTGAGCGAGTCTCGCACTTCGGACGCGCTCCGGACGACCTTGCTGTACTCTTCCTTGAAGAAGTGCTTGAGGCGCGCGGCGTCGAGGTCAAGGATCGTGCCGCCGCGCTCGAAGTGCTCGATGAAGACGTGGCCCACAGAGTGGGTGACCGCCGATGCGGCGATGGGCAGCGTCGTCCAGGCGGCCAGCGGGCCGGCGACCGGGATGAACTTGAAGGCGCTGGCGACGAAGGCCGTGGCGACCGCCCCGCCGCCGAGGGTGCCGAGGAGGCTGAGGATCACCGAGCGGGCCGCGTGCTCGCTGAAGGGGACCTTGTAGACGGCGCTGATCTCGGCCACCATCTTGAGCTGGACCCCGGTGATGGCGATGAGGTCAAACAGCGGGAGGGGGAGCACCCCCGCTGCGGCGGACCACGCGAGGTTGGATCGGACGATGTCGGAGGCGCGGTCGCGCTTGGAGCGGGGGGCTGCGGCGTCGGCGGCGACGGCGGGCGTGGGCGCGGGTTCGGACATGAGCGGACCTCCGGGGCGGGGTGTAGAGGCTCAGATCGACACCGATCGCGAAAGCGAGCATCTACAGACGCAGCGAAGCTACCACAGGTCACCGGCCCCCTCAAGGTCCATCCTGGGCCCTCGCCGGTGTCACCGAGCTCCCAATGGGGCGATGGGAGGCGGCTCGGCGTGCGCCCGGAGCGCGTCCACGATGATGCGGCACACATCGCTCCACGTTGGCTGCAGCGTCATCCGGAAGTGCTCGGTCTCGACGCCGACTCGGCGCACGTCATCGTGCAGGAGCCCGTTCCAGCCCGAGATCGGAGACGGATCCTTCATCCAGATCCGAGGGAGGCGGAGCGGGTTCTCCTCGCTGACGAAGCCCTGGGTGTTGTGGATGAACAGAGTGGGGATGTGTGAAGCCTGCGGGGTCGGATGGTATCGGCCCATCATCTGCGCGTGGTGGGCCATCCCGTCCAAGCTCTGGCGGAGGTGCCGGGAGAGCAGCTCGGGTGCGTGAGGGATGTCCGAGCGGGCCTTGAGTTGACGGACTGCGGCCTCGATCTGGCCGTCCACCGAGAGCTCCATCAGCTCGCCGGGGCCGAGGGGCTCGCGCAGACCGAAGGGGAGCCCGATCAGGTTGGTGGCGAGCTGCACGAGGGTGCCGTTGCTGGCCCAGCGGGGGAGCGCGCGGATGGGCGGGCTGGACGGCGCGTAGGCGTCGAGGAGCAGGAGCTCGGCCGGCGCGAGGCCGCGGCGGGCCGCCTGTTGGGCCATCTCGAAGGCGATGATCCCGCCGAAGGAGTAGCCGAGGAGCAGCCAGGGTCGATCCTCCGCGACCGGGAGGGCGGCGTCGAGGTAGGCGGCCGCCATCTCCTCGACCCGTGAGTAGGGCGGCCCGGGGTGCGTGAAGCCCGGCGCGGCGAAGCCGAAGACGGCGTGCCGAGGGGCGAGGGCCGCGGCCAGCGGCGGCAGCCACGTGAGCTCGCCCGCCATGCTGTGGACCGCGAAGAGGGGCGGGCCCCGGCCCTCCCGACGGATGGGGACGAGGTGGCTCACGCGTCCGCTTCCCAGAGCCCGCCGAAGCGGCGGCTGAGGTGCTCGGCGGCCCCCTCGATCAGCCAGACGGCGAGCGTGTCGGCGTGGCGAGCGCGCCAAGGCTGGAGCGGACCGCCTAGGACCACCTGGTTGAAGGCGCCGAGCGCCGGCCCGCAGTGGATCTGAAAGTCCACCTGGTGCGCCGCCTCCCCCGCGAGGGCCCACTCGGTGCTGTATCGGAAGTACCGCTTGAAGATGAGGGCCATCCGGTGCTTCGGCACCCGCTCGGCTCGGGCGAGGGCCTCGACGGACAAGCCTCGTCGCACCTCCTCGTAGACCGCCTCGAAGGAGCGGTGGAGGTAGCGGTCTTGGATCTGGCGGCGGGTACCGGCGTCGATCTCCTCGATGGCGCCGTGCTGCTGGTAGAGAGACAGCAGCTTCTTGGCCCGGGCGGGGAAGAAGGTGCCCTTTCGGAGCACCTGGATCTTCGCCCCCATCTCGAAGAGGGCCCCCGAGGGGGCGTGATCGGTGTCTTGGACGTCCATCCCCTCGAGCATGTCCTTGACCAGCGCGCTCGTGCCGGCCTCGACCGTGCACTGGTTGATCGAGCCCGTGAGGATGAAGTCGGCGCCGAGCACGAAGGCGGCGGCGGCGCCCTCGGGGGTGCCGATCCCGCCGGCCGCCCCGACGAAGACGGGCGGGGCCGCCGGGCGAGCCGCGGCGAGGCGGTCGCGGAGCTGGAGCACCGAGGGGATGAGGGAGAGCGGCATACCCTGGTCGGTGTGGCCGCCGGAGTCGGACTCGACGCAGAGGGCGTCGGCCATCGGGATCCGGGCGAGGAGCGCGGCGGCCTCGGCGGTGATGAGGCCGGCCTGGCGGAGCTTCCCGACGATCCGCTCTGGAGCCGGGCTCAGGAAGTGTACGGCGACGTCCGGGCGGGAGACCTTGGCCAGGACGCGGTGCTCGGCCACCACCGCGCCGCCCGGCCCCTCGCGCAGGCCTGCCGCCCGATAGCGCACGAGGGCGGGGGTCACCTCCATGAAGGCGGAGGCCTCGATCGTGCGCACCCCCTCGCGCAGGAGCAGGTCGCAGAGCGCGTCTTCGGCCTCGGGGCGCTCCGCGTGGGCGATGAAGTTGACGCCGTAGGGCGCCCCCTCGGGGAGCTGGGACTGGATCGTGCGGACGGCCGCCTCCACCTCGGAGAGGGGGAGCCCGCCGGCGCCGAAGAAGGCGAGGAGGCCCGCCCGCGCCATCCGCACGACGAGGGCTGTCGAGGCGATCCCCCGGTACATGCCCCCGGCCAGCACGGGGAGGCGGAGGCCGAAGCGCTCGCAGAAGGCCCGTGATCCGAGGTGCTCGGCGCGGATGCCACGGCGAGGCCGTGGGGGCGGCGCGAGGGGGCCGGCCTCTCGCTCGGTGGCTACCACCATCGCCTTGAGGATCGGCCGCTTCCCGGAGCCCACCTCGATGAAGTCGGCGGCGCGCAGGCCCTGGGAGAGCAGGTAGCGGACGCTCTCGCTCCACCGCACCGGGGCGGAGATCTGCTCCACCATCCGTCGGGCGAGGTCGGCGTCCTGGTGGGGGCGGGCGGTGACGTTGCAGATCACCGGGATCTGGAGGGCAGACCAGCGCACCGTCGCGGCGAGCTCGCCGAAGGCGGCCTGGGCCTGCGCCATCCGCGGGGAGTGGAAGGCGGCGCTGACCGTCAGGTGGACGAAGCCGGTCGCGCCTGCGGCCCGGAAGGCCCCCTCGGCGGCGACCACCGCCGCGCGCTCGCCGGAGATCACGATCTGGCGCGGCGCGTTGTAATTGGCGGCGTACACCGGCCCGATCTCTGGGCCCCGGAGCACGGCCTCCACTGCGGCCGCGTCGAGCCCGATCACCGCCGCCATCCCGCCGCCGTCGGCCTCCCCCATCCGGGCGCCCCGGGCGGCGACGAGGCGGAGCCCGGTCTCGAGGTCGATCGCTCCGGCGGCGAGCAGCGCGTTGTACTCGCCGACGCTGTGGCCCATCAAGAAGTCGGGCGCAGGCTCCTGCTCGCGCCACCGCAGGTAAGCGAGCGCGTTGCAGAGGAAGATCGCGGGCTGGGTGTGGCGAGTCTCTGTGAGGGTGGACAGGGGCCCCTGTTCACAGAGCGCGCGGATCGGGTAGCCGAGGACCCGGCTCGCGAGCTCCACCTCGGCGGGGAAGGCGTCGAAGAGCTCGGCGCCCATGCCGACATGCTGGGAGCCCTGCCCGGGGAAGATGACTGCGCGCATGGCCGAAGCCCCTCGTCCTGGTGGGTCTGCCTAATTGCCCATGGGGTCGGGCACGAGCTCGCCGCCGGCCTTCTCCCAGGCGACGGAGCCGAGATCGAGGCGGATGACCCGATCGGCCACATGCCAGTACCGATCATCGTGGGTCACCGCGAGGACGGTGCCGCCGCGGGCCTTGATCATCGGCAGGATGGAGAAGTAGAAGAACTCTCGGAATTCCTGGTCTTGCTCGGCCGGCCACTCGTCGAAGACGGTGATCGGGCGGTCTTCGAGCAGGGTGGTGATGAGCGCGAGCCGCTTCTTCTGACCGGTCGACAGCTTGATGTCGGAGAAACGACCGTCTACGTAGCGCACCTTGTGGGAGAGGCGCATGGTCTCGATGAGCTCGGTGACCCGCGCGGGATCGACCCCCCGCAGGCCGTAGAGGCGGTCAAAGAGGTGGAAGTCGGTGAAGATGGCGCTGTACAGCTCGCGCAGGCCAGCGAGCGCCGCGCCCTCCACCGGGGCGCCGTCGATGCAGATGCGGCCTGCCTCGTGCGGGTAGAGGCCGGTCATCATGCGCAGCGAGGTTGACTTGCCGGCGCCGTTGCCGCCGACGAGGAAGAGGATCTCGCCCCGGCGCAGGTTCACGTGGAGGGGGCCGGCGGTGAAGGTGACCCGGCCCGTGGTGTCGCGGTAGCTCGTCTGGAGGCCCTCGAAGCGGATCTCCTGAAAGCCCTGGAACTGGGCGGACAGCGCTCGGGCCTCCGCGGGCGCGACCCCGCCGGCGGCCTCCAAGCGAGCGAGGGCGGCCTCGAGGCCGCTCACCCCGACGTTGGCGCGGAGGATCAGGGGGACGGCGCCCACAAACTTGAACAGGGGCCCCATCGCGAGCAGGAGCGCTGGAGTGAGCGCGAGGATGATGTGATTGTGACCGGTGACGAAGGTGGGGAACAGGAAGACCACCACCCCGAGCATGTAGTAGGTGAGGAAGCTGGTCATCATCACGATGGCCACCCAGCGCTCGCCGAAGCGGGAGGTCCAGCGCTCCGCCTCCGCCGAGGCGCCCTGGAAGGCCTCGAACACACCGTCGCTGCGGGCCGCGCTCAGGCGGAGCTCCACCGCGCCCTCAACGATGTCGCCGATACGATCGAGCATCCGCGCCTGCCGCTCGTTCACCTCCCAGAGGGTGGCCATGAGCCGCTCCCCGTTGCGGAGATAGATCACGATCCCCACGGCGGTGACCGCGACGAAGAGGGCCGCGGCGGCGGGAGAGAGGACGGTGATGTAGGCGAGGGAGGCCCCGAGCACCGCCGCTTGCGCCACACAGTCGACGAGCACCGGGAAGACCATCGAGAGGTGGTTCGTCTCCTGCGAGATCAGGGTGTAGAGCTCGCCGCGATCGAGGTCCTCGATGGTCTTGAGCTCGGAGCGGCGGATGCGCTCGACGATCTCCAAGCGCACCTCCCGAAGCTGGGACTCGATCACCGTGTTGGCCCGCAGCAGGGCGGCGCGGTTGCAGGTCAAGAAGACGCCGAAGGCCGCGAGGAAGCCGATGGCGGCGCTCCAGTCGGGGTGAGCGCCGTCGGCCACGGCCTCGGCCACGGCGTTGACCACGATGAGCAGCGCGGTCGTGGCGAGGCCGGAGGCGGCGCTCAACAGCCCCATGATCTGGAGGTCCCGCGCCGGGATCCGCCGGATGAAGCGCAGCAGGGGCTGGGGGTTCATCGGGGGGCCTCCGGCGCGGGCGGCGGCGGCGCCGCGGCGACGATAGTGCCGAGGTCGAGGCGGATCACCCGATCACAACAGTGGAAGTACCGATCGTCGTGAGTGACCACCACCACGGTCTTGCCGCGGGCCTTGAGCTCTGGCAGGAGCTCGGTGTAGAAGACCTCCCGGAAGCGCCGCTCCTGGTCGGCGGCCCACTCGTCGAAGATGAGGATCTCCCTATCCTCGAGCAGGTTTACCACCATCGCCAGCCGCTTCCGTTGTCCCGTAGACAGGCGTTGGGTGGAGAAACGTCCGTCCAGGTACTCCACCTTCTCGTCGAGCTCCATGCGCCGGAGGAGGCCGCGGACGCGCTCTGGATCGACGCCCTCGAGGCCGTAGAGGCGGTCGAACAGGCGGAAGTCCGTGAAGATCGCCGAGAACAGCTCCCGGTACGCAGGGCGGCTCTCCTGGCTCACGCTGCGGCCGTCCACCCGGATGTCGCCCGCCTCGGGGCGGTACAGACCACAGAGGAGCTTCAAGGCGGTCGACTTTCCACAGCCATTGCCGCCCAGCATGAAGACGAGCTCGCCGCGGTGGAGGCTGAGGTCCCAGGGGCCGCTGGTGAAGGCGGCCTGGCCCTGGGCGTCGCGGTAGCGGAAGAGGATGCCCTCGCAGCGGATCGACTGAAAGCCGGTGAACGACAGGATCGGCGGTGAGCCGTCGGCCTCGGGCCGGAGGGGCGGGTCGAGGAGGTCGGCGAGGCGCATGACCTGATCGAGGCCGATGCGGGCCTTCGTGAAGATGGGGGCCACCGCGGTGATGGTGCCCACGGGGGCCACGCAGAAGAAGGCGGCCGCGGTGAGCTTGTAGATGATGTCGGTGTAAGAGTCGAAGAAGAGCGGGAGGATGAAGGTGACGGCGCCCAGCAGGAGGTAGAGGAAGGCGCTCGAGAACATCAGCAGCAGCACCCAGGTCTCGCCGATCCCTACGACGAGCTCGCGGAGGCGGGTCACCACGCGATCGAAGTGCGCTTGCAGGCCGTCGCTGCGATCGGCGTTCAGGCGGAGCTCCTGGAAGCCCTCCAGGAAGTGGATGAGGGTCTCGAGCGTCTCGCCTTCGGTCTGGGTCACCGTGGTCATCTGCTCGATCAGCGCCCGCCGCTTGGCCCAGAAGGCGAGCAGGGCCAGCGCGGTGACCCCGCCCACCACGACAAAGGAGACAAACGAGAGCGTCGCGACGTAGGCGAGGCAGAAGCAGAGCAGGAAGGCGGCCTGGGCGGCGGTGACCAGCAGGGGGAAGCTCTGGGAGAGGTGGTTCGTCTCCTGGGCGACCTTGGTGTACACCTCGCCGCGGCCGAGGCCCTCGAGGGTGCGGAGCTCGGCGCGGCGGATCTTGTCGGCGAGCTGGAGCCTCAGCTCGCCGAGCCGGGCCTCGAGGAAGTCGTTGGCGCGGAGCAGGGCCGTCCGCTGGGCGACGTAGTAGGCGCCCAGCGCGATGAGGAAGAGGAGGACGGAGTCGGCCTCGGCCTCCAGGCCCTTCGCCGAGCTCGCCGCCACCGCGTTGATGAGGCCGATGAGCGCCGCGTTGGCGAGGCCGGCCAGGCCCGCGATGAGGACGATCGACCGGAGCTCGCGGAGATTATTGGGGACGAGGAGGCGGAGGAGCTGCACCGTTCCCTCGGGAGGTCGGGGGGGGCGTGGGCGCCGCGGTGGGGGCGGCGCTCGACGAGGGCTCGACCGGGGGGACGGGGCTCGTCGGCGAGCTCTGCGGCGCGGCCGGCAGCGGTGGCGGCAGGGTTGCGGGCAGCGTTGCCGGTAAGGGGCTGTTGGGCTCCGTGTTGAGGATGATCGGGAGCTGGCCCGCGTCGGTCCCCATCAAGACGATCTTGGTGTTCTGCGACTTGGCGAGCTCGATGGTGGCGGCGATGCCTCGCCACTTGAGGGGGTCGATGCCGGAGATCTCGTGAAAGCGGGAAAGGCCGCCGGCCTCGATGATCTTGCGGTTCGCCTCGGCCTGCTCGGCTTGGACTCGAAACTCGTACGACTGGAAGGTCTGCTGTTCGATCAGCTTCTGGACGATCGCCTGCTCCATCAGCGGCGGGAGCGTGAGCTCCATGATCTGCACGGACAGGAGCTCGACGGGGGCCTCCGAGAGGCGGTTGATCACGTCTCCGGAGATCTGCGCGAGGAGGCCCGCTTCGTCCTGGGCGTAGATCTCGTCTGCGCGGTAGTTCCCGATCACCTCGCGGAGCGAGGACACCACCTCGGGGATGATCAGCCGCTCCGCGTAGTCGGGGCCGACGGTGCGGTGGAGCTCCGGCAGGCGGGCCGCCTGGGGGCGGTAGCGGATGTACCAGTGCACATCGAGGTTGAGCCCGTCGGTGGTGAGCAGGACGGTCTCGTCGCGGATGGCGTGCTCGCGCACGTCGTAGATGGTGATGGTGTCCCAGGGGAGCTTGAGGAAGGTGCCCTCTGAGATCTCCCAGTCCACGGTGCCGCCGAAGAAGCGGCTCCAGTACACGCCTTGCTGCCCCGGGAAGATGGGGATGAAGATCGACTTCCAGAAGAAGATCACGATGAAGCTGATGATGAGGCCGATCAGCGTGATCTCGCTGCGATGCAGATCGACCCACCGCTGGAGGGCGCTCCGCGTCGGCGGCGGGGTGGACGGGGAGGGTGGCATTCCGGATGTGCCCTGCGAGGAGGGCGCATCCTGTCACCAAGCGCCGATCATGTCACCCCCTCCCCGGCCCCTGGCGGGCGCATTTGCGCCAGGGCGGCCTCCGTGCGATGGTGCGGCCACTGTGCGGTCCGGTCGCGCCGCGCCGAATCGAGCAGGTGGACCGGATGGGGCCTCCGACGCCTGCTCGGTCCCGTCCAGATGGAGATTGAAGGTGGAGACGAAGATCCAGAACTTTCTCGAGGCCACCTTCCTGGTCGAGTTTGATGAGTCGCTCACGCGGGACTCTGACCTCTTCAAGGAGGGGGTGATGGACTCCTTCGGGTACCTCGAGCTCATCGCCTTCCTCAAGTCGGAGTTCCAGATCACCCTCTCCGACGAAGAGCTGGCCACGAACGTGCTGGTCGACCTGCGCAGCATCTGCGCCTTCGTGGCCGAGCGACAGGGCCGGGCCGCGGACGCTGCGTCGGCGTCGGCGTCGGCGTCGGCGTCGTAGGCCGGCGCGAGCGGAGGAGTCGGAGCCGATGTGCGGGATCGCTGGCCTCTTCACCCACGGCGCGGACCCCGGCGCGACGCCGTCTGTCCTTCGGGCCATGCTCGGCCGCATCGCCCACCGCGGCCCCGACGCCGCCGGGCTCTATGTCGACGACCGCTTCGGGATGGGCACCGCGCGGCTCAGCATCATCGACGTCGCCGCGGGCGCCCAGCCGATGGCAGACGCCGCCGAGCGCGCATGGATCGCCTACAACGGTGAGCTCTACAACTACGTCGAGCTCCGCGCCGAGCTCGAGGCCCTGGGGTGCAGCTTCCGCACCCGCTCCGACACCGAGGTCGTGCTCCAGGCCTGGCTGCGCTGGGGAGCGGCGGGGCTCCCGCGCCTGAACGGTGGCTTCGTCTTTGCGATCTACGAGCCCGCCAGCGAGCGGCTCGTCGTCGTGCGCGATCGGTTCGGCAAGCGCCCGCTCTTCTACGCCGAGGGGCCGCACGGCCTCCTCTTCGCCTCCGAGATGAAGGCCTTCTTGGCGGTGCCGGGCTTTCGTTTCGAGCGGGATCCGGCGCAGGTCGCCGCCATCCTCGGGCAGTGGACGCCCTTGCCCGACCAGTCTGGCTTTCAGGGCCTCCACAGCCTGCCGATGGGCGAGTGGCTGGAGGTCGCGGGCGGCCGTGTCCAGACCCGGCCTTACGAGGCCCTCCGCTTCGACACCGAGCCCCCGCCCGCGACCGAAGCGGCGGCTCGCCAGGCCATCCGCGCCGCCCTCGAGCAGAGCGTGGCCCTGCGCCTGCGGAGTGACGTCGAGGTCGGGGTCTATCTGAGCGGGGGCCTGGACTCTGCGGTCATCGCCGCGCTGGCCAGTCGCCTGTCCGGGCACCCGCTGCGCACCTTCTCGGTGGAGTTTGAAGACCGCCACTTCGACGAGTCGGCCGAGCAGCGGCTCGTGGCGGGCTCCCTCGGCACCCGGCATGAGGCGCTGCGCGTCCGCGACGCCGACATCACCGACGCCTTTCCGGACGCGGTCTATCACGCCGAGGTGCCGGCCTTCCGCAGCGCCTTCGTCCCGATGTACCTGCTCTCGCGTCGGGTGCGGGAGGCCGGGATCAAGGTGGTGCTCACCGGCGAGGGCGCCGACGAGGCCTTCCTCGGCTACGACATCTTCCGAGAGACCCGCCTCCGCGCGGAGTGGCCGGGCCTGAGCCCGGAGGAGCGCAGCCAGCGGAGCGCCGCCCTCCATACCTACCTGCCGCACTTCGAGGCGGGCGGGGCGGCGGCCGCGGGGCTCTATCAGCAATTCTCTGTCGAGCGGATGCCCGGGCTCTTCTCGCACGAGCTCCGCTTCCAGAACGGCCGCTTCTGCGCCCGGCTCTTGAAGGACAAGCTGGACCCCTTCGCGGCGCTCCAGCGGGCGGTGGCCGCCGCCCCGGGCTACGCCGAGCTGCCGCCTGTCCAAAAGGCGCAGTGGCTCGAGTTCCGAACCCTGCTCGCCGGCTATCTGCTCTCTACCCAGGGGGAGCGGATGAGCCTCGCCCACAGCGTGGAGAACCGCTGCCCCTTCCTCGATCCAGGTGTAGTGGGCATCGCCGCCGCCACCAATTGGCGCTTCGACGACGGCGCGGTGGAGAAGCGGCTGCTGCGAGAGGCCTTTCGCGGTGATCTCCCCGCCAGCATCATCGACCGCAAGAAGCACCCCTACCGTGCTCCCGACAGCGCCGCCTTCGTCCGCGCCGCGCCGGCCTACCTCGAGGCCCTGTGCTCGGAGGCCGAGCTCAAGAAGCTCGACTACCTCAACCCCACCTTCGCCCTCGCGCTGGTCCACAAGATCCGGACCTCGCCGCCGGAGCGGATCAGCACCAAGGAGAACCAGGCCTTCATCTTCCTGCTCTCGCTCGTGCTGCTCGACGCCGTCTATGTCCGGGGCGAGGGGCTCCCCGCGCTTCACCCGGCGGCGGGGGCCGCCCCGAGCCCGTTCATCGACCGCCGCAGCCGCTCCCCCGCTTCATCGTAGAGGAAGGGCAGGCTGCAGAGGCGGCGGCCGCGGGTGACGGGATCGACGGCGTGCAGGAGGGCGCAGGAGAAGACGAGCGCCGCCCCCTGGGGGGCGCGGTATCGAGCGGGGCCGTGCTCGGGGAAGCTCACGTCGCCGCCGTCGTAGTCGTCGGGCCCGACGCTGATCGAGCAGGCGAAGCGGCGGTGGGCCGTGCGCTGGCTCTGGTTGTCGCGGTGGGCGCCGAACCAGCCCTGGTCTTCCGCCTCGTAGGCGGCGAGCAGGTAGCGCTCCACCTCCGTGGCCTCAAATTGGAAGGCGAGGGCGACGGCGGGGATGACCCGCTGGACGACCGCGGCGTGCACGGCGGCGCGGAGCAGGGGCTCGGTGATGAGCAGGTCGCGGCGCCGCTTCCGGGCGCCGTCCACCACCATCCGCGCGCCGCCGTCGGCGAGGTTCTCCATCACGCCGGTGGGCTCGGGGCGCCCGGCCTCCCAGTAGCGGATGAGGTCTGCGCAGAGCGCCGGCTCGAGCACCCTCGGCAGCAGGAGGACCGGCGCCAGGCCGACGGGCGCGCAGAACGCGGGGGGCGCCGCGAGGCGACGGAGCACCGCGGCCACCTCGGCGGCGTGGGTGGCGGGGTGGGTGATCGGCAGGCGGGCGACCGCTCGCAGCGCGGCGTCGAAGACCCAGGTGACCGCGACGAGGCGGGTGGGGGCGCCCGCCACGGCGACGAAGAGCCCGAGCGCCTCGCCGAGCCGCCGGTCGAGGTCGAGGATGAGCTGGCGCCCGGGCCGATCGGGCGGGGCGCGGCCTGGGGCGGCGTCGGCGGGATCCTGGCTCACCAGAAAGAGCCGCGCGGCCTGCCCGTCGAAGAGCTCGGCCTCCGCTTCGAAGCCGCGCAGCAGCGCCCCCACCGCGGGGTGTCCGACGGAGCCCGGACAGCTGAAGGCGACCGGCCGCCCCGCGGCGCCCGACAGGGCGAAGGGCTGGCCCCCCGCGGCCTGGACGATCAGCCAGGGCAGCGGATCGCCAGGAGCCCGCACGGCAGCGTCCATCCTTGACATCGGCGCACCTCCGGCGGACCACCCTATCCTCGGCCGGGCTCCGCACCCCTCGGCCGGTGACGGGCTACCTTGAGACCCGCTTCGATCGCAGCGATCGCCCGCGCGGCCCCGAGGTGACCATGCCCCTGCCCCCCCCTTGGTGGAGCCGCCCCACGGCGGAGCTGGTCGCCGGGCTCTCCACGCCGAGGGGCCTCGATCCCGCCGAGGCCGCCGCCCGGCTCCGGCGAGACGGCCCCAACCGCGTCGTCGATCGCGCCGAGCGGAGCGCCTGGCGGGCCCTCTTCGCCCAGCTCGGCAACCCGCTCGTGCTGCTGCTGATCGTCGCCGCGCTGATCTCGCTCGCGGTGGGCGAGTGGGTGGACGCCGCGATCGTGCTCACCATCGTCTTCGTGAGCGCCGGGGTGGAGTGGTGGCAGGAGCGGCGGGCCGGAGAGGCCCTCGGCCGCCTCCGCGCGCGGGTCACCGTGCTCACCACGGTCGAGCGCGGCGGGGCGGCGCTCCAGGTGCCCGCCGAGGCGGTCGTGCGGGGTGACGTCGTGCGCCTGTCGGCCGGGAGCCTGATCCCCGCCGACGGCGTGGTGCTCGAGGCCCGCGACTTCTTCGTCAATCAGGCCAGCCTCACCGGAGAGACCTTCCCCGTCGAGAAGACCGCCGCGCCCTCACCGGCTGACGCCGCCCTCTCCGCCCGCACGAACGCGGTCTACCTCGGCACGAACGTGCGCAGCGGCTCGGCGCGGATGCTCGTCGTCGAGACCGGCCGCGCCACGGTCTTCGGCGACATCGCGGCCCGCCTCGCCACCCCGACCGAGGAGACCGACTTCGAGCGGGGCCTCCGCGACTTCGGGCGCCTGCTCACCCAGGCGATGGCGGTCCTCGTCCTGCTCGTCTTCGCGGTCCACCTCTGGCTCGGCCGGCCCCTCGTCGACGGGCTCCTCTTCGCGATCGCGCTGGCGGTGGGCATCGCGCCCGAGCTCCTCCCCGCCGTGCTGCTCGTCAACCTCTCGCGCGGGGCGGAGCGGATGGCCGCGGCCGGGGTCATCGTGCGGCGCCTCGCCGCCATCGAAGACATCGGCAGCATGGACGTGCTGTGCACCGACAAGACGGGCACCCTCACCGTCGGCACCGTGCACCTGCAGGACGCGCTCGACCCCGAGGGCGCGGCCTCCCCCGAGGTCCTCCGCCTCGCCATCGTCAACGCCCGCTTGCAGACCGGCCTCGAGAACCCCCTCGACCTCGCCCTCTCCGCGCAGGATCCCGACGGGCCCCTCCCCGAGAAGATCGGCGAGATCCCCTACGACTTCCTCCGTAAGCGGCTCACCGTGGTGGTGCGGCGCGAAGACGGCGCGGCCGAGCTCATCACCAAGGGGGCCCTCGAGTCGGTCCTGTCCGTCTGCGCCTTCATCGACAGCCCGACCGGCTTTGTCCGCCTCGACGAGGCCGGCCGCGCCGCGCTCCACGCGCGCCTCGTCGACTGGAGCGCCGAGGGGTCGCGGGTGCTCGGGGTCGCCCGCGGCACCGTGAAGGACCGCGGGCGATACAGCCGCGCCGACGAGGCCGACCTCATCTTCATGGGCTTCCTCCGCTTCGAAGACCCGCTCAAGGAGGGGGGTGCGCGAGGCCATCGGCGCCCTCGCCGCGCTGGGGGTCGGCCTGAAGGTCATCACCGGAGACAACCGATACGCCGCCGAGCACCTCCGAAAGGCCCTGTCCCTGCCCGAGGCCCCGGTGCTCACCGGTCACGACCTCCTCCAGATGTCCGACGAGGCCCTCGGCCACCACGTCGAGGCCACGCAGGTCTTCGCCGAGGTCGATCCCAATCAGAAGGAGCGCATCATCCGCGCCCTCCAGCGGCGCAGCCACGTCGTGGGCTACCTCGGCGACGGCATCAACGACGCGCCGGCCCTGCACGCCGCCGACGTGGGCCTCTCGGTAGAGGGGGCGGTCGACGTGGCCAAGGAGGCCGCCGACTTCGTCCTCCTGTCGCCTGACCTCGACGTGCTGCGCGCGGGTGTGATCCAAGGGCGGACCACCTTCGCCAACACGATGAAATACGTGATGACCACCGAGTCTGCCAATCTCGGAAATATGCTCTCGATGGCGGCGGCGTCCTGGTTCTTGCCCTTCCTGCCCTTGCTCGCCAAGCAGATCCTCCTCAACAATTTCCTGTCCGACTTTCCGGCGATGGCGATGGCCTCGGACACCGTAGACGAGGAGCTCATTCGCCGCCCCCAGCGTTGGGATGTGGCCGGCATTCGTCGTTTCATGATCTTCTTCGGGCTCATCTCCTCGGTCTTTGACGGCCTCACCTTCTTCGTGCTGCTCCACGTCGCCCGCGCGAGCGAGGTGGGCTTCCGCACCGCCTGGTTCGTCGAGTCACTCCTCTCGGAGCTGGCGGTGGCCCTCGTCATCCGCACCCGCCGCCGCGCCTGGCAGAGCCGCCCCGGCAAGGCCCTCTGGTGGAGCTCGGTCGTCGTCGCCGCCGTGGCCATCGCGCTCCCCTACCTGCCCGGCGCCGACCGCCTCGGCTTCGCCCCGATGCCCCCGGCCCTGCTCGCGACCGTCCTCGGGGTCACGGCCGCCTACGTGGTCACCGTCGAGGTGGGCAAGGTGGTGTTCTACCGTTGGCTGTTCGTGGACCGGCCCTGACGCCCAGAGACCCGGACGGATAGCGCTGGTATGATGAACGCCTTCCTTCACAAGTCCGTCCACAGTCAGCCCGCCGAGCAGATCGCCGACCTGATGGAGTGCCTCTCGGCGATCCCCGCGAAGGGGCCCATCCGATTGCCGCAGGTCAAGGCGTTGCAGGGCGGCTTGAGAGGCGTCCTTCGCCTCCGGGACGGTCACTATCGCGCCTTCTTCCATGTTGAGGATGTGGAGGGCGAGGGTGTAGACGGCGAAGGTGTAGAGTCCACGCGTCGCACCGTCTGGATCCACGCGCTCGTGCCGCGAAGGGATGCCTATCGCCAGGCGGGGCCGCAGCAGCGAGTTGAACGTTGGCTGAAGACCAACCCTCGGAGCGTAGACGGGTACGTTCGTCGTGCGGTGCCCGTGTTGGGTCCGACCGTCCTCGGTTCACCCGTTGTCCTCCCTTATGTCCTCCCTTGGCTCAGTGAGCGGCAGGGTGACCTGTTGGAAGCGATCAGCGCAGGCGCAGGCGCTGGCGCCGAGAGGCGGAGCTTCTTGCACCTCGCGGTCGGGCCGCCGGGGAGCGGCAAGACTGTCGTCGCTATCGAAGCCGCGCGGGAGGCCTGGCTCCGCGACGCCGATGTGCTGTTCCTCGTCCCCTCCAGCCGCTTGGTGCGGCAGGTCCGGGATGCGCTGGTGGACGGCGAGCGCCTCGCGCCAGAGCCATTCGGCGCAGGCGCTCCATCGAGCGCACCCCAGGTCTGGGTTGAGCGTGTTCAGGACTTCTTTCGTTCCTTCGGGCGGGCCCGTGAGCCCGACGGTTGGGTCGCAAATTGGCTGCGGCGCGCCTACCAGCTCCCGGCCCTCCAGCGCTGGAGGGCTGAACATCCGACCGCGTCGGGCCCCCGCTTCGTCGAGCTCGTGGACGCGGTCCTGTTCGATGAGCAGGCGACAGGCACCAAAGAGAAGGACGCCCTGTCCAATCAGGATGACAAACTTCGAAGGGCGCTGGAGGCGCTCGAGGGGCCCGCGCTGCGGGCTGCGCTCGGAGGTTGCCGACCCCCCGACCGCGCGCTTCGGTGGGAGCGGGCCCGCGCCACCTTGGACCCGCTTCGGCACCTTCATCGGGGGCGAGAGCTCTTGATCCTCGTCGACGAAGCTCAGGACCTTGCCCCCGGTGAGTGGCAGACGCTGGTGAAGGCGGCGTGGCACCGAAGCGCGCGGGGCGGCCCTCGAACCACCCTCGCCCTGTTCGGGGATGAGAACCAGCGGATCACACCCTCTGCTTTTTCCTGGTCTGACGTTCAGGACTTCACGAGCGGGCTGGCTCCAGAGCTCGGCCGTGGCGGGGGGCATCGAAGGGTGAGCCTCCCCGGTTCGCACCGAACCCCGGCCAACATCGCCCGTGCGGCGGCCTCCCTCATGGACGGCTCCCTCGTCGGGGGTCGCCACCGCCGAGCGGAGACCGCGGATCCCGAGCGCCTTCAGCCTGGCGGATTGGTGCTTGTCCACGTGTGTGACGCCCCCGAGGCGCTCCTGCACGAGGCGGCGAGCACCGCCTTCCGAGGTCGAGACCGCGACGACCGCGTCGTCGTCCTCCCGGTGTCGGAGGGCCCGCTCGGGCCGCACCTCGACGCGCTCGCGGTCGAGGAGGCGAAGGGCTTGGAGTGGCCGGCGGTGGTGTTGCTCGGGCTCTTCGGGGACGGGGTAGACTTCGATGCCCGTGCTCGGGCCTATACGCGCCTCACCCGCGCATGGTGCCAGGTGCTCATCCTCCTCCGGCCAGAAGAGTGGGAACGTGTCGGCGGTGTCTGGACGGAGGCGGGTGTTCCCCACCGAACGGTAGGCGCTGAGCACCTCCCCGCGGTGCTCGTGGGCTTCATCGACACCAGCGGCCACGCGCAGCGGACGTCGGAGCGGGTCTCTCGAATCGAGAGCCTCATCGAACAAGCGGAGAGCGGGGGCGAGCCATTCCCCTTGGAGGTCCTCGGAGAGACCTACGCGGTGTCTCTGCTCCGATGGGGAGCCGGCGAAGCGCTCCTGAGCGTCGCTGCGACCGCGCTGGAGCTCATGCCGCGTTGGGAAAGTGACCTCCTCGCGGCCACCCGGGCTGACGACGCAGAGCGGGCCGCAGCCGCCTGGCTCCTGCTCGGCGACGCTGGGGCGGCGCTTGTCCACCTGGAGACTCACGCTGACCGGTCTTCGCTCCTCGGGCCGCTGGTGGAGCTGGTTCGTCGGGGGTCGGCCTTCCACCGAGCCAGCGCCGACCTTCGGCGCGCCTCCGGTTTCGGCCGACCGCTCACCAGCTTGATTCGGGAGGCGCTCCTCCGACGGTGTCTGGAGCGCCTCCGATCCGCCGGCCAGATAGATCCCCCGGACACTGTCCACCCCGCCCAGACCCGATGGGAGCACTCCGTCCAGGACACGATCCACGTCACCCACACCGAGGTCGAAACAATGATGAACGAGATCGCAGGGGTGTTTGGCGGACAATGGGACTCCTCTCAGTCCGGGCTGCTCCAATCCCTTCACAACGAAGCCCTTTCGGCGCGGGTGAAGGGGCTGTCCACTCGCTGGGACCGCCTCGTGTCTCCAATCGGTGGAGCGCTTGATGATACAACGCAGGATGGCGACGTGATCCAAGAAGGACGTGATCCATGAGGTCTGACCCCAACCCCAACATGTCCGTAGAGCCCACTCCGCACATCTCCCCGGCGGTTGAGACCTCTCCAGCGGTGGAGATCTCCCCAGCGGTTGAGGCCGTGATCGGAACGGAGGCGCAGCTCTTGGAGATGTTGCACCACGATCTCGAACGCGCCCTGGACGCGAAGATCGACGCGGCGCGTAAGGAGCTCTCGAAGCGTGTCGCGGATCGGGACGCCGAACTGGCGGACACCCTCCGCGACTGGGAGGCGCGGGAGTCCGCCGCCGAGAAGAAGCTCGCCGCCCTACAGGCCGAGCGTGACAGGGCCAACGAGCGGGCCGTGCGCCTGGAGGCCGATCGTCTCGCCCTCCAGGCGGAGCTTACCGCCTCCACGCAGCGCCGAGAGGGGGTGGAGGAAGCATTGGAGTGCGAGCGGCTCGCCCGCGCCGAAACCGAGGCCGCCCTGGAATTTGAGCGCGCTCGGCCGCCGGCCCCCAACCCGACCCCCGCTGAGCCCGCACTTCCGATACCCCAGGGGTCGTTCGGCGCTCAGCTCCTAGGATGGTCCCTGAGCGAGCTCGACGGGGAGCCCATCCTCGGCTGGGGGCGACCGGACCCCTCACCGGACTATTCAACGATCGCCTATGCCACAGGTGGGTGGTCTTTCTATCACGAAGGGTTGGGGCCGGCGGAGGGCGTCTCCGCTCGTCGGTTCCGGCTGGAGCTGACCCTCCCGGAGGCCGACCGGTGGGTGGCGTGGATCAGCGAAGCCCCAGACGTCCTCGCCTGGCTGCCGCACGTCGAGGACCCCGATCCGACCTGCATCGCGAGCGTGCCGTGGGGAGCGCTCTATGGGGATCGGGCATCCGCCGAGGCGGCCGGCCTGCGTCTGGGGGTGAAGTCCTTCAACTTCTCAGCGCCCATCCCAATCGCGCAGGCGATCTGCGAACCGCCGCCGCTGCATGAGTGGTTGGCCGCCGATCAGTCGTTGGTGCGGTGGCTTGAGTGGATGGGCTTCCAGGTAGCCGATCTTCGCCCCGCGAACAGCCTCTGGATCCTGGATGGCGCGTCGGGGGAGCGTGGCGCCTGGACGCCTCGGATGGAGGCGCTCTATCGACTCCTCCGCCGGGCGGATTTCCCGGTTCAGCGCACCGCGCCGGATGGGCCGGGTCACAAGCTTTACGGGCAGGCTGCCTACATCAGGGCATGAATTGACTTCCGCGTCCTCTCCGGGCGCCGACGAGGACTTGTCTGGTCAGGCCTCACAACGCTCCCCCTTCATGCGCTACCATGCCGCTCCCGGTGAACCCCGCCCGCCGGCCCGAGCGCCCGCATGATCCCCAGCCCCGGTGAAGTCGTCCACTGCCGATCGCGGCGCTACCTCGTCGAGGATGTCGTACCCCGCGCCACGCTCGGCGAGGACACCCTCGTCCGCCTCGCCTGCATCGACGACGACGCCCAGGGGCAACCGCTCGAGGTGCTGTGGGAGCGGGAGATCGACGCCCGCAGCCTGAGCGCCACCCCCTGGGGGTCCGTCGTCGCCAAGGGCTTCGACGATCCTCGGTGGTTCTCGGGCCCCCAGAAGGAGGATTGATGGGGTTCGGCCGCAGGGCACAGGCGAGGGACAGCGCCCTGCTAACGCCGGCAGTCCCCCTCCGTCGCCGATGCGGCGACACCTCCCCCAGCGGATGGGGGAGGCTGTTTTCTTCGATGTTCACTCCTCTGAATGCTGGTCCTGCCGACATCATCCTCCCCCATCTTATGGGAGAGGTGGCGCTCGTCGCGCCGGAGGCGGACGCGGAAGAGCGCCGGCACGAGGCTGCGATACGCCGGCTTGGGCGCTCCGGTCTGCACCAGCCGCACCGGAAAGGAGCACCGTGATGCCCCTCCCCCTCTCCATCACCGACCTCCTGCACGGCAAGACCGTGGAGTGGGAGCGCCTTGAGCTCAAGGCCGGCTGGAACCCGCTGGACGTGCTTCACACCCTCTGCGCCTTCGCCAATGACTTCCACAACTTCGGGGGCGGCTACATCCTCATCGGGGTCGCCGAGCAGGATGGCCGCCCCGTGCTGCCGCCGGTGGGCCTCTCGCTGGAGGGCCTCGACAGCATTCAGAAGGAGCTCCTGAACCTCGGTCACAGCGCGATGAAGCCCTCCTATCACCCGATCGCCGCCCCTTACGAGATCGATGGGCGGCAGATCCTCGTGCTCTGGGCCCCTGGCGGACAGACCCGCCCTTATCGGGCACGAATGACGCTCGGGAAGGACGACCGCGACTACGGCTGGTTCATCCGTAAGGGATCATCCACCGTTGTCGCCCGCGGCGCCGATGAGACCGAGCTCATGTCTCTCGCGGCGACGGTGCCCTTTGATGATCGGGTCAACCAGCGGGCCACGGTGGAGGATCTCTCCCGCCCGCTGATCATCGAATTTCTCACCGAGGTCGGGAGCGAGCTCGCCCTGCCGGCGGCGACACTCCCCCTCGCGGAGCTCGGCCGCCAGATGCATGTCGTGGGCGGCTCCCCGGAGGCCCCTTTCCCGCTGAACGTCGGCCTGCTCTTCTTCAATCCGGCACCGCACCGCTTCTTCCCCGGCACGCAGATCGATGTCGTGTGGTTCCCCGAGGGGCCCGGCGCCGACCGCTTCACCGAGAAGGAGTTTCGCGGGCCCATTCACCGCATCCTCCGCGACGCCCTCGACCACATCGACCGCCTTTACATCACCGTCACGGTCATCAAGCATCGCGACCGCCCCCAGGCCGACCGCGTCTTTAATTTCCCCCTCGACGCCATCGAGGAGGCCCTTGTCAACGCCATCTACCATCGGTCCTATGAGGAGCGGGAGCCCGTCGAGGTGCGTATCGGCCGGGAGGAGCTCTCCGTCGTGAGCTACCCCGGGCCCGATCGCTCGGTGAAGCTGGAGGCCCTGCGCGCGGGGCGGGCGATGTCGAGGCGCTACCGGAACCGGCGCATCGGCGAGCTCTTGAAGGAGCTGGACCTCACCGAGGGGCGCGGCACCGGCATCTCCAAGATCGTTCGAGCGATGAAGGTAAATGGGTCGCCGCCGCCGGTCTTCGAGTTTGACGAGGACCACAGCTACTTCGCCGTGGTCCTGCCGATTCATGTGGCCGCCAGCCCACGGGGGGGAACCGAACAAGTCACCGGGGAAGTCACCCTACAAGTCACCCCACAAGTCGACCCGGCGACCCCGGACGTCACCCCACAAGTCGACCCGGCGACCCCGGAAGTCACCCTACAAGTCACCCCGGAGGTCGACCCGGCGACCCCGGAAGTCGTCTCGACAGATAATAAACATGTCGTTAAACCTGAAGAACGCGACGCCCTACAAGTCACCCTACAAGTCACCCTACAAGTTGAGTCCGAGCTGCTACTGCTGCTCTCGTCGGTCTCAGACGAGCCCTCCACGAGGCAGATCCTGACGCGCCTCGGGCTGGTGGACCGGGCAAACCTCCGGGACTTGTACCTGCTCCCTGCCCTCGCCGAGGGCCTCGTCGAGATGACCCGCCCCGACAAGCCGCGCAGCAGCAAGCAGCGATACCGCCTCACCGAGAAGGGCCGAGTCTGGCTCGCCCGTTCGAAACCCTGAGTGTCGACACAGCGAGCCCCGAGCGCCCCAGGGAACCGAACGATGTGCGCGACCGCCTGCGACGTGCGCTCCGTCTGGACCTCGTGGGTGCAGAGGTCCGCTGGGGGACAACGACACCCTCATCCCAAACCCTACGCAGGTCTCGGGCGAGACGCTGACGGCGAAGCAGCGAGGGGGAGCGGGATACGGAAGTCGAAGCGGATCCAGCTCTCCTTGCCGGTCCACCGGGCTCAAGAAGACCTATCTGTCCCCGGCCACCCGGGCGTCCGCCTCGTCGTGACCGCTCGCGTGGTGGTGGGCACTGCCGTGAAGGCGGGCTCGGTGTCTGACTTTGTCGTGACCGAGCGGCCGCCCGCTGGCGATCCGGTGCACGAGCGGTCTGAGTGGTGTACTACCGCTGGCTGTTCGTGCACCGGCCGTAGCCATTGCCGCAGCGATCGCCGTCGCCAGCGGGCGCGGGTCGTCGACCCAGCGGGGCGAGGCTCCCGTTGCGGTCGCTTTCACGGTGTGGGCTCGGAGGGCCGGCCGGCCTATCCAGGGAGTGCCCGCCTGCGGCTCGACGCGGGGGGCGAATAGAGGCCTCCGTGACCCCCGCCGATTCGATAGCCACCCTGCCTTCCCAGTCGCCGCGCCCCGACGCCTCGGAGGGCGACGAGGCGCTCCGCCGCGCCCACCTGACCCGCGAGGGCTCGGTTCGTGTCTTCGGATCGCTCCTCCTGGTCGTGGGCGGCCTGTCGATCGTCCAAGGCGTCCTGTTGATCGCGCTCGGGAGCCTCGCGCGGACCGCCGAGGCAGACCTCACCGCAGAGCTGCCCCGGCTGCTCCAGGGCGGTGCGCTCCCTCGGAGACACCCTCGGTGCTCATGGGCCTCTGCGGCCTTTATCTGCTCGGCTCGAAGCAGGGGGAGATGGTCTTTACCGAGCGATACGCCGAGGCGCGCCGCAGCACCCCGCAAATCGTCTATCGCCCCTCAAGGGTGGCCTGGGGCCTCGTGCTCTTGGCGCTCTCCGGTGTCAGCCTCGTGGTCTGGCTCGGGCTGGGCCGCTGATCGGTCGGGCGCGGGCGCTCCGGGTCAGGGCTCCCAGGGGAAGCGCCCCTCGGTCACGTAGCGGCGGATGTCCTGCCGGACCTTCGGGTCGCTGAACATCGCTCGGTTTGCGGCGAGGGCGGCCTCGCGGTCGGCCTCCGGCGAGCCGTGGAGGCCGGCGCGGAAGGACTTGTAGCGGCGGAGGCCGGCGCGGCTCAAGCGGCGGAGGCTGACGAGCTGCCGGCGGAGGGCGAGCTCGACGTTGTCCTCGACGGCGTCGAGGAGAGACCACTGCAGCGCCTCGGCGGCGGAGATGGGCCGGGTGCTGAGCGTGAGGCGGTGGGCACGCTGCGCCCCGACCCGCCGGGAGAGGAAGGGATAGACACAGGCCGGCAGGAGGCCGAAGAGGAGCTCGGACAGGCTGAGCTCGGCGCTGGGGTCGGCGAGGGCGAGGTCCGCGGCGGCGACGAAGCCCACACCGCCTGCGTTCACGCGGCCCTGCACGACGCACAGATAGACGAAGGGCCCCGTCGAGAGGCGGAGCCAGAGGTCATAGAGGGGGGCGGGATCGGCGATGGACGGCCCGCCGCTGTGGTGGCCCCCGGCGCTGTCGGTGTCGGTGTCGGTGTCTGGATCGGTGAGGCCCGCCTCGACCATCGCCTCGAGGTCACCGCCCGTGCAGAAGGCGGTGGGCTGGCCGCGCAGCACGAGCACGGTGATCGGCGTCTCCCGGCCTTCGTCCTCGCAGAGGGAGACCACCTCGCTTAGCTCGCGGATGAGCGCGCCGTTGATCGTGTTGCCCGCCGCCGGGCGGTTCATCGTCACCGTGCAGATGCTGCCGGAGAGGCTGACCAGGAGCGTCTCATAGACGCGGGGGACGGGGTCCATCGGCGGCCTCCACGACGAGGGCGAGGTTGACTCCTCCGAAGCCCATCGAGAGCTTGAGGGCCCTCCGCGGCGGGCTCGCCGGGGCCGCGCCCTGGGCCCAGCGGAGCTCGGGGCGGGTGGGGTGGTCGAGGTTGCGGGTGCCGTGTAAGCGCCCGGCCTCGAGCTGGAGGAGGAGGGCGGCGAGCTCGACCGCCCCCGCCGCCGAGAGGCCGTGGCCGATGATCGACTTCGGGGCGTTGAGCTCGGCCCCCTCGAGGCCCGCGGCCCGCAGCGTCGCGAGCTCGGTGTCATCGCCGAGGGGGGAGCCCGTGCCGTGGGTGCTGATGGCGTCGATGTCCTCGGGGCGGAGGCCCGCGGCCGCGAGCGCGCCCCGCACCGCGCGGAGCTCGCCTTCGACGGAGGGGCTGGGGCCGCGGCTGGCGTCGGCGGTCTGGGCCCAGCCGAGGAGGCGCCCGTAGTCCGGGCCGCCCGGGCGTGGGAGGGGGGTGTCTCCCCGGCTGAGCACGATCGCGGCCGACATCTCGCCGTAGACGAAACCCCCGCGGTCGCGGTCGAAGGGGCGGGCGGCCTGGCCGGGCCGCTCCCAGGCCCCTTGGCTGGCCATCGCGCCCATCGCGCTGAAGGCTTGGAGCTCGTGGCGCGAGAGGTCTTGCAGGGCGCCGATGGCGATGCAGACGTCGACCTGCCCGGCTTGAAGGGCCTGCGCGGCCAGGGCCACCGCGAGGGCGCCGCTGGCCGAGGCGCCGCCCACCGTGTAGGCGAAGCCGCGGACACCGAAGGCGGCGCTGCAGAGGCCACAGAGGTCGGTGTCGAGGAAGCTGAGGCCGTATTGGGGGCGGAGGAAGGACAGGCTCTCCTGCGCGCCCTCCCGCATCTCGGCGAGGTGGCGGGTCTGGGTGTTGCTGCCGCCGATGATGAGGCCGATGCGCTCGGGATCGACGGCGTCGAGGCCGGCTTCGGTCCAGGCCTCGTCGAGCACGGTGACGGCGAGCTGCCCGCTGAGGCTGGTGGTGCGCAGGATCCGCGAGGGCAGGCGGTGCGGGAGGGCGGGCGGCGGCGGGAGCTCGACCCCGATGAAGGGCGGCGCGCCCGCGGCGGCCTCCCGCCCGGGGCGGCGGAGGAGGCCAAAGACGTCTCGCCCCTGCTCGAGGCCCTCGCGCAGCGCCGCCTTGCCGTAGCCGAGGCCGGTGGCCACGCCGAGGCCGATCACCCGGGGGGCGGTAAAGCGGGCCACCGGCGCCTCAGGCGCCCCGTTGGAGCGTGCTGGCGAGGACCATACTGGCGCTGACCTTGATCGCGATGAGGTCTGCGAGCTCACCGAGGTTCTGTGGACCGTACATCTGGACGATGGGGATGTTGAGCCCGACGGCCTCGAGGGTCATGACCACGATCTCGGTGCGCTCCAGCGACCCGACGCCGAGCTCCTTCAGCTGGTCTGCGCGTTGAAAGGGGTGCCCGTCGAGCTCTGGCACGACCTCGCGCACGTTCGAGAGGATAATCTGAAAGACCGCGTCCGAATTCATGGGGCTCGTCGGGGGACTGGAGGGACTGGAGGGACTGGAGGGACTGGAGGGACTGGGCGGACCCAGCGGTGCACGGCGGGTGTTCACGCCCACTCGTATTTGCGGTGGTATCCGTCCATTCGACGGAGGGCCAGCCGGCCCCCGCCTTGGTAGCGCGCCCAGGCGTTGGGGAGGATGTCGTGGTTGGGGGTCGCGTCCCGCGTGCCGAAGCGCACCACCTCTTCGCCCTTGAGCAGCAGCTCGTACTCTTCGATCGACAAGCGATAGCGGGCGTCGAGGCCGGCGCTGAGGTTCATCGCCCGCAGGCGGGCCTGTCCGTCGGGGGTGATGACGCCGCTGAAGAACTCCGAGCAGCAGCCCGAGCCATAGGAGAAGAGGCCCACCCGCTCGGGTCGGGTGAGCGGCGCCCCATCGAGGATGCCGGCCAGCGCGACCATCATCGAGGCCCCGGCGGTGTTTCCGACGCGGGCCCCGAAGCGGAGGCTCGGCTCCATGCGGCGCACGAAGTCAGCCTCGATCTCGTCCGCGCCGGACCGATAGAGCCGCCGCAGGAGGTGCCGATGGGCCCCCTTCACCATGCCGCCAAAGGGGGTGTGAAAGGCGAGGTAGCGGAAGCTCTGTCGAAAATCGGCCGCCTCTACGCGGCGGGCGTAGTCAGCCCAGGCCTTCACGCAGCAGTCGAGGTAGGCCATCAGGGACAGATCGGAGTCCCCGGCTTCATTGTCGGGGCCCGGCCGACAGGTGTCCATCACCTCGAAGGCGTGCACTCCATAGGCCCCCGGATCGATCCGAAGGATCTTCGGGTCGGCGCTGACGAGCATGGCGAGGGCGCCCGAGCCCGAGCTCGGCTCCGAGTAGGCCCACTCCTGGATCTCCCGCTGGTCCGCGAGCGCGAAGCGGGCGATGTCGGTGGCGATCACCAGGGCCCGCGCGCCGGGGGCGGTGCCGGACAGGATGAAGTTCACCGCCATCTGCAGGCCCACCGCGCCCGAGTAGCAGGCCTGCTTCACCTCGAACAAACGGCAGTTGGGGGCCAGCTTGAGCTGGTCGTGGACATAGGTGCTGATCGACTTGCCGAAGTCGATGCCCGACTCCGTGCAGGTGATGAGCATCTGGATCGAGGCCCGCGCCTCGGGGTCGAGCGCGTCGATGAGGGGCTTCGCCGCGTTGACCGCGAAGGTGACGGGGTCCTCGTAGGGGAGGGCGACCGTCTTCTCCACCATCAGCAGCTTGTCGAAGCGGTCGGGGTCGAGCCGCCGGTGGCGGGCGAGCTCGCGCACGTCGATACAGGCGGCCCCGCCGTAGAGGTTCATCGCCTCGACGCCTGCGTCGGTCATCGGGCACCCCCGGGGGCGCCGGCCGCGGAGACCCGGATCGGGAGCGACGCGAGGCCGCGGGCGTTCATCCGGTCGAGGCGCCAGGCGTGGGGGCCGGCGAGCTCCAGCTGGGCATACCGGTCGAGCAGGCGGTCGAAGGCGATCTGGGTCTCCAGGCGGGCCATCGGGGCGCCGACGCAGACGTGGCCGCCGCCGCCGAACGTGAAGTGGGGGTTCTGGGCGCGGCCGACGTCGAAGGTGTCGGGGGCGTCGAAGGCGCCCGGGTCGCGGTTGATGGCGCCGATGAGGCCGATGACGGCGCTGCCTGCGGGGATGAGGGCCTCCCCGATCTCGACGTCCTCGATCGAGACGCGCAGGATCATGTTGCCGCCCGGCTCGTAGCGCATCATCTCCTCGATGGCCGGCCGGATGAGGGCGCGGTCGGCGCGCAGGCGGCGGAGCTGGTCGGGGTGCTGCAGCAGGCAGAGGAGGCCGTTGCCGAGCAAGGTCACGGTGGTCTCGTGGCCGGCGATCAGCATCGAGACAAGGTTGGTGAGGGTCTCGGGCTCGTCGAGCACCCCCGTGTCCCAGGCCTCGAGGACGAGGCTGATCATGCCCTCCCCGCGGGCGGGGCGGGCGCGGGCGAGGTGGCCGCGGAGGTAGTCCTTGAACTCGAGCAGGGCGTCGTAGGCCTCCTGCTTCTGGGGGGCCGACATCATCACGTCGCCGACCTTGATGATCGCGGCGCTCCATGCGGCCATCTGCTCGTCCATCGACGGGGGCATCTCGAAGAGGTTGCACAGCACCCGCAGCGGCATCGGCGAGGCGTAGGCCGCCATGAAGTCGAGCTCGCCCTCGGCGGGCATCATGTCGAGCAGCCGGTCGCTCTCCGCCCGGAACATCTCCGCCATCGCGCCGACGGCCCCCGCCGTGAAGGCCCGGGCGTAGACGGCGCGCATCCGCCGGTGATCGGGTGGGTTCGAATTGATCATCTGCGGCTGGAAGTCGGTGAAGAGGCGGTAGGCCAGCGGATCGGCGGCCGCGCGGGCAGGGCTCGACCAACCATCCTTCCACAGCCGCGTGTCGCGACCGAGCTTGGGGGAGCGCACCACCTCGGCGAACTCCGCGTGACCGAGGATGAACCAGACCCCGGTGGCGGGGTCCTGCTGGACGGCGCCCTGGCCGCGGAGGGCGGCGAGGGTGGGGTAGGGGTCGAGGATGTAGGCGGGATCGGCGAAGGTGGACCACCACTCGAAGGCGGCCGGGGCGAGGAGGGGGTGCATTCAGGGCCTGCGGGAGACGGGGAGGGCGCGGAGCTGGTCGCGGAGCAGGCCGAGCAGCGGGCCCTGGCCGGCGCGGGTGAGGATGGAGTGGTGGTCTCCGGGGATCGTGTGCGCGCGGAGGCCGCCCTGGGCGAGGGCCTCCCAGCCATCCCCCGGGGCCAGCGCCGGCCCCTCGGCGGCCCGGATGAGCACGAGCGGCCCCGCGGTGGGCGCGGGCGAGTAGGCGCGGGTGGCGGCGGCGAGGGCCCGGGAGACGGCGGCGGCGCGGGGGTTGGGCGCGGCCTCTCCCACCGGAGGCAGGGCGCCCAGGGCCTCGAGCGCCCGCTGCGCTGCGGGGGTGAGGGTGTCGAGGAGGACGAGCAGCTCGACGACCTCCCCCTCGGCGCGGAGCTGCTGGGCGATCTCGTAGGCGAGCACGCCGCCGAGCGACCAGCCGCCGAGGCGGTAGGGGCCGGCCGGCTGGGCGCCTCGGATCGCGGCCCGGTAGGCGCGGGCGAGGTCCTCGGCGCTCCCGGGGAGGGGGCCGCCGTCGAGGGCGGGGCACTGCAGGCCGTAGACGGTCGTCTCGCTGCCGAGGGCCACCGCCAGCTCCCGATAGGCCATCACGCTGCCCTCGACCGGGTGGACGAGGAAGAGGGGGCGCTCACCGGGCCCCTCCTGCAAGCAGACGAGCGGATCGGAGCCGGGCGCAGGCCCCCCCTCGGCGTCGAGGCGGGCCCGGAGCAGGGCGGCCTGGGCGCGCAGGCTCGGGCCGCGGAGCAGGCTCGCGTAGGGCAGCGCGATCTGGAAGCGCCGCTCGACGGCGGCGAGCAGGCGGAGGGAGCGCAGCGAGTCGCCGCCGAGGGCGAAGAAGTCATCGCTCGGCCGCACCTGCGCGCAGCCGAGCACGCCGGCCCACAGCGCGGCGAGGTCCCGCTCCAGGGGATCGGCCGCCTCCGGGGCGGCGCCCTCCGCCTCCCGGCCCGCCGGCAGGGGGCGCGCGGCCGCGAGGCGGGCGAGGGCCGCGCGATCGACCTTGCCGCCCGCGGTGAGCGGCAGGGCATCGAGGGTGGAGACGGCGACCGGCAGCATGAAGGTGGGGAGGCGGGCGCCGAGGTGGGCCTCGAGCGCGGCCCCCTCAAGGGCGCCTGCGGCGGGGAGGGCGAAGGCCACGAGGCGGGGCTCGCCGCCGAGGGGCTCGACGGCGAGGGCGGCGCAGTCGCGGTAGCCGGCGGCGCGGAGGGCGGCCTCGATCTCCCCGAGCTCGACCCGGTAGCCGCGGAGCTGCACCTGCTCGTCGGCGCGGCCGAGGTACTCGAGCAGGCCTTGGCTGCCGGGGCGGAGGCGGGCGCGGTCTCCGGTGCGGTAGAGCCGGCCGTCGGGGTCGTGGGGATCGGCGCAGAAGCGCTCCGCCGTCAGGGCCTCCCGGCGGAGGTAACCCTGGGCGAGGCGGGGGCCGCCGAGCACGAGCTCCCCCGGCACCCCCTCGGGGCAGAGCTGCAGCGCCGCGTCGACCACGTAGGCGACCCCGCCTGCGAGGGGGCGGCCGATGGGCACGCGGCCGCCGAGCGGCCCCTCGCTCGCGGTGTGCAGCGTCGCCGTGATGGTGGCCTCGGTGGGCCCATAGGCGTTGACGAGGCGCACGCCGGCGAGCGGCCCCGACCGCCAGGCGAGGGCGGTCTCGACCGGCAGCTCCTCCCCGCCCACCACCGCGAGGCGGAGGCAGGGCGGCGGGGCCCGCCGGCGCTGATGGACGTCGTGCACCAGCTCGCGCAGGTAGGCGGGCGGCAGGTCGACGATCGTGATGCCCTCCGCATCTACGGCGTGGAGGAGCTCGTTGGTGGTCCAGAGCTCGGCCCCCCGCATCACCACCGCGGCGCCGGCGCAGAGCGGGGGTAGGAGCTGCTCGAGCGAGGCGTCCACCGCCAGGGAGGAGAACTGGAGCACCCGGTCGGCGGGCCCGATCGTATACTCCGCCTCGATCGCCGCGCAGTGCAGCGAGAGCGCGCGATGGGCGACCATCACCCCCTTCGGCTGGCCGGTCGAGCCGGAGGTGTAGAGGAGGTAAGCGAGGTCGTCCGGCCCGATGGGGGGCCGGGGACCGGCGGGGATGGTGCCGGGCGCCTCGTCCTCGGTCTCAGCCTCGGCCTCGGTCCGGGCCAGGCGCAGCAGGGGCGGCAGGGGCAGGCCGAGGCCGCGCAGGCGCCCCTCATAGCCCTCGTCGGCGAGGAGCACGGCGGGGGCGGCGTCCTCGAGCACGAAGGCGAGGCGCGCGTCCGGGTAGGCGGGGTCGAGGGGGAGGTACACTCCGCCCGCGCGGAGGATGGCGAGGAGGGCGATGACGCTGCCCTGCCCGCGGCGGAGGGCGACGGCGACCCGGTCTCCGCGGCGCAGCCCGGCCGCGATCAGGCGCGCCTCGAGGGCGCGGACGCGGCGGTCGAGGGCGCCGTACCCGAGCGGGCCGTCGGGGCTCTGCAGCGCCAGGCGATCGGGGTGGGCGGCAGCGGCGGCCGTGAAACGATCGGGGACGAGGCCGGGCGCCCCTCCCGGCCGCGGCGAGGCGGCGGGCTGGCCCCAGGCGAGGAGGCGGCGCCGCTCCGCGGGGCGGAGCATGTCGAGCTCACAGACCGGGGCGCGGGTATCGGCGCTGATGCCCTCCAGCAGCCGCTCGACGTGGTGGGCGAGGCGGAGCGCGGCGGGCCGGGAGAGGGCCGCGGGGTCGAAGCCGAGCACGAGGTGGGCGCCGCGGTCCCCCTGGTGCACCTCGACCGAGAGCGTGGCGTCCCCCTCCTGGCGGAGGGCGGGGAGCAGCGGGAAGGGGGCGGCGTCGCCGCCGGGCAGGCGGTGGAAGGAGAAGCTGATCGCGGCGAGGGCCCCGCCCGAGAGCGCCGCGTGGTCGAGGGCGGCCACCACCCCCGCCTGGACCTGCTCCAGCAGGGCGCTCGCGGGCGCCGCCGGCTCGATGCGGGTGCGCACGGGCAGCGTGTTGACGAAGTAGCCGACGCTGCCTTGGAAGCGGGCGCTCGGCCGGGTGCTGGCGGTGAGGCCGACGAGGACGTCGTCGCTGCCGGTGTAGCGGGAGAGCGTGAGCTGCAAGGCGGCGAGGTAGACGGCCGACTCGGTGACCCCCTGGGCGCGGGCGCAGCCCTGGATCTGCAACACGAGGGCGGCAGGGAGGGGGAGGCTGATCGTGCGCCCGGGCTCGCCGCCGGGCCCTCCGAGGTCTGCGGGCCCCTCCGCCCCGTTGGCCTCGGGCTCGGGCTCGGGCTCAGGCGGGAGGTCGTGGAGCGGGGGCAGCACCAGGGGGCAGGCGCCGTGGAGCTGCTCGGCCCACCAGCGGCGGTCCCGCTCCGCCGCCGGGCTCTGCAGGTAGGCCGCCTCCAGCGCGACGTGCTCAGCGAAAGACGCCGGGGGGCGCTGGGGGAGCCTGGGCGCCTCGCCCCGAGCGAAGCTCGCGTACGCATTCCAGAGGGCGTGGTGGAGCACGAGGGCCGAGCTGGCGTCGAAGACGAGGTGGTGGACGACGATCAGGAAGAGCGGGCGCGGGCCTTCGAGCAGCAGGAAGCGGGCGGGCGCCTCGGCTTCGAGGTCGAAGGGGCGGCGGGCGCGCGACGGGGCGGCGGAGAGCGGCGCCTCGACGGGCTCCCGGAGGAGCGCGGGCCCGGGCGCGGCGCCGCGGAGGCGGGGGCCGGGGGCCGCGTCTACCACCCGCGCGCCGAGGATGGGGAATTGTCGGACCACCTCGAGGCAGGCGAGGGCGAGGGCGTGGGGATCGACCCCCTCGGCCTCAAACAGCATCGGCAGGTTGTAGGCCGCGCTCTCTGGGAAGAGCCGCTGGTGCAGCCAGAGGCCGCGCTGGCCCTCGGAGAGCGGCGCGTCGTAGGCCTCCACAGGCGCAGAAGCGAAGTGCGCGGGGGCGCCGTCGCCGTCGCCGTCGCTGTAGGCCGGGCGCTCCGCCCGCTCCATCTCTCCTTCGACGAAGCGGGCGAGGGCCTCGGCGCTCGGATGGGCCTCAATCGCGGCGTGGCTGAGCCTCACCGCGGTGGCGGCCTCGATCTCGTGGATGAGGCGCAGGGTGAACATCGAGTCCGCCCCGAGGCTGCGGAGCGGCGCCGCGTCATCGAGGCGGGCCTCGGGGAGGCGGAGCTCGACGCGCAGCAGCCCGCGGATCAGGCGCAGGGTGTCGGGGGGCGCGGGCTCGCGGCGAGGCGGTCCGACGGGTCCGACGGGGCGAGCCGGGCTCACCCAGTGGCGCTCCCGGGCAAAGGGGTAGCCCGGGAGGACGAGGAGCCCTCGGGTGGGCAGGCGCGGCGCGGGGCCCGCGGGGGCGGACGCCTCCTCGGACGCGGTCGGGGCTCGCCCTTCGGCGGTGGCCTCGAGGGCGCGCAGCAGGGCACCGTGGTCGGCGGCCCGGAGGCAGCGTCCGGCGGCCTGGCGATCGCGGCCCTGGCGGAGCGTCCACGACAGGCGCGGCAGCGAGAGCGCCGGCCGCTCGGCGGCGTAGCGGTGGAGCGCGGCGGCGAGGCGCTGCAGGCCGGCCTCGTCGGGGGCAGCGAGGGGGAAGTCCCAGGGCCCATCGTGCGCGTCGGGGAGGGGCGGCAGGGCGGGAGGCGTCGGGGCCTCCTCCAGCACGAGGTGGACGTTCGAGCCGCCCGCGCCAAAGGCGCTCACGGTGGCCCGACGCGGCTGCGGCGCCCCGTCGAGGCTGCGCAGGGGCCAGGGCTCGAGTCGATCCTGGAGCCGGAGGCGGCCCGCCTCGAGGCGCAGCCGCGGGTTCAGGCGGCCGGCCACCGGGGTGGGCACGAGCGCCGCGTGCTGGAGCTGGAGGATGACCTTGGTGAGCTGGGCGAGGCCGGAGGCCGCCTCGGCGTGGCCGAGGTTCGCCTTCACCGAGCCGAGGGCGATCGGCGGCCCGTCGCCCGCCACGCCGTAGACCCGCTCGAGCGCCCGCAGCTCGATGGCGTCCCCGAGGGCCGAGCCATTGGCGGCGGCCTCGATGTAGCCGACGCTCTCGGGCTCGACTCCGGCGAGGGCGAGGCCCTCGCGGATCAAGCGGGCCTGGGCCTCGGCGCTCGGCACCCCGAAGCCGGCCGAACGACCGCCGTGGTTGGTGTGGCTGCCGCGGAGGACGGCGAGCACGCGGTCCCCGTCGGCGAGGGCGGCGGAGAGGGGACGGAGCAGCACGGCACCGACCCCCTCCGAGGGGAGGTAGCCGTCCCCGTCGGCGAAGGCGCGGCTGCCGGGGTGGCTGCCGAGCAGCGCCGCGCGGCTGAGGCCGACGTACTTGTCTGGGTGGAGGCTGAGGTTGACCCCGCCCGCCACCGCGAGCCGACACTCACCGCGGCGCAGGCTGTCGATCGCGAGGTGCACCGCCTGGAGGCCCGAGGCGCAGAGGGTGTCGAGGGCGACGCTCGGCCCGCCGAGGTCGAAGTAGTGGCTGACCCGGTTGGCGATCACGGCGTGGGAGCCGATGCTGGTGAGCGCGCGGTCCTCCGGGCTGGCGTCGAGGGCGCCGTACTGGTGGTACATCGCGCCCACGAAGACCCCAACCGCCCCGCTGAAGTCGCGCTGGAGGGCGCTGCGGCTCAGGTTGGCCCGCTCGAAGAGGTGGTAGACGGTCTCGAGGAAGAGCCGCACCTCCGGGGCGAGCAGGGCGGCGTCACGGGGGCCCTGCTCGAAGAGCCCGGCGTCGAAGCGGTCGACCTCGGTGAGGAAGCCGCCCCACTTGCAGGGGGAGGTGCCGGGTTGCCCCTTCGCCGCCGAGTAGGTGCCCGCCGCCTCCCAGCGCTCCGCGGGGACCTCGGTGACGCCGTCCCCGCCCGCCTGGAGGAGGGCCCAGAGGGCCTCGATGGTGGGCGCGGCGGGGTACCGCCCGGCCACCGCGACGATCGCGATCGGCTCGTTCAGGCGCGGCGCGGGGCTCGCAGTCTCGGTCACGGTCTCGGTCACCGGCTCGGTCACCGGCTCGGTCACCGGCTCGGTCACCGGCTCGGTCACGGTCGTGGGGCCGGCCAGCCGGAGGAGCGCGGGGCCACAGACCTGGACGAGGTGCTGGGCGAGGTCCATCGGACGTGGGAATTCGAAGAGCAGGGTGCGGGATAGGGGGGTGGCCTCGAGGTCGAGCGTGCGCTCGAGGGCCTCGACGAGCTCGGTGGCGGTGATCGAGTCGATGCCGTACCGCTCGACCGAGGCCTCGGGATCGACCCGCTCCGGGGCGACGCCGACCACGCGGCCGAGCGCTCGCTGCACGAGCGTGAGCGCGACCGAGAGGGGGGCGGGGCCGGGGAGTGGGCCGGGGCCAGGGAGGGGGGCGGGGGCGAGCGAGGGGGCCATCGCCGCGCGGAGCCGCCCGAGGTCCCCCTCCAGCACGAGGACCTCGGCGGCGTCGGTGCTCCAGGCGAGGTCGAGGGCCCGGAAGGCGGCCTCGGCCTGGAGCGGGCGGAGGCCAGTGCGGCGCTCCATCGCCGCGAGGGTGGGGGTGTCGAGGCGCATGCCGCCGTCGGCCCAGTACGGCCAGTCGAGGCAGAGGCAGCGCCCCCGCCGCTCGCCGCGGCGCCGCTGTCCCTCCCTCCGCTCGGCGAAGGCGGCCTGGAAGGCGTTGGCGGCGGCGTAGTCGGCCTGCCCGGGGTTGCCGAGGGCGCCCGAGACCGAGCCGTAGAGCAGGAAGAGGTCGAGGTCGAGCCCGGCGGTGGCGTCGTCGATGTGGAGGGTGCCCTGCACCTTGGGCGCCAGGACCCGCGAGAGCTCGGCGGCGGACTTGCTGGGCAGCAGGCGGTCGGCGGTGAGGCCGGCGGCGTGGATCACCCCGTCGAGGCGACCGCTCTCCCGGCGGAGCTCGGCGACGAAGGCCACCACAGCGCTCTCATCGGTGATGTCGAGGCGGCGGTGGAGGGCCCGGAGCGGGAGCCCGTCGAGGAAGCGGCGCTCGGGCTCGCTCGGGGCGGCCCGGCCCGTGAGGTAGAGCGTGGCCCCCGGCGCGACGCGGCCGATCTCCGCCGCCAGGAGGCGGCCGAGCCCGCCGAGCCCGCCGGTGATCCAGTAGACCCCGTCGGCCTTCCAGGGGGAGCGCAGGGGGCCCGTGGGCGCCGGCACGGGGCGCCAGCGACGCGCGCAGGCGCCGTCGACGCCCACCCGCAGGTGGTCCGCCCCGTGGCCCTGCGCGGCCCGCAGGGTGACGACGGGATCGAGGCCTGGCCCGCTCAACTCCACGAGCTGCACGCGGGTGGTGGGGTCCTCCTGGGCGGAGGTGCGGAGGAGGCCAGAGAGGCCGCCGAGGGGGGCGTCGTCGCCGGCCGCGCTCACCGCCACCTGCACGAGGGTGCCCGGGCGGCGGTCTCGGCGGAGCGCCTGGAGGAGCTCGAGGAGGGCCTGTGCGTGGGCCTCGAAGCGGGCGGCGAGCCCGAGGCCGGCCTTGGGGGAGGAGATCACCACCCGCTCCGCGAGGGCGGCGCCGCGGAGCCGATCCGCAAGGCTGTGCGGTTCAGTGAGGCTGTGGGGATTACCCACATCGCAGAGGAGCACCACCGTTCGCGAGGGGGGCGTCGCGAGCGCCTCGGCGGCCTCGCGGGTCCAGGTCGGCGTGAACAACAAGGGGAGGGCCGGCGGGGGAGCCGAGGCGGGCGGGGCGGAGGCCGACTGCGGGGCGGAGGCCGGCTGCGGGGAGGGGACCGGCTGGGGCTCGGCGCCCGCCCAGCAGCGTACCGCCGCGAAGGGGTAGGTGGGCAGGCTCCGGCGGCGCGGTGGGCGGCCCGTGTGGGCCTCCGCCCAGCGGATCGAGGCCCCGGCGACCCAGTCTTGGGCGATCTCCTCGGGGTGATCGGCCCCAGAGCGCGGCGGCCGCTCGGAGCGGCCCGCGCCGACCGTCCGGGGGCCGAAGACGCCCTCCCCGCCGGCGCCGGTGTCGGCGAAACGCCGCAGGCGGGCCTGGAGGGTGGGGATGTCGGCGGCGACCACGGCGAGGCGCCGCTCGTGGGCCTGTCGCCCCACCTGGAGGGTGTGGGCGACCTCCGACAGCGTGTCGCCATCGAGCGAGTCGCCTTCTCTCGAGTCGAGGGCCCGCGCGAGTCGCTCGGCCACCGCGCGGAGGGCCGCGTCGCTGTGGGCCGAGATCGGGAACACCCGCGCCCGCGCGGCGGCGGCCGCACCGGGGATGCGCTCGGATGGGTGCTCCTCGATGAGCACGTGCGCGTTTGAGCCCCCGGCGCCGAAGGAGGACACGGCGGCGAGGCGGGGGTGCCGGGCGCCGCCCTCGGGGGCCGCGATCGCCGGCCAAGGGGCGAGCCGGCGCTGGAGGACGAAGGGGCTCGCCGCGAAGTCGATGCGGGGGTTCGGCGGGTCTCCGTGGATCGAAGGCACGAGCTGACCATGGCGCAGCTGGAGCAGCACCTTGGTGAGCCCGGCGATGCCCGCCGCGCTCTCGCAGTGGCCGATGTTCGACTTCACCGAACCGATGGCGCAGAAGCCAGTGTCAGCGGTCCAGCGGGAGAAGGCCTGCTTGAGGCCCTCGATCTCGATGGGGTCGCCGAGGGAGGTCCCGGTGCCGTGGGCCTCGAGGTAGGAGAGGCGCCGCGGGTCGACGCCCGCTCGCTCGAGGGCCTCGAGGATGACCGCCGCCTGGGCGCGGGGGTTCGGCACGGTGTACCCGTGGGTCTTGCCGCCGTGGTTGAGGGCGCTGCCGCGCACGAGCCCGTAGATGGGGTCCCCGGCGGCGAGCGCCTGCTGGAGCGGCTTGAGCAGGACGGCCCCGACGCCCTCCCCGGGCACGTAGCCGTCGCCGCCCTCGCCGAAGCTGTCGCAGCGCCCGTCGCTCGACAGGAAGCGCCCCTGGGCGAGGGCGATGTACTTATTATGGTGTAACGTCAAGTTTACGCCGCCGGCGAGGGCCGTGGCGCAGTCGCCCCGCTGGATCGCCTGGACCGCGAGGTGCAGGGCCGTGAGCGACGAGGAGCACATGCTGTCGAGGCTGAGGCTCGGTCCCGTCAGGTTCAGCGTGTAGGAGGCCCGATTGGCGATCGAGGCGGCGCTGCCGCCCTGGGCGGAGGGCTCACCCAGGACCCCTCGCTCGGCGCCGTAGAGGGCGTAGTCCTGCCACATGACGCCCACGAACACGCCCACCCGGCCGCCCCCCTCCTCGGGGATGCCGGCCTCCAGGGCCTCGGGGGTGGTGCCGGCGTCCTCGAAGGCCGCGTAGGCGCACTGGAGGAAGAGGCGCTCCTGGGGGTCCATGAGCGCGGCCACGCGGGGGGCGATCTTGAAGAATTCGGGGTCGAAGCAGTCCGCCCCCTCGATGAAGCCGCCCCAGCGGCTGTGGGTCTTGCCGGGGACGCCGGGCCGGGGGTCGTAGTACCGGCTGTGGTCCCAGCGGTCGGGGGGGACCTCGGTGATGCAGTCGTCCCCCGCCGCCAGCCGATCCCAGAAGGCGCCCAGGTCGGGGGCGCCCGGGTAGCGCCCCGACAGCCCAATGATGGCGATGGGATCCGTGTCATCGACGGGGGCGGGCCGGCGGAGGGCCGGCGAAGACGCGGCCCCTCGGGCCGCGCGGGGGGGCGTCGGGACGGGGGGCGTCGGGGCGGCCTCGCGGAGCAGGGCGTCGAGACGGGGCCCGTGCTCGGCCTGGAAGTAGGCGATGAGGCCGCCGAGCGTCTGGTGCTCGTAGAGCAGCGTGGGCGAGAGCGGCCCGAAGGCGGCGCTGAGGCGGTCGCTGAGCTTGAGCACGAGCAGGGAGTCGATGCCGTAGTCCTCGAGGGGGGCGAAGACCTCCACCCGCTCGAGGGGGATGCGGGTCTCTTCGGCCACCATCCGCCGGAAGTAGAGGTCGGCGTCGAGGGCGGAGGGCCGGGGCGGGCGCGGCGGCGCGGCGGGGGGCCCCGGCGTTGGGGCGGGCTCGAGCGCCCGCGTCGAGAAGCCGCGCAGGGCCACGAGCAGGGCGCCATCGTCGGAGATCAGCTCGACATCGACCTTACGGACCGAGCCCTCCACGGGCAGGGCGCGGACGTGGGCCCAGAGCACGGCCGGCGTGGCGGCGAAGACCTCGAGGGCGTCGAGGGCGAAGGGGACGGTGAGGGTGGGCCGCCCGTCGAGGGGGAGCAGCGCGAGGCTGGCCTGGAGCGCGCCGTCGAGCAGGCTCGGGTGCAGCGGCCAGGCCGGGGCCTCGGCGGCGAGGCCGGTGGGCAGCACGAGCCGCGCGAGCACCCGCCCGGGGGCGGTGAAGAGGGCCTCCACGCTGCGGAAGCTCGGGCCGTAGTCGAGGCCGCGGGCGGTGAAGGCCGCGTAGAGGTCGGCGGGCTCGACGCCGCGGCGGAGGCGCTCCCGGAGGGCGCCGAGGTCGATCCGCGGGCCGGATGTGGGCGGCGCGGGGTCCACCTGCCCTTGGAGGACGACGACGCCGGGGGCTCCGGCGCGGAGCGAGAAGGACCGCCGCTCGTCGAGCTCCACCACGACGTGGGCGGGCCCCACGTCGACGAAGAGCGGGCTCCGCCACAGCACGTTTCTGAGGCGGAGGCTCCCCTCGCCCGAGGCGGCCTGGAGCGCCTGGTGAACGAGGGCGAGGCCGACCACGGCGGGCAGGATCGGTCGGCCCCCCACGCGGTGGTCGCGGAGGAAGAAGTCGGTGGGGCGGAGCCAGCGCTCGCGAGGCGGGGCGCGGTCCGGTCCGGGGGCGCGGTCCAGGCGAGGGGCGCGGTCGGGTCGAGGGGTGGCCGCGCTCGGCCGGGGACCCCGGTAGACCTCCCCCGCGAAGGGGTAGGTCGGGAGCGGCACGCGGCGGCGGGGCGTGGGCGCGGCGGCGGCGAGGCGGGCCCAGTCGATCGCCTCGCCGGACACCCACCGGCGCCCGAGCGTGGGGTCGGCCCCGAGCGGCGCCGCGCGCTCCGGCTGCTCCGGGTGCTCCGGGTGCTCTTGGAGCACCTCGCCGAAGATCAGGCTCCCATCGGTGTTCGAGTCGAGCGCAGCGCCGCCCTGGAGCGCGGCCTCGGCCTCGGCGAGGCGGGCGGTGAGCTCGCTCCAGCCGTTCACGCGCAGGGCGAGGCGGTGGCGCATCGCGTCCCGCCCCACCTGCAGCGTGTGGGCGACGTCGGCGAGGGCCAGCCCCTCCAGGCGGCCTGCGGCGAGCGCCGCCCGGAGGCCGGTCACCTGGCGGAGGAGGCCGGCGCGGTCCCGAGCCGAGAGGGGCAGGAGGTGGGGCCCGGCGGGCGCCGCAAGGGCCTGGGGCTCCACGGGGGGCTCGGCGGGGGCCTCCTCGACGACGAGGTGAGCGTTCACGCCGCCGAAGCCGAAGCTGCTGAGGCCGGCGGTGCGGGGCAGCGGCCGCCCGTGGGCGTCGGTCGGCGCCGGCCACGGCTGCTCGGCCCGCACCACGAAGAAGGGGCCGCCGTCGAGCTGGAGGTAGGGGTTGAGCTGACCCGCGTGCAGGCTCGGGGCCAGCGTCCGGTGGCGGAGCGACAGGATGAGCTTGATCAGGCCGGCGACGCCGGCGGCGAGCTCGGTGTGGCCGATGTTCGACTTCACCGAGCCGACGGCGCACCAGGGGGCGGCGGGGCGGGCGGCGGCGGGGTCGAGGGCGGCGACGGCGGCGCGCAGGGCGTTGAGCTCGACGGGGTCGCCGAGGGCGGTGCCGGTGCCATGGGCCTCGATCACCGTGATCTGGCCGGGGCCTCGGCCGGCGCGCCGCCAGGCCCGGGTGATGACCGCGGTCTGGGCGGCGGTGTTGGGGGCGGTGAGCGAGTTGGCGCGCCCGCCGTGGTTCACCGCGCTGCCGAGGAGCAGGGCGTGCACGGTGTCGCCGTCCCGGCGGGCCGCCGACAGCCGCTTGATGAAGACCACGCCCACCCCTTCGCCGCGCGCGTAGCCGTTCGCCTCGGCGGAGAAGCTGCGGCAGCGGCCGTCGGGCGAGAGCATCCCGGCGGCGTTGAAATTCAGGTGGGCCTCCGGGCTGAGCAGGGTGTTGACCCCACCCGCCAAGGCCGCCTCGCAGTCACCGGCGCGGATCGCCTGCATGGCCCGGTGTACGGCCACGAGCGCGCTCGAGCAGGCGGTCTCGACAGGCTCGCTCGGGCCGTGCAGGTCGAGCAGGAAGGAGACGCGGTTCGGCCCCACCGAGGCCACCGAGCCGGTGGCGAGGTATCCGCCGTCCTCGCCCAGGCCCTCGAACTGGCGCCGATAGTCGCTGGCCGCCGTGCCCACGAAGAGGCCGATGTCGCGGCCCCGGAGGCGGCTCGGCGCGTGGCCGGCGTGCTCGAGGGCCCCCCAGGCGTGGATCAGCAGGAGGCGCTGCTGGGGGTCCATCGTGAGGGCCTCTCGGGCCGAAATCTTGAAGAACTGAGGGTCGAAGGTGTAGACCCCGTCGATGAAGCCGCCCCAGCGGAGCGCGGTCCGGCCCGCCTCGGCCCCCGGCGGCTCGGCGGCGAGGGCGCGCCAGTCCCAGCGGTCGGGCGGCACCTCGCCCACGCTGTCCCGGCCTGCGCGGAGGTTCTCCCAGAAGGCCTCGGCGTCGGGGGCCCCGGGGAAGGCGCAGCTATAGCCCACGATCGCGAGGGGCTCGTCGTCGGCCGCCTCCGGGGCGACCGGCGCGGCTTCGACCGGCTCGGTGTGGACCTGCGCGGCTTCGACCGGCGCGGCGTCGACAGTCTCGGCGGTGGGCTCGGCGAATGCGCCGGGATGCCGGGCGGCGAGGTGGCGCGCGAGCCGCTCGAGGGTGGCGTGCTCGAAGAAGTCGGCCGGCGTGAGGTCGAGGTCGAAGCGCTCGTTCAGGCGGCGGGCGAAGCTCGTCATCGTGATCGAGTCGAAGCCGTACTCGCCGAGCTCGGTGTCGGCGTCCAGGCGGGCGGGGTCGACCTCGATCAGGGCCGCAGCCTCGACGAGGAGCCGAGACAGCACCCGCGCCGAGAGGTCGACCGGACGCTCGACCGGACGCTGGACGGTCGGCGCCGCCGGTAGGGCTCGGGTGACGAAGCCCTCGACGCGGGCGCAGGGGAGGCCCGCTTCGTCGAAGAGGCCGATGGTGGCGGGGCCGCCGCGCCCGTCTGGCTCCACGGTCACCCAGCGGGCGAGGTGGAGGGGGCGGGCGCGGCGGAGGCGCCGGACCGAGAAGGGGAGGGCGGCGGGCGGGTCACCCGGGCCCCCGGAGCCCCCGAGCTCCGTGAGGCCGAGGGTGGCCTGGAGGGCCGCGTCGAGGGTGGCGGCGTCGTCGGCGGGGGCCTCCCCGCCTGGAGGGGCAGGGAGGAGCCGGCCGAGGACGCGCCCCTCGGCGGTCCACAGGCCGTGGAGGCGCCGGTGGCTCGGGCCGTAGCCGAGGCCGAGCTTGTCAAAGCGGGCGTAGAGCTCCTCGGGGCCGAGGTGACGGGTGGCCGCGGCTTGGAGGGCGACGGGGTCGATGCCCGGCGCGTCGACGAGGGCGGCCCCGCGAGCCTGACCGCGGCCCTCGGCGTGGAGGCGCTCCCCCTCGGGGAGGGCGGCGGAGACGGTGATCTCGACCTGCCCGCTGGGCCCGAGGCGCGTGCGGACGTGGAGCTCGACCGGCCCGGCGGTGACCTCTACGGGCCGCAGCCAGCGGAGCTCGCCGATCTCGAGGTCGGCGCCGCCGGCCCGCCGCTGGAGCGCGGCCTCGGCGAGCAGCAGCGAGGCGGCGCCGGGGAGGACCGGTCGGCCGCCGACCCGATGGTCTCGGAGCGAGGGGTCGTCCGGGCGGAGCGTCACGCGCGCCTCGACCGGCTCCGCGGCGCGGAGGCGGAGCCAGTGGCGGCTCCGGCGCTGGGGATAGGCGGGGAGCTCGACGCGGGGCGAGGCCGCGGCCTCGGGCTGCTCCCGGTCGAGCTCGAGGCCGCAGACCCACAGCTCGGCCAGGAGCTCGGGCTTGCCCCGCTCGCCGAGGGACGCGAGGGCGGCGGCGACGGTCGCATCGGCCTGGAGGGCGGCGAAGGTCTCCCGCCCGGCGCGGGCCCGCCCGACGGCGGCACGGGGGTCGGCGGCGCCATCGAGGTAGCGGCGCAGCGCCAGCGCGAGCGAGGCGAGGGAGTCCACGACGAAGGCGACGCGGTGCTCCCAAGCGTCGCGCTGCCGCCGCAGGGCCTGGGCGAGGGCGATGAGCTGCGGTCGGTCGGCGCCTTCGATGCGATCGAGCAGGCGGCGGGCGACGAGCGGGAGCTCGGGCGCCTCGCGGGCGGAGAGCAGGATGAGGCAGGGGCGGGGCGCCGTGTCGGTCGGCGGGGTGGCGGGTGGCTCGGGGGCGGCCTCCAGCACGACGTGGGCGTTACTTCCGCCGTAGCCGAAGCTGCTGACCCCGCCGCGGAGGGGGAGGGGGCGGCCGAGCGCGTCCAGCGCAGGCGCCCAGGGGCGGGGCGCGTCGACGAGCGAGAAGCGGCCGTCGGAGAGGTCGATGAGCGGGTTCGGCACCTCGTTGTGCAGGGAGCGGACCAGGGTCTTGTGCTTCATCTGCAGCACGAGCTTGAACAGGCCGGCCACGCCGGAGGCGAGCTCGAGGTGGCCGATGTTCGACTTCACGGCGCCGAGGGCGCAGCGCAGGGCCGGCCCGGGGCCGTAGGTGGCCTCGGCCTCGGCCTCGAGATCGGCGAAGGCGCGCTGCAGCGCCGCGACCTCGATGGGATCGCCGAGCGGCGTGCCGGTGCCGTGGGCCTCGATGGCGCCGCAGCTCCGCGGATCGAGCTCGGCGCGCCGCCAGGCCTTGCGGATGAGGTCGGCCTGGGCGGTTGGGTTGGGGGCGGTGAGCGAGGCGGCGCGGCCGCCGTGGTTCTCGGCGGTGGCGCAGAGGACCGCGTGGACACGGTCGCCGTCCCGGAGCGCGGCGTCGAGGCGCTTGAGGAGGAGCACGCCCACGCCCTCCCCCCGCACGTAGCCGTCGGCCTCGGCGGAGAAGGTGCGGCAGCGGCCCGTCGGCGAGAGCATGCCGGCCTTGCTGAAGCCCACGAAGGTCTCGGGGTGTAGCAGCGTGTTGGCGCCGCCGGCCAGGGCCGCCTCACAGTCGCCGCTGAGGATGGCCTCGACGGCTCGATGGACGGCGACCAGGGCGCTCGAGCAGGCGGTCTCGATGGCCTGGCTCGGGCCCCGGAGGTCGAAGAAGTGGCTGACGCGGTTCGGCCCCATCGAGGGGGCGAAGGCGGTGGCGGTGGTGCCATCGGCGGTGCCCTCGGACCGCGAAGCCAGCCGACTGTAGCCGGTGTCGGCGGTGCCGAAGAAGACGCCGATCGCGCGGCCGGCGAGGCTTCGCGCGGGCAGCCCGGCGTCCTCGATCGCCCCCCAGGCGTGGGTCAGCAGCAGGCGGACCTGGGGGTCCATCAGCCGGGCCTCGGCGGGGGAGATCGAGAAGAAGGCGGGGTCGAAGTCGCCCACTCCGTCGATGAAGCCGCCGGCGGGCGCCGCGATCGGGGCGTCGGCGGCGAGCGCGTCCGGGCCCCAGCGGTCGGTGGGCAGGGGGCCGATGCAGTCGCGGCCGTCGAGCAGGTTCTGCCAGAAGGCGGCGAGGTCGGGGGCGCCGGGGAGCTCGCCGCTCATGCCGATGATGGCGACGCGGCGGTCGAGGGGCGAGATCGGGGCGCTCGGCGGTGCGGCCCGGTGGACCGGCGGCGTCGCAGGGGACGGGGGCGCCGCAGGGGACGGGGGCGCCGGCGGGGCAGGGGTCGCCGAAGGTGACACGGTCGCTGCGACGACGATGCGCTGCACGCTCAGCCTCTCGCAGAGCTCCGGCCCATAGGCCCGGCTGAGCTCGGCCACGAGGGCGCCGAGGGTGGGGCACTCGAAGAAGAGGGTGGGCCTCAGGTCGAGGTCGAGGCGGTCGCTGAGCGTGTTGCTGAGCTGGGTGAAGCCGACCGAGTCGAAGCCGTAGTCGGTCAGCTCGATGTCGGGCTGCAGGTCGTCGGCCGAGACCTTGAGCTGGCGGCAGATCACCTCCTCGAGGGCCCGCTGGAGCCGGCGGCGGAGCTCCCCCACGTCCAGCTCCGCGCGCGACGCGGGCTCGGCCGTGGGCTGGACGGTGAGCCCAGCCACGGGCTCGGCTTCGGGCCGCTCGGTGATGAAGCGCTCGATCAGGTCGAGCTTCCCGGGGAGCACGAGCACCTGCGGGGCGGTCCCCCCGAGGGCGGCGTCGAGGGCGCGGAGGGCGGCCGCGGTGGGTAGGGGGCAGATGCCCGTGCTGCGCTCCATCAGCCGCGCCGCGGCGGCGTCCATCTTCATGCCGCCCTCGGCCCAGAGCGGCCAATCGATGGCGCGGGTGATCCCCTGACGGAGCCCGCGGGCCCGGTCCGCCTCGCGCGCGTGGGCGAAGGCGTCCTGGAAGGCGTTGGCGGCCGCGTAGTCGGCCTGACCCGCGTTTCCGAGGGCGCCCGAGAGCGAGGCCATCAGGATGAAATGATCGAGCGGCGCGTCGGCGAGGGCGCTGTCGAGGGCCAGGGTGCCCTGCACCTTGGCGGCGAGGACCCGGGCCAGGGCGGCCGGGGTCTTCTCGTGGAGGGGCCCGTCCTCGCGGAGGCCGGCGGCGTGGATCAGGGCGGTGGGGAGCGCGCCCTCGGCCCGCAGCTCGGCGATGAGGCGCTGGAGGGCGGCCCCGTCGGTCACGTCGACGGCGCGATGTCGCACCGCCCCCGGGCGGCCGCCGAGGCGGTCCAGCGCGGCCCGCTGGGCGGCGTCGAGGGGGGCGCGACCGAGGAGCAGCAGGCGGGAGCCGGGGGCCCGGCGGAGGACCTCGCGGGCGAGGAGGAGGCCGAGGCCGCCGGCGCCGCCGGTGATGAGGGTGAGGCCGTCGGGCCGCCATGCGGGGCCCGACGAGGCCGCGGACGGGCCTGGGCTCGGGCTCCAGACCTGCAGCTCGACACGCGTGCCGTCGAGGCGGAGCCGGCTGGCCGCGGGGTGCGCGGCGGCGCGGTCGAGGTGGGCGCCGAGGGCCTCCGCCGAGCGGCCCGCCGGCACGGTGAGGAGCTGCACCTGGAGGCCGGGTCGCTCCTGGCGGGCGGCGCGCAGCAGGCCGATGAGGCCGCCGAGGAGGCCCGCCTCGGGTCGATCGGCCAGGACCACCTGCACCAGCCCTGGGGCGGCGAGCGCGGCGGTGGTCTGGAGGAGCGCTAGCGAGGCCTGGGCGGCGAGGAGGTAGGCGGCGCCGATCTCTTCGGGGAGCGGCGGGCCCGCGGACACCCGGAGGTCAGGCCGGCGGCGGGCGAGCTCGGCGGCGGCGGGCAGCCCCTCCCCGAGCAGGAGCGCGCGGCGAGGCCCGGCGGGGGCGGCGAGGCCGGGCGGGAGCGGGGCCCAGGTGGGGACGAAGAGGGCCACCGGCGGCGGAGCGGCGGGGGCGGCCTCGACAGGGGCAGCCTCGGCGGGGGGGCCCCGACCGGGGGCGCGGGTGGCGAAGCCGAGCAAGCGGCACAGCGGCGCCCCCGCCTCGTCGTAGAGGCAGAGATCGACCCGCTCGCCGGGGCGCTCCGCCGCGCCGGAGTCGGCGGCCGCGGTCACGGCGTGCGCCCAGAGGGCGGCCCCGGTGGGGGCGTAGACGTCGAGGCGGTCGAGGGAGAAGGGGAGGGCGGCGCCGCGGTCGGTCTGTCCGGCGGGGTCGAGGCTGAGGCCGACGACGGCTTGGAGCGCGCCGTCGAGCAGGCTCGGGTGCAGCGCATCGCCGCCGGTCGGTTCGACCAAGCCCGGCGGCAGGCGCAGCGCCGCCCACATCTCCCGGCCCCCGGCGGGCCGCGGGCCCCAGCGGAGGGAGGTGACGGCCCTGTGCGCGGGGCCGTAGTCGAGGCCCATCCGCGAGAAGATCGGGTAGAGCGCCTCGGCCGGGGGGCCGGAGAGGCCATGGGGCAGGGCGGCGGCACGGTCGGCGGGCGCCGTGCTCGAGGGGAGGGGAGCGGGCGCTGGTCGGCCGTCTGCCTCGCCGAGGCGGGCCTGGGCGTAGACCGTCTCCTCGCCCTCGATCGACTCCCCCTCGATCGCCCCCCTGAGCAAGCGGAGGAAGCGCCCGCCGCGGGCCGGGGGGCCAAGCTCCACCACGAGCTCGATCGGGGCCAGGACCACCACCGGGCGCAGCCAGAGCAGGTCTCGCAGGGTCGAGCCGGCCGGGTCGGCGGGGGCGAGGGCCTGGGCCGCCGCGCGGAGGAGCGAGATCACCATCACGCCCGGCAGCACCGGCCGCCCCTCGACGCGGTGGTCGGTGAGGAAGGGCTCCTCGCCGTGGAGCGTGAAGGCGACGCGCTGATCGTCGAGGCGCCGTGGCCTCGGGGCCGCCCGATCCCCGCGCCGCTCCGGCTCCCCCGCAGCTCCTGCAGCCCCCGCAGCCCCCGCAGCCGCGACCGTGTGGGCGGGAGCGGGGCCGGGGAGCCAGTGGGGCGTGCGGGCGAAGGCGTAGGTCGGCAGGGGGAGGCGGGCCGGGCGCTCCTCGGCGTGCTGGCCGACCCCGTCGATGGCCACCCCGGAGATGAAGCAGGCGGCCTGCGCCTCGGCGGTGGCGGTCTGCTCGGCCGTGGCCCGGGGCTCGTCGGGGCGGTGCTTCCGTCGGACCGTCCCTCGCCGCCAGCCCCGCTCATCGCCGGTGAGCAGGGCCCGGAGGGCACCTTCGAGCTCCTCGAGCGTGCTCACCACGGCGGCGAGCCGGAGCGGGTGCGCGTCCCGGGCGACCATCAAGGTGTAGGTCAGGTCGCGCAGGCGCGCGTCTTCGGGGGCGACGCCCGTCCGTCGCTGCGCCTCCACCCAGCCGAGCAGCCGCCGCGCCCCCTCGATCAGCGCGGGCTCAGCCTTGGCGGAGAGGAGCACGGCGCGGGGCCGGGGAGCGGCCGGGGGCGCGGGTGTCGTCCGGGACGCGGCCTCCGGCGGGGCGAGGTACTCCTCCACCACGACGTGGGCGTTGGCCCCGCCGGCCCCGAAGGAGCTGATCCCCGCCCGGCGGGGCTGGGCGACGCCGTCGATGCGCGCCGGATCCCAGGGGCGCTCGGCGTCGAGCAGGGTGAAGGGGCTGCCTTCGAGCGCGAGGAGGGGGTTCGGCCGCCCCTGCAAGGGGCTCCGGTATCGGCGCCCGTCGCGGAGGGCGAGCAGGACCTTGATCAGGCCGGCCACCCCGGCGGCGGTCTCGGCGTGGCCGATGTTCGCCTTGATCGAGCCGAGCCCGCAGTGGGGCTCCGCGGGGGTCGGGAGGCCGTGATCGCGGTAGAGCTCCTCGAAGGCGAGCTTCAACCCTTGGACCTCGATGGGGTCGCCCAAGGCCGTGCCGGTGCCGTGGCACTCGATGAGGCCTACGGTGCGGGGATCGGTGCCCGCCTGCCGGTGGGCCTCGACGATGAGGGCGGCCTGCGCACGCGGGTTCGGGGCGGTGAGCGAGGTGGCGGCCCCGCCGTGGTTGACCGCGCTGCCGCGGATGACCCCGAGGATGCGGTCTCCGTCTCGCTCGGCGCGGTCGAGCGGCTTGAGCAGGACGGCGCCCACCCCGTCGGCGCGGCCGTACCCGTCGGCCTCGGCGGAGAAGGCCTTGCAGCGCCCGTCCCGGCTGAGCATCCCCACCTTGGAGAAGAGCAGGTGCTGGGTGGGGGTGAGCAGGAGGTTCGAGCCGCCGGCGACCGCCATCTCGCAGCCCTCGTAGAGCAGGCTCATCACCGCCCGGTGGACGGCGACCAGCGAGCTCGAGCAGGCGGTGTCGACCACCTCGCTCGGCCCCCGCAGATCCAGCAGGAAGGAGAGGCGGTTCGGGCAGAACATGTGCCCGAGGCCGGTGAGCTGGGTGGCGTCCATGCCCCCAGACCGGTTGGCGAGGTCGGCGTAGTCCTGGAGGTTGATGCCGAGGAAGACCCCAATCTTCTTGCCGGCGAGGGCGCGGGGCGCGTAGCCGGCCCCCTCGAGGAGCCCGTAGAACACCTGCATGAAGCGGCGGTGCTGCGGGTCCATCCGCTCGGCCTCGGCGGGGGAGATCCCGAAGAAGGCGGCGTCAAAGGCCTGGGCGTCGGGGCTCCAGCCGCCGTACTTCACGTCGGTGAAGGCGCCCCGCTTGGGGTCCCCGTACACGGCGCGCCAGTCCCAGCGGTCGGCGGGCACCTCGCGGATGCAGTCGTCCCCGGCGCGGAGGTGGGCGGCGAGGGCCTCGATGTCCGCGCTCTCGGCGAAGGTGCCCTCCATGCCGATGACGGCGATGGCCGGGATCGGCCGAGACTCGGCGCGGGGCGGCGCCGCGGTCACGGGAGCGGACGCGGTCACAGGTGCGGGCGCGGTCACCGGAGCCGACGGGGGCGCGGGGAGGCGATGTCGGCGGAGCCAACCCTCTACCTCTGGCCGGCCGAGGCGGGGCGCCCGGGGGGGCCCGGGGACAGTGGCCGGGGTGGGCGTGGGCGCCGGGGCCGCGTACAGGGCGGTCACCTCGCGGGCGTATCGTTGCGCCAGCAGCTCGGTGAGCTCGTGGAGGTCCCTGGCCTCGAAGAAGGTGGTGGGCGCGATCGAGGTGCCGAGGAAGCGCGACAGGCGCACCATCACCTCGGTGATCGCGATGGAGTCGACGCCGTAGGCGGAGAGCTCCTCACCGGGGTCGAGCTCACCGGGGGCGAGGCCGAGGGCGGCGGCGGTGATGGTGTGGACGTCCCCGTGCAGGCGCTCCCGCGGGGAGGGCGGCGGCGGAGGCGGCGGGGCGGCCGTCGGTGGGGCGACCCGCACGGTGGCCCGCACGGTGGACCTCTCTGCGGCCCGCTGGGTGGCCCGGGTGTGGAGCTCGGCCTCGAGGCGGGCCCGCAGCTCGGCGCGGAGGGAGGTGCTCATCCGGTCCGCTCCAACATGTCGCGGTAGCGCCGCATCGCCGACAGCAGCTTCCAGAGGTCGGCCTCGAAGCGGTGACGGTGGGAGTCTACGAAGTAGCCCTGGCCGATGTCGGGCCGGTCGACCTGCTTGGCGGTGAGGAAGTCGGCGAGGCCGCGCCCGCGGCGGGCGAGGGCCCGGGCGTAGCTGCGCACGAAGCTCCCCTGGGTGGTGAGGCCGTCGCCGAGGCCGCCGGCCGCGTTGATGAAGCCCATGAACAGCAGGTTGTCGTGGTTGCGCGGCGTGGAGTGCAGGAAGAGGTCGGGGAGGCCGGCGTCCCACTCGAGCAGGTCGCGGTCGAGGAAGGAGAGGTCTCGGTCGTAGCCGGTGGCGTAGAGCAGGGTGTCGATCTCCGCCGCGGTGCCGTCCAAGAAGCGGACCGTCCGGCCCTCGAAGGAGGCGACGTCGCCCTTGGGGGTGATGGCGCCGTGGCCGATGTAGTAGAGGATCTGGGAGTTCATCACCGGGTGGGCGGCGTCGAGGGGGTAGGTCGGGGCCGGCAGGCCGTAGTCCACCCCATCGAAGCCCGCGAGCTTGTAGACCTCCTCGATGTAAGCGAGGGTCTCCTCCTTGGTGGCGAACTTGTTTCCGAGCTCCATCAGCCACTGGGGGGTGGGCTTGCCGTCGATGAATTTCGGCTGGTAGTAGTAGCCGCGCCGCGTGCTGTGGAGGACCGAGCGGGCGTGGTGCACCGCCTCAGCGGCGAGGTCGCAGCCCGAGTTTCCGCCCCCGACCACGAGCACCCGCCGGTCTGCGAGCTGGCTCCGGTGTTTGTACTCGCTCGAGTGGAGGGTCTCGCCGGTGAACTCGCCGGGGTAGGCGGGGTCGGGGTACCGCGGCCGGCGCTGGAGCCCGCTGCAGACCACGGCGAGGTCGAAGCGCCCGCCGTCGCGGCCGCCCTCCAGCTCTACCCGCCAGCCCCCCGCCTCTGGGCGGAGGCTCCGCACCGCCGCCCCGAGGCGGGCCCGCTCGTAGAGCCCGAAGGACCGAGCATAAGATCGGATGTAGGCGAGCATCTGCTCGTGGCTCGGGTAGTGCGGGTAGCTCTCCAGCATCGGGAAGCTCGGCACCTGGGTGTTGAGCTTCGGCGAGATGAGGTGCAAGGAGGGGTAGGTGCGGCCGGCGGCGGAGCCCGTGTTCCAGACCCCGCCGAGGTCCGCCTCCCCCTCGAAGAGCGTGTAGTCGAGCCTCTCCGCGGCGAGGGCGTGGGAGACGCCGATGCCGGTGGGGCCGCCGCCGATGACACAGACCCGGAGGTTGTTCTGGAGCGCGCTCATGCCTCAGCCCTCCCCGCCGAGGTGGAGGAGGGGCAGCTCGTCGGGGCGCGCCGTCCAAAGGCCAGAGAGGGCGAGGCGGGGCCGGCCGGCCGTGTCGTAGACGAGCACGCTGCGGCTGCCGGGCTCGGTGTCGTTCGGCTCCCCATCGACGGCAGGGCCGTCGGTCTGTACGACCACCAGGGCCTCTTCGGGGAGGGGGCCATCAAAGACGAGCGAGCGGAGCGCATAGGGGAAGACCGGTTGGGCGCCGCCGCTCCGGCGCTGCGCGTCGAAGGACAGCAGGTGCCAGAGCAGGCCGAGGTGGTGGGGATCGAGGAGCCCGCCGACCGCGCGGGGCAGGCGGAGGCGGGCCCGCAGCGTCTGGCCCTCGGCGTGGAGGGCGGTGATGGCGGCGGGATCGGCCCCCGGGCTGGGGTCGGCCTCGGCGGGGCGTCGGTGGTCGCGGCAGGCCCCGGTGAGGTCTGCCCCGGCGGTGAAGGCGCGCAGCTCGGCGGGGCCCAAGGGGGGCGGCCAGTAGCCCTGGGAGCGGTCCTGCAGCACTTCGCCCACGTGGGTGGGGCCGGCGGCGCCGTGGCCGTGCTGGAGCGCATAGAGGAGGCCGTCGGGGCCCGCGGTCAGGCGCACCCGCGCGGCCGGCGCGCCCGCTTCGGCCCGGTGGGGGAGCCCCCAGACCATGTTGCGGAGCCCGACCACGGGCCCTCGGCGCGCGGCCTCGGCGGCGGCCCGCGCCCGCTCGAGGTAACCGAGGCCCGCGTCGAGGCGGGCGACGGGGGCGGGAGCGGACGGCTCGACCCGCCGGGGCGCGGTCTTCGGTGCCTCGGCCTTCGGTGCCTCGGGCGCGGAGACCCAGCAGCGGCGGGGCTCGAAGGGGTAGCCGGGCAGGGAGACCCTGCGGTCGGCGGTGGGCGGCAGCGCGCGCCAGTCCACCTCCACCCCCTTGAGCCAGAGCTGGGCCGCGTCCGCGGCGCGCCCGGCGCGGAGCCAGCCGGCGAGGAGGGCGCGACCATCGGCCTCCTCGTTGAAGAGCGTGATGGACTGGGGGTCGCGGGCGCCCCGCGCGAGATCGGGGTGGGCCTCGCCCGCGGCGCAGGCTCGAAGGGCCTCGATCAGGCGCCCCCGATCGGCGCTCTGGAGGAGGACCCGGTGCTCGAAGGCTGTCCGCCCGACCCGCAGCGTGTGGGCCACGTCGACGAGGCGGAGCGACGGGCGGGCCAGGAGGGCGTCGGCGAGGCGGCCTGCGGCGGCGGCGCAGCGGGCCGCCGTGCGGCCGGAGAGCAGGAAGAGGGCGGGGGCCGCGGCCTCGGGCGCGGAGGGGCGCGGCGGCGCCTCCTCGAGGACGATGTGGGCGTTCGTCCCGCTGAAGCCGAAGGCGCTGACCCCCGCTCGCCGCGGGCCGCGGGCCGGGCTCGGCCAGGGGCGGAGGGCGGTGGGCGCGGAGAGGGGGGTGCCCGTCAAGGTGATGTGTTCGTTCAACGTGGAGAAGCCGGCGATGGGCGGGATGGCCTGGTGCTCGAGGCAGAGCATGGCCTTGAGCGCGCCGGCCACCCCGGCGGCGGCGAGGGCGTGGCCGATGTTGCCCTTCACCGAGCCGAGCGCGATGGAGCCCGGCGCGTAGCCGCGGTCGCCGAGGGCGCCCATCAGGCCCTCGATCTCGATGGGGTCGCCGAGGGCGGTGCCGGTGCCGTGGGCCTCGAGGAGCTGCAGCCCGCCGGCCTCGAGCTGCGCGCGGTCGTGCACCTCGCGGAGGAGGCGGGCTTGGGCGTTGGGGTTCGGGGCGGTGATGCCGTTGGTCTTACCGTCTTGGTTGACACCCCAGCTCCGGATGACCGCGCGGATCGGGTCTCCGTCTCGCAGCGCGTCGTCGAGGCGCTTGAGCACCACCACGCCGAGGCCCTCGGCCGGCACAAAGCCGTTGGCCCGCTGGTCGAAGGGGAAGCACCGGCCCTGCTTCGAGAGCATGCCCACCTTCGAGGTGTCGACGTGCATCCACGGGCCGACGAGCACGCTGACGCCGCCGGCCAGCGCCAGATCCGCGTCGCCCTGGGCGAGGCAGTCGCAGGCCGCGGCGATGGCGACGAGGGAGCTCGAGCAGGCCGTGTCGATCGAGAGGCAGGGCCCGCGCAGGTCGAGCAGGTAGGCGATCCGCGCGCCGAGGATGGAGCCCGAGCTGCCGATCAGGCTGTAGGCGTTCCGCTCGGTGATGAGGTCGGCGTAGCCGCTCGGCCCGCTGCCCACGAAGACGCCGCAGCGCTGGCCGGCGAGGGAGCCGGGCGGCAGGGCGGCGTCCTCGAGGCCGTGCCAGGCCGCCTCGAGGAAGAGGCGCTGCTGGGGGTCCATCAGCTCGGCCTCACGGGGCGTGATCTGGAAGAAGAGGGGGTCGAACTGGTCGATGAGGTCGAGGCTGCCCATCCACCGGCAGGTGGTCTTGCCCGGGGCCTGGGGGTCGGGATCGTAGTGCTGGTCGATCTCCCAGCGGCTCGCGGGCACCTCGGTCACGCAGTCGGCCCCCGCGCGGATGCGGTCCCAGAAGGCGGTGAGGTCGGGCGCGCCGGGGAATCGACCGGAGGCCCCGATGATCGCGACGGCCGGACGGTTCCCACGGGGGCTCGGCGCGGGGGCTGGGCTCGGCGGGGCGGCCGCGGCGGCCTCCAGGAGGGGCTCGACGCGGGGCTCGAAGATCGGCTCGGCGGCGGCGGCGGTGGCGGTGGAGTTGGAGGTGGCGGTGATGAGGCCGTGGAGGTGGGTGGTGAGCTCGCCGAGCGTGGGCAGGCTGTAGACGAGGGTGGCGGGCAGGCAGGTGCCCCAGCGGGCGTTGATCTGCCGGATCCAGGTCATGGCGAGGATCGAGTCGAGGCCGAGATCGAGGAAGCGGCCGGCCTCGGTGAGCTCGGCGGGATCGACGAGCAGCTCGGCGGCCAGGGATCGGCGGAGGTCGGCCAACAGCGCCGCGCGGCTCGGCCCGGTGGGCGCCGCCACCTGGGTCGCAGGCGTCGGGGTCGCAGTGGTCGGGGTCGCTGGCGTCGGGGTCGTAGTCGAAGGGACCGCGGGTGTCGGGACCGCGGGCAGGCGCTCGGCCACGGCCCGCACGAGGGCGCCGAGGGTGGGGTGGACATAGACCGCGGTGGCCGGCAGCTCGACGCCGAGCTCGGCGTTGAGCCGCCGGATCCAGGTGACGGCGAGGATGGAGTCCAGGCCGAGCTCGAGGAAGCTCATGCCGTCCTCGATCTGGCCGGGCTCGAGCATCAGCTCCTCGGCCAGCGAGGCGGCGAGGCGGGCGCGGAGGGCGGCCGAGGACGGGCCGGCGGGCGCGGGCGCAGGGGTGACTGGCGCAGGGGCGAACGGCGCACCGGCGACCGCCGCAGGGGCGACCGGCGCGGGCGCGGCGCCGAAGAGGGCCTCGACCCGCGCCGCGACCCGGTCATTGCCCACCAAGGTGCGCTCGTGCATCTCGAGCTCCCGGCGGAGCGTGTCTTCGAGGCCCTCGCGCAGGGGGCGGCTGAGCTCGGCCTTCCGCGCGAGGAGCTCGGCGCGGGGCCGCTCGGCGAGGCGGTGCGCCATGCCCACGGCCACGGCCTCGACCTCGGCGGCGGGGACGACGGGCAGGTCGAGGCCGCGGTCGGCGAGCTCCCGCCCGCGGTACTCGCGGGCGCTGAAGAGCACCTCCCGCCCGAGGCGCTCACCGAGCCGGTGCGGGAAGACGAGGGTGGCGCCTGCGCCCGGGGTGAAGCCGAACCAGAGGTAGTTGCTGTGGTAGAGCCGCTCGGCGCCGAACACCGAGAGATCGGCGTACATCCCGAGCGACCAGCCGGCCCCCACCGCGTGCCCCTGCATCGCCGCCACCACGGGCAGCGGGCAGGACAGGGGCAGGCAGTAGATGCGCAGGTCGGTGAAGCGGGTCTCGCCGCGCTGGAGGCTGAGCAGGCCGTCGCGGGTGCCGCCCGTGGCGAAGAAGGCCCCCTGACCGACGAGGACCACCACCTTGTTGCGCGGGTCTTCGGCGATGCGGGTGAAGGCCTCGGTGAGGCCCTCCATCAGCGCCGGCGTGAAGGTGTTCGAGCCCTGCACCTCGTTCATGCGCAGCCGCACCACGCCGTCGTCGAAGCGCTCCACCTCGACGGTGGCGGAGCGGAGCGGCAGGCGCGCGCCGGCCTGGGGCCCTCGGCGCGGGACGCCGGCGAGGGCGGGGAGCCCCCAGTCCGCGAGGGCGGTGCGGACGGAGGGCGCGGTCGGCGCCCCCTCGGCGCGCGGGCGCCGCATGTGCGCCTTCAAGGCGAGGAGGGAGGCCCGCGGCGCCGCGGCGACGTCGCGGGCGAGGGTGGCCGCCGCGGCCGCCACCTCGGCGGCGGGGAGCCGGGGCAGGCCGAACGCGGCAGGGCAGCCCTCGCCGAGCACGAGCAGGTCGGCCCCAAGCGCGAGCTCGGCCCCGAGGCCCTGCGCAGGCTCGGCGAGCTCGACCAGCAGCGGGAGCGGGGTGCCTGCGCCGAGGCGGAGCGCCCGCGCGGCCGCCCCCTCCGAGGGCCCGTCCTCGTCGGAGGGGAGGACATCGCAGAGGTGGAGGGGCCCTCCGAGCCGCACCACGCGCAGCGCGGGGTCCTCGGCGGCGGCGGTGAGGGCGGCCTCCAGCTCGTCGAGGGGCAAGGCCCCGCCCTCGATGACGAGCCGGAGCACGCCGTCCTCGTCGGGCAGTCGGCGGAGCTGGCCGCGGGGGGCCGGCCCGGCCAAGGGGCGGAGGCGGACGGGCGCGGCGACGGGGCGGGCGGCCTCGGCGGGGCGCCAGGCGCTGGGATCGATCAAGCGGACCTTCCCGGGCGCGGGCGCGGGGGCCTGGACCGCGGCGGCGGCCGGGACCGCGACCGCAGCCTGGGCCTCGACCGCGGCCACGGGCTGCACCGGCGGGCTCGGCACCCAGAAACGACGCCGATGGAAGGGGTAGGTCGGCAGCGGCAGGCGGCGGCGCTCGGCGGCGCAGAAGAGCTCCCCCCAGGGCAGGCGGTGACCGGCGAGGAAGAGCCCGCCGAGGGCCTCGAGGGCGGTCCAGGCCTCCGAGCCGCGGGCAGCGGGCTGGCGCGGGTCGACGTCGCCGAGGAGGGCCCGCGCGCGGCGGAGCCGATCGGGGAGGTCGGCGGGCGGCGGGAGGTCAACGGAGGGGTCGTGCTGCGCGACCTTCACGCCGGGATCGGCCGAGCCGTCGAGCCAGCCGCGGAGGGAGGACCGGAGCGCCTCCGCCGAGGCCGCGACGGTGACGAGGCGGTGGGCGAAGTGCCGGCGCCCGAGCAGCAGCGTGAAGCTGAGGTCGGCGATGTCGATGGGCGCGCGGTCTTCGTCGGGGCGGCCCGCGAGCGGGCCCGGGAGGTAGGCGACGAGGCGCTCGACCTGAGCGCGGAGCTGATCGGCGCTGCGGGCGGAGAGGGCCACGAGGCCGAGGGCGCCGCGGGGGCCGGTCGCGCGCGCCGGGGCCTCGTCGAGCACGAGCAGCGCGTTGGTGCCGCTGAAGCCGAAGGAGCTCACGGCGGCGCGGCGCGGGCCGGCGGGCGGGGCCGGCCAGTCCACGGCCTCCCGGTTGACGTAGAAGGGGCTGTCTTCGAGCTTGATCTCCGGGTTCACCCGGTCGAAGTGCAGCATGGGCGGGATGCGCCGGTGCTTCAGGGCGAGCAGCACCTTGATCACGCTGACCACGCCGGCGGCCGTGGTGGCGTGGCCGAGGTTGGCCTTCACCGAGCCGAGGGCGCAGAAGCCGCGCCGCGCCGTCCTCGACCGGAAGGCGCGCTGGAGGGCCGTGTGCTCGATGGGGTCGCCGAGGGGCGTGCCGGTGCCGTGGGCCTCCATCAGGCCGATGGTCTCGGGATCGATCTGGTGGCGGTCGAAGACCTCGCGCTGGAGCCGCTCCTGGGAGGGGGCCGAGGGGGCGGTGATGCCGTTGGTCGCCCCGTCGAGGTTCACGCCGAGGCCGCGGATCACCCCGTAGACGGTGTCGCCGTCGGCCAGGGCATCGACGAGCGGGCGGAGGAGCAGGGCCGCCACCGCCTCGCCGGGCACGATGCCGTCGGCGCCGGCCGAGAAGGGGGCGCAGCGCCCGCTCGGCGAGAGCATGTTCGCCCGGTTGGCCGAGCGGAAGAATCGAGCTGTGCTCTGAACGAAGACCCCGCCGGCGATCGCCAGCTCGGAGTCCCCGCTCCAGATGCTCTGCGCGGCGAGGTGGATCGCCACGAGTGAGCTCGAACAGGCCGTGTCCACCGCGATCGCCGGGCCCTTCAAGTCCAGGTGGTAGCCGATCCGGGCCGGGATGAGCGAGGCGGTGTTGCCCCAGAAGGACTGCGGCGCCGGCTCCCCGTGGAAGAGCTCCTGGTAGTCCCCCGAGCTGCAGCCCACGAAGACCCCGCAGCGCCGCCCGTGGAGCGCCTCACCGGCGTGCCCGGCTGACTCCAGCACCCGCCAAGCCTCCTCGAGGAAGAGGCGCTGCTGGGGATCCATGTAGGTGGCTTCGAGGCCGGAGATCGAGAAGAAGGTGGGATCGAAGAGGTCGATGTCGGAGAGGAAGCTCCCGTGACGGCACCGCCGGTCGGCGCCGCCCGCGGGGCCGAGGTCGAAGCGGGACGCCGGCTCGACGAGATCGACCCCCGCGAGCAGGTTCGCCCACAGCGCCTCGGTGTCCTCCGATCGGGCGAAGCGGCCGCTCATGCCGACGATGGCGAGGGGCGCCCGCTCGCGGGAAGGCTCGGTGACGACCACAGCGGCGGGCGCGACCCGGGCCGGGGCCGCAACTGGGGCCGCGACCGGAGCCGTGGCCGTGACCGGGTGCGTGGCGGAGATCGGCAGGGTCTGGAGGTGTCGCTCGAGCTCGCGGAGGTTGGTCGACTCGTAGAGGCGGGTGGCCTCGAGCTCGATCGTGAGCGCCTCGTTGAGGCGGCGGATGAGCTCGAGCCCGAGGATCGAGTCCAGCCCGTAGTCGGCGAAGGGGGTGTCGAGGTCGATTCGCTCGACGGGGAGGTCGAGGGTGGCCGACAGGTGGCGGGTGAGGGTGCCGCGGAGGTCGGGCGGGTCGAGCCGCTCGGCGGCGGCGCGACGGGCGAGGAGGATGGCCTGGCCGAGCGCGTGGTCGTGGGCGGCGGGGCGCTCCAGCCCCTCGAAGCCCGCCGCCCGCAGCAGCCGCTCCCAGCTCTCGACGGTGAGGACGGGGCTGCCGGGGATGCGCAGCGGGGCGTCATCGAAGGCCCACCAGCCGTCGAGCAGCCCGAAGGTGAGGTGCGAGAAGAGCGTGGCCTCGCTCATCTCGTTGAGGAGCAGCAGGCCGCCGGGGCGTAAGAGCGCGCGGACGTTGTCCATCGTCGCCCGCATGTCGCGGGTGGCGTGCAGCACGTTGGCGGCGATGACGAGGTCGTAGCCGCCGGGCTCCACGTCCTGTCCGGCGAGGGGCCGCTCGACGTCGAAGAGGGCGGTCTCGAGGTAGGGGGCGACCGCGGCGTAGCTGCGGCGGGCGTGGAGCAGGAAGGCCTTGGAGAGGTCCGTGTAGCGGTACTCGGCGACCCGCTCGCGGAGGGGGGCGAGGGCCGTGAACACCGCCTCGCTGGTGGCGCCGGTGCCGGCGCCGATCTCGAGGATCCGCCAGCGGCGAGGCCCGTCGGCGGCGAGCGCGGCGGCGGCGGCGGCGGCGAGGGCGCGGTTGAAGCGGGCCGAGACCGGGTGCTGCTTGTAGACCGCCTCCACGGCGCCGAGCGAGCCGTGGCGGAAGAGCACGTCCGGCGCCGAGCGCGCCCCGCGGAGCACCTCGGGGAGGGCCTGGAGGGCCCGCTCGGCGAGCTCGAGCTGCGCGGTGGGCTCACCTGCGGCCTCGACGCGGGTCCGGTAGTCGGCCCAGGCGCCCCAGGCGGCGGGGGCGGCCACCGGGGCGCGGCCGGCGGGGAGGAGGGTGTGGATCCCCCGCCACCAGCGGGCATACCGGGGGTGGAGCTCGGCCTCGGTGAGCTCGCCGAGGATCGCGGCGGAGAGGGCCTCGAGCGCCGCCTGGAGGCCCCGCTGGTGGGCGCGGAGGGGCCCCACCTCGGCCTCCGCCGAGGGGCCTTGCGTGGAGGGGCCCTGCGTGGAGGAGACCCAGAGGGTCTGGCGCGCGAAGGGGTAGGTGGGGAGGCTCACGATGCGCGCCGCGCGACCGGCGAAGAGGCGCTCCCACGGGAGCTCGAGCCCGCCCGCCCAGAGCTCGGCGAGGCGGTCGAGGCGCCCGGCGAGCTGCCAGCGCCGCAGCGTCTCCTCGAAGTCGGGGTCGTCGCGGAGGCTCCGCAGGAGCGGGTCGGCCTCGCGGCGCGGCCCCTCGAAGAGCCCGGGGGCGGGGCGGCCGTCGAGGGCGGCCTGGAGCCCCGCCTCGATCTCGGCCGGGGAGCTCACGACGAGGGCGAGGCGGCGCTCCATCGCCGCGCGCCCCACCTGCAGCGTGAAGGCGAGGTCTACGAGCGCCAGCGGCCCCTCGGAGGGGTCGTGCGGCTCGGCCTGCTGGAGGTGCGCGAGCAGCTGGCTCACAGCCGCCCGCAGCCGCTCGGGGTCGCGGGCGGAGAGGGGGATGAGCCAGGGGCCGGCCTCTGGCGTCGGGCTCAGCCGCCCGGCCTCGGCGGGGAGGTGCTCCTGCACGATGAGGTGGGCGTTCGAGCCCCCGGCGCCGAAGGAGGAGACGCCGGCGAGGAGGGCGGGGCCGGCCCCGGGCTGGGGCCGCCAGGGCGCGAGCGCCTGCTGGACGGCGAGGGGTCCGCCCTCGAGGGCGAGGTTCGGGTTCAGGGTGGTGGCGTGCAGGCTCGGGGCGAGCTGGTGGTGCTTCATCTGCAGCACGACCTTCAAGAGGCCGGCGATGCCCGCGGCGGCCTCGAGGTGGCCGATGTTCGACTTGGCCGAGCCCAGCGCGCAGGGTGGGAGCCCCGCCGCCGCCCGCGCCCCGCCGCCGAGGGCCTGGGAGAGGGCCTCGACCTCGATGGGATCCCCGAGCTCGGTGCCGGTGCCGTGGGCCTCGACGTAGCCGACGGCGTCGGCGGGTACGCCGGCGCGAGCGAGGGCCCGCTCGACCACCCGCCGCTGGGCCTTGGGGTTCGGCACGGTGTAGCCGTGGGTGCGGCCGCCGTGGTTGATCGCTGAGCCGAGCAGCACGGCGTGGACGCGGTCGCCGTCGGCCTCCGCGGCGGCGAGGGGCTTGAGGACGACGGCCCCGACGCCCTCGCCCGGCACGAAGCCCTTGCCCCCGGCGCCGAAGCTGCGGCAGCGGCCGTCGGGGCTGAGCATGTTGGCCAGGGAGAGCTCGATGTAACTCTGGGGGTGCAGGTAGAGGTTGACCCCGCCCGCGAGGGCCACCGCGCAGTCCCCCGCCTGGAGGTGGGCGATGGCCTCGTGGATAGCGGTGAGCGAGGACGAGCACATCGTGTCGATGGGCAGGCTCGGCCCGTCGAGGTCCAGGTGAAAGGAGACCCGGTTGGCGACGCTGGCTGGCGAGTAGCTCGGCCGCACCCGCGCGCCGCCCTCGAGGCGGTGCTCGGGGTGGAGGGCGAAGCCCCCCTTCGTCACGCCCGCGAAGACCCCCACCCGCCCGCCGTGCCGGGCGGCGAGGCGCGCCGGCGGGTAGCCGGCGTCCTCGAAGGCCGCCCAGGCGGTCATCAGGAAGAGCCGCTCCTGGGGGTCCATCGCCGCGGCTTCACGGGGAGAGATCTGGAAGAAGAGCGGGTCGAAGTCTGCGAAGCCCTCGAGGAAGGCCCCCCACTTCGAGATCGATCGGCCGAGCGCGGCGGCGCGGGCCGGATCCGGCTCGAAGAAGCCCTCGATCGGCCAGCGTTCGGCGGGGATCTCGGTCACGGCGTCGCGGCCCTGAGAGAGCGCGGTCCAGAACGCGTGGGTGTCGGGCGCCCCGGGGAAACGGCCGCTCATGCCGATGATCGCGATCGGCGCTTGGCGGCCGTCGCCCGAGGGCGCCGCGATGGAGGGGGCCGGAGCAGGCAGCGCGGGGGGAAGCACGACGGGCTGCGCGGCGGGCGGCGCGGCGGGCAGCGTCGCGGGCGGGGCGATCCCCGTCCAGGCCCGCGCGGCCTCCGGGGAGGTGTGGGCGAGGTGCTCGGCCAGCTCGGTCACGTTGCGGTGCTCGAAGAAGACGGTCTTCCGCGCCGCGGGGAAGGGCACCGCGAGGGCCCGGTTGAGGTGGACGATGAGCAGGGAGTCGATGCCCCAGGTCTCGAAGGGCGAGGTCTCGTCGAGGGCCGAGGCGGGGAGCCGCATCGCCTCGGCGATGAGGGTGACGAGCCGGGCACGGAGGGCCGCTCCGAGCGCGCCGTCGTGCGGTCCGCGCTCGACGGGGGCTGGGGCGCGGCCGGCGCCGGCCGAGGCGAAGAAGGCGCAGATGCGGTCTCGATCTCCGGCGACCACCGCCGCCCGCGGGCAGCCCAGGTCCCACAGCTCGGCGAGGGCGCGGAGGCCATCCCCCGTCGCGAGGGGGCGCTGCCCCATGCGCGTATACAGCTCGGCCTCGATCTCGGGCCCCACCCGCATCCCGCCCTCCGCCCAGAGCGGCCAGTGGATCGACTGGAAGGGGGCCCCTCGGTGCTCGGCGAAGGCGTCGAGGAAGCCGTTGGCGGCTGCGTAGTCGACCTGCCCCGGGTTGCCGACCGCGCTCGCGAGCGAGGAGAACAGCAGGAAGAGGTCGAGGTCGAGCCCCTCGGTCGCCCGCGCGAGGTTCACCGTGCCGCGCACCTTGGCGGCCAGCACCCGCTCGAGCTCGACGGGGTCTTTGTGGGTGAGGCGGCGGTCGGCGAGCAGGCCCGCGCAGTGGATCACCCCGAGGAGGCCGCCGAGCTCGGCGGAGGCGGCCTGGACCAGGGCCCGGAGCGCGTGGGCGTCGGTGACGTCGACCCGGTGGTAGCGCACGTCCGCCCCCGTCGCGGCGATCTCGGAGAGGGCGGCCTCGCGGCGCGCGTCGAGGGGCGCGGAGCCGGTGAGCAGGAGGCGGACGCCCCGGGCCGCGCGGGCGATCTCGAGGGCGAGCCGTCGGCCGAGGCCGCCGAGGCCCCCGGTGATGAGGTAGGCGCCGTCGGACCGCCAGCGGACCGGGGGCCGGGCGGCGGCGGGCGCGAGGGGGCGCCAGACGAGGCGCTCCCGCACGCCCCCCGTGGTGCGGACGCGGCTCGGGATGGGCCCCCGGGCCTCGTGATCGAGCAGGGCACCGAGGGCGGTGGCGTCGAGGTCGGGGGGCACCTCGATCACCTGGACCTGCAGCCGCGGGTGCTCGAGGGCGGCGCTGTCGAGCAGGCCGCCGAGGCCCGCGTAGACCGCCCCCTCGGGCCGCCGCCCGTCCGCCGCCCCGGGGACGGCGAGCTGGACCAGCAGCGGCCCGGGGTGCGCGCGGAGCGCCGCCTGGAGCTCGGTGAGCAGGAGCCGCGCCCGGGCGGTGTAGCGGTCGGCGAGATCGCCGGTCACCGGAGGATCGGCCAGCACGCGGCCGCCGGGCTCGCGGAGGCGCGGCGCGGGGAGCTCGGCGGCGAGGATCAGCCGCTGGCGGGCCGGATCGAGCGGCCCGGCCTCGAGGGGGCAGGCCTCCCAGGCGGGGAGGAGGAGGACCGCGCCCGCCGGCGGCCGGGCGCTGGGGATCCAGGAGCGGGCCTCGGAGGCGGGGGCGCGGGGGAGCGGGGCGCGGGTCGCCTGGTGGGGCGGCGCCTCCTCGAGCACGACGTGGGCGTTCGAGCCGCCGAAGCCGAAGCTGCTCACGCCGGCGCGGCGGGGGAGCGGGCGGCCCTCCGCGTCGTGCGGCGCCGGCCAAGGGCGGAGGGTGGTGTTGATGAAGAAGGGGCTGCTCGCGAGGTCGAGCAGGGGGTTCAAGCGCTCGCAGTGCAGCGTCGGCGGGAGGGCCTGGTGGGCCATCGCGAGCAGGGCCTTGGCCACGCCGGCGAGGCCGGCCGCGGCCTCGAGGTGCCCGATGTTCGACTTCACAGAGCCGATCGCGATCGTCGGCGAGGCGGAGCGGTGGCCGAGCGCTGCGTAGGCCTGGCGGAGGGCGTTACACTCGACGGGGTCGCCGAGGGCCGTCCCGGTGCCGTGAGCCTCGATCAGGCCGACGCTGGCGGGGTCGAGCCCCTGCATCGCCTGCTCGATCAAGGCGGCCTGGGCCTTGCCGTTGGGGGCGGTGAGCGAGCTCGCCCGGCCGCCGTGGTTCTCGGCGCCGCCCACGATCAGGCCGAGGATGCGGTCCCCGTCGCGCTCTGCGGCGGCGCGGCCCTTGAGGAGGACCACCACCACGCCCTCCCCGCGCACGTAGCCGTCGGCCTCGGCCCCGAAGGCGCGGCAGCGGGCGCCGGGGCTCAACATGCCGGCCGCGTGCGGGCCCTCGAAGGACCCGAGGCTGAGGTTGAGGTTCACGCCGCCGACGAGGGCCATCGCCGATCGCCCGCCGCGGATCGCCTCCGCGCCCTGCAACAAGGCCACGAGGGAGCTCGAGCAGGCGGTGTCGATCGGGCGGCTCGGGCCGTGGATGTCGAGGGTGGCCGAGACCCGGTTGGCCAGCATGGCGTGGGAGTTGCCGGCGGCGACGTAGCCGTCGGCGGCCACCCCCTCCGCCTCGAGGAGCTGCAGGTAGTCGTGGCCGGTCACGCCGACGAAGACGCCGGTGTCGCGGGGGAGCTCGTCCTGCCGGTAGCCGGCGGAGGCCAGCACCTCGCGCACGGCCTCGAGCAGGAGCCGCTGCTGGGGGTCCATCCGCTCGGCCTCGAGCGGAGAGATCTTGAAGGCGGCGGCGTCGAAGCGGTCGATGTCTTCGAGGAAGCCGCCCTCCTTGGGGAAGGCGGCGGCGCGGAGCCGGCTCGCGTAGGCCTCGCTGTATCGGCCGTAGGGGAGCGGCCCGACGCGGTCGCGGCCGAGGCGGAGGTCGTCCCACAGCGCCTCGGGGCCATCGCTCCCCGGGAGCCGGAGCGCGAGGGCGAGGATCGCGATGTCGTCGGGTCGGCTCGGGGGGGCGGCCGCGGCCGCGGCTCGGGGCGGGGCGGCGCGAGGCGGCGCGGCCACCGTCGGCGGCGCGGGCTCGACCGGCAGCCGGACCGCAGGGTCACGCAGGAGCAGGCCGACGAGGGCGTCGATGTTCTCGACCTCGTAGAAGACCGTGGGGCGGAGCGAGCAGCCGAGGGCCTCGTTCAGCGCCGCGGCGAGGCGGGTGAAGCCGATGGAGTCGAAGCCATAGTCGAAGAGGTGGGTGGCGCCGTCGATGGAGTCGATCGGGGCGCGCAGCACGCGGGCCACCTCGGCGAGGAGCACCTGGCGGAGCGGCGGCGCATGCGGCGCCCGCAGAGCCACGGGGGCGGCGACCGGCGCGGGGTGCAGGGCGCCCGCGGGCCCCACCCCGAGCCCCTCGAGGCCGGCGGCGCGATGGCCGTCCCCGTCGAGCAGCGAGACATCCCAGGCCGGTCCGCGCGGCTGGAGGAGCACGGCCACCACCGGCCGATCGATGTCCTCGACGCCCTCGACGCCCTCGACGCGACGGCACCAGAGCGCCTCGACGGCGGCGAGGTCCAGACCGGCGGGGAGGGCCTCCCCCCAGAGGAGCCCCTGCCAGGCGGCGGCGAGGGCGGCGGCGGGCAGCCGCACGGTGGCCTTCGGCCGATGCTGGCGGGGAGGGGCGGCCATGAGCTCGACGAGGCGCGCGCCGCCGGGCAGGAGCGAGAGGCGAGCGACGACGGCGCCGTAGGGCTGAAAGTCGAGGCCGAACTCGGCGAAGGCGGCGTAGAGCGCCGCCCCGTCCACGCGCTGCAGGGCGCTCGCGCGGAGGGCGTCAAGATCATAGGCGCGGTGGGGATCCTCGGCCCCCGTTGCCTGCTCGGCCCGGTCGAGCCGGAGGTCCGCGGTGGCGAAGAGCTGGAGCGATCCCTCGCCGGCCTGGAGGTGGACCTCCATCCGCGCCCCCTCGGGCCCTTCGACGAGGCGGGCCTCGAGGGCGCGGGCGCTGGAGTCGGCGGCGGCGCCGAGCCGGCGGAGGCCCTCGATGCGCGCCTCGGGCAGGCCGGCGAGGGCCGCGCCAGCGAGCAGGACCTCGACGACGAAGAGCGGCTGGAGCGCCGGGACCCGCGCGCGTCGGAGGGTATAGTCGCCGACCTCGTCGATGTGGAGCGCGGTGTAATACCGCAGGCCCGTTCGGTCGGAGCGGTTCTCCCCGAGCAGGGGGTGGAGCTTCCGGGCGGCCCCGAGCGGCTCGGTGACCGAGGGGGCGTCCTCGAAGAGCGGGTACCAGCAGCGCACCCGCTCGAAGGGGTAGGCGGGCAGGGCGACCCGCCGCGGCGCCATGCCGGGGTGGAGCGCGGCCCAGTCGAAGGCCACCCCCGCCGTCCAGAGCCGCGCGACGGGCCCGAGCTCGCCGCGCTGGGCGAAGCGGCGCAGGGCGGCGGCGTCCTCGGCGGGCTCCTCGGCGTGGATGTTGAGGCAGAGCCAGCGACCGGGCCCCGCGCAGAGGGCGGGCTCCCCCGGCTCGAGCAGCGCGCGGAGGGCGGCCCGGAGCGCGTCCGTGGAGTCGAGCACCCAGGCGAGGCGGGCGGGGAGCTCGTTCTTGCCGACCTGCAGCGTGTAGCAGAGGCCGTTGAAGGGGGTGTCGGGCCGGGCGTCGAGGTGGCGGAGGAGGCCCTCGGCGGCGCGGCGGAGCGCCGCCTCGTTCATCGCCGAGAGGGGCACGATCTGCGAGGGGGAGCGGTCGGCCTGGGGCGCGGTGGCGCGGCGGTGCTCCTCGAGGATGATGTGCGAATTCATGCCGCCGGCGCCGATCGAGGTGACCCCGGCCCGCCGGGGCAGCTCGCGCCCGTCCGGGCCGCGGCGGCGGAGCCAGGGGGCCCGCTCCCGCTGCACGAAGAAGGGGGTCTCGTCGAAGGGGATGTCGGGGTTGAGCCGCTCGGCGTGCAGGCTCGGCGCGAGCTCTCCGTGGGCCATCTGCAAGAGCACCTTGACGAGGCCGGCGAGGCCCGAGGCGGCGAGCAGGTGGGCGACGTTCGACTTCACCGTGCCGATGGGGCAGGTGGCCGGGCTGAAGCCGCCGCGCCCGTAGGCGCGAGTGAGCGCGCGCACCTCGATGGGGTCGCCGAGGGCGGTGCCGGAGCCGTGGCCCTCGATGTAGGTGACGGTCCGGGGATCGACGCCAGCGTCGTCGAGGGCCGCCTCGATCGCCGCCGCCTGCTGCTGGGGGCTCGGCACGGTGAAGCCGTTCCGCACCCCGGCGTTGCGGACGGCGGTGCCCTTGATCACGCCGTAGATGCGGTCGCCGTCGGCCTCGGCGTCGCGGAGGCGCTTGAGCACGAGGGCGCCTACGCCCTCTCCGAGGATGGTGCCGTCGGCGCCGAGCCCGTAGCCGCGGATCACCTCGGCGCTGGCCGAAGTGAAATGCTCCTGGGAGGAGGAGATCATCCGGTGGGGGTGCAGGAGGAGGTTCACGCCGCCGGCCAGCGCCATCGCGCAGCGCCCGGCCCGGAGCATGTGGACAGCCTCGTGCACGCAGGTCGAGGAGGCCGAGCACATGGTGTCGAGGAAGTAAGAGGGCCCGGTGAAGCCGTAGAAGTAGCTCACCATGTTGGGGACGGTGCCGGTGTAGCTCCCGGTCGAGTGGGCGCCGCGCACGAGCATGTTCTGGAAGCCGAGCAGGTCGTACTCGTTGCTCATCGAGCCTACGATCACGGCCACGTCGCCATCGTAGCGCCGCTGGAGGGTCTCTCGGGAGTAGCCGGCGTCCTCGAAGGCCTGGACGGAGGCCTCCAGGAAGAGGCGCACCTCGGGCGACATCCGCTCGGCCTCGAAGGGGGAGACCCGAAAGTACCGGTGGTCGAAGGCGGCGACGTCGTCGAGGAAGGCGCCGGTCTGGATCACACACTTGCCGAGCAGCGCGCGGTCGCGGTGGTGGAGGGCGGCGTGGTCCCAGCGGGCCTCGGGGACGGGGCCGAAGGCATGGCGGCCGGCGGCCAGCATCTCCCAGAGGGCCTCGGGGGTCTCGGCGCCAGCCACCCGCATCGACATGCCGATGATGGCGATGTCGTGGGCGTCATCGGCGTTGCGGGCCTCGGCCGCGGGCGGCGCAGGCTGGGCGGGCGGCGCAGGCTGGGCGGGCGGCGCGGGCGCGGGGAGCTCGTCGGCCAAGAGGGCGGCCACCGGGCCGGGGTGCTCGGCGAGGAAGTAGCCGGCGATGCCGTCCAGATCGACATACTCGAAGAAGAGGGTCTTCGGCAGCGGCCCGAAGGCCGCCTCGAGGCGGTTGGTGAGCTCGACGATGAGGAGGGAGTCGAGGCCGTACTCTTCGAGCTTGCGGTGGGCGCGGAGCTCGCTCCCGTCCCGACCCATCGCCTCTCCGAGCAGGCGCTTGAGGTAGCCGAGGAGGCCTGGGCGGAGGGCCTCCGGGCCGCCCGCCGCGCGCGCAGGCGAGGCGACGCGGGCCTCGGGGCGCCCTTCGGTCACGGGGGCGGCGACGCCGTAGCGGAGGGTGGCCTGTGCCAGATCAGAGGCGAGCAGGCGGTCGAATTGCTGGAGGCCGAGGGCGGTGGGCAAGGGGATGGTCCCGAATTGCCGGCGGAGGGCGGCCAGGGTGCCCGCGTCGACGGACATGCCGCCCTCGGCCCAGAGCGGCCAGCCGATGGAGAGCGTGCGCCCGCGGCGCTCCCGTCGGGCGACGAGCTCGGCGCGGTGGAGGGCGAAGGCGTCTTGGAAGGCGTTGGCGGCCGCGTAGTCGGCCTGGGCGGCGTTGCCGAAGGTGGCGGCCACGCTCGAGAAGAGGACCCAGAGGTCGAGGTCGAGGTCTCGCGTGGCGGCGTCGATGTGGAGGGTGCCCTGCACCTTGGGGGCGAGCACGGCCGCGATGCGGGCGGGGTCCTTGCGGGTGATGTAGTCGTCGTCGAGGGTGCCGGCGGCGTGCAGCACACCGGCGAGCCGGGCTTCGGCGGTGACGGCGCCCACGAGCGCGCGCACCGCGTCGAGGTCGGTCACGTCGCAGCGGTGGTAGACGACCGGGCGGTCGGGGCCGGCCGCGGCCACGAGCTCGGCGAGGACGGCCGCTCCGGCGGCGTCGAGGGGGCGTCGGCCGCTGAGGATGAGCCCGCCGGCCCCGGCTCGGAGCAGGTGAGCGGCGAAGGCTCGCCCGAGGCCGCCGAGGCCGCCCGTGATCCAGTAGCGGGCAGTCGGATCGAGGCGCAGGGGAGGCGCCGCCAGGGGGACGCGGGGGTCGACCTCCACGGGGGTGGCGGCCTCGCGCCGGTCATCGGCGTGGGTACGAAGGGCGCAGTGGGCGTCGGTCCGCTCGGCTTCATCGGAGAGCAGTCGCCGGAGCCGCGCGGGGTCGAGGGGCCCCTCCACGGTCAACAGGGCGGCGCGGGCCCCCGGGCGCTCGATGGCCGCCGTCCGAAAGAGGGCGACGAGGGGCGCGAAGAGCGGCGCCGGCAGCCGCGCGGGCACGAGGACCAGGAGCTGACGACCGCGCGCCGCGGGGGCGCGGAGGAGGGCGGCCACCCGATCAAAGGCGGCGCGGAGGGCCTCCCCCACGAGGGTCGCGGTGGGGAGGGCCTCGTCGAAGGGGAGGACCGCGGCGGCCTCCGATGCGAGCTCCGCCGGAAAGCCGATGAGCAGGGCCTCGAGCTCCGTCGGCGGGCCCGGCACCCGCGGCGCAGGCGCCCAGGCGGTGGCCCACAGGCGGGGCTCGCCGCCGTCCTGCGCAGGCTCCGCCACGGGCGGCCGCGCGCCCTTCGCGGGGGAGGCGGCCGCGCCTCGCTTGAGCACGAGGTCGGTGAAGCGCAGCCGGGGCGCGCCTTGGCTGTCACAGAGGGTCAGATCGAAGCGGAGCAGGTCGGGCCCCCGGGAGCTGCCCGCCGCGGGCTGGAGCCAGGCCCACATCGCGGGCTCGCAGGGCCCAAGGACGTCGATTTGCCGGCAGGTGAAGGGGATCGCCGGGCGGCCGGCGCCGTCCTCTTCGGGAGGCTGGAGGGCGATCCAGGCCTGGATCGCCGCGTCGAGCAACATTGGGTGGAGCGGCCCCTCCTGGAGGGTGCGGCCGAGGTTTCGGGGGAGCTTGAGGCTGGCGAGCACCCCTTCGCCGAGGCGGTGCACGACCCCGAGGGCGCGGAAGGCGGGCCCGATGTCCACGCCCGTCCGCTGGAGGCGCGCGAGGATCGCGGCGCCGTCGAAGCGCTCGCCGAGCCCCGCCTTGAGCGAGGGGAGGTCGAGCGGTCGCAGCGGCTGCCCGGGGGGCAGGTCGACGAGGCGGCCCTGGGCGCACACGAGGGGCGGACCCTCCTCCCGGGGCAGCAGGCCGCGGAATTCCAAGCGCCCGTCGGCGCCCTCGTGCAGGCGGAGCTCGACCTCGGTGCGGGCCCCCTGGCAGAGCACCGGGCGGGTCCAGGTGAGATCCTCGATGCGCGCCTGGAGCGCGGTCGGCCCTGCCCCCGCGGCCTGCTGGCGCGCGGCGATGGCCATCGCCACCCAGGCGACGCCGGGCAGGACGCGCTGCCCGCCGACGCGGTGGTCGGCCCAGAAGTACTCCTCGCCGGTGAAGGTGGCGCTGAAGCGCAGCTCCCCCCTCGTCGAGCGGTTGCGGTGGAGCAAGGGGTGCAGCGGCGGATCGGTGGGGCGGCGGCCGAAGGATCCGTCGAACCAGTGGCGCTTCCGCTGAAAGACCACCCCGGGGGCGGAGATCCGGCGGGGGCAGGCGCCGCCCCAGAGGGGCGTCCAGTCGAGGTCTTCGCCCCCGAGCCAGCGCGCCGTGGGATCCGGCGCCCCCTCGGTCACCGCGCCCGCCAGCGGGGGCAGGTGGACGCGCGGGTGGGGCCGCCCCTCGATGAAGGCGTCGAAGAGCGCGAGGAGATCGGCCGACCCTTCCTCCCGGAAGGCGACGCGCACCTCACCCGGGTCGCGGCCGACCTGGAGGGTGAAGGCCAGAGCCGTCAAGCTGAGCGGGGGGCCGCTGGCCAGCGCAGGATCGGCGGCGGCGACGAAGGCGCGGAGCGCCGCCACCTGGGCCCGCAGGGCGGCGGCGTCGCGCGCCGAGACGGGCAGCACGAAGGCGACGTCGGGGAGCGGGCCCTCGACACGGCCCCCGACACTCCCTCCCGGGGCGAGGCTCGGCGCCTCCTCGATCAGCAGGTGGGCGTTGCTGCCGCCGAAGCCGAAGGAGCTCACCCCGGCTCGGCGGGGGGCGGCGGGGTCGCGCGGCCAGTCGGTGGCCGAGGCCTGGATGCGGAAGGGGCTCCCTTCGAGCGAGATGAGGCGGTTCAACTTTTGGAAATCTACGTTTGCGGGCAAGCGCTCGTGGCGGAGGGCCGCCAGCACCTTGACCACTCCAGCGACTCCGGCCGCCCCTTCGAGGTGTCCGAGGTTGGTCTTGACCGATCCGATGCCGCAGCTCCCGACCCGCGGCTGCTCGCCCCGCTCGCGGTAGAGCTCGGAGAAAGCTGCCTTGAGGCCGACGATCTCGATGGGGTCGCCCAGCGGGGTGCCGGGGCCGTGGGCCTCGATGTAGCCAACGGTCCCCGGGCCGACGCCGGCGGCGCGGTAGACCTCGGCGATGAGCGCGGCCTGCGCGCCCGGGTTGGTGACGGTGAGGGAGGTGGTGCGCCCGCCGTGGTTGGTGCCGACGCCGCGGATCAGGGCGTGGATGGGGTCGCCGTCGCGCAGGGCGTCGGCCAGCGGGCGGAGCAGCAGCGCCGCGCCGCCCTCGCCGCGGACGTAACCATCGGCCCGCTCATCGAAGGCGCGCCCCCGGCCCTGCTTCGAGAGCATGCCGTTCTTCGAGAAGGCGATGAAGTGGTTGGGCGACCACGCGAGGTTGACCCCGCCGGCCAGGGCGCGGTCGCAGATCCCCGCCCGCAGGTCGCGCACCGCGTCGGAGATCGCGGTGAGCGAGGAGGCACAGGCGGTGTCGTTGGTGACGCTCGGGCCGCGCAGGTCGAACTGGTAGGAGACCCGGTTCGCGATGATCGAGAAGGCGATCCCGGTGGGGGTGTAGGCGTCCACGTGGTCGAGCTGCTTCTCGATCAGCTCGGCATAGTCCCAGTGGCAGACCCCCATGTAGACGCCCGTTCGGCTGCCCGCGAGCGCGCTCGGCCGGCAGCCGGCGTCCTCGAAGGCCCGCCAGGCGAGCTCGAGGGCGAAGCGCTGCTGGGGGTCCATCCAGGCGGCCTCGCGCGGGGAGATGGAGAAGAAGTCGGCGTCGAAGCAGTCCGCGTCGTCGAGGAACCCGCCCCAGACGCTGCTCGTCTTCTCGCCGGTGCGGGGGTCACCCCGAAGAGCCCGAGCGTCCCAGCGCTCGGGGGGGACCTCGCGGATCAGCGAGCGGCCAGCCGCGAGGTGGGCCCAGAGGGCGTCTAGCGACTCCGCCCCCGGCAGGCGGACGCCGACCCCGACGATCGCGATGGCGTCGTGCAGATCACCCTCCTGCTCCCGACGACCGGGAGGGGGTGAGGGGAGGGGCGGAGCGTGGCCGGGCTCGGACAACGGGAGACCTGCTCGATTGAGGATCAGAAAACATGCACAGTATAATGGGGCCCGCCTCGGAGATCGAAGGCGGCGGCTGTCTCCGCCAACCCCGGCCTTCGACGATCCACATCGGCACGTCGATCTGGACGTGGTATCCTCGATAGTTGGGACGACTCGGAGGTCTGGAGATGTCGTTGGAAGAGGGCGACACCATAAGGGTCGAGCGCACGGATCTTCTATTTGTACCGCGATCAGACCTCGCCCCGCTGGGGGAGGGCGTCGCCGCGGCCGCCCTCCGCTTCCCCGACCTCCGGCCGCGGGACCCCCTCCCGGGGCCGCCTCTCCCGCCCGCGGCCCTCGCGCCGGGGCTCGAGCGGGCGGTCGCCAAGCGGCAGATCGAGTTCGTGGCGGGGCGACTGGCGGCCCGCGAAGCCCTCCGCCGGCTCGGTCGGAGCGGCGACGACTGGCTCGGTCGGGGCGAGGATCGAGCCCCGATCTGGCCTGCGGGCTTCCTGGGGGCGATCAGCCACAGCGGCGGCCTCGCCTGGAGCGTCGCCGCCCGCGCCGTCGATCGGCGGGGCCTCGGGGTGGACGTCGAGGGCCTCGTCTCGCCCTCGGCCGCTGAGGCGGTCTCCAAGATGGTGCTCGTGGAGGGAGAGCGCCAGCGGCTGGCCGCCGCGGGCCTCGACGACCGGGCCGGCCTCACCCTTGCCTTCGCCGCCAAGGAGTGTCTGTTCAAGTGCCTCTATCCGACGGTTCGGAAGATGTTCGGCTTCGAGGCGGCGGAGCTTCAGTGGATCGACGCCGGGGGGGGCGCTTTTGGCCTCCGACTCCGTGTGTCGCTCCATCCAAGCCTGCCCGAGGGCGCGACCTTCAGCGGTCGATTCAACCGGATGACCCCGCAGGGCGCGCCGGACCCCGCGGGCGAGGCGCTGGCGGCGATCACGGAGTGGCGATGAGCCCGCCCGGGGGCGACATCAGGGATGTCGAGAGGGAGGCGAGGATTCGGCCGGCGGCCCCCTGGACACCGCCCTTGGCGTAGACCTCCTCCGTCCAGAAGGCGCAGTTGCGCTCCGTGTCGGCCTCGAAGGCCCCGCGCTCGGTGGCGCTCAGGCGGTAGCGGCCGCGGCCGGCGTAGGGCAGCCAGAGGGCGTCGGCGGGGTGCCCGGTCTCGATGAAGGCGCCCCACTCGGCGCCGAAGGTGTCGGCCTTGGCCATGTCGCCCTCGTCGAAGGTGACGGGCTGGTCTGCTACGTCGTAGGGCTGGTCGAAGACGAAGGGGAGCTCGGCCCCGTGGCAGACGCGGGTGCGGCAGCGGGGGGAGACCCCCTCGTAGAAGTTGAAGGAGCTCGGGTCTTCGTCGGCGTAGCCGTAGGCTGCGGCGGGCAGGGTGGAGCGACCGAGCAGGTGGTCGGTGGCGCAGATGAACCAGCCGTCGGCGACGAGGTTGGTGAGCGCGTCGATCGGATCGATCTGGTCGGCGTGGTAGCGGGGGAGAGCCTCGATCTTCGGCGCCAGCTCGGGGCCGTAGATCTGCGTGATGAAGGTGTGGAGCTCCGCCGAGGTCCACGGGCCGAGGGACGGGACGCGGTAAGCGCTGACGAAGTAGGTCGCCTCGTCTCGGTTGTTTCCGAAGAGGACGGGCGAACGGGCCTCGAGGGAGATCGGCTGCGCGGGGAGCGAGGCCGGCTCGAGGGCGGGGCCGAAGACGAACATCGCCTGGAGCGGGCTCAGCCGCTGGAGGAGGGCGCTCTGCGCCGTCATGAGCTCGAGGGTGCTGCAGGCCAGGAGGGGACAGGGCGCCGGTAGCGCCGCCACGAGCGCGGCCTCGAGCGCCGCCGCCTCTTCGGCCGACGGGGAGGAGACCCCCGCGTAGCTGCTCTGCGCGATCGTCTGCCTGAACAGAGGCTCGGCGCCTGCCGCGGTGGGCGCGGCCATCTGGTCGAGGACGGACGTCGCGCCGGCGCTCTCCCCGACGAGGGTGACCCGCGCTGGATCTCCACCGAAGCCGGCGATGTGGTCGCGCACCCAGCCGAGCGCGAGCCGCTGGTCCATCAGCCCGAAGTTGCCGGAGCGACCCTCCTGGTGGAGGAAGCCGAGCACGCCGAGCCGGTAGTTGAAGGTGACGACCACCAGCCCTCGCTCGGCGGCGAGCCGGGCGCCGTCGTAGAGGTGCAGCGAGCCTGCGCCGCTCAGGAAGCCGCCGCCGTGGATGAACACAAAGACCGGCCGCGCGGCCTCGCCCGACGGGAGCGGGAGAGCGGAGGGCGTCCAGACGTTGAGGGAGAGGCAGTCCTCCGACATGGTCTGGTCGTTGTAGGGCTGGGTGGTGCTCCAGTCGTACTGGGGGCAGGTGTCCCCGACCCGCGTCGTGTCGACCGCCCCCGTGGCCACGACGGGAGAGGGGGGCTGCCAGCGGTCGGCCCGACCATACTCGATCCCCAAGAAGGCGCGGACAGGCAGCGCCCCGTCACCCTCGGGCGCCACGGCGCAGCCCTGGTAGGTCGCGCCGTTCACGGTGGCCTCCGCGGGGGGCTCCCCGCCGGGGCAGGCTGGCGCATCGATCGGCGCGATGTCGGCCGTCCGGATGGAGGGGGCGGCGGGCTGGGGCTCGCAGGCGAGCAGGAGCAGCGACGGGAGCAACGGCAGGGGCAGGGGCAGCTCGCGAAGGGGGGACAAGGGCGTCACCTCTACCACCTCTACCAGGGGCCGAGGACGGTGTGCTCGGCGAGGTCGACCGTCTGCCGCTCGGCGGGGTGCTCGCCTGCGATGTCGCTCACCACCACGGCGGTGGGCGTGGCGAAGCGCTCGGCGTCGCGCACGAGCCCCTCGGTGCGCACGAGCTGGCCGTCGAGCAGCATCAGGCGGGAGCCCGGTGGCCACTGACCCATCAGGTTGACGAAGAGCTGCAACAGCACAGGATCATAGCGTGTGCCCGAGTAGGGGAGCATGTGGGGCAGCACGTCGAAGGGGGCGAGGTTTCCGCCGTCGGCGCGGGAGAGGGTCTCGTAGTCCTCGGCGATGCGGATCACCCGCGCGAAGAGCGAGGGGCGTCCGTGGGGGCCTGCGTAGTCACGGTGGTGCTCGAGGGTGGCCAGGGCGCGGCGGATCTTGGCCTGGTGAAAGCCCCGCTGTCGGAGCAAGAGGCGGGCGCCGGCCGCGCCGTGGCGCTCGAAGGGGGGCGCGTAGCCGGGGTGGCCCGGCTCGTCGCCGCGGGCCGGGGTGGCGCCCTCGCGGGCCGCGTAGCCGACGTCATGAAACATCGCCGCCACGCCCAGGTCTTGGAGGGCCTCGTCGGCGAGGCCCGTGGCCCGCCCGATCAGCATCGAGAGCAGCGCGACGCGGGTGGTGTGGGCGCTGAAGGCGCTGCCCGACTCGGCTCCGTCCCAGAGGCCCTCGGCGCCGGGCCCCACCTCGAGGATCTCGGTGACGACGCGGCGAAGCGGGAGCGGGTTCGGCATCCGGTCGGCGCCGAGGGTGTCGATGGTCGCCTCGACGAGGCCGGTCGCACGGCCGGCTACCTCGCGGGTGTCGGCGTGGCTGGCCTCCCGCACGGCCTCGCCGCTGACGCGGAAGCGGAAGATGCCGAACAGCTCGACGCACTCGATGCCGACGGCCTGCAGCGCCGCCTTCAAGGTGGCCCGCGGAGAGGGCGGCTCCGGCGGGGCGGCGAAGGCCTCCACCATCCGCCGCAGGTGGGGCACGCTCGGGACGTCGTGGAAGGAGATGCCGCCGACGGACTGGCGCCGGAGCTCGGCCGAGAGCAGGGCGCCGGCGTCGTTGCGGGAGTCCATGCGCACGCGCGCGTCGTTGACGTAGACCTGATCCTCCACCACCACGATGTGCACGGCGCCCAGCGTGTCGTAGAGGGCGGACAGGTTTCGGTGCGTGTCCTCGATAGGCTTGTCGAAGGCGTGGTTGTCGAGCTCGTGGGTGCGGGTCATCCGCAGGAGGCCGAAGAGCTGCCGGATGAGCTGCTCTCCCTGCTCACGCACGCGCGCTGCGAGGTCGCGGTCTTCGCCGGCCCGCGCCTGCTCGAGGGCCTTGCCGAGGGAGGCCTGGGAGCGGTCGAGCTCTGGATCGGCCTCTTCGGCCAGCGGGGAGGCCGGGGGCTGCAGCGAGTCACCCATTCTTGATGCCCTCCCGTCGTCGTCGGTGCAGGACGCGGTTGCAGTGCTCATGGAGCTCCTGGCCGGCCCGCTCGGAGAACCACTTGATGTCGGCCTCGGCCTCTGCGAGCGGTAGGAAGCCGAGGGCGGAGATCGCCGCCCACTGGCGGTGCTTGGCGCCCACCGTCACGCCGCCCTTGAGGCGCTCCATCCACCCGGTGGGGCGGATGAGGGGGCGGAACAGGGCCGCGGCGCGGTCGGGCTGCAGCCAGGCCAAGGCGCGGCCGAGGATGTCAGCCTCACGCAGCGTGAGGGTGGGGCAGCGGTCGAGGTGGGCGTTGAGCTCGGTGAAGGCGCTGCGGTCGCCGCTCTTGGTGACACGCTCGATGATGTGCAGGCGGATGTCCTCGACGCTGGATCCGAGGAGCTCGATCAGCAGCGGCATCGGCAGGGGCTCGGCACGGACCGCCTCGATCAGGGCCCGCAGGGTGGGCAGCAGCTCGGGCTCGGCGCGGTGGGCGAGGCGCTGGAGGAGCTCGACGTCGCGGTCGCTGCGGACGGCCCTCACGGCGCTGACGAGGTCAATCGTCACCTTGGGCGGCGCTGAGCCGAGGCGCGCGAGCACGGTGTCGATGCGGGTGCGCATCTGATGACTGACGAGCTGCCGCTCCACCGCTCGGGTGCGGACGCCGCCCTCCTCGTTGAGGATGTCGAGCAGGCTCGAGAGGTGGTCGCCGGGCAGGAGGTCGAGCAGCTCGAGCAGCTCCGCAGGGGCCTCGGAGGCGCCGGGGGGCATCGAGTGGAGGATGCGCCGCAGCGCGACGGGCTCGGTGAAGCGGCTGAGCTCCCGATCGATGAGCTCGGGGTCCAGCGGCCGGGCCGACTGGAGCACGTGGGCGAGCTCGAGCAGCCGATGGAGCTGACCTTCAGAGAGCAAGAAGCCGCGCACCTCTTCGAGGAGGTGACCGAGATCGGTGATGGTCAAGGGGTCGGAGGGGTCGGCGGCGGCGGCGAGGAGCGCGCGCACGAGGCGGACGGTGTCCTCGGGGATCTGCTGCGAGGAGGCCTCCTTCCGGAGGGCTTCCAGCGCCTCGACGGGGATCGGCTGGTAGCTGACCTCAATCCGCGCCCCGGTGGTGGGGGCCGGGAGGTCCCAGTCGCGCGGGGTGTCGACGTGGGCGCCCGCGTGGCGGTACCGCGCAGTGTCGGCGCGCTCGGTGCGCTCGCCGGTCGCGGGGGCGGTGCTGTGGTCGACCTCCTCGTCGGGCACGAAGCCCTCGACGGCGGCGATCTCGATGTGCTGGAAGCCGGCCTTCCACAGCAGCGTCACCACGTCATCTTCGTGCTGGCGCACGCCGGTGAAACGGATGCTCAGGATCTCGAGCAGCCGCAGCAGCTCCTCCCAGGGGATGCCGGGCCGGAGGCTCAGGCGCCGGACGCCGTCGCGGAAGAGGCGAAAGGCGAGGGAGCGGTCTCGATCCCGCTCGAGGTAGACCACCTCACCCTCGCGGACGAGCTCGAAGGGCCGCACATCCAGGTCGAGCGCGCCGTGGAGGAGGGCGGCGTGGAAGGCCTCTCGGTACTCGCGGAGGAAGGTTCGGATGGCCTCGTTCTGCGGATCGTAGAGCAGGAAGCTCCGCGCGGCGCGGGAGAGGCTTCGCAGCGCCTTGTTGGTGGCGAGCCCGACGTCGGAGGCGCCGACAGGGGCCTCGTCGTGCTCGCCCTCGGCGTGGCTCCGTGGCTCCACCGCGGCGGTGCTCCGTGGCTCCACTTCGGCGGGCGGCTGGGGCGGATTGTGGTCGCCGAGCGTCGTCATCTTCCGGGTCCCCAGGGAGGGGCGGATGCTACTCCAAATCCGCCGACCGCGGGCGGGGTGACTATCGCACCCAGAGCGCCTCGGCGCCGCCGGGCGTCCCATAGGAGATCCAGCCGCCGCCCCACGATGAAGCCAGGAAGTTGGCGCCGTCCGCCCCGCAGAGGGTGAGGCCGAGGTTGGCCGAGGGGCTCTCCGAGAAGTCCCAGCCCCCGCCGAGGCCGCTGTGGCCCTTGCAGCTCGAAGGCGCCCCCTCGGGATCATCGACGCCGCCCGAGCCGCCGCTCGTGTAGCTCGCCGGGCCGCCGCACCAGTAGTAGGGGCTGGGGTCGCCGTAGAGCAGGTAGCCGGGCTCGCCGAAGGAGATGCGGAGGGTGTCGCGGGCGATGGGCTCGGAGCGCCAGGCCTCGGCGCCGGCCGCGTAGGCGCTCACCTTGAGCTCGGCCCATTCGAAGGTGTTGAGATCGATCCAGCCGCGATGCCCGGCGCTGTCGAGGCTCGCGGCCTCGGGGCTCGCCGACAGGGAGGTCAAGCCCTCCTCTCCGGCGCCGAAGTCGCCCTGGCTGCCCCCCGCGGCGCTGCTGCGTACGAAGCCGAGGGTCCAGCCGCCGCCCTCGCTGTGCTGGTCGCACCAGAGCGCGGCGGCGGTGCCGGAGGGGAGCAGGATGTAACGCGGGCCGTCGTCGGTGAGGCCGAGGGACAGGGCCTCAGCGCAGCTCAAGACGGCGCAGGCGGCGGAGCTGCCGGGCTCGGAGGCGACGAGGCCGTCGCAGTCGTGGTCGACGCCGTCGCAGCCCTCGGGGGCGCCGGGGTGGGCGCTGGGGTCGGCGTCGTCGCAGTCGCCGCCCAGCACCGCGGCGCCGTCGCCCGCCGCGCAGGCGGTGACGATGGTGGACTCGTCGCCGTAGTCGTCCTGGTCACCGTCGGCGAAGAAGGGGAGGCCGTCGGCGAGGTCGGGGTCGGCCTCGTCGATGAGGCCGTCGCCGTCGTCGTCGGCGCCGTTACAGACCTCGGGGTGGGTGGCCGCGCCGCTGTCCCGCGCGTCGTCGCCGCTGTCGGCGGGCGCGGGGGAGTCTCCCGGCGCGGCGCTGTCCCCGGCGGGGGCGTCGGCCTCAGGCGGACCAGCCTTGCCGCCGCCGCAGGCGCTGAGCAGGAGCGTCAAGGCGGCGCAGAGAGCGCCGGCGCCGAGGGCGCGCGGCCCGCCTCGTCGGCGCCCCAGGAGGGCGAGGGAGAGCGCGGCTAGCGCCCACCGCCCTGGGGGGGGGCGCCCGACGGCCGCGCAGCCGACCGCGATCTCGACGGTGGCGCTGGGCGCGGAGGGCGGGGCGGCCTCGGCTCCGCCGTCGATCCCGTCGCGGAGGGCGGAGAGGTCCTGCTCGCCGCCCGCCCAGCGGTTGGGGGCGCCGAAGGAGGACTGGTCGGCGGCGGCGTAGGCCCCGTCGCGGCGGGTGTCGGGGCCGGGGTCGGCCTGGAGGGCGCCCACCTCGTCCTTGCCGATGCCCGCGAGGCCGCCCTGCCCCTCGCCGACGGGCCCGTACCGCAGCCGGCCCTCCCGGTCGCGCAGGGTGAGCTGCCAGTCGCGGGGACTGACGTCAAAGGGGAGCGCGGAGATGGACACGCCGCTCCCCGACCGGCCGGCGCGCAGGTGGAGGCGCCAGTCACCGCCGGCGGGGTCATAGGCGGTGTCCTCGGGCATGTCCTCGGCCACGGTGAGGAGCGTGCCGCTGCGCAGGTCGGAGAGGACCGGCGCCTCGCTGAAGGTGAGTCGACTCTCCAGTCCGGCGCGGTCCCGGAGCTCTATCGACCAGCCGCGAAGATCCGTGTGGTCGGTGAGGATGACGAATTCGAGCCAGTCGCCGCCGTTGCCCTCGACCGCGCCGAGGGCGGGATCCCCCTCCGACAGGGTCTCCCCCGGCTCCACTGCGCTCCACTCATTGAGGACCACCGCGGCGGGCGCGTCGACCTCATAGAGCCGCGCCTCGATCGGCCCCCACTCCTCGCCCCGTCTCAGCCGGGCGGAGACCACCGTGCTGTAGGGGAGGATGACCGTGTCGGCCTCTCGGGCGGTGGGGGCGGGCTCACCGCCAGGCTGGCGGGGATCGGATCCGTCGAGGGTGAGCCAGAGCTCGGCGTCGGCCTCGCCCTCGAGGTGCAGCACCGTCCCTGCCTCGACGTCCCCCGCCTCAAGGGAGAGGAGCGGGGCGGGGAGGTCGATCCAGCCGGCGGCCCGGAGCTGGGCGAGCAGCACGAGGTCGCGGGCGCCGAGGAAGGTGAGCACGCGATCGCGCTCGGTGACCCACTGGTCGGCCGGCCGCCACCAGCCGCCGCCCCAGCGCGCGGCCTCGGGGAGGAGCAGGGGCTCGATCTCGTCGGCGATGGCGGCGTAGCGGGCGGTGGCCTCCGCGGCCACGAGGGGCCCCTCGCCCTCGAGGTTGCGGTGAACGGCGTCCTTCAAGGCGACGCGGAAGTCGGGGTGGCCCAGGGCGAGCAGCGCGGCAAAGACGCCGGAGGGCCCGGGGGCGGTGAGGATGTTCGTCTCGACCGGATAGACGAGGCAGATGTCATTGTCATAGGACTGGAACCGGAAGGGGCCTGTGCCGGCGGGGCCGGCCGCCACCCAGTTCTGGCTGGGGAGCCAGTCCCAGGCGTTGGCGGCATAGAAGTTGAGAACCATGTAGTCGAGGAAATTCGCCAGGTCGAGGTAGGCCGCCGCCGCCTCGAAGTCACCGGAGGCGGCGACCAGGGCGGCCCAGCCAGCGCCGTCGCCGTCTACCGGGCTCCCGCCGTTCACCGACTCATAGTCCTCCTCCTCGCCGCCGAGATAGGTGGCGAGCATATCGGCGCTGAAGCGCTCGCGCAGGTGATAGAGGCCGATGTAGTCGCCGTCCAGCCAGGCGTGCACGTAGCGGCCGTGGGGCGCGAGGTGGCCCATCGCGCGTTGGCTGTCGTCCATCCAGCGGGCGCGGGTGTACTGGGCCTGGGCGGCGAGGTAGAAGACAGAGTCGTGGTTGCCGCTGCGCAGGGCGAGGCTGTCGAAGCTCGAGGCCGGGGCCCAGCCGAGCCCGTCGTCGGGATAGAGCTCGCGGCGCCAGCGTGGGCTCCCATATTCCCCGCGGAATTCCATGCGCAGGCTGGTCTTCGGATAGACCACGCTGGTGCGCCCCGTGCGCTTGAGGCCCATGTCGAGCTGTTCAGTTTCGCCGGCCGGCTCCATCCACTCGAGGCTGGCGGGCGTCTCCTCGTAGCCGAGCGGCGCGCCGACGGTGAGCGCGACGGAGGGCACGGCGGAGAGGGCGTCGATCAGCGCTGGGCCGAGGCTCGGGTCATCGACGATGACGGCGTCGAGCTTGGGGAGGGCGCTCGAGAGGAGGAGGTAGGTCCACCGGCCCGCGGGCCCGAGGGCGCCATCGGACCCGAGCTCGGCCGCGCGCAGCGTCGCGGTCTCTCCGATCTCGATCGGCCCGATGTAGGGGGTTGTGGGCTCGCCGCCGTCGAGGCTGTAGTAGAGCGCGCCGCCGGCCTCGGCGCTGAGGGTGACCGTGAGCGGCCCGGCGTAGAGGCCGCGGTCCGGGCTGGCCGAAGGGGAGGCGAGGGCGGCGGCGGTGAGCAGCAGGAGCATGGGGGCATCCTACCCCCGGCGCGCCGCGCCGCCGGGCGGGCGGTTGACGGGACCCATCGCCTTCCGGTATAAGCGGCCTTGTTCGTCTTTTCCCTCCACTCTTCCCTCCGCGAGTCCCGCTCAGGAGCTACGATGGCCCCGCTCTTGCTCTCCCTGGTCAGCTCGGCGCTGGCCGCCACCACCCTGAACATCCCCGTCTCCGCCTTCGTCCATGACGCCGATCGGTACTCCTGCAATCGGGACTCGGGTGATCGGCTGCAGGTCGATGGGGGAGACTGCTACGCAACGGCGCCGCTGCTCCTGCCGTCGGGCACCGTGGTCTCCGGGGTGAAGGTCTACTACTACGACAACTCGTCGGGCTGTTCGCTGAAGTGGTACTTCATGAAGCACACGACGTCGGCCAGCGGCGGCTCGATCGACAACGGGTCCTCAACCTCCTCGTCCACGTCCGTGCGCTCGGACACGCTGACCGGCGGCACCCTGAGCAGCTCGTACTTCTACTCGATCAAGGTGGAGATGACCTACACGTCCAGCAACTCCTGTTACATCAACGGGGTCCAGGTCACCTACTGACGGCGTCGGCGGTTCAGCTGGGTGGCAGTCAGGTCGCAGCGCGGCCGGGCGTGACGACACCCTTTGGGCCGCGCTGCGGGCGAACCTCGAGTGGAGCGATCCCGCCTTTCAGCGCAGGGCGACCACATCTTAACTCCGCATACGAGCTGCTGATGTAGTCGCGCCGGTGGACCGACTCCAGCTAGCCGAGCACCTGGCGACGGGCCTCGACACAGATGAGGATCTTCATCCCGACCCACTCCTCGGACTTGGGCAGCCACTCTCAGGCGGCTGCAAGCGGCCCGGCGCCGAGAGCGCCTATCTGGAGGCCGGCCCCGCCGACGAGGATTGGACCGGTTTCCCCGCCTCGGTCGACGGCCAGGAGCTGGTCCTCGTCTGGACGAGCCCGCCCCCCGACCCCGACTTGGGCTACCGCTTCCTCGTGCGCCTCGGGGTGACCCAGTTCGGCTGGATGAGCGCCTGGGTGGGCGAGGGCGGCTTCACCGAGCTGGATCCCACCGAGGTCTTCACCTGGGCGTCCCTGTAGGACAGACCCTGGGGGCCGGGGTCGGTCAGCTTTCGGGCCTCCTCGCGAGGTCTGCCCTATGTTCGTAAGCTCGACCACCCGCCATCGGTGTGTAGGATCGGTGAGCACCCCGGAGCCCTCATGCGCGCTGGCCTCCTCCTCCCTCTCCTCGCCCCCCTCTTCTTGAGCGCGCTCTCGATCCAGGCCGGCTGCAGCGGCAAAGCAGAGACCGGGGGCGCGGAGGGAGACGCTGACGCCGACTCCGACTCGGATACCGATACGGACGCTGACGCTGACGCTGACAGCGACGCCGACGCTGACAGCGACGCCGACAGCGACGCCGACAGTGACGCCGACGCCGACGCTGACTGTGTACCGGAGGGCCTCTACGGCGACCCGAGCTGGAGCCTCTCGGTGTTGGCCGACTGCTCAGCCGAGCTGCTTGGCTTCTGCGGCGAGGGGAGCTTCGAGTCCCTGAATCTGGGCGGTGTCAGCCTCGACGAGTCGCTCACCTGGACCTGGCAGGGCGCCGGCCCAAGCGGAGGCGTCGATCCCGCCACCTTCACGGGGACGCTCAAGGGTGGGGTCGTGACCGGCACCCTGTCCTGGGCGTCGTACTCCCAGGAGGTCCGTGCGGAGCTTGGCGTGACGCCGGGAAGCGGGCTCGGCGTCGGGAGCTGCCCCCTCGACTGACAGGAAGTCCCGCTGGCTCGATGCGACTGATCCTACGTGTTGGGGCCTCTGGGCCCCGTCGTTCTCCGCGGGGCCGGGCGCCCCTTGTAGGCGTCGGGACGGTCGGCGAGCTCGAAGCGCAGGAGGCGCTCTCCGCGCCGGAGGCGCCAGCCGTTGACAACCTCGATGGAGGTGACGTCACCGCCTATCCTCTTGCCCCGTCAAAATACGACCTCCCTGGCGGTGTTGTATCCACCGAAATGATGCGAATTCTCCATCATCCTGGTTGAAACTGGAGGCCGAATTCTGTGGCCCGGCGCAAGTAGCTGAAATGACGCCGCTTGTGATGTGGCACGAGGCTTGCATGTCGTTCGGGGTGTTGCGGAGCGACCCGGATCCCCTGGGTGTTCGAACCGCTCCGAACCGTCAAACCAAGGACAAGTCACCATGAGCCCCTCCAACGAGTCAGCGCGCGTCGAAGGCAAGGTCGAAGAGATCGGTGGTATCCTCAAGAAGAGCGTGGGCCAGGTCATCGGCAATGAGCAGATGGAGCTGGAAGGGAAGCTTCACGAAGTAAGGGGGCAGGCGCATCAGGAGTCCGCCAAGGCGGGGGAGCGGGTGAAGGGTCGTGTCGAGGTCGTGGCCGGGACCGTGAAGAATCAGATTGGCAAGGTGATTGACAACGAGCAGATGCAGGCGGAAGGGAAGCTCAAGGTACTGACAGGCAAGGCACGCAAGGCCGCGAACAAGTAGAGACCCCTCTTCTGGACCCTCGTGTTCGCCGGGTTCATCCTTTGGGATCTCGGCGGAGTCACATTCTGCACCATTAACCTCTTGTCCACGACCAAGGGACCTTACCCGCGGAATGATGACTCATGAAAGCCACGCATAAGGCACAGAAGCAGGCCTCACAATACGCCCGCTCGCTGCTTGAGGCCTCGCTCGACCCGCTGGTCACGATCAGTCCGGAGGGCAAGATCACCGACGTGAACAAGGCCTCGGTGGAGGCCACCGGCGTGCCGCGCGAACGGCTCGTCGGCACGGACTTCTCGGACTATTTCACCGACCCGGATGCGGCGCGCGCCGGCTATCGAAAGGTCTTCTCGGAGGGCTTGGTGCGCGATTACCCGCTCGCCATCCGACATACCACCGGGCGCGTCATGGATGTGCTCTACAATGCCAGCGTCTACAAGGACGACAAGGGCAAGGTGCTCGGCATCTTCGCGGCTGCGCGCGATGTAACGCTGCAGAAGCAGGCCTCGCAGCACGCCCGCTCGCTGATCGAAGCCTCGCTCGATCCGCTGGTGACCATCAGCCCGGAGGGCAAGATCACCGGCGTGAACCAGGCCTCGGTGGAGGCCACTGGCGTGCCGCGCGAACAGCTCGTCGGCACGGACTTCTCGGACTATTTCACTGACCCGGACGCGGCGCGCGCCGGCTACCGGAAGGTCTTCTCCGAGGGGCTGGTGCGCGATTACCCGCTCGCCATCCGCCATACCACCGGGCGTGTCATGGATGTGCTCTACAACGCCAGCGTCTACAAGGACGACAAGGGCAAGGTGCTCGGCATCTTCGCGGCTGCGCGCGACGACACCGAGCGTAAGCGGCTGGATCAGGTGCTGCAGGAGAGGAGCGTCGAGCTCGAGAACGCAAAGTCGGTAGCAGACAAGGCCAATCTCGCAAAATCGGACTTTCTCTCAAACATGAGTCATGAAATCCGCACACCGATGAACGCCATCATCGGCATGTCCCACTTGGCGTTGAAGACAGTGCTGACGCCGCAGCAGCGCAACCACATCACGAAGATACAGGCCTCCGGGCGGCACCTGCTGGGAATCATCAACGACATACTTGACTTTTCAAAGATCGAGGCGGGTAAGTTGGTGGTCGAGCGTATCGAGTTCGAGCTGGAGAAGGTGCTCGAAAATGTGGCGAATCTGGTCGCCGAGAAGACCGCGGCCAAGGGGCTCGAGTTGATCTTCGACGTGGACAAGAACGTGCCGCACAACCTCATCGGCGACCCCATGCGGCTGGGACAGATTCTTATCAACTACAGCAATAACGCCGTCAAGTTCACCGAGCATGGGGAGATCGACATCGTCATCCGCCTCGAGGAGGAGACTGACAAGGACGTGCTGATTCATTGCGCCGTTCGCGATACCGGCATCGGCCTGAGCGATGAGCAGATCTCACGCTTGTTTCAGAGCTTCTCACAGGCCGACACCTCGACCACCCGCAGGTTCGGTGGCACCGGCCTGGGGCTGGTCATCTCCAGGGAGCTGGCCGAATTGATGGGCGGAGAGGTGGGCGTAGAGAGCAGGCCCGGTAAGGGCAGCACCTTCTGGTTCACGGCGCGCTTCGGCAGGGGCGCCGCACCACCGCGAAAATTGGTTCTGTCGCCCGACCTTCATGGAAAGCGGGTCTTGGTTGTCGATGACAACGAGAACGCTCGTCTGGTGCTGAGTGAGCTACTCAGCAACATGAAGTTCAAGGTCGACCAGGCGGAGTCGGGCAGGGCCGCCATCCGTACGGTGGCAGCCGCCGCGTCGGAGGGCATGCCCTACGAGATCGTCTTCCTCGACTGGGAGATGCCGGATATGGACGGCGTCGAGACGGCCAGGCGGCTGCGGGAGCTCCCGCTCGGCCGTCTGCCACACATGATGATGGTGACCGCTTACGGACGCGAGGAGGTCATCGAGGGCGCGGAAGCAACGGGCATCGAGAGCTGCAGCGCTCATTGGAAGTAGACCGGGGTGTGCTCACCAGGGGTAGTCCACCTGCGTGCTGGTCCTTGCAAGGGCTCGGTGGTTCAGTTATCTCTTTGGTCGGTCGACACCTCGGTGGTTCATGA
>JBIJDH010000001.1:0-607603 GCA_044344255.1 Myxococcota bacterium
TCTCCCGGGCAACCGTCGCCGGCTGGGTCGCCAACGGAGGGCTCGTCCCCACAGAGGGTGGAGGCAAGGGGATTACCCGGTGGTTCGACGACGAGGCCATCGCACGGATGGAGGCGCTCAGTGGCGATCTCGCCAATCCCGTCGTCATCAACCCATCACCGCAGAGGGGGTAGTATGAAGCCAAGCCTTCCGCGTCGTGATGCCACAGGTGCATACGCGGGCTGTTCAGCACGTACCGCCACCACCCATGCCCCCAGTCGAGGTTGGCGTGGTTCAGGTGGCCCACAGTAGAGCGCGTCGCTCCACAGCCCCTTGCGGAGCACGAGCTGCGTCCGACGGGCGGGCATGAGCCGTTCGAGCACCGCGACGGCCGCGGAGGCCACAGCGAGCGCGACCGGGTAGCTCCACATCAGAACACCACCCCGGCCTGGAGCGAGACGCGGTCGCCCATGGACGCCGCGATGGCCTGGGCGTCCGCGGATCCCTCGGGAGCGAGGAGCCAGCGCAGCTCGTAGTCGAGCATGATCCGGGCGCGGGGCGTGATCTCGACTTGGATGTCGGCGGTGGCCGTGCGGAACACGCGGAGGTCGGCCGGGGAGTCGTACTGCCGCCAGAGCTCGTCGTACCGCAGGCCCCCGCCAAGGAGGCCCCGCTCGTAGTGGACGTAGGCGTAGCCGCCGAGCGCCTCGCCCTGCGCTACGACCACGACTGGCTGCCCCGGGAAGGGCGGATTCGTGCCCGCCTCGATGGCCCCCGAGCCCTGGATCGCCTCGATCCGGGCGTGCCAGCCGGCCTTCTCCACCTGAACCCCTCCGCCGCGACGGATTCGGGCGACATCCTCTTCCTCGATGGTCCGCGCCCCCTGCTGCCTGTAGCCGTAGATCCCAATCTCCTCGCGGTGAGGCGCCTCGGCGCTCCCCCACACCATCGGCGCCCAGGACGCCCGCGCAGTGACGTCCTTCGCGTTGTCGATGTCAAGCGCGCCCATGCGTCCGTTGGAGAGCATCAACGCGTAGGAGAGCGCGCCGTGCCCTACCGCGAAGCTGTCGAACACCTGCACGCCTACGTCGCGGAAGCCGCTCGCGCCCGCGGTGTAGGCCCCCGACGAGCTGGGATTTTCCAGCAGGAGCTGGCTGGTCGCCGCCGAGAAGTTCACGAACTCGGCCGCGAGCGGGTTCATCTCCAGGGCCTCCTCGCCGAGCGGGAGCTTGAATTGCCCGATCCGGACGCGGGCACCGGGGATGTACGAGAAGGTCATGGAGGCGTCGGTGAGCACGACGGGGTCGAGCCGCGTGAGTTGGTTGTCACCGAACTCGGCCGCCATCAGCCAGGCGACACGGCCCTGGGTCGTCGGGATTGCGCCTCGTAGCCCCGCGCGGGCCCGGCGGATCGAGAGCCCCCACGTGGCGTCCGCCGGCCCGACGTGGTTGAAGCTGGCGAGCTCGCCGTTGAACGGTGCGAGCGTCTCCGACGTCAGCCCTTCCAACGGCGCCCCGAAGGGAATCCCCTCGCCGACCGCCTGCACGAACCCCCAGGGCCGTACCGCTGTGGGTTCGGGCCCAGATTCGGTGCCCTGGAGGAGAAGCCAGTCTGCGGCTGCGGCGGTCGCAATGAGAAAAATCATGGACTATCCTTTAGTACCGCGCGTCGCGGGGCTTTCCGCCCTTGGGCCAATCCTCGCCCTTGCGGGCGAAGTCGGGGCGGGGCTGTGTGGTGAAGTAGGCAGCGAGGTCGTAGGATTCCTGGTCAGTCAGCGTGCCACCCTGACCGAGCGGCATGTTCCAGCGCACGAACGCCGCCGCGGTGTCGAGCCGCGCCATGCCCGCGCCGATGTTGAACGAACGGTCGCCCCAGAGTGCGGGGTAGACATAGGCGCCGTCTTTCCCGCTGAGGCCCTGGCCCTCTACGCCGTGGCACGAGCTGCACTTCTGGGCGTAGAGGGACTTCCCGTTGTCGGCGTTGGGAGCAGGGGGATCCTTGATCCGCGCGAAGCCCCGGCCCTCGATGGGGACTCCAACCGGCACCCCGTCGGAGAGCCAGGTCATGTACGCGATGATGGCGGTCATGTCCTCGCCCTCCGCGGGCAACGGCTTGCCGTTCAAGCTGCGCTCGAAGCAGTCGTTCACACGATCCTGCAGCACGTTCACCTTGGCGTTTCGGGGGCGGAACTCCGGGAACACCCCCGTGATGCCCACCCACGGTCCCGCGTTGGCAACCGTACCGCCCTGCATGTGGCAGCTCGTGCAGTGCAGGCCGTTGCCTACGTGGTCGGGCAGCTCCTCGCGGGTGCGGGTGAGCACGGTCTGCCCTCGCCGGATGGCGTCGCCGACCGGCCCTTCGGGGATCTTGGCGGGGTCCGGGGCCGTGAGCGGCCACGACTCCGGCCTGGCCCCGGCGAGCGCCGCGGTCGCTTCCGCGGCGGGCGCGACCGTGACCTCTGCGGCGGGCGCGGCCGACTCGGCTTCGTTCCGACAACCGGCCAGGGGCCAGGTGCTGAATGCTACCGTCAGGATGGTCAGCGGCCAAACGAGTGCGCGGCTGGACATGTTGCCTCCGAAGCGGGTTGGGATCAGCCTTGCTGCACGGCTTCACGGCCGCAATGCAGGTTTGCGGGAACGGCGCGGTCGATCTGTTTTGGGTACGCAAGCTTCAGATTTGCCATGATCTCGATGAACTCGCCACGCGACTTCCCGCCGCCAAGGCGCGCATTCATCGCAGTCTCTTCCTTGACGGTCGAGACGGTCCGCCCCTTGTAGTCATGCGCCGGGTACACCAGGGTGTCGGCCGGCAGGCTGAGGAGCTGCTGGTGGACGCTGTCGTAGAGCCGGCCGGCGTCGCCCTGCTGGAAGTCCGTGCGGCCGCAGCCTCCGATGAGCAGTGTGTCACCCGTGAACACCCGATCGGCGCCGACGTAGGCTACGCACCCGCTCGTGTGTCCGGGCGTCTCGCGAACCTCAAGGTCGATCGAGCCTACATGGATGTGGTCGCCGTGCTTGACGGGCATGTCCGCACACGCGGCGCCGCCATCCTGGTGGACGACGGTGCGGCTCCCGAAGCGATCGCGAAGTGCTGCGCCCGCCGTGACGTGGTCGGCGTGTACGTGAGTCTCCAGTGTGTACTCGAGCGTGAGGTCGAGCTGGGCGAGGAGCTTCGCATACGTCTCGACGTCCTCCACGACGGGGTCGATGAGGAGCGCGCGGCGCGTGACGGCGTCCGCGAGCAGGTAGGTGTAGGTCGAAGAGACGGGCTCGAAGAGCTGACGGAAGATCATGGGAGACTCCTGGTTGGTGAAGGCAGAAGCAAAATACGTGCCATATCTACGAATCAGGTATAAAGCGCTATTTTCACGACAATGTTTCAAGCGTACCTGCGTGTTCCGTTTCGTGGCTGCCATTCTGAAACGGGGGCATCGCGGTCCAAGCTCGTCCCCAGCGCAGGTAGCGCCGCGCGACGATCACGAAGCGGCGACGGGTCCATCGCTCCGGGTCGCGAGCTCGTTCATCCCTGTGATTCGCCCGCGATCTTCTCCTCGGCGGCGCTCCCGCCCTCGTGCGGGCACCACTCGCAGCTCTCCCGGGCGCACTCCGGGCGCGACTCTCGCTGCACGAGCATCACCGGCACATGCGCCCTTTGGGCGACGCCCTCGGCTACGCTGCCGAGGACCATGCGGGCGATGTCCGTGCGCCCGTGGGTGCCGATGATGATCAGGTCGGACTGGGTCTCATCGGCCGCGCGGAGGATCGTGGGCACCACGTGGCCGAACTTCACGTCGAGCTCCGCCGCAGCTCCGAGCTCCCGCGCGGCCTCGGCAAATGGAGCGAGCCGCTCTGGCGCGTCCGCGACGAGGTAGTCGGACGCTGTCCTGTCCACGCCTTCGGGCCGAACGCGCGTTTCGGGGGACACTCCAGCGGGAAGGTCGCTGACATGGAGCACCACGAGGCGCGCCCCGAGGCGCGCCGCGAGCCCAGCAGCCTGGCGGGTGACGAGCATGGAGCACACAGAGAAGTCGACCGGGACGAGGATTGTGCGGATGTTCGTGGGGTCTCCAGAGAGTTTTTGCGGGACGCTTCCCACAGTGTGTGGCCCCACATTCCCGTGAGCATCGCGCCCGTGAAGATCAGGGTGGACGAGGCACCGGCGACGGCGGAGGTGAGCGCGCGTCCCGGGCAAAAGCCGCCGAGTCCCCAGCCGGCCCCGAAGAGCGCTGCCCCGACGAGCAGGCGCATGTTGATGTCGCGGCGTGTCGGGACGCCCCACCTCACGCCCCAGAGTGGCTTCGGCAGGCGCGGGACGAGGCGTTAGGCCAAGACCCGTGCCTCCATGAGCACCGGCTGAAGCTCGCGGAGCAGCGCCGGATCGAGCACCCGCAGGCCGCGGGGCCGCCCGGGCCCCGCACCCGCGTCGGGGCGGAGGAGGGCCTGCCGCAGCGCCGCTCCGCACGTCTCATTCGCCCGGACCGGGAAGGTCAGGCGCATTCGCTTCGTGGCGACCTCGGCCACCAGCAGCGTCGCGCGGAGCTTCGGGTCGCCCGGGTCAGGGCGGGGAGGAAAGAGGCAGAGCTCCCAGACATCGGGGAGGAGGGGGAGCTCATGGAGGGGGAGGCTCGAGGCCACGGGTCTCCACGCTGCCCCGCTTCGGCTACGGGGTCACCCCGGGGTAAGGAGCAGGGTCCTTGCGAGCAACCGGCCGGTCCTCCCGATCGGCCGGCCGGGCCTCGGTGCTGTGTACGTTGACCACCGATGTGGAGGCAAGTATACCGCTCGCACCCTCGCACCGGGCGTGTGTCTCTCGGCGGGCGTCCTTCACGCCACCACCGGCGGAGGTCGGATGTGACCTCGATACCCGTCGCCCAGAGCCTCCCCGCCTGGCGGGCCCGCGCTCGGGGAGAGACACAGTCCCTGCGCTGGAGCGGAGGCGGATGCGCCCTCCCCGCGGAGGACGCGCTGCTGGACGCCCTCCTCGTCAACCTCGTCACGGCCTCGGGCTCGGACTGGGCCCTCGAGGTGGCGCCGGCCGCCCGCGCGCGGGTCGGGGCGCGGCTCCAGGCCCTCGAGGCCGGGCCGGTGGGCCTGCTCCGGCGCCGGCTGCACCCGGGCACCTCGCCAAGCCTCGACGGGCCCCTCCGGCAGAGCCTCAACCGGCCCCCAGCGCCCGTGCGGCCCGCGGGGCGCCGCCCCCTGAGGTCGATCGGCGTCGATCTCGGCGGCAGCGACATGAAGGTGGTGGTGATGGAGGGCGACGCCCCGCGGCTGGAGGTGGCCCACCCCTGGGTCATCGCCCCCTGGGCCTCACCCGACCCCGCCGCCTGGGCCCCGCAGATCGACGCCATCCTGGCGGACCTCCTCGACGGCGTCGAGGCCCCGGCCCTCGGCCTCAGCCTGCCCGACGTCGTCTGGGGCGGCGTCGTGCGGGGCGGCCTCACCGGGAAGGTCGCCCCCGTGCGCCAGGCCTACGGCGGGGCCACCCCGGCCTGCCTCGCCGCCATCGACGAGGGTTGGCGCCAGCTCGCCCGGGCCCTCCAGCGCCGCGCGGGCGCCTCCGCCCTGACCCTCCTCTCCGACGGGCAGGCCGCCGCCCTCGCCGCCGCCCACGACCGCGGCGGGGACGTGCTCGGGGTCGCGCTCGGCACCAGCGTGGCCGCCGGGCGGGCGGTCGGGGCCGAAGCCTCCGAGCTCCCGCCCTACGCCTCAGGCGTGATCGTCTGGCCCGGGGAGGGCCACCCCCACGACGTCCTCGGCCTCCGCGGCAGCGCACAGCAGGGGCCCACCCAGAAGGGGCTCTGCGGCGCCGGGACGCACGCCCGCTCCCTCCGCGCCCGCCTCGAGGAGATGGGCGCGGCCGAGCTCCACGGCCTCGGGGTGCAGGTGGGCGAGCTCGTGGCCGAGCTCGTCCTGGGCTGCGGCGGGGAGCGGGTCCTGCTCATGGGCCGGGTGGTCGATGGGCCCTGGGCGGGGGCCGTGCTCACCGCGGCCCGCGGGGCCTTGGAGGCCCTCGACCTCCGCTTGCCCCTCGACGTCGGCGAGCAGGCCGCCTTCAGCCAGGCCCGGGCCGCCGCCCTCGCCGCGGCCGCGGGGGCCGGATGACGCCGCGCGGAGAGCGCCCCTGGCTCGACGCCATCGCCCACATCGAGGCGGGGGGAGAGGGCTACGACGTCGTGCTGATGGTGGTCCCGCCCGGGCTCCAGGACAGCGTGCAGGTCGAGCTCTCCGCCCTCCTCCGCCCCTCGGGGGCGCTCTGCCTCACCCTCGGCGATGACGGCCGCGGCGCCTACGGCAACCTCGGCGGCACCCTGCTCGCCTGGCGGCAGGCGCAGGCGGCGCTCGGCGACACCGGGGACCTGCGGGTGCTCCTCGTCCACGACGCCGGCGCGGCGCGGCGCACCGGCCTCCTCTCGGTCGCGCTGCCGAGCCGCGGGAGCCTCCCCCTGCCCGGCGGGCGCAGCCTCCGGACGCAGGTGCTGCGGGCGGGCCTGCCGCTCAGCGCCTCCTGCCGGCCGGGCCAGGTCGATGTGCTCTGGGGCGGCCAGATCGTGCTCCCCACCTGCGATCCGCTGTCCATCGGCGTCCCCGCGGCCGAGCTCGTGAAGCTGAGCCGCGCGCCCGAGGCGCCCCCGGGCCAGGACGAGCTCCGAGACCTGGGCTGGATCCGCGGCGAGGGCGGCCGCATCGAGGCCTTCGCGCGGCAAGGGACCTTCCCCGACGCCGAGGCCTGGTCGGCCTGGTCCGGCGGCGCGGCGGTGGCGGACCTCGGCTCCTTCCGAGTGCGGGCGGCCGTGCTCGACGCCTGGGCCGCGGCCTGGACGGGCGAGAAGATCGACCTCGACCCCGATCTCCTCGGTCCCCTGGTCGCCGGGGCCGCGGGTGGGGCGGGCGCCGCCCTCCTCGCCGCACGTCGGCCCACGGTCGGCGTCTCCGCGCTCGGCGCCGCGGTCCGCTGGTGGCGCTTTCGGCGGCCGACCGAGGTGCACACGAGCCTCTGCGAGATGCTCGACGACGCACACGGGCGCGCCCTCCTCGGCCTCTCGGCGCGCCCCGGCGGAGACGACCCCGCCCAGGGCTTCTCCCTCGGCCCCGACATCACGCTCAACCCCGATCGGCTGCGGGTCCGGAGCCCCGGCGGCGCCTGGCTCGAGGCCCCGCTGGCCGAGGCTGGCGAGCGCTGGACAGGCGGCGCCGCCCTCGCCGAGGCGCAGGTGGCTCACGGAGAGGGGCCCGATGCTACACCACCGCTCGCCGACCCGGTCGCCGAGGTCACCGCCGCCGGGCCCCCGGGCTCGGCCTGGAGCGGGCTCGCCGGCCTCGTGGCGCTCGGGCTCCAGCCCGTCGCCGGGCTGCCCGGCACCACCACCCTCGGCCCCGTCCCCTTCACCCACCCGCCGCGCGACGACGCCCGCGCCCAACCTCGGATCGCGGCCCGCGGCGGCGCCACCAGCGGGCGCGCGCTCCTCGACGATCTGCGCGGGCTGCTCCAACCCGGCGCCGCGCCCATCGCCGGCCCCCACCCCTGGCGCCCCCTCCTCGGGCCGATCGACCCGGCGCGCCTCGTGTGGAGGGACCCGCGCACCGATCTCGACGCCAGCGCCCTCGCCCGCGGCCTCGCCGCCCTGCCCCTCCGCCCCCCGGGAGACGCCGTCGGCCTCCTCGCCTGGGCCCGCGCCCGCCTGATCCTCGACGGCTGGGACCAGCCCGCCCTCTCCCGCCGCCTCCACCGCGCGGACATCGCCCCCGCCGCCCTCGCCCAAGGCTTCGTCCACCTCGGCGAACAGGGGTGGTTCCCCGATCCCGGCCCCTGGCCCGGCGAGCCCGGCCGCCGTGACCCGCTGGGCCCCGTGGCCACCACCCTCGCCGAGCTCACGGGCTCCCTCGGCTCCCTCGGCTCCCTCGGTGACGCAGCCGTCATCGGCCTCGTCGGGCCCGCCGGGGCCGGAAAGACCACCACCTCCCGCCTCCTCGCGGCCGCGTTCGCCCGCCAGGGCCCCGTCCGCCGAATCGACGGCGACCCCCTCACCCGCCCCGGCCCCGGCCTCCGCTTCGTGGTCCGCGCGGGGCGCCGCCAGAGCTTCCTCCGCGGCCCCGCCATCTACGACGAGCCGGCGCTGCGCGACTCCATTCGGGAGGCCCGCGCCGAGGGGCCGGGGATCGTGCTCCTCGACCACGTCTTCCTCGGCCTCGACCCCGAGACCCGCGCCCTGCTCGACCGCCTCATCTTGGTCGACCCCGGCGACACCGCCCTCCGCATCCGGCGCAAGCTCGCCCGCGACCGGGCCGATCCCCGTCGGGAGGACGACCTCGCCACCGACCTCTGTCTCAAGGCCTATGAAGAGGTCGCCGAGACCTGGCCGTGGTTGGCGCCCGATGTCGTCTGGCGGGCCGGGCCGGCCGAGGAGGCGCCCTGAGCGATCAGGCCGCCGACCGGAGGCCCGCGCGGCGCCGCTCCTCGAGACGCCCGGCGGCCCAGGCCACGACCAGGTAGAGCGGCAGCTCGACATAGAGCCAGTCGGGCCCCCGGATGGTCAGCATGTTGAGGACCCCGCCGATCAGGCTGAGCCCACCCACGAGCAGGGCCAGGAGCAGCGGGCGGGAGCGCCCCACCCGCGCCGCCACCCAGCCGCCGAAGAAGGACTGACCGAGGTGGGCGGCCAACATCAACAGGAAGGCCGCGGTGGGCAGCGTACGGATGTAGGCGTTCATCTGCTCGGGGTTGTTCATGTCGGAGCCGGGCGGCATCGGGAACAGGACAATGCTGTTCAGCATGACAAGGGCCATGTTCCAGCAGGAGCCGACGAAGGCGCCGAGCAGCACGGCGCCGAGATTTCGCAACAAGACAGCCTCCACTGAAGTCCAGATCCCAGGCCGAAGGTACCCGGACTCGCGACCGCCGACGAGGTCCGCTCACCGCACCCGCTCCCCGCCCACCCACACCTGCTGGAGCGTGAGGCCGGTGAGCTCGGCGGGATCGACGGCGAGCGGGTCCTGGTCGTAGATCACGAGGTCGGCGAGCTTGCCCACGTCGAGGCTGCCGAGCTCCGCGCCCCGGCCCAGCGCGGCCGCGCCGCCGAGGGTGCCGGCCTCGACGGCGTCTTCGAGGTCGAGGTTCTGCTCACGCTGCTGGGTGGTGGCGGCCCAGACCTGGACGAGTGCGTCCGGCGCCGGCCAGACCGGCCAGTCGGTGCCGAGGGCCACGGGCACGCCCGCCTCGACCATCCCGCGCAGGTCGTAGGCCGCCTCCATCCGCTCCGCCCCCCAGTCCTCCGCCACGTCACCGGCGCGGGTGCCGATCTCGTGCGCCGGCTGCATGCAGGCGACGATGCCGAGGGCGGCGAGGCGCGCGCGGTCTTCGGGGTCGATGAGGACGACGTGGTCAAAGACGTGGGGGAGGCGGAGCCCGCCGCGGCGGGCCGCGACGGCCTCGAAGGCGGAGAGGGAGGCGCCGTGTCGAGCGCGGCGTCGAGGCCGGAGGTGAGCCGCTCATCGTCATAATCGGCGAGCGCCACCTCGGAGACGAGCGAGAGCGCCCCCTCGAGCAGGTAGCCCGTGGGCTCACCGGTGACGGGGTCGCGCACGATCTCGCCGTCGGGAGGGTCGGGGGTCTCCGCGGTGATGCCGGTGCGGGCGAGGGCGACCCGGTTCACGAGCGCCGAGTGGCCGGAGTTGTCGACCAGCAGCACCGGCCGGTCGGTCACGACGGCGTCGAGCAGGCGGCCGTCTGGCTCGGCCACGAGCTCCCGCATCCAGCCGTAGCCCACGATCCAGGGCTCATCGGGCACGGTGGGGGCGTAGGCCTCCACCTTGGTGACCATCACGCCCATCGAGGAGACGCCGAGCAGCAGCAGCCGATCGAGGACGAAGCTCCCGGCGAGGAGGTGGACGTGGCCGTCGGTGAAGCCCGGGAGCAGCGTGGAGCCCTGGAGATCGACCACCTCGGTGTCGGGGCCGATCCGCGCCGGTAGCCTGTTCCTGTCGGTGGGGGACGATCCGGGATAACCGTGGCCCACCGCCCTCGAACCCGCACCCCAGGCTCCCCGTGACCGGGCTCCCCGACCTCGACGCCGCACCCTCGCCGCTGGTCGCGCTCCGCCGGGCCCTGCACCGCCTGCCGGAGCTGGCCTGGAAGGAGGAGCAGACCGCCCGCTGCCTCGAGGCGGCCCTGCAGGGCATCGGCCTCAACCCGCGGCGCATCGCCGGGACGGGCCTCGTGGTCGAGCTCCCCGGCCCGGCGGGGGTGCCGGCGGTGGCGCTCCGGGCCGACACCGACGCCCTGCCCGTCCACGAAGAGACGGGCCTCGCCTTCAGCTCGATTCACCCGGGCGTCATGCACGCCTGCGGCCACGACGGGCACAGCGCGATGCTCTTCGGGGCGGCGATCCTGCTGCGCGACCGTCCACGTCCGGCGCCGATCCGCCTGCTCTGGCAGCCCGCCGAGGAGCAGGGGGGGGGCGCCGAGGCCCTGATCGCCGCCGGCGCCTTGGAGGGCGTGGGCTTCATCTTCGGGGGTCACATCGACGCCCGCTACCCCACCGGCACGCTCGTCGTCTCCGAGGGGGCGGTGAACGCCTCGACCGACACCTTCCGCCTGACGCTGCACGGTCGCGGGGCCCACGCCGCCCGCCCGCACGAGGGCACCGACACCATCGTCGCCGCGGCCGCGATCATCACCGCGCTCCAGACCCTGGTCTCGCGGGAGATCGCCCCCGGCGAGCCCGGCGTGGTCACCATTGGGCGCCTCCACGCCGGCGAGGCGCCCAACGTCATCGCCGGGAAGGCGGTGCTGGAGGGCACCCTCCGCGCCCTCCACCCGCGCACTCGGGCCCGGCTGAAGGAGGGGCTCGACCGGGTCAGCCGCGCGGTCGCCGAGGCCCACGGGGCCCGCGCCGAGCTCGAGTCGCTCGGCAGCTCACCGGCCGTGATCAACGCCCACGGCCCCACCCTCCTCGCCCGGGAGGCTGCGGCGGAGGTGGTGGGGGCGCACCGCGTGGTGCCCCTGTCCGGCCCGAACCTCGGTGGAGAGGACTTCGCCGCCTACCTCGACCATGTGCCGGGGGCCTTCATCCGCTTCGGGGCCGGCGCCCCCGACCGGGCCCCCGAGCCCGCCCACTCGAGCCGCTTCGACTTCGACGAGGGCGCGCTGCCCGTGGGGGCGGCCTGGCTGGCTCGGGTGGCCGAGCTTGCCGGTGAGCGGCTACATCGGGACGCGCGCCCCTAAGCCCCGAGCTCCGCCGAGGTCCCCGTGCTCTTCCTGCTCCTCTCCGGCTGCGGCATGCTGGCCGACCACTACGGCGCCGCCGCCGACCCCGCTGACCCCACCGAGCACATCTTCACGGTGCCCGCCGGCTCCACCGCCCGCGCCCTCGGCCCGGCCCTCGAGGCGGAGGGCCTCGTCGATGACGCCGATGACTTCGGCCTGTACGTGCGGCTCAGCAAGGAGGGCGGCTGCATCAAGGCCGGCCGCTTCAAGCTCCGGCCCGACATGGACGCGCCCACGCTCCTCCGCACCCTCTGCGGCACCCCGCTCCCCGAGGACGTGCCCTTCACCGTGGTCGAGGGCTGGCGGATCCAGGAGATCGACGCTGCCCTGGCCGCCAAGGGCTGGACCCAGCCCGGTGAATACAGCTCCCTCGCCCACAGCCCGGGCGAGTTCAAGGCCGCCTTCCCGCTGCCCGCCACCTCGCTCGAGGGCTACCTCTACCCCGAGACCTACATGGTCATCGAGGCGAAGTGGAGCACCCACGACTTCATCCAGCGGCAGCTCGACACGCTGGCCGAGCGCTTCTACACCGCCAACCAGGCGGCGATCGAGGCCGGCAAGCGCCCCTTCGGGGACCTCGTGATCATGGCCAGCATGGTCGAAAAGGAGGAGCCCACACCCTCCCAGCGCGCCATCGTCGCCGGCATCCTCTGGAAGCGCCTCGACGCCAGCTGGAACCTCGGGGTGGACGCCACGAGCCGCTACAAGCTGCCCGACTGGAACGACCGCAAGCCCTTCCTCAAGGCCCTGCGCGACCCCAATGACCCCTACAACAGCCGCCTCCGACCGGGGCTGCCCCCCACCGCCATCGGCAACCCCGGCGTGACCGCCCTCGACGCCGCGCTGCACCCCGTCGAGAGCGACAACTGGTACTACCTCCACGACGCCAACCGGGTGATCCACCCCGCCCGGAACGAGGCGGAGCACGAGGCGAACCGGCGGACCTACAACGTGTACTGACGGCCCATCGTATCGGCCGGTCCGTCGACCGCCCGTGGACAGACCGGACGCGGAGCCAGCGCCATGCGGAGCACCCACCTCGGGATCGACCTCGGCACCACGAACTCCACCGCCGCGGCGTTTGATGGGGAGCAGATCACCCTCATCCGCAACAGCCAGGGTGGCCCGATCACACCCTCGGTGATCCGCTACGACGCGCGCGGCAACGCCACCATCGGCGTGCGGGCCCGGCGCTTCCTCGACTCCGACCCCGCCAACACCCGCACCGAGTGGAAGCGGCTGATGGGCTCGGACCACCTCATCCCCTTCCCTGCCGCGAAGCTCAACAAGCGCCCCGAGGAGCTGGCCGCGGCCCTCCTGCGCTCGCTGCGGGACGACACCGAGCAGCAGCTCGGCTTCCCGCCCGTCACCGCGGTGATCAGCGTCCCCGCCCTCTTCGAGCTCCCGCAGACCCGCGCCACCGCCGAGGCGGCCCGGCTCGCCGGCTTCACCAAGGTGGAGATGATCCAGGAGCCGGTGGCCTCGGCCATCGCCGCCGGCTGGAGCGCCGAGGCGGACGACCCGCGGCCCTGGCTCGTCTATGACCTCGGCGGCGGCACCTTCGACGTCAGTCTGCTCGACAGCCAGGAGGGCCTGCTGCGGGTGGTCGGCCATGACGGCGACAACTTCCTCGGCGGGCGCGACTTCGACGGCGCCGTCGTCGCCTGGGCCTTGGACGCGCTCCAGCAGCAGGGCCACCGCCTCGACGCCGCCGATCCCGCCCTCCAGCCCGCGCTCCGCAAGCTCCGCCACGCCGCCGAGGAGGCCAAGATCGAGCTCTCCCGCGCCTCGGTCGCCGGGCTGCTGCTGCCGGAGCTGATCCCCGGCGTCGAGGTCGACCTCGAGCTCGACCGCGCCACCTTCGAGCGCCTCACCCTCCCCCTCGTCGATCGTTCGATCGAGGTCTGCCGCCGCCTGATGGCCGCCCACGGCGTCCGCGACGGGGGCATCGGCCACATCGTGCTGGTCGGCGGCCCCACCGCGATGGGCTGGCTGCGCGACCGGGTGAGCGGGGCCCTCGGCGCGGGCTTCCAGGCTGGCCTCGACCCCATGACCCTCGTGGCCCAAGGCGCCGCCATCTTCGCGGCCACCTCCGGCCTCGACGCCCGCGGGCCCCGCACGGCCGCGCCGCAGCCCGACGCGCCCCGCGGCCCCTCCGTCTGGCTCCAATACCCCTCGATGACGGCGGACCTCTCCCCCTTCGTGGTCGGCCGTCTGTCTCCGGCGGACAAGATCGCCCAGGTCCGGATCTTGGACAGCGCGGGCAGCGAGGTCGGCCCGCCGGAGCCCGTAGAGGCCGAGGGCACCTTCGCGATCAGCGTCTCCTTGAAGCCGCGCGTCGTCAACACGCTGCAGATCGAAGGGTCACGGGAGGGGCGCTGGATCGCCCTCTCACCGCCCACCTTGAGCATCGTCCACGGGCTGACCCTGCAAGACCCGCCCCTGTCGCGCACGGTGGGCCTCGCCCTCGCCGACAACCGGGTCCACGTCTACTTCGAGCGCGGGGCGCCCCTTCCCATCCGGCGCACCTTCACCCACAACACCGTCGAGACGGTGTCCCCCGGTGAGGACTTCGCCCTGAAGGTCCCGATCGTCCAGGGTGAATTTCGCGCCTCGCACCTCTGCCGCCTCGTGGGGGTGCTCGAGGTGCCCGCCCGCGGTCTCAAACGAAGCCTGCCGGTGGGGAGCCCGATCGAGGTCACCCTCGAGCTCGATCGCGGCGGCCGCCTCTCGGCCCGGGCCCGCCTCGAAGATGGGCTCATCTTCGAGCAGGTGGCGACCCTCATCGTGCCCCAGCTCTCGGCCGAGGCCCTCACGCAGATGGTCGCCGAGCTGCGGCCTCGCCTCCAAAAGGCGGCGATGGAGGCGAGCCGCCAGCTCGACCCCACCGCCGCGGCCCGCCTCGGGCGCGCCGAGTCCCTCCTCGAAGACGCCGCGCGCGGGATCCACCTCGGCAAGGGCGGCGACGCCGACGCCACCGAGCGCGCCCGCCGACAGCTCATCGAGGTGGACGAGGCCCTGGCCTCCGCAGAGGCCGACGCCGCCTGGCCCGCCCTCGAGGCAGAGGTGCAGATCCTGCTCGCCAACGCCGTCGTGCTCGTGGGTCGAACCGGCTCCCCGGCCGAGAAGGAGCTGCTGACCGACGCGCAGAGCCGGCTGCGCGGCGCGCTGCGGACCCGCAACCTCTCCGAGGTCGAGCGCCTCCGCACCCTCATCATCGAGCTGCGCCACAACGCCTTCATCCGCACCCCCGACGCCTGGCCCCACCTCTTCCGCACCGCGGTGAGCCACCAGGGCGACATGACCGACACCCGCAAGGCGGCGGCGCTCATCCGGCGGGGGGAGGACGAGCTACGGCGGGCCGATCTCCCCGCCCTGGAGGCCACGACGCGCGCCCTCTGGGAGCTCTGGCCCCCCGACGTCCAGGAGCGCCGTCGCAGCCACGGCTCGGGGATCCGGTGAGCGCCCCCGGCGGGGTCGGCGTCGGCGCCCGCTGGCGCGCCAACCCCTTCTTCGTGCTCGGGCTGCCACCCACCGCCAGCCGAGCCGAGGTCGAGCGGGCCGGCCAGAAGCTGATCGCCCAGCTCGAGCTCAGCGTCACGAGCGCGGCCACCTACACCACCCCGCTCGGCCCCGTCCCGCGCACCGCCGAAGGCGTGCGGACCGCCGTCACCCAGCTCCGAGATCCCGCCGGCCGGCTCCTCCATGAGCTCTGGGCCACGCCGATCGCCGAACCCGAGCGGGGCCGCTGATTGGCGCCGGTGGGCCCCTTCCTCGCCCTGGCCATCGCCGCCTGGGGCCAGGCCATCCAGCGGAGGAGCCAGCAGGGCCTGCCGACGCCCGAGTGGTGCCTCTACGACTTCGGCTTCGCCGCGCTCCTCCGCGTGGTGCTCATCCCGCTCCAGCTCATCTTCTTGTGGGGCGCGCTCGCCGAGTGGCCCTGGCACTTCACCCTCGGCGGGGTCGCGGCTCACCTTGGCCTCGGGCTCTTCAACTTCCCCGGCCCCACCCTCACCCTGCTCGGCCGGTATGGCCCACCCCGCCTCGCGGTCTTCGTGACCCGCCTCCTGGTCCCCTGGCGGGCTCGCTCCTGCCCGAGGGAGGTCGGGGTGCTCTCGGTCTTGGAGTCGGGTCGGGCGATCGACGCCCGGCTCCTGGACTCCCTCGAGCGCGAGCTCGACCGGGCCCGCAACCCCACGCCCCTGCGGGTCTACGCCTGGGCCCGGCTGGCCGCGCTCCGGGGGCGCCAGGCCGACGCCCTCGCCCTGCTCCACCTCTCGGCCCGCCTGCCCGCCCTGCTCGACACCGTCGAGGCCCGCGCCCGCGCCCGCGGCGACCTCCAGGCCCAGGCGGAGGCCATCGGCGACCGCTGGGCGGTGGCACGCTGGGGCACCGAGCCCGGCATCCGCAAGAGCCCGCCGGATCCGGCCAGCCGGGCGCGCGCCGACCGCGCCGACCGCCCCGTCCCCGTGCGCGAGCCCTCGGCCAGCCCGCCGGATCACGCTCCAGGGGCGGCGCTGCCCCACGCGCTCCGCTGCCACCGCGACCTCCTCCGCCCGCGGGCCGTGGACCCCGCCGCCCTCGCCGCGGCGGCGCAGGCCTGGGACGTCGCCCTCACGGAGCCCCACCTCGAAGGGATGCGCCGCGACGTGATCGACGACCTCGCCGCCTGCACCCGCGCGCTCGGGGGCCGGCTGCCCTTGGAGGCGGCCGGCGAGGTGCTCCGAGAAGCACGACGGCGGGCGGTCGCGGCCACGCACGAGGCCGTCGACAACGCCCTGGCCTCGCTCCGCGACCAGCAGATGGCGCCGATGGGCCTGGGCCGCCGCGAGCTCTGGACCGCCGCCGCGCGCCTCGTCGCCGAGGGCGATCGGCTCTGCCAGATCGGAGACCGCACCGACCAGCGCTTGCTCCACGACCAGACCTACCGGCCCTTGATCTCCGTCGCCAACACCGCCTTCAACGTGGGCAAGCAGCGCCTGCTCGGGCACGTTCTCATGGCCTGGCAGTATGACCTCGCCCTGCGGGTGGCCGATCCGCGCGCCGTCGAGCTCCTCGCCAAGAACCTGCTCGTGACCATCTGACCGGCGGGATCCCTCCGCCGAGCGAGCCCACCGATCCGTCCGCGCTGGCCGGAGATGGGCCGGCCGGCTTAGCCGGAGAGACCATGCAGCTCGACGTCTTCTTCTCGATCAGCCAGACCCCGGTGGCCGGGTACACCCCCGACGAAGCCACCATGCTGCGCAACTTCTTCGAGCAGGTGCGGGCCGCCGACGCGCTGGGCTACGGAACGGCCTGGGTGGCAGAGGCCCATCTCTCCACCGAGGTGCAGCAGCGCCACCCCCGAGCGGTCGTCCCCCACTGGAAGGGGGAGATCGGCCTCAACACCGATCTGTTCCAGCTCGCCCACCACGTCTTCCGCCAGACCCGCCAGATCGAGGTCGGCAGCGCGGTCACGAACCTGCTCTGTAACGGCGGGCCCGTCGCCCGCGCCGAGCAGGTGGCGGCCTTCGCGGCGCTGCACGGCCTCGATCCCGCCGAGCGCCGCCGCCTGCGCTTCGGCTTCTCGGCGGGGCGCTTCGAGTTCATGAACCGGGCCTACGGGATCAACCCGCGCGACGCCCTCGAGGCCGCCGCCTGGCCGGTGCTGCGGGGCCACATCTTCGCCGAGGCCTGCGAGGTCTTCCTCCGCTTGCTCAACGGCGAGGCCATCGCCGGCACCGACGGCCGAGAGACCTTCCTCGAACGCCCTCAGTTCCGCAGCGACGCCGACTGGGCCGCCGTCCAGGCGGCGGCCGGAGAGGCTGGCCACCGCGCCCTCGACCGCATTCGCGTCCCCCACCGCTACGACTTCGAGGTGCTGCGGATCGTGCCGCGGGAGTGGCGCCAGGAGCTGGTCGACCTCCTGATCGGCAGCCATGACCCCGCCCTCCAGGTCGAGGTCAACCGCTGGCGGCCCGTCAAGGTCTTCAACCTCTCGATCACCCCGCCGGCCGTCATCGACAGCACCCACGCCCGGATGAAGGCCGCCTTTCACCCCGCCGGCGGCACCTGGGCGCGCGGCCACATGCCGCGGACGGTGATGGTGTTCTTGAACGAGCAGGCCGGACTCCACCCCGCCTCGCGCCGCGCGCGGGCCCGTGAGGAGGCCACCCGCGCGCTCTCCGCCTACTGGTCGGCCCTCGAAGGCACGCTCGACCCCGCCAAGGTCGCCGAGGCCACGCACAACGCGGTGGTCGGCGACGCCCACGAGGTGGCCGCACAGATCTGCGAGCGCTTCCACCCCGATGACACCGTCATGCTCTGGTTCGACTTCTTCAACCACGACAGCGCGCGGGTCATCGAAGACATGACCGCCTTCCAGGAGAAGGTGATGCCGCTCGTCTTGGAGCGCCGCCCATGACCGTCCGCCACCTCACCATCCCCGAGCCCGCCGCAGGGCGCTTCCCGACGAGCCCCCTCGGCGACCGCGAGGCCGGCATCCCGACTGGCCGCGACGTGCCCTGGGAGCCCCTCGTCGACTACCGCCGCGCCGGCGTGAGCGAGACCACGATCCACGGGGCCATCGCCTGGGCCCACGGCGGCGAGGTCATCCACGCCTTCGGCGGCGACGTGCTCTGTTACGGGCGGAGCATGATGAAGCCCCTGATGGTGAAGGCCCTGGCCGGCGTGCTCGCCGACTGTACGGACTGGACCCAGAAGGCGATCAGCGTCAGCAGCCACAACGGCACGCCCGAGCACATCCAGGCCGCCCAGTCGCTCCTGCACAAGGACGAGTGGGGCATGATGCAGACCCCCCTCGACGTGCCGTTGATCCAGTTTGGACGCCAGGTGCGACGCCCACGCCGCTGGTATCACTGCTGCTCGGGCGAGCACGCCGCCATCCTCAAGGCGAGCCGCCTGCTCGGCTGGCCGCGCGCCGGCTACATGCTGCCGCAGCACCCCTTCTTCCAGGCCTATCTCGCCGTGCTGCGGCGCTTCCTCGGCGAGAGCTGGGAGCCCGTGCGGGTGGCGCGCGACGGCTGTGGCCTGCCCACCTCCTCGAACACGGTGAGCGAGCTCGCGGTGCTCTTCAGTCAGCTCGCCCAGACCCGGCACGAGGACTGGATCTGGGAGGCCATGACCCGCCACCCTGACCTCGTCGGCGGCTTCAACCGCCTCGACAGCAGCATCCTCAAGGCCGGGGAGGGCCGGGTGCTGGCGAAGGAGGGCGCGGACGGCCTGCTCGGTCTGTCCATCATTCACGATGACTATCCGCTCGGTCTCGGCGTCGTCATCAAGATCGCCCACGGCTGGAACCCGCAGGCGACCTGGTACATCGCCCGCTCTATCCTCGGTGTGCTCGGCTTCTCGCTGCGCAACCCCTACGCGCTGCACCGCCAGAAGGCCTTCCTGGTGCCGGGCGTGGTGCCGCCGCGCCACCTCGAGGCCCTCGAGGCCATCCCCACCTGGGACGAGTGGGATCCCGATCGGGAGCGCTACGGCTACGACTGGAGCCCCTACGCGCCGCGCTTCACCGGGGCCTGAGCCGAGGCGCCCCCAGCTCGCGACGGCGCCCCGCGGCGGCTCCTCACAGAGGCCTAATGTGCGCGTGAGGCCGCCCGGAGAATACTAGACAGCAGGCCCAGGCGAACCCTGCCGAAGGAGGCCCTATGTCTGTTCAAGCTCCCCTCCCCGCCGCCCTCCTGCTCCTCCAGCTCGTCGCCTGCGGCGGAAAGTCCGACAGCGCCTCCCCCGGCGGTGACGGCACCGACGGTACAGATGGCACCGACGGTACCGACGGCACTGACGGCGGTGGTACAGAAGAGGGCTGGTGCGCCGTGCAGTCGATCTTCAACAACGAGTGTACGAGCTGTCACAGCGCCGGGGGCCACCAGGGCGACCTCGACCTCGAGACCGCGCCCTACGCCGCCCTCGTCGGCGTCCCGAGCGCGGCCCACGCCGGCCGGACCCTCGTAGTGCCCGGAGACACCGCCGGCTCCTTCCTCCTCGTCAAGCTGCTCGATCAGCAGGAGGCCGCGGAGGGCGACCCGATGCCCCCGGGCGGCGTGCTCGACGCCGCCTCCACCGCCCTGGTCGAGGCCTGGATCGCGGCCGGCGCCACCGAGGAGTGCACCGGCCCGATTGACACCGGCAGCACCACCTACCACCCCGCGGGCTTCGCCGATCCCACCGTGCACGGCATCGAGGCCAAGTTCCAGGAGCAGGCGTGCACGGACTGCCACGGCGCCGATCTCACCGGCGAGGGGGAGGCCCCGAGCTGTGACAGCTGCCACACGGGCGGCGACGCCTGGCGAACGAGCTGCACCTTCTGCCACGGCGGAGACGCCGACAGCAGCGGCGCGCCCCCCGAAGACATCGACGACAGCAGCACCGACATCAGCTTCCCCGCCCACGCCGCCCACGGCGCCGAGACCATCCACCCAGCCTGGGGCTGCGAGCAGTGTCACCAGACGCCCACCGACATCTTCACCGCCGGGCATCTGTTCACCGCCGATACCACCGCGGGCGTCGCCGAGCTCACCTTCAGCGCCGGCCTCTCCACCGCGGGGAGCTTCAGCGCCGGGACCTGCTCGAACCTCTACTGTCACGGCGACGGCAAGACCGGCAGCGTCGGCAGCGCCACCGCGGACGGGGCCGCGGCCACCTGCCGCACCTGCCACGGGGACTCCAGCTCACCCGGCAGCCTCTCGGGCGACCATGCAGACCACCGCGAGGACGGCCTCTCCTGCGACGACTGCCACGGCGACGCCGCCAGCAACACCACCTTCGATGTGCCGGCCGAGCACGTCAACGGCGAGATCAACCTCGACCTCCCGACGGGCATCACGATGGTGGACAACCACTGCACCGGAAGCTGCCACGGCGAATACCACGACAACAAGAACTGGTGAGCCGGCAGGACGGGTGAGCCCACCCGAAGGCTCAGTCCGACGGCGGGAGCTCTCCGCGTTTGCCCTGCCGGCGCCGCCGCACGCTCCACAAGGCCATCCAGCCGAGGGGGACGATGGCGAGGCCGGCGACGGTCACGACGGTCTCGCCGATCATGATCATCAGGCCGAGCGAGCGCACCCCCTGGTTCACCGCGAAGGACAGGGCGATGCAGGAGAGCACGGTGGTGGCGGTGGACATCATCGACGCCCAGCCGGTGGTGAGCAGCGCCACCCGGATGCGCCCCGGCCCCTCCTCGTCGATGCGGTGCAGCAGGTGGATGATGACGTCGATGCCGATGCCGAAGGTCATCGGGATGGCCACGTAGTTCACGAGCGAGAGCTTGACGTCGAAGGCTACCAGCGCCGCGCCGGCCCAACAGGCCCCCGCCACCAGCACCGACACCGCCCACAGCGCGCGGCTGAAGCGCCGCACGTCGAGCCAGGTCACCAGGAAGATGGCCATGAGCGCGCCCATCACGATGCGCGGCGCGTCGTGGGCGACCAGCTTGTACAGCATCGCCGCCGCGAGGTACTCACCGGCCGCCTGTCGGCCCGGCAGGTAGGTGTGGACGCTCTCGAGCAGCTTCACGTTCTCGCGCAGATCCCACATGTTGCCAGCCGGCACCAGCATCATCCGGTGGTGGCCGTCGCTGGCGCCGAGCAGGTGCTGGAGGCCGTGGGGGAGGTCAGCGGGCAGCATGACCTGCAGGTCCACCGAGGCGAGGTGCTGGAGGTTCTTCTGGATGTTGGCAGGGAGGTACCGGATGTTCTCGTGGCGCGCGAGCTCGGCGATCTCGCGGAGGAGCGAGACCCGCTCGGCCTGATCGAGCGGGAGCACCGAGAAGATGGACACCACCCGACCGACCTGGGGCATCTTGCCCTCGGACACCGCGGCGGTGATGCGCTGTACGTCGGCAGCGAGCGACTCGCCGTTGTCGTAGCTCACCACCACCGGCGCGTAGCTGTCCGCCGCCAGGGCCCGCTGATCGGCACTCAGCTCTTCGTAGGCCATCCCCTCCTTGCGCATCTTGGACAGGTCGAACTCGAACTCCACCCGCTCGAGCAGCAGCACAGAGGCCGCGGTCACCAGCACGGCCACGACGAGGGCCATCGGGGCGAGCCGATAGTCCGGCACCTTGCGGTGGGTGTGACCCTTGGCGTGTGAGCGTGCCACCACCGCCTTCGGGGCCTTCTCCCGCCACAGGATGAGCAAGGGGAGGGTGACGGCGGCGGCCGCCATGCAGAGCAGGATCCCGCCCGACATGATCGTGCCGAGCTGCTGGAAGCCTTGGAAGCCCGCGAGCCAGAGCGAGCAGAAGCCCGCCGCGCAGGTGAGGGCCGCGGTGGCGCAGGGCGGGCCGGTCTTGTCCCAGGCCTTCACCACCGCGTCGCGCAGGACCGTGTTCTCTGCCCGCTCCTCGACGTAGCGCGAGTAGAAGTGGAAGGCGTACTCCACACCCAAGCCGAGGAGCACCGCCGCGAAGAAGGAGGTGAAGGTGTTGAGCACCCCCACCGTGAGGCCGGCGTAGCCGATCGCCCAGACGCTCCCCACCAACAACGGAACAAAGATGAGGAACACCGCCCGGATGTCGCGGTACGCGATCGAGACGAGGATGAACACGAGCACGAGGGCGGAGAGGGAAGTGCCAAAGAGATCGTGGGTGATGTCCTCGATGTCTTCGACGGCGTGCCGATACGGGCCCCCAATCCACACGACCTCCAGGCCGCGGCCCGGGGCGTCGAGCTTGTCCATCTCGCCGTAGAGCCAGTCCACAAACGGAACCGAGAAGCTCGCATCAAAGGCGCTCTTCTTCGGCCGAATCAACAAGCGGGAGATGCCGTGGGCGTTGGTGAGCGACGTGCGCTGCTGCTCGGCGGCGAGCTTCTGCGTCAGGGGCCCCATGTCGAGCAGCGTCGCGGCGATGAAGGGGTTGGCCACGCTCGGCCCCGCGGCGATGGCGAGGCTGAGGCGCTCCTTCACCAGCCGGAGCTCGTCCGCCTTGAGTTGGAGCAGCCCGAGGCGGAAGGCCAGCTCTGGATCGAGCTCGTAGAGGGCGTAGTCCACGTCAGGGTTGGCGCGGGCGATGTCGCCCAGCTCCCGCATGTAGGCGTCCACCTTGGCCTGGTCTTCTCCGCGCACCGCGATGGTGACGAGGTTGGCGCCTCCCTCCTGCGCGTTGAGCGCCTGGATCGCCTGGCTGGTGGGATCGTCCATCGGCAGGAGCTTGAGCACGTTCGGATCGACGTGGATCCGGGTCGCCAGGAGCCCCGAGAGCGCGCACATCAAGAGGATGAGGCCCACCCACCGACGCGGGTGATCCATCACGTTGCCGGCCAGGCGACCGAAGAACCCTGGCTTGTACGCTTCCATGAACACCGGTCGCGCGACGGGGGAGCTCGAGCGGGCCCTGTCTGGGCTCGCGGCGGGGCCGCTGGCCCCCGTCCCCCCACGCGGCCGCCCAGGTAACCAGGCCAGTTAGCCAGGCTGAAGGAGGGAGGACATGCGTCGCCCACTTGTCACAACGCCGCTGATCCTCCTCGCCCTCGCCTGCCAGCGCAGCACGGAGCTCGACCTCGTGTTGATCTCCAGCGAGGACATCGCCGTCCGCAGCGCGCGACTCTCCGTGGACTCGCTGGTGTTGGAGGGCTGCGAGGGTGCGTCGGGCGAGTCGATCGTGCTGGCCCACACCTTCGACCTGCTGCGCCCCGAGGCCCTCCGGGTCCCGCGCGGCGACTGGTGTGAGCTCGCCCTCATCCCTGCGACGAGCGCCACCGGGGTGCTGGTGGTCGACGGGCTGACCGCCGACGGAGCCTCCTTCCGCCTTCACACCAACCCTCCCCGCGCCCGGCTCGGAGAGACCTTCACCCTCGGCCGCGCGGAGCAGGTGCTGGTCATCGACGCCGCCCGCCTCCTCGACGCGCCCGCCCTCGAGGCCCGCGCCGCCGAGCTCCGCGCCGCCACCGAGGGCGACCCGACCACCGAGGCGCTCCACCTCGAGCTCGACCGCGACGACCCCATCAGCCGGTCCGCCGGTGAGGCGCTGGGCGACGCGCTCTGGCTCGGCGAGCTGGAGGCCGCGAGCCGGCGCTACGGCGATCGCTGGCCCTTCCTCGCCGCGGAGTTCGAGCCCGAGGCCGAGCTGCCGCGGGAAGAAGGCTCTCCGGCCGACGAGGAAGACACCAATGACGACATCGATGACGACATCGATGACGACACCGATGACGGGGCGTCCGACACCTGGCCCTCCGGCGACACCGCGAACCGCGCCACCGGGGGCGGGGCCTCCTGCGGCGGCGGCGGCTGCAGCCGTGGCTGCGGCGGTTGCGCGGGATCCGAAGACACCGCCGCGGACAGCGGAGGGGCCGATGAAGACGGCGGCTGCGACCGGGATGCGGACACCGCGGGCCTCGGCTGGCCCATCTATGCGAGCGGCTGGATCAGCCTCCTCCACCGGCGCCGGCGCCATGCGGGCCGTCGCTCCGCGGAGAGAGGCAGCTCGACTTAGATCCCGCGAGTCCGTCCACCATCGACCGCGATGCTCTGTCCACGAACGTAGGCGCCCGACGGGGAGGCCAGGAAGGCGATCAGCGCCGCGACCTCGTCCGCCCGGCCCAAGCGACCCTCAGGGATGACCTTCAGCCAGCCCCGTCGGACCTCCTCCACCGACTGGCCCGTGCGCGCCGCGGCGCCTGCCCCCAGGGCGTCGAGGCGCTCGGTGTCGGTGTAGCCGGGCAGCACGTTGTTGATCGTGATCCCGGGCGGCAGCTCCTGCGCCAGGGACTTCGACCAGGAGGCCATCGCCGCCCGGATGATGTTGCTCACGCCGAGGTTCGGGATGGGCTCCCGCACCGAGGTGGAGAGCACGTTGATCACCCGGCCGAAACCTGCGGCCTCCATGCCGGGCAGGACCCGCTGCAGGAGGCCCTGCGCGACCAGGACGTGCCGACCGAAGGCCCGGAGGAGCTCATCCTCCCCGGCCCCGATCAGCGGGCCGGCCGGCGGGCCCCCCGTGTTGTTGAGGAGGATGTGCACGGCGCCCGCCTCGCCGACGAGGGCCTCGACGGCGGCGAAAGCACGGGGGCGATCGTCGAGGTCGACCACCAAGGCCCGCGCCTTGGGCGCGCCCGCCTCGATGAGCTTCGGCACCAAGGCCTCGAGCCGATCGGCGCGACGGGCCAGCACGGTGACCCGCGCCCCCATGGCGGCCAGGGCGAAGGCGGTGGCGCGGCCGATTCCCGCGCTGGCGCCACAGACGAGGGCGTGAGGGTCGAGCAGGGTGTTCATCTGGCCCGCCTAACACCCGCCCTCCGCAGGCCGCAGCCCCCCCCTCCTACGGAGTCGAACACATGCCGAACCGTTCAGGTCCGATCACTCTCAGCGGTCCTCAGAGCGTCCGGGGCCCTCGACGCATCTTCTCGAGGGCCTCTTGCGCCTTCGGGGCGTCGGCGTGCCCCGGGGTCGCCGCGGCCTTCTCGAAGCAGCGGAGGGCCTCGTCTCGACGGCCGGTGACCCGCAAGAGCACCCCCAGGTTGTAGAGGGCGGAGGCGTCGTCGGCCTTCATCTTGAGGGCCTCGCGGTAGCGCGCCTCGGCGGCGTCCACTTCGCCGTCCAAGAAGAGCTCGATGCCCTGTCGGACGCGCTCATCGGCGTCGTGCACGAGCTCCACCTCGATGATCGTACGCGCGCCGAGGTTGACCACCAACGCTCGTAAGATGCCGGCGTACCAGAAGGTCACGGCCTCGGTGGCGAGGAAGACCCCCATCGGGATGTCGGGCAGCAGCGGCTTGCCGCGGTACTTGATGCGGACCTTGGTGTACCGCCCTTGATCGACGAGCCGGCGCACCTGGTCGGCGAGCGACTTCACCGCCTCGTCGATCCGCTCGGGGTCGATCTCGATCCGGAGGTCGTCCAGGCGCAGGTCCTCAAAGAGGGCCTTGGCCTTCTTGCCCTCCGTCTCTGGAGCCTCTCTCGGTCCGTCCTTGGGCTCGGCCATACAACCTCCGCGATCGCTGACGTGGGCGCCTAAGGTCTTCACGGATCAGAGCAGGGACAAGCCCCCATCGACCACGAGCGTCTGCCCGGTGATCCAGGCGGCGTCCGGGTGGAGGAGCAGCCGGACCGCGCCGGCGATGTCGTCGGGCAGGCCGACCCGGCCGAGCGGGGTCAGCGCCTCGGCGGTCTCCATCATCTTCTTGCCCTCCGGGAAGTACTTGAGGGCGTCGGTGTCGACGAGGCCGCCGCAGACCGTGTTGACGCGGATGCGACGCGGGGCAAGCTCGACGGCGAGCTGGCGGGTCAGGGCCTCCATCCCGGCCTTCGCGGCGCCCATCGCGGCATATCCCGGAATGTAGCTCCGCGAGCCGAGCGAGGAGATGCCGATGACGGCGCCCCCGTCTCGGAGGTGGCAGAGCTTGGTGAGCAGCCAGAAGGGGCGGAGCGAGCTCTCGAGCGTCAGATCCCAGTGGGGGGTCTTCATCTTGTCGTAGGGCTTGAGCGCGCCCACCGCCGCGTTGTGGACGAGGACATCGACGAGGTCGAAGGTCTCGGCGAGCCGCTTGCAGTCGTCTTCAGCGCGCACGTTGCCTTGGACGACCAGGGCCTCCCCACCCCGCTCTCGGACCCCCGCCGCGGTCTGCTCTGCCGCCTCCAGGTTCTGGAGGTAGTTGACGAGGATGCGGCGCCCGGGGGCCGCGAGGTGCAGGGCGACGGCTCGGCCGATGCCCCGGGATGCGCCGGTGATGAGGATGTTCATCGGCCCTCCCTAAACCCTGCGCCCCGGCAGATCCAGTCTGGGCGCGGTAGGATGGCCGACCCTTCGCCCACCTGGAGGCCCGATGGCCCGCGCCGCGCTGCTCCTCTTCGTCGCTCCCCTGAGCTTGATCGCCTGTGCGGCCAAGTCCGAAGGGCGCGGCAGCGGGTCAGAGGTGGGCGCCGAGCCCCTCGACCTGCCCGCTGATCCCGCCGAGAACGGCGTCCCAGTAGGCGTTCAGACGGTCGAGCTCGACGGGGTCACGATCGAGGTCTGGTACCCCGCGAGCGACTCGGCGGCCGGAGATCCCACGGAGTCCGCTGACTTTATGGACTTCGTGCCCGACTCGGTCATCGAGGTGCTCGGCCCCTTCGGCTTCCCCCTCATCGAGACCGGGGCCGTTCGAGACGCCCCCCTCCGCGTCCCAGAAGCGCCATACCCGATCATCACCTTCTCCCATGGGTTTGGCGGGGCGCGCCTCCAGTCGGTCGACTTCGCCGTCCACCTCGCCTCTCGCGGCTACGTCGTCGTCGCCGCCGACCACCCGGGGCGCATGATGACCGACATCCTCCCCTGCATGTTCAGCCCAGCCCTCGAAGGCTGCGACCTCAGCGGCTTTGGGAGCGATCCGGCCGTCGAAGACATCGCGATCCTCACCGACTGGATCACGGGGCCCGCCTCCACGGACTCCTGGCTCGCCGGGGCGATCGATCCCGAGCACATGGGCCTCTCCGGCCACTCGGCCGGCGGCGGAAGCACGCTGACCGTGGGAGAGCTCGATCCCCGCTACGACGCCCTGCTGCCCATGGCCGCCCCCGGGGCCGTCGAGCGGGACGTCCCCACCCTCCTCCTCGGCGGCACCTGCGACAGCTTCGCCTCCGACGCGGCCGAGATCGCGGCGGGGGAGAGCATGGGCGCCGGGAGCCTCGTACGGGTGCAGGGCGCCGGCCACCTCGCCTTCTCCGACCTCTGCGAGCTCGACATGCTCGGGCTCGCCGAAGACCTGCTCATCGGCCGGGAGGACATCAACGAGTCCCTGCTGGCCTCGCTCATCCAGCTCGGCAGCGACGGCTGCGAAGGGGCGCCCTCCTCGGTCGAAGCCTGCGCGGAGGGCTACCTCCCGCTCGAGACCTCCGATCCGATCGTCCGCTACTATAGCACCGTCTTCTTCGACCAGACCCTGCGTGGCGAAGGTATCGGCGTCACGGGAGGGGTCTTCGCCGAGGCCGAGCTTCGATAGTTCGAACGATCCTCGCCGCCCGCTGGGGCGTACGCTCTCTGAATCGGAGGTCCTCATGGCTCGGCGTCTCCCCACCTCGCTCCCCATCCCGCTCCCGCTGCTGCGTGCCTTCCGCGTGCCGGCCCTCGCCCTGTCCGGCGCCCTGCTCGTCGGCTGTGGGAGCGGGAAGCGAGGTGGCGACGTGCTGCTCGACCTGCTGGTCTCCGTCGCGACCGACCTCATCGACGTCCCCACCGACGCCACCCCCTCCTTCGACGCGTCAACGATCTACTTCGTGACCGACGGGGACAGCGCCTCCGGCGTGTACGAGATCGGCGCTGAGGCGGACGCCGATCCGACCCAGCTCGCGGAGGCCACCCACGCGCGCGGGGTCGTCGCGACCGAGGAGGCCCTCTTCATCGCAGACCCCGGCGCCGACGGCGTCTTTCGGCTCCCCTTCGCCGGCGGGGCCCTCACCCTGGTCGAAGGCACCGCCGGCTACCAGCCCGTCGCCCTCGACGGCACCGACGGCATCACCTTCGCCGGCACCGATCCCAGCACGGGCGAGGTCGGTGTCTTCCGCGTCTCCGCGGACGGGGGCACGCCCAGCCTGCTCGGGAGCGGCTTCGAGGGTGCGCTGAGCGGCGTGGTCGTGGCCGAGGACGGCGCCATCTACGCGACCGGGGACGGAGATGGGCTCGTCTACGCCCTCAGCGGCGCGGAGCTCACCGTGCTCGCCGAGGACGTGGAACTTGGGAGCCCCGCCGGGATCGCCCTCAGCCCCGACAAGGGAGAGGTGATGGTCTCCTCCCTCGATGGCAACGGCCGGAGCCAGGTGTTGTTGATCGACCCCGAGTCTCAGGAGACCGCGGTCTTCAACAAGGAGATCAACCAAAACACCTCGAGCGGGGGGCTCCACCGCGCCCTGGGCGCCCCGAAGGTCTTCGCTTGGGCGGACTCGGCTGGAGACAATCAAGGAAAGGTCTACAGAATCCAGTTTTGATGATCCTCGCGCCATCCGCGCTGGGTGAGCTTGAAGCAGACAGATAAGCGACCGATACAGCCTCAAGTGACTCGCTCACCCACCTGGAGCCCCTGGAAGGCCCCCACCTCGGAGCACGATCCGGTGTCCGCCGCCACACAGACGGGCTTGCGCCTACCTGATGCTCCGGCCGCCGAGACGGCCCAGCGGCCGCTTCGTCGAGAAGAGGGGGCGGCGCCCAGGCGGCCAGCCGGCGGTCCGCCCAACCCGGGCCTGCGGGCCTACGGCGGCAGCGCGTGGGGCGGCGCCCCTGCGGCAGACCGAGGAGCGCCCGCGTCGGAGGAGCCCGACGCCGCCCCCGAAGAGGAGGCCCGCGCCGCCACCCTTCAGAAGGTCGGTCGGTCCGCGCCACGCGCCTATCGGGATCGCACGGCGACCCCTGCCGCGCAGGCCGAGGACTCACCCACGCGCGGCGGGCCTCCCGTGCCCCGCGCCCGCCCAGGCCCACCCCCCGCGGCGCCCGCCCGCCCGCCTCCGACGGCCCCCGCGGCGCGCCTGCGCGCTCCGCCCACACCGGCCCCGGCGCCGGCGCCGACCGCCGCCACCGATCAGCTCCGGATGGCCTTCGTCCTCCTGGGCCAGGCGATCTCCGCCCGTCGGCGCGCCGCCGCTCAGCCCCTCGTCCGCGAGCCCCTCCACCCCGAGGAGCCCGGCCCGAACCAGGAGGCGGCCCGCCGCTTCCTCGCCGGCCTGAGGCTGCTCTCCAGCGCCCTCACCCATCACCCAGTGCCCTCAGAAGAGGAGCGGCGCAGCCGATCCCTGCTCATCCGCACGATCGAGCTCTTCGCTGCCCACCCCCCCCACGTCGCGCCTCCGGAGCGGCTGCTCCGCGATCTGCGGGGTCACATCGCGACCCTGCTGCGCGCCCGGCGCCTCGCCGTCCCGCACTCCCTCGACCTGGATCAGCTCTTCGATCGCCACGGGCGGCCGGTGCGCGACCCTCTGCTCCAGCAGCCCCCCATCAGCGCCCGGCGGAGCCTGCTGTGGAGCGCGCTCTTCTTCGGGGTCATGTTCATGGCGGGGCTGCTCTTCACTGCCCTGCGTTGACGGGTCCTACCTCCTCCCGCCCGCGCGGGGTGATCGTCGCCTTCGACTCGGCAGTGTCGTAGTCGATCACGCCCGACTCGATGAGCTGCTCCATCAGGTCAGAGAACTTGCGATGCGCGATGAAGTAGCGGCGCTCGCTGTGATCGTGCATCTCGGCGAGGGTGGACTGTCCACCACGCTCGACCAGAAATCGAAGGACTCCGAGGCGGGTCTTCTCCAAGTGTCGCGCCACCTTCTCGGCGGAGGGCGCGGCGGGCGCCTCCACGGGGCTGGTGCCGACCTGGGCCGGCCGCGCTGTCTGGGCAGTTTGCGCTGGCGCTGGGGCCGGCGCTGGGGCTGGCGCGGGGGCCGGAGCTGGCGCGGGGGCCAGAGCCGGTGACGGTGACGGTGACGGTGACGGTGCCAAGACCGGTACAGGCGAAGCGACGGGCGAGGCCGGTCGCCCCGCCAGGGTGCGCAGCCGCGCCTTGAGCTGACTTCGGAGCCCCATGCTGACCTCCCGGAGGCTGCTGCGATAACCCAACCGCAGGGCGGCGCCCGACGGCGGAGCTCCCTCCGTTTGAGCGCTGGCGCCACCCACGGACCACGCGGAGCGGAGGGCCATGAACCAGGAAGCGCCGGAGAGCCGCCCCCTCCCCCCATCGTCCGCGCGGAGCTGCGTGCTCCTCGTGCTCGACTCCTGCCGATTCGACAGCTTTGCCGCCGCGAAGACACCCATCATGTCGCGCCTCGGTCCGCTGCAACGCCGTCACAGCTACGCGACCTGGACCGCGCCCGCCCACTTCAACCTGCTGATGGGCCTCCTACCCCACCCCGCGCCTACCCACGTCTTCGCGAGCGACCAATACAAGCAGGACTTCCTCGGCTGGGCCGCGCGGCTCGGCCTGCCGGACCTCTGCTTTATCGGCATGCTCCCTCGCCTCTGGCTCCCCCACTACCTGCGGGCGGAGGTGGGGTACTTCACCCGCGCGCGGGTGAGCCTGCCGGTGCTGAACCCCGCCACGCCGATCAACGTGGACTTTGACGAGTTCTCCCTGATGCCGCGCCACAACGACCTCAGCGCGCTGCTCGAGGGTGTTCACTTCTCGGAGGAGCGGCCCACCTTCTGGCTGCTAAACGCCGGAGAGACCCACTACCCCTACGCCCCCGCCGAAGAGCCTGAGGCCGACTGGCCGCGGGTCCACGGGGTCAACGGGGTCTTTCGTAGCCTGGCCGCCGGCCAACCTCTCCACCAGTCGAGCGCGCCCCGCTTCTTCGATCAGGGGAAGCTCGACCACCTGCGGGCCCGCCAGGTCGAGGTGCTCCGCGCGGTCGACCGCGCCGTGGAGCGCCTCTTCGACACCGTGCCCCCCGGGACCCGGATCATCATCACCGCCGACCACGGCGAGCTCTTCGGGGAGGGTGGCTGGTTCGGCCACGGCCCGATCCCCCACGAGAAGGTGCTGGAGGTGCCCTACCTGGAGGGCACCATCCGCTGAGCCGCCTCCCTTCAGTCCGAGACCGAGGGAGTGATCGACGCCAGCTCCTCGAAGTCGTAGGCGCCGTCCACCTCGACGACGCGCCACACCTTGATCGAGGCGGTGGTCTCGCCGTCTGCGTCGTAGTCGAGCGGCCCCGTCGCCCCGGTGACGTCGATGCCGATGCCGGCCTTGAAGCTGCTGGCGATGCCCGAGTTCCAGGCGTTGGGAGAGAGATCGACCGCAGTGCCCTCACTCACGCGCCGGAGCCCTCGCCCGATGCCAAGGGGGTTGACCTCCCCCTCCTGGTAGTAGCTCCAGGCCGCCCCTGCGAGGACCAGCCAAGCCGCATCATATGCGTAGACCGGGTACGAGCTGTCCTCCGGCGCCGCTCCATAGATCGAGGAGAAGGAGGTGCGGAAGTCATCGGTGACACCGCTCTCTTCAATCTGTGGCGCGGTGCCGATGATCTGATTGAACAGATCGGAGTACTGCGCAGCCTCCACGCTGTTGTAGGTGTCCGAGTTGTACCCTCCGTCTGCGAGGACGATCGGCATCTCGTCCACAACGAAGGCGTCCACGGTGTTAGCGGCCGCGAGGAAGGCCGGGATGCTCACGCCGTCCGACGAGCCGAGGAAGATCACCGCGTCGTAGGAGCCGGAGGCCACATCGGCGACCGCGCTCGAGAGCCCCGTGCTGCTCGTGTACGGAACCGAATCGACCGTCCCTCCGCGCACCGTGGTGAACCCTTCATAAAAGCTCCCCTTCAGGCCGCGTCCGTACGCGTCATCGGGGAAGAGGAGCAGCACCTTCGTGTAGCTCAGGGTCTCGAAGAGGTACTGCGCCATCGCCTCACCCTGGAGGCTGTCCGACGGCGCCGTGCGCCAGATCAGGCCCGGGTTCTGGTCGTCGAAGTTCACCCCGTCCAAGTTGGTGAGGGAGGGGCTGGTCGCAGCCGGCGCCATCAGCAAGGCCTGGAGCCCCTTCTCCTCCATGTGCAGCCAGGCCGACTCCGTGGCCCCCGAGCCGTCTGGACCGAGGATGGCCGGTACACCGACCTCGCCCACGAGCCACTCCGTGTAGACGGGGACCGACTCTTCGTAGCTGAGGCCGTCGGAGTAGCTCACACCATCGTCGAAGGCCCGGTCATCACACTCGATCAGCGCGAAGAGCTTGCCGTCCATCCCGCCGTTCAGATCATCCCCGTTGACCTGCCGGAGAGGGAGCTCCAGCGAGCGGACCTCGTCCACATAGCCAAGGTAGTAGAGCGACCCGAAGATGACCGCGTCGTTGTACTCCGCCCGGTTGGTCCAAAGGTCGGCGGGGTAGGTCGTCTCACAACGCTCCGGGACCGCGAGGGGCTCGCAAAATCCCTCGTCTCCGCACACAGAATCCCAGCCGAAGGCCGACTTACACTCGTCGTTGGTCGCACACTCGGTGTAATCGAAGCGACTGAAGCTGCAGCCCGACAGGGCGAGCAGCAGAAGGGGGGCGCGCATCAGAAGGCTCCCTGCAGGCCGAGGCCGCGGAGCGTCGGTTGGATTCGAAGGCCGCCGGGGAGGAGGGGCGCGGTGTCGAGCAAGATCGCGAGCGTCCCGCCGAGCACACACGCGCCGCCCACACCAAAGGAGATGTCCGCGATCAACGACGAGACCTTGTCCTTCTCCAGGGCGTCGGTCGCATCGGGAGGGCAAAAGACGAGGTCCCCCCCCGCGGCGCACATCGTCCCCGCCTCATCCCGCGCCGAGCCGGCGCGGAGCGCGAAGACGGTGCCGGTCGCGAGGCCCACCGCCCCGAGGCTGTACAGGGTGACCGGCGCCCACACAGGCTTCTTCTCTCGCGGCGGCGTGGGAACAGGCTCTGCCTTCGGGGGCGGCGCGGTGGTCGCTACTGGGGGCGGGTCGGAGGCAGGCGGCGAAGTGACCGGCGGATTTGACCTCGCCTCGTCCTGCAAGCGGCGCTCCAAGTTGACGATCCGGCGCTCCAGCGCCTCCCGCTCGTCGGCGCCCGCGAAGGCCCGATATCGGTTCAGGGTGTCGAGCGCCTCCCGCCAGTGTCCGATCCGCTCCTGAGCGTTGGCGACGTTGTAGAGCAAGGCGTGACGGTTGCTGATCCGGTAGGCCTCCTCCCAGGCCAAGATGGCGTCCTCGTACCGCCCCTCTTCGTAGAGGAGGCGCCCATTGTCATAGAGCTCCTTGGCTCGGAGGTCCGCGCTCCCATCGGTTGCCTGAGCGTACGCGTCAGAGGAGAACAAGGTGGGCAGTGTGAGCAAACCCGCGACCAAGATCAAACCCTTCATCACGTTCACTTCTCCCAAGGATCAACGATGTCGCTCTTCTGCTCAAAACCATCCGTCTTCGGAGGCTTGGCCACCTCGACGGGCGGAGGTGACGCGGAGGTGGCGGTGCTCGGAGGGGTCGTCGTTGGCGTGCTGGAGCCCTCCGGCGGGGCGGCCTTCGACGCCTTCTCGGAGGGGGCGGCCTTCGCGGTCGACTTCGCCGGTGGGGAAGACTTCTGCGTCTTGGCGGTCGACTTCGTCGAGGGGACCTCAGCCTTTCGGGGAGGCTCCTTCGCCGCCTTCGCATCGGTCGGCGCGGCAGCTTCGATCGGCGCGGCAGCCTCGGTCTGCTCGCCCTCCGCTGAGCCCGTGGGCCCCTCGGCCGCGTTGGCAGGGAGCCCCTCGACGTCCGCGGCCTCGTCCGAAGGCTCGACGCGCTTCGAGCGGTCGCCGGTCACGGGCTCCAACGACGCCGGGGCGGCCCCTCGGCCTCCGTCTCCGCGCGCAAACACCGCCACGATCAGCAACACGACGAGGACTGCGAGACCGACGACGACAGGCATCAAGCGGTTCGAAGCCGCCGTTGTCACCCCGACCGTCGCTGCCCGGTCCGTGGTGACCGGCGCGGGGAGCTCTTCTTCGCCGATGTCGCCCGGGAGGCTGACCTCGTTGTGTCGCTGAAGCGGGAGGGTGCCGTCCACATAGGGCTTCAGCGCGTCCATCAGCGCGTCGACGTCGGCGTAGCGGTCCACCGGGTCCTTCGAGAGGCACTTCCGGACGATCCCCTCCAACCCACGCGGCAGGTTGAGGTTGGGGTCAATGGTGTCGAAGGTCGGCACGTCCTGGGTGATGTGCGCGGTCAGGATGGCAGTCGAATTCGGTCCGTTGAACGGGTATCGACCCACAAGCCCACAGAAGAGGAGCACGCCCACGGAGTAAATGTCCGCTCGGTGGTCGATCTCCATCCCCTTGGCCTGCTCGGGCGCCATGAAGTGCGGCGAGCCGAGGATGGCGCCGACCTGCGTGATTCCGGGGTCATGCTCCATCAGCTTGACGATCCCGAAGTCGACCACCTTGACTCGCTCTTCCCCGTTGTCGTCCACCCGCACCATGACGTTCGAGTTCTTGACGTCCCGGTGGATCACCCCTCGTCGGTGCGCGTATCGAAGGGCCGCGCAGACCTGGTAGAGCAGCTTGAGAGAGCGAAGCGGATCGAGGGGACGCTCCCGCAAGATCTCGCTGAACCTCTTGCCATCCACATACTCCATCGCGATGTAGAACCGACCGCCGCCCACCTCGCCATAGTCATGGACCACCACGATGTTCGGGTGATCCAGCGCCGCGAGCGTCTTGGCCTCAAGGAGGAAGCGCTCTTCGAAGGCCCTGAGCTCCTGGTCAGAAGACTCGGGAGGCGGGACCAGCACCTTGAGGGCCACGGGCCGGTTCAGGGGCTCCTGATACGCGAGGTAGACGGAGGCCTGCCCTCCCCGCGCCAGCCTTCGCTCGATCCGATACCGCCCCGCGAGGAGCTCATCGGTGGGCGGAGACAAGCTGCCGTCGGGCACGAGGAGCCCTGGGGCCAGGACTCCGCCTGTCCCTTCAACGCGCGCATCAATTCTGGGGTCGGGTACGATGTCAGCCATTGCGGGCAAAATATACCACGAGATCGGAGGGCAAGGTCAAGAGCGCGGTCCAACCTCACCTCAAGTGGGAGCGGTCGGCGACGGGCGGGGTGCGAGGGTGGCCATGATCTCGGCCTCCGCAACTCGCTTCTCATCCACTTCGGCGAACGCCGAGAACTTCCAAATAGATCGGCGCTCGTAGGTCTTCTCGCAGGTGATCCGGACGCGATCACCCGGGACGACTGGCCTCCGAAAGCGCACTCCATCCAAACCCATCAGGTAGACCGCGTCGCCGGCGCGATCGAGGTGCGCAGAGAGCGCGATCACCCCGGCGAGCTGCGCGAAGGCCTCCATGATCAGAACCCCGGGCATGATCGGCATGCCGGGAAAGTGGCCTTGAAAGTGCGGCTCATTGACGCTGACGCATTTGATTCCAACCGCACGCACCCCGGGCTCGAGCTCCGTAATGCGATCGATCATCAAAAAGGGATACCGGTGCGGTAGCAGGCGTAGGATCTCGGCGGCGTCCATCATGTCGACTCCGGATCGGAGAGGTTGGGCGAGGGCACCAAGGCAGCCTCGAGCGCCGCCACCTTGGCTTCCAGCTGGCGGGTCCGGCGCAGGAGCTCGGGGAGCTCAGCGAAGGCCGCGGAGGCGCGCAGCCAACGGTTGTGCTCGATCGCAGGGGTCCCCGTCACCCGCGCGCCGGCGGCCTGATCATCGCTCACCGCGCTGCCGACGCCGACATGGACACCGTCTCCGAGCTCGATGTGGCCGAGGACCGCGGCGCGGGCCGCGAGGACCACGCCTCGCCCGAGGCGCGCGCTGCCCGCCACCCCGGAGAAGGCGACGAGCAGCGAGCGCTCACCGACCTCAGCGGCGTGGCCCACCTGAACGAGGTTGTCGAGCTTGGCGCCCCTCCGCACGAGCGTCTCCCCCAGGGCCGCCCGGTCGATCGTGGTGTTCGCGCCGACCTCGACGTCATCCTCGACGCGCGCCCGCCCCACCTGCGGGATCTTCTGGTGGCCGGCGGCCGAGGAGGCGAAGCCGAAGCCCTCGGCGCCCACGACCGCCCCCGGGTTCAGCCAGACCCGATCCCCGAGGACGCAGCCCGCACACAGCACCACGCCGGCCATCAAGCGGCAATCGGCGCCGACCACGGCGCCGGGGCCCACATATGCGAAGGGCTCCACCTCGCTGCCCGCCCCGACCCGCGCGCCCGGCCCTACCCAAGCGAACGCGCCGATGGTGGCACCCTCGACCTCGGCGTCCGCCGCTACGAAGGCCCGCGGATCGACGCCTGGCACCTTCGGAGATGCCGGGTGGAACAAGGTCAAGACCTGAGCGAAGGCGAGGTAGGGGTCAGCGATGCGGATCACCGTCCGCCCCCCACAGCCCCCCTGCTCCGGCGCGACCAGCACCGCCCCCGCCCGCGTGTCGCGAAGCAGGCGCGTGTAGCGCCGATTGGCGAGGAAGCTCAGGTGCTCCGGGCCCGCCTCGGCCAGCCCGCGCACGCCGGTCAACCGCCGCTCGCCCCCGGATGGATCCTCACCCTCAACCCGACCGCCGAGCCGCTCGGCGAGCTCGGAGACGGTGAAGGGCCCCACCACGGATCAGCCCGGGTGCGCGGCGTCATACCGCTTGATGAGCTCATCCGTCAGATCGGTGGTGCCACCCGCGTAGACCACGGCCCCCTGGCTGACCTCAAGGATGAGATTGTAACCCTTCTCCTTACCGATCTGCTCACAGGTCACCTTCATCTGCCCCACGAGGCGCTCCATCAGCCCGGCGTACGCAGACTGCATCTCCTGCTCCGCCTGGCCGGCGGTCTGCTGGTAGACCGCCTCGGCCTGCATGATCTCCTGCTCCTTTTGTTTCTTGGCGGCGTCTGACAAGAGCAGCGCCTGCTTTTGGTAGTCGGTCTGCATCCCGCCCAGCTTCTTCTCCATCTGGTCGATGGCGGTCTTCTTCTGCTCGTAGAGACCCTTGAGCTTGGCCTGCGCCGTCACGCCCTCCTTGACCGTGTTGATCGCGCGCTGAAAGTCGACCGTCGCGATCTTGGGCGCGGCCTGAGCGTGGGCGGTCTGGAAGACGCCCGCAATGGCGAAGACCCCGAGCAACAGGGCCAGCAGACGGAAGAACCGCATGAACGCTCCAAGATGAGACGGATCAAGAGTGATCGTATCGAGACGGGGCGGCCGCCCCAAGGAGGACCGCCGAGAAAGTGAGATTCAAGGGAGATTCGTGCGGCCGCACGGGGCCGCCGAGGCGGGGCCCGGCCTCCGCCTCAGAACAGAGAGCCGATCGAGAAGTCGAAGACCGCCTTCCGCTCGTCCTCCTTCGGGTTGATGGGGAAGCCCCACTCGAAGCGGAGCGGCCCCATCGGGCTGAACCAGCGAAGGCCGAAGCCATAGGAGGCCCGAAGATCGAGCAAGCTGACGTGGCCGTTGCCCCAGGGATCACCGAAGGCGTTGCCCGCGTCGAAGAAGAGCACCGTGCTGATGCCCGCCGCCTTGATGATCGGCTCTTCGAGCTCGAAGTTGTTGATCCAGGTCTCGGTCCCGCCAACCACCAGACGATCGTCGGGCGCGGTGGGATCGTCGGAGCCCGTGAAGATCGAGCGCTGCGCCGTCTTGAAGCCCGTCGCCCGCACGGCCGGACCGAGCGTGTACCAGTCGTAGCCGCGCACCGAGTTGATGCCGCCGGCCCGAAAGCGCTGGATGTAGGGGACCATCGTGCCGTCGGTGCTGCCGATTCGACCCAGCGTCCCGTTGTACTTGAAGATCACCCACTCCTTGCCCGGGATGACCGGGTGGAAGGCTCGGAAGTTGATCTTCGTCTCGTAGTAGTTGAAGTCACCGCCGAAGACCTGCACCAGCGTCTCTTCGTCGGAGCGGAACCCACCGGCCAACGAGGCCGAGGCCGTGCCGTAGATGCCACGGGTGGCCTGGATGCGGTTGTTCCGCTTGTCCACCACGAGCGAGAGGCCACCCGAGCTCGAGAGGCCGTTTCGGTACAGCTCTCCGCCGAACAGGCGCTCCTTGTAGGCGTCGAGGTTGTTGAGCCCCGTGTCTTCGAAGGTGTAGGTGAACTCCATACGCATGTCGTCGCGCCGGTCGAGGTAGCGACCGATCGAGATGTCGCCGCCGCGCTGGTACTCGTCCTCGATGAACTGCCGGGCGATCGAGTAACCGTCGATGCGGGCGGTCCAGCGGGAGTCGAGGAAGTAGGGGTCGTAGAGCTGAAGGTTCCACTGCTGACGGCTGCGGGAGACGTTGGCCGCCGCGCTCATCACGTAGCCGAGGCCGAGGAAGTTGTTCTTCGAGACGTTCAAGGTGAGCATGAAGTTCTCGATGTTCGAGAAGCCCGCGCCCACCGAGAAGGAGCCGGTGGGCTGCTCGGTGACGTCCACCTTCATGTCGAGCGAGTCGGGCATCGAGGCCCGCGGGGTGCTGATCTTCACCTCTTCGAAGTAGCCGAGCCGGTCGAGGCGCTGCCGGGCGTCCTTGATGGCGCTCCCCGAGTAGATGTCACCCTCGTTGATCGGGATCTCGCGGCGCACCACCTTGTCGTAGGTGGGGTCGTTGCCGGTGATGTCGATCCGGTTGATCCGGACCTTGTCGCCGCGCTGGATCACGAAGGTGATGTCCACCGTCTCCGAGGCACCATCGGGCTGGGTGTCGGGGATGACGTTGGCGAAGGCGTAGCCCTGATCGCCGTAGAGATCGGTGATCTCCTGCATCGTGGTCTGCAGGGTGGTCAGCTTGAACCAGTCGCCCGTCTTCATCTTGGCGTTGTCGGGCTCAAAGTCGAAGCGGAGCTTACCGCCCTCTTCCCAGCCGTTGGGCAGGGGCTGTCCCTCCCCGACCTCTTCGCGTGCCTTGGCCCATCGACTGTGGAGGACCTTCGCCTTCTTGCCCTCCAGCACCTGCCGAACCGCGGACTCCGTCAGCCCCTCTTCTTCGACGAAGTCACCGGAGATCTTCAGCTTCCCGATTCGGTACCGCGTCCCTTCGGTGACGTTCATCGTGATGTAGATGTACCGCTTGTCCGGGGACAGGAACACGCTCGGCTCGTCCACCTTGACATCGACGTAGCCCTCCTCGAGGAAGACGCTCCGCACAACGTCGGCGTCCTCCCGCAGGGAGGCCTCGTTGAAGGCCCCCTTCGAGGAAAGCCAGGGCAACATCCCCGCCTCTTTCGTCTTGAGGTAGCGGGTGATCTTGCGATCGGCGAGGTGGTCGTTGCCGGTGATGTCGATCCGCTGGACCAGCACCTTCCGGTGCTCGACGATCTGGAAGGTGAGCTCGACCAGCCCGTCGCCGGTGTCTCGGAGCACGGGCTCCACCTCGGCGAGGTAATAGCCCTTCTCGATGTACTTATCGCGGATCTGTCGGATGTTCTGCTTGACGTCCGACTCATTGAGGACGCTGAAGGCGGTGATGTCGATCACCTCAAAGAGCGCGTCGTCATCCAGCTTCTTGTTGCCCTCGAGCTTCACCTCGCGAATGGCGGGCTTCTCCTTGAGGTCAAAGACGAGGATGACCGAACCCGGCTCGTCGGGGGCCGGGATGGAGTCGACCCGCACGTCGTCCACGAAGCCGGTGCCGTACACCGCCTTGACGTCGCGCCGCACGGCCCAGTCGCTGAGCTCGTCGCCGGCGCGCAGGCCGATCGCGGCGAGGATCGCCGCCTCCTCGACCCGCTTGAGGCCGCGGAGGCGAACCGCGGTGATGCGCCCCTTGGCCGCGAGGGGCTCCTCGGAGAAGGGCGCCTCCGCCGAAGCGCTGGAGGCCGGGGCCACCCCCGACGGGGCGGCCGGGGGAGCGGCCTCGGGGACCGCGGATGGGGGGACCGCGGGTGGTGCGCCCGCGGCGGGCTCCTCGGCCCAGGCCGTGAGCCCGGCCGTGAGGGCCAACAAACCGAACAAGGACCGCTGGATCACGCCTCCTCCCGCATCTCGTGGAGCCGCCCGTCCGCGAGCACGAAGCGCCGATCGAGGCGCTTCGCCAGCTCATGGGAATGGGTGACGATGACCAGCGTGCTGCTGAGCTCGGCGTTCAACGCGAGCAGCAGATCGAAGACCTCACCTGCGGTGGTGGGGTCGAGGTTCCCGGTGGGCTCGTCGGCGAGCAGGAGCCCCGGCCGCCGAACCAGCGCTCGGGCGATGGCCACCCGCTGCTGCTCACCGCCCGACAGCTCGCCTGGGCGGTGCTTCAAGCGGGCGCCGAGGCCCACCCGGACAAGGAGCTCTCGCGCCGCCCCTTCAGCCTGCTTCGGCGGCTCTCCCGCGATCAGCGCTGGGATCATCACGTTGTGAAGCGCGTCCTGATCGGGGAGCAGATGATGAAACTGAAACACGAAGCCGATCTCACGGTTGCGGAGCGCGTCCAGCTCCGAGGGAGACCGGGAGAAGAGGTCGCGGTCGGCGAACCATATCCTCCCCGCCGTCGGCCGGTCCAATGTGCCGAGCAAGTGGAGCAGCGTGCTCTTGCCGGAGCCCGACTGCCCGAGGATGGCGATCCGCGAGCCCGGATCGAGGGTGAGGTCTACCCCCCGGAGGATGTGCAGGGCGCTGCCCCCCTTGCGGAAGGTCTTCTCCACCCCCTCGAGGCGGATCTGGCCGATGCCCGACTTGTTCATTCGTACCGCAGCCCCTCGATGGGATCGATGCGCGCCGCCATCGTCGAGGGGTAGAGCGTCGCCACCCAGGAGATGAGCACCGCCAGCGCCGCCACCACCACCACCGTCATCGGCTCCACGATGACCGGGAGCTTGTCTACGAAGTAAATATCGGTATCAAGGGGAAATTCGTAGCGCGCCAGCGCCCAACAGCCTGCGAGGCCGAGCACGGTGCCGATGCTCGTGCCCACGAGGCCGATGATCAGCCCCTCAAGCTGAAAGATCGCCCGGATCGCCCCTGTGCTGGCCCCCATCGCGCGAAGGATCGAGATCTCGCGGGTCCGGGACACCACGACGATGATCAAGAAGCCAAAGATGTTGAGCGCCGCCACGACGACGATCAGGGCGAGGATGAGCCCCATCACCACCTTCTCCAGCTTCATCGCGGAGAACAGGCTCTTGTTCAGGTTCTTCCAGTTCTTCACGACGAAGGAGGCGCCGAGCGCGTCTTGCACCCGCTCCGCGATGGGCTCGACCCCGTCGATGTCCGAGACCTTGGCCTCGATGCCGGTGGCGACGTCGCCGCTCTCGAGGAAGACCTGCGCCCCCTCGATGGTCACGTAGGTCCACTTGCTGTCGTACTCGTACATCCCCGAGTGGAAGACGCCGGCCACCCGGAAGGGCCGCACCTTGGGCACGGGCATGCCCATCGGGCCCGTGCCGCCGCCGATGGGGTTGATCACGAAGAGGCGGTCACCGACGAAGACCTTGAGCTGATCAGCGAGCTCCTGGCCGATGACGATGCCGGGGATGACCTCCTTGTCGTCAGGGTCTTGCGAGATGGAGACGGCGGGCGTCGAGAGGCCCTGGAGCAAGGCCAGCTTGGCCTCCGCGTCTTCCTCCCCGCCGAGGAAGGGCCCCTCCGGGCCGACGGTGAGATCCTGCACGATGTGGGTGACCTTTGGGGTGCGCTCGGGATCGATGCCCTTGAGCACCACCCCCGCGCTGGCCCACTCGCTCCGCACCATCACCTCGGTGTAGACGAAGGGCGCCGCGGCGGCCACGCCTTCGCTGGCCTCCACCTTCGCCACCTCGGCCGCATAGTCTGGGATCCCGGCGCCGTACTGCAGCACCACGATGTGCGCGTTGCTGCCGAGGATCTTGTCCCGAAGGTCAATCTCGAAGCCCTCCATCACCGCGAGCACCATGATCAGGGCCGTCACGCCCACCATCACCCCGATCATCGAGATGAAGGTGATGGCCGAGACGCCCACGTCGTGGCGACGGGAGCGGAGGTGGGACAGGGCGACCAGCAAGGCGAAGCGCATCAGGGCTGAGCATCCCCCCGAGGGCCTTCCTTGTTCCCCTCCGCGACGCTGCTCCCCTCCGCGACGCTGCTCCCCTCCACGAGGCTTCTCCCGCACCCTCGCCCACCGGTGGCGCGGAGGCCCAAGCCGACGCGGCGCGTTGGAGCGCGGCGACAACCCTCAAGGGCGAGGGAGGCGAGGAGCGGGGTCATCGGAGCTTCGACCTCGGAGGGGCCGCCGGCTTAACCGGGTTCTTGCGCGCTGGCGTCCCCCGCCGCGGCGTTGACCCGCGCGAAGCGGGGCCGATAGCTGAGCTCGACCATCAAGCGGCGGAAGACCTCAAGCGGCATCGAGGACCGGCCGTGAGCGTCGATGACCTCGGTCTCGGCGCCCTCCATCCAAGGGGAGACCGGATCGAGCGGGTCTTCGAAGTACACGCGCCCAGCTCGAAGATCGTAGACCCGCACCTTGTGAGGCAAGGTGCGAAGCGGGTCCTCACCCACCCGTCGCACCGTCCGGTCGCGGCTGGTCTCGGTCTCCAGCGTGACAAAGACGCTCTCGCCGGCGCGAGCCGAACGCTCCACGATGGAGAGCCCATCGCGAAAGATGTCTGGGAGCGAAGAGGTGTCGAGGCCGAGCGCCGCCAACCGCTCGGCGACGCGGCTCTGCTCGACGGAGAGGGTCTCCCAGGTCTCACCGGTGACGGCCTCCAACAGGCGGTCGAAGGCGCCGAGCCCCACCCCGCTGCCGGTGTTCCGGTCGCCGCCCGCGGCGCCGGCTGGGCCGAGGTCCGTGGGTGCCCCCGGCGCCGCGGAGACGGGCTCGAAGTGCCCATCGTCGAGGTTCCGATAGTCCAGGTTCGGGTAAGCGAGCTCCATCAGCGCCACCTGAAGCAGGCGGCTCACCGGGCTCCGCCGCGCCTCCGCCACCGTCCAGCGTAAGGCCTCTTCGTCGCGCAGCAGCTCCACCCCGGGGCTGAGCTCGACCGCACCGGTCGGGCCGGCGAGGCCCACCACGAGTCGCGCGTACTCGGCCGGATGGCGGAGGGCGAGGTGAACCTCGACGCAGGTCACGGCGCAGGTGCCTTTGTGCCCCTGGTTGATGCGCCCGGGCTCGGCGAGGTTGCGCAGCAGCTCTCCCAGGAGGCGGACGGCGCCAGGCTCGAGGGCGAGGGAGGACGCCACACCGCCGATCAAGAGCCGATCGACGCTCTGCGCGAGGGTGTCCCCCCGACGATCGGCGCGGACCCAGAGCTCTCGCTCGCAGATCGTGTGGAGCGCCTCCGCGCAGCGCTGCCGCCAAGTCGCGGCGTCTTCTCCCGGCGGGAAGGGGTACACCCCGACCAGGGGGCCGTCGAGGACCCGAAGGGCCCGCGCCACACAGCGGTGCTCCACGGCCGCCGGGGCCATCAGGGAGCCAGCCCCCGGCCCGGCGGCCGGAGAAGATCGGTGAAAAGAGCGGGGCGATAAGGGGGAGACATGGAGGCCCCGGCGGGACGCGCGTGCGATGGTGGTTCCGGGTTAAGCCGCCCGCCCGGAGTCTTCCATGCCAACCTCCCTCGTCGGTCACCCCTCGCCTCCCTCTTCACCTCCCTCTTCGCCCCGCCCCTCGGCCTGGCCCCTCCTCATCAGCCTCGTTGGCCTCCTCGCCGCCGTCGGCTGCGACAAGGCCGAGACCGCAGACGCCTGCACCGAGATCGGCTGCGAGGACGGCTTCGCCCTCGAGATCCAGCGCGTCGGCTGGGAGGAGGGCAGCTACACCCTCCAGATCACCGCCGACGGCCGCCAGACCAGCTGCAGCGTGACCATCCCGCTCCCCGCCGAGGGCGGCGCCTGCGATCGGCCCGGCTACCTCTTCGAGACCTCCGGCTCCGAGCTCGACGTCTCCGAGCAGGCGATCACCGGCCTCTTCGTCGCAGGCGCGGACTACGCCTCGCTCACCACCATCCTTTCGCTCGACGGCGTCGAGCTGGCCTCGGAGACCTGGACCCCCACCTTCGAGGAGGTCCAGCCGAACGGCCCCGACTGTGAGCCCACCTGCGAGAGCGCCGACGACACCTGGACCGTCCCCTGAGCCGCCCGCGGCGGCCTACAGGGCCCCGCGCGCAGCCCCTCAGAGCCAGCCGCGGCGGCGGAAGCCGTAGATCATCGCCAGGGAGAGCGCCAACATGAGCAGCATCACGTCGAAGTAGCCCGATCGCCACTGGAGCTCAGGCATATGTTCGAAGTTCATGCCGTAGATGCCGACGATGAAGGTGAGCGGCATGAAGACGGTCGAGACCACCGTGAGCACCCGCATGACGTCGTTCATCCGGTGGCTGGCCATGGCGAGGTGGAGGTCCAAAGCCCAGGCCGCCGCCTCCCGATAGCTGTCGACCGACTCGGCGACACGGATCAGGTGATCGTGTAGATCTCCGATGTAGGGCTGCGTCTCGGCACGAATGAGCTCATCGCCGGTACGGTGGAGCGTGCCCACCACGTCCCGCAGCGGCGCCACGTCCTTCCGGAACCGTTGGATCTCTCGCCGGAGGCGGTAGATGCGCTCCGCCTGATCGGCCGCCGATCGATGGAGCACCTCCTCTTCGAGGGCCTCGACACAGCCAGCGAAGTGCTCGAGCACGAGGAAGTAGACGTCCACGATCGAGTCGACGAGCGCGTAGGCGAGGTAATCCGCGCCCGACCGCCGCACCCTCCCCGTGCCCGCTCGGATCCGCTCGCGGACCGGATCGAAGACGTCACCGGGCAGCTCTTGGAAGGTGATCACGAAGTCTGCCCCCAGGACGAGGCTGATCTGCTCGACCCGCGGGGAGGTGCCCTCTCCTTCCGGCGGCTGGATGATCTTCAAGACCATGAACAGATAGTCACCGTAATCTTCGAGCTTGGGCCGACTGGACGGGTTGAGGACGTCCTCGCCCACGAGCGCGTGAAGACCGAAGGCCTCGCAGACCGCGCTCACCATCTGCACGTCGTGCAGACCGTCCACGTCCACCCAGAGGACTCGCCCCCCTCCCCTCGACTCCGCGGCCCGGGACGGTGTGATCTCTCGCTCTTCGCGCACGAACCCGTGGTCGTAGACAAAGCGGTTGACCGCCACTGGGGTCCCCGACCGCTCGCCCGTGTACACCGCCGAGCCGGGCGGCAGCCCGACGTGGATCCCCGCGTGCTTGGCGTGAGCTCTTCGTTTGGCGCTCATGCGCTCACTCCGCGGGCTGCGCGTCGGGGTGCTTGGGGTTCATTTGGCGCTGGACCTCCGTCGGCGGGGCGGAGATCGCTGGTGCAAGGGAGGGAACTCGCCGAGCGGGCCCGCCTCGGGAGCGGCACCGACAGAGAGGAGGCTGCGGGGCACCGAGCCCCGGGGCAGGCCCACCCACTGATCGCCCCACGGCAGGAGGACCGCCTCGTCGGGGATGGGGAAGCGGGCCCCCGCCTCCTCACCGAGCACGGCGACGATCTCCAGCCAGGCCGGCAGGGCCGACTTCCCGCCGGTCTCTTTGTCCCCGAGCGAGGCCTGGCTGTCCGATCCGATCCAGACGGCGACGGTGTGCTTCGGCGTAAAGCCCACGAACCAGGCGTCGATGTTGTCATTGGTGGTGCCCGTCTTCCCCGCCCGGTCGTGGAGGGGGTCCCACGCGCGGCGCGCGGTGCCCTTGCGCACGACCTCCCGCAGCATGTCGGCCAGCTCGTAGGCGACCCCCGCCGGGAGGGCTCTCGGGAGGGGGCCGCCGGGCAGCCGGCCCCGGCGGACCCCGTCGATGAGGATCGGGCCCCCCGCCCGCCCGAGCTCCACCCCGGCGCTGTCCCGCAAGAGGTCGATGAAGACGGGATCGGTGGGCACGCCCATCCGAGCGATGGTGGCATAGCCGAGGGCCTGATCCATCGGCGTCACCTCGCTCGAGCCCAGCGCGATGGTGGGGTCGCGCCGGAGCGGCGACCGGACCCCCATCTGCCGCGCGAGGCGACCCACGGCCTCAGACCCCACCTCGAGGCCCAAGCGCACGGCGACCGTGTTCAGGCTCTTCGCCAGCGCGCTGCGCATCGGCAGCGGGCCGTCGTAGCTCCCGTCGTAGTTCTGGGGGCTCCAAATAGCGCCGTTGCCCGCTGGGAGGGAGAGGGGCGCGTCGAGCACAGTGTCGATCTGGGTGTGGCCGCCCAAGAGCGCCGCGCCGTAGACATAGGGCTTGAAGCTGCTCCCCGGCTGCCGGCGGCTCTGGGTGGCGCGAACGAAGCCCTCCAGACCCACCTCGTAGCCCCCGACCAGGGCCACGACCCGACCGGTCTCGTTCTCGAGCACCACCGCTGCCCCCTCTCCCCAGGGCCGGGTGTCCAGGCGCAGCCGCTCCCCCTCCTCCACGCAGACCCGCAGCACGTCTCCGGCGAGCGCGACCGCCGAGAGGGGCGCAACGGTCGGCTCCGGACCCGCGCCCCGCACCTTGAGCGCGCGGTCCGCCTCGCGGAGGGAGAAGCGGAAGGGGCCCGCGAGGAGGGTCCCGAGGTCTGCAGGCCCCCTGTCCCCTCCGGCCGCTCCGACGACGGCCTCGAAGCAGTGACCGCCCGGGGGCCGGAGGACCGCCCCGCTGCTCAGGCTGCGAGGGAGCCCGGGGGCCTCGACGAGGAAACGATCCCGCGCCCCGGCGGACAGGTTCCGCGAGGTGGCGCGGAGCCCCTGCCGCTCGTCGAGCGCGACCAGCGCCCCCCGCACCGCCTGCTCGGCCGCCGCCTGCACCGCCGGATCGAAGGCCGTGTAGACCTGGAGCCCCGCCTCATAGACGACCGAGTCGGGCAGCAGCCGCCGGAGCTCACGCCGCACCTCGGTGATGTAGGAGGCGTCGGTCCCCCGGGGCGCCTCGGTCCGCCCGCGGAGGGTGACCGGCTCCCGTTGGTAGGCCTCAGCCGCCTCCGCCGTCACATAGCCCTCCTCGACCATCGCCCTCAGCACGATGGCGCGCCGCTCGGCCGCCCGCTCGGGGCTCCGGCGCGGGGAGTAGCGGCTCGGAGACGGGATCAGCCCGGCGAGCAGCGCCGCCTGGCCGGGGTCAAGGTCACGCGCAGGGATCCCGAAGTAGTCCTGCGCCGCCGCCTCGACGCCGTAGTTTCCTGCTCCGAGGTAGATGTAATTCACGAAGAGCTCGAGCAGCTCGTCCTTGCTGAGCTCCCGCTCCAGCCGGAGGGCGAGGGCGGCCTCCTTGAGCTTTCGCTCGTAGCTGCGCTCGTTGCCCACGAGGATGTTCTTCACGAGCTGCTGCGTGATGGTCGAGCCGCCTTGCGCGACCCCGCCGGCCTGCAGGTTCGTCCAGAGGGCCCGGGCGATGCCCTGATAGTCCACGCCGTGGTGGCGGTAGAAGCGACGGTCTTCGGCGGCGATGAAGGCGCGCTGGGTGACCGTGGAGAGCTCGGACAGCGGGACCCAGATCCGGCGCTCGAGGTAGAACTCGTCAATGAGGGCGCCGTCGCTCCCATAGACCCGGGCGGAGGTCGGCGGCCTCCAGGTGCGGAGGCTGCTCAGGTCTTGCGGGAGATCGACGAGGATGTTCTGTTTCACCCACCAGCCCGCCCCGAGCGCTCCCAACAGCCCGAGCAGGAGCAGCACCATCCCCGCCCGCAGCCACCACCAGACCGCACGACCGCACCAGCGGAGCGCGCGTCGAAAGCGGCTCCCCTCCGCGCTGCTCACCCTCGGCTTGTCCTGCGGCTCCTGGCTCACGGTCCCTTCCTGCGCGCAGCCGCCCCCTGGGGAGGAGGCACAGCCCCCTCCGGAGGGCGCCGCTGGCGAAGATACTCCGTCTACCGTCGCCGCGGGGCCGACCCTCCCCGCCGGGCCGCGCACCGTCCTCTTGCTGAAGCTGGATCCCGCAGAGGTCGTCGGGTCCTTCTCCCGCGAGCCCGAGCTCCGCGGCCTCACCACCGTGCTGATCGAGCTCGGGCTCGCCGATCTCCCCGACGTGGTGCCCCTCGTCACCGGGGCGCCCATCTCCCCGGGCTTCAAGTACGACCTCGCCGAGGGCCGACAGACCTGGACCGGCGCCCTCCGCCTGGAGGGCCACGACGCCGATCTCCGCCTCGTGCTCACCGTCTGCACCCCCGAGGGCCCCTGTCACCCCTCCGAGGCCAGCGCCAGCCGCGACCGCCTGGAGGTCGCCGTCGCCGAGGTGCTGGGCGAGACCGCGACCCACCTCGGGCGCACCCCCGCCGCGGCGATGCAGGCCGACTGGGCCTCCCCGGTCTCCACCGACCCCTACGCCACCCTCCTCACGGGGCGCTCGGCCGCGGTCTGGTACGGCCTGCTCCCCGCCGCCCCGCTCGAGCAGGAGGGCGACGTGGGGCGTGATCCCATGGATCGCGCCGCCCACGTCGACCCCGAGATGGAGGCGGCGTGGTGGCTGCTCGGTCGCCGCGCGATGTCCCGCGGCGACGCCTCGGGCGCCCGCCAGTACGCGGCCCTCGGCCTCGATGCCAACCCGCGCCGCGTCGCGCTGCTCGCCGATCAGGCCGCCTCCGTCAGCGGGAGCGGGCGCCCGATCGAGGCCGCCGCCGCCTGGGAGCTCGCCGCCAAGGCCTCTCCCCGCGATCCCCGCTTCCTCATCCCCCTGGCGCGGGCCCGGCTACGCGCCGGGCGCCCCGCGGAGGCCGGGGCGGCGCTCGACGCCCTCGCCGCCGTCGCCGATCAGGAGCCCGCCGTCGCCGAGCTCCGCGTCGCCATCGCAGACCAGCTCTCGGCCGAGGGGGCGAGCGACACCCTGCTCACCCGCTGGCAGGAGGTGGCGGCCGACGACCCCGAGCCCGTGCGCCGCCGCATCGAGGACCGCGTGACCACCCAGCGATACGAGGAGGCCCTCCTGCTCGTGCCTCTGCTCGTCGCCCGCGGGGAGCTCCAGGCCGGGCGGGAGATCGAGCTCGCCCTCGCCGTGGCGGTCGCCGACTGGGGCCGCGCCGCCGCCACCGCTGAGGCCCTCGACGACCCCCGCACCGCCGACCGGGTGCGGGCCCGGGCCGCCCTCGAGTCCGGCGCCGCCACCCCGCCGGCCGAGCTCGACCACGTCGAAGATCCCGTCGCCTTGGTCGTGCGCGGCCGGGCCTGGCTCAACGACGGCCACCCCGGCCCCGCCCTCAGCGACGCCCGCGCCGCCCTCGCCCTCGACCCCTGGATGCCTGAGGCCCTGGCCCTGGAGGCAGACGGCTTGGAGGAGCGCGGGGACGCCGCGGGCGCCGAGGCCAGCCGCGCCCGCCTGCGCCGTGTCGATCCCGACTGGCTCTCCGCGCAGCCCTGAGGGCCTTCGGCCTACCGCCCGCCGGTTGGCGGGGCTCCAGCGGGCGGAGGCACGGGCGGGGGAGCCGGTGCGACCACGGGCGGCGGCTCCGGGCGCGCGGGCGTCGGTGGCGGGCCGAGCACGGCCGCGGGCTCGACGGGCAAGGGGGCGCAGTCGCAGGGGCCCGGGCTCCAACAGGCGGCCCCGAGGACCAGCAGGGCCCGCCCGTCGGCGATCTCTCCACCAGGGCAGACATGACCTCCGCCGACCCCGAGGATCGCGACCCGCGCCGTCCGCTCGGCGGGGGGTCGCGGGGAGGGCTGGGAGAGGCCAGGCGCCACGCTCAAGGTCACCGGGCAGCCGCCCCAGGGCGACAAGAAGCGCTCCTGCCAGGCGACGAGCTCCTGGTAGCCCTGGCCCCCGGCCTCGACCCGCGCGTGGAGGCCCTCGACCGCCATTCGGAGCTCCCCGTCGACGAGGGCCCGCACCGTGGGGGCTTCCGCGATCACACCCACCCGCGCGCGCTCCGCCTGCGCCGCCTGCACGCGGTCTCGGGCGAGGGCGCCGAGGGCGGGCGTCCGCGCGAGGAGGGAGGCCGCGGCCCCGTCGACACAAGGGTCGAGCCCCCGCTGGAGCTGGACGGCGAGGGCGTTGTGGACCCGCCGGAGGGCCGACAGGGCGGCCTCCGCCGCCTCGACCCGGCGCTCGAGCTCGGTCACCTCCGCGAGCAGCTCCGCCGGGCCCGGCGCCAGCGCCGCCGGCCCATCATTGGCCCCTGCGGCCTCCGCATCGTCGCCCACGAGCCCGCCGAGGGGGCCGATCAGCCAGAGGGCCAGCGCGCTCAGGGGGAGGGTCATCCGGGGAGGATATCACCGCGCCCCCGCGGCCATCGACCACCCGCGCCGCAGGGTAGGGAGGGACCGGGAGGCCTCACCGTGCCCAGGCTCACTCCGCGCCGAAGCGCGCTCCTCGCCGCGCTGCCCGCCCTGCTGCTGGCCCGCCCCGCCGCGGCCTGGCAGGACCACTATCTGCTCACGGAGGCCGCGCTGCAGGCCGACTGGGCGAGCTGGGCCAACGAGCCCGTCACCGTCGAGCCTCTCGAGCCGCTGCTGCGCGGCGAGGAGGCGGCCCTCCGCGGTCTCTTCGAGGGCTACTACGCCTGGCTCAAGCAGCGCGGGAAGGGCCGCTGCCGCGTCCAGCGCTTCGAGGGCCCGACCGTGGAGGCCTTCAACCGCGCCGCGCGGCTCCACCCCGACACCCGCTACGCCCTCGTCGAGCGCGCCCTCCCCGGCGAGCCGGTGCCCGGAGCGCCGGTGCGCGCGGCGGAGGTCTCCGCCTATCTGCCCGACGACCCCTCCCGCGCCACCTTCGTCGACAGCACGCAGGGCACGCTGCCGGCGCGGATCGTGCTCGCCACCTTCTCCGACGAGCCCGACTGGGGGATGGACATCGACCTCTGGGACCCGAGCCCCGGCGAGGGCGTCCTCTCCCCCGGCCCGCCCCTCGGCTACGGGTACGGCCCCCAACCCTACGGCCGGCGGTGGGGACAAGCCACCCAGGCGCCCTTCCACCAGCTCTTCCTCAACGAGCCGGAGGCCCTCCGCTTCGCGGAGCCCGACCTCGTGGTAGGCATGCCCGAAGAGCGGATGGAGCTCTTCCGCCGCCTCTCCCGCCTCGCGATGGAGACCGGACACCCCTACTGGGGCTGGCGCTTCGCCGCCTGGTACGTCCATTACGCCCAAGACCTCGCCGAGCCCTACAACGGCAACGCGCTGCCGGGCGCGGACACCGCGACGCTCAAGCGCGTGGGCCGCTCGCCCGACGCCCCTTGCCTCCTCGCGTGCGCGTTCACCCTACGGGAGAACCGACAGACCCTCTATGAAGAGTTCGTCTCCCGCTGGCTCGAGGCCGCGCACCGCGCCGGAGCCCCCGTCACCGACCCCCTCCTCTCCGCGCTGCACCAGGGGGCTACGACCTTCCCGGACACCACGGTGGGCGAGCTGCTCGCCCGCCTCGGGGCCCTCGCCCTCGTTCACGGCCCCGCCGTAGACGCCGCCATCGTCGCGGCCTTCCCCGCCGCCCTCCACAGCGCCCCCGACATCGACCTCAGGGAGGACCCCCGCTACACCCCCGAGCGAGCCCTCGCCAGCCTCTCCGAGCCCGCCACGAAGGCCCTCCTCACCGAGGCGGGGGCCGACCTGCAGGCGGCGGGGGTCGCCACCCGCACCGCGCTCGCCCTCCTGCTGGCCGACCTCCCCTCGTCTCCTCCGCCCTGACGGCCCGGGCGGGCCGCTACTCGGGATCGGGGATGTTCCCGCCGTACGACGAGCTGCCCCCCCCGCCGCCCCGTCGGTACCGCGGGCCGCTCGACTCGTGGCTGTGGCGATCGCGGCTGGAGATGGCGAAGGCCCCGTCCAGGCGGGCCATCGCCTCGCGGGTGGCCGGGTCACTGCGCAGGAGCTGCTCCATGTCGTACGCGAGGCGCACTGGCCCCTGGGCGGGGACGTGGCTGCCCTTCGGCAGGATGATGAGCCCACCCTCGGAGATGAAGGGGAACCGAGCCCGGTCTGCCTCGTCGTCCCAGCCGATCACGGCCCCGGGGGCGACGCTCGTGTTCTTGTCGAAGATGACGTTGCGCACGCGCGAGCCGGCGCCGATGTCGCAGCCCGAGAGGATGACCGAGTTCTCGATCTCGGCGTCTACGTGAACAAAACAGTCGTAGCCGAGCAGCACCTCGCGCAGCGCCGCGCTCTGCACGATCGAGCCCTCGCAGACGAGGGAGTCTACGATGTCGACGGCCCGGTGGCCGCCGTGGCGCACGAAGCGCGCAGGCGGGTAGTCGCGCTGGGCGGTGCGGATGCGCCAGCGGCGATTATACAGGTTCAAGGTAGGGAGCGCGCTACGGAGCTCCATGTTGGCCTTGAAGTAGCTGTCCACCGTCCCGACGTCGCGCCAGTAGGGGACGGCTCCCTCGGGGTCGCCCGGGATGACGTTCTGGCCGAAGTCATAGGCGAAGACCCGATCTCCGGCGGCGATCATCGCCGGGATGATGTCCTTACCGAAGTCATGGGAAGATGTGTCGTCGGCCGCGTCCTCGTTAAGCACCCCTTGCAGCACGTGGGACTTGAAGAAATAGTTGCCCATGCTCACGAAGGCCTTGGTGGGATCACCGGGCATCGGGGCGGGGTTCTTGGGCTTCTCCTGAAATCCGATGATACGACCGTCGGGGGCACACTGGATGACGCCGAACTGGGTGGCCTCCTCGATGGGCACGGGCCAGGCGGCGATGGTCAGATCGGCGGACTGCTCGACGTGGAAGGTCTCCATCTGGTCGACGGAGAACTTGTAGATGTGGTCCCCGCCGAAGACCGCGACGTGCTCGGCCCGCGCGTCGCGCACGAGGTTGAGGTTCTGGTAGACAGAGTCGGCGGTGCCTCGGTACCAGTGATCTCCGGTGCGCATCTGCGCCGGCACGATCTCGATGAACTCGCCCGGCCCGGAGAGGTGCCAGTTCCGGTTAAGGTGCTTGATCAGGCTCGACGCCATGTACTGCGTGAGCAGGAACACCCGTCGGTAGCCGGAGTTCACCACGTTGGACAGGACGAAGTCGATGATTCGATACCGACCGCCGAAGGGCATGGCCGGCTTACAACGATGACCGGTCAGCGCGCTTAGCCGCGAGCCCTTGCCGCCGGCCATGATCATCACCAGGGTGCCGCTCATGGGATGCCTCCGAGCTGCGCATGCTACCTGAAAGGTGGCTCCCGCGCCGCGCCCCGCGGCCGATCGCCGACACGAAGGCGGCCGGCCACCGAAGATCGCCCTACTCGGGAGACACCGCCGTGTTCGCCTCGAGGATGCTGAATTCCACCCGGCGGTTGAGGGCGCGGTGCTCCTCGCTGTCGTTCGGCTCGACGGGGCGGGACTCGCCGTAGCCCACCGGCACGAGGCGCTCGCCGTCCACGCCCTTGGCGACGAGGTAGCCGACCACCGCGTCCATCCGGCGCTGCGAAAGCGCGAGGTTGAAGTCGTCCGGGCCCTGGTCGTCGCTGTGGCCGCCGATCTCCACCTTGCGGATGCCCACATTGTCGCGGAGGAGCTGCGCCACATCATCCAAGACGTCGAGGCTCTCGCCCTTGATCGAGGTCTCCCCGGACTCGAAGTACACGGCCTCGGTGATCACGATGCGCCGGGCCTCCACTCGGGCCTGCAGCGGCTCGAGCACGACGTCCTGGTCGCGGCGCTCCCCCGCGCCGAGCTCGAGCGTGACGGCCTGATCGCGGTAGCCGGGGGCCCGCAGGCGGAGGCTGTGCGACCCGCCGCCGACCGGCAGCTCCACGCCCGGAGACGGGTGGCGGGCGGCGCAGGCGGGGTCGGGCGAGCTCCACTCAATCTCCACCCCGGCCACCAGGGCGCCCTCGGGATCGACCACCCGCAGCCGTACGCGGGCGTCGAGGGCGGGCTGGAGGGGCAGGCTCAGCGTGTTCTCACCCGGCTGGATGTCGAGTGCCCCCTCGGCCGAGCGGCAGCCGAGGCGGGCGGAGGCGGTCCACCGGGAGCCGGGGCGCGGGTTGATCACCACCGGCTCCGAGCCCTGCTGCTGCTCCACCTTGCGGCCGTTGCCCTCGGCGAGGATCGCGGCGCCATCTGCGATCTCGCCGTCGAGCGTCGCCTGGAGGCGCAGCTTGGCGGTGTCGGGACAGCCGTCCTCGTCCTGGTAGCCGTTCTTGGTCTCCCCCTTGTCGGGGCAGCGGTCTCGGGCGTCGGGGACGCCGTCACCGTCACGATCGCGCCCCATGTCGCCCACGGTGCCGAAGCCCACCCCCACAAAGACACGGTAGGCCGCCGCAGAGGCCGCCCCGTTCATCGGGAAGCCCGCCCCGAGGAGGGCCAGCACCCCGCGCTCGGCCCGATAGCGGAGGCTGAGGATGCCCTCCCCCGGCGAGTCCCCCAGGGTGCGGTCGCTGAAGGGCGTGTCGAGCATCGCCTCGAGGTTGACCGCGAGGTCGGGCCGCAGCCCGTAGCCGACCTGGAGGCCGAGCTGGAGCTCATCGGCGCCCGGGTAGGCGGCGGAGCGGGTGGCCGGCCGGAGGTAGGCGCCGAGGTTGGCGGAGGCCTCGAGCTTCTCGCCGGTCCAGCCGCCGACGAGACGCCCGCCGCCCGCCACCCGGCCGTTGCCGAGGTAGCGGCTGGCGTCGCCGGTCGGCAGGTCGAAGAAGGGCACGACGCCGAAGCGCAGCCCACCCTCGCCCTTCGGCTCGACGAGCTGCACCCCCGCCCCGAGTCGGAGGTCGCCGAGGCCAGCCCCCGCGGTGGCGAGGCCCGATGAGCTCAGGAACACCGGGAGGCCGAGGTCGAGGCGGACCCGTCCATGGGGCATCCACCCCGCCGATGTGTTGAGCACCAGCAGATCATCGACGAGGACCTCGCGCGCCGACTCCTCGCCGGCTGCGTTCTGCCAGACCGAGACGAGGGGCGACTTCGCATACTCGAGCACGCCGCCCACGAAGGCGTCGTTCCGCTCCCAGTCGGCCAGGCGGTCGACGGCGAGGCCGCCGCGGGGATCGTCGGTGAGGGGGGCGAGTCGAAAGCCGTGCGCGTCGAAGCCCGCCTCCTCGGCCTGGGCGAGGCCGGGCAGCAGCAGCAGGAGGGCGACGGCGCGGAGGCCGGGGGCCGAGCTCATCTCGAGTCCTCTCTTCATCAGGGGCACGCCCAGCTCAAACCGACCCGGCCGGGGCCCGGCGTCGCCGGAGCCCGATGGCCGCGACCAGGGCCAGCGCGGCGAGCCCACGGGCGCCGAGGGGCCCCGACGCCAGGGTGGGCACGGCGCTGCAGCCCCCCTTCAGCTCTTGAGAGGCGCGGTCGTCCAGCGCCTTCCAGGGGTTCGTCCCGTCCGCGACCTCCTCGCCGTCGGTTGCGCCGCCGCCGTCGGTGTCCGGGTCATTCGGATCGGTGCCCAGCGCCGCCTCCTCGAGGTCGGAGAGGCCGTCGCCGTCCGAGTCCAGGCCCACATCATCGCCGACGCCGTCACAGTCGTTGTCCTGACCATCCTCGAGCTCCGCCGCCCCCGGAAACACCGTGTCGTCCTGGTCATTGCAGTCGCCATCGGGATCGGTGGCCGAGCCCTCTCCCCCATCGACACAGTCGAGGTCCGTCGACTCCACCGTGCCGGTCCCGTCGGCGCGATAACCGTCGCCGTCCTCATCGAGGAAGCAGACCTCACCCCCGTCGCAGTCCTGGTCTCGACCGTCGTCGACCACCTCGTCGGCGCCGGGGTGGACGTCGGGGTCGGAGTCATTACAGTCGCCGCGCGGCACGCCCGCGGCCGCCTCGTCGTCGTCGACACAGTCGGCGTCGAAGGAGGTGACAGTGGTATCGACCCGCCAGAGATCGCCGTCGCCGTCGCGATAACAGAGCTCGCCGCCGTCACAGTCCTGATCGATCTCGTCACCGACAAGCTCGGTGGCGCCGGGGTGGACATCGGCGTCGGCGTCGTCGCAGTCGCCGCCCTCGACGTCGGTTAGGGCCTCGCCAGGGTCGGTGCAGTCGCCGTCCGCCGAGGGGATGAAGGTGTCGTTGCGGTAGCCGTCTCCATCCGCCTCGCCGTAACAAGCCTCGCTGCCGTCACAGTCCTGATCGATCCCATCCCCCACCACCTCGGTGGCGCCGGGGTGCACGGCGGGGTCCCCGTCATCGCAGTCGCCGTTCGAATCGGAGGCGCGGCCCTCTCCGCTGTCGCTACAGTCCTCGTCGAGGGAGGGGAGCGTGCTGTCCAGACGCCAGGAGTCATTGTCGAAGTCAACGTAACAGAGCTCGCCTCCGTCACAGTCCTCATCGATCTCGTCGCCCTCGATCTCGAGGGCCCCGGGATAGACCGCGCCGTCGGCGTCGTCACAGTCATCCGCGGGATCGGCAGAGAGGGCCTCGCCGGAGTCACTGCAATCCGCATCGGTGGAGACCATCGTGGCCGAGACCCGGTAGCCGTCATCGTCGCCGTCCCGGTAACAGAGCTCGCCGCCGTCGCAGTCCTCATCGACGGCGTCACCGGGGATCTCCACGGCGTAGGGGTGGACGGTGGCGTTGGTGTCGTCACAGTCGCCGGAGGGCTCGCTCCCCCGCGCCTCCCCCGAGTCGCTGCAGTCGCTGTCCGACGAGGAGACGGTCGAGGTGATCCGATAGCCGTCATCGTCGGCGTCGGCGTAGCAGGTCTCCTTGCCGTCGCAATTCTGGTCGAAGCCGTCGCCCGTGGTCTCGGTGGCGCCGGGGTTGACGGTGGCGTCGTTGTCGTCGCAGTCCCCGGAGGGGTCGGCGCTCGTGGCCTCGCCGGAGTCGGTGCAGTCCGTGTCGGTGGAGGTGCGCCAGGTCGAGACGCGGTAGCCGTCATTGTCGGCGTCGGTGTAACAGGTCTCCTTACCGTCACAATTCTGATCGACGCCGTCCCCCACCGTCTCGGTGGCGCCGCTGTAGATTGTGGCGTCGCTGTCATCACAGTCATCGCTGCCGCAGTAGCCGTCTCCGTCGGCGTCGGCGCAGCCGCTGAACACATAGACGGCGCCCGCGTTGCTGCTCACGCCATAGGCGCCCACCGCCACGTCGTCGTAGCCGTCTCCGTCGGCGTCGCCGAGGCCGTCGCACGACGCGCCGAGGAAGCCCGAGCCGGAGATGGTGGTCATGTCGGCGCTGCTCAGGCCGGAGGCCGAGCCCGACAGGACGTAGGCCTCGTTCACCCCCGAAGAGCCGGCGATGATGTCGGCGTAGCCGTCCTGATCGACGTCTCCTGCGTCCCCGAGGCAGGTGCCGAGCTCGGTCGCCGAAGCGCCCGAGTAGCTCACCGCGGCTGCGCTCTGGATGCCGGCGCTGCTCCCATGGTACACCGCGAAGTAGCCGGCGTTCGCACCATAATCGGGAGCCGCGGCCAGGATGTCGTCGTAGCCGTCCCCGTTCACGTCGCCGGCCGGAGAGACCACCGCCCCGAAGTTGCTGGCCGCCTCCGGCGAGCTGAGGCGGACGGCCGCGGTGGTGCTGAGGCCCGAGGCGCTGCCGTGAAAGAGCGAGACCCGCCCCGCCTGCGCGCTGTAGTCGCCGTTGCCGACCACGAGGTCGTCGTAGCCGTCCCCGTTGACGTCACCGGCGCCCATCGCCGCGCAGAGCGGGCCCGACGTGAGCGTGAAAGAGGCGTGCACCGAGGTGCTCACCCCGGTGGCGGTGCCGAGGTAGGCGCGCGCGTAGGCGCCCTGGCAGATCCCCAGCACCACGTCGCCGCGACCGTCGCCGTTGACGTCACCGGCGTGCCCGACCGAGTAGATCCAGGACGTGGCCGTCAGGGTGGTGGTGGCCGTCGTGGAGACGCCGCTGGCGCTCCCGAGATAGACATAGGCCGTATAGGGGCTGGCGTTGCTGGTGCCGACGATGACGTCGTCGTATCCGTCATTGTCGACGTCTCCCGCCGTATCGACGGAGTAGCCGAACCAAGCCGCGGTGTGCGAGGCCGACAGGGTGGTGGCCGCCGAGGTGCCCACCCCGCTGGCGCTCCCATGATAGACCCAGGCCCGACCGTTCTGGGAGCCGTACATGAACGACCCGACGATGAGGTCGCCGTAGCCGTCGTTGTTGACGTCACCTGCCCCCGCGAGTGAGATGCCGAGCCAGGCCCCGGCGCTGCCGCTGATGGTGGTGGTCGGGGAGCTGTAGAGGGGATCAACCTCAACCGGATAGACCGCGCCCGCGTCGTCGACCACGACGCGCAGCGTGTCGCCCTCCGCCTCGAAGTGGATCGGCAAGGGCGCACCCCGGGCGTCCCAGGCGGAGAGGTCACCCACGTCGAGGAGGGCGCCCCCGGCGCCGAGCAGGCTCGCCCGCTGGCCGGCCTCTTCCAACTCAAAGGTCCCGCCAGGCGCCCGCGTGTCGAAGCGCAGCGGACCCGACCCCGCGGGGGGCTCTTCCACCGTCCAGCCCTGCTGGAGCCCGGTGTCGTGACCGCCCCACCAGGCGATGAGGCCGTCCTGCGCGTACTCGAGGCGGCGGACGCAGTCGCCCGACGGATCGAGGGCTGGGCCGAGGCAGGCCCCGAGGGCGGGCGTGGCGGCGGGCAGGGCGATCGCGCGGTCGAGCCGGCCCCAGGCGACGAGCTCGAGGTCGAGCGCCTCGTCGTCTACAGACAGCGTGGGCCCGCGCCCGCCGAAGCGCGCCGCCAGCCCCGCGGCGGGGAGGCTCACCCGGGCCACCCCATCCAACACCTCGATGGCGCTCCGCCCCGCGCTCACCCGCTGGAGGAGCTCCGCCCGCCACACCGCAGCGCTGGAGGGGGCCTGGAGGGAGGCCGGCGCCGGGGCCCCTTCGCCGAGGTGCGCGGTGTCGTCGCCCTCTCCCGCCCCGCCTGGCGCCCCGCAGCCCGCGAGCAGCGAAGCGCCGACCCACAACAGCAGGCCGCCGGGCCTCACGCGCCCCTCCCCGGCGAGGCGACAACCGGCGGAGGCGCGCCGGGAGCGGGGCGGGAGGTCGGTCACCGGGCGTCCACTCGCGGTCATGCTTCTGCTCCTCCCGACACAAGGGTGGATCCGTAAGGCGGCGCGGGCGGGATGTCGACGGATCGGGTAACCGCGCCGATGCCACCGATGAACGCCTCAACTGTCGCCGGGGTGCTGCTCGGCCTCCTGGCCAGCGCCGCGTGGGGCTTCGCCAACATCGTGATCAGCCAGACCGCGCGCGCCCAGGGGCCGGTGCTGCCCCTGCTCTGGGGGCAGGCCTTCGGCTTCGTGCTGCTCGGGCTCGCCTCGCTCCGCTGGCCGGCCACGGGGCCCTTTGAGGCCTGGGGCTGGCTGCTGCTGGCCGGCGTCTCCTGCGCGGTCGCCTACACGGGCATGTTCCGGGCCTTCGCCGGAGGGCCGGTCTCGGTGGCGAGCCCGATCATCGCCGGCTGGGCGGCGGTGAGCGCGCTGCTCGGCGTCGTCCTCTTCGACGAGTCGATGCCCCCGCTCCGCCTGCTCGGGGGCGCCCTCGCGGTGGGCGGCGTCGTGCTCATCGCCAGCCGGTCCGGCGGGCCCTCGAACCCCGGTGACTGGCGCGCCAGCCGGGCCGACGTCCTGCTCTCCGCCGCCGCCAGCGCCCTCGGCTTTGGCCTCGCCGTGACCGCCACCCGCCCGCTCGCCGAGAGCCTCGGCCCCATCCTGTCGATCGCCGCGATGTGGCTCGTCCAGTGGGTCTTTGTGGTGCCCTACGCTGCCAGCCGCCCCGAGCGGCGCGTGTGGCCGGGGGCCCGAGCGCTGCCCCTGATCCTGCTCTTCGGGCTGCTCGAGACGGTGGGCTTCATCGCCGTCACCCTCGGCGCACAGGTCTCTCCGCTCTCGGTGGTCTCCCCGGCCGCGAGCCTGGGCTCGCTGTTCAGCGTGCTGCTCGGGCGGCTCCTGCTCGGGGAGCTCGTCGCGCCCGCGCTCTACGGGTGGAGCATCGTGGTCGTCTCGGGTGTCATCCTCCTGGGGATCTCCGGATAGACCCAGACACCGTCGTCCCCGGGAGAGGTGTCCATGCCGCGCGCCCCCGATCCCGCCTGGGTCGCCACCACCCGCTTCGGCCTCGGGGCCCGCGGCGGCGAGCTCCGCGCCGCGCGGGCCGATCCCCGCGGCTGGCTGCTCGCCCAGCTCGACCAGAGCGCCGATGAGGCGGGCCTCAGCACCCTGTCCGGCACCCGCGATCTCCTCGTCCAGGTGGGGGATGTGCGACGCGAGGCTGACCCCGACACCGCGCGCCGCGAGGCCCGCCAGGCCGCGGCCGCCGTGCTCCAGGCCGAGGCCGAGGCCCGGATGCGGGTGGCCGGCACCACCACCACCCCCTTCCGCGAGCGCTGGCTGCGCTTCTGGTCGAACCACTTCACGGTCTCGGCGCAGCGGCTGCTGGTCACCGCCTTCTCCGGCGCCTTCGAGCGAGAGGCCATCCGCCCCGCCGTGCTCGGCGCCTTCTCCGAGCTCCTGCTCAGCGTCTGTCGGCACCCGGCGATGCTCGTCTACCTCGACAATTCGAGCTCGATCGGCCCTCACTCCGAGGCCGGCCTCCGGCGGGGCAAGGGGCTCAACGAGAACCTCGCCCGCGAGATCTTGGAGCTGCACACCCTCGGGGTCAACGGCGGCTACAGCCAGGCCGACGTGATCGCGCTGGCGCAGATCCTCACCGGCTGGGGGGTCGTGCGCCGCCCCGACAAAGACCAGGGCCGGGTCGGGCCCTTCGTCTTCAACCGCGACCGCCACGAGCCGGGCACCAAGCGCCTGCTCGGCCGCGACTATGTCGAGCAGGGCGAGCTCGAGGGCCGGGCCGCCCTGCGAGACCTCGCCGCCCACCCGAGCACCGCCCGCTTCATCGCCACCAAGCTCTGCCGGCACTTCGTCCATGACACGCCGCCCGAGGCCGCGGTCGCCACGCTGGAGCGCCGCTTCCTCGACACGGGGGGCGACCTCCGCGAGCTCGCGGTGGCCGTGGTCGGCCTGGAGGCGGCCTGGACCCGCGGCGGCAGCAAGGTCAAGACCCCCGACGAGCTCTTGATCTCCACCGCGCGCGCGCTCCAGCTCGGCGGCGGCGAGACGGGGTCGAGCGGCCGCTGGGGCGAGCGCGACTGGGCCGCCACGGCGGTGACCGAGTGCGCCGCCCTCGGGCAAGCCGCCTTCCAGGCCCCCTCCCCCGCCGGCTGGTCCGAGCTCGCCCGCGACTGGGCCGGGCCGGGGCAGGTGCTCCGCCGGGTCGAGCTGGCCGAGGCCGTCGGTCGGCAGGCCCGGGCGCGGGTCACCGACCCCCTGAGGTGGGCGGGCGAGGTGCTGGGCGCCGAGCTCGAGGGCCCCCTCACCGAGGCCGTCCGCGGCGCCCCCGACACCGCCGCCGCCATCACCTACGTCCTCGCCAGCCCTGCCTTCCAGCGGAGGTGACCCCTGCTCGATCGACGCCGCCTGCTCACCGGGATGCTCCACGGTGCCGCGCTGCTCGGCGGCGCCTCCCTGCTCGGGCTGCCCGCCCTCCACCCGGGCCGCCTCGCCTTCGCCGCCGGGGCGGGGGATCGCCGCCTGCTCGTGCTGATCAACCGAGGGGCGATGGACGGGCTCGGCGCCGTGCCCGCCCACGGTGACCCGGCCTATCGGAGCGCGCGGGGGGCGATGGCGCTGGACCCGGTCGGCGGCGGCCCCGGCGGGGTGCTCGATCTCGACGGCCACTTCGGCCTCCACCCCGCGCTCGCCCCCCTCCACCCGTGGTGGGCCAGCCGCGAGCTCGGCCTCGTCCACGCCGTCGCCCTCCCCTGCCGCACCCGCTCGCACTTCGACGCCCAGGACGCCCTTGAGGGCGGCGCCGCCACCCCGCACGGCGCGCCCGACGGCTGGCTCAACCGGGCGCTGGGCCGAATGAAGCCCCGCGGCGCCACGCCCACCGCGATCGGCCCGAGCCTCCCCCTGCTCCTCCAGGGGCCCGCCGCCGCCACCTCGGTGGACCTCGCCCACGACACGGAGCTGTCCGACGACCTCCTCGACGTGATCGCCGCGCTGTACGCGGGTGACCCGCTGCTCGGCCCCGCCCTCCAGGAGGGGCGGGGGAGCATGCCGGTAGCGCAAGAGCGGATGCAGGAGGAGCCGGCGACGATGGGCGGAGGGGGACTTCGGCGGCGCCAGGCCTCCCTCCGCTCGGTGGCCACCGCCGCGGGGGCCCTGCTCGGCCGCGCCGACGGCCCGAGGGTCGCCGTGCTCGAGACCGGGGGCTGGGACACCCACAGCGGCCAGGGCACCACCGTCGGGCGCCTCGCCCGCCAGCTCAGCGGCCTCGCGGGGGGCCTCGAGGCCCTCAAGGCCGGCATGGGGGCGGCCTGGTCCGACACCATCGTCGTCATCGTCTCGGAGTTCGGGCGCACCGTCGCCGGAAACGGCACCGGCGGCACCGATCACGGGACCGGCGGCGTCGTGATGCTCTGCGGCGGTGCCGTGGCCGGCGGGGTCGTGCGCGGGGAGTGGCCGGGCCTCTCCCCCGACCGCCAGTTCGAAGGACGCGACCTCCTGCCCACCACCGACCTCCGCGCGGTCTGGAAGGGCGTGCTGCGCGACCACCTCGGCCTCGACGAGGCGGCGCTGGCCGAGGTCGTCTTCCCGGACAGCGCCGCGGTGCAGCCGATGGAGGGTCTCTGTCGGGACGGCGCGCTCAGTCGGCCAGCTCCGCCTCGATCACCGTGACCATCTCTTCAAGCTCGAACGCGTTGTTCGCATAGACGACGACCCCGTCCGTGCCGATGATCCAGTCTTGCGGATAGGCGGCCGACGGAAAGGCCATGAGCTGGTTGTAGACCTCCGAGACCTCGCCGTCCGCATCGACGAGGATCGGGAAGCTCAGCCCATACGCGTCGCGGAAACGCTCGAGCGCGTCCACGGGCTCATGGCTCGCGATCCCCCAGACCACCACGCCCTGCTCTTGATACCGCTGCCACACGCTCAGCTCGATGTCCGAGACCTCGGACGGACAGGCTGGTCACCAGGTAGCGAAGTAGACCAGCACCACCGGCACCCCGGCCTGGAGGGAGAGCTGGTGGACCTCGCCGTCGAGGTCGGGGAGCGCGAAGTCGGGCGCGACCTCTCCCAAGGCCACACCCACCCCCCGCTCCTCGGCGACGACCGCGATCTCGCGCTGGGGGTCGTCGGGATCGTCCGTGTTGAGCCGAACCGAGGCGGACACGGGCTCCCCCGCGGAGAGGGTGAGGCGGAGGTGACCCTCCCCGCCCGGCGGCACGGTCTCGGCGGTGGACTCGACGGTCAGGCGCTCGCTGCTCGGGCAGACCCCGCGCAGCGACAGCGCCGCGCCGCCGAGGTTGGCGAACGCGATCTCCACCGAGCCCCCCTCCGGAGAGAGGTGCAGCGTGTCGGCGCCCAGGCGGAGGTCGGGGCCGGAGCGGCCGAGCGCGGCCTCCTGCACCTCGAGCCACCCCCAGGCCGCCACCACCGCGCGGTCACCCTCCGCGGCGAGCCCCATCGCCCACTGATCGGTCCCCTCCGTGCCGATGGGGGTTGGGAGGAGGGGGTCCGCGAGGTCGAAGGCGACCGTGCCCTGGAGGTCGGCCACCCAGAGGAGCTCCGCGGTGGCCCCCAAGCCGACCGCGCTGCCAAGGATGGACAGGGCGCCCTGGCTGTCCGGGGCGTCCGGGTCTGACAGGTCAAAGACCTCGACCCCCGCCCCGCCCTCGGCGGCGTAGAGCGCGCCGCCGTCTGCCGACAGGGCGAGGTCCATCACCGCCCCAGCGGTGGGGAGCGTGGTGAGCACGGAGAGGCCGCCCGCCGAGCTGTCGAGGACCGAGAGGCCGGCGGCCCCACCCGCGACGTAGATCCGATCGCCCCAAGCAACCAGCTCCCAGATGTTGCCGAGCCCCGCTACGCTCCCCGCCTCGACGGCGCGGCCCTCGGCGTCCACCTCGAGCCGCAGCACCCGCCCGTCCAGCCCTCCGACGAAGAGGCTGTCCCCCACGGCGGCCATCCCGGACAGGCCGGGCTCGAGCCGCAGGGGTGAAGTGCGGAGCGCCGCAGGGTCACGCGCGTCGATGCGCCACAGACCGCGGTCGCGGTGGGTCGCATAGACCACGGCGTCCGGGCCCCCCGCCTCGAGGTGATAGTAGCGGCCCTGGGCCTCCACCGCGTCGTCGTATCCGATCAGGGCCGGGGCCTCGGGCACGGAGAGGTCCACGACAAAGAGGCCCCCCTGTCCGACCAGATAGGCCACCTGCCCGTCCGGGGAGAGCTCCACCTCCAGGACCTCGGCCAGCACATCCTCTTGAAGGAAGAGGGAGCCGACCGGCCACAGCGGATCGCGCGCGGGGTCCGGCGCCGACTCGGCCGAACAGTCCGTCGGCAGGGGAACCCACTCGGCCGCCGGCGCGCCGGTGTCGGGGGCGTCGGCCTCGTCGGCCGGCCCATGCCCCTTCCCGCCGCCAGGGCGGTCGTGGCCGCAGCCGACGAGCGAAGCGCCGAACACGAGCGCCGACAGGCCGGGGGCCGCGCCAGAGCCAGCGGGAGCACAACGGCGAGAGAGAGCACGAGTGCGTGGGCGGGAGGTCATCCGGTCTCCTGACCGCCCATAGCCGAGCCGGCGGCGTCGGCAAGGGAGCCGCCGGACACGGCCGGCCCAGCGACGGCGCCCCCCCCGCGGCGCAGGCGGGGGAGCCGCGATAGCAGCCGAGCATGCCGACGCTCAGCCCCCTCCTCCTCTCCCACCTGCTCCTCGTCCGCTCCGCCGCGGCCGGGCCCGCCCCCACCGCGGCGCCGGTCGAGGCGGTTCGTTTCGACGACGACCCGTGCATCGTCGGGGAGACCGTCTACGTCGTCACGCCGAGCGCCAATTTTCGCGCGGGGCCGATGAAGGAGGCCGCCGCCTTGAAGGCGCTCCCCCTCGGCGCGCCCCTGAAGGTGCTCACGAAGCACGCGGCCACCGAGGTCGACGGTCGCTCCGGCGCCTGGTGCGGCCTGCGAGACGCGGACGGCGCGGTGGGCGCGATGTTTAGCCCCACCCTGTCCGCTCACCGCTGGCAGGCGGATCTGGACGAGGATGGTCAATCGGACTCGATCTTCGTCTCCTACAACAGCCAGCGTCACCTCCTCGTCCAGGTCCGCTCCCCCGCCGGCCTCACCGGCCTCCTCGACCTTGGGGAGCAGATGGACATGGGCGGGCCGCTCGACGTGGCCGAGGTCGCCATCGCCACAGGGACGGGCGTTCCCCTGCTGCGGGTCTACGTGCCGGGCAGCGAGCAATGCGGCGGCTACTCGAAGGAGTACTACGTGTCGTGGCGGCGGGGTCCGGACGGCCAGCGGGCCGCGCGGCTCGCGCTGTCGGGGGCCACCGGCGGCGACGCCCCCGTCTACTCTTCCACCGAGTTCACCTTTCATCCGAAGAAGCGGCAGGTTAGCTCTGTACAGACCTTCGGAGAGGCCCTCGAGAGCGGAGAGACCGCCGAGGACATCACCACCACCACCCTCCGGTGGGATGGCGTGGCCTATCAGGAGGTCTCCAAGGTGGAGACCCACAAGGGACCGCCCCGCTCGGAGTGACCGTCGCCCGCCGCCGCGCCGGCCGTCAAAACCGACCCGCACCGGCGACGGCGACCCTGGAGGCCGAGGAGGGCAAGGAGGCCGAGGAGAGCGGTCGGCCGGGAGCCCGAGCTGCTGCAGCCGCCTTTGCCGCCGCCAGAGCCACCACCGTCATCCTCCTCGGTGATCCCATCGGTGCCGTCTGTTCCATTGGTGCCATCGGCTCCGTCTGCGCCATCCGCCCCGTCCGTGCCATCATCGGCGGAGCCGCAATCGACGACTTCGGGGTCGGTGTCATCGCAGTCGTCGCCGCCGTAGTCGGCCGAAGTGTGCCCGTCGTGGTCGGCGTCGAAGTCGTCATAGGTGCCGCAGTCGCTGTTCTGGCCATCATAGGGCTCGTCGGGGGCCCCGGTGTAGACAGTCTCATCTGTATCGTCGCAGTCCCCGCCGCCATGTACGGCGCTGTCCTGTCCGTCTCCGTCGGCGTCCCAGTCGGAGCCCTCGTCACAGGCCTGGTCTACCCCGTCGTACCATTGCTCCGGGGCGCCGGGGAAGCTGTTCTCATCGTGGTCATCACAGTCCCCGGGCTCTGTGACCTCATCGTCGCCGAGGGCGCAGACCTCGTGGCTGCTGTCGGTGTCGCCCCAGCCGTCTCCATCCGCGTCATCATAAGCGGTGACCGTGGAGAGGCCGTCATCCGTGACTTCGTCGCAGTCCTCATCTACGCTATCGCAGGTCTCGGTGGCTTCGGGAGAGATGCTGCCATCGCTGTCGTCGCAGTCATCCCCGAGGGCGACGGTGCCCGCGGGGGCCTGACAGGCTTTGGAGGAGACTGCGGGGTCGCCATGGCCGTCGCTGTCGCTGTCGGCATACCAGGTGCCGGCATCGGTGGGGGTGCCTTCGTCGATGAGGCTGTCGCAGTCGTCATCGGCGCTGTTACAGGACTCCGTGGAGCCCGGGGACCGCGAGCCGGTGCTGTCGTCGCAGTCGGTGGAGCTGGCGGCATAGCCGGAGGGCAGGGAGCAGGCCCGGGTGGTGCCGGCGACCGAGCCATAACCGTCCCCGTCGGCGTCGACATACCAGGTGGGGGCGTCACTCGCGTCGGCCTCATCGGTGCTGCCGTCGCAGTCGTCGTCGACCGTATTACATTTCTCTGTAGCGGCCGGAGAGACGGCCGAGGAGCTGTCGGCGCAGTCTGTCCCCGTAGACACATAGCCTGTGGGCAGGCTACAGGCGGAGGTTGTGACCACGGGGTCGCCGTAGCCGTCTCCATCGCTGTCGGCATACCAGGTGGAGCCGCCCGAGGCGCCGGCCTCGTCGATGCTGCCGTCGCAGTCATCGTCGGTGCTGTTGCAGGTCTCAGTGGCACCGGGGCTCACCGCCGTGCTGCTGTCATTACAGTCGCTGGAGGTGGCGGTATAGCCGGTGGGCGCGCTGCAGGAGACCGTGGTGGGGCTGCTGCCGCCATATCCGTCGCCGTCGGCGTCCCGGTACCAGGTGGGGGCGTCCATGGCGTCGGCCTCGTCGATGCTGCTGTCGCAGTCGTCATCATCGCCGTCGCAGGTCTCGCTCGCACCTGGGTGCTCGGCGCTGTCACCGTCGTCGCAGTCGGTGGAGAGCGTGGAATATCCAGTCGGGAGGCTGCAGGTCTTTGTCGAGCTCGTGGCGGTGCCGTAGCCGTCCCCGTCCGCATCGGCATAATAGGTGGTGCCGGTCGTGCCGCTCTCATCGATGGCGCCGTCGCAATCATTGTCGACGCCGTCGCACTCCTCCGTGGCGCCGGGGTGAATGGTGTCGTCGGAGGGGGCGCAGTCGGCGGAGTCGGCGGAGCCGTCGCCGTCGGTGTCCGTGTCGTAGCCCGTATAGAGCGTACAGTCGTAGGAGCCACAGGCGCCTACATCGTCGAAGCCGTCCCCGTTGATGTCGCCTGGACCGTTGACGGAGTCCCCGAGGTACCGGTAGCCGAGGGCCGAAACTCCGGCGATCGTGGTGCTCGCGGTAGAGGACAGGCCGCTCGCCGAGCCCTCCAGGATCCAGATGGCCCCGTCATTGCTGGAGAAGGCCGCATCGCCGACCACCAGATCATCATACCCATCTCCGCTGACGTCACCGGCCAGGGCGAGCGCGGCGAAGCTGGAGAGGCCCCCAGACACACCTGTGATGACCGTACCCGGGCTGCTGGACAGGCCGGTCGAGCCCGCGGAGTAATAGATATAGAGGCGGCCGAGGTTGCTGTCGTAGCCATAGGCCCCGACGGCGAGATCGTCGTAGCCGTCGCCATTGGCGTCCAGCACCGCGATGGAATAGCCGAAATAGCTCCCAGTGGCCTCTCCAGAGAGCCCGAGGCGGAGGGTGCTGCCCATGCCCGAGGCGCTCCCGTGATAGACCGAGACGCTCCCCGTGCTGCTGGAGGCGGCGCTCCCGCCCACCGCGAGGTCGGAGTATCCGTCCCCGTTCAGATCCCCCGAGGCGAGGGAACCGCCGAAGTCGATGCCGGTCGACGACGCGCTGAGGGTGGTGGCCCCCGTGGAGCTGAGCCCGGTCGCGGCGCCATAAAAGACATAGACCCTCTCGTTGCTGCTCCCGCCGGGGGCGCCAGCCGCCACGTCGCCGTATCCGTCTCCATTTACATCCGACAGACCGAGCAGCGCCAGTCCGAGGTAGGTGGTCCCAGAGCCCGTGTAGCTCCAGGCGCTGCTGCTCTCGAGACCAGCTGCGCTCCCATGATAGACGAGCAGCCCTCCCTTGTTGCTGGAATCCGAGGGGGTGCCCACTACGACGTCGGCATAACCGTCGCTGTTGATGTCGGTGCCGCTCACCGCGTGGGCGAAGCCGCTGAGGGTCGCCGGCCCGCTGAGGGTCGACTCCGGATAGTCCGGGAGGCCACTCGTGGCGCCATGGAACAGGTGGACATAACCCGGCTGATTCGAGCTCACCTCCGACGAACAGAGGGCGAGATCATCGAAACCATCCCCATTTATGTCGCCGACCCGGGCCACGGTGGGGGATGCCAGATAAGCGTCAGGGTTGTCAATCGTATCCGCGGTGGAGGATAGGCCGGTCGAGGTCACTCCCGCATGGAAGAAGATATCCCCCTGAGGAGCGTCGCCATAGTAGGGGGCGCCAACCAGGAGGTCATCCACCTCATCCCCATTCTGATCGGCCCGGTTCGACAGGGAGTAGCCGAGGTATCGACCGGTCGTGGAGCCCCGGATGCTGAGGCTACGGGTGGAAGCCGCGCCGCTGCTGCTCCCCTTATAGACCACCACCTCCCCGGTTGAGGCGGAGTATCCGTAGGCGCCGATGGTGACATCGTCGTAACCATCGGCATCCCAGTCTCCGAGGGAGAGGGCGGAGCCGAAATAGTTGCTCGTAGAGTAGCCCACCCAGGAGGCGCTGGCGGTCGTGGAGGGGCCACTCGCGCCGCCGAGGTACAGATAGACCTTACCCGTGTTGGTACTGAGGGTGGGGTCGCTGATGAGGAGGTCGGCATACCCATCCCCGTTCACGTCTCCCCCGCCAGCGAGGCCCGCCCCGAAGGTGGCTGAGCCGGACTGGGTGAAGCTGCTGGTCGCGGAGGCTCCGATCCCGGCGCTGCTGCCGAGGTAGAGGCTCACGGTGTCGGATGTGGAGCTGGTGACGAGGACATCGTCGTAACCATCTCCGTTCACATCCCCCGCGGCCCCGACCAAATAGCCGAGCTTGGGGGAGCCGGTCCCGCCCGAGACGGTTCGGGCGGGGCTGCTTGACAGGCCCGAGGCAGAGCCGTGATAGACAAAGAGCTTGCCCTTGCTGGAGGAGGCCCCATAGGCGCCGATCAGCACGTCGTCATAGCCGTCGCCATCCACATCCCCAGCCCCCGCCAGCGCGGCCCCGAAATAATCGCCCGCGGCGGAGCCCGACAGACTCAAGTCCGACGTGGCGTCCGTCCCACTCGAAGCGCCGAGGTAGAGATCGACCTGGCCATAGAGGCTCCCCGTCGTGCGGGAGCTGATGAGCACGTCGTCATAACCATCCCCATCTACATCCCCCGCCGCCGCCACATGGAGCCCGAAATAGGAGCTGAGGTCGTCACCCTGGAACACGGTGTCTGGCTTCTGCGAAAATCCAGTCGGGCCCCCGAGGTAGAGGTAGGCGCGGCCAGTGTAGCCGCCTTTCTCGTAGCCGCCGGCCAGGGCGTCGTCGTAACCGTCTCCGTTAACATCTCCCGCGCTGACGACCGTTCTGCCGAAGGCGGAGTCTCCCGCGAGGGTGGACCACGTGGCCGAGGTGTAGATGGGGTCGATCTCGATTGGATATTCTGCCCCGGCATCGTTGATGGAGAGGAGGAAGCCCTGTCCGTCGGGGAAGGCTTCGATCGGAAGGGCACGTTCATCCGCATCCCAGGCTGCGAAGCCACCGATGGACAGGGCCTCCCCGGCGGCGTCGGTGACAGACAGGTGCATGGGGCCTCCCGTGACGGCGGTGGCCCCCTCCAGCCCCACATGCAGCTCGAGCACACCCTCGCCGGCCGGAGCCTCATCGAGGGTCCAGCGCTGCTGCAGGCCAATACCGAGCGTCTCCCAGCGCTCAACGAGGCCGGGCCGGTGAAGCTCGGCGCTGGGAGCACAGGGGAGGGAGTCGAGCTCGCAGCCCCGGAGCACCGGCCGCGAGGGAGGATCGAGCTCGAACAGGCGGCCCCCTCGACCCAGACTGCGGGTCTCCACCTGGAGGCGAGGGAGGGTCTCTCCGGGGGCGCGCAGGGCAAGTCCGCGGGGGTCGAGGGAGACCCGGAGGGGGCCGAGCGACGCGAGGAGGGTGCCGTCCCCGTGCCGGGTGAAGCCCGTTCCGCTGGGTTCCGGGCTCAACCCTCTCGCCGCGAGGCCGCTGGCTGTGTCGCGGGCGCCCTCAGGGCCCGTGCAGGAGATCAGGACGAGCAGGACGGAAGGGGTCAAGGGGCGCATTCGGGGCTCCGAATAGACAAGGTAGCACAGACCCTGGCTGGGGGGCTGATCCTCATCCGCGAGCAGTGGAGCAGCCCCGAAATGGTAAAACCAACCAATAAACAGGAGAGGATGTCCGCATGCCCCGCAAGGTCTACACCCCCGAGTGCCGGTCTCACCGGATCTCGCTCGTCCAGGCGAGCCGAACGCTGGAGTCGCTGGCAAACGAGCTCGATCCGTCCGCGGCGGGTCGCTCGACGTGGCCGAGGCCGCGATGCCGAGCCGATCCGGAGCGGATAGGCCCCCGTGATGCGCGCCCTCCGCCCCGTCGTCCTCGACCTCGACCAGACCCTCATCCGCGCCGAGGTGCTCGACTGGGCCCTCTGGCTCGACGCGATGGCCGAGGCCTTCGGCCAGCCCGTCCCCCTCGACCAGGACTGGGGCGCCTACCCCGTCCACACCGACCACGGGCTGCTCGAGAGCCTGTCCCAGCAGCTCCGGGGCCGGCCCTTCGAGGACCACGAGCGGGCCCGCTTCGAGGCCGACCTCTTCTCCCGCATTGACGCCGCCCTCGCGGCCGACCCCGGCGTCTTCGTGCCCATCTCCGGGGCGGGGGCCCTCCTCGCCGCGCTCCAGGGGCGGTCCTGCCTCGCCACCGGCAACCTCCACCCGGTGACCCTGCGCAAGCTCCGCTCCTCCGGCCTCGACCGCTGGCCCCTCCCCTGCTCCTGCTCCGGCCCCGGCATCGACCGCGCCGAGCTCGTCCGGCGCGCCCTCCTCCGCGTCGGATGGGCGCCAGGGGCCGCGGCCACCTCCTTCGGCGACGGCGTCTGGGACGTGCGCGCCGCCCGCGCCTTGGGCATCGGCTTCGTAGGGGTCGCCCAGTCCGACCGCCACGAGGCGCGGCTCCGCGCCGCCGGCGCCGCCCACGTCATCCGCGACTACGACGACCTCGACGCCGTGCTGCAGCTCACCCAGGAGGCCCCCCTCCCCGGCCCCGAGTCTGCGACCGCCTGGAAGGCGCCGCAGGCCGCCGAGTGAGCGCACTCGCCGAGCCGGGCGCCGCCGATCTCGTCACCCTCGAGGTCGAGCGCCTGCGCGGCCTCCTCCGGGCTGGTCGTGACCCTGACGTCGCCGCCGGACAGACCGCTTATCTCAAGGGCCTCGTCCGCTTCTATGGCTGGAAGGGCCCCCGGGTGGTGGCGCTCTCCCGCGCCGAGCAAGCGGCGACAAAGGGCTGGGCGCCGGCTGAGCGGATAGACCTCGGCCTCCGCCTCCTCGACTCCGAGTGGGGAGAGGAGCAGCAGCTCGGCCTCCTGATCCTCTATCGGCACCGCCAGTCCGCCCCGACAGACCTCACCCTCCGCCTCGAGCCCATCTTCGACCGCCGCGCCACCAACTGGGCCACCTGCGACGCTATCTGCGGCCGCGTGCTCCGCCACCGCCTCCCGCAGGCCGCCGACCGCGCGCGCCTCCTCCGCTGGAGCGAGTCTGCCAACACCTGGCGCCGCCGCGCGGCCTGCGTCGCCTACGTCAACGAAGCCCGCAAGGGGCTCTACGCCGAGGAGATCCGCCTCGTCGTCCCCCAGGCCCTGGCCATCGACGAGCGCTTCGTCCAGCTCGGCGCCGGCTGGCTGCTCCGCGAGCGCTGGCTGGCCGCCCCCGACGAGGTGGTGGCCTTCCTCCGCGCGCAGGGCGGCGAGATGCGGCGGGAGGCGCTGCGCTACGCGATCGAGAAGATGCCGCCGGAGCAGCGAGAGGCGCTGCTCCGGGAGACTGGCCCGGCCCGCCGCGGCTGAGCGTCGATGGTGCGCCGGCCCGTCGCTTAGAACCCAGCCTCCACTGAGCCCACCAGCGCCACCTCGCCCACGCCCGAGGCGCGCGCGGTGTAGAGCACCTTGCGCACCACGCCGTACTCGACGCGGCGGTCGACGTGGACCTCGACCCGCTTCGAGTTCTTGGTGGCGAGCAGGCGGTCGTAGATCTCCTTCACCATCGGCTCCTCGGGGAGGTAGGCCGTGGCGATGACGCGGTTGCCGTCGATGTAGACGGCGTCCGTCGAGACGAGGAGCACGAGGGAATTGGGCCGGGGGTCCTGGCTCGCGGTGTTCGGCAGCTCGAAGACCCCCTCGGGCGGGGCCGGGGAGGGCTCGCTCGAGTAGGTGCGGAGCAGGAAGACGAGGAGGAGCGTCATCATGTCGACCATCGGCGCGAGGGCGCCGATGTCGAGGCCGGAGGCGGCGGACTCGACCGGGAGGCCAACGAGGCGGCGGCGGCTCATCCGTCCGCCAGGGTGAGCTTGGGGAAGTAGGGCGTGGCCGGCGGGCCCTTGATGATGTCCATGGCGCGGAAGAGCTGGTCCATCGAGGTGCGGTCGTCCGGGGCGAGGGAGGCGTTCTCCTGGGCCGGGTCCATGCCGTGGATCTGAGCCATCGTGGCGTCGAGGAGCACGAGGTCAACCTTGCCGTCGGCGGCGGCGGGGATGAGCACCTGGCGCCGCTCCACCGAGGTGGCGGCGGCGGCGATGTCGGTGGACTGCACCTCGAAGTCCACCTGGGTGCTGCCCTCGCGGATCGAGATGGTCACCTTCTTCAGGAGTCCGGTGTGGGGCAGCAGCGCGAGGTCGGCGGTGGAGCTCACCTTGAGGGTGTGCACGCCGAGGCGCTGACCGGTGGAGGTGGAGAGCAGGAAGAAGAGCAGGAGGAAGAGGAGCGTGACGATGCCGAGCATCGTCGGCCGGACGTCGGCCGGCTCCTCGCTGTGGCTCGAGCTGAGCAGCCGCCGCTTCACGACGCGCGGGCCATCTTGATCGCGAGGATGACCCGGCCGGCGGCGTACTCGATCTGCCCGATGAGCTCGCGGCAGCGGGCCTCGGCGATGGCGTGAGCGCCGAGCGCCGGGATGGCGACCACGAGGCCGAAGGCGGTGGTGGCCATGGCGGTGGCGCTGCCCTCAGAGAGGCGGGCGGCGCGCTCGGCCCCCGCGGCGTCCCCGACGGCGCCGAACGCGAGCATGAGGCCATAGACGGTGCCCACGAGGCCGATCATCGTCGAGATCGAGGCCACCGCCGAGAGGTAGGAGACGCGGCGCCGAATCTGGAGATCGGCCCGCACCGCGGCGGCGGTCATCGCCTCCCAGGCGAGGTCCGGGTCCTTGTGGGCGGCGCCGGCGGCGATGACCGCCTCCACCGGCGTGTCGCCGACGGCGACGGACTCACCGGCCTTGATCTTCGGCTCTACGACGGCGAGGAGCGCGTCGACGTCGCAGCGGGCGCCCAGGAGCGCCACGGCCCGCTCGATGGCCACCGCCATCGCGAAGGCCCCCACCACGAGCAGCGCATAGAGGAAGGGAGCAGAGGGGCCGGAGAAGGCCTGAAGCAGGTAACCAAGCAATGGAGCTCCTCGGGCCTCAGCCCCTCACGAAATTCAAGCAGCGGATCTTCGTCTCGGCCGACTCGATGCTCTCGCAGAGCGCCACGGCGCGGGACGGGTCAGACCGCTTCTGTTGATGGGCGACGCCCTGTCGGCAGTTGTCTCGATAGACCCCGTAGGTGTCACAGGCGGCGACGGCGGCGTCCGGGTCGCGCTCCGCCGCGCCCCAGCCGAGGCCGTGGTAGCAGTTGGTCCGCCAGGACTCGGTGGTGCGGCGACAGGACTCAGCGGCCTCGTTCACGTCGCGCCGGGCCAGGTATTTTCCAATCCCGTGCCAGCACGTCTTTCGCGTGAGCGTGTCGCCCTCTTCCTTGGCGCAGAGGGCGATGGCGGACTCGAAGTCGACGAGGGCGATCTCTCCCACCACGTCGTGACGACAGAAGTCGCGGAAGATCTCTGCCTTCTCACACCGCTCAAAGGCGAAGGCCGCGTCGATCTCGGCGAGGGCCAGGCCCATTCCAAAATTACACTGCCCCCGCCACTTCACGATCGGGATGCCGACGCAGATGGCGTCAGCGGCGTTCCGGTCGACGGGCGCGGCGGCCTCGGCGACGTCAGCGTGGCACTCCCAGCGGAGCTCCTCGGCCTTCAGGCGGTCGCAGATGGGGATGGCGCCAGCGGGGTCGCGGGCGGCGATCTGACGGGCGGCGGCGTGAAAGCAGACGTCGCGCCGCGACTCGTCGTAGTTCTCGATGCACCGCTCGACGGTGATGATGCCTTGCCCCCCCTGACCATCACCGACGCCCTCACCCACCTTCTCCATGCCCTCTGGCTTGGGGGGGAGCGCCATGCCGGGCTCCCTGGAGGCCGCCACGACCACCTCGGCCTTCGCGGCCACCTCCACGAGCGCCGCGAAGCCGAAGCGCGCGCCCAGGTTGAAGGCGAGGCACGCGAGGAAGAGGAGGAAGAAAGCCCGGGAGCTCATGAGGTGTGGGGCTCTCTCATTCGGTGTAGCCGATCTCGCGCATCCACTTCTCGTAGTCGCCGCGCTCGATGTCCTTGTACTGCTGCTCGGACTCGGGCGTCTGCTCAGGCTCGGCGGGGCGCAGCTTCCACCAGAGGGCCGCGCCGCAGCCCACGAGGCTCGTGAGGACCGCGAGCACCAGCGCGACCCGCTTGGCAGCGGGGGACTTCGTGGCGACCTGCGGCGGAGCAGAGTTGGGCGTCGACATGGGGCCCCCGGGGAGGAAGGGTCAGGGTATCACCGCCTCCCGGCGGGCGTCCACGCCACCCTCCAAGGCGCGGCGGGCTCAGAACACCCCAACGGTGCCAAGCTGTCCACACCACTCGATGTCAAGGCTCCCGCTCACCGAGCCCGCACCTGCGTAGCGCGTGAGCCCCTCGTAGATGAAGTTGCCCTCCCAGGCGTCGAGCTCGAGGTCGAGCGAGTAGCCCGACCCGTCTCCGCCGCTGAGGCCGAGGGAGAACTGCGTGGGGTGCCCCTGCCACCAGCGCCCCGACCAGTAGTAGTCGGTGTCGTCGCGGGTCTCGAGCACGAAGCTCCCCTCCCCCATCGCGCAGTTGATGACCGTGCTGGCGCCGACGAGGGGGTCATTCGCGGCCTCGAGGGGGCTAGAATACCCGTCGAAGTGCAAGAAGATGTCACAGGTGCCGCCGCGGATGAGCCCGCTCGGATCGTAGGGCTCGTCGTCGGCGGCGAGGTAGTCGAAGACGTCGCCGCAGGTGGAGTCCGGGTTCGAGGAGAGGTAGGCCATCATCGTGCCCCCCGCGTCGACCCCGAAGCCCTTGTAGAGGGCCACTTTGCCAGACTCGGCCTCACCCTCGAGGCCGATAGTGCCCGTGATCTGCGGCTCCGCGGCCGCGCCCTCGTCGCCCGACTTGTCCGAGCAGGCGACGAGGATGAGCAAGGTCCAGACACGCATCAGGCACTCCTTTGAGCCCCGCATCCTACCAGAGGCAGGCCCTCACTCCACGTCGCTGACCGGCCCGCTGTCCCCTCCCTCACCGGAGCGCTGGACGAGCCAGGCCTCCATGAAGGGCGTGAGATCGCCGTCCAGCACCCGCGACGCGTTGCCCATCTCGTGGCCGGTGCGGAGGTCCTTCACCATCTGGTAAGGCTGCAGCACGTAGCTCCGGATCTGGCTCCCCCACTCGATCCGCTTCTTGGTCGAGTTGACGAGGTCGATCTCGGCCTGGCGGCGGGCCTCCTCCCGCTGGTACAGGCGGGCCTTGAGGATCTTCATCGCCTTGGCCTTGTTCTTCGTCTGCGAGCGCTCGTCGCGGCAGTTGACCACGATGCCGGACTCGAGGTGCGTGATGCGCACCGCGGAGTCGGTCGTGTTCACCGACTGACCGCCGGCCCCCGAGGCCCGCATGACGTCGATGCGGATGTCGACGTCGCGGACCACGATGTTGATGTCTTCCTCGATGTCGGGGACGACGTCGACCGAGGCGAAGGCGGTGTGCCGGCGCGCGTTGCTGTCGAAGGGGCTGATGCGGACGAGGCGGTGGACCCCGATCTCCGCCTTCATGTAGCCGTAAGCGTAGGGCCCCCGCATCTCGATGCGGCAGCTCTTGATGCCAGCCTCTTCGTGGAGCTGCTCGTCGACCACGACGGCCTTGAAGCCCTCGCGAAGCGCCCAGGCGAGGTACATCCGCTTGAGGATGGCCGCCCAGTCGGCGGCGTCGGTGCCGCCGGCCCCGGAGTTGATGTCGACGATTGCGTCGGTGTTGTCGAACTCCTCCGCCAACATCTGGTGCACCTCGGAGGCCCGCACCTTGGGCTCCAAGACCTCGAGCAGGGCGACGGCCTCCGCCTGGGATGCCTCATCATCCATCTCTCGGCCGAGCTCGAAGAGCGTCTCGGCGTCGTCGATGCCCCGGACGAGCTCACTAAAATCGATGAGGGAGCGTTCCAGCAGACCTTTTTGCTTCAACACCGACTTGCTGCGCTCTGCGTCCGACCAGAAGTCGGGGTCAGAGGCCTTGTGCTCGAGGTCGGTGATGCGCTTCTGCTTTCCATCTACGTCAAAGATGACTCCGGAGGGCTTCAATACGCCCCCGAAGCGACCTGCGAAGGTCATAATATTCCATCGGCATCGGGACTCCCTGCCTCGCCGCCCCGGCGCTCGGCTTCAGGCCGAACGGGTGAGCAGCGGAGCGCCCTGGCTATCCGGTGCGAGGCGTTTGAGCAGGTCCCTTTCTCGCGCCGCCATCTCCTGAGCCTCGGCCTCCCCCCGCTCGTGGTCGTAGCCGAGCAGGTGGAGGAGGCCGTGGATCGTGAGCACCCGCAGCTCATCCTCGAGGGTGTGGCCGAGCTCGCTCGCCTGGCGCGCCGCGGTGTCGAGGCTGATCACGAGGTCACCAAGAACGGGATCGTCCGCCTCGGCCTCCTCTCCTTCGCGCATCGAGAAGGAGAGGACGTCGGTGGGAGCGTCCTTGCCGCGGTAGTCGCGGTTCAGCGCCTGGATGCGCGCGTCGTCACAAAGCACGAGGCTGAGCTCGACCTCGTCGAGCCCGAGCAGCTCGAGGAGGCGGAGGGCGTCGGCCTCGACGCGGTCGAGCGGGTGCTCCACGCCGTCGGCCTGCCCGTGGATGTGGTTCACTTGCCCTCCTCCCCCTTGGGGCGGGTGCCGATCGGCAGGTGCTCGGCGCTCTCGTAGTCGGTGTCGGAGCCGTACTTGAAGCCGGGGTCGGTGCGGGTGTGCAGGCGGGGATCGGTGGGCTCGGCGCCGAAGGGGCTCGCGAGCTCGAGCGTGATGATGGGCCCGGTGGGCTCTTCGGCGCTGCGGAGGTCGGTGCGCTTGGGCACGCCGGGGTACTCGATGCGGTGGTGGTAGATGGCGAGCAGCGTGTCGGTGAAGGCGTCTACGATCGTGTAGAGCTCCTTCACCGTGAGCGGGCACTTCACGAGCTGGCCGTCGGTGACGGCACCATTGACCAGCTTCTGGATGAGGGCGCGGATGTTCTCGGGCGACTTGTCGCGGAGCGTGCGGCAGGCGGCCTCGACCTTGTCGGCCAGCATCATGATGCCGGTCTCGCGGCTGTTCGGCAGGTCACCGGCGTAGCGGAAGTCGGCCTCGTCGACCACCGAGCCCGGGGCCGCCTGCTCGACGGCCTTGGCGTAGAAGTACTGGATGAGGCCGGTGCCATGATGCATCGTGATGCCGTCGAGCACGGGCTGCGGCAGCTTGTACTGCTTGCCGATCGCGAGCCCATCGACCACGTGGGCGACGATGATGCGGGCGCTCGTGCGGGGGGGCAGGCGGTCGTGCGGGTTCGGCCCGCCCCGCTGGTTCTCGATGAAGTACTTCGGCTGGACGGCCTTCCCGATGTCGTGGAAGTAGCAGGCCACGCGGGTCTGCAGCGCGTTGGCGCCGATCGCCTCCGCCGCCGCCTCGCAGAGCTGGGCCACGGTGACCGAGTGGTGGTAGGTGCCGGGCGCCCGCAGCATCAGCTGGCGCAGCAGCGGGTGGTTGAGGTTGGCGAGCTCGAGCAGCTTGTAGTCGGTGACGAAGCCCATCACCTCGAACATCGGCACGAGGCCGAGCACGAGGATCCCGGAGCCGAGGCCGCCGAGGAAGGCGAAGCCCACGTCCCAGAGCGGCTGCGTGGCGGCCGACCGGAGGCTCGCGCCCTCCCCGAGGTGGGCGGCGACGAGGTTGAGGAGCAGCGCCATCGCCGCGTTCACGAGGCCGGTGAGCAGCCCCGCCCGCAGCACCCCCACCCGCTCCCGGGTCTGGGCGACGCTGCCCACCGCGGTCACCCCGGAGACGGCGAAGTAGAGGCAGAAGAGCACCTGCTGGTCCATCAGCACGCCGAGGAGGGCGGCGGTGACGAGGATCCAGACGAGGGCGGTCTCGCTGTTGACGAGGATGCGGAGCAGCATCGCCCCGCCCGCGAAGGGCACGAGGTACCAGAAGGTGGTGGGCGCGGTGCCGAGGCCCATCAGCGCCGAGAACGGCGCCGAGACCTCGACGGCCACCCGCCCGAGGGCCAGCACCAGCAGCACGATGACGGCCTGGGCCTCCACGTCGCGGGTGCGGGTGGAGTAGCGCTCGATCTGACCCGCCGCGAACTGGTAGATCGCGACGTAGACCACCCCGGACAGCGCGGTGAGGGCGAGCAGCAGCCCGAGCGTGCCGAAGCCGGAGCGGCTGTTGCGGAGCGCGTTGAGCATCTCCACCTGCTGCCGGGTGAGGACGTCCCCCTGGCGGGCGATGCTGGCGCCGCGGTTCACCCGGTTGACCACCTCGGTCACGCTGTTGCGGGCGTCCCGGCGGCGCTCCTCGGTCTTGAGCTGATTGTAGGAGAAGTTCGGCCGAACGGCGGCCCGCGCCACGGCGACCGCGCAGAGGCGGGTGGACTCGTCTTGGATGTTCTCGAGCGCTGTGAGCGAGATCGCCGATCGGGCCCCCTCCGGCGTGTGGATCTGGTCGAGCTTCTCGAGCTGCAGCTCATCGTCGCCGTCCCGCATGATGCGGAAGACCGAGACCGGCCGCCCGTCTGGGGGGAGGACGTTGGCGTCGGCGACGACATAGCTGCGCATCGCGAGGCCGATGAGCTCGCGGGCCGCGGTCTCGACCTCGCGGCTCCAACGGGCAGAGATGATGCGGTCCAGCTCAGACGGATCGAGGGAGAGCTCGAGCACCTTGAGGAACTCTCGCGCGATCGCCGAGAGCTCCTCCGGGGAGGCCTCAGGGCGGCTCGCCGACTTGGCCCCCATCAGCGCGTCCGAGTACCGCGCGCGCGCTACCTCGAAGGCCTCGGTCACCCGCGCCTGCACCCGGGGGCCGAGGGTGGTGTCGTAGTCATAGACCGGCTGGACCGAGCCCTCGGCGTCCCGCTGGCGCGCGTAGGTGTCGTCCCAGTCGACATAGTCGAAGGAGGTGCTCGCGCGGACGTCCCGCTCGGCCACCTCGCCGGGCTGCCAGTCGTCGGTCGGGACCCGAACGTACTCGACCACGAGCAGCGAGGTGCCGACGGAGAGCAGGACGAGCGAGACCGCGCGGCGGAAGACCTCACTCTTCACGAGGGCGCGCACACGCACGAGGAGCCCGGCGAGGCCGGTCAGCCCGGGCCCCGCCCCCGGCGAGGGGGCAGACGGAGGCACCGGACCGCGGGCGGAGCCCCCCGCGGCGCCCGGCTCGGGGCTGTCAGCCCCCACCCGTCTCTCCCGAACCGGGATCACCCGAGCGGGGCCCACCACCCCGATAGGGTCGGCCTCGTCTGTCTTCTCGCGAGTCCCCCCCCGGCCGGGAGTGGCTCGCCTCGTAGCGGTCGTAGGCCCGCACGATGGTCGAGACCAGCGGGTGACGGACGATGTCGGCGTCGCTGAAGTCGATGCGGGCGAGGCCCTCGACCCCGGCGAGCACCTCGAGCACGTGCACGAGGCCGCTCTTGGCCGGGTAAGGCAGGTCGATCTGGGTCACGTCGCCGGTCACCACCACCTTCGAGCCGAGGCCGAGGCGGGTGAGGAACATCTTCATCTGCTCGGGCGTGGTGTTCTGTGCTTCGTCCAGGATGACAAAGGCGCCGGACAGCGTACGACCGCGCATGAACGCGAGAGGAGCCACCTCGATGACGCCCTTCGCCACCATCTTCTCGGAGCGCTCGATGCCGCAGAGATCGTTCAGCGCGTCATAGAGCGGGCGGAGGTAGGGGTTCACCTTCTCGACGAGGTCACCGGGGAGGAAGCCGAGCTTCTCGCCGGCCTCCACCGCGGGGCGACAGAGCACGATGCGCTGCACCTCGCTCTTGTAGAGGGCCGAGAGGGCCATCGCCATCGCGAGGTAGGTCTTGCCGGTGCCAGCGGGGCCCACGCCGAAGACGAGGTCATTGTCGCGGATCGCCTGCAGGTAGGCGCGCTGCCGGGGCGAGCGCGGGTGCACGGCCCGCTTGCTCGAGCCGAGGGGGATGTTGTCCTGGTAGAGCTCGACCAAGCGGGCGCCGGGCTCGGACTGCAACATCCGGCAGGCCTGGTCTACGTCGGCGCCGGTGAGGTGGTAGCCGGTGCGTACGAGCTGGTAGAGCTGGACCAGGGCGTCGGCGGCGAGGTCAACCGAGCGGTCTTGCCCGCCGACGTGGAGCTCCGCGCCCCGCTGCCCGACCCGGACGCCCATCGCCCGGTTCAGCACCTTGAGGTTCTGGTTGAGCTCCCCGGCGAGCTCTCGGAGCGCGTCGGGATCGGCAAACTCAAGGGTGATCCGCCGAGGGAGCGCGGTGTCACCCGTATCGACGGGCTCACTGCGCAGCACGCCGGGGGCAGGGGCGCTCTTGGGTGGGGACCCCTCCGCGCGGCTCGAATCCGATGGGATGGCACACCTCGAAACCGGTCATCAGGACGGTCAACGCTCCAGCCTACCATGTTGGCAGGGGGCGTGGAGGCCGACGAGCCCGGGGCTCCCGTGACACGGCGCGGCGGGGCGCCGCTTGAGCGGGGCGCCGCGTTAGCGGGGGACGCGTGAGCGGGGCGCCGACGGGCGCGGCGAGGCGATGATGCTGTTCGGCGTGCCGAAGGAGATTCAGGCCCAGGAGCGGCGGGTGGCCGTCACACCCGCGGGGCTCCGGCAGCTCGTGCACGCGGGCCACCGAGCCCTGGTCGAGCGTGAGGCCGGGGCCGGCTCCGGCTACGCCGACGACGACTATATCGGCGCCGGCGCGGAGATCGTGCCCACCGCCGAGGAGCTCTGGGGGCGGGCCGAGCTCGTCTGGAAGGTGGGCGCTCCCCTGCCCTCCGAGTACGGCCACCTCCGCCCCGGGCTGCTGCTCTTCGGCTTCCTGCACCTCGCCGCCAACCGAGCCCTCACCGAAGAGCTGCTCCGGCGGGGCGTCATCGCCTTCTCCGCCGAGACCGTCGGCCACCTCGGCCGTCGCCCCCTGCTGGCGCCGATGAGCGAGGTGGCCGGCCGCCTCGCGGTGCAGGCCGGCGCCCGCTGCCTGGAGCTGCACCCGGGCGGCCGAGGCCTCCTGCTCGGCGGCGTACCCGGGGTCGCGCCGGCGCGGGTGGCCGTGCTGGGCGGGGGCGTCTCCGGGCGGGCGGCGGCGATGCTCGCCGCAGGGATGGGGGCCGAGGTGACCGTGATCGACCCCGACATCGAGGCGCTGCGGCGCATCGACGAGCTGGCGCGTGGCCGGGTCGGCACCCGCTTCTCCTCCGACGAGGCCCTGGAGCTGGCGCTCACCGAGGCCGATCTCCTCATCGGCGCCGCGCTCATCCCCGGCGCACGCGCCCCTCTCCTCATCAGCCGGGCCCACCTCGCGCTGATGAAGCCGGGGGCCGCGCTGGTCGACCTCGCGGTCGATCAAGGGGGGATCGCCGAGACCACCCGCCCCACCACCCACGCCGATCCCGCCTACATCGTAGATGGCATCGTGCACTACGCGGTGCCGAACATGCCGGGGTCCGTTCCGCGGACGAGCACGCCGGCCCTGGCCATCGCCTCGCTGCCCTACGGCCTGGCCCTGGGGCGAATCGGCTGGGCGGCGGCCGCCGCCGCGGACCCTGGCCTCCGCGCCAGCCTCACGGTCGCCGAGGGCCGCGTGCGCTCCGCTGCGGTCGCCGAGGCCCACGGCCTGCCGCTCGCAGGGGGCTGACCCGCCGCCACACTGGGGGGCTGCCGCGGGCCGACTCGCCCTACTCGCTGCTGCGCTGCTTGAACAGACGCGTCGCCGCCTGGCTGACGACGCTCGAGATGTTGCGGTTGCGCAGCAGGGACTGCAGGTCCTTCTTCTGGAGCTGGCTCACCATCGACACCGCGAGCGAGACCGGGGTCTTCGGGTTGTTCACCAGCGCCACCTTGACGGGATACTTACGGGTCCACTCTCCGTTCATGGCCACCTCGCGGAGCACGTCGCCGTCGAGGTTCTTGTTGCCCGCCACGTTGAGCACCTCGTTGTCGGTGAGCCGCCCGGACTTGATCACCGCGGAGGCGACCATCTTGTTGGAGTCCCGCAGCAGCACCTTCCGGCTCTCCTTGTTGCCGAGGTAGGCCAGCTTGATCTTCTGGCCGATCGTCATCTCGGCGATCTTGGCCTCGAGGCTGAGGCGGACCGCCTCTCCACCGGCCTCGTCGAGGGCGCCGTCGGCCGTCAGGTTCCAGGAGAAGACGTCGCTGTCGTCCTTGAAGTTGAACTCGAAGCGGCTGCCGCGGGCCCCCGGCGCCTCGGGCTCGACCACGAACATGTCGAGGCCCTGCTCTGCCGCCTTGATGAAGGCCGGCGAGCGCTCCCCGCGCAGGGCGGCCTCGATCTCGGCCATGAGGTCCATCTCTGCGGCGGCGCCCGAGGGGGTGGGCGCGGGCCCGTCCTCCGCGATGAAGCTGTCCCCGCCGCCGCCGAGGGCCGCCAGGGCCGCCGCCTTGAAGGGGCGCTCGGGCGGGAGCTCGGGAAGCTGGCGCTGCATGCGCAAGAAGGAGCCCGCTCGCTCGATGTCGACGTCCTTGCAGTTCGGATTGGCGTGCAGGGCGAGGAAGACCCCGGGGGTCATCAAGAGCCGCTCGTGGTTGTTGCACAGCTTCTCGCAGAGGGCCTTGTCAGCGCGGGCGGCGATGACCGTGGCGGTGCGATCGTTGGTGACGCGCAGCATGCCCACCCGCTCATCGAGCTCAAAGTCGGGCTCTCGGAACTCGATCAGGAATTCCAAGACCTTGGCGTGCGTGCGGGGGCCCACGGCGGTCACGACCTGCTTGAGGGGCACGCCCCGCGCGGTCTCCACCGCGAGCTCGGAGACCTCGGCGTCGGGGTCAGACGCCAGCACGTAGAGGGCCCCGAGCTGAGCGTCGGTGGGCATGGGCAGCAGCCCGCGCGCGATCGCGAGCTTCACTGGCCTCGGGGCGTCCCGCTCCAGGTTCTTCTCGATCTGGGGCGGGATTCCAAGCTTTCCAAACGGGATGACGTCCGACATGCCGCTCGTCTCTCCGGGGGGCCCCGGGCGACCCTCCGCCGTCAGTCTTCGTCTTCTTCCTCTTCCTTCCGCTTGAAGGGCGAAGAATGGACGATCTTGTCGGTGAGGTGGCCCGGGACTTCTTCATAACCATGGAGCTGGAGGGTGAAGGTGCCCTTCCCGCCCGTCAGGCTGCGCAGCTCCGGTGCGTAACGCTGCACCTCGGCGAGCGGGGCCAGGGCCTCGATCACGGTGTTCTTGCCGCGGGTCTCCATGCCGCTCACCCGCCCGCGACGCCCGTTCATGTCGCCCAGCACGTCGCCCATGGTCTCAGACGGGCAGACGATCGAGACCTGCATGATGGGCTCGAGGATGCGGGTGCCGCCGCGCTCGAAGGCCGCCTTGAGCGCTTTGGAGCCGGCGAACTGGAAGGCGATGTCCTTGCTGTCGACCGAGTGGTACTTGCCGTCGGTGAGCTCCACGACGATGTCGACGATGGGATATCCCGCGAGGAAGCCGCTCTTCATGCGCGCGACCACCCCCTTCTCCACCGAGGGGATGAATTGATTGGGGATGGCGCCGCCCTTGATCGCGTCCACGAAGCGGAAGCCCTCGTCGCGGTCGAGCGGCAGCACGTTCACCACGCAGACGCCGAACTGACCGGCCCCGCCGGTCTGCTTCTTGTGGCGCCCCTCCACGGCGGAGACGGCCTTCTTCAAGGTCTCGCGGTAGGGCACCGGCGGGATGCTCGTCTCCACCGAGACCTTGTACTTCCGCTTCATCCGCTCGATCGCCATGTCGAGGTGGGCCTGGCCCATGCCGTGCAGCACGAGGTGGTGCGTGAGCTCGTCGTGGCCGAGGGTGAGGGTGGGGTCCTCCTCGAGCAGGCGGTCGAGGGCGCCGCGGAGCTTGTCCCCGTCGGCCCGCGAGGTAGGGTTGACGACGTAGGACATCATCGAGGCCGGATACAGCAGCCGCTCGATCTCGAAGGAGTGGTGCGGATCGCAGAGGGTGTCGCCGGTGTGTGTGTCCTTGAGGCGCGAGACACCCACGATGTCGCCCACCACCAGCGCGGCCACGGGCTCCCGCTCTCGACCGCGGAGCGCGAAGACCGCGCCCAGCCGCTCGGTGCTCTCCGCGCGCGGGTTCAGCAGGCCGCCGTCTGCCGGGACATGGCCCGAGAAGACGCGGAAGATCGAGGTCTTGCCCTGCAGCTCATCCACGGTGGTGTGGATGACCTGAGCGAGGAAGGGGCCATCGACGCTGGGGGCCACAGAGGCGTCCGCGCCGGCTCGCCGGCCGCGGATCGGGGCCGACTCGAGCGGCGAGGGGAAGGCCCAGGTGATGAGCTCGAGGAGGGCGGCCGCGCCGACCTGCGCCGTGGCGGCGCCATAGATCACGGGCACGATGTCACCGCGCTTCACGGCGCGCTGGAAGCCGGCCTTCACGTCCTCTGGGCTGAGCTCGAAGGTCTCGAGGTACCGCTCGAGCAGGACCTCGTCGCTCTCGGCCACCGCCTCGAGCAGCGTGTGCCAGGCGGTCTCAACCTCGTCTTCCAGCTCGGCGGGGACGTCGACCTTGTCGTACTTCCCGCTGCCATCCGCGCGGTAGACGAAGGCCCGCCGCTGAAACAGGCTCACCACCCCGCGGAAGCCGTGCCCGGCCCCGATCGGGACCTGCACCGGCACCGCCTTGACGCCCAGCACCTCGCGGGCCTCCGTGAGGCAGGCCGCTGGATCTGCCCGATCGCGGTCCATCTTGTTGATGAACAGCGCGCGGGGGAGGCCGAGGCTCGCGGCCTCGGCGTAGAAACGCTCGGTCTGCTGCTCGACGCCGTCCGGCGCGCTCAGCACCACCACCGCGGCGTCGGCGCCGTGCAGCATGTGGATGGCGTCGAAGGCGAAGTTCTGGTCTCCCGGGGTGTCGAGGAGGTTGATCTTGTGCCCCTCGTGCACCATCCAGGCGAGCTTGCTGGCGATAGAGCCCTTGCGGCGGTGCTCCTCGGGCTCGAAGTCGAGCAGGGATGTCTCATGATCGACGCTCCCGAGGCGGCTGGTGGCGCCGCTGCCGAAGAGCAGCGCCTCGGCCACAGACGTCTTGCCGGCGCCTCCGTGGCCGACCAGCACGACGTTTCGGAGCTGGGAGGGAGAGGTTGGATTCACGGGCAGATTCACGGGCAGATTCACGGGCATCGGGGAGCTCCATCCGAACGGGCGGGTTCACCAGCGGGCGCGAGGCGCTGACTGTAGCGATCCAGAGACCGCAATTCAACCTCCCGTTCGGGCCTTCCCCCCAAGCCTTGACCGGCGTCACCGCTCCGTTCAGCGAGGCTTGCTCCGCCCGTGGTTCCGCTCCCAGAGGATGCGGAGGCCCTGCAGGGTGAGATCGTCGTCCACCTCCTCGACCTCCTCACAGGAGCCACCGACGAGGTGCGCCAGCCCGCCGGTGGCGAGGCAATGGATCTCGGGGGTACCGCCGACCAAGGTGGCGAGCTCGGCCTTGCAGCGGCGGGCCAGGCTGTCGACCAGCCCGACGTAGCCCCAGAACAGGCCCGACTGCATGCTCTCCACGGTGTTCGTGCCGATGGCCTTGTCGGGCTTCTCGACCTCGACGCGGGGCAGCTTGGCGGTGCGGGTGAAGAGGGCGTCGGCCGAGATGCGGAAGCCGGGGGCGATGGCCCCGCCCACATAGTCTCCCTCCGCGTTCACGCAGTCGAAGGTGGTGGCGGTGCCGAAGTCGACGATGACGAGCGGGGTGTGGAAGCGGTCCCAGGCGGCGACCGCGTTGACGATGCGGTCGGCCCCGACCTCGCGGGGGTTGTCGGTGCGCACCCGCATGCCGGTCTTGATGCCCCGCCCCACCACCATTGGCTCCGGCCCGAGGTAGCGGCGGCTCGCCTTCTCGATCGCATAGAGCACGCTCGGCACCACGCAGGAGACCGCGACCCCCTCAATGTCCTCGGTGCGGATGCCCCGGTGGTTGAGGAGCTGGAGCATGAGCAGGCCGAGCTCATCGGTGGTCCGAGAGACCGTGCTGACCCGCCAGGAGTGGGCGACCTTCTCGCCCTCCATGGCGCCGAGCACCGTGTTCGTGTTGCCGACGTCGATGACGAGCAGCATCTCAGGTCGAGGCCTCCCCTTCTGCGCCGTCCGCGTCCTGCTCTTCTTCGATCAGGACCCGCAGGACGTGGGTGCCGATGGTGAGCCGATCCGGGCTGAGCAGCCGGGAGGCCGCCCGGTGCCGGGCCACGAAGACCTGCTTGAGCAGGATCGCCACCATCTTGGGGGCCGGCACACAGGGGGTGAAGGTGATGGCGTCCACGTAGCGGGCGCCGTCCCGCGTCTCCTCGAAGATGTGCTCGTGCTCGAAGCGGCTGAAGAGCGCGTTCGTGGAGCTGTCGCGAAAGCGCCGGCCGGGCTCGACGGACTCCAAGCGGACGGGCCAGGCGGTGCCCAGCAGGCCGACCTTCCCCGCCGTCTCGAAGGAGCGCCCCGCCGCGAAGGCCGCGCTCAGCCCCGCCTCATCCTCTACCCGGAAGGGCAGCCAGAAGGGGAACTCGCCCCGCAGGTTCTTGGGATCGGTCTTCACCGCCCAGACCTTGGAGACGGGGTCGTTGTAGCGGGTCCAGACGCGCAGGTGAAATGTGGTGGACATCCCCGCCCCTTATCCAGCCCCCCCCACCAGTTCCACATCCCCGGCGAGGACGGGGTGACCTTCGATGAGCAGGGCGCCGTCCTCGCGCAGCCCGGTGGCCAGCCCCTCGCGGTCGCCCACCCGCACCCGACGGCCGAGGGTGCGGGCGCGGGCCCGCCAGCGGTCGAGGCCGCAGGGATCGGCGGGGTCCACGGCTTCGATGGCCTGGACGAGCTCGATGAGCAGTGAATTGCGGTCGAGGGGGCCGCCGCGGAGCAGGGCGAGGGACCGCACGAACGGCAGGCCCGGGAAGGCCACCTGGTTCACGTTGAGGCCGACGCCGAGCACGAGGCGCCGCTCACCCCCGGGGCCGCTCTCCGTCTCGGCGAGGATCCCGCCCACCTTGTGATCGGCCTCATCCACCAGGTCGTTCGGCCACTTGAGCCAGAGCCCGGTGCGCTCGGCCATCGCCGCCGCCCAGACGAGCACAGCGCGGGGGGCGAGCTGGGGCGGCATCTCCATGGGGAGGATGAGGCTGAAGAGAAGGTTCTTCCCTGGCTCCGAGCTCCAGCTCCGCCCGAGCCTCCCCCGCCCCGCCTCCTGGGCCTCGGCCACGACCAGGCCCCCCGGGCCAAGGCTGCCCTCCCGCACCGCCGCGCGCGCGACCGCGTTCGTAGACCCCGTCACCGCGAGGCAGCGCACCCGCCGGCCGAGCCCCCGCTCCAGCCGCTCCGCCGACAGCGCCTCCAGCTGATCCATCTCCGTCCTCCCTCCTGGAACCGATCGGGCGGGACGGGTAGACCGAGGCCAGGGTCGGTGGACCCGACCCAAGGAGACCCGATGCGCACCCCCACGCTGTCCCGCTTCCCTATCCTCGCCCTCGTGCTCCCCCTGTCGATCGCGTGCCAGGGCAAGCACGTCAACGACATCCTCGACCTCGAGGGCGACCCCGTCGCCGGCCAGGCCCTCTACGTCGACAACTGCGCGGGCTGCCACGGCGACGACGCGCAGGGCGCGAGCGGCCCGAACATCGTCAATGAGTCGGCGGAGGGCGAGGAGTTTGTCGAGGTGGTGTTGAGCGGCGAAGAGGAGATGCCCGCCTTCGACGGCGACCTCGAGGATCAGGAGATCGCCGACATCCTCGCCTACGTCCAGGCCCTCGCCTCGGGCGGCCTGGGCGACACCGGGGCCTGAGCCGCAGGCACCCGCGCACCCTCCTCGGCGCGGCGCACGGTCCTCGAGAGACTCAGTCCTCGAGGAGCTCAGTCGTCGAGGAGCCGCTCCCCGGCTTCGATCCCGAGGCCCTGGCCGATCGAGGTGAACTCCTCTTGGGCCACGATGCGCCCCGGGAAGCGGGCCTCGAAGATGGCGCGCACCACGGGCACCCGCGAGGAGCCGCCGGTGAGGAAGACGACGGAGACGTCGTCGGCCTCAACCTTGGCGTCGAGCAGCAGCTTGTCGATGCAGCGATGGAAGGACTTGACCTCGTCTTGGATCGCCTCCACGAACTCGGGCCGGGTGACCGGCTCGGCGATGTGGATCGTGCCCTGCTCGAATCGGAGCACGGCCTCCTCTGCCGCCGAGAGGTCGACCTTGTTCTGCTCCACCGCGCGGAAGAGCATGAAGCCGTAGCTCTGATCAAGCAGCTCGCGGAGCCAGCCGAGCCCGCGCTTGTCCTCCGAGCTGCGCAGCCAGGAGTCGAGCAGCTCGAGGTTCTTGTCGGTGCTGGCCAGACAAAGCGTGTGCCAACGGCAGATCGCGAGGTGCAGGGCGGAGGGCAGCGGCACCCGCTTCAACATCGGCCGGTACCAGGATCCGTGACCAAAGCTCGGGATGACCTTCTTCATCATGAGGCGCGCGTCGAAGTCGGTGCCGCCCACCGGCACGCCGCCGACGGCGAGCACGTCGCCGCTCCGGTCGCGGAGGCCGGCGCGCTCCGGCGAGAGGCGCATCAGGCTGAAGTCGCAGGTCCCGCCGCCGAAGTCGCCGACGAGGCAGAGCACGTCGCGATCGAGCCCGCGCTCGAAGCTGCGCGCGGCGGCGATCGGCTCAAGCTGAAACTCCACCCTTCGAAAGCCGGCTAACTTCGCAGCCTTCTCCAGGCGCCGCTGCGCGAGCTGGTCGCGAGCCTCCTCGGCGTGGAAGCGCGCCGGACGGCCGAGCAGCACCCGATCGACCGGCTCCCCCGCGGCGAGCTCGGCGCGGCTCCGCAGGTACGCGAGGTAGCCGCCGACAAGCTGCTCGACCGACCGGAAGCGCCCGCCGATGACCGTCCCCTCGAAGTGGGGCGAAGCGAGATGCTTCTTGACGGCCTGGAGCAGGCGGCCCTGCATGCCGCGCTGGATGTACTCCTCGATGGCGGCGCCGCCGAAGAGGGTGTCTCCGTCGTCGGAGTACCAGAGCAGGGTGGGGCTGGTGCCCGGGATCGCAGCCATGGGGTCAATGTCTACGGGCTCGATGCCGCCGCGTCGGGCGAGGGTGACGGAGGAGTTGGAGGTGCCAAAGTCGATGCCGCAGGCGACGGGCATGGAGGCGCTCGGGTCAAGGGGGTCGGTGGCGGGGCGGCCATCGGGCTGGGGTGGCGTGAACACCCAAGCCCCGCCGGGGGGCGCCCCCGTACCCCGGTCGCGGTGGGGAGGCTGGCCGAGGGAGGCGGGCGCCCGGCGCGACCGGTCCCTTGCGAGCCGAACGTCCCCGGGCCCACTCCCAGTCGCCGATCCTGAGCTATCCTCGGGCTCCCATGCCTCCTCACCGCCCCGTCCCCGCGCTCGCCCGCCCCTCCGCTCGCGCGGTCTTGGCGCTGGGGCTGCTGGTCGGGGCGGCGGCCTGTGAGCCGGAGGGGCGGCTCGAAGATCCCGTGGCGGTCGATGTCTTCCGCCCGGACGCCGCGACGCTGCACCGGCTGACCGACGCCCAGTACCGCGCGAGCGTGCGCGACCTCACGGGGGTGGAGTACACGGGCGCGCTTCCCGTCGACTACACGCTCTACGGCTACACCAGCGTCGGCGCGGGGGCCCTCGCGGTCGCCCCGCTCGACCTCGAGCAGTACGAGACCGCCGCCTGGTGGCTGGCCGAAGCCGCCCTCCCCACCGCCGCCGCGCGGGACACCTTCGTCGGCTGCGCGCTCGAGGCCGCCACCGGCGCCCCTCCCCTCACCGAGGCCGACCGCGCCACCTGCCTCCGCACCTGGCTCGCCGGCTTTGGGCTCCGTGTCTGGCGGCGGCCGCTCAGCGGGGAGGAGCTCGACACGCTCAGCGGCCTCTACGGCACGCTCCGCGGTCAGGTGGGCGACCCGCTCGTGGCCGCCCGCGGGGTGCTCGCCGCCCTGCTCCTCTCCCCCGACTTCCTCTTCCGGGTCGAGGTGGGGGTTGACGATCCGGCGCGCCCCGGCTGGCGCCGCTACAGCGACCATGAGATGGCGAGCCGGATCTCCTACCTCCTCACCGGCAGCACGCCCGACGAGGCCCTGCTGTCCGCGGCCGCGCGGGGGGTGCTCACGACCGACGAGGGGCTCAGCGCCTACGTCCGCTACCTGCTCGCCGAGCCCGAGGCCCGGGGCGCGCTCACCACCTTCTATGACGAGACCTTTGACCTCGCCGATCTCGAGATCGCCGAGAAGGACAGCGCCCTCTTCCCCACCTGGAGCCCCGAGCTGCGGGCCGCGCTGGGCGCAGAGTCCCAGCAGCTCTTTCAGCGGTACGCCTTCGACGAGCCCGGCGATCTGCGGGAGCTCTTCACCACCGAGGTCGCCCCCTCCGATCCGCTGGTGGTCGCCCTCTACGCCGGTGACGCCGCCGCGGGGGTCCAGCGCAGCGGCATCCTGTCGCGGGGCGCCTTCCTGGCCCTGAACGCGCACAACACGCTGAACTCGCCCACCCTGCGCGGCAAGTTCGTGCGCACCCGACTGCTCTGCGCCGCCATCTCCCCGCCGCCCCCCGGCGTGAACACCGACCTCAGCGCGATCGCCGCCGAGGGCACCCTCCGCGACCGCATCGAGCAGCACATGGAGGAGCCCGCCTGCGCCTCCTGCCACACCGAGATGGACCCCATCGGCTTTGCCTTCGAGGGCTTCAACCCGATCGGCGCGGCGCAGACCACCGACAACGGGCTGCCTGTCGAGACGGTGACCGAGCTCGACGGGGTCGCGGTGGCCGACGCCGCCGCCCTCGGGGCCGCCCTGGCTGCCCACCCGGACCTCGTGCCCTGCCTCACGCGCAACCTCTATCGGCACGCCTCAGGCTCCCTCGAGGGCGACGCGCTGGTCGATGGTCTGAACGAGCTCGCCGAGGCCTCCGCCGCCGGCGGCCTCCGCTTCCCCACCCTGCTCGAGTCGATCATCCTCTCCCCCGCCTTCCGCAGCACGCGGGCCCCCGCCACCGATCCCTGCCCCGAGGCGGACGAGGGAGAGACCCGCGCCTGTCAGAGCGCCTGCGGGGAGGGCGTGGAGGTCTGTCAGTCGGGGGCGTGGGGCGGCTGTACGGCGCCCGTCGCCGGGCCCGAGGCCTGCGATGGGCTCGACAATGACTGCGACGGCGCGGCAGACGAGGCGGTGGAGCGGGCCTGCGCCGAGGGCCTGGGCGTCGAGGTCTGTCTGGCGGGCCAGTGGGGCGCCTGTGAGAGCCCCCTCTCCTCGGTCGAGCAGTGTAACGCCATGGATGACGACGGCGACGGCCTCATCGACGAGGGCCTCTCGGTGATGAACCTCGTGCTCACCCCTGAGGAGATCGTGGCCTCCCACGGGGACTGTGACCCCGCCGCCGACAGCGACTCCCGCGCCTGCCACGCCGCCATCCACCGGGCTTGCGCCGCCACCGGCTGCAGCGCCACCGGCTTTGGGGTGGTGGCCGAGGACGCCCTCGACACCGAGGCGGCGGTCACCTGCCTCGACGGCGCAGAGGGGGTCGTGGTCTCCACCACCTACAGCACCCTGTCGGCCTATCACGCGGGCTGCACCACCAGCACCCGCTCCGGCCCAGACTGTAACGCCGCCATCAGCCGCTTCTGCAGCGCGAGCGGCCTCGTCACCGGCTATGGCCCGATCGAGAACAGCGAAGACACGGCGGTCACCTTCTGCACCCCGGGGGCGACCGTGTTGGACGCGGCCTACAGCGCGCTGCTCGCCTACGACAGCGGCTGCGACGGCTCTACCGAGCGCGCCGGGGCCCGCTGCACCGCCGCCTTCCACGCCTGGTGCCAGTCCGAGGGCTTCGCGAGCGGCTTCGGCCCCCTCGAGAACAGCGGCGACCTCGCCGTGGCCGCCTGCCTCGGCGTCGGGGGTGCAGAGTGAGCGGCGACCGGACGACCGGGCGGGGGCGCCCGGGCCTCGACCGCCGCACCCTCCTCCGCGGGGTCTTGCGGGGGGCCGCGGTCGCCGTCGCGCTGCCGCCCCTCGAGGCGATGCTCAACCTGAACGGTGACGCCTACGCCGACGACAGCGCGCTCCCCGACCGCTTCGGCCTCTGGTACTGGGGGAACGGCACCCGCCCCGACACCTGGACCCCGCTCAGCACCGGGCCCCTGTGGACGCCCAACACGGCGATGGCCGGGCTCTCCGGGCTCGTCGAGTATGTGAGCGTGCTCTCCGGCTTCGAGATCAAGACCGCCACGCACCCGCACCACAGCGGGATGACGGGCGTCCTCACCGGTCAGAAGTACGAGCAGCTCGGCACCACCCGCGACACCATCGTGTCCACCTGCGCCCGACAGACGATTGACCAGGACGCCGCCGACTGGTTCGAGGGCCTGTCTCCGTTTCGGTCGATCGAGATCGGCGTCACGCGGTTCCGCGGCACCGACGAGGGCACGACCTTCCAGCACCTCTCGCACAACGGGCCCAACAACCCGAACCCCTCCGAGTACGATCCGGTCGCCCTCTATCGGCGGCTGTTCGCCGCCCCGAGCGACCCCCAGATGAACCTCGCTCGACAGAGCGTGCTCGACGTGGTGAGCGGACAGGTGGGCCGGCTGCAGCAGCGCCTCGGCAGCGCCGACAAGGCCCGCCTGGAGCAGCACCTCGACAGCATCCGCAGCCTCGAGCTCCGCCTCGCGGCCTCGGCGGCCTCCTGCGAGCCCATCGAAGAGCCGACCAGCTTCCCCGACATCGACGGCTACGAGCAGATCGAAGAGACCAACGCCCTGATGGCCGACCTCCTGGCCTACGCCCTCGCCTGCGACCTCACGCGGGCCTTCAGCGTCCAGTGGAGCACCTGCGGCTCGGGCGTGGTCGTCTGGCAGGTCGGCGCCACCGACAGCCTGCACGCCACCTGTCACAACGAGTCGCCGCCCCAGCCCGTGGTCGACGCCGCGGTCGGGTTCACGATGGACCAGCTCGCCGTCTTCCTCGAGCGGCTCAAGGCCATCCCCGAGGGCGACGGCAACGTGCTCGACCGCTGCTCGATCCTCTGCACCTCCGAGCTCTCCGACGGTCACACCCACTCGAACCAGGAATTCCCCCTGCTCATCGCAGGAAAGGGCTCCGGGCGCCTCCACGGCGGCGTGCACTACCGCTCGGCCGGCCTCGAGAACACGAGCAAGGCGGGCCTCACCGCCCTCCAAGGCGCCGGCGTGGGGGTGACGAGCTGGGGCGTCGATGAGGGCTATGTCACCGAGGCCGTGGGCGAGCTGCTCACCTGAGCGGGTCAGCGCGGACATCGAGCCGCCGTCGCTCGCGAAGGGAGCTGGCCCGACGAAGCGCGCCGGCCTCGGCCGAGGCTACTCCTGCACAGGCGGTCGCGCAGCGTCTCGCTGCTGAACCGTACAATCGGGGAACATCGACTCCCACATCTTCGTCGGCAATCCAGCCAGGGAGGGGGGGTTCGGAGCGCGGGCACTGCCCGCCTGGGCGGGCTCGACGAGGCCCTCCACCTTCGCGCTCATCAGGCGAAAGAGATCCCCGCCCGACGCGCAGGACCAGGGCTGTGCGCCCAGCGACCGCGGCTCGCACTGTCCGACGGCCGGCGCCGACAGCTCGACGATGGTGTCGTCTCCACCTTCCACCGAGAGCTGAGTCACCGTTCCACAACACTCCGCTCGGCCCTGTACCCCACAGACCTGAACATCACAGGAGCCCGCCTCGGTCTCGAAGAAGAACTGACCGTCCTCATCGAGCACGGACGTGCCCTCACAGGAGAGGACCTCAACTCCTTGGGCCTCCCCCGACAGGCCCACGACGGAGCCGTGAACTCCACCCACCCGCGCCGTTGGCGAGACCGAGTCACAGACCCCAATCCCTGCCGAACCTCCACTCGAGCTCCACTTCACTCGCAAAACACCGACTCCATCGACGTCAACCTGCGCCTCAGAGGCCGACTGCGGAGCGAAGAACGCGAGCTGTCCAGCGCCGAAAGAAAGGGGGATCGGGTAGGGCGGACCTCGGCTTCCGGCGGAGGTGGCCTCCACATACAACCGCCCGACGGAGTCCGCCTGCACCTCCGGCGCGGAGCAAGTGACCAGCACCAACCCCGCCCGATGGGCCACATCGCCCAGCGACGGACGATAGAGCCCACTGCCGGCCGGCCGGAGGAGGCCCTCCACCTCCGCACTCTCTCCCGACAAATCGCCAACACGCGACTCCCCGACACGGATTCGCTCTCCCTGAGCTGCGGCCTAGGGCTGGAGAGCGCCATCAACCTCACCCGCTCCACGTGGAACCACGCCAGGAGCCCCATCGGGCCAGCTCGGTACCCGGTACAGAGCTGTCCAACACAATAAACACAGAGCTGACAGAATCGCCAACCCCACGAGCACACCGACTCTAACCCTTTGACGCTCATCTTTCACGCCGCGCTCCGAGCGAGTCCAACCGAAAAAGGTTTGCACAATGGACCCCCTGTGAAGGTCCAGGGCGAATCATATCAGGCGCGCTCCGCCCGTCAACGGCGACCCGCAAAGGCGCGTGAGGGATGACTCGAGCGTGACTTCGTTGATACCGCCAAACGGCTCCCCGCGTGCGAAGAGCTTCAAGAGCAACATCCCCGCCATCGCGCCTGTCCAAGCCAACCCATGTCTCCCAATCATTCGAACCTGAGGGTAGTCCACGCCCTCGGTGCCGAGGACCCTCCGAACGTGGTCGAACAATCTCCCAGCGGTGGTCACGAGCACGAGCAGCCCGACGAACCCGCTCAGGCACACAAGCTCGAGGAGCTCGCGCGCGTCAATTCCGGGACCGAAGACGACCTGAGCACCCAACGTGAGGACCGCACAGTAGATCCATCGTCTGTAAGAAATCGCCGCGCCGAGGAGCTTACCCACCTCACACCCCCAGGTGCGATTCTATCACAGCGAGCGCTCTTCAGGCGAGCACCCTCCTACGAGGATGTCTTCGTCGTGCCCGCGGAGTGATGCACGAGGCGGTTTGGGACCTGAGGCTGAGCGATGGAGAGGGTCGCTTCTGGGCTACCTCACCCAGTTGTGCTTCTTGATGAACCTCGTCGCATTGACCAGCGCCGAAAGAGCATGGACCGCGAAACTGTAGGTAGTCACACCGCCAATGCTGACGGGACAAGCGAACGTCTGGAGGTCGAGCGGGTGAATGAACGGGCACCCGATGATAACCAGCTTTTTTTCGGCACCTTCGGAAAAGCCGTGGAGATCATCGGTCCTCACAAAACCGCTCGCGATCACACGGGGCTCTACGGCGTTGAGCGCCTCACGCCAGCCGAGGTCATCGTCACAGTCATCGTCGCAGTCATCGTCACATCCTCTCCCCTCACAGGCTGCGAGGGCCGGATCTCCGCTCGGAGCCGCGGGGGCTCGGACGTCGATAGGGTGGTCCAGAGCCTCAGTGGTCAACAGCCGGACCACATCGCAGGCGTCGATCAAGCAGGCGAGCGAATTTTGCCCAACAAAGGAGCGCGGGCCCATAAATGGGGGTATTGACAGCACGGAGACCCACCCCTCCAGAGCAGGGCGGGGATCCCATAGCTGGACCCGACATTCATGGACGACCCCCGAGAGCTGGAACTCCAGGACCAGCTCAAGGAGCGGTGTTCCAACCGGCTCCGCGAGGGGCATTCGCCGCACCAGATCCCACAGACGCCCGTCGGGGAAGGAGTAGAGCGGCCTATTTTCTTGAAGTTTGTCCATCTGGTCAAAACCCGTTGCAGAAGTTGGTCTGACAGAAGTTGCTCCCGAGCGGAGCCGAACACGTCGCCGCCCTGCACTGCGGTCGAAGAGCCGTATCACCTTCCGGGGTGAAGGGAATTCGTCGTGCACGGACGGGCCTCGAGGCAGCCGTCACCGGGAGCGGGGAGGCACGGGCCTCGCGGAGGAGGCGCGCCGGTCGCGGCACCCGGGTGGCGGGGCCGCGAGCAGGGGCACGCCCCGGACGCGGGCGCCGAGGACGGGGGCGCCAGAGCGGTTAGGCTGCCGGCCATGTCTTCGCCCGCTCCCAACTCCCCCTCCCTCGACGCCCAGCTTGACCGGCAGCTTGACCCTCGCGTGGTCGGCCTCTGGCGGATGCAGGGCCTGCTCCGCCTCGTCTTCGCCGGGCTCCCCACCTCGCTGGCGGTCGGCTTCGGGCTCGGTCGCTTCCTGAGCGTCCCGCTCGGGGTGGGCGTCGCGGCCACGCTGCTGCTCTTCCACCTCGGGAGGGCCACCGTCTGGCCTGCGCTCGCCTATCGGGCCTACCGCTTCAGCCTGCGCGAACACGATCTGCTGGTGCAGAGCGGGGTGCTCTATCGGCGCTGGTCGAGCGTCCCCCTGTCGCGCATCCAGCACGTGGACACGCGACAAGGGCCGGTGGAGCGTATCTTCGGCCTGTCCAACCTCCAGGTGTACACAGCGGCCGGAATGAGCGCCGACGGCAGCATCCCCGGCCTCGCGGAGGCAGAGGCCGAGCAGCTCCGCGACGAGCTCTCCCGGCGGGGCGGCGATGACGGAGTCTGACGGTCCGCACGACGAGACGCCCTGGCGGAGCCTCCACCCCGCCAGCCTCTTCGTCAACCTCATCCCCCAGGCCTGGCGCACGGTTCGCGGCGCCTGGCCCTTCCTGCTGGCGATCGCGGTCGGCGGGGCCCGAGATCCGAGCGCGCTCTTCAACCTCAGCCTGATCGGCTTCTTCTTCCTGGCGGCCCTGGCCCGCTCGGCGGTCCACGTCGCCACGCTGCGCTACCGCGTGGTGGAGGGGAAGCTCGAGCTCCGGGCGGGGCTGCTCAACCGCCGCGCCCAGGTCATCGACGCCGTCCGCATCCAGAACGTGAGCATCGAGCGGAACATCTTCCATCGGATGAGCGGCCTCGTCGAGCTCAAGGTCGACACCGCCGGGGGAGGCGGCACCGAGGGCCTCCTCTCGGCCCTCTCGGTCGGCGAGGCCCAGGGGCTCAAGGCCGAGCTGCAGGCGGCCCATGACCGCAAGGCCCCGGAGGAGCCCAACGCCGCCGCCGTCCCCACCGACGTGCTGACCGAGATGGGCCTGCTCGAGTGCCTGGCCTATGGCTTCACCAACCGGAGCGTGGGCGCCGTGGCGCTCCTCACCGCGGTGATGCTGGAGGGGATGGCGCGGATGGGCCCGAGCGGCGGCTCCGAGCTCGCCGCCGCCACCCGACAGCCCCGCGCCATTCTGGCGGCCGTGCTCATCGCGTTTGCGGCCTCCTGGCTGCTCTCGGCGGGCAACGCCCTCCTCCGCCACCACCGCTGCCGCCTGTCGCTCGAGAAGGAGCGCCTCGTCGTGGAGGAGGGACTGTTCACGCGGCGGCGGGTCGAGATCCCTATCGGGAAGGTGCAGGTCGTGCTGGTAGACGAGACCTTCCTGCGCAGACGGATGGGCTATGGCACCCTGCAGATAGAGACCGCGGCCCTCGGCGTGATGGAGGGGCCGGCGCGACAGGCGGAGGGTCGGGTGCCGATGGTGCCGCTCGAGCTCCTGTCCACCTGCCTCTCTACCGCCATCCCCACGCTGCCCTTTGACCCTTGGGAGGCGCCGCTCCTGCCGGCGCACCGCCGGGCCTTTCACCGCGCCACGCTGCAACGCACCCTCAACATCCTGCTGCTCAGCCTCGTGGCCGCCGCCTTCGTGGGCGGATGGGGGGCGCTCGGGCTCACCCTGCTCCCCACGGCCCCCCTGCTCGCCTGGCTCGACTGGCGCTCGCAGGGCTGGCTGATCACGCCGGAGGTGCTGGTGATCCGCCGCGGCTGGCTCTCCCGCACCACCTGTGTCATCGACCGGAACAAGCTCCAGAGCGTGCACCTGAGCCAGTCCCCCCTCCTCCGCCTGAACGGGCTCGGGCGGGTGGTGGTGCGGGTCGCCGGCACGGAGCTCGCCCTGCCCGACCTCTCCTTCGAGGAGGCCCAGGTGAGGCTGCAGTCGCTGCGGGACTGAGCGGGGCTCGGCTCTTCAGCCGAGGATGAGCTTGACCGCGATGATCGAGCCGATGACCCCCATGATGTCAGCGGAGAGGCCCGAGACCACGGCGTGCCGGCTGCGGATGATGCCGATGCTGCCAAAATAGACGGCGAGCACGTAGAAGGTGGTCTCCGAGGAGCCGTTGAGCGTGCTCGCGAGCTGCCCGATGTAGGAGTCGGGGCCGTGCGACTTGATGAGCTCCGTGGTGAGGCCAAAGGCGCCCGAGCCCGAGAGCGGTCGGAGGAAGGCCAGCGGCAGCACCTCACCGGGCATGCCCAGCGGCTCGGTGTAGGGGCCGAGCGTGCCCGTGAGGGCGCCGAGGCCCCCGGAAGCACGGAGCATCCCCACCGCGACGAGGATGGCGACGAGGTAGGGCATGATCGAGGTGGCCATGGTGAAGCCCTCCTTTGCCCCCTTGATGAAGACCTCGTAGACCTTCACCCCGCGAATAACGCCGATGAGCAGCATGCCCATGATTAGGCCCGGCAGGATCCAGGCGCTGGCGGCCTCCTTGTACACATAGGTCAGGGTGACGAGGCCGATGAGAGCGGCGAGGAAGGCCACCAACCCCACCACCGCGACGGGATCGCTCTCCCGCCGGCCCGCCGCCTCTCGGGCGACGGCGGCGTCGGACTCGGTCTGGGCGGCGCTCAGCGGGAAGAGCCGGGTGCGGCTGATGAACTTGGTGAAGACCACGGCGAGCACAGTGTTTATCGCCGTGGCGAGGAGGGTCGTGGGGAAGATCGCCGCCGGATCCGCCGAGCCCTCCGCCGCTCGAATGCCGATGATGCCCGTCGGCAGGACGGCCACGCCGCTCGTGTTGATCGCGAGGAAGAGCACCATGGCGTTCGTGGCCGTTCCCTTCTCCTTGTTCAAGGTCTCCAGCTCCGACATCGCCTTGAGGCCGAAGGGGGTGGCGGCGTTGCCGAGCCCGAGCACATTCGCGGCGAGGTTCATGATCATCGCGCCCATCGCGGGGTGGTCCGGTGGGACGTCGGGGAACAGGCGCACCATGACCGGCCGGATGATTCGGGCCATGAAGGTGAGACCCCCGGCCTCTTCAACCACCTTCATCAAGCCGAGGAAGAGCGAGATGTAGCCCACCAGGCCGAGCGCGAGCTCGATGGCGGCCTTGGCGCTGTCCATCGCCGCCTTGCCGGTCTCGGCGGGGGTGCCGTTCCACACGGTGAAGGCAAAGGCGACGGCGATGATGCCGAAGAAGATCTTGTTCATCGATGCACCCGGGGAGGGTCAGCCTTCGGGGAGGGTGAAGGCGAGGAGGGTGAGGAGGGCGCGGCCGAGGGCGGTCGGGTCCTGCGCCGCGAGGGGGAGAGCGCCGAGGTCGTGCACCGAGATCGAGCGACGGCCGGTGGGCGGGAGCGGGGGATCGACGAAGCGCTGGTCGGCCACGGCGATGGGGTCGACGGGCTGGCCGGGGGAGAGGTCGACCGCCGAGAGGTAGAGCGTCAGCCGCTGGAGCTCGGTGTCGAGGCGCTCGTGGGTGAAGAGGGCGCGGAAGGCCTCCCGATCGGCCGAGACGGGGCTCCCCAGCGCGACGAAGGCGAGCAGGCGGTCGCGGAGGGGGGCGTCTTCGGCCAGGGCGGCGAGGAGCGCCGACCCCGCGGCGCCGCGCACGATGAGCACGAGGCGGTCGGAGGGAGCCCCCCAGGCGGCCTCCAGGCGGTCCCCAAGCCCCTCCTCACCCGACAGGGCGGAGAGGTCGTGGGATCGCAGCCCCCCGCTCCCCAGGGCCAGGGAGAGGTCGGGCCAGCCCTCGACGGCGAACACCACGTGCCCGAGGCGTCGGCGGAGGCCCTCCTGCACCGCCGGCGTCCAGCGGGCGATGGCCTCCCAGTCAACGGTGGGGCCGAGGCGGCCCCGCGGATCATAGTCAGCGCCGAGCCCCGCGGGATCCTCCTCGAGCTCCGCCGTGGCCAAGCCGCCGAGGAGGCTCGGGAGGCGCGCCTCGAGCTCCGTCGTCCACCGAAGCTTGGCGGCGTCCACCGGGAGCCCTTCGGCCTCGATCGCGCCGCGGGTCAGGGTGGCGAGGACGAGCTTGAAGAGGCGCTCGGTGTCGAGCGAGGGGGGCTCGGGGAGCGTCCGTACGGCGGCCCAGACGGCCAGCCCCACGACGACCAGCTCGACCAGCCCCTCGGCCGTCATCGGGCGCCTCCGCGGGGCAGGGCCAGCCTCAAGGGGGGCGCCGCCTCGGTGGAGTAGGCCGGGAGGGCGACACCGTCAGCCTTGGCCTTACGAACGATGAAGTAGAGCGCGGTGTAGAGCGCGAGCCACTCCCAGAAGGGCTTCTCATTCAAGGTGAACTCGAGGAAGGACCAAGCGAAGTAGCCGAGCATCGCCGCCGGCATCGTCCACGCGTAGACGCCGGCCACCGTGCCCTTCGTGAGCGCCACCACCTCCCGCACCATCCGCACCACCGCCACGAAGAGCCACGCGCAGAGCCCGAGCCCGACCACGCCGTAGTGGGCGATGACCTCCCAGAAGATGCCGTGGGGGTAATCGTAGAGGGAGTCGGAGACATAGTAGTTGTAGGAGGGCAGCAGGAGCTCGTAGCCCCCCGCGCCGATGCCGAGGCCCTTGGTGTCGAGGAACATCTGCACGCAGACCAGCCAATTCAGCTCTCGGTAGTTTCCGCTCAACCCGAGGTTGCTGGCGATGCGCATCAAGGCCTTGGCGCTGTCCCCGAGGTTGAAGGAGATGCCCACCACGAAGATGACGGCGGTGATGGCGCCGAAGCGGAGGAACCACCGCCGAAAGAGCGGGTGCATCCCCGCGGCGAGCAGGCCGCCGATGAGCGTGGCGGCGGCGCCGCCCCGCGAGCCGGAGAGCAGCATCATGAAGAAGATGAAGCAGCCCGCCAGCACGAGCAGCCAACGCCGCCAGCGCACCTTGTCGACGAGCGCCATCCCGAAGCAGGTGTGGATGATGAACATCAGGTTCATCGCGAACCAGTTCGGCTGTTGGCCGAGCCCCGTCTCCCGCCCGCCGCCCGAGGCCGCCTTGAACGTGACCGTCGTGACCTGGATGCCGAGCACATCCACCGCGATCGTGAGGAGGCCGATCACCACACACGCGCCCACCCAGAACCACAACATCCGCTGGAAGTCGGCCCAGGTCTTCACGTAGGCCAGGATGACGATCGTGTTCGCCAGCACCATCAGCATCGGGAGGATGTCGCCGATGGCGTCCTTCTTGTCGACACACCAGGCGAGCGACAGCACGATCCAGCCCGCCAGCGCCAACCACGGCGCCTGCCACGGCCAGCGCTGCCAGAGCGCGGTGCGCCGCGAGAGCGCGTGGGCGAGCAGCGCGAAGAGGCAGAGCAGCAACGCGGGCTCGAAGGGGCCGATGCCGACGGTGCCGATCCGCAAGAAGACGATCGCCCCCGTAGAGAGCAGCCGGGCGCCGATCAGCACGCCGACCCCGATCAGGGGCCGCTCGAGGACGAAGAGCAGCACCCCGACGCCCAGCACGAGGGCGAAGCAGATGCGCGGGTCGATCACAAAGAAGCCAGCGACCACCACCTGCGCGAGCCCGACGATCAGCAGCCCGGCGGGCCCCCCCAAGGGCGCGCTCCAGCGTTCCACGCGTTCCCTGACCGAGTCGAGCAAGCCGAATCCAGCGCCGCGAGGCAGATCCACACCGATCGCTGGCAGGTACCGCCCTCGGGGTGCACATGTCAACCGTCCGTGAGCACCGCGGAGATCGACCCGAGAATGTGGTCGCCCTTCTTGACAGGGGGGCCGTCATTGGTGAGACTGCATTCAGCCCCGCGAGGGGCTGCTCCGGGTCCACACTCCGGAGCACGAGTCGTGGCAGAGCAGTCCGCCACGATTTGATCGAACCCCCCGATTGAGGAGACGCCTATGACCGCTCGCATCCTTCTTCTTCTCGCCGCCGTGATGTCCCTCTCCCTCGCCGCTTGCGGCGACAAGGATGACGACACCGCCGCCGAGATGTCCAACTGAAGAAGTCCTCCTCGTGAGGACCGGCGCCCCCGTCTTGACGGGGGCGTCGTCTTTTGGGGGTCCTCCTCCCTACGTTTCTCCCTACGCTTCTCCCTCAGCGTCGGCGGCGCGACGAGGGGTTCACGGGGACCGGAACGGGGACGGGGATCGGCGCCGGGCCGGGGAGCAGCTCGTCCATCCACTCGTCGAAGCGCTCGGCGACCTCACGCAGCCGGTCGTTCAAGCTGCGGCCTGCGGGACGCGCCCGATCGCGGCCAGGATCGCCAGGCGACCCTCCCTTCGTGCTGTCCCTGCTGTTGTTGTCGCCATGGGGCAAGGCGGACCTCCTGGTCGGAGTGCTAGTATAGACACGGAAACCTGTAGCGCCATCCTCCGAGTCCTCCCAGAAAAAATCCGGCTGGCCCCATCCGCAACCGCCCGCTCCCCCTGGCCCTGCTCCTCTCCCTGGCGATCTGGTTCGCCCTCGCCGCGACCTCCTCGCGCGCGGTCGGCCTCGTCGGGGAGGTGGCGATCGGCCAGGCCCTGGCTGACCCACCCGCGGTGATGGTCTCGGTAGATCCACTCATCTGGGCGGATGGCGCCGCGACCCCCTCCGCGGGCTCGACGTGGGGGCCCCTCATCGCCAGCCAGGCGCGCCCGATCGAGCGCCTCACCCTGCCGGGCGGCCTGCGCCTGCCCCTCGCGATCAACGCCCACACCGGCGGCCTCTCGGACTGGCCAGCCCGCCTCGTCTACGGGCTCACGGGGTCCGCAGGGGCGGTGAGGGCGCTGAACATCGCGCTCGGCGCCCTGCTCATCGTCCTCGTCCACCGCTTCCTCGCCCGCTCCGCCTCCGCGGTGGCGGCCGGCGTGGCCGCCGTGTTCCTCGCCACGGACTGGGCCTTCTTGTTCTACAAGCAGGTGCTCGGTGGCACGGAGCTCACCCTCCAGCTGGCCGGGCTGCTGTGCCTCTTGGGGCTTTGGAGGCGACGGTGGGCGGGTGGGCGCCACGGGCTCCTGCTCCTGGGGTTCGGCTTGGGGTTGGGAGTACAAGCGAAGCTCACCTTCGTCCTCAGCTTCGCCGCGCTGGCCCTCGCCGCGCTCGCGCTCCGCCGGGATCGACCCGCGACGCAGCCCCCGCTCCCCTCCCCCAAGGCCGCGCCGCTGCTGGCGCTGCTCTGCTGGACCGCGCCGCTGTGGTTGACCTGGATCCACCACAGGCTGGGGGTGCCCGCCTCGCCGCACGTGAACAGCCACGACTTCGCCGGGATGCAGGTGGGCCGCGTCACGGCCGCGCTCACCGGAGCGGCGACCCCGACCCGGGAGGGGCTCGAAAACCTGTTCGCGTGGGCGATCTCTCCCCTCCCCTTCTTCGCGCGAGCGTATGGTGCCACCGGGGCGCCAGCGGTCTCGATCGGGCGGATCATCGGTTGGGCCCTGCTCTTCGCAGGGGTCGGCTTCGCCTGGGTCGACCGCCACCCGACACCGAGACAGGCCCTCCTCCGCCTCACCAGCCTCACCCTCCTGCTCCAGGTGGGCCTCCTGTGGCTCGTGGCCCGCGATCTCCACCACCTCGCGATGGCCGAGCCCACCCTGGCCTTGGTCGTGGGGCTGTCCACCGCCGAGCTCGCCGCCCGCTTCGGCCCGCAGCGGAGCTTCGTGGTCACCGCGGTCGCGGCCCTGCTCTGCGCCCCATGGGCGATCTCCGGCATCGACACCCTACGGCGCACCGATCCCGTGCTCTCCACCATCTCCGTGCCCACCTTCACCGCCGCCGGGCAGGCGGCCCTGGTGGAGATGGTGCGGGGCGCAGGCGTCGAGCGGCTCACCCTCTGCAATTACGAGGCCATGGGCGTCTTCGAGCTCATGATCCCCGAGATCGCCGTACAAAACGCCTGGGGAGCCGCCTCCCGCGCCGAGGCCGACCTGCTCCCGCACCTCCTCCGCGTCGCCGTCGGCGGCCACCTGCTGATCGTCCGCAGCAGCGCGCCGATGATCTACGACCGGCACCCCCGAGCGGCCGATCTGCGGCGGGCGGCGGTGTCCGAGGGGCTCACGGTCGAGCCCGTCGCGGCCCTCCCCGACGGGGCGGCCGAGCTCTACGCGATCCGCTGACCGGAGCCCAGCCCCTCAGCGAGCCGCCAGCGACTGGCCGAGCAGGGCGTCGAGGCGGGCCCGATCGGCCTGGAAGGCGGGAGACTGCGAGGCCTCGAACTTCCGGCGAACGGCGCCGTGGTAGTCGATGGGGTCGACCACCTTGCCGCCGACCTCCACCTGGTAGTGCAGGTGGGGGCCCATCGAGTGGCCGGTGTTGCCCGACAGCGCCAGCACCTGGTTGGGCGCGACGCGGGTGCCGACGTCGACCTTGTTCTCCGAGAGGTGGAGGAACTTCGCGACCGCCCCGTCGTCGAACTGGACCTCGACACAGTTGCCGTTGGAGGCCCAATTCCAGTTCACGCGGGTGACCACGCCGGCCTTGGGAGAGACGACCTCGGTGCCCACCGGCGTCTTGAAGTCCATGCCCTTGTGGGTGGGGCGGTCTCGCAGGAGGCTGGTGATCTGCTCGTAGTCGATGAGCGGCGAGCTCTGGAGGCGGTAGGGCACCTCGGTGCCATCCTCCTGCCAGTAGGAGGGGTAGGCGTCGCCGGGGGCCTGCCAGCGGTAGGCGGTCAGCGTGCGGCCGAGCTTGGAGGAGTGCAAGCGAGCAGCGGCGATCTCGTAGATGCCGTCCGCGTTCTTGTGCCAGGCGACCTCCATGTGGTCGCCCTTCATCACGTCGCGGCGGAGCTCCATGTCCCAGACGAAGAGGCGCGAGAAGACCGCGCTCAGGGCGTCGCCGTCTTCGCCGACCGCGCCGCGGAAGGTGGCGGCCAGGGTGCCCGAGACCTCACCGCTGGTCACGGTCCAGTCCCCGGGCATCGGCGCCACGGCAGGGGCAGCGGGCAGCGCGGGGGGCGGCGCGGCCCCCTCGGCGGGGTTGGGCGAGGCGGTCTCGAGGGAGGGGGCGACGTCCGCCTCGGCCGCGGGTGCCGAACCGGCCGCCGGGCCCTCGTCGAGCACCATGACCACGTTGAGGAGGAGCGAGCAGCCGAGGAGTCCGTAGAGCAGCCAGGGCTTACCGTAGGGGGGATCGAATCGGAAAGCCATCCGGGGGACCTCGATTGGGAGCCCAAGTCTGGCCCGTCCCCTCCAACCTGTCAAGGTGGACCCTCGAAATCACATCAAGGGAGCTTCGCGCCCGGGAGCCCACCCGTGAGCCGAGCGCCGTCTCCGGCCTGGAGGTCCATCCGATAGAGGTTCCAGCTGCGATCTCGCCGCGCGCCCACGCGGCGGAGGACGTGGTGGAGGGCGTGGGCCTCCTCTCCCGTCCAGGAGACGTCGATCACCCGCACCCCGCGGGCCAGCGCCCGGCGCGCGGTCTCGGCGAGGAGCAGGAGCTCGAGGCTGCGCATTCGATAGTCCGGCAGCACCGCGATGTTCTGGAGGCGCAGCGTGGTGCTGTGCGGGCAGCCGACGAGCAGGCGCAGCCAGGCGGTGGGCAAGAGGCGCCCGTCCCGCGGCAGGAGGGGGGTCACGTCGGGGAGGGTGATCGCGCAGCCCACCGGGCGGCCCTCATGCTCGACGAAGAGCAGCAAGTCATCGATGGCGACGCGGCCCAGATCGTAAGCGAAGGCGGCGAGGCTGCGGTGGCTCAGCGGGGAGTGCCCCCACTGATCGGCGCGGGAGGCGTTGAGCAGGGCGTGCCAGTGGACGAGGTCGTCCTCCCGACGCCGGCCGCATGCCGATCGCACCGTGAAGCCGTCCCGCTCCACCAGCCGCTCAGCCTGCGAGAGGACCTGCAGCAGGCGCGGATCGGCGAGCCCCTGGCGCAGATCCCACCGCCAGCCGACGAGCTCACGAGCCGGCTGAAAGCCGAGGCCCTCCAGCAGGGGACCGTGGGTCGGTGGGTTGTAGGCGGTGCCGAAGACCGGCGGACGATCGAAGCCCGACACCAGCGTGCCCGCCACATGATCGAGCGAGAAGCTCACCGGGCCGAAGAGCTCGAGGGCGCCCTGCTCGCGGAGCCAGCCGCCCGCCGCGGCGAAGAGGGCCTCGGCTGCCGCCGCGTCCTCCGCCTCGAAGAAGCCGAACCAGGCCGCGCCCTTCCCCTGGGCGCGATCGAAGGCGCGATCGATCTGCACGGTGACCCGCCCGACCAGCCGCCCCCGCCGCTCGGCGATGAGGGCGATGAGCTCGATGTCTTCGAGGGCCGGGTTGCGATCTGGATCGAGGAAGAAGTGGCTGTCGCGGCGGAGCGGGGGCACAAAGCGAGGGTCCGCCGCGTAGAGCGCCGGGGGCACCGCCATAAAGCGCCGCCGATCGGCGCGGCGGCGCAGATCGACGCGGGTCACGCGCAAGGGCCCCTCCGCCTGCAGGGCAGCGGTGGCTTCAGGGTGGGCGCGGAGGGCGGCCAGGGGCATCCCCGCACCCTACCCGAACCGATCGACGCCGCCACGCGAGGCGGCGCGGCCCTCGGGCTCAGGGTGCGCCGAAGAGGGGCACCTGGCGCTCCTCCACCGGGAGGTATCGCTCGGGGGAGCCCGCCACCGGACGCCCATCCAGCCAGCCGCGGATGTAGGACAGCACCTGCGCGCGATGCTCCATGTCGCCGACGTAGTCGAGCTCCGCGGTGTTGAGCACGTAGATCGGCGCCCCCTCGAAGCCCGACCAGAGCCGATAGTACCGCGCTCGGAGAGACTCGAGGTACTCGGCCGAGATCACCTGCTCCGCCGCGATGCCACGCCGGCCGATCCGTCCGCGGATCACCTCGGTGGGGGCGTCGAGGAAGAGGATGAAGTCCGGCCGCGGGATGGTGCCGGACAGCAAGCGCGCGAACCGATCGTAGAGGTCGAGCTCGTCTCCCACGAGGGTCTCCTCGGCGAAGAGGCGATCCTTGGCGAAGATGTAGTCCGACACGATGACCTCGTTGAAGAGGTCGACCTGCTGGAGCTGCTGCTGCTGGGCGAAGCGGCTGGCCAGGTAGAACATCTGGGCGGGGAAGGCGTACCGATCGCGGTCCGAGTAGAAGGCCGCCAGGAAGGGATTGTCATCCCACGGCTCGAGCACCAGCCGGGCCCCCCAGTCGGCCTCCAGGATGCGGCAGAGGGAGGTCTTCCCGACGCCGATCAGCCCCTCGATGACGATGAACTTGGGGCGAAAGGGCGACACAGGGAGCCTCCAAGCGTGGGCCTTCGGGCCGCGCCGACGCTCCCTAATCCGATCCCCCCGGCCCTCGCCCCCCTGTCCCGTGCTCCAGGGACCGACATCCTTCAACCTCAGCGTGCGCCGACTGCACGGCGAGGTGCGGAGTCGTCCCGATCGGACGCCCGTCTTGGCACGGCCTCGGCGCGAGATCGGGCCCCGCTCTCCACACCTTCCTCCACACCGCCAGCGGGCCGGAGCCCCGGTAGACCGCCTCCCAGCCGGACCGATCCACCGTGAGCGGCGGCCCCTCGCCCACGAACCAGCACAGCCAGTCCGCCTCGCTGCCATCGGGATCGTGGCGCGGGAGGCGGGCGTAGAGGCCGATGTCTTGGTACACGCCGCCAAGCAGTGCCGATCCGGGCGCCGCGGCCCCCGCGATCCATCCCGCCACCTCGGCGAAGTGCTCGGCGCGCGCACGCTCGGCGCGCCAGCCCCCGATCGCCTCGGGCCAGCGCATCAGGGCCGGGGAGGCGCCCGCCAGCACCAGCAGGACGACGAGGCGCCGCCTCCAGCCGCTCGCACCCGCGCCCGCCGCGGCCACGGCCAGCGCGAGCGGCAAGAGCAGCAGGACGTGGCGCCGTTGGGACCAGATCACCAGCGCCGGGGCCGCCGCGAGTAAGGGCAGCCAGGCCCCGAGGAGCCGGCCGCGGGGAGCGGCGACCGCCACCGCGACGAGGATGATCAGGAGCCCATCTCCGGAGAGCGAGAGCGCCCGCCGAGCGTGCCAGGCGAGCTGCCCCACACGATCCCCGCCCTCCACCAGGGCGAGGTAGGCCGCACGATCGCCCCGATGAAGCTCGCGGAGGAAGGGGAGCGACTCTGGGCCGGTCGCCTGAAAGACCGCCAGGGCGCCGCTCGACCGATCCGACCAGGGCTGCGCCCAAGGCCAAGGCCCTCCGCCGAAGGCGAGCGGGCCGACACAGAGGAGGACGGTGAGCAGGCCGAGGGCGCCGAAGCGCCGCGCGTGAAGGAGGAGCGCGCCCGCGACGACCGCCAGCGGGAGCCCGTGCTCTCGCACCAGGGGCAGCAAGCCCGCCACCCCGGCCGCGATCAAGGCGGCCCGAGCGGATGTCCGGGCCTGGAAGAGCGCGCCGGCCAGCAGGACAGTGAGCAGGGCCGCGAGGCTGTCGGGCTGCACCTGCTGGGCCCAGGCCGCCACGTCGGGCGAGAGGAGGGCCAGGACCGCGCCGAGCCCCGCAGCCGCTGGGGAAGCGCCCCCTCGGCGGGCCAACCAGAAGACCGCCGGCGGCACCCCAGCGGCGGCCACCATCGACACCGACACCGCCGCCGGAACGAGCGGGAGCCCGAGGGCGATCAGCGCCGCGACGAGGGCGGGGTAGCCGGGCGGCACCAGCGGCGGCGCCCCCACGAGGAGATCACGCGCAGTGAGGCCCCAGAGCGGCGCGTCGGTGCCGAGGGCCCCCCACAGGCCCGCGCCCAGCCGGAGCAGGGCGTGGGCCGCGAGCGCGCAGCCCCCGAGCGCGACGAGGCGCACCCACGGGATGAACGGAGGCTCAGCGACGACGGGGGTGAGGCTGCCCTGCACGTTCGGACGCGCCTCACGGCCGCCCGACGGGCCTCACTTGCCCTTCTTCTTGGTGCCCTTCTTGGCCGCGGTCGTCGTCGGCCCGTCGAGGTCTTCCACCTCCATGTCCTCCTCGGGCTCCGCGCGGGTGGCCGTGCTGGTCCGCGTGGAGGTCGTGGTGGTGGTCGTGGTGCCCGCCGACGCCGCCGAGGCCGTGCGCGAGGTGCCCCCCGTCGTGGTCGCGGTCGATCCGCTGGTCCCCGTCGAAGTGGTGCCGGCGGTGCGACTCGACGCGGTGCGGGAGCTGCCGCCGGAGGAGGTGGAGGTCGAGCCGGACGAGGTGCTGGTGCGAGACGAACCCTGGCCCGTACTGGCCGTCGCCGACCGTGAGCTCCCGGTGCTCCCGGAGCTCCCGGAGGCGGTCTTCGCCGAGCGGCCGGAGGAGGCCGCGCTCGCGGCGGCGGGCGCCTCCTTCTCGGGGGCCTTCTCCGCGGGGGGCTCGGCGGCGGCCGTGGTCGCCTCGGCGGCGGCGGGGTCGGCAGCGGCGGGGTCTACGGCCGCGGGGTCTGCTTCGGCCGCCTGCTCCGGAGCCGGCGCTTCGACGGCGGGGGCGGCCTCGGCCGCGGGCTCCTCCGGTGCGACCTCCTCTTCTTCCTCCCCGCCCTCCTCGGCTCCACCGGCGGAGCCGGGCACGCTCACGCCCTGCTCCTCCAGCCAGGCCGTCAGCGCGGCGTCCCCCTGAGAGTAGAGGAAGTACCCCACGCCTGCGGCGCCGACGCCCGCGCAGCCGAGGATCATGATGAGCCCAGCACACCCACCGATCGCGATCTTTACGCCCTTGCTCGCCACGAGAACCTCCAACGCGCAGGAGCGCGCCAACACGACCAGCGGTTATCCCCGCCCTCCACAAGAGGGTAGGTCACCGGTCTGCCCTTGGGACGCCCCAAAGACGTCGTCAGGGGCCAGTATCTTCATAGAAGTAGGCGGAAACCGCGTCGTACTCGAAGTTCACCGAGATGTCGTGACACACCCCGCCTTCGTCGGGCCAGAGGTCGGCGCTGGCGTCCAGCAGCGACTGCATGATGCCCGCCAGGGCCGCGTCCACGTTGTTGGTCTCGGCGACGTCGACGAGCGCGTCGATGTTCGTCCCTCCCCCCATGACACCCGAGGCGTTCTCGGCGTCCTCCAGGTTTACGCGGAAGGCGCCCCCCTGCACCTTGAAGTCGACGTTGACGTCAAAGACGGTGAGGGGGATTGAGAGCTCGAGGGGCGCCGCGATCAGGACCCCGTCCACGATGCTGGCCTGACCGACATGGACGGCGGGGATGGAGAGGTCGCGATCGAAGGTCTGGCCGGAGAGGATGAGCCCATCCGTGCCGAGCATCGGGGTGCCGGTGCCGCGGAGCACCGTGAAGTCTACGCAGTCGTCGTTGATGAGGTCGTCCACGCCGGTGATCTGGTACATGATCAGCAGGTTGCCGGCCTCGATGCTCGACTGGATCAGCCCTTCGATCGCGGCCGCTTCGGTGAGGTCGAGGGCGGGCTGCACCCGCGCCCAGCCGTTGTCGATGCCGGTGTTGCCATCGGGGTCGACATAGTCGGTGATGCCACAGCCGAGGGCGTCACTCTCGGCGCTGACCGAGCCGTCGAGGTCGAAGCCGTCCGAGACCCCATCGGCGTCGGCGCGCACGAAGGCGAGGGTGCGGAGCAGGCCCACCACCGGCTCGCCGCCCTCGCAGGTGCCCGCCGCGCTCCCCTCCGCAGGATCGCCCGGCTCATCTTCAGCGCGACAGCCGGCCTGGAGCGCGACGAGGAACGCCACCAGCGGGAGGGTCGTAAGGGGGGGGATGCGCATGGGGCGGTCACTCCTGCGGGGGCGGGCAGGCGCCCCCCAACTCGAGATCACGCTTCGATGTCGGCGAGGCCGTCGGTGACGTAGCCTTCGTCCTGACCGAAGTCGCTGGCGGTGATGTCCATCGAGCGGATGAGGGTGAGGAGCACCTTGCTCACGTTCTCGGAGGTGTAGGAGCGGTAGTGGAGCCCGGTCCGCAGCGCCCCACAGGCGCTGCCTCCGATGAGGATGGGCATGTCCTCTCCGGAGTGGGTCTGGCCCTTCGAGACGTCCGTCGTGCCGAGCACGGCGCAATTGTCGAGCAAGGTGCCGTCCGCCTCCGGGACGGCGTCCATCGCGCCGAGGAGGTAGGCGTACTCTTCCACGCAGAGGCTCGTGATGGCGTGGACCTCGGGCTGATCTCCCGGCTCGTCATGGGTGAGGTTGTGGTGCCCCGCGCTCGCCCCCGGGAAGAGCACGTTGGACACCGGATCCGTCAGGTAGTGGCTCACCACCCGCGTCTGGTCACAGGCCAGGGCCATCACGAGGAGGTCACACATCGCGCGGCTGACCGCGGAGATCTGCGGCCGGCCGTCAATGTCGGGGTACTCGGCCAGCGGCTCGCTGGGGCGGGTGCAGGCCTCGAGGTTGGGCGGGTCCTCCTGCAGGCGGGCGAGCCGCTGCTCGAGATCGCGGATGCCATCGAGGTGCTGGTCAAGGCGGGCCGCGTCCGCTGCCCCGACCCGCTTGCGGAGGGCGGCGGTGTCAGCCATCACGGCGTCGAGCACGCTCTGCCGGAGGCCGAGGCGGGGATCGACCACGCCCTCTTCACCGGGCTCCCGGAAGGTGGAGCCGAAGATGAGCTCATAGAGCGCGTACGGCGAGGTCTCTGGCGGGTTCTTGCTGCTCGGGCCGTTGTACGACATCCCCGAGTTGTTGGTGGCCCCGGTCTGGATCGAGCGGAAGATGGAGTCGTCACCGAGCTCGGCGGCGATCACCTGATCGATCGAGGGGGCCATGAAGGTGAAGTCGGTGCCCACCGCCTGAAGCGGCGCGCCGGAGAGCATGCCTGCGGCGGTGGCGAGGTGGGCCTCCGTGTTGGGCACCTTGACGGCCATTCCGCTGACGACGGAGAGCTTGTGCTTGATGGCGGCGAGGCTGGCGAGCTCCGTGGACAGGCTCCACTCGTCGCCCTCCCCCTCGCCAGTGGGCACCCAGTAGTTCGGGTTGTTCCCGTTGCCCCAGTAGAAGAGCGCGAAGCGCCGGGGGATGGCCCCGCCGCAGGCGTAGGCCGTGCCACTGCTGTTGAAGAAGGCCTCGAGCGGCGGCAGGGCCACCGAGACGAGGCTGCCGCGGAGGAAGCCGCGGAGGAGGTGTCGGCGGTTGATCGGCGCGCGGGCCATCTCAGCCTCCCACCGCTTCGAGGGCGCCCGCGGTGCGGAAGCCCGGGCTCGTGACCAGCGCCCGGAGGAGAGGCTCGACCCGGTGTTCCTCCATCACGAAGGCCTCGTTCAGCCAGTTCACCATCGCCTCCTCTCCCTCGGCGAGGGGGTGGCCCTCGGCGTAGCGGTACATGGTCTCGGTGAGGCAGTACGGCACCCGGGGGCTCTCCGCGAGGCGCTGGCCGAGGCCGATGGCGTCGGCGAAGGGCTCACCGTCGAGCTCGCCGCTGGGGTCGATCACCGTGTCATTCTCGGTGAGGCGCCAGCTCCCGAGGCCGTCGAAGTTCTCGAGGCCGAGCCCGATGGGGTCCATCAGGTTGTGACAGGTGGCGCAGGCCGGATCCGTGGCGTGCACCGAGAGTCGGTCGCGCATGGTCGGCCCCGCCTCGGAGACCTCGGGGAGGGAGGCGTTGAGGTCGGCGGGGGGCGGCAGCACCGTCTGGCAGAGGAGCTGCTCTCGCATCGACTTGCCGCGCACCGTGGCCGAGGTGCTCGTGGGGTGCGCGTTGAGCGCGAGGAAGCCCACCTGGCCGAGCAGGCCCGCTCGGCCGCCGTCGGCGGGGAGCTCCACCTCTCCGAAGCCGTCCCGCGAGGGCGCGGCGACGTTGTAGAGGGCCGCGAGCTCCCGGTTCACAAAGGTGCGGCGGGTGGTGAAGAGGTCAAGGTAGCTCCCCTGCTCTTCGAAGATCAAGGCCTCGATGCCGAGGCGGGTCTCCTCCCGGCCGGCGGCGCCGAGGCTGTCGGTGAAACGAGTGAAGACCGTGGGGTCCTTGTCGATGTTCGGGAGGGAGTGGAGCGCCAGCATCTCGTCGAAGAGGGTCGCCACCCCCTCGCGGACACGCGGATCGGCGAGCAGCCGATCGGCCTGGACCGCGATGCCAGCATCGGTGCTGAGCTCTCCCGCCTCGGCGGCGTCGAGGAGCTCATCGTCGGGCATCGTGTTCCAGAGGAAGTAGCTCAGCCGGGACGCCATCTCGACGCTGGTGTAGACCCGCCCGCCCGCGCCGTCGTCCTCACCGAGCTCGACCCGGTAGATGAAATAGGGCGACTGCAGCAAGCCAGCGACACCGAACTCAAGGCCGGCGTAGAAGTCGTCGAGCACCGCGGCGGCGGTGGTGCTGACGAGGCTCAGGCTGTCGAGCTCCTCCTCGCTCAGCGGGCGGCGCCAGGCCCGACGCCCGAGGGCGCGGAGGGTGTCGCGGACGCAGTCCGGATCGACCACGTCCACGGGGGAGCAGGTGACGAGGGTGGCCCGCCGTGTCTCGGAGGCCATCACCTGCTCCGCGAGGTTGAAGGCAGCGTCTTCGTAATCGGCGACCCCGCTCGCCGAGAGGCTGGCCGCGGTGGCGCCCTCGGAGAACAAGCCGTCCACGGCGGTGTCCGGCTCGAGGCCCTGAGGCACGACGATGTCGTCGCCGAACAAGGCGCGCACGGTGTTCCCGTATTGAACGGTGGTCAACCGTCGGAGCTGCGGCTCGGCGGGCGTCACCGAGGGGGCCGGCCCCAGCTCGGCTTGGGACTCACCCTTGGCGACCGGCTCGTCCTTGCAAGCCGGGCCGGCGACCAGCGCCGCCCCGAGGGCGAGCGGCAGCAGCGCGGAGGGCGGGCGGTGTCGGAGCGGGTTGTTCAACAGCTTGTTCAACAGCGGCCACCTCGGCGCGACGGCGCGTTCGCGCGACAATGTACGCTCAGATGGTCAGGCCCACAAGCGCTCACCGCCGCCGGCCCGGGCCTCTCAAGCCGGCGGGATCACACCATCCCACGTCAGCGCTCCGCCGGCGCTGAGGTCGAGGCTGATCGAGTCGAGGGCCACCGAGACCGCCACATCGTCGAAGCCCACCCAGTTGAGCTCGCCCTCGGCGAAGGTGTCCCAGCCGTCGGAGGAGAGGATGACCATCCGCCCGGCGTACACGTCGTCCTCGATCGGCGGCTCGTCAAAGGTGAAGCGCAGCGTGTCTCCGAGGAGGAGCATGGCCCACGGGTCGCCGGGATCGGGGGAGCAGACAGCCTCGGCGAAGAGCAGGTCTCCGTCCCGATCAAGCGTCATCGGGCAGTCGAGGGAGAAGGGGTAGGGCTGCCCCTCGAAGACCGCGACCGCCTCGACGGACAGGGACCCCTCGTAGTGGCCGTCGCCGTCGTTACGACCGTCACAGTCGTCGTCGACCCCGTCCCAACGCTCCGGGGCCCCCGGGTAGATGTCGGGGTCGGCGTCTCGGCAATCGACGTCCTCGGCGTATCCATCCCCGTCGCGGTCTTGGAGCGGGGTCTCACCGCCCCCCCCGACGTCCCCTCCGCCTCCCCCATCTCCGCCTCCGTCCGTGGCCTCGGCCGACCCGCTGTCTTCCGCCTTGGAGGTGCAGCCGGCGAGGCAAGATCCTCCCACGGCGCCGAGCAAGAGGAGGCCCGGGAGGCGCAGAGGGGAGCAAAGCCACGAGCGAGGATGATGGTCAAGCATGGCACATGTTATCTGGCGCAGCGACCTGGAGGCTGCCCTGACTGGAATCGACCCCTCCCGCCCCAGCTACTCGGTGCGGATCGCGCTCCTGACGGTCTCGGACAGCCGCTCCGTGGCGGACGACCGATCGGGCGCCTACCTCGCCACCACCCTCCTTGCGGCTGGGCACACCCTGGCCAATCGCGCCATCGTGAAGGACGAGGTGGACGAAATCGTCGCCCGCCTGCGCGCGTGGATCGACGACCCCACCGTCGACGTGGTGATCTGCACGGGTGGCACCGGCCTCACCGGGCGGGACGTCACCCCCGAGGCCTTCGATGTGGTGGTAGAGAAGCAGATCCCCGGCTTCGGAGAGCTGTTTCGCTGGCTCTCCTTTCAGAAGATCGGCACATCCACCATCCAGTCTCGCGCCACCGCCGGGGTCGCCGGGGGCACCTACCTCTTCGCCCTGCCGGGCTCGCCCTCCGCCTGTCGAGACGCCTGGGAGGGCATCCTGGTACATCAGCTCGACAGCCGCTATCGGCCCTGCAATTTCGTCGAGATCATGCCACGCCTCTCCGAGCACTTGAGCCGAAGACCCTGAGCCGCAGAACCTGAGCGCTCCGCGGGAGGAGCCACGCGCGAACCGCCGCCCGGGCCCTTGAACCGACCCTCTCACCGTGGCAGCATCGGAGCCGCATGCGCCTCCCCCTCTTCGCCCTGTGGGCCGCCCTCGGGCTCTCTTCCCCCGCCCTCGCGGGGACGGCCGTCCCCACGGTCGATCCCGTCGTCCGCACCGGTGAGAAGGCCCCCAAGGATGTCGCGCTGGTCGTGGGGAACGAGGCGTACACCTCGCTGCCGCAGTTCGTCCGCGGCGGTGAAGACGCGCGCTCCTTCCGAGACTGGCTCTTGCTCTCCCGGGGGGTCGCCAAGGGGCGCGTGGTCTCGCTCGGCAACGTCGGCCGAGAGGCGATGTTGAAAGAGGCGAAGAAGATCGCCACCAAGGTCAAGAAGGGCGGGACGGTGTGGATCTACTACGCCGGGCACGGCGCGGTGACCGACGATGGCCGTCGCCTCCTCCTCGGGGTCGACGCGGGCGCAGGAAACCTCACCAGCCGAGGCCTCCGCCTCGACGAGCTGATCGACGTCTTCACACGCCCCATGAAGGCCGATCGGGTCATCGTCGTGCTCGACGCCGGCTTCGGAAACGCCGGGAGAGACGGGCTGGAGCTGATCCCCGGCCGCGACACCAAGGTCCCGGACGGCTTCACGCTGCCCTCGGAGCGGGTGGCCGTGTGGGCGGCCGCCCGCGACGACGCGCCGTCCTGGTCCTTCGATCCGGGGCGACACGGGCTCTTCACCTGGTCGGCCCTCGGTGCTCTCCGCGGCTGGGCCGACGGCGAGCTCGATGGTCAGCCCGATGGCCGCGTCACCTTCGAGGAGGCCCAGGCCTACACGGCTCGGCTCGGGGTCTCGGTCGGACGGGCGGCCCACCCCACCGAAGATCGACGCCTGGAGCCGCAGGGCTGGGTGCTGGCCCAAGGGAAGGGCCTGGAGCGCGGCCCCGACGCCGCCACCCTGGCCACGGTCGCCCGCGAAGACATCGCCGCCCGGATGAAGGAGTCAGAGGAGCGCCTCCGCGCCGAGGCCGCCGCCTTCTGGAAGGACACCCTCAACCTCGCTCGCCAGGGGGGCCCGGCTGGCGAGGAGGCCCTGATGGCCTACATCGGCGAGTTCTCCCGCGCGACCGCGACCCTCTCCTGGGCGGTGCCGATCGCCGAGGTGCAGGACGCCCGCCGCCTGCTCTCCCGCTACGGCGAGGCCGACGCCACCGAGGCCGTCGCCAAGGCCGCCGTCTCCAGCGGGGAGGAGCTCGCCACCTGCGACAGCCTCCCCCAGCTCGAGGTGGGGGCCGCCTCCGGCGGGCTCAGCGCCGGCGTGGTCCGCTGCCTCGAGGGTCGGCTCAAGACCGAGCGGCTGCAGACCAACAAGAACAAGCTCTCGCGCCTCCTCATGGCGAACGCTGAGGCCGCCGGCGACACCACCTCCTGGGAGCGGCTGATCGCCCGACACCTCGATGAGATCGATCGCTCCGACCCGAACCTGTGCCTCCGCTACTCCGTCTTCCTCCACAAGACCGGCGACCCCGAGAACGCCGAAGAGGCCATCCGCTGGGCGGACTATGCGCTCGAGAACAAGCAGATCTGGGAGGGCGACGAGTACGTCAAGCGGGTGAACGCGATCTACCGCCTGCGCGCCGAAGCCGCCCAGCGGCTCTGGCAGGACGCCGAGGACCGCTACCGCCGCGAGCCCACGCCGGAGATCGACGCGCAGACCCTCGAGTATCGTGGCCTGTCCAAGGACTACGCCCGAGAGTGGCTGGACTACGCGCGAGCGGCTCGCCAGCCCACCGACACCGCCTACAACCTCTGCACGTCGGCGGCCGGGACCACCTCCTTCTGTCAAGAGGAGCCCAAGGGCCACCCCTGACGTCCACCCTTGACGCCCACCCCTGACGAGAGGGGAGCACCTCCGACGAGGCCGGCCGCAGGCCCGGCGCTCCGCCCCGTTCAAGCCCCGTTCAAGTCGTGATGATGCGGTCCATGCTCATCCAGCGGCGGAGGAGCGTGTTGGTCATCTCGCCGTTGACCGCCATCGCACCCGCGAGCGCGCCCATCTTCACGAAGTTCGTGGCGTTGGCCATCTGGATCACGGGCCAGGGGTGCTGACGCAGCAGCTCCGACTTCGAGAGCGCCTTCAGCAGGGGCTTCGGCACGAAGGGCTTGGACAGCATCTGGGTGAGGGCGATCCAGAAGGTGTCCTCCACCGGACGCGGGTACGCGAGGTTGACCCGGTGCTGGTAGAAGATGCGGGTGTTGTCCATCCCGTCGATGTCGTACTTGCTGATGAGCTCGCTCTGAAGGAGCTTGTTGCTGAGCTCCGAGCCCGGGAAGACGGTCATCGAGAAGAGGTAGAGATCGTAGGGGTGCGGGAAGGTCGCGATCATCTCGAAGAGCTTCCGCTTGTCCTCTTCGGTAGAGACGGGGTCGTCGAAGATGAGCTGGAAGTGCGGCTTCACACCGAGCTTGTGGTACATCTGCGCGATGTCGGCGATCGAAGAGTTCTTCACGCGGCGGTCATAGAGGTGGCCCGTGACCCGCTCGCTCGACTGCACGCCCATGTAGACGCCGGAGAGCCCCGCGTCTCGGAGCATCGTCATGCGCTCTTCGTTCACGAGCTTGGGCTCGATAAAGATCTCGAAGGGGAGGCCCACGTCGCGGGGGAAGCGCTCGCAGAAGTCGGTCAACCAGTCAAGCTGGAAGTTGAAGACCTCGTCATCGAAGCGGATGCGCTTGAAGTCCCAGTGGCTGCGGGCGGCCCGGATCTCCTCCACCATGCTCGCCGGAGAGCGCACGCGGAACCACTTCTGGCCGGGGTAGACCTCCTTCTTGTAGGTAGAGTTGTAACAATAGCTGCACTTGTAGATGCAGCCGCGGCTCCCCATCATCTGGAAGACGGGGTCGCCGTGCATGGGGTCGCCCACCATGTACCGCTTGCCCTGGATGAAGTACTTGTGCGCGTGGGTGACGTAGTCCCGGAAGGCGAGATCATCGAGATCACCGACCAGGGGGCGGAGGCCGTTCTTCTGGACCTCATCCCGCCCGGTGCGGAACCAGAGGTTGGGTGAGGCCAGGGTGTCGTCGGCGCCATCGCGGAGGCGGTTGGCGAGCTCCAGCAGGGCCAGCTCACCCTCCCCGGAGAGCACCATGTCGGCGTGGTCAATACACTCGCCGGGCATCATCGTCGCGTGCATGCCCCCCCAGAGCACGGGGATCTCGTGCTCGAGGTGCAGGTGCTCGGTGATGACACGCGCCTGCTGGGCATAGGCGCTGGCGCGGATCGAGATGCAGACGAGATCGAGCTCCTCCTTCCGCACCACCTGCGAGAGGGTGGCGAGCTCTTCGGCGGAGGCGGGGTCCAGGTGGTTCGAGACCCAGTCCTTGAAGTAGATCTCGACGACGTGGTGCCCTTGGGCCCGCAGCGTCGCCGCGAGGATCCGGACCGCGTTGTTCTCGACGTCCCAGGTGCTGAGGATGCCGATGCGTGGGCCGTGCGCGCTGGCTTGACGGAAGATCCGGTCCAAGCGGTGATTCTTGTTGCCCGCAAACGCTCCGCTCCGCAGGGGGGCGGGCTTGGCCAGGGTCGGGTTCATCGGCGGACCTCCATCTTTGGGCCTTAACGCGGGGCCCTCGCCGGTCCAGCGCGAGCCTTCGAAGCGTGGCCTACCGCGTAAGCGCCCTCAGCCCCGCGACGTGGGAGGTGGCCCCGACCAGCTCCGGGAGAGCCCCACTCGACGACGCGCGAAGAGACAGTTCGCGCTGCCGAGCGTGAAGTCGCGACAACACCGCGGGCGGTCCGCATAGATCCTGCAGAGCAACGAGCCGGGGGTCAGCGCTACACAACGGTTGTCGAGCGTGCGGCGTACACCGAGCCGACCGTCGTGCACCTCGAGGAGCTCCGGCGCCGCCCGGCGCAGGGGATCCCGGCGGGACACCTCCACCGCGTCAAAGGCGGGACCGCAACACGCCCCACAGCGGAGGCAATCGAGCGCCGGCTCCCACCTCGGACAGGCGGCCCAGCCAAGCTCGATCCGCGCGCCGTCCGCGGCGAGGCATCGGGGCACCCGCCGCCCTGGCCCGCGGAGGCCGGACCAGGCACAGCTCCCGCAGGTCTCTCCGGCAAGGGGAAACCCTCCGTTTTCGGAGGCGGTCTGATCCGGCTCAGTCGATGAAGGGAGGGTCGGCGGTGACACCAACCTCCAGCTCTCCGCCAAACCAACCGGAGGTTGACAATTCTCATCGGGGTTGCGGGTGGTCACGTTAGCCTCTCAGTGACGCAACGAAGGCTAAGTCTTCTCTCTTCTCTTCTTCTCATGGCACGATCGATGCAAGCCAACCAACCCATCCGCGATCGCAAGCGGAGGGACGCTTATCGAAACCATTGTCGCCAAGCCGGTAGTCCTGCGCCAATGACGAAACCTTGTAATCGCCCGTTATGGCCAATTGGCGGTGAACCATGAAAGGTGATCTTGCAGTCACAAGTTGTCCAGCCTCCGAGATGTCATGAAACGTCACAATGTTGCGCTACAAGACCCGCCGCCACCCGCGGCCGTTGCCCCTCTCTCGCCCTTCGTGCACGCGCTGGCCGAGCGGGAAGCCCTCGCATGGCACCTGCCACGCCCCCGCCAACGGCGCGGCGCGTCCGAGCCAGAGCCGCGGAGCCCGGCCTTGGCCTTCGGCCCCCACGGCACCACGGCGCACTTGGAGCTGCGCGCGGAGCAAGAGGCCCCAATTGTGGCGTCGTCGGCAGCATCCCCACCGCTCACGGTTCGGCGCGCCCTCGAGCGGGCCGGCGGGCTCGCAGGGGCGGCTTGGCTCGCCGACGAGCTCCAACGCGAGACCGGGGAGCCCCTCAGCGTTCGAATGGTCCGCGATCGGTTCCGGAACATCGGGAGCCATGTCCGCAAGTTGGGCGCGGGCTACTATGCCCTCAAGGACCACCCCGCCCCTCCCCTGCCGAGGTGGGCGGCGTGGTGGGTCCACGCCCGCGGCCCTTGCCCCGTTGCCGATCTCGTCGAGGCGATCTTGAAGGCTTACCCCAACGGTGACCCCCGCGCGGTCCACGCCTGGCTACACCAAGAGCCCTCCCCGCTGGTCGTGACCGCCGGGCGGGTGCACATCGTCACCAGCCGGCGTCCCGCGTGAGCCCCCTGATCGGTCGCGTGCTGGAGCGCCTCGTGGAAGAGCTCTGCGCCCGCGGTCAGCTTGAGCTCAAGCCCGGCGTCTCTCCGAGCGCGCTCGCCCAGTCGCTGGGCGCCGATTTGGCAGGGGCGCAGGGCTTCGCGCAGCTCGGCCCCTTCCTGGGCGCCGCGCTGGAGCGCTCCCCCCTCGTCGAAGAGCTGTTCGCCAGCAACCGGGACATTGTGGCGCTCGTCAATCAGCTCTCCGTCTAGGCTGGCCGCTCGGTGGCGGCGCGGTAGAGTGACGGCCATGAAGACCCTCCCGCTCCTCCTCCCGCTCCTCGTCGCCTGCACCAGCAGCGGCGCCCCATCGAACAAGGACCGCGCTGGCGGTGACGACGCCGACAGCGGCGCGACAGGCTCCGACGGCTCCGACGGCTCCGACGGCGCGGACGGCGCGGACGGCTCCGACGGATCCGACGGCTCCGACGGCGCGGCGGACAGCGGCGCGGTCGCCTCCCTCCACGGCGACATCCCCGACTCTGCTCTGCCGCTGCCCACCTTCGAGGCCACCAACCGCGACGGCACGCCTCGAAACCAGAACGACCTCCTCACGAATCCGACCGTGATGTGGTTCTACCCAGCCGCCGCGACCGGTGGCTGAACGGCCGAGGGTTGCGGGTTCCGCGACCTCCAGGAAGAGTTTGACGCCATCGGCGTGCGCATCGTCGGTGTGAGCTTCGACTCCCCTTCGAAGAACCAGAGCTGGGCCGAGGGTGAGGGCTTTACGTTCGAGCTGTGGACCGACAGCGATCGCACGCTCGCGCTCTACTACGGCGCCGCCAGCTCAGAGGACCAGCTCTACGCCGAGCGCCTCACCAAGATCCTCGACGCCGAGGGGACGCTCGTGCTCGAATACTCGGTGACGAGCATCCCCTCGCACCCCGCCAACGTGCTCGAGGACTGCATCGCCCTCTTTGGCGGCTGACCCGGGGCGGGCGCCCGGGGCGCCGCTCGGGTAGATTCGGCCTTCGGAGTCGCCATGCCCCTCGATCGGCCCTCACGCCGCCCCGCCCTCCTCGCGAGCCTGCTTCCACTCCTCTTGAGCGGGGCGCCCTTCGCCTGCAAAGAGGAGGCCGAAGGCGGTGACAAAGCAGGGGGCGGCGGCGAGACCGGCGACGCCTGGCGCCCCGATCTCGTCTGCCCTGGCGACGCAGGCTGCGAGACGAACGAAGGCGCCTTCCAGGCCGGCGCTGCCGCCCTGCCGATCACCCCCACCTGCTTCGAGAGCTGGACCGACCTCGACGGCTCGCTCACGTACAGCTCCAGCCAGGACAGCTTTAACGACTGCGGCTGCGACCGCCTCTGCGAGGGAGATGAGGGCTACCCCGGCCCTGACGCCGGCGAGGCGGACGGCGAATTCCAGCCGATCTGGATCGCCGGCTTCGGCCAGGGCCGCGCCGCCACCGATGTGCACGACGACACTTGGGCCCGCGCCGCGGCCTTCCGCTCCGGCGACACCACCGTGGCCCTGGTCTCCCTTGACCTCGTCGGCCTGTTCAACAACGACGTCGTCCGAATCCGGGACGCGGTGAAGGCGGCGGGGGTCGACGTCGACCACGTCGTCGTCCAGTCCACCCACGTCCATGAGACGGCCGACACGCTCGGGCAGTGGGGCTCCAACTTCTCCCGCCGCGGCGTCAACGACGACTACCTGGCCTACGTGATCAGCCAGTCTGCGGCAGCCGTGCAGCAGGCTGTCGCCCAGCTCGAGCCGGCCACGCTCACCACCGGCGTGATCGACAGCGCCGCCCCCTTCGGCGCCAAGGGCACCCGCAACACCGTGCGGGACAGCCGCGACCCGGTCGTCATCGAGGAGCGCGTGAAGGTGGCCTGGCTCACGGGAGCCGACGGCCACACCATCAGCACGCTCGTCAACTGGGGCAATCACCCCGAGGTCCTGGGCGGTGACAACACCCTCATCACGAGCGACTACGTGCACTACCTCCGCCAGGGGGTCGAGCAGGGTGTGAGCTGGGACAGCGGCGACCGCGCCGGCCTGGGCGGCGTCTGCGTCTTCGTCGAGGCCTCCGTGGGGGGGCTGATGACCCCCCTCGGCATCACCGTCACGGACATGGACGGGGCCGACTTCGAAGGAGACACCTGGGAGAAGGCGGAGGCCCTCGGAAAGGTGGTGGCCGACCTCGCCCTCCAGGCCGCGGCCGGTGGATCGGAGGCCACGGAGCCCCGCGTGGCGGTCTCGACCACCCGTTTCTTCGTCCCGGTAGAGAACTATGCCTTCCAGGCGCTGTTCCTCCTCGGGACCTTCGACCGGCCGATCTTCAACTACGACCCCGACCGCGACCTCGACGAGACGAACATCCCCGATCTCGAGACCGAGGTGAACCTCGTGACGGTCGGCCCCATCCGTATGTTGTCCATCCCCGGCGAGCTCACCCCCGAGCTCGCCATCGGCGGCTACGACGGCAGCCGCGTGAACACCGACGAGGTCGAGCTCATCAAGGCCGACAACCCGAACCCGCCCGACCTCAGTCTGGCCCCCACCGGCCCTTACTTCGAAGACCTCATGGGGGGCGAGCAGGCCTGGATCATCGGGCTCGGCAACGACGAGATCGGCTACCTCATCCCTCCCTATGACTACAAGCTGAACGAGTCCTCGCCCTACCTCGTCGACGCCGAGGGGGATCACTACGAGGAGACCAACTCGGTCGGGCCCTCGGCGGCCCCGGCCATCATCGCCGCGGTCGAGGCCCTGACAGGCTACACCCCATAGGACTCCATGAGAGATCTGTACACCGTGCTCGGCGTCGCCAAAGACGCTGACCAGGCCACGATTCGAAAGGCATACAAGAAGCTCGCCCGCGAGTTTCACCCTGACTTGAACAAGGCCCCCACCGCGGCGGACCGCTTCAAGGAGATCAGCGCCGCCTACGAGGTGCTCGAAGACGAAGAGAAACGCTCTCTCTACAACGAGTTTGGTGAAGCGTCGCTCAAGGGTGGCTTCGACGCCGAGCGCGCCCGCCAGTGGAAGTCGATGGGCGGCGGCGCGGGGGGTGGCGGCTTCCCCGGCGGCTTCGGGGGAGGCGGCGTGAACGTCGACGACCTCTTCGGCTCGCTCTTCTCCGGCGGGAGACGCGCCCAGGCCCCGCGGGCCAAGCGGGGCACCGACATCGAGGGCACCGTGCCGATCGGCCTGATGGACGCCCTCAAGGGCGCCACGAACAGCATCACCGTCCGCCGCCCCTCGAGCTGCGGCGCCTGCCAGGGAGAGGGTGGCACCGGCCGCAGCGCATGCCCCACCTGCCGGGGCACCGGGCGGATGGAGACCCACCAGTTTGGCGGGCGGATGGCCATCCCCTGTAACGAGTGCGACGGCAGCGGCAGCGCCTTCGCCGACGAGTGTGCCACCTGCGCGGGCACCGGCCGCACGATGCAGGAGGAGATCCTCAAGGTGAAGGTGCCGGTGGGGGTGAAGGACGGCCAGACCATCCGTCTCCGCGGCAAGGGCGGCGAGGGAGAGCGCGGAGGCCCTTCAGGAGACCTGCTGCTCACCATCGAGGTGGAGGCGCACCCCTTCCTCGAGCGGGACGGCGACGATCTCCGAATGGAGGTCCCCCTCACCCTCTCCGAGGCGATGCTCGGCGGCGGCGTGACCGTCCCCACTCCCCTCGACGGCGAGATCAAGGTCAAGGTGCCCCCCGGCGTACAGAACGGGCAGCGGATGCGCATCAAGGGTAAGGGAGCGGGAGAGGGCACCAGCCGAGGCGACCTCTACCTGGTGATGCGCCCGACCCCTCCCGTGACCGGCTCACCGGAGGCCCAGGAGCTCGCCCGGGCCCTCGACCGCTTTTATGAGGGAGACGTCCGGGAGAAGCTCCGCTTCGCTTGAGGAGCGGGGCTCGCCAGAGCCGCGCGGCGCCGACGGCGGGAGAGGGCCCCGAGTCCGAGCAGCGGGGTGAGGAGGAGCGCGCCGCTGCCATCCCCCTGGCAACAGCCGCCGACGTCCTTCGACTGGCTCTCTTCCTTGAGATCGAAGGTCTTGAAGCCCTCCTGCACCGCCCAACCCGGATTGTCTGTGCCGCTCCACTCATAGGCGCCGACATCGGGGGTGTCACCCTCTCGGGGGGCGCCGTTGAAGTCGGTCTCGGGCACGAAGGTCTCTCCGGCCGGATCAGCCACATCCACCAGGGTGGCCCCATCGGTCGGATAGAAATTCCATGAGGGCGAGTTCACGTAGTCGCTGTACCCACCCCCGGCCGAGTATCCATCGGAGAACCACAGGGGGTTGTCGACGAGGCCGCAGACGATGTTGCTGCTGAAGAGCCCCACGCCGCTCTGGAGCATGCCGGTATCGTCATCGGGCCGCTCGAAATACACGCCATATCCGATCGGGTTGCAGAACGAATTGTTCGCAAGGACCATCCCCGTCTGTCCGGCCCAGTCCTCGACATAGAGGGCCCAGGAGCCCGTGTCGACGACGGTGTTGAAGGTGATGACCACGTTCTCATAGTTGCCGTAGTCACTCTCTTCACAGCGGATCCCGTAACCATCCACGTTGAAGATGAGGTTGTTTCGAATGAGGACCGCGCCGTAGCTCTCGATTCCCTGATTGACCGTGTTCCAGATCGCGTTGGCCTCGACCACGTTCGGCGCCCCGAGCTCGGTAGAGCCCGTGTAGATGCCCGTGTTTGCGACGTTGTAAATCACATTGTCGCGCAGGGTGTTGCCCTGTCCGCCAGGAGGGATCACGATGGCGCCTGTGTAGGAGCCGTTGATGTCGTGGATCCAGTTGTTCAGGACGAAGCTATCTTGCGTCCAGACCGTACCGTCTCCGTACCCCAGATACACACCCGAGCCCTCCACGTTGTCGTGGATGTGATTGTGCTCGATGGTGATGGCTCGATTGTTCCCGCTCACGTTGAGCAGCGTGCCACCAAACTGGCCGATCTCGCCGTTCAACACGGTGATGTTGTCGGAGGTGTCGATGTTCATTCCACCGTAACGGAGCTCCTCCCAGCCGGCGCCGCCCGAGAAGGCGAGGCCCTCGACGCGGAGGTAGCTCGACTCGACGACCCGCACCGCGTACCAGCCGCCCTCTCCAGACGGCGGCGTGTACTCGATGACCGGGAGGGCCCCCTCCGCGGCCCGGAGCACGATCGGCGCCTCGGCGGTGCCGATGCCCGTCCAGGTCAAGGTGCTGGAGATGGGGTACACGCCGTCATTGAACACGACCTCGCTGCCCGCGCCGAGGGAGGCCGTGAGCGAGGCGATGTCGTCGCCCGGGTTCACGGTCACGCTGGCCGCGAAGGACGCCGAGATAATCAGGGAGAGAAACATCGGAAGATCCTCAAGAAGGGGTCGGGAGTCGTCAGGGAGCCCCCGGCCCGCCGGTATAACCGCGGTCATTCCGCGAGCCGTCGCTGTCTTCCCAGCCGGCGACGTCGGGCCCGCTGTTTCGGGCCACCGAGCCGCTGCTCAGCCGGAGATCGTCGTCGGTGGGGTCCCCATTGTTGGTGAAATTCACAAAATCTGGGTTCTCCGCTCGGTTCTCATCCTCACCCTCCACGAGCTCCCCGCCGAGCTCGATGCCGGAGGACGTGAACCAGACGCTGTTGTAAGCCACGTCCGCCCCCGACGCGGGCAGCGCGTAGAGGCCGCTGTCCCCGTAGGAGGCCGAGATCAGGTTCGCCCAGACGATGAGCCCGGCCGAGCTCGCGGCGCCCGCATAGACGCCGGCCCCCTCGCCGACGCCGTGATTGCCCACGATCGTGTTGTTTCCGAGGACAAAGGCGGACTGACTACCCGTAATGGCCACGCCCCCGCCGAGCCCCGCCGCCGTGTTGTCCTGGATGATGTTGTTTCGAATATAGGAGGCGGCGCCGGGGGCGGAGTCCGAGATCGAGATCCCGCCGCCGTTGCTCGTGCTCTCATTCAGGATGATGTGGCTCCGCTCCACCGAGAGGCCATAGGCCGCGGTGAAGGCGATGGCCCCGCCGACGTCGGCCGCCTTGTTGTACGACCAGGTCACACCGTCGGCCGAGACGTAGGAGGCGTCTGCGAGGAGCGCCCCGCCGCGGTTGCCCTGATTCTGGAGGTAGGCGCTGTCGGTGTCCATCAGGCTGCCGGACACGACGGCCACCGCGCCTCCGTCGTCGTCGGCGAGGTTGTCGAAGAAGGTGGCCCGCTCGATCGTGAGGCTCCCGCTGGTGACGGCCACCCCGCCGCCGTCGCCCGAGCAGTGGTTCGCGGTCAGGCTGACGTCCTCCAGGGTGAGGTCCGCGCCGACCGCCCAGACCGCGCCGCCATCCCCCTCGGCGTTGCCCTCGGAGAGGGCGAGGTTCCGGAGCGTGAGGTGCGCCCCGTCGCGGACGGTGAAGGCACGCCCGGGTGAGCTCGAGTGGAACGTGGTCTCGTCGGGGTGGTCCCCGCCGCCCGCGATGGTGAGGTCGATCGCGGAGATCGTCTCATTGACGGTATAGACTCCGGGGAGGAAGACGACCGACCGACAGACCTCGTCGAGGAGCAGCAGCGCCTCTTCAAGCGTGCCGACAGGATCTTCGTCATCTCCCGCCACACCGGTGGCGCCCTCCTCCACCACGACCGGGTGCGCCAGAGGGTCTGTGTCATCACAGTCTCCTCCGCCCGAACAGGGGGAATGATGATCGTTATCATCGTCTACGTCATCGGCTACGCCTGTACAGTCATTGTCCTTTCCATCACAGATCTCGTCGAGGGCAGGCGCGATGGTGGCGTCGTCGTCGTTACAGTCCCCGTCGCAGATCGAGATCCCATCCGTATCGAGATCATCGTCGTCGGCGTTTCGACCATCACAGTCGGAGTCTTTGCCGTCACAGATCTCCTCGGCGTTGGGGTGGACGTTGGCGTCGGCGTCATCACACTCCCCGCTGCAGAGCCGGTAGCCGTCGTAGTCGGCGTCCACCTCGTCATCGGGGATCTCACCGTCGCAGTCGTTGTCCTTGCCGTCACAGGCCTCCGGGTTGCCGGGGAAGACGCTGCCGTCCTCGTCGTCGCAGTCTCCCTCCGCCGGGGACACGCCGTCTTCGTCTTCATCGCCGATGGAGGGGGTGCCGACGCCGCTGAGGTCAACGTAGGTGGTGTCGACGTCGGGGACGTCGGTGCGCACCTGGAGGCGGCCGGGGGCCGGCCCCTCCGCGTTGGGGAGGAAGACGACGGTGACGATCGAGCTCTGCCCCTCTCCCAGCTCGGTGACGCTGTCCCGCTGGATGTCCCACACCGTCGGCTCGCCGTCCACCACCGACACGCTGAGCAAGACGAAGCTGCCGCCGCCTGCGTTGGTGATCGAGAAGGTGGCCGAGCCCTCACCGTCCACCGGGACCTCCCCGAGATCGAGGGCCAGCGGATCGACCAACATCGAGGGCGGGGACTCCGAGCTCTTCTCAGAGCACGCGAGGAGCAGGGCGAGGAGCGGCAGGGCGAAGCGCATGACGTGGCCGGGGTGTGGATTCAGGCGGCGGAGGGCTGCCCACAGCCCCCCGCGCGTGGCAAGCTACCATGGAGAGGTGGTCTGAGAGATGCTGCGCGCCGCGCCAATTCCCAACCGAGCGTGGATGTCAGCCTGGATGGCTGGCTTCATCGCGTGTAAGGCCACGGACGACACCGGCTCCAGCGGTGCCGGGGTCGGGCTCCCCGCAGAGAACGGCGGCGACACCTTCATCTACGACACCTCGAGCGGCGGCTTTGAGACCGGCCAGATCGGCACGTCGGATCAGACCCCCGAGCACTGGGTCACCAGCCGGGAGTCCGGCCGGGTCACGGTCACCCCCCGCGGCGGCCCGTACACCGAGCTGGCCGGCACGCTCTCGATCACGGAGGAGCTCGACGACCTCACCGAGGCCCCCACCTGCTCGCTCTCCTGGGGCCTCACGGGCACCGCGGTCGACACCGCCTGCCCCACCTGCACCGTCGCCTTTGATGTGCTCTTCTACCTGAACGACGGAGACCCCACCCTCTGCGAGACCCCCGACATCCCCTCCGACGGCGAGGTGCGCACCTTCGGCTGGTCGGAAGAAGAGGAGCTGGTCTACTTCGACTGGTACGACACCGGCGCTTGGGTCCCCTGGTACTCCGCGGTCTTCGACTGGGACAGCGGGGACATCCTCCTCTACAACGAGCGCGTGCTCGGCTTCAACCCCGAGGAAGAAGAATGAGCCGGCGTCGCGCCTCCGCCTTGCGGGCCCTGGCGCTCGCGGCCCTCACCTCGCTCCCAGCGCTCTCCTGCAAGGAGGAGAAGGCGGAGGGAGCCGGCCCCGCCGCCGCCGATCCCGATCCCCCCGACGCCCTGCCCATCCCCGACATCAGCGGCATGGACCTGGAGGCCGCCTTCCAGGACGCGCTCGAGCTCGCCGTCTCGGTCCACACCGGCGTGCCCTGGGACGGCCTCGGCCAGAGCCTCAGCCTCGCCCAAGCCTCCTGCCCTGACCTCTACGCCGGCAACCCCGATCCTGACGCCCTCGATGACGTCGAGGGCGGCGCGGCCTGGAAGGACGCCTGCACCACCGCCGGCGGCCTCACCTGGGACGGCTTTGGCTGGTGGAAGGCCACCATCTCGAGCACGGGTGACATCCTCACCCCCGAGGGCCAGACCTTCGAGGGCCAACGTGAGCTCATCGGCGACGGCAGCGTCGGCGACAGCAACGGCCCGCTCTACGGCTTCCGCGGCGAGGCCACCGACGCCCTCTCCCTCGTGTCCTCTACCGCCCCCTTCTACAAGAGCTGGAGCTGGTCGAGCACGGTCAACGGCACCACCACCGGCACGACCCTCTTCGCGCCCTCGAGCCGCACCCCTCAAGGCTGGCGGGCCGATCTGTACCTCTCCACGCAGGGCGGTTCGGCCGAGACCCTCAGCCTCCGCGGCGACGCCTACTTCTTCGAGCCGGTGATCGAGGGCAACTTCGACAGCCTCTCGGCGGAGCTCGACTGGGCCAGCCCCGAGAGCAGCGGCCCCACCGACTGCTCGCTTGAGCCGAGGGGCATCCTCTCGATCCGCGATCCCAGCGCCATCTGGTACGATCTGGTCTTCCTCCCGCTCGAAGACAGCTCCGCCGGCGACACCGGCGCGAACGCGGCCTGTGACGGCTGCGGCACGCTCTTCGTCCGCGGCGTCGAGGTCACCGAGCTCTGCGTCGACCTCAGCTTCGTCTGGAACGGGACCCTCGATGAACCGGAGCTCGAGGGCTGGGCCTTCGACGTTCGCTCGCCAGAACCAGAACCGGAGGCCGGATGAACCGGACGACCGCCCCCTACCTGCTCCTCCTCCTCCTCAGCGGCCTCACCTCCTGCGGCGGTGAGGGTGGCGACGAGCCCGCCGACGGCATCACCCTGCTGTCGCCGAGGGAGCAGCTCATCCGGCTGTCGGTTGACCTCCGCGGCGTGCACCCCTCGGAGGCCGAGCTCGCGGCCATCGACGAGAACCCAGATCTCTACGACGACTTCGTGGGTCGCTTCCAGGAAGATCCGCGGATGCTCGGGCGTATGCGGGAGATCTGGAACCTCCGCTTCATGACCCGCACCGGCACGACCTACTTCGATCCCGCGGAGGCGGGCCTCTCCGGGAGCTCCGCGGCCATCGCCGGCTCGCTGGCCAACGAGCCCCTGATGCTGCTCTCCCGCATCATCGAGGAGGACCTCCCCTACAGCGAGATCGTCGAGGCCGACTACACGATGGCCGACGGCGCGGTCGCTGCGATGTGGGATCTCGAATACCCCGAAGGGGAGACCGGCTGGCAGGTCGCCCACTACCAGGACGGCCGCCCCGAGGCCGGCATCCTCACGATGTCGACCCTCTGGCAGCGGTACCCCTCGATGGGCGGCAACGCGAACCGGCATCGGGCCAACGCCATCTCCAAGATGCTGCTCTGCGACGACTACCTGTCGCGGCCGATCGTGCTCAACCGCGCGGCCGTCGATCAGCTCACCGTCGATCCCGAAGACGCCATCGCCACCAACGCCTCCTGTCAGAGCTGCCACTCCACGCTCGACCCCCTCTCCGCGCACTTCTTCGGCTTCTTCAACGAAGAAGAGGTGGAGAGCTTGCGAGACGGGGTCACCTATCGGGCCGAGAACGAGCAGAACTGGCGGGACTACGCCGGCCGCGCCCCCGCCTACTACGGTCGCCCCACCACCGGCATCCCCGAGCTGGCCGAGCGCATCGCCAAGGACCCCCGCTTCGAGCAGTGCGCCGTGCAGACCGCCTGGGAGGGCCTAACCCAGCGCGAGCTCAGCTCGGCGGACTGGGCCGAGCTGCAGGCCCACACCCTCACCTTCCAGGAGAAGGGCCAACGCCTCAAGCCGCTCATCGAGGAGATCGTGACCGCTCGGGTGTATCGAGCCGGGGAGATCACCGATCCCGACCTCGCGATGCGGGCCCCGGTGGTCAAGACGGCCTCCCCGGCCCAGCTCGCCTCGATCATCGAGGACATCACCGGCTACCGCATGACCTTCTCAGCGGTAGACGGCCTCACCGATCCGAGCATCGGCATCGCGGTGCTCTCCGGTGGCATCGACGGCGCCTTCGTGACCCGCCCGAGCTTCGACCCCTCCGTGGGCGGGGTCTTCGTGCTGGAGCGGCTCGCGCAGTCCGCGGCTTGGGACGTCGTCTCCCACGACTTCGCCCCCGGTCGAACCGAGCCCGCCCGCCTGCTCGCGTACGTGACCCTCGAGGACACCCCGGAGTCGAACCCCACCGCCTTCGACGGACAGCTCCGGGCGCTCTACCTCCGCGTGACCGGGCTCCCCCTCTCCGACGACGCGCCCGAGCCGGGCGAGATGATGCGCTTGTGGCGAGAGATCGCCGACCTCGAGGGTTCGCACGAGGCCGCCTGGGCGGCTGTCCTGTCGGTCATCCTGCGCGACCCGCGCGTCCTCTTTTACTAGATCCTGCGGAGCCGCGACCATGTTCAACCGCCGACAGCTCCTCCAAGGTTCAGCCGCCCTCGGCGCCTGCAGCCTCCTCCCCACCGCTCAAGCCGCCGTGGCCGAGCGTAAATTCCTCTTCTTCTTCGCCTCCGGCGGGTGGGACAGCACCGCGGTGCTCGATCCCCACTTCGGGGTCGAGGGCGTCGACATGGAGGTGGACAGCGAGCCCGGGGGCGTGGGGAACCTCATCTACACCGGCGGCCCAGGCCGGGTGGAGGTCGACCACTTCTTTCGCCGCTGGGGGCGCCGCGCCGCGATCGTCAACGGGCTCGACAGCCACAGCGTCGGCCACGAGTCGGCCCGCCAGTTCGTGATGACCGGCACCTCCTCGTCCTCCTTCTCCGACTGGCCCACGCTCATCGCCGCCAGCGCCCGCAACGACTACCCGATGCCCCACGTGGTCTTCGGGGGGCCCGCCTACCCCGGCACCCGCGGCGAGACGGTGGTGCGGGCGGGCGGCGGCGCGCTGCTCAGCCTGCTCAACGGCTCGATCGTAGGGCGCAGCGATCGTCCGGCGCCGGTGCCGGAGAGCGCCGCCGACCGCATCGCCGACGCCTACGTCTACGAGCGGGTCTCCCGCTACGCCGCGGCCCGCATGGACGGCCTCGGCGGGGCCCGCGCGAAGTCGCTGCAGGACAACCTCGAGCGGGCCATGGAGCTCGAGGGGCGGCGCTTCGAGGCCGGCCTCGATGACCTCGGCAGCGGCATGAAGGCGCAGGGCCTGCAGGCGGTCGAGCTCATGCGCCTCGGCCTCTGCCGCACGGCGATGATCGGGATCGAGGGCGGCTGGGACACCCACAGCAACAACCTCATCCAGGGCGACCAGAACGAGGAGCTCTTCGCCACCCTCGACGCCGTGATGGAGAAGATGGCCACCACGCCCGGCACCGCGTCGCCCTACCTCATCGACGAGGTCGTGATCGTCTGCCTGAGCGAGTTCGGGCGCACGCCGAAGTTCAACGGCGGTAACGGTAAGGACCACTGGCCGTACAGCTCGGCCCTCGTCGTGGGAGCCGGCGTCAAGGGCAACCAGCGCGTGGGCTACACCGACGACAGCCTCGTCAGTCAGCCGATCAACCTCGCCACCGGCCAGCCCGACTCCGGCGGCGACATCCCGGCGGCGGAGAACCTCGGCGTCGCCCTCCTCCGCCTCGCCAGCCTCGACCCCGAGCAGTTCCTGCCCGGCGTACAAGGGCTGGACGCGCTGCGGGCCTGAATGTTGATCCTGCTGCTCTCCGCCGCCTGCTCCCAGCCCGCCGACACCGGCGCGGTGGTGTGCGGGACCCACTCCCCGACGCTCGGGTACTCGAACTTCGGAGAGGGCTTCCTGCTCGAGCACTGCGCGGGCTGCCACAGCTCGATGCTGCCCGCCGACGCCCGCCAAGGGGCGCCCGTGGGGGTCGATCTCGACAGCCTCGACCTCGCGCGGGAGTGGGCCGAGCGCTCGAAGATCCGCACCGTCACAGAGCTCACGATGCCACCGGGCGGCGGCCCCTCCGATGAGGAGCGCCTCTGGTTCAGCGAGTGGATCGACTGTGGGATGCCGCCATGATCCCGCCCCGGCCCCGCGCGGCCTGCGCGCCCCTCCGGCTGCTCCACGGCGCCCTCCCGGCCCTGGTGGCCTGCTCGGAGTACCAGGTGCGAGAGCCGGACGCCCTGCCCACGGCCGAGGCGCCGGCGATCCCGGCCACGATCTACGGCAACCCGCCCGACTGGCAGACCTGCGAGCCCGGCTTCGCCGGACACTACACGAACCTCACCGCCGACGAGATGGGCGTCGCCGCCCCCGACACCGGCGTTGAGGACGCCCTCGACCCCACCGCCCTCGACTGGTGGGATCCGTCCCGCCCCTCGATCGCCGACTTTGACCCCAGCCTCGACTTTGGCGCCAACTGGTGGCCGCTGGACGAGGGCATCGAGGGTGATCCGGCCTGGTTCGCCGTCTGGTGGGTCGCCTGGCTGCGGGTCTGGGATGACACCGAGGCCAGCTTCACCCTCGGCGCCGCGACCGACGCCTGGGTGCTGCTCGACGACGTGCAGGTGGCCGCCCAGTCCGGCCGCACCGCCTTCGAGCCCGAGACCGTGCCGCTGTCCCTCGACGGTGGGCAGTACCCGGTGATCGTCTACGCCGCCCAGCGTGGGGGCCCGGCGAGCGCCCTCCGCTTCCGCTGGCTCACCGGCGACGTCACCCTCTGTTACCCGGACTTCAGCGAGACCGTGGTCGACTGACCGGCCGTGGTTGACAGGGGGCAGAGAGCGGACCCGAGCTTAGCGCTTTCCCCTCGGTTGATTCCGCGCTACTCTGCCGCCCACTTTCCAGGGTGGCACCCCGCGGCCTCCAGCGGTCGCTTGCCTCCCCGCCCGATCGGTCCGCGTACCCCAGATGGAGATCTCATGCTGAAGCGCCTCGCCGCTGTGTCCCTGCTGCTCGCCCTTTCGGCCACCGCCTCCGCCACCCCGGCCCGCATCGACGGGCTGTCCCGGAACGGCGGCTTCACCGACGACAGCGACTTCTTCCTCTTCCCCTCGGTCCTCGGCGATGAGGGCCAGAACGTGTGGCTGCACTACGACGGCGCGGCCCAGGGCGGCATCTCCTGGGAGAACGACGTCACCCGAGCCCTCTACTTCAACCACGTGCCAGCGGGCGGCTCCACGGCCTCCGGCGCCCCCGCCGCCTGGGTCGCCACCTTCACCCAGGCCTCCGACGGCGCCGGCTTCAGCGGCCACATCGGCTGGGACGCCGCCACGCTCGAGCTCGGCGGCGCCTACGGCAAGGGCGAGGGCGGCGACGAGCCCACCAACTGGGCCCTCAGCGGCAACCTCCTCCTCCAGGGCCGCGTCCTCGACGACTCCACCACCAAGGACACCGAGAAGGCCGCTGCGGGCATCGACCTCACCTTCCGCCACCGCAAGCTGACCGACCAGTCGGCCCAGCTCATCTCGGTCGACGTCGATTACCGCGAGAAGGACCGCACCACCCTCACCGGCGCCTTCCAGATCGGCCCCCGCTTCAACGCCGACGGCGTGGACGCTGCCCTCCTCTTCGGCCCCGTGCTCGGCATCACCTCGCTCGACGCCGAGGCCGGCAAGGACCTCTACGGCAAGGACGTTCCCACGATCCTCGCGGTCGACGTCCCCGTGGCCAACGTCGCCGCCGAGTACGCGGTGCGCGAGTGGATGTACCTCCGCGGCGCCGCCACCGCCGGCTGGCACGTCGACACGCTCGTGGGCCTCAAGGACACCAAGGCCACCGACTTCCCGATGGTGTGGAGCTCCCGCGTCGGCGGCTCGATGGGCGCCGGCTTCAAGCAGGAGCACGCCAGCTTTGACCTCGCCGTGAACCCCGGCTGGGCCATCGGCGGCCCCTACTTCCTCTCCGGCGCCGCCAACCCGATGCTGGCCAGCATCTCGGCCCGCATCGACCTCTGACCCAGGGCCGGAGCCGAACCCCTACATGATCCGCAGCTTGTAGGGGTTCTTCTCCTTCTTCTTCTCGGACTCGACGAGATCGGCCTCGGCGGCCTTGAGGACCTCCTTGAAGGTCTCGTTGTCGGGCTCGAAGGTCAGGGCGAACTTGATGTTCATCACGCCCGCCTTGTAGTTCTTGTCCTTGATGTCGCGCAGCGCCATCTTCCAGTAGCGCTCGGCCTTCGGGTGGGTGGCCGCGGCCTCGGGGTCGTTGGCCTTCTTGTCTGCGGCGGCCTGCTTCTCGGCGTCGTCGGTCATGCGCAGCGCGCCGCCCTCGAGGAGCTGATCGTAGCGGACGCGCTGCTCCGGGTCCTTGAGGCAGCGGTAGGCCTCGTTGACGAGCCGGTAGATGTCGTTGGCGCGGCTGGCGACCCCGGGGTCGCCCAGGCTGTTGAAGCGGTCGGGGTGGAGGCGACGGCTCTCCTTGCGGAAGCCGACGCCGATGTCGTCTTGCACACAGGAGCGATCGGCCCCGAGGATGCGGTAGTAGTCAAGCTCGGGGAGGAGCTCGTGCAGCGCGTCGATCTCGACGCGCATACGGGTGCGGGGATCTGGCGCCATCCGGGACTCCCGAGTCGGGTGCCGGGCCGAGGCCCGGGATTAAAAGCCGATGTCCTCGAACTGGATCTCTTTGATCTCCTGTTCGGTGAGGTTGCTGCTGGCCTCGATCAACATGTTCACCGCCTTGCCGGTGGCGACATCCTCGGCCGAGACCTTCACGATGCCGTCGGCGTTGATCGCGAAGGTGATGCGAACCTTCACCTCGCCACGCGGGGCGGGGCGGAGACCGTCGAGCACGAACTCCCCGAGCATCTCGTTGTCGGTGGCCATCCGGCTCTCCCCTTGGAAGATCTGGATGCGCACCTGCACCTGCCCGTCGTGGGCGGTGTGAAAGACCTTGCTCGCCTCGGTGGGGATCGGCGTGTTGCGGGGGATCAGGGCCTCGACGAAGCCGCCCACCGTCCGCACGCCGAGGGTCTGGGGGGTGACGTCGAGCAGGACCGCCCCGGGGGAGTCCGAGAAGGAGGTCAGGTTGTAGGCCTGGATCGCGGCCCCCTGGGCCACGACTTCGTCGGGGTTCAGGTTCGCGATCGCGATCTTGCTGAAGTAGTGGCCCACCGCCTCGCGAACGAGGGGGAAGCGGGTCATGCCGCCGACCAGCAGCACTTGATCGATCTGCTGGGGGCTGAGCCCGGCGGCCACGATGGCGTCGTCGCAGACCACGAAGGTCCGCTGGATGAGCGGCATCACGAGGCGCTGGACGGTGTGACGGTCCAGCCGCGTCTGGAGGCTGAGCGTGTTGCCTTGCGCGTCCCGACCGAGGCCGGGCACCTTCACCTCGACGGCCTCCACCTCGGTGAGCGCGATCTTGGCGCGCTCGGCGGCCTCCTTCAGCTTGGTGCGGGCCGCGTGATTGGCCGAGACGTCGACCCCGCTCGTGGTCTGCAGCTGCAGCGCGAGGTGGTCGGAGATCAGGACGTCGAAGTCATCGCCGCCGAGGAAGGTGTCGCCAGCGGTGCTGATCACCTCGAAGAGATCGTCATCGAGCCGTAGGATGGAGATATCAAAGGTGCCGCCGCCGAGGTCGTAGACCGCGATGTGCTGGCGGCGGCCTTGGTTGAAGCCGTAGGCCAGCGCTGCGGCGGTGGGCTCGTTGATGATGCGCAGGCAGTTCAGGCCGGCCACCGTGGCGGCGTCGCGGGTAGACTGCCGCTGTTGGTCGTTGAAGTAGGCGGGGACGGTGATCACGGCCCCGTCTACCGTCTCGCCGGTCGCCGACTCGGCCACCTTCTTCATGTGGGCGAGCACGTGCGCGCTGATCTCCGGCACCGAGTAGACCTTGCCCTGGACGCGCACCCGGGCCTCTCCGTGGGGGCCCTCCGCGACGCCCCAGGCCACCATCTTTCGAACCCGCTCGACCTCCTCGGACTTGAACCGCCGCCCCATCAGCCGCTTGGCCGAGAAGACAGTGTTCTCCGGCGCATACGAGAGCTGCTGCTTGGCGCGGTGCCCGACGACCACCGAGTGGCCATAGCCGAAGGCCACGTAGGAGGGGTGTATGCGCCGCCCCTCGGGGTCGGCGAGCACGACTGCGCGCCCGTTCTGGACGGTGGCCACGACCGAGTTCGATGTTCCGAGGTCGATCCCGACTGAAATACCCACGTCCAACTCCTGTTTACCGAGAGGCCCCCCCGCCAAGGCGAGGGGCAACGAGCGCCTCATTCGCCTGAGCTTAGCAGCCCATCGAGCAAGAGGGCCAGCTCGTCATGAATGCGACCGTTCGTGGCGAGCAGCTGTCGCCCCTCCAGCCGAAAGGGGCCACCGCGGAGGTCGGTGACCCGGCCCCCCGCCTCCCGGACGAGCAGGGAGCCCGCCGCCATGTCCCAGGGGGCCAGGCCGAGCTCCCAGAAGCCGTCGGCCCGGCCGCTGGCGACGTGACAGAAATCAAGGGAGGCCGCCCCATTTCTGAGCACACCGTGGGCGCGCTCCAGCATCACCTGGACGAAGCGGAGGTAGTAGGCCGCTCGCTCTCGACGATCGTAGGGGAAGCCCGTGATCAGCAGGGAGTCGCCGAGGGTCGCGGCCCCGGACACCCGGATGGGCTGGCCGTCCCGGGCGGCCCCCCGGCCCTTCGCGGCGGTCCAGGTCTCGCCCCGGACCGGATCGTAGATGCAGCCGGCGACCACCTCGCCCTCCGCCTGAAAGCCGATCGACACCGCGTACGCGGGGAAGCCGTGGACGAAGTTGGTGGTGCCGTCGAGCGGATCGATGACCCAGCGGGTCGCGGCCACCGAGGCCCCGCTCCCCTCCTCGGCCAGGACCGGCACCCCTGGGCAGCGCCGCTCCAGGAGCTCGACGATGCAGCGCTCGGCGGCGAGATCGACCTCCGTCACGAGGTCGATCGCCCCCTTGTGGGAGATCTGGCGCGGACCTCCCCGTTCGGTCACGGCGTCACGGATGAGGGCCCCCGCCGCCTGAGCGGCCTCAACCGCCACCTGGAGGTGCTCGACGCTCATCCCGGGCTGCAGGTGAGCGCGCCCCCTGCCTCCGTGCAGGTCCAGGTGCCCGCCCCGCGCACCGTCACGGCGGCCTTGGCGTCGCCCACCGCCATCATGCAGGTGGTGATGGACTCGAACTCCAGCCGCACCGAGCCGACGAACTCCTTCTTCTGCCCGTCGCCACAGGTGAGCTTGGCCTGCTTGCCCATGAGCGAGAATTTCACCTCGGCGGGGAAGGTGCCGCCGGAGCCAGCGCTCGAGCTCGAGCTCGAGCCGCTCGACGGTGGGGCGGTGGTCGTCTTCTTCGAGGCGCTGGAGCCGCTGGAGCTGGTAGACCCTGCGCTCGACCCGCCGCTGCTGGTCGTGCTTCGGCTGCTGCCCGAAGAGGTGCCGGTAGAGGAGCCGGCGGAGGAGCCAGTGGTGGAGCCGGCGCTGGTGCTGCGCCCGCCGCCCTTGCTCCCGGAGCCTCCGCTGGCGCTCGTCGAGCCGGTGCCCGTCGAGCCGGTGCTCGTCGAGCTGCGCGAAGAGGCGCCCGCGCTCCCCTCCGCCTTCGGCGGGGGCTGGGTGAGGTCCTCCTCCGTGGCAGCCCCATCCGCAGCGGCGTCATCGTCGGCGCTCCCCTCGTCACCGTCGGACTTGCCGTCGCCACCCGCGGCGCCCGCCTCGGCGGCGCCCTCACCCCGTGCGGCGCTCCCCTCTCCGCTGCCCTCAGGCAGCTCGGGGCGGCTGACGAAATAGTAGACACCACCGAGCCCCCCTGCGCCCAGGCACAGGAGGAACAGCACGACGAAGACGCCGACCACGACCTTGAGCGCGCCACCCCCTGCAGGAGCCGGCTCCGGCGAGGGGGGCGCCTCCTGGAGACCCGCGGAGGCGAAGGGAGAGGCCACCGCGATCGGCGCGGGGCCCGAGCGAGCGGGCGGCGCCGGGTTGGCCACCGGGGCGACGGGGCTCGGCGCCCAGGCGGCGGGAGGCGGGGCGGCGGGGCCCCTCTCCTGGGCGGGGCTCGAGCGGGCCGGGCGGGGCGGCGGCGCAGGGGGATCCAGCGGGCGGGGCGGCTCAGCGGCCCGGTGGAGGCCGCGCGGCGGGGGCAGCATGGCCGCCGCGCCCCCATAGGTGTTGTCGGGGGCCGGCGGCGGGGGGATTGGGGCCGTCTCCCGCGTACGCCCACGCCCCGGATCGAATCGGGCCCGCACCGGCTCGGAGCGGGCGCTGTCCTCTTCGTCCTCTTGGGCGAGGAGAGCCGCGATCTTGTCGGGAGACCAGAAGGCCGTCGACTCGCCCTTCGCGCTGGCCGCCTTTCGAATGCGCAGCGCCTGGGTGTGGGAGACCGGCCCGGAGATGCTGACGGGCCCGCCGAGTTCCTCCTCGAAGGGAGCCGGGGCTGCGCGCGCGCCGCCGGCGGCCCGCGCGGTGAGCAGGCGATCGGCCCAGTCTGAGAGCTCCTCCCCCGGGGTCTGCGCCGAGAGCTGGGCGAGCACGTTGGCGACGTCGAGGGCGGCGGGGCGCTCGGCGGGCTCATGGGCCAGCATCGAGCAGAGGAAGTGCACGACGTCGTCGAGCCAGCGCCTCCCCTGCAGCTCACCCCAGTCCAGCTGCTTGAGCCGATCTACGATGTAGTCGTCGTGCGCGTCTCGATCGCGGGGGATGTCCCCCATCGGCTCGGACGCGAGGGCGGCGTGCAGGATGATGCCGAGGCCGTAGATGTCGGTGGCGATGCCGTTCGGCTGCCCTTCCGGAGCCCGGCCGCCTCGGCGACGGGCGCCGTAGCCATCGACGGCCACCGTCCCCCCCTCCTGGACCTTCACGCTCCCGGGCCGGAGGTCACCGTGAATGGCACGATCTTCCTCCGCGATCGTGAGGATGTCTGCGAGGTAGGAGATGAGCTCCAGGGCCGCCCGAACAGGCATGGGCCCACCCTGGAGCAGCTCGGAGAGGGGCTGCCCGGTGGCGTCGCCCTCGTCGTTGATCACCTGCCCCTGCGGACCGGGCTCTCTGGCGTACCAGCTGCTCAAGGGCGCTCCAGCTCCAGGATGAGGAGGCGGCGAGTCTGCTTGGGGTCGGCGCCCCCTTCGAAGGCCCGCATGACGGCCCCCATGAAGAAGCCCAGCATAGCGCTGTTGCCGCCACGATAGCGGGCCACCTGGTCGGGGTGCGCGGCGAGCACCGCCGCGATCTTCCCAAGAAGGGTGGCTTCATCGCCGATCTGTCGGAGGCCGCGCGCGTCGGCGATCGCGCCCGGATCACCGCCCTGCGCGCGCAGCTCGCCCAGGATGTCCCGAGCCTGGCCGCGGTTGACCCCGCCCGCGTCGAGGAGGCCTTGGAGGGCCACCAGCATGGCGGGCTGGAGGCGACCGAGGCCGAGCTCCTCCTTCGCGGCGCGGAGGAGCTCGCCCTGCGCCCACGCGGCCATCAACCGCGGCGCGCCGCCAAGGCGGACGCACTCCTCAAAGAACTCGAGCACGACGGCATCTCCGAGGAGCACCCGCGCCTCGGCCTCGGACAGCTCTGTGCGGGCCTGAAGATCGCGAAGCCGCCGCTGATCGAGGTCCAGCAGGTGAGCGTGGAGCGGGGCGCCGGGGAGGGTTGCCGCGGCCTCCGCCACCATCGCCTCGCTCACCGCGAGGGGCAGGAGGTCTGGCTCGGGCAGGTAGCGGTAGTCGGCGGCCTCCTCCTTGCTGCGCAGGAGCGCAGTGTCCTTGCCCGTCCAAGTGCGGGTCTCGGGGAGGACGCGGCCCCCCGCCTCCAGGATGAAGGTCTGACGCTCGATCTCCGCGCGGAGGGCTCGGGCGACGAAGCGGAACGAGTTGACGTTCTTGACCTCTACCCGCGTCCCCCAGGGCGCCCCTTCGCGACAGACGCTGACGTTGGCGTCGCAGCGGAGGTGGCCCTTCTCCATGTCTCCGGTACAGACCCCCGCCTCGACGAGCACCCGGTGCAACATCCGCATCCAGGCCTCGGCCTCCTCGGGGCTGCGCAGATCCGGGCGCCCGACGATCTCGATCAGCGGCACGCCCCCTCGGTTCCAATCGACCGCGCTGCCGCCCGAGGCGTGGTGCATCCGCCCTGCGTCCTCCTCGAGGTGCACACGCTCCAGCTCAAAGCTGCGCCGGGACCCGCCGATCTCGACCTCAATCTGACCCCCCGTACACAAGGGGCGGTCAAACTGCGTGATCTGATAGCCCTTCGGGAGGTCGGGGTAGAAGTAGTGCTTTCGCGCGAAGACGCTGCGCGCCTCGATCTTCGCGCCGAGGGCGACCCCGGCCCTCAGCGCGAGGGACACCGCGCCCTCGTTCAAGATCGGCAGCGTGCCGGGGTGGCCGAGGCAGATGGGGCAGACGTTCTGGTTCGGCCCGGCCTCGCCGTCGACGGGGCAGCCACAGAAGAGCTTGGTCCGAGTTCGAAGCTGCGCGTGACACTCGAGGCCGATGATCGCCGTCCACCGCCCCGGCTCCCCGGAGCGGGAGGGGAGGCTCTCCGCGTCTCCAGGGCTCGCCGGCGGATGGTGCTGCACAGTCGCTCCTCGCCGCCGGCCTAACACGCCGCAGATTGACAGGCCTCAGCCACGACGCGCCCCTCCACCCCCGGTGTCCGCCCGGGTGACGAAGCTGACCGCGGCTTGACCTCCCCGCAGGCGGACTGTGGCACTATGGGCCCTTCGACGGAGCGCTCGTTCATGTCCGTCTCTCGTGTACCCGCCGCGCGCCCCCTCGCGGCCGCCGAGACCCCCACGCCATCCTACGTCTGGGTCGTCGAGGCGCCCTCGCTGCCGCCGGTTCAGGTGTCGGCGCGAAACTGGATCGTCGCGCTGGGCATCGGCTTGCAGCGGCTCGGCGTCGAGCCGGACATCAACCGGCTCGCCTGCGAGCTGCTTCAGAACGGCTCCGCCATCGCCCACGACACCGAGAATGGCGTGCGCTACGTCGTCCGGCCGGCGACCGTCGCCGAGCTGGAGGCTCCCCCTCCGCGCTGAGCCGGGCGAAGCGGGAGGCAGCTCAAACGCGCACGAGGCGGGGGGTCGTCGCCGACCCGCCCGCCTCGTGGCCCGACCCAGAGGGTGGGCTCAGCCTTCGCAGTCGCCGTAGAGCGCGTACTCGATCTCGACCGTAGACCCGCCCTCGGGGACGTAGTCAGACTCGAAGTCGATCGAGTTGTCGGTGGGATTGTACTCCCAGCCGAGGGTCGAGCTCACGCCGTCGATACGCACAACGATCGTCTCGGGCACCGGCCAGTCGGTGAGCTCGAAGCTCGAGGTGTCCGAGGTGGAGCCCTCCGCCAAGGCCTCGAGGTGGGAGCCCCAGTCCGTCGCGCAGATGCTGAGGAAGAGGCCGCCGGTGGCGACGACCGCCTCGTAGTAGCCGGTGTAGGCCGAAGCGGAGCTGCAGCCGCTCGGGTAGTCCCCCCCGATGGCGTGGAAGACGACGTCGTCGGGATCGGCCTTGAGGGACTGGAACTCCGCGACGTAGTACGCGTAGTTGTTGACGCTCTGCTCGTTCTCGTCGGACACGCCGACGAGGTTCAGCGTGGCCTCCTCGCGGATGAGGCCCCAGTTGCAGCCGCTGGAGTCGATGGCCTCGGCGAGGCAGGCCTCCTCGAGCATGAAGCCGCGCTCGGTGTTGCTGGCGTAGCTGCCTCCCAGGTTGATCATCGTGGTGATGGTCGACTGGGCGTCCGAGGCGCTGAAGGTGTTGTCGATGTAGAGGTCAGAGCCGTTGATGCAGCCGTTGTCCTCCACCGTCGCGGCGACGTGGTAGTCGGCGTCGAGGCCGGCCATCGTCGAGACGAAGGTGCCGAAGTTCGTCTGCACGTTGATGATGTCGTCGTCCATCGAGCAGGACTTGTCGACCGCGAAGATGATGTCGGTCATGCCCTTGATGGGCTGCTCGTAGGTGTCGAGGTTCGTGCCCGCGAGGGTGCCCGTGCCCTCCTGGGTCGCCATGACCTGGGGGGTGTAGGGGTCGTTCGAGTCGACGAAGAGGTAGGCGATGTCCGAGTACTCATCGTGCGGCAGGTACGAGACCGACACGGTGGTGGACTCGTTCGGCGCGAGGGTCCAGGGGAGGGCGCCGAGGGCAGAGTCGTTCTCGAAGCTGACGTCGTCGGTCGAGGCGGTGTTGAACTCGAAGCCCGTCACGACGAGGTTCGCGTTCCCGATGTTCTTGATCGTGATCGGCTGGGCGGCGTCGCAGCCGATGAAGAGCGAGCCGAAGTCGTACTCGGTGGGGCTGACCTCGATGACCGGGGCGATGCCCTCCCCGTTCAGGGTGACCTCCACCGTGGGCTCATCGGGATCATCCGACTCGATGAGGACGAGGCCCGGGGTGACCTCGGCCGTCACGGGGGCGAAGGTCACGGTGAACTGCGAGGTGCCGCCCGCCTGCACGAGGAAGGAGCTGATGACGCCCAGGGTGTAGGGGCCCGTCTCGTCTTCGATGTAGATGTCTTGGATGTGGAGGTCGCCCTCCCCCACGTTGGAGATGGTGACCACCGCCGAGTTCTCATCGGGGGGCGCCGCCTCGATGTTGACGTTGACCGAGCCGAAGTTCACGTTCATCGGATCCACGGCGATGTCGGGGGCGCCGTCTTCGATGTCCGTCTGCTCGCTGCTCTTGTCCTGCTTGATCTCGTAATCACTGCAGGCCAAGGCAAAGACGCCGAGGGCGGCGAGCAGGGCGCTGTTCTTGGTCATGTCCATCTCCGATGCAGGAAGGCGGGGCCGCGGATCCAGAGCCGGGAGGGCGGGGGCCACACCGAGCTCTCTCGAGTTCTTCCCTGACTACGTGCCACGCGACGAGCGTGTGACAGGGCTTGGGGAGGATTCTACCGGATGGCGGTTCCAGGCGCTACGGGGCTGGTCACGGTGAGCAGCGCGAGGCCGTCGCCGTCGCCTGCCGCGAGCACCATCCCGTGGCTCTGGATGCCGCGGAGCTTGGCCGGCTTGAGGTTGGCGACGACCACGACGGTCTTGCCGACGAGCTCTTCCGGCGTGAAGCGGGCCGCGATGCCCGCCACGATCGTGCGGGGGCTCCCCTCCCCGAGATCCATCTGGAGGACCAGGAGGCGATCGGCCTTCGGGTGGCGATCGGCGGCGAGCACGAGGCCCGCCCGCAGGGCCACCTTGCCGAAGGTGTCGAAGTCGATCAGCTCGGGCAGCGGCGCGGGGGCGGCGCTCTCGGCAGGAGCAGCAGGTGCGGAGGTCTCGGACATGGGCTTGGGCTCGTTCTTCGGGGCGGAGGAGGGGGACGGAGGGGCGGGGCGCTGGGCGGCCTCGGCGGCGGCGGCGGCCTCCGCGCGGGCGATCGCCTCGACGATCAGCGGGGGGAGGCCGTCCAGTCGGGGGAACAGCGGCTCCCCGAGCGTGAGCGGGGCGCCGACCCGGAGCCCGGCGAGGCCGTCCGCGGCGTGGAGCACGGTCACCCGCACGCCGCCGAGGCGCTCCCCGAGCACGGCCGCCTTGGCGGGGCAGAAGGGGGCGAGCAGCAGGGCCGCGACACGACAGATCTCCAGCGCGCGCCGCATGACGCCGGCGAGGCGCTCGGTCTGCCCGAGGCGGTTGAGCTTCCAGGGCTCTTCGACCTGAAGGTAGTTGTTACCGGCCTTCACGAGCTCCCAGAGCACCTCGAGGGCCCGCGAGAACTGGACCCCCTGCATCTCGAGCACGAAGCTCGCATAGGTGCGCGCGGCGAGGGCCTCCAGCGCGAGGTCCGCCGCCGAGGGGCTGTCCAAGGCGGGCACCATGCCCCCGAGCCACTTCTCGGACATCGAGATCGCGCGGTGGGCCAGGTTCCCGAGGTCGTTGGCGAGGTCCGCGTTGACGCGGGTGAGGAAGGCTTCGTGCTGGAATTCGCCGTCCCCGCCGAAGGGGAGCTCTCGCAGCAGGAAGTAGCGGACCGCATCCGGGCCGTAGGCGTCGACCAGCAGGTTCGGATCCACCACGTTGCCGAAGGACTTGCTCATCTTCGTGCCGGCCACCGTCCACCAGCCGTGGACGTACAGGGTCGTGGCCGGCTCCAGGCCCAGCGCGAAGAGCATCGTCGACCAGTACACGGCGTGCGGGATCAGGATGTCCTTGCCGATGAGCTGGACGTCGGCGGGCCAACGCTCCGAGAAGGTGCTGCTGCGCTGCGCTTCGTCGGGGTGGTACCCGATCGCCGTCAAGTAGTTGAGGAGGGCGTCGAACCACACATAGGTGACGTAGTCCGGGGCGAAGGGCAGCGGGATGCCCCAGGGCAGGCGGACCGCGGGCCGACTGATACAGAGGTCGGTCACCTCCTTCCGGAGGTAGCCGATGACCTCGTTCCGACGAGCCTCCGGGCGGATGAAGTCCGGGTGGTCACCGATCCAGGCGCGGAGCCGGTCGGCGTACTTCGACATCCGGAAGAAGTAGTTCTGCTCCTTCACCCACTCCACCGCCGTGCCGGTCTCGGGGCAGCGGCCGTCCACGAGGTCCTTCTCGGTGAAGAAACGCTCGGCCGACTTGCTGTACCAGCCCTCGTAGTCGGCGGCGTAGATGTCTCCCGCCTCCCACAGCTGCTGGAGGACCGCCTGCACCACGCGCGTGTGGCGCGGCTCGGTCGTGCGGATGAAGTCGCTGGTCTCCACCGCGATTCGGGGCAGGAGATCGCGGAAGGCGCCCTGGAGACCGTCCACATGCTCGGCGGGGCTGAGGCCCCGGGCCAGGGCGCTCTCATAGACCTTCTGCCCATGCTCGTCCGTGCCGGTGAGCATCCAGGCGGAGTCCCCCAACATGGCGTGCCATCGTCGCAGCACGTCCGCGGCGATGGAGGTGTACGCGTGACCCATGTGGGGGTTCGCGTTCACGTAATAGATGGGCGTGGTCACATAGAAAGATGACACAGCAGACCTCTTCGCCGGAGAGACCGCCCGAGTCGGCGGCCCTCCTTGCTACTCCCCCGACCCGCCCGGGGCAAGGCGAAGCGCCTTGTCCCCTCCCCCCACCCGCGATACCCAACCGCCATGGTCCAGGCGCTCGGCTACTCCATCGGTGACTTCGATCCCAACGACCCCGGGCGGCTCTGTCGCGGGAGGGAGCGTTGGATTGACTCCTACCCGAACGAAGACCGCCTGCTCTTCCACCGCGTCGTCGTCAGCGGCGCCACCTTCTCCGACGACAGCGCGAGGGACGCCATGCGCGGCCTCGCCTGGTCGGGCGTGACGGGCGGCGAGATCACCCGCACCTTGTTCCCCACGGCGAACCTCGTGGCCTGGGCCGAAGACGCCCACCCCCACGCGGTCCCCGCCAAAGCGCAGGGCCTCGAACACTATGTGCTCCGCCGCCCGGGCTCGTCGTTGCGGCGCTGGGTGACCCGCTGGAGCATGCCCTGCGTGAGCTCGATGGACGTGGACGACGCCATCGCAGGCGGGGCAGACGTCTTCCTGGTCCTCGAAGAGGCACCCGCCACCGTCGAGACGCCCATCCCCGCCGAAGACGCGCCCCTCGCCGACGCCGACGCCGAGCCTGCCCGCGCCGGCGGCCTGCCCGAGTCGCTGCGCCAGGGGCTCTTCTACCTCGTGGGCCAGCGCGTCGAAGGCCCCCCCTCCCGGAACTTCCAGCCCGTCGCGTTGACGCCGCTCTTCCACGAGGCCCGCGCCGTCGTGCTGCTCCACCAGGACAAGCACGGCCCCTGCATCGGCGTCTACTCCCCGGAGCCCCTCTTCGACGAAGAGATCATCGCGCGGCTCGCGCGGGTCCGTGGGGCCCTCCCGGTCCCCTTCGCCATCCCCCCGATGCTCGCCCGCTGGGATCGGGCCCTCTGGGAGCTGCGGCAAGACTGGTCTGAGGCGCAGAGCGGAGAATTCCCGGTGCCCCCCGCGCCCGACACCCGCGGCGGCTGGGGGCGACGGCGCACCAGCGGCGCCGCCCCGGCGCCCGGCGAAGAAGAAGAGGAGTAGCCCCGCTGCGCCTCCCGCGAACGACGGCGTGGCGCACAGCGGCGTGGCGTGCGATCGCGCTGGCGCTCCTGTTGGCGGTGCCCGCGCGCGCGGCCGAGGAGGATTGGCTGCGGCTCGACGGCGTCGGCCCCCTCCGCTGGGGTGCCACCGAGGCGCTGGCCGGGGCCAGCCCCCGCTCCCGAGAGCTCTACCTCCCCGACTCCGCCCCCCTCGGCAACGGCCCCACCGCCCAGCCCACCGATCTCGAGCTCCCCGCTCCCGCCGCGTCCAAGGAGCGCCGCGTGGTCCGCGTCGTCGGCGGGAGGCTCTCCGACGCCTGGCTGATCCGCGAAGGCCCGATCGACGTCTCCCCCTACGTGTCGCGCGGCGCCCTGCGGTGGAGCGGCGCCGCCCTGGGTCCCGGAGAGCGCGGCGCGCGGGCCTTCGGCGACGCCACCGCCTGGACCGTCGGAGACCGCAGCGTGCTGTGGTGGCGGGACCGCATCACCCCCCGTGAAATCCTGGTCAGCCGCTCGATCGCCTCCATCGGCGCGCCCGGCGCCGGGCTGCCCTTGATGGCGCCCTCGTCCCCGTCCTCGCCCCTGTCGAACGACGAGGACGACGCCCTCCCGAGCGAGCCCCGGCTCCCCGACCTCCTCTTCAAGGGCGACCTCAAGGCGAGCCTCAAGCCCTGGCGGGGCCCGCTCTCCGCCTGCCTGGAGGGCGCGGCCACCCCGGCCAAGGTCGACGTGGACCTCATCTTTGACGCCCAGGGGCGCCCCGCGCGGATCCGCGCCGAGAGCGACCACCCGAACCTGCTCCCCTGCTTCGCCGCCGCGGTCCTCGACAGCCGCGCCGCGGCCGGAGCCTACGGCACCGTCACCGTCATCCGCCTCCGGTGAGGCCGGGCCTCAGATGACCTGCGGCTCGTTCGGATCGAAGCCCGCGGGCGCCTTGCCCGGGTTCTGCCGATAAAAGTCCTCGGCCTCGGCGCGGGTGCCGTCCATGAGGTCGACCATGTAGGCCTTGTCGTGGACCATGTCCTGACGAGAGAAGGCGTTGATCTCGTAGATGCCCGTGTCCATGCGGATGGCGTCCTTCGGGCAGGCCTCGACACAGAAGCCACAGTAGATGCAGCGCAACATGTCGATCTGGAATTCGACGGGGAACTTCTCGATGGAGTCGTTGCCGTCTTCCCCAGCCTCGATGGTGATGCACCGGGCGGGGCAGACCTGCGCGCAGCACATGCAGGCCACACACTTCACCTTGCCATCGGGGCGGGTGGTGAGGCGGTGCGCCCCCTTGTACCGCTCGGGCATGACCTTGCGGACGTCCGGATACTCGATCGTCCGGAACGCATCGTCCTGCTTGAACAGGTTGTTCTTGATGTTGTTCACCACGTGCGACATGGTGATCCAGAGACCCTTCAAGATCTCCACGATGTACAGCTTCTGAGCGAAGCCGAAGTCGCGGGGACGACGGTCGATGCTCGTCTCGGTCGGCGTGGGCGAAGCCATGAGGATGCCTCCTGGGGGGCGGGGAGCCCCGCTCAGGCGAAGAGCTTGTTCTTGACGATGACCCAAACGCCAGCGAGGAAGACGTTACCGACGGCGACCGGCAACATCATCCGCCAACCCAGGTTCATGAGCTGGTCATAGCGGAAGCGCGGGATGGTCCAGCGCACCCAGATCATGATCCAGCAGCCGATGAGGGTCTTGACCACGAGCACGTTGGTCTGGATGAGGAAGGCCACGATCTCGGGGCCGAGCTGGGACTTGCCGACGATGCCGGAGAGCCCGAGGCCGCCGAGGCCGAGGTGCACGAGCGCCGCGCCCGCCCAGATCACCGCGAAGACCAACGGCTCCTTCTGACGGGGATCGTTCTTGGCGATCACCTGGTAGAAGTTCCGCTTCCGCCTGCCGATCGCGATGACCGAGAACGCGAGGAAGACCGGGACCGCGAGGAAGCCGATCGCCGTGACGATGAGGTCGGAGTGGGCGCGGATGGCCTCGCCGTTCAGGAAGGGGAAGTTGTATCCCCCGAAGAAGAGCGACGCGGTCACCGCGGAGCCCACCACCATGTGGGCGTACTCCGCCATGAAGAACAGCGCGAAGCGCAGCGAGCTGTACTCGGTGTGGTAGCCCGCCACGAGCTCGGCCTCACCCTCGGGGAGGTCAAAGGGCATGCGGTTCGTCTCTGCGAACACGCTGGTCCAGAAGAGGATGAAGGCCAGCGGGCCGACGATGCCCCCCTGAAACACGCCCCAATGCAAGATGGAGCCGGACTGCGCCGCCACGATGTCCCCGAGCCGCGGCGAGCCGAAGCACATGAACATCACCACCACCGACAGGCCCATGGACAGCTCGTAGCTGACCATCTGGGCGCTGGCGCGGAGGCCGCCGAGCAGGGCGAACTTGTTGTTGCTGGCCCAGCCCGCGAGCATCACGCCGTAGACGCCGAGGGAGCCGATGGCCAGGACGTAGAGGAGCCCCCCGTTGATGTCGGCGACCTGCAGCTTGATCTTGTAAGCCTCCGTGAGGCCCAGCATGCCCGCGGGGAGCGTGAGGTGGTCCCCCCAGGGCACCACCGCGAAGGTCATGAGCGCGACGCTCATCGAGATCACGGGGGCCACGAACCAGAAGGTGCGCTCCACCTGCTGGGGGATGATGTCCTCCTTGGTGATCAGCTTGACGACGTCCACCAGGGTGTGGATCAAGCCGCCCGCCCGCACGCCAAAGATGTCGGCGCGGTTCGGCCCCGGGCGGTCCTGGATGTAGGCCGCCCCCTTCCGCTCGCCCCAGATGAGGAGCGGCACGATGTTCATCACGAAGACCACCGCGAACACACACCGCAGGACGGTGACCGCGATCTCGATTGGCTGGACGTCCATGGTCGACTTCCGGCTTGAAGGCTTAAGCGGGGCTCTGGCTCGGCTGGTCACCGCCGCCTGCCGAGGCGCCGCCGATCAGGTCGAGGGCACCCGGGTGGATGGACTGACCCTGCGTTCCGAGCGTCTGGTAGCTCATTCCCGCGAAGGCCGGGACCGCCTCGGCGAGGCGCTTGAAGGCCGCGGCGGCCATCGAGAAGTTGGGGGCGCGTCCGAGCGCCTTGCCGAGCTTCTCCATGAGCTGCCAGGCCGGGAGCGAGTCGCCGGAGGGCGGGAAGGCCCGGCGCATCCGCTGCACCCGACCGTTCCGGTTCGTGTAGGTGCCGTCCTGCTCCACCGCGTGAGCGGCAGGGAGCACGTATCGGGCGGCGTCGGAGGTCGCGTTCTGCTGGCTGCCCACGTAGATGATGTCCACCTTGGGCATCGATCGACCGAGGCGGCCGACCACGTCATCCTCGAGGACGAGCAGCACCTGCACCCCGGCCTCGCCGAGGCGCACGAGGTCGCCGGCGCCCCCCGCCTGCCCGTCAAAGCGCGCCAGCAGCCGCGCGCCTGAGGTGTTCGGGTTCTTGTCTGCGCTCACGAGCAGGGTGTCGCTGTAGGTGGAGGCGCCGGGGTCGTTGCCCTCACAGGCGTACAGGGACACGCCGCTCAGGTTGTCTCGGACCACGCGAAGAAGACCCCAGTTGGCCTCGTTGGTGGCCTGAGCGCCGAGCACCGCGCCCACCTTCCCCGACCGCAGGGCCGCGACGACCGCGCCGATGGCCTCATCGGTGTCGACCTTTCGACCATCGACCCGCGCACGGAGCAGCCGATTGGCGGCGTTCGCTCCAGAGGCCATCGCTCGACCGGGATCACACATCCAGGACTTATTGACCGCGTCGTTCCGACGAGGGGTGTAGCGGAAGACGCTCCCACTCTCGTGATGGACGGTGATGTTGCAGCCCGTCGCACAACCGGTACAGAGAGAGTCGCCCTCTTTGAGGTACCAGACCCGCTTGGTGAAGCGGAAGTCCTTGTTGGTCAAGGCCCCGACCGGACAGATGTCGGCCAACACACCCTGGTATTGGTGCTTCAGCCGTTCGCCGGGAAAGAGGCCGATCTCGGTGTGATCGCCGCGGTTGAAGAGGCGGAGATCACCCGTCCCCGTCACCTCGTCCCCGAAGCGCACGCAGCGGGAGCAGGCGACGCAGCGCTCCGCGTCGAGGACGATGTGCTCGCCAATGTCCTGGCGCTTCGTCTTGTTGACCTTGGCGTCCACCCCACGAGACTCGTAGCCGCCGTGGTCCATGTAGTAGTCCTGCAGCCTGCACTCCCCGGCCTGGTCGCAGATCGGGCAGTCCAGGGGGTGGTTGACCAGCAGGAACTCCATCACGGACTTGCGCATCTGCTTGACGATCGCGGTGTCGGTGCGGATCGCGAGGCCGTCACGGGCCTTCATGTTGCAGGCGATGTCCACGCCGCGCCCGCCCGCCTCGATGTCTACGAGGCACATCCGGCAGTTTCCCGCGACCGAGAGGTGCGGGTGGTAGCAGTAGTGCGGGATCTCGACGCCGGTCTGGCGGGCGGCCTCGATCATGTTGGTCCCTTCCGGGACCTCGACGGAGACGCCGTTGATTTTCACCGTTGGCATTTTCTTACCGACAGCATGTTCGGTTGGACATGTCGAGGCGACATGAAGGGCCTCACTTCGCCGCGGCGGGCGTCGCGGCCCCGATCGCGGCGTAGCTGACCTGACCGGTCCGATGGACACGGCCAAAAAACTCATCAGGGAACTTCTTCAGGAAGCTCTGGACCGGCATCGCCGCCGAAGGACCGAAGAAGCAGATCGTGCGCCCGAAGATGTTGTCGGCGAGGTCCTTGAGCGTCGCGAGGTCGAGGTCCGTGGCCTCCCCGCGCTGCACCCGCTCCAGCACCTTGTGCATCCAGCCGCAGCCCTCTCGGCAGGGCGTACACTGGCCGCAGGACTCGTGCGCGTAGAACCGGAGGAGGTTGGTCAGCGCCTCCACGAGGTCCGTGGTGTCGTCCATCACGATCAGGCCGCCCGAGCCGAGGTAGGAGCCCGCCACGGCGTTGATGGACTCGTAGTCCATCGTCGAGCGGGAGACCTCGTCGGGGGTCATGATGGGCACGCTGGATCCGCCCGGGATGACCGCCTTGAGCGTCCGCCCCGGGTAGAGCCCCCCGCACTCCTTCTCGATCAGGTCGGTCATCGGGTAGCCGAGCGGGACCTCGTAGACCCCGGGCTTCCGGATGTGACCCGAACAGCAGAAGAGCTTGGTCCCGGGCGACTTCTCGGTGCCGAACTGGCGGTAGGCCGCGGCGCCGTTCTGGACGATCCAGGTCACCGCCGCCATCGTCTCGACGTTGTTGACGATGGTGGGGCAGCGCCACGCGCCTTCGACCGCCGGGAAGGGCGGCTTGAGCTTGGGTTGCCCACGGTGCCCTTCGAGCGACGAGAGGAGGGCCGTCTCTTCGCCGCAGATGTAGGCGCCGGCGCCGAGGTGCGTGTAGACCTCGACGTCTACGCCCCGACCGAGGATGTCCTTGCCGATGTAGCCCTTCTCGCGGGCCTGACGGATCGCACGATCCACCCGGTCCTGGATGAAGGCGAACTCGCCGCGCAGGTAGATGTAGGCGGCCTTGGCCCCGATCGCGTAGGCCGCGATGACGCAGCCCTCCACGAACATGTGGGGGTCCTTCCACATCAAGTAGCGGTCCTTGAAGGTGCCGGGCTCGCTCTCGTCCGCGTTGCAGACGAGGTACACGGGCTTTCCACCGCGCTTCTCGGGCGGCGGCACGAAGGTCCACTTGGTGCCGGTGGGGAAGCCGGCGCCCCCTCGACCGCGGAGCCCCGAGCTCTTCACCTCGTTGGTGACCTCGGCCGGCGTCATGGTCAGCGCCTTGGCGAGGGCCCGCCACGCGCCGTGTTGCTCGGCGACCTCAATGTCATGCACACCCGGGACATCCCAGCGCGCGGTCAGGATTCGCGATTCCATGTCCACTGATCCGCTTCGGGGCGAGGGGTAGGGAGGGGGCGGCCGCTGCGCAGTCCGTCCACGATCAGGTCAATGCCCTTCTCGGTGAGCAGCTCGTAGAAGTGCTCGTCGATCTGCATCATCGGCGCGGAGCCACACGAGGCCAGGCACTCGACCCGCTCCAGCTTGAAGAGCCCGTCGGGGCTGTGGCCGGTGGCGGGGTCAATCTGCAGCTTCGCCGCGATGTAGTCCACGATCCGATTCGCGCCACGGAGGGCGCAGGGGAGCGTGTGGCAGACCTGGAGGACGTAGCGCCCCGTCGGCTGCTTCTTCAACATCGTGTAGAAGGAGGCCACCGACAGCACGTCGCTCGGCGGCAGGTCCATCGTGAGCGCGACCCGCCGGAGGACGTCCGGTGAGAGCCAGCCCCACTTTCGCTGGGCCATCCACAACACGGGCAGCAGCGCGGCGCGCCGTTCGGGGTACCGACGGGCGATTTCCTCGATCTCCACGCGCTCCTCGGCGGTCCAATCGACCGGTCCGTGGCTCGTAGCGGGGGGACCCTTGGAGTGAGAAGCCATGGAGATTCCTAGCGATCCAGCTCGCCAGCGATGATGTTGACCGAGCCAAGGGCCGCGATCGCGTCGGCGAGCATCGCACCCTTGATCATCGTGGGGAAGGCCGTGTAGTTGGCAAAGCAGGGGGGGCGAATACGCACACGCCAGGCCTTCGGGCCACCGTCGGAGACGATGTAGAAGCCGAGCTCCCCATTTCCACCTTCGGTGGCCGAATAAATCTCGCCTCGTGCGGGCGAGACGCCGTGCATCACGATCTTGAAGTGGCTGATGAGGCCCTCCATCGTATTGTACACGAGGTCTTTGGCTGGCTTTACGTAGCGGGGGTCATCGAGGATGTGCGGGCCCTCGGGGAGCTTCTCGATGGACTGCATGACCAGCCGACGCGACTGCTCCATCTCCTTGAAGCGGAGCGTGATGCGGTCGTAGGTGTCACCGTGAGAGCCCAGGGGCACCTCAAAGTCGTAGGTGTCGTAGCCCCAATAGGGCTGCGTCTTGCGGACGTCGTACGGGATGCCGGTGGCGCGCAGACACACGCCGGTCATGCCGTAGCGCAGCGCATCCTGTTGGGAGATCGCGCAGACGCCCTGGGTCCGATCGACGAAGATGCGGTTCGTCTCGACCAACCCCTGCACATCAGCGAGGTGGTTCTTGAGATCGGCCATCACGCCGCTCAGCTTCTCGAGCCAGCCCTCAGGCACGTCCATCGCGACGCCGCCGATGCGAGGGTAATTCACCATCATTCGGGCGCCGCACAGCTCTTCGTACAGATCGTAGATCTTTTCACGATAGTTGTACAGATACCAGAAGTTGGTGAGCCCGCCGAGGTCGACCATGTTCGCGCCGATGCAGACGCAGTGGTCGATGATGCGCCCCATCTCGCTGGTCATCACCCGCAGCACTTGGGCGCGCGGCGGAGCCTCGATGCCGAGCATCTGCTCCACGGCGTAGCACCAAGCGTTAGAGTTCAGCACCGGCCCCATGTAGTTGAGGCGCTCGGCGTAGGGAACAACGTGCTCATAAAACACGTTCTCCGCCTGCTTCTCGAAGCCGCGATGGAGATAACCGATCTCGAAGCCGCTGGCGGTGATGGTCTCACCGTCGAGCTCGACCTGAATTCGCAGCGTTCCGTGGGTGACCGGATGGCTGGGCCCGATGTTGATGACGAGGCGCTCAGCGTCGATCGGGGAGACGATAGTGCTCATGCCCACTCCGGATCGTCAGGGATGAGGTTCTCGACGGGCCGGCTGAGGCGCTGCCGCTTGCCGATCGGGTAGTCCTTCCGGAGAGGGTGGCCCTGGAAGTCCTCATGGTTCAGGATGCGCCGGAGGTTCTTGTGACCGGCGAAGCGCACGCCGTACTGGTCGTAGACCTCGCGCTCCATCCAGTTGCAGCCGGGCCACAGCTCGAAGAGTGTGGGGACCTCCACGCCGTCATCCTCCACCGCCACCTTCACCCGGTAGCGGTGGTTGATCGTGTGGGAGTAGAACTGGTAGACCACCTCGTACCGCCACTCCCGATCGTCGCCGTAGTCCTGGTAATCCACCCCGGCGACGTCCATCAGGATGGTCATCCCGAGCTCAGGATCGTCGCGGAGATAGGTCGCCACGGCCAAGAGGTCAGCCGGGCGGATCGTGATGGCCTGCTGCCCGCAGGAGTCGGTGACGCTGACGACACGGTCTGCGAACTTTGCGCGCATCCGTTCGGTGATCTCTGCCTGCTGCATCGGTCCTTCCATACGTCGTCCCCGCGTCAGGCGCGGGTCCGGAGGGTGTCTCGGGAGCCTCACCGCCAGGCGGCGGCCTTCTCCGTGGAGATCTTCTCCTGAATCTTGTAGATCGCGCCCAGCACGTTCTCCGGGCGGGGAGGGCAACCGGCGACGTAGACGTCCACCGGAATGAGCTCGTCGATCCCCTGCACCACCGAGTAGTTGTCGTAGAAGCCGCCGCTCGAGGCGCAGGCCCCCATGCTGATCACCCACTTGGGGTCGGGCATCTGGTCGTAGATCTGCTTGAGCACCGGCGCCATCTTCTGCGTCACGGTGCCCATGACGAGGAGGAGGTCGGCTTGACGGGGCGAGAAGCGCACGAGCTCAGCGCCGAAGCGGCTCACGTCGTAGCGGCTGGAGACCACGCCCATGAATTCGATGGCGCAGCAGGCGGTCCCGAAGGGCATCGGCCAGAGCGAGTACTTGCGGCCCCAGTTGATCACCGCGTCCATCTTGGTCGCGATGAACGGAAGGTCAGACGCGAGCGTAGATTCTAGTCCCATTCGAAGGCCCCCCGGCGCAGGCAGTAGAACCAACCGAGGAAGAGGGTCCCGAGGAACACGGCCATCTCCCCCAACGCGAAGAGCGCCGCCCCACTCTGAACAAACTTCTGGTAGACGGAGGACCACGGGAAGAGGAAGACCGCTTCCAAGTCGAACAACAGGAACAGCACCGCGACCATGTAGAACTTGACGCTGAAGCGCTGCTGCGTGCCACCGACCGGCGGCATGCCACACTCGTACACCGCCGTCTTGGCGGGGACGGGCCGCTTCGGGCCAAAGTAGAAGCTCAGCCCCACGAAGGCGAGGCTGAACACCACCGCGATGGTGAGCGAGACGAGGATGGGAAAATACGGGTTCATGGGCCCTCGCCCTACCCCCTCGGCGCCCGCTGGTCAAGGCGGGAGGAGGGCTGCGGGGCTCCGCCATGCTAACAAGGCGCCATGCGGATCCTCGGACTAGACGAAGCGGGGCGGGGCAGCGTCCTCGGGCCCATGGTCATCGGTGCTTTCTCTTGCCTCGCCGCCGACGAAGCGGCCCTTCAGGCAGCGGGGGCGGCGGACTCGAAGACCTTGAGCGCCAAGGCGCGAGAGCGAATTCGCGAGCGGCTGACCCCGCTCGGCGTCGCGGCCGCGCATGTGATCCCCGCGACGGCTATCGACGCGGGCAACCTCAACACGATCGAGGAGGAGGTCTTCGCGCTCGCCATCATCGCCGCAGCGCCGGACGTGGTCTTCATCGACGCCCCCGTGAACCCGCGCGGCATCCCGGCCTTCCAGCGCCGGCTGGTCGCGCGCCTCGGAGATGCCGCCGTCCCCCGCTTCGTCATCGAGCCGAAGGCCGACCTCAACTACCCTGTCGTGGGCGCGGCCAGCATCTTCGCGAAGGTGGCACGAGACGCCGCCATCACCGCCCTCTCCGAGGAGCAGCTCGACGCGGGGTGGGGCGCGCTCGGCTCCGGTTACCCCTCCGATCCGACCACCCGTCGTTGGCTCCTCGGCTTCCTCCGACGAGGAGAGCCCCTCCCGGTGTGTGTGCGCAGCCGCTGGGGCACCATCGATGTGCTCCGCCAAGAGCTGTTGTTTGGGCCGCGCGGGTGATCGGCCTCAGCGTCCCCCTCTTCAACGAGGAGGCCCTGGTGGACTCCGTGGTCGAGGACATCGTCGAGGTCTTGAGCCGGGAGGGCATCCCCTACCGCATCGCCCTGGTGGACAACGGGAGCCTCGACACCACAGGCGCGCGGATCGAGGGCCTGCTGGACCGACACCCGGGGCTGCTGGCCGTGCGCCTGTCCCCCAATCAGGGGTACGGCGGCGGGATCCTGTCTGGCGTCGAGCGCCTGCTCCAGGAGCCCGCGGTGGAGGTGCTGGGCTGGATCTGGGGGGACGGGCAGGTGTCTCCGGAGGTGCTCCCCGCCCTGTACGCCGATTGCCAAGCCGGAAGCCCGATGGCCAAGGCGCGCCGGACCGACCGGCAAACTCCCCTTGTCCGCCGCCTGGTCTCGGCGGGCTTCGAGGCCTTCACCTCCGCCCTCGGCGTACGCTCCGCCGACATCAACGGCTGTCCGAAGCTCTTCCGGCGGGAGGCGCTGGTCGCGCTGGGGCCCCGCTGCCGGGGCTGGTCGCTGGACGCCGAGGTGATGATCGGCGCCGAGGCGCGGGGCTGGCGCGTCGCCGAGCGGCCGGTCCGGCTCCGCGAGCGGGCAGCGGGGGAGAGCAAGGTGCGCGTGTCTACAGCGGTTGAGATCGCCCGACACGTCGTCGGCTGGAAGCTGCGCGGCTGAGGCCGGCGCTCCGCCCGCGGCTCACTCACCCGCCTCAAAGTCAGACCAGGGATCCCCCGCGCTGTCATCGATGTCGTGGAAGGCGGCGGCGATGCCCTCCATGGGCAAGTCCCGATCGACAAAGGCGATGCCGACGAGGGGATCGGGCCCGTTGCCGAGGGGCGGGCGCCGGGAGCGCTCGTGCCAGCCGGTGATGCCCGCCACGGTGCCCGTGGAGCGCGCGTGGAAGAGGCGATACGAGAGCACCCGCCCGTCGTCGTCGCGCGTCACGTCGACCACGATGCCCACGTGCACCACCCCGTCGAGCCCTCGCCCTCGGCTGGTGTAGCCGTAGAACATGGCGGCGCCCGGCACGATCCAGGGGTCAGCGTCTTCGGGGCGCTCCACCCGCGTGAGCAGGCCGCGGTCGTCGTACCAATGCGCGAGGGCGTGGGAGCTGCGCGCGACGTCCATCGTCGGCGCCTCGATGCCCGAGCAGCGCCGCTCCAGCACGCTGAGAACGCGGTGGAACATGCCCGAGCAGTCGGACTGCGGCTGGCTGTTGTAGCGCACCCGCTGCTCGCTCAGGAGGCGAGCCGTCTGGCGGACCACGGTGGCCAGCTCGGTTCGCCCCTGATCACAGGGCCCATCCGCTACGGAGGGCTGCATCGCCGGCTCCGGCACGTCCATCGAGATCAGGTGGTGCAGCGGGGTGGGCGGGCCCACCACGCGCTCCGAGCGGGCGACGTTGCCGAGCCCGAAGAGGGCGAGCAGCCCTGTCGCCCATCCCAGTCGCGCGAGATGTCTCATCCTGCCTCCGCGGCGAACGTTGACCCCGACCCGATGAACCTACTTCGGGCGTGGAACGAACACCAGCGGAATACAGGTGAACTGCGTTCTTTTTTTGGACGTTTGAGGTCAAATGGTCGAAGGACCGCCCTCAAGTGGTCTGCGCGCCGCGCTCAAGCGCCGCGCAGCACCACACCAAGCTGCGACTCCAGCGCGGCGACGACCCCCGCCCGGACGGCCACGGCCTCGTCCATCGTGAGGGTTCGATCGGGGTGCGACAGCCGAAAACGTAGCCCAATCGCCTTCTTATCGGCGGACATCGGCTCACCCCGATAGACATCGAAGACCGTGAAGCCCCCCGCGGCGGCCCCGGCCGCCCCTTGGGCGACCCGCACGAGCTCCGAAGCGAGCAGGGTCTCGTCCGCCACGACGGCGACATCGAGCTCGATCGCCGGAAAACGAGGGAGCCCTTGGACCCGGTGATACCGATGCTCGGCGTCCAGCAGGGCGTCGAGGTCGAGCTCCGCCAGCAGGATCCTACGCTTTCCGAGATCGAAGCCGAGGGCGACCGCGGGGTGGACGGCGCCCAGGTGCCCGAGCGTGCGGCCGCCGGCGACCAGGCGGGCGCAGAGGCCGGGGTGGAAGGGGGCCTCGTCGGCGGGCTCGAGCGCGGCGCCGTTGATGTGGAGGTGCTGGCAGAGATCGAGCACGACCCTGGACAGGTCGTAGAAGTCCAGCGCGCGGGGCTCGGGCTCATGGAGGGTGGGCGGCGCAGAGGCGCCCAGGAGAGCCAGGCTGACCCGCTCCCCCTCACCAGGCAGGCCGGGGTTGACGCCCGGCGCTTCGGGCAGCACGACGACCCCCACTTCGAAGATCTGACAGCCCCCTGGAGAGCCCAGGTTGAGGCGCAGGGTCTCGAGCAGGTGAGCCTGCAGGGTGCGCCGCATGACGCTGCGTTCGGCGCTGATGGGGTTGACGAGCCGAAGGTACGGCGGAGGCGGCACGACGGGCCGCCCGAGCCCCAGCTTCGCCTCGAGGTCGGCGCTGGAGAGGCTGTAGGTGACGGTCTCTTGGAGGCCGGCGGCGACGAGGTGGTCGATCACCCGGTCCCGCACGGCCAGCCTGCGGCTCGGCGGGTGGTTGGGCACCGGCTCGGCGGGCATGGTGGCGGGCATGGCGTCGTAGCCGCCGAGGCGAGCCACCTCCTCGAGGAGGTCACAGGGGAGGAGGAGGTCCTGGCGGGCGGAGGGGACGCGGACCACGAGGGTGCCGCCTTCCTCCACGATCGCCTCGACATCGACCTTCCCGAGGAGCTCGGTCACCCGCTCCACCGGGAGATCGACCCCGAGGGCGGCGCCGATGTCCTGGAAGGGGAGGCGGATCTCCCTCCGCACCGGCGGCCGCGGGGACCACAGGCCCGTGCCCACCACGCGCAGCGCCGGGCAGGTCTGACGGAGCAGGGCGATGATGCGGCGGAGGCCGATCTCGACGAGGGCCGGATCGACGCCGCGACTGAAGCGGGCCGAGGAGTCCGTGAAGATCTGCGCCGCCGCTTGGGAGCGCCGGATCGCGATCAGGTCAAAATTGGCGGACTCGAGCAGGACCGAGCGGGTCTCCTCGGTGACCCGGCTCTCCCAGCCGCCCATCACCCCGGCCAGCGCGACGGGGCGCCCCGCCGAGGAGATGAAGGGGGCGCCCTTGGCCACGGCCACCGCGGGATCGCCCTCCTCCCGCATCAGCGGCAGGAAGGCCTCGCCGGCCTCGGCGCCTCGGACGCGGAGCTGCAAGGAGGGAAGCTTGGCGGCGTCGTAGGCGTGGGTCGGCTGTCCGAGCTCGAGCATCGCGTAGTTCGAGGCGTCTACGACGTTGTTGATGGGCTGGCTGCCCGCGACCACGAGCCGCTCGCGCAGCCAGCGCGGAGAAGGGCCGACCACCACGCCCTCGAGCAGCACCACGCCGAAGCGCCCGCAGACCTCCACGTCCTCGGCGCTGGGGTCGAGCGCGGAGGAGCCGACGACGAGAGGCTCGAGGTCGACCTCGAGGCGGGTGGGCCGGTCGAGCAGGGCGCCGACCTCCCGGGCCACGCCGAGCACCGACTGGCAGCGCGCGATGTTCGGCAAGATACCGATGTGCAGGACCCGATCGGCGATCCGCCCGGCCACAGGGCCACCGTCGAGGCCGAGCGCCGCGGCGAGGGGCTGGCCGGCCGTCATCGCCCCGTCGAGCAGCAGGATGCCCGAACGGTCCTCGCCGAGGCCGAGCTCGCGCGCCGAGCAGAGCATGCCCTCGGACACGCGGCCATAGGACTCCCGCGCGGTCATCTTGCGGGTCTTGAGGCCATCCCCCTCGCCGAGCTCGAAGACCATCGCCCCCGGGAGCGACACCGCCACCCGCTGGCCAGGGCCGACACCCGCGAGGTTCGGCGCCCGGCTGGTGAGCTGCACCACCCGCCCCACGTCGACGTCGAGGAACCACACCCCGGGGCGCACCTCGTCCAGGGCGAGGATGACGCCCACCACGACGTCAGGGTGGAGCGCCCCCAGGCCCTCCACGGTCTCGATCTCGATGCCGGCGTTCGTCAGCCGCTCCGAGAGCGCTTCAGGAGAGACGCCCTCGAGGGAGACGTGCTCCCCCAACCAGGACAATGGCACGCGCAAGGGGACCCCCAGAGGCCGGGTCTACAGACCCGGTGCAAATCAGCGGAACTGCGAGAGGAAGCGCAGATCGTTCCGATAGAAGTTACGGATGTCGTCAACGCCGTGTAGCAGCATCACCATGCGGGGGACGCCCATGCCGAAGGCAATGCCTCGGTTCTTCTCGGGGTCATAGCCTCCGTTCCGCAGCACGACGGGGTGCACGAGGCCCGCCCCGAGCAGCTCCAGCCAGCCGGTGTACTTGCAGAGTCGGCAGCCGGCGCCACCGCAAAAGGAGCAGCGGACGTCCACCTCGACCGAGGGCTCGGTGAAGGGGAAGTAGCTCCCGCGAAATCGAACGGCCTGCTCCCCGCCGAAGACGGACTTTGCGAATTGGAGCAGCAGACCCTTGAGGTCGCTCATCCGCACGTCGGGCCCGACGACGAGGCCCTCGATCTGGACAAACTGCATCTCCGAGCGCGCCGTGACGTCTTCGTTTCGGTAACAGAGCCCCGGCAGCACCACGCGCACCGGCCCGGGGCCGAGGGCCCGCATCGCCCGGATCTGCCCCGCGGAGGTGTGGGTGCGGAGGACCACGCTCTCCGAGGCGTAGAAGGTGTCCTGCATGTCCCGCGCCGGGTGGTGAGCCGGCATGTTCAAGAGCTCGAAGTTGTAATGGTCGAGCTCGACGTGCGGCGACTCGAAGACCGAGAAGCCCATGTCTTGAAAGACCCGCAAGAGGGTGCGGGTCATCGCGGTGATGGGGTGGACGCCGCCGCGGGCGGTGGCCCGAGGGGGCAGCGTCACGTCGAGGCGCTCTGCCGCGAGCTGGCGGGCCTGCTCGGCGAGCGTCACCGCCTCTCGGCGCGCGGCGAAGCCTTGGTCCAAGGCCCCGGTCACCTCGTGGATGACCACCCCGAACTGCTTTCGCTGATCAGCCGGCTGCTTGCCGATCAGGCGCTTCCACCCGTTCGCCTGGCCTGAGGGGGCGAGGTGCGCCTGGTACCAGGCGGTCAGCTCCGCTTCGTCTCCGACCGCCGAGAGGGCGCTGAGCGCCTGATCCCGGTAGGCGTGCAGGGCCGCCGCTCCGCCGCCGCTCGTCTCATCCGCTCCGCCCATCATGCCTCCCGGTCCTTGGGGCCACGGTATCGCGCAGGCCCCGGCGCGGCGACCGGCCGGGCCGCCTCGGGAGGCCGCCGTGACGCCGCCTGGGCCCCCCCTCAGGCGGTCAGGGGACGTCGTCCGGCAGCCTCTCCGCGCCGAGCAGCGGGCCGTCGCGGTCGATCAGCCCCCGGAACAGCCCGTAGTCAGCGAGGAGGCGGTCCCGATCCGCGCGGGCGCCGATCAACAGCTCCTCGTAGAGCCCTTCTTCCCCTCCCCCGGCCTCGAGGTCGGCGCGCAGCACCGAGAGCGGGTCGAGGCCGGAGGCGGTCGGTCCGCCGAGGTGCCCCGCCGCCAACAGCCGCCCCAGGCTGCGGCCGAGGCCCTCCCAGTCGAGGGCGTCGAGCCCACCCTCGGCCCACCGCTCTCCGACATCGACGTGGTCGATGTTCTGGTACCAAGAGGTCCAGGGGAGGAACCGAAAACAGAGGCCACCCTGGAGGACGGTGAGGTAGCCCGGCTGATCGACGTCGACCGACCAGAGCTGGAGGGCGGCGCGCTCGAGCCGCTCGGCGTTGTCGGCGAAGGGCGGCCGCGGGCCGCCGGGCAGCGCCGGGGGGTCCACGACCTCCCGGGCCTCGAGGAGCATGTCGTCATCGGGGTCGTCGTCGCCGAGGTCCCAGAGCAGCACGTAGCGCAGGGCCGCGTAGGAGGAGACCCCCACGCCGTACCGCCGCCCCGCGTCGAGCAGGCGGAAGCCGCCGGGCAGCCGCGGCCGGGCCGCAGCCACGAGCCGCTCCACCTCGGCCCGCTCACCCTCACTCAAGCGCACGAGGCCCAGGTGATCGGCGTCCGGGCGGTCGAGGAGGAGGAGCCGGCGCTCCCCGCCCTCGGCGTTCCCCTCCACTGCGGTGACGTCCTCCTCCCGGCTGCGTTCGGCCGCGGCCTCGATCGCGCTCTCCAACAGCGCCTCGATGATGCGGCCGTCGGCGTCGAGGGCCACCCGCGGCGCCACGCTCCCCTCTTTCACCCCGTCCGCCCAGCCGTCCGACAGGGCTCGCAGCGCCGGCTGCAGGCAGGCGAGCTCGTCACAGCCCTCCATCCCGGCTTGGAGCACCGCGAGGCCGAGGGCCGCCCGACGCAGATCGAGCACCCAGGGGCCGAAGCCCGCCGCGTCGAGGTCGACGAGCTCGAGCGGCGGGATCTCCCGATCCCCGGCGTGCACCGTGCTCAGGTTCTCGGGGTGCGGGTCACCGACCAGCAGCACGCCCGCGGCCTCGGGCTCGACGAGGAAGCGAGTCGTGAGGCGGTCGGGGTCGGGGCGAGCGAGGTCGGCGTACCAGGTGCCCGCGCTCCCCCGCAGGAAGTCGTAGGGGTCCGCCGCCATCTTCTCGAACTTCCACGCCACGAGCTCTGGATCTCGGGAGAGCCAGACCCGGTTCTCGGTGACGAGCTGGTCGGCCAGCCAGGCCGCGCGCGCGGCCTCGGGGTCAGGCGGCGCGCAGCCCACCAGGGCCAAACCCAACGCCCACCCCGCGACGCCACGGCGGCCTCCGGTTCCACGCGGGTCGCGCATGAGCCCCGTCACCCGGTCGGCCTCCTCGCTCAGGCGCTGGGCGACAGCGACTGCACGACCATCCGGAAGGAGACGCGCCCCTGGCCGACGTTCGTGGCGGTGATGAGCGCCCGATAGTCGCTGAACCGGAGCTCGCTCGAGCGCTGGTTCATCATCCCGGTGCTGAGCCACTCCGGAGAGGTCTGACCATGCTCGACCGTAATCGGGCCCACCGTCTCGGCCAGGGCGGCCGCCGTCGAGGCGACCTGCGCGAGGGCGAGCTCGGCGGGGACGCTCGCCTGGCGGGCGGTGATCCCGACGAGGCGCTGCTGCTCGTCGAATTGGAAGGCGACAGAGTCGAAGGGGAGCGGGGAGTCGAGGGTGCCGGGCGCGATGGGGTCGCAGTTCAGCATCACCCCCTGCGCCGTGCAGGTGACGCCCTTGTTCGAGGCCCAGGCCTCGAGCTCTGACTTCGTGGTCTCATCCAGCTTGAAGCCGAAGGCTGGGCGCGAGCGCGCGGGCTCCGCGCCTCGGACCTTCGATACGGAGGTCTCACGCGCCGAGCGCTGCTGGTCGGCGCTCAGCACCTTGTCCATCCCCACGGGGCAGCTCTCCCCCGAGAGCGCCAACAACAACGGCCTCGCCACCGGGAGATGAGCGAGGCCGATGAGGCCGACGATCCCGACAGAGGCCGCGCCCAGCATCCACCAGGCGCGGGCCACGATCAGTGACCGACGATGGTGGCGGAGAAGGCCGGATCGACGAGCACCGGGGCGAAGCAGTTGTTGATGTCGTCGGCGGGGACGCCGTCCGTTGCGAGGATGCCCGCGATCATCGTCACGAAGTCGTCGTACTGAGCCTGCGTGATCCCCATGCCGGTGTGGGCGGTGATCATGTCGGGGCCGGTGTAGGCGCCGGTGGTGCAGCCGTAAGCGTCGCTGATGAAGTTCGCGAGGCTGGTGATGAAGGCCGTCACGGCTTCCGGACCCTCCGCCACGAGGGGCGCGAAGAAGGGGCCGAACTGCGGATCGGCAGCGGCGGCCTCGGTGATCTGCTGGGCGACGAGGGGCACGGCGGCGCCGTAGGTCGCGCAGATGTCGGTCGTGCAGGCGTCGGCGTCGGCGTCGGCGTCGGTGTCGGCGTCGGTGTCGGCGTCGGTGTCAGCGTCGGTGTCCGAGTCGGTGTCGGTGTCGGTGTCGGCGTCCGACTCGCTCGACGAGGTGTCTTCCTTGTCCCCGCCGCAGGCCACGGCGAAAGACAACACGAGGGCGCTCAGGCCAAAGGTCATGGTCTTCATCGGTCTTCCAGTGTCTCCTGACCCGCAACATGCGGGCCTTCACGCACTCTACCCCATACGGCGGCCTCGTCCATCGGGATCACATGGTTAGGGTGCCAGATGATCCGCCTCCATGAGCACCTCCGCGCCCTCGGCCTGTCCAATTCACAGGCGAAGGACGCGCTCTCTTCGGGGAAGGTGCACCTCTGCGGCGTGCCCACCGGCGACGGCGGCCGGCTGGTGGACCCCGCGACCATCTCGTTGCGCCCGAACGCGCCCCGCCTCCACCCCGGGGCCGACCTCGTGCTCCTGTACCGGGATGACGCCCTCGGCGTCATCTGGAAGCCCCCCGGGATGCTCTCGGTGCCGGCGCCGCGGGCGGGGGGCCACAAGAACGCGGTGGGCCTCGCCGGCCGGATCCTCGGCGAGGCGCACATCGTCCACCGCCTCGATGAGCACACCTCCGGCCTGCTGCTGGTCGCGCGGACCCTGGCGGCCCAGACCGCCCTCAAGGCCCTCCTCGAGGTGCACGCGGTGGATCGGCGCTACCTCGCCATCGTCGCCGGTTCGGCGCCCGAAGGCGAGCGGCGGGTCTCCTCCGTGCTGCGCCGGGACCGCGGCGACGGCCTGCGCGGCAGCGATCCCGAGGGGGAAGAGGGCAAGCCCGCGGTCACCTACTTCCAGCTGCGGGAGCGCCTCGGGCCTCGTTATTCGCTGGTCGAAGCCCGCCTCGAGACGGGGCGCACCCACCAGGTCCGCATCCACCTCGCCGAGCAGGGCCTCCCCCTCCTCGGCGACCCGCTCTACGCCCCCGCGGGCGTGGCCCGGCTGTGGCCCCGGCAGGCCCTCCACGCCTGGTCCCTCGCCTTTCGCCACCCCTTCACGCGGCAGGAGCTCCGCTTCGAGGCGCCGCTGGCCGACGATCTCGAGCAGCTCCGCCGCCGAATCCTGGCCTCCGCTTGAACGCCCGGGCTCGCCGCCGCCTCTGGCTCCTGGTCGCGGTCGGCGCCGGTCCCTGGGCCTTGCTCGCCCTCCTGCTCGACGCCTGGGGCCACCGCGATCCGCCCGCCGGCCCCTACGACACCATCATCGTCGCCGGCTGCCGCGTCATGCCGGACGGCCAGCCGAGCGTCGCGCTGCAGCGGCGGGCTGAGCTCGCAGTGGAGCTCTGGCGCCAGAACCCCGACAGCGTCGTAATCTTCACCGGGGGCGTCGGTGACTTTCCCCCCTCGGAGGCCATCGCCGCCTCCACCTGGGCCCAGGCGCGCGGCCTCCCCGCAGCGGTGATCCGCCTCGAAGACCGCTCCACCTCCACCGAAGAGAACGCACGTTTTGCGGCTGAACATTACCCAGCAAAGCGCGTGCTGCTCGTGACCACCGCCTACCACACCCTCCGGGCGGGGCGGGTCTTCGGGCGCTTCTATGACGAGGTCGAGACCGCCGGCGCCAGCTCCGACCTCTCCTCCCGCCTCGTCGGCAGCCTGCGCGAGGTGCCCGCCCTCGGCTGGTACGCGCTCCGCGGGCGCCTCTGAGGCGGGTTCCACGGGGAAGCCGCTCAGCTCGATCGGGCCTGCCTACGCATGTAGAGGAGCGCCTCCGAGACCCGCTCCGCCTCCAGGCCGGCGGCCTCTCCGCCCTGGTCGATGACCTGCTTGGCGAGCCGCAAGGCGACTGGATCTCGTCGGGCCAGGACGGCGGCGAGGGCGAGCGCCCGCTCAAGCGGAGGATCAGCGATCTCGATCGCCAGGCCCCGCTGGAGGGCCTCCTCCGGGCCGAGCTCCCGCCCCGCGAGGATGACCTGCTTGGCCACGGAGGCGCCGACGAGGCGGCTGAGGCGGGTACAGCCCCCCGCGGAGGGGATGAGGCCGAGCGAGGTCTCCGGCAGACGCAGGCGAGCTTGGGGGCCGATCACCCGGAGGTCGCAGGCCAGCGCCAGCTCGAAGCCCCCGCCCACCGCCGCGCCCTGCACCGCGGCCACCGAGATCACCGGCGAACGCGCGATCTCGTTGAAGACCCGCTGGCTGAGGAGGTCGAGCACCTCAAGCGGATCGACCCCCTTCATCGCCTGGGTGTCGGCGCCCCCGGAGAAGGCCCGCTCCCCGGTGCTGCCGATGACGACCACCGAGACCCGCTCGGCCAGCGCCGAGAAGCCGGCGCGCAGGGCCTCCAACATCGGAGGGTCATACGCGTGGGCGCGGCTCGGGCGGTCCAACAGCAGCAGGCCCACCCCCACATCCGGCAGAATGCGGGTCAAGATAGGACCGACGCTCGGCTCGGCCCCGGCGAGCGAGAGAGCCACCTGCGAAAAGTTCGACGCCATCTACAGCTCCGCCCGGCTACGCGCTCGGCGCCCCCTCCAGGAGACGATCGCCCCGATGGAACGCCGTGAGAAGGTGGTGCACGAGGACACCGAACCCTGCCCCTATCTCCCCGGAGAGGTCGCGCGCCTCCCCCTGCGCTGGCAGCTCCGGCCCCTCAACGCCGAGGAGCTCGATCGATCCCTGGCCTTGGGCGAGCGGAGGGTCGGTCGGATGTTGTACCGCCCGACCTGTCCCACCTGCCGGGCCTGCGAGCCGCTGCGCGTCCCCGTGCGGGAGTTCCAGCCCACGAAGTCCCAGCGGCGGGTGCTCCGCAAGAACGAAGACCTCCGCGTGGAGATCGGCCCCGCGACCTTCTCCGAGGAGCGGCTCCACCTCTACAACCGCCACAAGCAGGAGCGCGGCCTCGGGCGAGACGAGCGGCTCATGACCCGCCGCGGCTACGAGGGCTGGTTCATCCAGTCCTGCACCCCCACCGTGGAGATGCGCTACTACGCCGCCGATCGGCTGATCGGCCTCGGCATCCTCGACGTCGGGGCCGAGGACGCCTCCAGCGTCTACTTCTACTTTGACCCCGACGAGTCCAAGCGCTCCCTCGGCGTCTTCTCGGTGATGGCGGAGATCCACTGGATGCGCAGCCGCGGCGGGCGCTACCACTATCTCGGCCTCTACGTGGCCGCCTGCTCCCACCTCGTCTACAAGGCCAGCTACTACCCGCATGAGCGGCTGATCGGAGACCGCTGGCACCGGGTGGAGGAGGCGCCCCTGGGCGCCCGGACCCCCGCCGCCCTCCCCGATCCGGTGAGCCCGGACTAGACCCGGAAGTCCTAAACCAGGTAGTCTGCGAGCTGCCCCTCGGGGCGGTCTCCCGGCAGCGGCTCGACCCGCCCGGCCGAGGCCAGCCAGGCCCGCGCCGCGCGCACAGCCTCCACCGTGCTCGAGCCCCTTCGGTCGCGCTCATCGAAGAGCTGGTCGGGCTCGAGGTGTTCGAGGAGGCCGGTCCGCCGGAGCCCTTCGCGGAGGTCGGGGCGCAGGCCGCTCAAGAGCACCCGGCAGCCGCCCCGCTGCGCCTTCCGAATGAAGCCCTGCAGCTCGTCGAGCCCGACCGCGTCCGGGTTTCGGATGCGCTTGACGCGGAGCACGACGACCCGAGCCGCCTCCGCACGCTCGAGCATGTAGTCGAAGTGCTCTTCGAACGCCATCGTAGACCCAAAGAACAGCTCTCCTTCAAGGCCGAAGATCAGGAGATCGGTGTCTACTCCCTCCTCATCCCGGCGCTCGCGGACCACGCCGTCGCGGTCGACCACAAACTCGGTGCGGGTCATCCGGCCGGCCCGCGGGACGGCGAGCAGGAAGGAGAGGGTCATGCCGATGAGGATGCAGAACTCGACCGAGATGAAGACCGCGGCCGAGGCGGTGGCGATCACGATGGCGGCGTCAAAGTGGGTGGCGCGGACATGGTAGCGGAGGGCCCCCCAATCGACCATCCGAAAGGCAGAGACGAGCAGCATGCCGGCCAGGGCCGAGCGAGGGATGAAGCGGGCCCAGGGCGCAAAGAGGAGCACGATGATCGCCACGGCGACCGCCGAGATCACCCCCGACCACTGCGAGACCGCGCCCGCCTGCTGGTTGATCGCCGAGCGCGTGAGCGAGCCGGAGCCCGGGATGCACTGGAAGAAGCTCCCCGTGACGTTGGCGAGCCCCTCCGACAGGCACTGCTGGTTGAGATCGAGCTTCTGCCCGGTCTGCGCCGCGATGGCCTTGGCCATGGCGATCGCCTCGAGCAGGCCGAGCAGCGCGATGGCGAGCGCGCTCGTCGAGAGCTCCCGCACCCAGGCCATGGTGACCGGGGGCAGGGAGGGGGTGGGGAGGCGGGCGGGGATCTCTCCCACCACCTTCACGCCCAGGGCCTCGAGCCCGAGCGCGGCGCTGAGGGCGGCCATGATGGAGATGGTGAGCAGGAAGTCGGGGAAGAGGGTCCAGCCGAACCGACGCTTGATCGCCCGCAGCGCCAGCAGGAGCGCCACCGTGGACGCGCCCACAGCCAGCGTGGGGAGGTGGGGCGCGCCGCCCTCTGTCCAGGTGTGCCAGAGGCGGACGACGAAGTGGTCGTGGATGTCTCCTCGGGCCGACCACCCGGCCAGGTTCTTCACCTGATCGAGCACGAGCAGCATCCCCGCGCCGGCCGTGAAGCCGACGATCACCGAGTGGGAGATGTAGCGAGTGAGGTCGCCGAGCCGCAGCAGGGTGATGAGCGTCTGAAAGGCCCCGACCAGCAGCGCGAGGGTGACCGCGCCCGCCAGCTTGTCCTCCACAGGCACCAAGGCGAGGGCCGAGAGCGTGGCGATCGAGATCGCGTTCGTCGGCCCGTTGATCAGCTGCCGCGAAGAGTCGAGCAGGGCGCCCACCGCCGTCATGATGATGGCGGTGTAGAGGCCATGCTCGACCGGGACGCCGGCCACCAGCGCGTAGGCCATGGCCTGCGGCACCGCGATCGCGGCGACGGTGAGGCCGGCCACGAGATCGGCCCGCGCGTCCGCGGCCCGGTAATGCCGAAGCGCCTCCAGCGCCGGGATGCGGCGAAAGAGCAGAGACGGCCGGTTGACAGTGCGGGTGGTCAAGGGGGACCTGCGAGACAGAGGCCCGGGAGCATAGCGGATCCGCGACGGATTATCCCTCGTCACGGGATTGCCCGGACGGACCCCCCGCACCCCGCCCCGAGGTAGACTGCCCCCCTTCGATCGGGTCCCGCCCCTCGACCGACGGGGCCCCTCCCATGACACGACACCCACCCGACCCTCGCGCCCTGCGGCTCGTCCCGGCCGCCGCGCGCCCCGGCCCCCGCCGATGATGCCGCTCGCCGAGCGCCTTCGTCACCTCTCGGAGGCCCAGGTCGTGGCGGTGTCCGCCTGCCTGCTCGGCGAGCCAGTCCGCTACGACGGTCGCCTGAAGGGAGACCCCCGCATCCTCGCCGCGCTCCAGGGCAAGGAGCTCCGCCCGCTCTGCCCCGAGGTGATGGGCGGCCTGCCCGTGCCCCGCCCGGCCATCGAGCTGCGCGGCGGAGATGGCGGCTCCGTGCTCGACGCCGACGCCCGCGCGATCGAGCTGCTCTCCGGCCATGATCAGACCGCGGCGATGGTGCGCGGGGCGATGGCCGCGCGGCGCGCCGCCGGCGAGGCCACCGTCGCGATCTTGAAGGCCCGCAGCCCCTCCTGCGGGGTCGGGATGACCGCCATCGACGGCCGCGTCCAGCCCGGAGACGGCGTCACCGCGGCCCTGCTCGCCCGCGCCGGCCTCGTCCTCCTCACCGACGAGGAGCTCATCGCCTCGCTCTACCCTCCCGAAGGATGACCCCCATGCCCGAGAAGGTCCAGAAGACCGAGGCCGAATGGCAGGCCGCCCTCAGCTCGATGCAGTTCGCCGTGCTCCGCCGCGCCGCCACCGAGCGCCCCTTCACCGGGCCCTGGCTCGACGAGGCGCGGCCCGGGCTCTACCGCTGCGCCGGCTGCGCGACCCCGCTCTTCCGGGCAGAGACCAAGTTCCACTCCGGCTGCGGCTGGCCGAGCTTCTTCGATGACCTGCGCGCCGGCGGGATCGTCATCCACCTTGACCGCAGTCATGGGATGGTCCGCGAAGAGATCTGCTGCGCCGCCTGCGACGGCCACCTCGGGCATGTGTTCAATGACGGCCCCAAGCCCACCGGGCGCAGATACTGCGTAAACGGGGCCGCCCTCACCTTCCTCCCCGACCCACCCTCGTTCATCCCCGACCCACCCTAGGCAGCCCGGTGAACAGCCTGCTGATCAGCCTCCTCCTCGCCTGCCGGTCGGGCCCTTCGGGCGAGGCGCCGGGAGCCCGCCCCTCCGACGGTGACACCGCCCTCCGCCCGACCGACGCCCCCGTCGAGGCCCTCCCGAGCGCCTGCGAGGTCGCCGGCTGGCCCTCCCTCCGCCTCAATGAGCTCGTGGCCGCCAACCTCGAGGGCATCGCCGACGAAGACGGTGACCGCCCCGACTGGCTCGAGCTCTGGAACCCGAGCGAGACCCCGGTCGAGCTCACCGGCTGGGCGCTCGAGCCCGAGGGCGGCGAGCCTTGGCCCCTCCCCTCCCCTTCGCTCGGGGCGGGCGCGCACTGGCTGATCTTCGCATCCGGCAAGGATCGCCCCGGCGACCCCACGGCCGGCCTCGCCCCCCACAGCCCCTTCAAGCTGCCCGCCGAGTCCGCCGGCCTCCGCCTGCTCGCGCCCGACGGCTGCGCGATCGACTCGGCCCGGCCCGAGCGGCTGTACGGCGACGTCTCCTTCGGGCACCCGCTCTCCGACGACACCGAGTGGGCCTACTTCCTCGAGCCCACCCCCGGCGCGCCGAACGAGACGGAGTCCCGCCCGGGCTTCGCCGCTCCGCCGAGCTTGAGCCCCGGCGGGGGCGCCTACGCCGCCGGCCTGACCGTGGAGGCCACGAGCGTCGAGGCCGAGGCCACCCTCCGCTACACCCTCCAGGGCGACGAGCCCGACGAGGGGGCCCCCGAGGCCGCGGGCCCGATCCCCATCGACGCCGCCTCCCGCCCCATCCCCCTCCGCGTCCGCGCCTTTGTCCCCGGCCTCTGGCCGAGCCGCATCACCACGGCCACCTATACCCAGGGGTCGGCGCACCTCGCCGCGGGGATGAAGGCGGTCTTCCTCACCTCGGACCCCGAGGGCCTCTTCAGCGACGAGACGGGGATCTACGCCTTCGGCGACAGCTACGAGCCCGACTACCCCTACTTCGGCGCCAATTTCTGGGAGGATTGGGAGCGGCCGGTGCACGTCGAGATCTGGGAGCCCGACGGCGAGAAGAGCCTCGACGCCGAGGCCGGCATCTCCATCCACGGCGGATACACCCGCGCCTTCGACCAGAAGAGCCTCCGCCTCTATGCGCGCTCCGCCTACGGTGAGGACAGCTTCGACGGCGACTTCTTCCCCCGCGAGGGCGAGCGGCGATACGGCTCGCTGGTGCTCCAGATCGGGATGGACTGGTGCTCCACCCACATCATCGAGCCCTTCGCCGACGAGCTCTTCCGCGACGCTCGGGGCGCGCGCCTCGACAGCATCGACATCGCGGCCTGGGAGCCCACCCAGGTGTGGATCAACGGCCACTACTGGGGCTACTACAACCTCCGCGAGCGGATGGACCCCGACTACATCGAGAACCACCACGGGCTCGATCCGGAGGCCCTCGATCGCATGGAGCTCGGCTGGACCTCGGCGCCCCACTGGCAGCTCGAACAAGGCGACTGGGAGGCCTTCGACACGCTCAACGCCTACGTCCTCGCCCATGACCTCTCCGACCCCGCCGCCTACACCACCTTCACGACGATGGTCGACGCCGAGAACCTCGCCACCACCGTGCTCGCGGAGGCCTACATGGGCAACACGGACTGGTGGTGGAACAACCTCCGCCTGTGGCGCCCCCACACGGTCGAGGGCCGGTTTCGCTGGTTCGTCTATGATCTCGGCCACGGCTGGGTGAGCCCCGGCTTCGACCAGCTCGGCACGAGCGTCACCTGGACCGGGGACGGCCTGCCCATCTCCGCCCCCCTGGCGAATGACCGCTTCCGCGACGAGCTGGCCAACCAGGCGGCCGATCTCCTCTCGACCAGCGCCGACAGCGCCGAGGCGGTGCGCCGTTTCGACGCCCTCGCCGCGCGGGTGGCCCCCGCGATGTCCGCTCAGCTCGACCGCTGGTGCGGCGGGGCCCCCCTCTCCGCCTGGGAGGCCAACCGAGACTATGCCCGCGGCTTCGTGTCGGCCCGCGGCCCCGTCCTCCGAGAGCAGGTGCGCAACCACCTCGCCCTCAGCGGCGACGTGACCCTCAGCCTCGCCACGAACGAGCCCGACGCCGCCACCTTTGACCTCTCGCTGGTCGAGGTCGAGGCCCCCTACTCCGGGCTCCGCTATCGGGGCGTACCGCTCACGGTGACCGCCCTGCCCGCCGAGGGCTGGGTCTTCACCGGCTGGTCCGACGCCTCCCTCGGCGACACGCCCACGGTCACCCTCCCCCTCGGCGCGAACACCACGCTCACCGCGCTCTTGAGCCCGGCCCGCGGCGAGGAGTGACCGACGCCCTTGGGCGGCGACGACCGAGGGCCACGGTGAGGGACAGGCCGAGGGACAGGCCGAAGGAGAAGAGGCCCGCCCCGACCGGGGACGCGCTCGCGCAGCCGCAGCCGCCCTTCCCCTCTCCCTGCCCGTCGGCAGCGGCCCCGCCGTCGCCGCTGTCGGCGTCCGTGTCGGCGTCCGTGTCGGCGTCCGTGTCGGCGTCCGTGTCGGCGTCCGTGTCGGCGTCCCCCTCGCCCGACGCAGAGGGGTGGACGACGGTGGTGTCACAGGGGGTGTCGGTCGTGTACTCGAGCGCGCCGCCGTCGGGCGCGTCGTCGCGAGGGGCGCCGCAGAAGTCGAGGTCGAGCCCGGCGATAGGGGAGAGGGCGTCCTTTAAGCCGGGGTCATGGAGGAGGGTGAAGTCGAGGGCCTCCGGCGCCACATAAACATCGACGAGGTCGAGGCCGGCCCAGTTCATGCCAAGGGCGGCGGTGCCACCGTCCCGCTCCCGAATGGCCCCGTCGAGGACATTTCCTTCGACCGAGACCGTGCTCGCCGGGTAGCGCACGTCCACGCCGCTCGTGTCATAGAGGATGTTGGCGGTGACCGCGGAGTCTGCGGCCTCGTTGAGATAGACGCCGACGTCATTACAGCCGGCGATGATGTTGTTTTGGATGCGGCCCCGCTGGTGCTCGGGGCTGCAGGTGCCGTCTTCGCAGATGCTGTCGGGGCTGGTGCCGCCGCCGCCGAGGGAGAGGCCCACCCGCACGCCGCCAGAGAAGGCGTCCGCGCAGAGGACGAGGTTCCGCTCGAAGAGGCCGTCCTTGGAGTTGCCCTTGAAGAAGGCGGCGTAGCTCACCGTGTCACCCTCCCCCTTCTCGAAGTCGGCGATGCGGTTGGCCACCACCCGCCAGCGCTGCCCGCCCACGACGTCGATCTTGGTCACCGGGTTGGAGGTCATCCGCGGACGGGTGTCGTGTATGTCATTGCCCTCGATCACCACGTCATCGGGCCAGGCATAGGCCCCGTCGATCTCCTCTCCGTTCCCCTTGATCTGGGCGTTGAAGTCAATCAGGCTACAGTCCCGCACCTCGGTGCCCTCGGCGGCGCCGACGATGTGGAGCGCGTGCTCACAGTCGCTGTCCTCCGCGCAGACCCCCTCCATGCGGACGTCGGTGATGTGCCAGTAGGGCGCCCGCACCTTGATCGCCTCCACCGTGTCCGACTGGAGGGTGGCGCCATCGCCGTCGAGGGTGATCGGGGCCTCGGCGCTGCCGACCGCGTCGAGCAGCAGGCTGCTCTCGAGGAGGTACGTCCCCGGCGAGAGCCGGACGGTGTCCCCGGGGGCGGCCGCCGCGACGGCGGCGCGGAGGGCCTCCACATCTCCGACGAGGAGCTCGGCGGCCTCGGCCTCGGAGAGGCCGACGGACAGCCCGACGGACAGCCCGACGGACAAGAGGAGCGCGAGGAGTCCGGAGCGTGGGCGGGTAGATCGGGGCTGCATGGCCCCATCATGCCAGATGCGGATGTCCGGTGAGCTGATCCCGCTCAGCTCCGGCCCGCCCGCGCGGCGGTGGGGCCGCGCTACCCTGACCTCATGACTCGCCGGGCCCTCCAGTCCACGCCTCGTGGCCTCTCCACTCCACCGCTCCGCCGGCGCCGCGGGGGGGCCGCCTCGATGGGGGGCGCCCTGCTCGCCCTCGCCTGCGGGGCGCCCGGGGAGGACGAGCCGTCGGTCACCCCCGAGGACAGCGGAGAGGCCGCTCCCCTCATCCTCCCCACCCACAATGAGTGTCGCCCGGAGCCCATCTCCGAGGAGATCTGTCGCGCGGTCATCGAGGAGGACGGCAAGCAGCCCACGGTGAGCGAGCACAAGAGCGGGATCGGCCCCGACCCCCACGACCCTCGCGCCGAAGACCCGGAGCTCCTCTGGCTCCACGGGGAGATCCAGCGCTGCGCCTGCGCCTGCTGCCACACCCGCTCCTGGGGTGGGCCCGGGGTCTATCACTGGGATCTCGAGTGGTCCCCCGTCTGGATCGACAGCGCCTCGAGCTGGACCCTCGGCGTCCTCCGCGGCGACACCGAGAACCCCGACCGCACCTTTCTCTTCGAAGACCGCGAGAGAGTGGATGCGATCCTCACCGCCGAGATCGACCGCCGGCGCGACGAAGACGCTCCCTGAGTCGGCCTATCGAGCGCCGCAGGCCCCCATCGCCGCAGGGCCGAGGTCCGGGCGCGGAGCGGCCCCGCGGAGACCATCGACGAGCACCTGAACCGCAGGGATCGGCCCCTCGGCCGACGCGGCCCAGAGGCCCTGATCGCGGAAGTGCTGCCAGGCGGCCGCGAGGCTGAGCGCGGGGTCGGTCCGATCGGCCTCGGGGAGCCGCGACACCGCCTCGGCGTACTCCCGCTGGAGCGCGGCCGGCGAGAGCCCCTCGGTGGGCGCGGGGCCAGCGGGACAGAAGAGGGCCGTGAATTCGGCCCGGTAGGCGTCGGGGTCACGCTGATAGAGCATCCCCATGGCCAGGACGGCGAGCAGCGGGTCCTCCCCCTGTCGGATCGCGAGGAGGAAGCGCGTATCACCCGGGACGAACTTCTCCTGTAAGATCCGCCGTAGCTGCACCTTTTGGGGTAGGGTCGGATAGGGCGGCGGGGCGGCGACGAGCGGGCTCGTCGCGATGACCTCCGCGCAGAAGGCCGGCGGGCGGTCCCGCTCCCCCACCCAGGAGCACTGGGCATAGACGCTGCCCTCGGCGTCCGAGACCAGCGCCCCGAGCACGGCGGTGGTGTCCCGGCCGCTCGTGTTGAGGTTCTGCACGTGCATACAGAGCCCCTTTCGCCCGAAGACGGTGCAGGAGACCTCGGTGGTGCTGGAGCGCAGGCCGAGGGGCTCGAGCTGATCTCGGTAGCCCTGCAACATCTGCGCGCGGGGATCGACGGGCGGCAGCTCGAGGTCCTCACGGAGGTTGAGGAGGTCGAGGCCGCAGCGCACGCTCCTGTCTCCAGGCGTGGGCGCGGTGACGATACAGCCGGTGGGCACGGTGAGGCGCTCCCCCACGAAGCGCGGGCGGGGAGCGCCCCCGTCGCGGAGCTCGGGGAGCCCCCCCTCGCTCAAGGCCTGAAAGAGCGCCGCCGCGCGCGCGCCTGCGTCGTCGGGCCCCTCCGCGCCCCCCTCCGCCCCGCCGACCGGGCCGCAGCCGACCACCCGCCCGCGGCCCCCGGCGCCGGGCTCGCGCTGCACCCGGAGGAGCTGTCCGCCCGGCTCCTGGAAGGCCCCGTCGGGGCGCTGGGGGGCGCGGTCGGCGTCAAAGCGGCGGCCCGTGACGTCGAAGAGGAGCTCGGCGTCGGGCACGCCGACCGCATCGACGAAGGCCTCGGAGGCACACTCGACCCCCGGGCACCGAAGCACCACGCCCAAGGGTGTCGGCTGGGCGCTGCAGTCCGCCCACAGACCCCGCCCGATGCGGGCCGGCGCCGCCTCCGCCGCGCCGCCGATCCCGATCAGCAGGGCCCCGCCCACCCAGGGGCCCCAGCCCCGGCCTCCGCCTGACGCGCCCATTCACGGCCCCCTCGCTCGAGTCCGCCGCTCCTCTCCCGCCGCGGCGACGCCGTCAAGGTCTACCCGTTCACGGCGAATACAGGCCCGCCGCGCGGAGCTGCTCGATCAGAATGTCCGTGCGCCGCGGGAAGTAGTCGGTCATCAGGCGGTCATACTCGGCCTGCCACTCGACGTCGCGGCTGTAGGGGACGGCGCGGAAGGTGTCACCCCAGCGGGCCGACTCCCCGAGCAGGGCGCCGTGGATCTCGTCTGCCCTCGCGGCATATCGGGCGGCGGCGAGCTCTGGGCTGAGCGCCCCGCCGGGCCCGAGGTGGGCGTGGGCGCGCTCGGAGTAGCGGGCGCGGAAGTCCGCGTTGTCGCGGAGCCGGGTGTAGACGTGGGAGATCGAGCCCGAGACGTCGATCTCGAGGTTGGTGGTGTCGGCCGCATCCCAGAGGCTGTACTCCATGTCCCAGACAAAGAAGCGGAACTGCTCTCCGCTCACCCGCCGCCGCAGCCCCCGCATGTTGTTGCTGGCGGCGCAGCAGGGGCCGTCGCGGTTGACGACATACTGGTGGATCAGCATGTAGTCGATGAGGTCGTCGAGATCGAGCATCTCCTCGACGGCGGCGAGGCCGGCCGCCGTGCTCAGATCCGCCTCGGAGCGGGAGAGGAGCTCATTGTAAGCGTCGAGGGTGCCGTCCACGGCCTCGTTCGTCACCGTGCGCCGGTTGATGGCGTCGTACTCGTCGGCCTCTCCGCCCAGGTACTCGGCGCCGAAGTCGGCCTCGGGGCGCTCGACCGGGTTGTACAGGCCCCAATAGAGCCCGTTCAGATAGAGGTGCACGTAGGTGGCGTGCCCGTCGAGCTTGCCCATGTCCCGCGCCGTGTCACGGGCGAAGCTGTCGTGCAGATACTGGGCCTGCTCGGGGTCACGGAAGTCAAGCCAGGTCTTGCTGCCGCCGGCCCGCAGCACGATGCTGTCGAACCGTTCGACCGGCGAGTCCTCGAAGATGGGGTGCTCCAGCTTCGTGGGGCCATAGTCCGAGTTGAACTCGAGGCGCAGTGAGTGCTTGGGCGTGGTCGACGACGCCCGCCAGCCGTACCCGTGCACCCGCAGCCCGCAGTCCTCCTGAAAGAGCGTGGAGCCGTCGGGGAGGATCCACTCGACCGAGACCGCGCGCTCCCACTCGCCGCCGCGCTCGGTGCTGTTCTCATAGACCCCGGTGGGGCCGAAGAGCGAGCTCGCCTCGGTGACGATGGAGAGGGTCGGGATAGACCGCAGGCCCTCCTTCACGGCCTCGGGATCGAGGTCGACGACGTCGGGGTCCATCTCGTAATCGCCGGTCACCGGGCTGTCCCCCACGCCGTCCCAGACGGTCGGCCAGCCCGCAGGGGCCGCTGGCTGATGGATCACGTCCTCGAGGAACAAGTAGCTGTGGGTCGCGACCCCGCTCGGGGCGTAGCCCTCTCGGAGGGCGGCGGCGCGGAGGGTGGCCGTGGTGTCGATCTCCAGGGCTGCGATCGCCCGCTCCTCGGCGCCGCTCGGCGCCACGACGGTCCCGTTCGTCCAAGAGGGCGCGGAGCCGTCGGTGGTGTAGACCAGGGAGGCACCGGGTGTGGCGCTCTCGATCTGCACGGTCAGCGGCTCTTCATAGAAGCCGCGCGGCGGATCGAAGGATGGCTCAGCGGCGAAGCCGAGGACGCCTGTCCCGTTCGGCTCGCCGGGAGTGGGCGCCTCGAAGTAGGCGGGCCCGCCGGTCTCGATCCACTCGAGGCTCAGGGTGGCGTCGAGCAGCAGGTCATCGGTGTCCGCGTTCTGGAGCTCGACGGCGATGACCCGCTCGCCCTCTGGGAAGAGGCGGGGATCGAGGGACCAGCGCTCTTCCAAGAGGCCGTCATGTTCGGCCGTGGCCACCCCGTCGCCGGCCTGGAGCTCGAGCACAGAGACCCCGTCGATCCAGAGCCTCAGCCCGTCATCGTAGCGGAGCCGGAGCGAGACACGGGTGGGGAGCCCGACGACCGGCAGGCGGGCGCGGACATAGACCGGGGACGCCGGCACCTCGGTGTCGATCCACGCCGCATAGGGCGCCGCCGGCGCGCCGGTCACGACGACCTCACCGAGCGACATCCACTCGCTCCGGTAGCTGCTCACCGCGGTCTTCGAGACGCGCACCGCAGAGGCGACCACGTCGGGCTCGATCGCCACATCGAGCTGGGCCCCGGGATCGGGCGGGATGTCCCCCTCGGCGACCGGGTTCAGCACCGCGGAGGTCCAGACGACGGCGCCGTCGCCGTCGAGCGCGGTCACCACGACGTTGTAGAGGCGCTCGGGGCAACAGCCCACCCGATTGAAGAGGGTGATGTCCGACACGGTGGAGGGCCCCTCCAGGCTCACCTCCCACCAGGGGCTGAGGTCGCCATCCCCCGTGTGGGTAAAAGAGAGGGGATCGCCGTCGACCGCCTGAGCGCCCGTGTATCCGTATCCGTCCGAAGACTGGGCGGTGGGGCGCGCGAAGGCGAGGTTGACAGGGTCCCCCCCGCCGGCCACCGAGCCGTCGAAGCCGAGGGCCAGGGTGCCCTCGGTCCAGCCGAGATCGTCGTGGTCGGGGAGGGTCCAGCCGTCCTCGGGGCCAAGGGTGAAGCGCACCGCGTCGCCGCGATCGAGCGGGGTCTCGGCGGTGACGGTCTGGGACAGGCCGTAGGCGACGTCGCGGTCGAGGGCGGGCAGCGCGAGCATGGACACCAGGGCACCCTCCGCGTCGCGCAGGGTGAGCGTCTCTCCGCCAGAGTCAAGGCGAAAGGGGGCGTGGAGCTCACCCGCCGACCCACCCTCCCCCTTCCCGGAGGCGAAGACGAGCGGGAAGCTCCCCGCGGCGCGCTCGCCGGCCGGGAAGGTCAGGGTCGCCTCGCCGTCTCCGCGGAGGGTCCAGCCGCCGAGGTCGATGGGCTCGGGGCCGGGGACGAAGAGCTCGACCCAGTCGCTGTGATCGCCGTCCCCGTCGGTGAGCCCCTCGTCGTTGTCGCTCACCGCCTCGTTGAGGAGGACGAGGCCGCTCGGCCGCTCCACCCCGGTGTCATCGGCCGGCGGTGTGTCGGGCGCGTCGCTGTCGAGCGGTGAGGTGTCGGGGACCGGGCTGTCCTGGCCGGAGACCTTGCCCGGGCCCGACCCCGCGCCCCCGCACGCGACGAGGGCGCCCGTGAGCAGGGCGGTCCAGGCGAGGGCCCCAAGGCGGGGCGTCCCAGGTGAGATCCGATGTGAGAGGCGGGTGTCGGGCATGCGCTCGACTGTACTCGACAGGCGGAGCGCCGGCGCCCCGGCACCTCAACGTCGGCGGGTGAGCCGCGCCCGCACCGCCTCGTAGAGGGCCCGCTGGGCGGCCTCCCGCGCGTCGGTGGGGGTGAGGAGGGCCGCGACCGTGGCGGGCGGCTCGACCGGCGGGGCCGCCACTGGCGTTGGCGGCGCGGGCGTCGGCGTCACGGAGGCCGGCGGCGCGGGGGTCGCTCCGCCGAGGGCCAAGGCGAGGGGGCAGCGGGGATCGGCCTCCTCGCCGCGGCGGTAGCGTTGGAGCAGGGCCCGCGAGCGATCGGCGAGGGCCCGCCGCAGCTCCCGCCGGGCCCCCTTCACCTGCGGGACGTGGGTCTGGTCGTAGGCGGTGGTCTGATGTCGCATCCAGGCGATGACGGCGGCCTCGGCGCGCTCCTCGACGGGGATGCGCTCGGTGCGCGCGACCGTGCCGCTGCCGACCGGGGTGGCGAGGGCGGTCACCCGGGCCGCGAGCTCAGCGGCGAGGTCAGAGTAGCGCGGATGAAAGCGAAGGAAGTGCAAGACCTCCGCCTCGAAGTCGAGCACGTACTCCGCCTGCTCCTGGGCCCGGCGCGCTCGGCCCTGGTCGAGGCGCCGCTGGTGGGCGGGGTCGGCCCGCTGGGCGACCACCGCCTCTCGGGCGCGGGCGATCTGGAGCGCGGGCGCCCAGAGGCCGCGGGAGAAGACCTTTCGCCCTCGTTTCTCCTCTACCGCCCAGGTGGGGCCGAGCCCCTTGACGGCGCGCGTGAGGCCCGCGTCGCCGGGCGGCAGGTGATCCCAGCCGGCGGGGACCTCGATCAGCAGGCCCTGCTCGTCGCGGAGCACACGGGGACGGGGTCCGGGAGACAGGCCTGCGCGGGTGACGTCGTCGCTCATGCCTCGGCGCTAACCGATGCGGGCGGCGCCTTGCGACCCCGCCGCCGCTCCGCTATCCTACCCGTGACTCAACCAAGAGTTACGCCCCCGCCTCGAGGGACCCCCAGGGACCCCCCGGAACCTCAGGGGGCCCGACGGACCCGGAGCCCCGGTGAAGCCCACTTTGACGATGCCGCCGTCGATCTCGCTGCTGCTCCCAGCCCTCCTCGCCTGTGGCGCGCGCACCGAGGCGCCCGGCCCCACCCCCGAGGCGGACGGCCCCCCCACCTGCGACGCCGACGCGGCCCTGCCCGCGCAGCTCCGCCTGCTCACCCGCCGCGAGTACAACGCGACGGTGATCGACCTCTTCGGCTTCGTCGCGGCCTCGGGGCCCGAGCTCGAGGCCGCATCCTGCGATGACACCGCCGACTGCCTGCTCTCCACCTCGTCCCATGTCGAGGGCGCCTCCTGCGTGGAGGGCGCCTGCGCGCAGGATCCCTGCACCACCGCCACCTTCGTCCTTCAGGGCTGGGAGAGCGCGAGCCGGGTGCACGTCGCCGGCAGCTTCAACGGCTGGCCCTCCACCATCGCCGCTGGGGGCCTCTCGCTCACCTGGGAGCCCAGCGCGGGCCTCTGGTGGGCCAAGGTGACGCTCGAGCCCGTTCGGTACGAGTACAAGTTCGTAGTGGACGAGTCTACCTGGCTCGCCGATCCCGCCAACCCCGACACCGCCGAGGACGGCTACGGCGGGCTCAACTCCGTCCTCACCCTCTCTTGCGACGGGGACACCGAGAGCGCCGAGGCCACCGCCGAGCCCACCGGCTCGCTCGACTTCTCGGCCGGCTTCCCCGTCGAGAGCCGGCCCGAGGCCTTCCCCTTTGACGACCACGCCGCATCCGCGCTCGTCACCAGCGTCGCCGCCGAGGCGCAGCTCGACGCCGCCGAGGCCGTCGCCGCCCGGGCCCTCGCCGCCCCTTCGGCCTGGCTCTCCTGCGATCCCGACGACGCCACCTGCCTCTCCACCTTCTTCGCCCTGGTGGCCCCGCGCGTCTTCCGCCGGCCCCTGAGCGAGGACGAGCAGGCCCGATACACCGCGCTCGCGGCGATGGGCTCCGATCCGAGAGACGGCCTCTCCCTCGTGCTCACGGCGATGCTGGCGAGCCCGGCCTTCCTCTATCGGAGCGAGATCGGCAGCCCCGAGCCCGGCGAGCCCGGCGCCCAGCGCCTCGACGACTACGAGGTGGCCACCGCCCTCTCCTACGCGCTCATCGGCAGCACCCCTGACAACACGCTGCTCGCCGCTGCGGCCTCGGGCGCCCTCGCCGACCCCGCCGGGCGCGAGGCCGAGGCCGCCCGCCTGCTCGGCGCCGACGCCGCCCGCGCCCACGTCGGCGGCTTTGTCGTCCAGTGGCTGGGGGTCGAGGTGATGGAGACCGCCGCCAAGAGTGAGCCCCTCTACGGCGTCGTCACCGACTCGCTCCGCCAAGCGATGGTCGAGGAGGCGGCCGCCTTCGGCGCCGGGGTCATCCTGGACGGGAGCCACACCGTCTCCGAGCTCTACACCTCACAGCAGACCTACGCCAACGCCGAGCTCGGCGCCCTCTATGGCCTGTCGCTGGAGGGCGACGACCTCCGCCCGGTCCACTGGCTCCCCGGCCAGCGGGCAGGCCTGCTGGGCCTCTCTGGCGTGCTCGCCAGCCTCGCCCACTCTGACCAGTCGGCCCCCGTCCAGCGCGGGGCCTGGGTGCGCCAGCGGCTGCTCTGTCAGGAGCTCCCCCCGCCGCCCGCCGACATCCCCACCACCCCCGAGGCCAGCGAGGGCGGCACCACCCGCGAGCGCTTCGAGCAGCACAGCCAGGACCCCGCCTGCTCCTCCTGCCACCAATACCTCGACCCCGTCGGCTTCGGCTTCGAGCACTTCGACGCGATGGGCGGCTGGCGCGACCAAGATGACGGGCGGCCCGTCGACGCATCGGGCGCCGTGCTCGACCTCGAGTGGCGCGGGGCCGGCACCACCGCCGCCTTTGACGGCGTGCCCGCCCTCGCCACCCTCCTCGCCGAGAGCCCCGCCGCGGAGCGCTGCGTGGTCACCCAGCTCTCCCGCTTCGCCTCCGGCGGAGAGACCGCAGACCTCTGCCTCGTCGACTCGGCCACGGCGGCCTATCGACAGACCGGCGACCTCCGGGAGGCCATCGCCCACTTCGTGACCGCGGACGCCTTCCTCCGCCGGGAGCTGCCATGAGGACGCCACGCTGGCCCGCCCTCCGCCGGGGCTCACCCCTCCACCGCCCGAGCCGCCGCGGCCTCTTACAGGGTGTCGCCGCCGCCTGTGGGCTCAGCCTCGGAGGGGGGCTGCTCAGTCGCCCCGCGCGGGCCTCGTCGGGCGTCGCGCAGCGCATCATCTTCTTCTATGTGCCCGACGGGGTCCCCGCGGCCAGCGCCACCGGAGAGGCCTCTGCCTGGCACGCGAGCGGGAGTGAGTGGAGCTTCTCTCTGCCCACCTGCACCGCTCCCCTGGAGTCCTTTCGGTCGCAGTGCCTGTTCATCAATGGCCTCTCGCTGGGCGGTACCGACGCCGGCAGCCACCCCGGCGGCGCCAAGAAGCTGCTGACGGCCGCCGACTACGGCAACAACGAGTCAATCGACCAGTACCTCGCCCGCACCGCCGGGGCCGCCTCTCCCTGGCGCCACCTCTATCTGGGCGTGCAGGCCAATTATGCGAGCTCCTCCTCCGACCAGCACATCTCCTATCCCGTCGCCGGCAGCTCCATCTCGCCCGAGGATGATCCCCGCGTCGCCTTCGAGGCCCTCTTCGGCGCCCCCTCCACCACCGACAGCGGTGGTGACAGCGGTGGTGACAGCGGCGCCCCCGTTGACCCCACCGCCGAGCGGCGGCGCCTCGTCATCGACACGCTGCTCGGCGACCTCAACGAGCTCCAGGGCCGGCTCGGCGCGGTGGAGAAGGCCAAGCTCGACCTGCACAAGGAGTCCCTCTACGAGCTCGAGAACCGCCTCGGCGGCGCCGGGGCCGGCGAGCCGGTGGGCGACGGGGCGAGCTGCGCCGAGCCGGCGGTCGACATGAGCGGCGTCACCGACGATCTCTACGCGCCCGAGCGCTTCCCCGCGCAGCTCAAGGCGCAGATCGACACGCTGGTGCTGGCGATGGAGTGCGGCCTCACCCGCACCGCCACCCTCCAGTGCAGCTACCACACGAGCGAGCTCATCATGAGCCGCTTCGCGGGCACGGAGATGTACGATCCAAGCTACGACATGCGCAGCCACCAGGCCAGCCACTACGGCGACCGCCACGACGAGGGCCTGCGCGAGTACGCCGCCTTCGAGCAGCAGAGTCGCTGGTGGGTCGAGCAGCTCGTCTATCTCCTCGAGCAGCTCGACGCCCGCGCCGAGGGAGAGGGCACCATGCTCGACAACAGCCTCGTCGTCTTCTGCACCGAGGTCTGCGACGGCAACAACCACCTACACGACAACATGCCCTTCATCGTCGCCGGCGGCGGGGGCGGCCGGATTCGGGGCGGGCGGCTGCTCGACGTGGGCTACGCGCGCCACGGCGACCTCTACGTCGCCCTCGCCCAGGCGATGGGGGTCGACACCTGGTCCTTCGGCGACGCGAGCGCCGGCCCGCTGAGCGGCATCCTCGACTGAGCGGATGAGGCAAAATCGGGGGCGCCGATGGCGTACCCGTCGCGGTGGGCGGAGCTCGTTCGGGGTCGCGATGATGTCACATATGGACGCTGTGGTATCATCGGCGTTGCTGTATCGGCGTTGCTGTATCGGCGTTGCTGTATCGGCGTTGCTGTATCGGCGTTGCTGTAATCGACGAACAATCAGGGTAGACTATGCGGCGCTCGTTCATCGCTCTCTCGCTCCTCATCGGCTGTCCCTCTCCGCCGGAGGTCCCGAGCGCGGGCGCGCCGTCCGCCATGAGCTCGCCGGGCGGCAACGGCGCCCCGCCGGGAGACCTCTCCGCCATCATCACCGGCGAGAAGATCAAGTTGAGCGGCCAGGTGGAAGGAGCGCAGGCTGCTTACATCTCCGTGCTCGCTCCGGGAGCCACTCCGCAGGACATGCCCACCTTCCTCGCGATGTTTTCGGTGACGGATGGCAAGTTCGCGATAGATGTGCCCGACACCTACGACAGGCCGCTGTATCTCACCGCCGTGTCAGATCTCACCGGCGACGGGCCCAGCGACGATGACCTCTCGGGGGTCTCAGATCCGATCAAGCCCACGGGGGAGGACCTCTCGATCACCATCAAGCTGACCACCGACCGGCGCTGGTCGGCCCGCATGCCCTGGCAGGCGCCCGGTGAGCCTTCGCCCGTTGTGGGCTCGACGCCAACCGACGGCCCCCCTGACGGCGCGCCGAGGGTGGGCGCCTCCGCCCCTCTCAAGTAGGTGGGCGTGTCGCCGGCGGGCCATGGGCGTCTTTCAACCGTGGCTGGATCCGCCGCCATGCTCGACCGACCCCGTCCCTGTGATAAGATACGCGGATGAGCTCGCTCCGTCGTGAGGCAATGTGGTGGATCGGCGGCGCCCTCGTCCTGGCGCTGCTAATCGCAGGGATCGCAGCCTTGCTCCTACCCTCCCTCGACGCCCTCTCTTTTCGTTACGCGGTGCTCTGAGTGGACCCACGAATGGACAGGCGGCGCTTCCTCATCCGCGGGATCGCAGCGCTCATCGTGCTGAGCGCGGTGGTTGGTGTGGGCCTCGTGTGGAGCGGGAGGATGGGCGGCCTCACGAGCTCCGCCGTGGTCACGGGTCCATGGTCCGATATCGACGGCCTCCCCTGGTTGCTCCCCGATCTGCAGGACGCCAAGGTCATCCTCCCAGACCGCCCCCACCGACCGCCACCGACCGGCGCCCAGCTCCGCTCGGTCGAGCCCTCCCTGCTCCGCACCCGGAGCTTCCTCCTGCGCACGAACAGCCAGAGGCTCCGGGGCCCCGCCGTCCAGACAAAGGTTCCGGAGACCTACCGTATCATCGCGCTTGGCGAGTCCGTGACCCTCGGCTGGGGCGTAGAAGAATCCGAGACCTACCCCGCCCGGTTGGAAGCGAAGCTCCGCGAGGAGGGCCTTCAGGTCGAGGTGCTGAACGCGGGGGTCCCCGGATCGAACCCCCATACGATGGCCCGCTGGTGCGAGAAAAAGGCCGCGGCCCTCAGCCCCGACCTCATCCTCTGGACCTCCCGACGGGTCGATCGGGGCGGCGCCGGAGCGCAGGGTTACGCCGACGCCGTCTCTCGCTGCCGCCGAGCGGGGAATTGGGGCCTGGCCATCGTGCTCCCCCCCCTCTCGGGCTTCGATTTGAAAGGCCTGGCCAACGAGGAAGCCGAACGGGCGCAGCTCAGCGCGGCGCTCGGGCCAGCAGCACCCCCCGTTTGGGACCTCGCTCCAGCCTTCCTGGCTGCGGAGGCTGGCAAGGGAGAGACGCTGGTTTCGGAGGCCGGGAAGGTGCGCGTCCTGGATCAGGAGTCCGGTCACGTCTGGCTGGAGGCCACCGCCACCGCCGAAGGGCTGCCCGACGCCGTCTACGATCTCTTCGAGGCCGAGCCTGATGTGCGAGAGGCCCTCTTCTTCGACGACGGGCACCCCAACGCTGAGGGCTTCATCGTCTTCGCCGACCTGCTCGTCGAACCCGTCAGCGAGCTTCTGCGCGGCGGGGCAAAGACCGGTGGCTGAGATCCCCACGCCGGATCCGGAGCCACCCGTCCCCCTGCGGTTTCGGCTCTTGTTTCTGGGCTTCAGCCTTGCCCTCTCCTTCGGGGTGGCCGAGCTGCTCATTCGAAAGCTGGACGGCGGCGCCCTCCCCCACCTCTCCATCTTCGCCGAAGATCCCAATCGGGGCATCATCCTCCGCGCAGGGGCAACGGACCGGGTGCGCCGCGCCGACGGTGTCCCCTTCACCGTTGAGACCGACGAGACGGGCCTGCGCCGCTCCTCTACCCCGGCCAGAGACTGGCTCGTGGTGGGCGACTCGCAGGTGCTCGGCTGGGGGGTCTCCGCGGAGGACTCCTTCGCCGGCCGCCTCGGGCTCCGGAACGCAGGCGTCCCCGGCTATGGGCTGCCCGACGCCCTTCGCGACGCGGAGCAGCGATGCCGGCAGCCGGGAATTCGCGCCATCCTCGTGATCGTCAATCAAGCCAATGACTGGGAGGAGGCAGAGCTCCCCGTGGAGGACCGTTTTCATGTGAATGGTGGGTGGCTGATCCGCCGCAGGGCCGAGACCCGCTCTCGGCTCGAGCTGTGGTGGTCGAGCCCCCTCCCCCACTTCCATGTCCTCTACTTGGCCTCGATGCTCTTGACCCTCGATGCCCCGGGCGCCGCGACCCTCCCTGCCGAGGCCCCCCCCGCCTGGATGCAGGATCCAGCCGGGCAGGCCCCCCTCAGCGCCAAGCTCGCCCACCGTATCAACGCATTCGCTGCGCTCCACCCCGACATCCGTGTGGTGACGGCCTTCTTGCCCGTCGATGTGGCGACCGGCGAGGCCCGGGTCGCGGCCTCACCCTTTGGCCCGGCCGCGCGGGCCGTACCACACCCCCCCTGGAGCGACAGCAGCCTGTACGATCAAGTCAGGGCGGCCCTCCATGGCCCGCTCCTCGATCTCCGCCCTGCGCTATCGAAGCACCCTGAGGCCTTCCAGGAGCGGGACTACCACCTGAGCGCGGAGGGCCATCGCCTCGTCGCCCAGGCCCTTGAGACGGAGCTGTCTCCGTGAAAAACAATGCGGTGAACCTGTACTGGCTCGGCTGAAGCATGTCGCCCGACTCGACCTCGGCGGAGGGCTCGGCGGAGGGCTCGGCGGAGGGCTCGGCGGTCGGGGGCGCCACGAGGTCGTGGCCACCCTCCAAGGACCGCGCCGGTGTACAATCCACCCTGCCAGAGAGGACTTGGCCATGATCGGCGTGCGGCGAATCGGGGGCATCCGCCGTGTTTAGGATCGGCGTCCCCTCGCAATCGGGCGCTTGGCGCGCGCTGATCGCCCTGGCCGCGGCAGCGCTCGGCTTCGGGTCCGCGCAGGCCGTCGTGGCGCTCCAGCCGGAGGCCCAAGCTTCGCGATGGACCCTCGGCGAGAGCTCAGTCCCCATCGAGGTGGCGGCGCTGGCGGGCGACCTCCCACCGCGCTCCGACGCGCTCGACCTCTGGTCTTACCGGGCAGCATCCCCCGCGCTGCCCGCCTTCGAGGCGGGTACGGTCGATCTCGACGCGCTCGTCCCCGACGGTGGCCAGCTCTCCGTGCGCCTCGGCGCGGAGGCCGTCGGCGGCCCGGCGCGGCCGGTCCGCCCTCCGTTGGACAGCCCAGGCGTCGAGGATCGCCCCGGCCCCGGTCCCAGCCCGGGCCCCGGCCGGCGTCCGGGCGAGGCTGCGCGCCCCCCGAGCCACGACAGCCCTCGGGGCAAGCCCCCTGACCGCGGCGCAGGCGTGCTCATCGACCGCGGCGCGCGCGGCCAGATCGTGGGACGCGGGCTCTCTTGCGCCCCCGCCGCGGCACCCAAGGCCCCCGCCTTCCACCTCGGGCTCACCGCCCGCCAGGGCATCGTCGAGGTGCGGATCGACGGCGCGCTCGTCACGCAGTGCCGTGGGAGCTGGTCCGCAGGGGCCCTGGTGCTGGCCAGCGGCGTTCGACGGGTGCAAGTCGATGACTTCGCGCTCACCCCTGAGGGGGGCGCCCCCTTTCGCGACGACTTCGGGAGCCCCCTCCTGGTCCCGACGGCTGGCCTCGTCACAGCGCTGATCTTCGGCGCCCTGTCGTGGGTCGGCGCCCGACGGCTCGCTCCGGCGGCGTGGCGGTCGGTCGGGCTCGCCCTCTCTCCTCTGCTCGCCCTCCCCCTCCTGGCGGCGCTCCCCCTTCGAGGCGTGCTCGACGCCCTCCGCTTGCTGGAGGTGCCCGAGCCCCTCGGCCCCTTCGTGTTCGCGTCGATCCCCGCCGCGATCGCGCTATCCATAGCGACCGGGGCCCTCGCCGCCTCCAAAAGGCGCGCGGCCCTGGTCGGCCTGGCGCCCCTCGTCGCCCTCCTCGTCGCCTTCCTCGTCGCCCTGGCGACCCGCATCCCAAACCTCCCCGACGACACCCTCGGCCTCACGATCCTCGCCGGTCTCGGGGCGCCGCTCGCGCTGCTGGCCTACCAGAACACCCACCCGACCACGCGGCGGGTCTCCACCTCCTACGCGCTCACGCTGCTCATCCTCTGCGGCGCCGAGTTTGGCCTGCGGCACACCGCGCTCGACAAGACGTGGACCGCCACCGCCGGTTGGCGCCGCGCCAGCCAGGAATTCACCGAGCTCCTCAAGATCCGCGAGTATCGAACGTACCCGGACGAAGGCTTCCCCGTGCGGCCCCCCGAGCCGGACCCCACCCGAAAGCGCATCGTGGCCCTCGGGGGCTCGAGCACGGGCGGCGCCTACCAGATGGACGACATCGACCAGTTCTGGCCCCGTCGGCTCCAAGACCGGCTCCCCGGATGGCAGGTGGTCAACCAGGGCGTGGGCGGCTGGAACACTCTCCACGTACGTCTCTATATGGAGAGCCAGATCGAGCGCCTCGACGCCGACATCTACGCACTCTACATCGGCCACAACGACATCCTCTCCTCCTCTCCCGTCCCCTATCGACAGCTCTACGCGAGCTGGAGCGCCCCCGACGGATGGGTCCGCGCCACCTCGGAGGCGCTCAATCGAACACGGCTCTATGTGGGCCTGAAGTACACGATCCTCGCGTTGTCGAGCCGCAAGGCGGCGGTCGCCGTGCCCGTCCCGGACGCCCGTGAGAATATCGCGGCCATCATCGCCGCTGCCCACTCCCACGGCGCCCGCGTGCTGCTCGTGACCGAGGGCCTCAACCCCGACCCTTACCCCATGGCCCCCTACGGCGAGATGTTGGCCTCGCTCGCGGAGGCGACGGGCTCGGGCTACCTCGACGCCGCCAGCGCCTTCGCCAAAGAAGACCCCGACCTCTTCCTCGACGACTGTCACCTCTCGGTGGAAGGCCACGAGGCGCTGGCCGGCTGGATCAATGCGAAGCTGCGCGCCGACGGCTGGTTATGACCCCCCGCCTGCGCGCCCTCCTCCTCGTCCAGTCCATCACGCTGGCGGCGCTGATGGCCTGGCCGGACACGCTGGCGCCCATGACCGCGGCGATCGGCGCGGACTCCGGCGACATCGCCAAGCACCTGTGGAACCTCTGGTGGGCACGGGCCGAGGCCGACTCCGGGGCGCCCGGGCTCCTCACCACGCTCGTCAATTGGCCCCAGGGGATGCGCCTCTACCCCATCGAGCCGCTCTCCGCGCTCGCCGCAGTGCTCCTGCCGGTCTCGCCCGTGCTGCTGGCCAACGGCCTCGCGCTCCTCAACCTCACGCTCACGGGCCTCGCCGCGGGGTGGCTCGGCTTCCTGACCACGGGCACTCGGCGCGGGGCCCACGCGACCGCGGCGCTCGTAGAGTGCTCGAGCTTTATGGCCTTCACCCTCCATGTCGGCGTCGGTGAGCTCCGCCAGGCATGGTGGATCCCCCTCGGCCTCGGCTGCCTGCTCCGCGCCCAGCGAAGCGGCAGCCTGCTGTGGTTCGCCGCCCTGGGGTTGTGCCTCGCCTTGGCGACCATCTCATGTTTCTATCACGGTTTTTTTCTCGCGACTGCGCTCAGCCTCTATGCCCTCGTGACCCTGCGGCGCCGTCACATCCCGGGCTACGTCCTCGCGGTGGGGCTCGCGCTGCTCTTGACCACGCCGATCGTGCGGACCTTCGCCGACACCTTCGGGGAGCCCGAGGCGCGGGTGGGCCTGCTGACGTGGATGACCCAGGCCTTCACCCTCGAGACCTTCGCCGGCTCCTCCCTCGACCTCGCCCACACCCTCCTCAGCCGGGCCGGCGAGCGGGCGACCGCCGACCCGGCGGCCTACGCCTACACCGGCGGGCGCTACCTCGGCGGCGCAGCGCTCCTCCTCGCCCTGCTCGGCGCGCGAGACCGGCGCGCCCGCCCCTGGATCGCCATCGCGGCGGGCGCAACCCTGCTCGCCATGGGCAACGTCATCTGGTTCCACGGGCAAATCGTCACGACCCCCTTCACCTTGCCCCTGATGTGGCTGAACCGGCTGCTCGGCTGGTTTGCGGAGCCACTCAACTTTCCGGCGCGCTTCATCGCCGACACCTGCGTCGCCCTCGGCGTCCTCGGCGGCCTCGCCGTCACACGGCGCCGCTCCTTCGCCTGGCTCGTGCCCATCGCCCTGCTCGACATCGGGGCCAATGACCTCGTCCCGTGGCCTCGGGCCACGACGACGCTGCCGCTCACTCGCGACGTAGAGGCGCCCCCCGGCGCCACCGCTGACCTCAGCGTGATGCTGGAAGGTCATGGTCGTAAGCCGAGCTTCTACACAAACGAGGGCGCGCTCGTGGCGTCCTGGATCACCCCCGCGCTCCGCGTCCGCGCCATCGCCATGCAGCTCTCCCTCCGCCGCCCGGTTCAGACCGTGCCGATCGAACGCCAGGAGATGTGGGCCCTCGACGGGCTGATCTGGACCGCCGCGCTGCCGCTCTCCGAGGCCCTCGTAGCACAAACGGTAGAGGACTCGAATGTACTCGCGAGCTTGTTCCTCCTTCACGATCGCGGCTTCGGTTCCATCGCGCTCACGCACCCGTGCGGCGAGCGCCCCGAAGAGCAGGCCCTGCGGGTCCTCAACGAGCACCTCGGCGCCGGAACGAACGCGGGCTGCTTCACGCTCTGGGCGGTGCCCGACGTGCCGGCCACCGAGGAGCAGAAGGCCGCGTGGCGTCGGGCTCAGGCGGCGAGGGTCAGCGTGATCCCCCTGCCCACCTTACGAGAGATGGTGGCGCCATGAAGCGGGCCGTGTCCGCAGCTTGTTACGGGCTCCTCGCGATGTTCGCCAGCTTTCCGATGGTGTTCACGCCCATCTCCCGGCTCGTCGGCCACCCGGACGTCGACGCCACCAACCACGCCTGGGGCCCCTGGTGGTGGTGGTGGACCCTCGGCCGCGGCGAGCTCCCGTGGAGCACGAACCTCCTGGCGGCCCCCACCGGCGGGGTGCTGTGGTTCATCGACCCCTTCACCGCCGCGGTGGGAGCGCCGTTCGTCGGCGTTCTCGGCGCGGTCGGCGCGTACAACCTTGCGATCGCCGTCAGCCTCACCATCGTCGCCGCCGGGGGACGCGCGCTGGCGCGGGCCATGGGTGCGAGCGAGGCCGCATCCTGGCTCGGCGCCGCGGCCTGCGTGCTGTCCCCCTACGTGCTCTCGGAGCTGCACAACGGGGTCTCCGAGGCCGTCAACGTTGGCTGGGCGAGCCTCACCCTCGCCGCGGCGCGGCGGGCGATCGACGGCCCCACCCTCACCCTCCGCCCCTGGGTCATCGTCGGGCTGTGGCTCGGTGTGACCGCGATGGGCACCTGGTACTACGCCTTCGCCGTGGGGATCACCATCGCCGCATGGGTGGTGCTGGAGGGGACCCGCGGCAGCCGGCGCTCGCTGGAGCGGCTCCGCTCGATGCCCCTCCAGGGGGGCGCGCTCGCCGCCGTCGTCGCGCTCGTGCTGGCCTCACCGGTGCTCACCCTCATCCAAGCGAGCATCTCCGACCCCCGCTCACTGGTGGTCCGCGGCACCGTCGCCCCCGAAGTGAGGGAATTCCTCCAAGCCCACAACGCCGTCGATCCCCGAGCGCTGATCTCTCCCTTGGGCTTCCAATCGGTCGACCTCGCAGGCCAGGGCGAGGCCTTTTTACACTCAAGCTACCTCGGGCTGGTCGGCCTCGGGCTCGCGGCCCTGGCCCTGGCCCACGGCGGCCCCACCCTCCGCCGGGTCGCGTGGGGCGTCGCTCCCACCGCCATCCTGTCGCTCGGCGCCTACCTCTGGTGGGACGGCGCCTGGGTCGAGCTCGGCGAGGGTCGCATCCCCCTCCCCTTCGGCGTCCTGACCCGCCTGCTCCCGGAGGCCGGCTCCACCCACGCCCAGCGCCTCGTCTGGCCCGCGATCGCCGTCGTCGCGGCGCTCGCGGCCCGCGGGATGGAGTCGCTGGCCTCGAACCCCCGCCGCCTCATCCTCTCCGCGCTCGTCGTCCTCGACCTCCTGCTCGCCTCACCGTGGCCGCTCGCCCGCCTCGAGGTGATGGACACCCGCGCCCATGAGCACGTCGCTCGGCAGGCCCAGGCGGAGCTCGCAGCCTCGGTCGGCGTGTCTCACCCGCCGGCCCGGGTGGTGCTCGACCTCCCGGCGGAGGTGGGCCAGACCATGGCCACCTCCGTCTACCTGCTCTACCAGACCATCAGCGGCCTCCCGATCCCCTACCGGCCCGACGCCCGCGGGGGCACCGCCGCCATCTTGGGGATCCGGGCCTTCAACACGCTGTACGCGCCCAGCGCCGCGCGCCCCGAGGAGATCGAGCGGCTCCACCGCGAGCTCGCCGGGCAGACCCACATCGACATCGGCTCCCTCGAGACGGTGGGCGGCGTCCGGTGGATCGTGCTCCACCGCGAGCTGGAGCGCGGAGGCGGCGACGTCGCCCGGCTCCAGGCGCAGCTCGAAGAGTGGTTCGGCCGAGGAGAAGAGGCCGGGCCGCACCTGACCTTCGACGTCCGGCGGCGCCGCGACGACGGCGGACGGGTGCTGCCCGCCGCCGAGCCCTGATCCGACCTCAGAAGCCCACCGCTGGCCCCCCCGGCGCGGGGGGCCCCACGTGCGGGCCTTGCTGGGGGGTGGGAGTGGGTGCCCTCTGCGGCGCGGGCGGCGGGGAGAGCCCCACCCACGCCGTGTAGCCGAGCGCCACCCCGAAGCTCAACAAGAGCGTCAGCCCTGCGCGTCGCGAAAGACAAGGTCGAACCGCGTACAGCAGGCGCGTGAGGGTCGCGGCCCACACCAGCAGCCCCACACACACCATCTCCAAGGCCGCAGACACCGCGTCATCGGGGCTGCGCATCAACAGGGAAGGCAGGGCTGCCACCGCCACGAAGACCCAGGAGAACCGGGGGGCGCCCTGCTCCAACGGCCAGAGCGCGACCAGGATGGCGGCGGGCAGGAGGATCAGCCCGTAGAAGACCCCGACCGCGGCGCTCGCCGTGCCGAGCCAGGCGGTGAGCAGCGCGATCGCCGCGGCGAGGGCCGCGGGGCGACGCCGGCCCGCCGAGGCGCAGACCCCCGTTATCGTCAAGGTGAGCAGCCCAAGCGGCCAGAGCCGGAACACTCCGAGCAAGGTCGACCAGCGGTTGTCCTCCGGAGAGACCCACGCCGGCACGACTCCCCCCTGGAAGCGCACCGTGTCGACGAGGTTGCCGAACACGCGATCCACGGGGATGAAGCCGACCGTGACGAGCATCACCGCCAGCCCGATGGACGCGGCCGCCGCGAGCGCCCGCCACCGCCGCCCAGCCAACAGCGGCCACAGCGCGACGCCGGGCACGAGCTTCACGGCCACACCGGCGACGGCGAAGAGCGCGACCCCGAGGCCCGCGTCGAAGGTGGCCGCGCACACCGCCGCGCCGAGGAGGCCGGCGATGAGCAGGTTCGCCTGGCCCAGCTCCAACGCATGGCGCGTGAGCGGATGCCAGACCGCCATCGCCGCACCGAGGGCAGCGCCCAGGGGCGACCACCGCCCCCGCGCCGCCGCCCAGCCCGCCGCCGCGCACCCCGTGATGAGACCAAGCATCACGAAGCCGCGCCAGATCGCCAGGAAGGGGCCCCAGCCGCCGGCCGTCTGCCGCATGAGCCCGACCGCGAGGGTCGGCGGATAGAGCGTCGAGAGGACACCGGTCTCAACACCTTCCACCCGCTCCTGTCGATACAGGGCGTCGAGGCCCACCCGGTCCGTAGGATCGCGCCCGAGGTAGAGGGCGCGGGCGGGTAGGTAGACCGCGACGGCGTCCTCTGCTCGGCGAGGATCGGCGCCAGCGGTGATGTCGAGCGCCCGCCACATCACGCAAGCGCCGACACAAAGCGCCGAAGCCCACCAGAGCGCAGGCCGCAGCTTCATCCGGACCCCCTCGCCCTCGACCCCGAATCGGCGCCGCTCGGAGCGAGAGCAGCGTATCGACTCCCCATCCCCTCCGCACGACCCCGTGCCCCGTCCCCCCCGCCCCGCCCCGCACACCGGCGAGGCTCGAAGCCCTCCACGGGGGCGCCCCCGCGTTGACCCGCGAGGGCGCCAGGGGTAATAAACCAACCCGCATACCTGCTTCGTTCCCGGCCTCGTCCGAGCCCCCAAACATGCTGCTCCTCGCCCTCCCCCCTGCCTGCGCCTCGGACCCCTGCGGAGGCGGTCTCGCTCGCGCCGACGATGTCACCGCTGGATCCAGCCATGCCGGCGTCCACGTTGATCTGTGAGGGGCCGTTGCCCGTCCGTCGTTCCCCACCCGCAGCCGCCCGGACGCCTCCCGCCCCCTCCTGTGCCCGCCTGGTCCTCCTCCTCCCCCTCGCGGTCACCCCCGCCTGCGGCCGCAGCCCCGATCCGATCCGTGCCGCGCTTGGCCCCACCCCCGCCGCGGATCCAAACGCCGAAGCCCAGACCGGCCACTTTTTGTCGGGCACCGAGCTCCGGATGCTGACCAGCACGGACGAAGGTGCCCACTGGAGCCTGTCTCCAGACGTGATCGCGCATGGCGTGTCCTCGCTGCACGCGTGCACCTACGAGGACACGGTGTGGGTGCCTTGCCTGCTCGATGTCCGGGAGATCTCCTGGATGGAGTCCGCGTTCCCGGTGCCATTCGTAGACGTCCTCCGATCGCGCGACCTCGTCCACTGGACCGCCGACCGCATCCGGGTGCGCGCAGATACGAAGGGCGCGATCGATCCCGCCTGTGTCGTCGGCCCAGAGGGGCTGGAGATGTGGTTCGCGGAGATGGTCGGCAGCGACGGAGACCCTGCCCAGGGCGACAAGCCCGCCAACATCTGGCGCTCCGCCTGGCGCGAAGACCAATTCGACGACGCCCGGGTGGCCCACCAGGGTCAAGGCCTCGTCGACCCTGCCCCCACCTACGCAGATGGGGCGCTCAGGCTGTTCCTCAATCAAGACGGCAATCGTATCGTCGAGCTCTTGGAGGGGCGCCTGATCTCCGCGTGGGGGCAAGCCACGGTGCCCCAGGTCGCTGAGCTCGGCGACCGGCGGTGGCTGCTCGCGCAAGAGCCCCGGGGGCAAGGCATGTTGCCCGTGGCCCGCGCGCTCGGCCAAGCCGGCACCCCAGGCGGAGCGCTGGGGCCGAGCTTCCCGATCGAGATCGACGGCCTGCTGCGGTCTTGTGAGTCCCCCTCGATGACCACCCTCGACGGGAAGTGGCTCCTGTTCTGCGTCGACGCGTCGGCGAGGCCACAGGAACACGGACAGGGACAGGGACAGGGGCGAGGGCCACCCGCCGGACAGGGCCCGATCGAGGCCGCCGACCAGAGGAAAATGGGGAGGCCAACCCATTGAACGCGCGCCGAGGTTGGCTCCTGGCCACGCTGAGCACCGCCTTCCTCGTGGCCGTCCTGGCCAGCGCGGACCGTTATGCCGATGGCGATATGGGCCACCTCATCGCCGTCGAGATCCGCCTCTCAGAGCTCCTCCGGTCCGGTGACCTCCGCACGGCCCTGGGTCTATGGTGGGCGCTCATCGCGCCGCAGCCGCCGATTGGCTACCTCCCTGGGGTGGTGGCCTTCACCACCTTGGGCGTCCATCCCGTCGTCGCGCCGTTGACGATGGGGCTGGCGTTGCTCGCATGCTGGGACGCCCTCTCCCGTCTCTGGGCGGAGCGGGCTTGGCTCGCCTGGCTACCCCTGCTGGCGAGCCCGCTCGTCTGGATCGGCGTCGAGCAGCATGGGCGCGACCTCCTCGCCGGCACAGCCCTGCTGCAGGCCCTGTCCTGGCTACACCAGGCCCAGGGTTTCACGTCGCGCCGCGCCTCCGTGGCCTTCGGCGCCTGGCTCGGTCTGGGCTTCATGACCAAGTATACCTTCCCGATCTTCGCCGTCCTGCCCTGCATCTTGGCCGGGGCTGGCCTCCTGCGTCGGCCTCGGGTCGACCGGTGGAAGAACTTGGGGTTGGCGGTCCTCAGCTTCCTCGGCGTCGCCGGGGCTTGGTACGCCGAGAAAGGCGGGGCCGTCCTCGGGTACGTGGGCTTCTCGTTCGGAGAAGACATGGCCGCCAACACGGCCAACTACCGGGACGTCCGCAGCCTCTCCAGCTTGATGTACTACCCGCTCGCCCTTCGGGACGCCCAGAGCCTCCCCGGCCTCTTCTTCGTGCTCGGCGCCGCCGCCCTCGGGCTGTACTCGGCCGAGTCGCGGAGCCGGGCGTCCTCCAGCCTCGCGGCCGCGGTGGGCGGCCTCGGAGTACTCTCCACCGTGCCCGAGGCCATCGACCGGTACGCGCTGCCCGCCTTCTTCGCGCTGGTGAGCCTGCTCCCCGCCTTGCCGGCGCCGACAGGGTGGCGGCGGTGGCTCCCCCTCCCCTTGCTGGTGGTCACCGTGCCGTTCGGGATCGCCACGACCTACCGCTTCCTCCCCGGTTCCCCCACCGCGCCGTCGAGCTACGAGCACCCGGTCTCGTCGCTGTACACGCTCGCTTGGCCTGGGCCCTCGACCTACTGGCCCTCCGACCTCGACCCCGACGCTTGGCACCTCCCCGAGGCGGTCGCCGCCATCCGCGCCGCCCAAGGCCGGGACGACGGCACCATCGGCATCCTCGCCGGCCGGAGCCCCGCCCCCATGCCCGGCTTCGCGACCGTGCTGATCGAAGGCGCCCGACAGGGCTTCGCGTGGGACTTCGCCACGGTCAACACGGCCCCGGGCCGCGGCGCCCCCGAGGTCTTCGTCGGCCCCTTGTTCGACGGCGAACGCCCCTCAGGAGAGTTCTCGACCCTGTACGTGGTGCGGCTCCGAAATCCGGACTCGGCGATAGACCGCTGGCTCAACGACCACCCGGGAGAGATGCGCGCGACCTTCCCCGGGCCCGACGGCGCCACCACCGCGGTCTATCGGCTGCGCGCCCCGTTCAAGGGGGGAGGCCCCCGTTGACCGGGCCCGACATGCAGAGTATCCTGCGCAAACGAGGTTCGAATGCGCCACCGCTCTCTCGCCCTGACCATCGCGTTCCTCGCCTCCATTACCGGATGTCCCCCGCCGCCCGAAGGCAATGGAGGCCCTGCCGCCAACGGCGAACCCGGCAATCCGGGTCCGGCCCAGTCGGGAGAGGCCGGCGCACCCGGAGGCCCGTCCGCTGCCACCCCCAGCCCACCCGGCGCGCCGGGCGGGCCGGACGCGGGGAGCACGGCGCCTCCGCCAGGCGGCGGCAACGACGGAGCGGAAATCGGAGCGCCCTCGCCCCCGAAGGCTCCGGTCGGCTTCGCGTCCCTGATCAAGGGGGGGAAGTCGGTGACCATCAGCGGCAAGATCTCGGGAGCGAAGTCCGTCCAAATCGACTTCACCGCCACCTCGACCATAAACGGTGAGATCGCCCCCGACATCATCCAGATCGAGACCAGCCCCGACGGCAAGTTCAGCGTCCAGGCCCCGGCCACCTACGACCGCGACATCTACATCGTCGCCTTGGCGCCGGCGACGGCCGGGAAGCCAGGCCCCGATGACCCCGGCGGCGTCTACGGGCCCATCAAGCTGGAGGGGAAGAACGTCAGCGTGGAGATGACCCTCTCCAAGGACGCCGAGTGGCGGAAGGAGATGCCCTGGTACCGGCCCGGTGACGGCGGGCCGGCCGAGCCGCCGTCCGCGGCGCCCGAGGGCGGGGAGGCGGGCCCGCCCCCCACTGGCGCCCCCACGGCGCCGAAATAACCCGCGGCCACCCCAGCGGTCGCGGAGCTCGCCTCCGAGACCGGCTCCAACGCCCACCGAGCCCGACGAGGGAGCCCTCATGACCATCCAGCAGCTCACGGACGGCGCCTGGCGGCTCGGACTGATCAGGGCGACAGACGGCCCCCTTTCACTCAAGGTGGCGCTCGACGGCGTCGGCAGCAGGCGATGAGCGCGCCGCCGCCACCACCGCCTCCCCCGGCGAGGCGGGGCTCCCCGCTACAAGCCCGCCTGCTGCTGGGGCTCGTCGCCGCCCTCGGGTTCTTCGCAGCCGGGGAGGTCCTCGCTCGCCTGCTCCTGCCCGCAGGGCCGCCGGTCATGGGCATCGAAATGCAAGAGGACCCCGACGTCCTCTGGACGCTCACCACCTCCGGCGACCATCCGCCCCCCAACCGACTTGGCCTCCGGAGCCCGGAGCTCGGGCCACGCGGGGAGGTGACCGGGCGCTTCCTCACCCTCGGAGACTCCTCCGTGTACGGCGACACGGTGGGAGACGACCAGGTCTTCTCTGCCGTCGCCGCGCGCTCGCTCTCCGCTATCGGCCCCCGAGTCGACGCGGCGAACGGTGGGATCCCCGGCTACTCCACCGTTCAGGCCACCATCCTCTACACCCGCGTCCACGAGGCGGTCGCGGCCGACGTCGTCGTCATCGCCACGCTCTGGAGTGACGCCTCCGCCGGCGAAGAGACAGACGTCGACCACATCCGACGCGTGCGCTCCGACCTCGGCTTCTGGGGCCCGGTCAACCGAACCTTCCGGTCTGCGCAGCGCCGCTCTGCCCTGTTTGTGTTCCTCCGGCAGGTGCGCCACGGGAACCTGTCCCTCCGCGCACCGGAGCCCCCGCCGCGCGAGAAGGTGGGCTGGGTGCACGCCGACGCCGAACTCCCCTTCGGGACCGTCGCCCGGGTGCCCGTGGAGGCCTATCGCCAGAACCTCGACGCGCTGGTGGGCCAGGTGCGGGGCGACGGAGCGGAGCCGGCCTTCCTGCTCCTGCCCCACCCCTACGACGACCTGGGACAGACCCTCCCGGAGCGGCTCCTCGCCTATCGACAGGCGATGCGCGCGTCGGCCGCGGCCCTGTCGGTGCCCCTTGTGGATGGAGAGGCATGGTTCAAGGGCCACCCCAGCCGCGCCGGCCGATTCTCCGATGACATCCACCCCAACACAGAGGGGCACGCCCAGATCGCCGCTGCGTTGCTCTCCACCATCGGGGAGACCCCCTCCTTACGCGCGCGGCTCGGCCGACGGGCGCCCCCATGACGACCGCCCCGTCCAAGGCCCTCGAGGCGAAGGTTGGGGCACCGGAAGCGCAGGTCGCCGGGGAGGGCGCCGTCATCGGCTGGGGCACGGAGGAGCACACCATGTCGCCCTCAGCCCGGACCACATAGCGCCTGTCCTGATCTCCGGTCAGCCGGGCCGGCCACGCGGTGCCATTGGCGGCCCTCTCGCTTCTGCCTCCGCCGTGTGCTGGAGAAAGGAGGCGGACTCCTCGAGCCCACGGAGGAGGGTGCTCTCCGCTCGGGGATCCCCGGCGAGCAACAGAAGTCGGCCCTCGAGGGCCGTGAGGATGGCGGCCCGGTTGGGGCAGGCCCAATCCTGGGCGTGCTGGGGCAGCGCGCTCCGCACGATGGCCGCCGCCTCGAGGTAAGCGCCCTGTCGAGCCAGGTGGCGGGTGGCGGTGTTCCGGAGCTGCTTGATCGCATAGTAGCGGATCCCGCCGGGCTCCCGATCGAGCTCCGCGGCGCGCGACTGCACGATAGCCGGGACCTCGGCGGGCGAGGCATGTCCGATCTCTTCCGCTGTGGCGTCGATCCAGGGGCGATGCGCCGGGTCGTCCGCGCCCAAGCGAGACAAGCTCCCGATCGCGCGCGGCCCCGCAAAGCCCGCCGTGTCGATGAGGCTATCTCCTGTACAGAGCACCCCGAGCTCTGTCGCGAGGGGCGGCCCTGGCGGGCGTGGGGGCAGCAGCCGGGACGGCGCAAGAGGGTCGGGCACGGCGCCTCCGGCGAGCGCCTCCGCCGCAGCGGCGATGCCCAAGGCCTCCCGGCGAACCTCGTCCGCCGTCCAGTAGTCCCACGGCTCGGTTGGCACGAAAGGATCGGCGCTGTCGGCATACGCCTGCACCAGCGCGACCCGCAAACGATGCCGAGACTCGAAGTCCTCAAAGGCGTCCGGGTCAAGGCCTGATGGAGCCTGGACCCGCCGAGCGTCCGCGGCGAGGGCCATGGCCTCCACCCCCACCGCGGCGCCCGCACGGGCTCGTAGGACCAGCTCCACCCAGCGGGCGCGCAGGGAGGAGACCGGCCCCTCCGCGATCGGCACGGTGCCCCCCTGACCCAGCGCCTGGCACCAGGTCGCGCCGTTCTCTGCGGCGGCGACGAGGGCGGCCTCGATGGGGGGGCCCACCGAGCCGCTCAATCGCAGCGCACGGAGGGACCCGACGGAGCGAGAGTAACGCTCGGCGCAGGCGGTCCAGTCTCCGCGCATCGCCGCAGCGCGCGCGAGATCACGGCCGAGCGCCGCCTCGTGTCCAAGCACCCGCATGCGCACATCGTCCCAGCTCGCCTCACCGTAGCCGTGGGGGTTGTCCTGTAGACCGTGGAGCGTCGCCCAGTGGGGATCGTCCTCTGGGATGACAAGGCTCTGGCCGCCCGGGCGGGGCGGGACCGCCGCGCCGGAGGGGGAGCCTGATTGTTTCGCGCCATCCAGGGTGCAGGAGAGGAGGCCGACGAGGAGGAGGGTGGAGAGGCCGACCATGCGCCGAGGCTACCACTCCCCAGCCCGCTGTGGTAGCCTCCATTTTATGTTGTCCCTCGTCACCCTGCTGGCCTGTCAGGCCCCCGACCTCGACCCGCCATCCACCGCCCCCGCCCGCCCTGACATCCGCGCCGCGCCAACCCCGCCGGAGCCGCTGGCGGCACCGGAGCCAGCAGACCCTTCCACCTTCACCATGCAGGGCCAGGGCGGCCCGAACATCCTCTGGATCACCCTGGACACCGTGTCCGCCGGGCACCTCGCGGCCTATGGCGGGCGGGTGCCCCTGCGCAGCATCGAGGGGCTGGGCGCGGTTCAGGTGAAGACCGCCATCTCCAACTTTCCCGAGACGGCCCTCTCCCACTGGTCGATGCTCACCGGCGTGCTGCCGGAGGTGCATGGAAATGTGCCGGGTGTGGGACAATCGCGGTACTCCGGCCCCACATTTCAGGAGCTCGCGCGTGTCCGCGGTTACGCCACCGGCGCCTTCATTGGCGGACTGACCCTGCGAGACCAGCAGACTGGCCTCTCGCGTGGCTTCGACCACTATGACGACGACCTCGCTCCCGGACAGTCGCTCCGCCCTGGCCCCGACACCGTAGCCGCGGCGCGACGCTGGCTACACGAACAGCGGCAGCCTTGGTTTGCATTTGTCCACCTATTTGATGCACATCTGCCGTACTCTCCCTCTGAGCCCGGACGATTCGACCCAAGCTACCTTGGATCTGTTGACGGAACGGAGGCCAGCCTCGCGCAGTGGAGGGACAGCCTCGGAGCGCCTCCGCCTCGGGAGCTCGAACATGCGATCGCGCTCTACGACTCCGAGATCGTAGACGCGGACGCCGCCCTCGCCCCGCTCTTCTCCGAGCTTGGCCCCAACGACATCGTCATCGTCACCGCGGATCACGGTGAGTCCTTCGCCCATGGTTATTATTTCAACCACCGGGCGGTCCTGTACGAGGACACCCTCCACGTGCCGCTCTTCATTCGCGCCCCCGGACTGGCGCCTGCAGCGGTGGAAGGCCTGTTCGCGCTCATTGACCTCGCTCCGACCGTCGCTGAGCTGGCAGGCTGGGAGGTCCAAGCCCCTTGGATGGGGCAGAGCCGGGTCGGCCTCCTGCGTGGTCAGGGTGGGGGAGCGCCGGAGGTCTGGTCTCGGACCGACCCTTGGCTCCCGCTCATCTCGGGCGAGCCCGGCACGCGCCTCTCCCGCCGGACGGCCACCGATAAGCTGATCATCGAGGCCGATGGCAGCGCCTGCCGCTTTGACCTCGTGGAGGACCCTCGGGAGCTCAACGGGCGATGCTCTTTGGATGCCGTCGCCGAGAGCGAAGCCTACCTCGCGCTCATCAAGGAGATGGCAAAGTTTCAGCGTGAGCTCCCCGAGCGAATGGGGCCGAACCCCCAAGGAGAGATGCTGCGGCAGCTCGGCTACGTGGACCACCACACAGAGCGCGCGAAAAACTGAATTCGCCGCATGGTGAACTCAGAATTTTTAACTCAATGGATAGGGTCACACCAGGCGCTGATCGCCCGGAGCGGGTCACGGTGCTGCCTCGGCCTGCGCTTCGCCGGATGGGGCTCTGGTAGACTACCCGCCGAAAGCCGGAGACCGTGGTGGGCATCAAGGACCTCTTCTCTTCCTGGTCGCGGAGACCCAACCCGGAGCCGGTGGCTCCAGCCCCCGACGCCGTAGCAGATGTTGCCGCAGGTTCCGACATCCTTGGCCTGCTCACCGAGCGCGTGGTGGTGCTCTCGGGCGGCCGCCTTCGTGCGGCAGAGCTCGATCCCCGGGCCCGCCTCCTCGACCGGGGGTGGCTGGACTCCATCACCCTGGTCCAGCTCCTTGTGTTTGTGGAAGAACGTTGGGCGGTTCGGGTGCCGGAGGCGCGGGTGGCAGGGCGACTCGGTACGCTATCTGCCCTGGCGGAACACATCGCCTCAAACCGCCCCCAGGAGCACCCGAATGGTTGATCAACAAGGCGGTACGTTGATGGAGTGGGCGCCCCACCTGCGTCGGTTGGGGATGAGAGATCTGGCACCGGGGCGGATCTCGGAGGTGGAGCTCTGGAAGCACCTCGGAGATCGGCAGTGGCAGCGCATCGCAGACCATATCGGCCAGGACCCTGCCGAGCTCGTCTCCGAGGACGGCGAGCGCCTCTATGCCACCTTTGCCACGGTCGAGCTGCGCTTCCCGCCTGCCTGTCCCCTCCATGCCTTTGGAGAGGGGGTGTGGATGGGCGAGCGGCACAGCGTCCGGGCGTATGCCCGCCGCTTCATCGAGGGGCTCGTGCTCATGGGCCGAGGGGCGGTCCCCGAGCTGCCAGCGGCGGGGATCACGAGCCGGGCCGACCTCGAGGCCCTGGAGCAGCCCTGGGCGGTGCTCACCAACACCTTCGTGGCCCGTCCGGGCGGGAACAGCCGCCTCGTGGTGCGGGAGCCCGTCGGAATGGAGTCCTGGACAGGCCCGATACTCGGCGCGCTGCCGCCGGACCTCGCCCATCAGCAGCTGGTCGCCGGTGAGGGGCCGATCGAGCCCCCACCCGCCCGGGCCATCCCGCTCGGCAAGCCCTTCACCGAGCGGGCGCCAGTGGAGCCCGACACCGATTTGAACGGCGCGGGTCTGCTCTATTTTGCACGGTATATCGGTATCTTCGACCGCTCCATGCGCATCTTCCTCTCCGAGGGTCTGTCACGGCCGGTCTCGGCCAACCTCCTCGACTGCCTGCTCACCCGTCGGCGGCGGGTGTACTTCTACGCGAACGCAGAGCCCACCGACACCCTCCGCGTGGTGGGTCGGGTCTGGCTCAGCCCCCCCTCGGCTCCCCGCCGCAGCTTCGGGCGCGAGGAGCGGTTCACCCTCCATGGCCAGCTTGACCTCTATCGCGAGGCGGATCGGGTCTGGATGGCCACCACCGTCGTGGACAAGGTGCTGGCCATCCCCGAGGCCGACCGCTCCCTCCGTTTGGAGGCCGACCGGCTCCTGAGAGAGTCCGGTGTAACGCAGGTTCCCACGGGTTTTGGCCCTTGATAAACGCGGAGTCATGGCTGGCTCCCGGCCGCTCCGCCCGGGGGTCCCTCCTGCTCCTGCTGCTCGCCCTGTTGGCCGCCCTGCTGCCCCGTGTCCCCATGCGGGAGCCCTACGACCCCGTCTGGCGGGACCGCGTCGCCGCTGCGGAGCCCGAGATCGTCATCCTCGGAAATTGCCTCGTGTCCTGGTTTGAACCCGATGTGCTGGGGCAGCGGCTCGACACCCGGGCCGCCTTTCCCCTGAGCGTGGGAGGCTCCTATGCCGATGAGTGGTATGCCCTGCTCTCTCACGCGGTGCTCCAGGGAGAGGCCCCTCCCTCTCTCGTGATCCTCCCCTTTGTGGGCGAGGAGTTCAGCGAGTCTGAGGCGGCGACCGATCTCTGGGCGCGCCGTCGGGTGGCGCGATGGATTCCCGCGGAGGCCCCGGCAGACCCGCGGTGGGAGGCGGTGGAGGCGGGTCGGGAGGGCGCTCTGTCCCGCTGGATCGGCCAGCTCTCCCTCCTGCTCTTTCGCCCGACCCTCTGGCGAATGGAGGGCATGATGGTGCCGCGCCGCTTCGGCAGCGCGCTCGCGAGCCCCGGGACGCTGTTCTCGTCGGGACGATCGTCGGGTCCTGGTGCCGAGAGCCTCGTCGAGGAGCGTCTCGCCGCCGCGCATTTTCGGAGGGACCTGCGCCTGATGATGCCGCAGGCCGCAGACGAGGACCTCCCCGGCGCGGAGCGGGTCTCCCGTTCAGCCCTCCCCGCCCTGGCGGCGCTCGTCCACGAGCGGGGATCTCGCCTCCTCCTCATCCGGTTCCCCTCCGAGTCCGGTGATTCCCGCAACGCGGATGCTGCTTTCGCCGAGGCGGCGCTTCAATGGTCGGCGGAGCAGGGCATCTTCAGCCTGGATGCCACGGCGGACCCTGTCCTCTCCCCTCTCCTTCAATCGGACCCCCTCTCCGGGCGTCGGGCCTTCAGCGAGCGGGTGGCAGAGCGGCTTCGGGGCCGCCCCCGATGAGCGTCCAGAGCGCTGCGTTTGCCGGCGCCTTCACCCTGCTGCTGCTGATTCACGCCAGTCTGCCCCCACGGTGGCAGCGCGGCCTCCTCCTCCTCTCGAGCCTTGGCTTTATCGCCAGCGGGGGCTGGCCGGGGCTCGTCCTTCTGCTGCTCGTCATCTTCTGCTGCTGGCTCGGCGGGCTGCTCATCGAGGCTCAGCCCCAGCGCCCAGGCCTGGTCTTTGGGCTCAGCGCCGGCCTTGTCCTGGCGCCGCTGCTGCTCGCCCGCCTGCCAGGCGCCCTCGGGGAGGTTGTGACGGCGGGCCTCCCGGCCCCCATCGGGCTCTCCTTCTTTACGCTTCAGGCCTTCGCCTACCTGCAGGACATCCGACGGGGTGACCTCCAGGCTCGTCGGAGCCTCCTCGATGTCGCCCTGCTCATCTCCTTCTTCCCCAAGCTCGCCTCGGGACCGCTCGAGAGGCCGGCCGATCTCTTGGAGCAGCTCGACCAGCCGCGCCCCCGCCTCCCCGCCCACCTCGAAGCTGCCCTCCTGCTCCTCCTCTGGGGCTTCTTCAAGAAGCTCGTGCTGGCTGACAACCTGGCCCCCATCGCGGACAAGGTCTATGCGCTTCGTGATCCCACCTTTCCGCTGATGCTCGGGGGCTCCACCGCCTATCTATTACAGGTATATGCCGATTTTTCGGGATGGACCGACATTGCTCGTGGGCTCGCCCTCCTGCTGGGCATCCGCCTCAGCGAGAACTTCCGGGCCCCCTACCTCTCCACCTCGCTCACCGAATTCTGGCGTCGCTGGCATATGAGCTTCATGAGCTTCCTGCGCGACCGGGTCTACCTGCCCCTGGCCGGCTCCCGACCGACAGCCTCCCGCGCTGCCATCTCGCTGGTCGCGACCTTCCTGCTGAGCGGCCTCTGGCATGGGGCCTCCCTCAACTACCTACTCTGGGGGCTCTACAACGGGCTCATCGTCGCGATGGAGCGGGGGTGGTCCCGGTACCCGAAACCCGCCTGGGCGGCCGGGAAGATCTGGACCGTCGTAAGGGTGTTATGGACCTTGTTCCTCGTCGATGTCGGCTTCGTGATCTTTCGGGAGACCGGCGGCCTGCCCTGGATCGGCTGGGAGCTCAGCAGTTGGACGAAGGCGGCCCCCCCCGCCGACTGGTTGTTAGGCCGCTACCTCCTCGCCCTCTGCCTGCTCTACGGCGCCCCCCTGCTCGGCTGGGACCTCTTCCGCGCCCTCATCGAGCGGGATGGAGCCCTCCCGCCCTGGACGGGGCGATTCGTGCCGCGCCTGCTGGTAGCGGCCCTGCTCCTGGTGGCCTGTCTCACCTTCGCCGCAGATCGCCCGGCCTCTTTTGTGTATGCAACCTTTTGACCGTCCCCAGGGCGACGACGCCGGAGCACTTCGACAACCTGCCCGCCTCCCGGGGTGGGCAAGAATGCGGTAGGCTCCGCCCCCCAAGGATGCCCGATGCTGCCGCTTCCCGTGCCATCTACCCTGCTCATCTTGCCCCTGCTCGCCTCGCTCCTCGCCTGCTCGGGAGGGTCCGCCCCAACTGGGTCCTCCCCGGGGTCTGGCCCCCCATCGGGAGGGCCGCCACCCGGCGCTCTACCCGGACCTCGGCCTCCGGGCGGACCGTCGGGGGCCCCTCCGCCCCCGCCGAATGGGCCTGTCGGTCAGTCGGGGGCGGCGATGCAGGACCCCTCGGGCTTCCCCGTCTTTCACGAGTGGCCCGCGCCCCAGGGACCGTCGATTGAGGCGCAGGGCGAGTGGACAGCGGCGATCAAGCTCTCGGAGACGGCGGGCGGCGGCTACCGCCCCCAGGTCGGCATCTCCGCCACCGACCTGCTGCACGCCATTTATTATGAGCGCACAAGCGAGGGCGATATCATCCGTCACCGCAGCTCAACCGATGGCCTGCGTTGGACGCCGCCCTCCCCCCTTGGACTGGACAAGGACCGCAACTGGGGCCCGGATATCGTCGTGCGCCCCGATGCCACGGTGGTGGTCGTCTTCGATCATGCGAAGCCCGACTTCTCCAGCCGCGGCTTCCTCACCCTCCTGAAAGACGGTGTATGGACCACCCCCGAGCCGCTCACCCCCGACGACGGCGGAGAGATCGGCAGCGGTCACGTCGCGAATGGGCCGGGGGAGGAGCTCGTTTATGTCTTCATCGGCAAGAAGATGAGCCCCGAGTATCACTTCGCTGCGCATTGGCGCTGGTATCGGGACGGCGCATGGAGCGATATTCAGGACTTCTCCGATGGGAGCGCGGATGCCTGGCATACCAATGTCGAGCGCCGACCCGATGGCTCCGTGCTGGCCGGCTGGGATGTTGGGACAGGCGGAGCCGAGACCACGCTCTATGTCGCCGACGGGCGGGACGGAAAATTTGGCCCCGCCGATAACATCACCGCGACCAGCCACCCGGGCGAACGGGTTCACTTTGCCTTCGGAAAAGACGGCGTCGACCATCTCACCTGGTTTCATAAGGAGCAGGGGAAACCCACCCATATCTACACGCGCTCCGGCCACCCCGGGGCCTGGGGAGAGACCGCCGAGCCCTCCAAGGGGTATGGGGGGTATCATTTTGACCCCGAGATCGAGGTGAACAAGGACGGCATCCTCTGCCTGGTCTGGGGATGGGACAACGGCAGCGCCGCCGAGATGGTCTATAGCCTCAACCGAGGTTCGGGCTGGGAGCCTCCGAAGCGTATCGCCAACATCGGTTGGGGCAAGCCTGGACTCGCCTCGCTGGTGGCGGACAGCCAGGGTGGCTTCCATGTGATCTGGAACCAGGGCATTCGTGGCAAGAACGATGTCTATGTCTCTTCCCTGGTGGTCCATTGACCAAGAGAGGCGGAGGTCCGAAGGCGCTGCCTGAATCCACCTTGGCCACCCGGGAATTGCAGCTCGACTCGCACGAGATCCGACCTGCGGGGTCCCACGAGCACTCGGAGCGCCCCCGCGCCCGAGCAGAAGACCCCGGTCTTCAACGCCGGTCACCCCGGCTACTCCTCCCCAGTCCGACCTCTGGCTCCAGCACCTCCTACCGCAGGTCCGGCCCCAGCCCCTCAGTCCACCGGGGCCCCCTTCAGCCCCAGTCGGGCGACGAGCCCCTGCACGGTGCGCCGCAGGGCCGCGCGCTCCTCCTCGCCGAGGTAGCCGAAGACCTCGGCGTCGTTACGGTCCGCCTCGGCCGCGAGCGTGGGGACGAGGCTCCGCCCAGGGTCCGTGAGAGCGACCCGCAGCGCCCGGCCATCCGAGGGGTCGCCCCGGACCGCGACGAGCCCCTTGGCCGCGAGGCGGTCGAGCAGCTTGGACACCGCCCCTCGGGTCAGCCCCAGCCGCTGCGCGAGCTGGCTGGGCATGATCCCCTCGTCCCCGTAGAGCGCCCTCAAGACGACCCACTCGGCCACGGTGACGTCGTGGGGATCGAGCCGCTCCCGAAAGGACTGCGAGACGTGGTTCGACACCAGGCGGAGCCAGTAGCCGAGGTGGTCTTCGAGCCCGCTGACCATCACAGGGCCAGCACTGGACGTGGAATTTGGTATATCAGCTGGGAAAGTGCTCGACATGGGTCTCCGCGGTGCGGCCATAGTAAACCACGCGCCGGCCGAGGAATGACACCGTGTAGCCCGCGCACCCGGCCGCCCTCACCGAGCGGCCGAACCCGGCGTAGCTGTAGCCGGGGGCCTTGGCCTGGGCCTCGCGCACGGCCCGCTCGACCACCGGAGCCTGAAACTCGGCCGCGACCGACGCGCGCTCCTCGGGAATCGCCAGCTCGATGCTCGCGCCGCTGGGCAGGAAGTATGTGGCCCGGTTGAGCCGGTAGTCAACGGTGTAGGACTCAAACCCCGCCTCGATCAGCGCGCGGACAATCGCGGGGAAGTCCATCGTCCCCTCGTAGGCGGCGGCGAGGCAGCGTTCGGCCATCTGGGTCTGGGCGTCGGACATGGCGTTCTCGCTCCATTCGTGCGTTGGGTGGGTGGGCGGCGGGCGCCTCCCGCCCGGCCTGCACATCCTATCCGCAAATACTTTCCTAGGCAACCATATGGAGGCCCACCACCGAGCGTAGAGCGCACGCGAACCGGAGCCGAGGCTCACCTGCCCGGGACCGTCGGCGCCTCGCTCCCACGCCGCTCACCCACGGCGTGACCATCCCCCCTCAACCCGTCGCTCGGCCCTACCCCTCGCGGGAGAGGTCGGCTGCGGCGCTGCTCAGGAGGCCCCGGAACCAGACGTGCTCAGGCGCCCCATCCACCCTCGGGTGCCAGACCGCCATCAGCGTGTAGGTCGGCACCGGCAACGGCGTGGGGAGGGCTCGGAGCGGCAGCCGCCCCTCCACCGCTGCGACCAGCCGCCGCGACACCGTGAGCAGCAGATCGCCGTCCCCCAGCTGCCAGAGCGCAGAAAGGAAATTCGGGACAGTGCGCACGATCCGCCGCGCGAGGCCTCGCTCGGCGAGCACCTCGTCGATGGCGCCGACCGGCGTTCCGCGGGGCGCGACGAGCAGGTGCCCCTCCTCGAGGAACCGCTCCAGCGTGAGCTCCCTGTCCCGGAGGCGGGGGTGGTCGGGGCGGCACACCGTCACAAAGCCGTCCGAGAACAGCCTCCGGCCGCGCATCTCCGGCGGTGCCTCCGGAAATACGCCCAAGGCGACGTCTACCTCCCCGGCGCGGAGCTCCTCCATCACGGTCGGGAAGAGGGGGCGCTCGTGCAGCGCCGCGCTCGGGGCGCCCGCGCGGAGCGCCGCCGCGACCCGAGGCAGCAGGACGGTCGAGATGTGGTCGGTGCACACCACGCGGAAGGCGTGCGCACAGGTGGATGGATCGAAGCGCGCGGGGGGCTCCAAGGCCCGCCGGACGCCGTCGAGCGCCTCTCGCACCGGGACAGCGAGCGCCTCCGCGCGCGGCGTCGCGACCAGCCCGGCGCCCGCGCGCACGAGGAGCTCATCGCTGAGGAGCCCGCGCAAGCGACCGAGGGTGTGGCTCATGGCGGAGGGCGTGACACCCGCGGCCCGTGCAGCCCCTCTCACGGAGCGGTGCTCCAGGAGCTGATCGAGGGCCACGAGGAGGTTGAGGTCGATCGCGGAGAGGTTCACGTGTGTTCGATATCGCTCATCCCGCAGCTGAGCATGTTCAACTTTCCTCCTGTCGGTCTCGGCGCTACCTTCCTGACCTGAGAACCCCCGTTTCCTGGACCGTCACTCCCTTCATCGGCGGATTCGTCCTTATCAACCTCTGACCCGGAGTTGTCCCATGCCTTCGCTCCCCACCGGCCGATGCCACTGTGGCGCCGTCACCGTCGAGGTGCCCCCCTCCTCGTTCGGCGTCCTCGCTTGCCACTGTGACGACTGCCAGCGCCTCCACGGCAACTTCTTCGCGTTCGTCGCCGCACCCGCCGCGGATGTGGTGTGGACGGGCGAGGAGCACATCCGGTGGTACGACAGCTCGCCTGCGGCCCGGCGGTCCTTCTGCGAGCGCTGCGGGAGCCGCCTCGCGAAGAGGCCGGTCGGCTCCGATCGCGTGCTCGTGAGCGTGGGGCTCTTCGGTCCCGACACCGGGCTCCGCATCGCGAAGGAGCTGTATGCGGACCGCAAGCCCGACTGGTACGCCCACCCCTGATCCCTGGAGCTCCCATGCGCAACGTAATCCTCGGCGCCGGTCGCGTCGGCGGGACCCTTGGCCGGCGGCTCGCCGACGCCGGTCACACCGAGGTGTACGGCCTCCGACCCGGACGGGACGGTCTCCCCGTTGAGCTCCGCGGCGAGCGCGCCTGGGCCGCCGCGGAGGCGGCGCTCGCCGGTGGTGGCGACTTCGGCGGGAAGCCGCTCTTCGACACGACCAACCCCACATGACGACCCTCCGACTCTCCAACGGGGTTGAGATCCCCATCGTGGGGCTCGGGGTCTTCCGCGCCGGCCCCGCCGAGACCAGGGGCGCCGTACGCGCCGCGATCGAGGCCGGATATCGGCACGTCGACACGGCGCGGGTCTACGGCAACGAGGAGGCTGTGGGCGCGGCGATCCGGGAGTGCGGTGTGCCCCGTGACGCGCTCTTCGTCACGACGAAGCTCTGGAACGCCGACCAGGGAGAGGAGAAGGCGCTGGCCGCCTTCGAGGAGAGCCGTCGCCGGCTCGGGCTGGAGCAGGTCGACCTCTACCTGGTCCATTGGCCCGTGCCCGGGCTCCGCCTGGGCTCGTGGCGCGCCCTGGAGCGCCTCCTGCACGACGGCCGGGTGCGCGCCATCGGGGTGAGCAACTTCCTCTCCCCCCACCTGGACGAGCTGGAAGGGGCGGCGCAGGTGCTTCCGCACGTCGACCAGATCGAGGTCCACCCGTTCCACCAGCAGCGGGAGACGCGCGCCTGGTGCGCCCGTCGCGGGGTGGCCGTGGAGGCGTACAGCCCGCTCACGAGAGGCGCGCGCCTGGAGCACCCGACCCTGCGAGCGATCGCCGCACGGCTGGGCCGGACCCCTGCGCAGGTGCTCTTGCGCTGGGGCGTCGAGGCTGGGATGGTGGTGCTGCCCAAGTCTGTCCGCCCCGCGCGGATCACCGAGAACGTGGCGCTCTTCGACTTCGCCCTCGACGACGCGGCGCGCGCGGCGCTCGACGCCCTGGACGAGGGCCTGGCCACCGGCTGGGATCCGCGTGGCCAACCCTGACCCCCTCCGAGGACCGGGCATGAGCGAGCATTTGACCCAGGAGGAGGAGCGCCGGACCACGTTCCTCGAGCTGTTCTTCGACCTCGTCCTCGTCTTCGCCGTCACCCAGCTGGCGGCGATGCTGCACGACGTGCCCCACCACGCGCCAGGGCACGAGATGGTTGGGGTGGCGGAGGTCGCGCTGCTCGCAGCGCTGACCTGGTGGCTCTGGTCCCAGTTCGCCTGGCTCGGCACCAGCGTCCGCCTGGCCGCCGCCGTGCCCCGCGCGCTCACGCTGGTGCTGACCGGGATCGTGCTGATCGCCGCTGTGGGTCTGCCCGTGGCCTTCCAGCCGGGTGTCGCCGTGTTCGGCGTGGCGTACGGGCTCGTCAAGCTCGGCGCGCTCGTCCTCTACCGCATCGACACCGCAGACGACCGCGCCCACGCTGCCGCGGTGGACGCCTACCTCGGTCGGGCCGCGATCGCGCCCCTGCTCGTCATGGGGGCCTCCTTCGTGTCGCCGGGGCTGCGGCTCGTGCTGTGGTCCGTCGCGCTCGCCATCGAGGTGGGGGGCACCCTCCAGGTCGGCCGGCAGGCTTTCCGCGTGAGCCCCCTGCACTTCGCCGAGCGCCACGCCCTCGTGCTCATCGTCGTGCTCGGCGAGGCGGTGGTCGCGCTTGGCGGAAAGGCGGTCGCCTCCACGCTGTCCGTGGCGGCCATCGGGGGGCTCCTCGGTGGCTTCGCGCTCGTGGCGGCGCTCTGGTGGAGCTACTTCGCCTGGAGCGCAGAGGCCGGCGAAGCTTGGCTCCGCGGGCACGGGCGGTCCTTCGCGCAGGGCGATGTGGGCGCCGCGGCGCGGATGGCACGAGACGCCTTCACCTTCGGCCACTTCCCGCTGGTAGCCGGCATGATCGCGGTGGCCGTGGCGCTCAAGGACCTCGCGGCGGAGCCCCTCTCCCCCTGGTCGGGCGCGGCCCGCGTGTCGATCGCGGTCGGCCTATCCCTTTACCTCGGGGGGCACGCGGCGGTGGTCTGGCGCGGCGCCGGGCAACGATTGGTCGAGCGCCTGCTCATCATCCCAGTCGTGGTCGCGACGGCGGCCTTCGCGCCGCTTCCGGCGGGGCTGACCTCAGCGCTGCTCGCGGCGCAGCTCCTCGTCGCGCTCTCGTTCGAGTCCCGGCGCTGGCGCCAAGCGCGAGCGTCGGCGATTGCCCAGGAGCCAGCGGGTGACCGTTCGACCGGGGCGAGCGACTGACCTGGATCGCGGAGGGGTCACGAGCCTCGACCCACCGGACCTCGAGAGGAGCTCGGCGCTCGGCGTTGGGACGAGCCCTGGCCACCGGGCCATCCGGCCGCCGCGACGACGTGGCGGAGGCACCCGCGGGTGCAGCCCCCCCGCGCGAGCGTCAGCCCACGCGACGGCGGGAGCCCTTCGCCGGATTCGAACCACGATGCAAGGGTCTTACCGGGCTCGGGGTGGTCGAATCACGCGGAGCGCCACCCCCTCGAACCCCCAAAAGTCAGGAAGGCCCGCCGAATCTCACGATTCTGACGGGCCTTCAGGAGGTTGGTCGGGGTCACAGAATGCATATCGAACTTTCTGGCTCGACCCCAGGGGGTGGTGCAGCGAGCGCATGCTTGCTTTCGAGGCTGCGATCCGGCTGGATGTGGGACCTGGGAGGTGACGGGGTCCTGGGGTCCTGGGCGGCCGACCCCGCCGTGGCCGACGGGTGAGGGGCACTTGGTGGTGGCGCCCCACTGCTCGGCACCGACTCAGACCTCGGTGGGGCCCGGGAAGGTGCAAGCAGTCCCTAACTTCCGCCGAGCCCGAGCCATCGCCGCCGCGACGACGTGCCCGGGACGACGGCGCGTTGTCTTGGCGCCGCAGGTCGGGTATGATGAAGTCATACCGCAGGAGAATGCGATGGCCCACGCTGAGAAGCGCACCTTCAGCCTCCCCGCCGAGCATGCGACCTTCATCGACGAACAGGTCGCGTCGGGCAGCTATGCGTCCGCGAGCGAGGTGGTCCGCGCCGGGTTGCGCGCACTGCAGGAGCGCGACGCGGCCGTTGAACGATGGCTTCGCGAAGAGGTCGCCCCGGTCTATGACGCCATGAAGGCTGATCCTGGGCGCGCTCGGAGCATGGAGGAGGTCTTCGGTGCGATCCGTGCCCGACACGCCAAGACGCTTGCAGATAGCTCGTGAAGGAGCGTAGCGTCGTCCTCGCGCCTGAAGCGGTAGAAGACCTCAACGAGCTCTACGACTGGGTCGCTGCCCAAGCCTCGCCTGATGTAGCGATGGGCTACCTCAAACGGGTCGAAGCCTTTTGTCAGCGGTTGAGCCTCGGATCCGAGCGGGGACACCTGCGCGGCGACATTCGACCCGGCCTCCGGATCACGGGGTTCGAGCGCCGCTTGACCATCGCGTTCACCGTAGAAGAGGAGACCGTGACGGTGCTTCGCGTGTTCACCGCCGGGCGGAACTGGGAGACGTCGTTCTGACGCCGCGCGCCGACCTCGGGTCCGGCGACCGCAAAGACCCGGCCCGATGGAGGTCGACCCGATCGGGATTCGAATCACGAAAGCTTACGTTTAGCCTGCATAATATGGCGATAGGCACGCCGTAAATGCAGAACGACCCGGCGAGAACCAAGGTTCAAGTCGGGTCGCTAATATGGTCGGGGTCACAGAATGCATATCGAACTTTCTGGCTCGATTCCCAGGGGTGGGGAAGCGAGCGGGTGTTGGCGTTCGTGGCTGCTTCGACCTCTCCCGAGCCCTCCCTATCCCTGGGGCACCTGCACCGGGCGCCTTAGCGTATCGAAAGCGGGCGCCCGTGGGCTGGTCCTCGACCTCACCCGGGCAGTTGGCCGAGTGGCGAGCCGCACGCACCTCGCATCGTCGCATGGGTTGGCGTGCCTCAGGTCGTGCCGCTATGCTCCGTCATGCTCCCCGCCCTCCTCCCCGTCCTCCTCCTCGCCTGCTCCACCCCGTTCCCGTGCGCGCAGGACGAGCTACTCGACGCCGACGGCAGCTGCGTCCCCGGCTCGAAGAACACCGGCGCCGAAGATGACACCGGCCTCGACACGAGCGACGACACCGGAGAGCCCCCGGACACCGACGACACCGCCCCCCAAGATGCCGACGGGGACGGCAGCACCGCCGACGAGGACTGCGATGACGGAGATCCGCAGACGTTCCCCGGCGCGGTCGAGGCCCGCGACGGACGTGACCAGGACTGCGATGGGTATGTCGACGAGGACGTGCCGGACCTGCTCTTCGACCTCGCCGACCCGCGCCATGCGGTATGGGGTCTCGGGGCGAACATCTGGCCCGACGCCGATGCGTGGGTGGCCCCGTTGGACACGCTCCATGGGCGCCTCGTGCGCGCCAACCTGGGCCCGGTCTGGGACACCACCGGCGTGGATGTGCCGCTCGGCGGCGGCGCGTCGGACTACGACGCCTACGTGGCCTCGGCGATGGCGACGACCGGCTTCGGGAGCCTCGAGGACGCGCTCACCACGTCGGCCGAGATTGACCGCCTCGGCCTGGACCTCGTGCTCGTGAACTTCGAAGCCCCGTCCGAGATGGAGGCGTCGGGCGTCCTCCAGTCGGCGTACGTCGAGGACTACGCGCACCTCGTCGCGGCGCTGGTGGGCCACCTCGCCGACAACGGGATCGACGTCCCCTGGCTGGAGGTGACGAACGAGCCGGACGGCTCGTGGAACACCTATGTGTACCCGTCCGACTACTCGGCGCTGATCGTCGCCGTCCGCGCCGACCTCGACGCCCGAGGACTCGTCGACACGCGCATCGCGGGGCCGGGGCTCTCCACCCTCGCGCAGGGCGGCGCCTCCACGCGGTTCCTCGACGCGCTCACGCCCGACGCCGTCGCCGCGCTCGGCGCCTGGTCGGCCCACGGCTACGACGACACCTACGCGAACGGGGACGGCGTGACCGTGTTTCGCGACGCTGTCGCGGACTTCTCCGCGAGGACGCGCGAGGTCGATCCCGACCTGCCGTTTCTGCTCACCGAGTTGGCCTCGATGGACCCGAGCTACCATGGCGTCGCGACCGAGAGCCCTCTCACGTGTGGCGACTGGTCCTCCACCGAGGGATACGGCGTGCGGATGTTGACGTACACGCTCCTGGCGCTCGGGGAGGGGGCGTCGGCGGTCCTCCCCTGGCAGGCAGCCGACCCGGATTGGGGGGGGTGCTGGGGCAGCTTCGGCATGGTGGATGTCGAAGGGACGGCGCGCCCCTTCCTGGCCACCCTCGCGGCGTTGGCACAGGCGTTACCGGACGATGCCCGGCTTGTGGGCCCGGACGAGCGCGACCCGGCGATGGCTGTCGCCGGGTTCGTGGCCGAGGACCGCTTCGTCCTCGCGCTTGCCAACCCCACATCGGAGCCGCGCACCCGGACCATCGGATGGACCGGCGCCGACACCCTGGCGCTGACGAGCAGCGTCGGCGTTGGCGGCGCGTCGTACTCGGAGGAGTACGGGTTCGAGGACGTAAAGACCCTCGCCTTCGGCCCGGGCATCTGGCAGGACACCTCGAGCGCGGAGTACTTCGCGGACGACGACGCCCGGCTCGGCGGCGCCGGCGGGGCGTGGATCATCCTCGGGGACGGCACGCCCATCACCGACTTCACGCTCGACGCGTGGCGCTGGAGCGGGATCGAGTCCGGGTCGTTCGCCGTGGAGGCCAGCGAGGACGGCGTCACCTGGACCCCCGTGGCGGTCGACGAGGCCGTCGAGTCAGGTCCGTGGGATCGCGTGACGTTCACCCCGCCAGCGATGCTGGCGGGGTGCGGCTGGATCCGAGTGACATGGCCCACCCTCGATCCCGAGTGGGCGCTCGAGTTGGGCGGCGCCGCGCTCGACCTCCAACCCGGCCCCCTCGAGGTTCCCGACCCCGGGCCCATCGGAGCCCCGCGTACGATCTCCGTGGAGGTCCCCGCCGAGAGCGGACTCGTCCTCGTGCTGTCCCGATGAGGCGCACCCGGGGCTGGCGCGCGGTCGGCCTGCCGATGAACGGCCTCGTCGTCGCCTGTCACTCCCCGTCCGCCCGCTCGCCCGCCGCGATGCGCACGCGAGGCCCCGGACCGCTCCCGTTCCGCTGGGTCGCGCGGTTAGTGTCGCTTCTGCTGTTGGCGAGCTGTGGGAAGCCCTCCACTGGCGGAGATGTGCCGCGGGACTCGGGGCCCCACGTGGACACCGCCGAGGACCACGACACGAGCCCCGCCGACGACACCGGCGGCGACGACACCGGTGGCGACGACACCGGTGGCGACGACGGGTTCGTCGACGGCACTGACATCAGCGCCCTGTTGCAGGAGCGGATCGACGTGCTCGGCGCCGCCGGGGGGGGAAGGATTGCGCTGCCGGCCGGCACCTTCCTGGTTTCGTCTCCCATCACCCTCAAGAGCCGGGTGTGGATCGAGGGCGAAGGCGAGGCGACGGTGCTCCAGACGGTTGCAGGGAGCCTGGAGGGGCTGGACGCCGCCCTGTTCCACTCGCGTGGCGTCATGCTCGAGGGGGCGTCCGTCCGACGGCTCCACGTCGAAGGGGGTGCCACGCCTGGACTGACCGCGCTCTACCTGGAGGACGCCCGCTTCAACCTCTTCGACGACATCTCGGTGAGCGGCCTGTCGGACGGGACGTTGTACGTCGGCTACCCGCTCGGTGGCAGCAACGACTCTCTGGGCTCGAACATCAACAACTACGCCAACATCTTCTCCGACATGAGCATGGACGAGGGGCGGTACGGGCTGATTCTCCACGGGCTTCAGGATCCGGCGAGCGCAGACCCTTTGCCCAGCAGCGTGATCACCCTCAACAGCTATCGAGCCATCACCCTGAGCTCGATCTCCGGGATCGGAGTTCAGTCCGTGTCGTGGAGTGACAGCGAGAACTTCGACACGCTCCGGATCTCCGTGCGCGAGCCGGACGCCGTCGGACTCGACCTGCGTGATGCTGGCATCCTGCCTGGGCAATACGTAGGGGCCGCGAATTACCAGTTCGCCTGGACCACAATCGACGCGGCATCGCCGATGGATGTCATCGGCGTTCGCTTCGCTCCGCTCACCGGCGGTTTCTCGTTCCTTGGTCTGTCGCTGGGAGAGGGCGTCCAGTTCGATGATTCGGGGACACAGAGCTACTTCGCCGCCGGGACGTTCGCGGTGCCGACGGCCGCGGGGACCTGTGACGGGTTGGAGGCGAGAGCGGCGCCGGCGGACGAGTTGCGGATCGGGCCACCTGCCGAGGGCGGCGCTAGCGAGCTCATCCAGGAGAGCATCGACGCGCTCGCCAGCGGAGGGGGCGGTGTGCTGCGGCTGACCGCCGGGGACTACCTCGTCGATCGTCCGATCGAGCTGGCGAGCGACGTGTGGATCGAGGGGGACGGGTTTGCGACGGTGCTCGTCCCTTCCAGCGCCGTGGAAGCGGTGTTCGAGAACTCGGGGAGCCTCTCCCGCGCTAGTATCTCCGACCTCGCCGTGGACGGCTCGACGGAGCCGACCACCTGGGCCTTCAGCCTGTCGAACCCCCAAGAGGTCCTCGTCGCCAACATTTTCGGCACGCGTCTGATCTCCGGTGGCGCTGTGCGGGTCCGGACCACCGAAGCGGCCGTCGGCAACTGCTTCCAGAACCTCCTCTTCGACGAGGTTCGCGGGGGGATCGTGGTGAACGACAACGCCGACGCACCGGCGGAAGCGACGTTCAGCGCCAGCGAGTTCCGCAGCATCAAGCTTCTTCATGTGGAGGAGTTGGGCATTGGGGTGCTACGCCGCGTGGCCGACAGTCTGTTCTCCGATCTGGTCATCTGGAATGGCCAGGGGGCCGCGACCGCCATCCTGGTTGGGAGCCCCTACCAGGTGGTGGGCGATCCAGACCTCCCGGGGCGCTCCGTGACCGGCCTGACCTTCTACAACGTCACCGAGACGATGGAGGGGGGCGGGGCGGCGCACATCTACGGCAACACTGCTTCGGCGGCGAATTCCGAGGAATCGATCGGAGTTCGTTTCTCCGACACGAGCGGCCATGCGCTCCTCGGGGTGTTCTATACATCCTGGTACTGGAAGAACCCGGTCATCGCGACGGGCTCCGACAATCTCACGATCGCCACGAATGTGAGCGAGGCACTCCGAGGCTCGTCCGACTGGTGGACGGCGTACGAATTCCCCATGTCTGGGTTGTACGAGTACGGGTGCACCACGCTGTGTACCGAACCGTTGGGCGACGTGACCTCCAAGGGGGTCGTCAACCTCGGCGAAGCGGGGGTGGCGTACATGCCTTGAGGGTCGTGGACCGCAATCGACCCGCCCTCTCGGCCGGCCGGGCAGAGACCACGTGTTGGACATCGGGCGGTTGCCGACGCCGCGGTTCTCTCCCCAGCCGTTGTCGGAGCCGACAGAACCAGCATTCGGCGACCTCCTCGACGACTTGACTGCGGCCAAGCCCAAGCTCGGAGACCGCCGCAACGGGGGCGGCGCTCGGCGGTGGTGTCGCCACGACCCTGAAGCGATTCGAACCACCTCACTCACATCGGCCGCGCGGGGAGCGATCCTGCTCCATCGAACCCCCAAAAATCAGGAAGGCCCGCCGAATCTCACGATTCTGACGGGCCCTCAAGAGGTTGGTCGGGGTGAGAGGATTCGAACCTCCGACCTCCTGGTCCCGAACCAGGCGCGCTAGCCAGGCTGCGCTACACCCCGAACGCCGCCCTGATATGCCATCCCCTCCCCCCTGTCAAGGTCCCTGTGGGAAGGGCCCCCCGGCCGAGGCGCCGACCGCTCAGGGCCGGGCGGCGGTCTGGATGGCGGCGATGGCGGCGCGGCGATCGGCGGCCCCAAAGACGCCGGAGCCCGAGACGAGCACGTGCGCGCCGGCCTCCACGAAGCGCCAGGCGTTGTCGGCCTTCACGCCGCCGTCGACCTCGATGAGGGTGGGCAGGCCGAGCGCGTCGATGCGGGCGCGGAGGCGCTCGATCTTCGGGAAGACCCGGTCGATGAGCTTCTGGCCGCCAAAGCCCGGGTTCACGCTCATCACGAGCACGAGATCGAGCCGCTCGAGCACGTAGTCGAGCGCGCTCTCGGGGGTGTGGGGGTTGAGGGCCACGCCGGCCTTGGCGCCGGTCTCGTGGATCGCCTGGACGGAGCGATCGAGGTGGGCGCAGGCCTCCGCGTGCACCGTGATCCAGTCGGCGCCCGCCCGCCGGAAGTCGGCGAGGTAGCGGTCCGGCTCGACGATCATCAGGTGGACATCGAGGGGCAGCGCGGTGGAGCGGCGGGCCGCCTCACAGATGAGCGGGCCGATGGTGATGTTCGGGACGAAGCGGCCGTCCATCACATCGACGTGGAGCCAGTCTGCGCTGGAGACGCTCTCGATGTCGGCCCCCAGGCGGGCGAAGTCGGCGGAGAGGATCGAGGGGGCGACGAGCGCCATGGGGCACCTCCGGAGCGCCCCGCTAACCGATCATCCGAGCCGCTCCCCCACCTGGAGGCGCGCGCCCTGCACGAGGGCAGCGGCGGCCGGCTGCACCTTCCGCCCCGGGAGCTGGACCTCGACGAGCTCGAGGGCGCGCTCGCCGGCCGCGACCACGACGCGCTTGCCGGCCTCGAGCACGACGCCCGGGCCCGCCTGAACGGCGGGGGCGAGGTCGGGGAAGTAGTCCACGAGGCGGCTGCGCTGGACCTTGAGCACCTCTCCCCGAAGGGACGTGAAGGCGCCCGGCCAGGGGTTCGTGCCGCGGACGCGGTCGTGGATGCGGGCGGCGGGGGCCGTCCAGTCGATGCGCCCGTGCTCCTTCTCGAGGATGGGCGCGAGCGTCGCGGCCGCGTGGTCTTGTGGGCGGGGCTGCAGCGTGGCGAGCTCGGCGAGGGTCTCGATCAGGAGCTGCGCGCCGATCGGGGCGAGGCGCAGGGCGAGCTCGCCGGCGGTCTCGTCGGGGTGGATGGGGACGCGCGCCTCGCGGAGCACGTCGCCGGTGTCCAGGCCCTCTGCCATCACCATCGTCGCCACGCCGGTCTCGCGCTCGCCGTGGATGACCGACCATTGGATCGGCGCCGCCCCGCGGTACTTCGGGAGCAGGCTCGCGTGCACGTTGATGCAGCCGAGGCGGGGCGCCCGCAGCAGCCGGGGGGTGAGGATGCGGCCATAGGCCACCACGACCGCCACGTCCGCGCCTGCGGCCTCCATCCAGTCGGGGAAGGGGCCCGAACGCACGGCCTTCGGCTGGCGGGTGGGGAGGCCGAGGGCCCGCGCCCGCTCGATGGTCGGCGGGGACTGGAGCTGGTTCCCCCGCCCCTTCGGCTTGTCGGGCTGGGCCACCACACAGAGCACCTCGTGGCCCGCGGCGACCAGGGCGTCGAGGGTGGGGACCGCGAAGTCGGGCGTCCCCATGAAGATCACCTTGTAGGTGACCTTGGAAGGAGCAGGGGCCGGGGGCGCGTCGCTCATGCCTGGGCTTCGTCGCGGTCACCCTTGGTCACCCGCTTCTTCCGCTTGGCGACATAGCGGCTGCGCTTGAACATGCTCGAGCGCTCGAGGAGCGTGATCCCCTCGAGGTGGTCGAGCTCGTGCTGGATGACGATCGCGCCGAACTCGTCATACTCGCGCTCGTGCGGCGCTCCCTGGGCGTCCTGGTAGCGGACCTTGATGCGCTTGGACCGCTTGATGTCCTGGTAGAACTCGGGCACCGAGAGGCAGCTCTCTTCGTAGAGGATGCTCTCCTTGCTCCGCTCGACGATCTCGGGGTTGACCATGAAGACGAGGTCACGGCCCTTGAGCCGCTCGCCGTCCTCCCCCTCGAAGCCCGGATCCGCGACGATGATGCGCCGGGAGTCGCCCACCTGGGGCGCGGCGAGCCCGACGCCGGGGGCGGCGTACATCGTCTCGGCCATGTCTGCGAGGAGGCGCGCGACGTCGGGGCCGAATTCGCCGGGCTCGACCGGCCGCGCCTTCTTGTTCAAGACGGGATGAGGGGCTTCGAGGATGGTCAGGATGGCCACGGCTGCTCCGAGGGGATCGGCCCCATGTATCGCCGGTGGGCCGATGGGCAATCCACGGGGCTGTCACACGGCCGCAAGGGCCGGCGTCGGGGCGCTGGGGTAGATGGGAGCCCCGCTTGTTGGAGCCCCGATGGCCTTCGGTAGAATCCCCCGCTTCAGTCCGAGCTTCTCCCCCAAGGAGGCGCTGATCTCCGCCCGCTATCTCCTTCGGGACGGCCCGAACGACGAGATGGTGGGCCGCTTCGAGGCCGCCTTCGCCGAGTACATCGGCGCCCGCCACGCGGTGATGGTGCCGAGCGCCCGCTTCGGCTTCTACCTGCTCCTCGAGGCCATCGGCGTCGGCGCGGGGGACGAGGTCATCATCCCGGCGCTCACCTACTTCGCGATCCCGGCGATGGTGCCGCTGCTCGGCGCCCGGCCCGTCTTCGCCGACGTCGACCTCCGCACTCACGTGCTTGACCCCGAGGCCTTCCGCGCCGCCATCACGCCGCGCACGAAGGCGGTGGTGCCCACCCACCTCTACGGCACCCCCTGCGACATGGACGCCATCGTCCGCATCGCCCGTGAGCACAACATCGCCGTCATCGAGGACTGCGCCCAGTCCACCGGCGCCCGCTACAAGGGCACCCGCGTCGGCCACAAGGGCGACCACGCTTATTACACCTTCGGCCTGACGAAGAACATCACGACCCTGTCCGGCGCGATGATCACCACCGACACCGCCTCCGTCGCGCACCACGCCCGGGCCGCGATCGCGAGCGGCGACTACACGCCGAAGCAGAAGTCCACGAAGGAGGCCGTCACCGGCGTGGCGATGTGGGTCGCCACCCACCCGTGGGTGTACTGGGCCACCGTGCACCCCGCCGTCGTCCTGGGCAACGCCCTCGGCAAAGACCCGCTGCACGAGCGCTTCGGCGAGGCCGAGGTCCGCTACGAGAAGCTGCCCTCCTCCTACAAGAAGAACGGCAAGGCCCTCGCGGTGCAGGCCGCCGTCGGCCTCGAGCAGATCCGTCGCATCGATGAGCTCAACGGCGCCCGCATCCGCAACGGCCGCGCCCTTGACCAGGGGCTCGCGCACGTGGGCGGCCTCACCACCCCCACCTACCCCGAGGGTGCCGAGCCCATCTACATGAGCTTCGTAGTGCACCACAAGAAGCGGGACGCCCTGATGAAGGCGCTGCGGAGGCGGGGGGTCGACACCACCATCGGCTACATGTCCGACCTCTCCGGCAACCCGCTCTTCGCCGAGTACGCCAAGGACTGCCCGAACGCCGCCCGGATCCACGCGGAGTGCCTGCACATCCCCGTGCACCCGAACCTCCGCCAGAAGGACCTCGATCACATGATCGAGGCCGTCCGGGCCGCCACCCTCGAGGCCAACGCCTGACAGCGGCCCCGAAGGTCCCCTCCCCTCCACGCGCCCGAGGGGTGGGACCTGCGGCTCCTGTCGGACAGCGGCCCAGATCAGGGTATCCTCCGCGAGACGCGCTCCTGTCCCCCGAGGGCCTCATGAAGTTCTCCGTTCGAAACTACGCCCGCATCGCCGAGGCCGCGCTCACCCGCCGCGTGCCGGTCTACGCCCACTGGGGCATCACGCACCGGTGCAACCTCACCTGCAAGATGTGCGGGATCTGGCGCTACGGGAACGAAAAGGAAGAGCTGAACCTCGATCAGGTCAAGCTGATGGCCGAGCGAATGGCCCGCCTCGGCGTGGTGCAGCTCTCGATCGGCGGCGGCGAGCCCTTCGCCTCCCCCATCATCGAGGACGCCGCCAAGGCCTTCGTCGATCAGGGCCTCAACACGCGGGTGCTCACCAACGGCATCGGCGAGGGCAACGGCCGCAACGTCGTCGCCGGCCGTCGCTACCTCGACCGCGTCGATCGCTGCATTGACAACGGGGTGCGCAACTTCTCGATCTCCCTCGACAGCCTGTACCCGGCCCGCTTCGACTTCATCTGCGAGGTCGATGGCGCCTGGAACGAGGCGGTCAAGACGATGACCCACATCAGCGGGCGCCTGCACGGAAAGGCCGGCGCGATGCCCACCATCAACTGCGTGGTGAGCAACCTGAACCTGGAGGAGCTGCCCGACATGGTGCGCTTCGCCCGGGACATCGGCTTCGCCATCAGCTTCCTCCCGGTCGAGCTGCTCGCGACCGCCAAGGATGGCGTACGCAACTGGGAGGCCCGCTTCATTCGCTACCGCCCCGAGATGGGCCTCAACCAGGACCCCGAGAGCGCCCGCGTCCGCATCGACAAGGCCTATGACGCCTTGATCGCCATGAAGGCGGCCGGCGAGCCGATCCTGAACTCCACGCCTTACCTCGAGGCCAGCCGCATGTACCTCAAGACGGGGCGCTTCCCCGCCGAGGGCTGCGACGCGGGCCGGCTGTACTTCAGCGTGGCCCCGAACGGCCAGTTCACGATCTGCCACCGCACCGTCCACCAGCATCTGCACTTCCTCGACCCCAACTTCGAGGAGTACTTCCACTCGGGCGCCTACGAGCAGAAGCGCATGATGGAGGCCGCGAGCTGTGAGGGCTGCATGCGGGCCTGCTGGATCGACACCAGCAGCATGTTCCGGTCCGTCCAGGCCTTCTTCGAGACCGCTCGCCTGACCACCGCGTCGCGGAGCCGGCCGCCCCTCGACTGGGACGGCGCGCTCGGGCTCGCCCGTCACGACGACATCTCCATCGTGCCCGAGGCGATGAGCGCCAAGTAGGTCGGTCGCGCGCCCGGCCCCGCCTTGTGGGGCCCACCCGGACAGACTAAGGCGACTCCGATGCGCAACGTCCTCGCCATCTTCCAGCGCGAGCTCGGAAGTTACTTCGACAGCCCGCTGGCCTACATCGTCATCCCCGCCTTCCTCGGCCTCGTGGGCGGCTTCTCGCTCTACTTCGAGGACGTGCTGGGCGCGGGCGTGGCCTCGTGCCGCTCGGTGTTCTTCTGGTCGGCCGTCTTCTACCTCCTGCTGATCCCCGCCGTCACCATGCGGCTCTTCGCGGAGGAGAAGCGCTCGGGCACCCTCGAGCTGCTGGTCACCCTGCCGGTCACCGAGGGCGAGATGGTGCTGGGCAAGTTTCTGGCCGCCCTGGGCCTGATGACGCTCGCCCTCGCGCTCACGATCACCTACCCCCTCACGCTCGCCCACTGGGGAGACCTTGACCTCGGCCCCGTGATCGGCGGCTACCTCGGGCTCTTCTTGTTGGGCGCCGCCTTCTCGGCCATCGGGACGGCCGCGAGCGCGCTCACCTCGAACCAGGTCATCGCCTTTCTGATGGCGCTGATCTGCTGCATCACCCCCTTCGCGGTGGGCTACGCCCTCGCCCAGGTGCCGGCCTCGGTGCTGCCCGTGGTGCAGTACCTCTCCTTTGAGTACCACTTCAACAACCTCGCCCGCGGCGTGGTCGACTCGCGCGACCTCCTCTTTTACGGCAGCGTGGTGGCCCTCTTCCTGCACATCGCCGTCTTCTCGCTCGAGCGGAGGCGGCTGTCGTGATCGACACCCGTCGAAACCTGCTCACCAACGCCTGGGCCCAGCTCCTGCTGGTGTTCGTGGTGGTCGTCCTCGGCAACCTGTGGTCGAGCGGCACCTTCCTGCGGATGGACCTCACCGAGGATCGTCTCTACAGCTTGGACCTGGCCAGCCGGGCCCTGATGTACAAGCTCGAGAAGCCCCTCGTCGTCAAGGTGTACTTCACGCGCGGGCTGCAGGCCCCCTACAACAACCACGAGCAGGTGCTGGTCGACAAGCTCGAAGATCTGCGGGCCTACAGCAAGGGCCTGATGAAGATCGAGGTGACCGACCCCACCAACATCGCCGAGCGGGAGGCCGAGGCCCACGGCTTCGGCATCGACCCCATCCAGTACCGCTACCAGAGTGACAACGTCACCGAGATGAAGAAGGTCTTCATGGGGGTGGCGCTGGTCTACGGTGACCGGCAGGAGGTCCTCCCTGCGGTCACCGCCCTCGGGAGCCTCGAGTACGACCTCGCCCGCGCCGTGAAGGCCCTCATCACCAAGGAGGAGCGGAAGACCATCGGCTGGAGCGCCGGCCACGGAGAGCCCGACCTCATGGGCGGAACGGGCCCCCTCGAGACCATCCGCAGCCAGTGGCAGCAGGACTACGGGGTCACCAACGTTCCCCTCGGCGGCTCCGGCCTCATCCCCGAGACCATCGACGCCCTCTTCGTCGTCGGGCCCCAGCGGCCGATGGACGAGCGCTCGCTCTACCAGCTCGACCAGTTCCTGATGCGCGGCGGCGCCCTCGCCATCTTCATGGCGAACACCCGGCCGGATCTGCGAACCCTGCGCCCGCAGAACATCTACCACAACCTCGACGGGCTGGTCGGGCACTTCGGGGTCCGCCTCAGCCGCGACGTCGTCGTCGACCGCGCCCACAACGGCATGATGCGCTTCCCCGTCCGGCAAGGGAAGAGCGTCGTCCAGATGCCGGTGAACTACCCGCTCATCCCCAAGGCCTCGAAGTTCGACCCCGACAGCCCCGTGGTGAAGGGCCTCGACTCCATGCTCTTCCCCTTCGTGAGCTCGCTGTCCCTCGCAGACCCCATGCCCTCTGACGTCAAGAGCGTCGTGCTGGCGGCCTCTTCGGAGACCTCGGGCTCGATCAAGGGCATCGCGACGATCGATCCGACCGCCTACAAGCTCGTCGCCCCGGGAGAGCAGCGCGGCTCCTACCCGCTGATCATCAGCCTCACGGGCACCTGGCCGAGCTACTTCGCGAGCAAGGACATCCCCAAGCCCGCCGAGCCCGACCCCACCGCGCCGCCCGACGATCCCGCCGCCCGCCTCCGAGAGAGCGCCCCCTCCCGGCTCATCGTGAGCGGCTCCGCCGACTTCGTCGCCAACAACATCCCCTTCATGTTGAACCTCGCCGACTGGATGATGCAGGATGACTCCCTGATCGCCATTCGGAGCAAGTCCGCCCAGCTCCCGCCCCTGCAGCCGATCAGCGACAGCACGGCGCGCTGGGTGAAGCTCGGCAACCTCCTCGGCGGTTCGGGCCTGCTCCTCGTCTTCGGCCTCGGACGCTGGCTCATCCGCCGCCCCGCCCGGCGCGCCGCCGAGCGCTCGGCCGATCCAACGCCCCGTCCCCCGGCTGACCTCACGGGCTCCGCGTCATGAGGCCCACCCAAAAGACCATCGCCCTCTTCGTGGTGGCCCTCCTCCTCGTCGGCCTCAACCTGCTCGATCGCGGCAGCGGTGAGCGCACGACCGAGGCCCTGCCCGCCATCAGCGCGATGGTCCGCGAAGAGGTCGCCCGGATCGAGATCTCCACCGCGATCGAGAAGATCGTCCTCGTCCGGAAGACCGGCCCCGGTGAGTCTGGGGCCCTCGACGGCGCCGGCCGCTGGCACCTCATCGCCCCGATCGAGGCGGTGGCCGACCAGGTGGCCGTGCGCACCCTGCTCAACAACTTCCGCAAGGATGTCCCCATCGACGTCAAGGTCGACAAGGACAACCTCGAAGACTACGGCCTCGACGCCGGCAATGGCATCGTGGTCGAGCTCTTCGGCGCGGGCAGCACACCCACCATCTCCTTCACGGTCGGCACCGACGCGCCGGGCGGCTCCTCCTTCGTCCGCCTCTCCGGCGACGACGCCGTCTACCGCGCCCGCGTCGGCAGCCGCCACCGGTATGACCGTCCGGCGAGCGAGTGGCGCAATCAGGTCCTCCTCGACTTCCCCGGCCAGAGCGCCGTCCGCCTCCACGTCCAGAAGGCAGACGGCAGCGGCTACACCGCGCAGCGCAGCCCGACCGGCAGCAACGACGAGAAGGGCAACCCGCTGATGGGGCCCTGGAGCTTCGACCCTGACCCCGGCTACCCCGCCGATCAGACCGTGCTCGACGCCCTCGTCGACGGCCTCGGCCGCCTCCGCGCCGGTGACACCCTCGGCGCCGACTTCGACGGCGGCTGGAGCCCCCCCGGCGGCACGGTAGAGGTAGCCCTCGCCGACGGCAGCGTTCGCACGATGACCGTCGGCACCCGCAGCCTCGAGGGCGCCGCCTTCGTCCGCGGGGGTGGCTCCCCGCTCGTCTACCGTGTCGCTCGAGCCCCCCTCGACACGCTGATGTCCGATCAGGCCGAGCTGCGCGACAAGACCATCTTCGCCTTCTCGCGCACCCAGGTCGACACGCTCACCCTCGAGGAGGGTGGCTCCACCGTCATCCTCCAGCAAGACCTCTCGAACAACCTCTGGAAGGTCATCCAGCCGCCGAACGTCGACGTCGACATTCGCCTCGTCTTCTACGCGGTCAACACGATGGCCACGCTGCGCGCCGTCGACGTGAGCGAGCTCTCTCCCAGCGACGTCGGCCTCGACGACAGCGGCGCCCACAAGGCCGCGCTGCGCATCACCGCCCGCTTCCTCGACGGCCAGAGCATGGGGCTCCTGGTCGGCGACAAGACGAAGAACGAGCGCGGAAAGGACCTCTGGTACGTCCGCCGCGACGACTCCCAGCAGGTCTTCCTCCTCTCGGAAGACACGGTGAGCAAGCTCAAGCAGGGATTCGGCCGAAGCTGAGCCCGCCGTCGAATGGCCCCGGATGGGCCTCGTCGGAGGAGGGTGAGACCCGGAGCGCATTTTGGACGCTCCCACCTCCGGAGGCGTCATGTCCCTTCTTGCCCTCGCCGTGCTCTCCCTGTCCGCCTTCGCCGTGGCCGCCCCCGCCACCCGAGACGAGCGCCCCTCCGCTCCGCAGCGAGAGGCCGCTGACGATGACCATGACGACGACGGGACCGCGAAGGCGGGTGAAAAGAAGAAGGGACAGACGAAGAAGGGACAGACCAAGAAAGGACAGACGAAGAAGGGAAAGGGAGCGACCCAGCCAGTCCGCTCCAACAAGGACGGAAAATTCGCCCATGGGAGCAAGGGCGAAAATCTAAAGGACGACCATCGGAAGGGCGACAGCACGAAGTCCGAAGGCCACGGCCCGAAGAAGGACAACGCTCACCCCGGCGCTGGCCCCAAGAAGGGCAGCGCCGGCCCCAAGAAGGGCGGCACCGGCCCGAAGAAGGGCAGCGCCGGCCCCAAGAAGGGCAGCGCCGGCCCCAAGAAGGGCGGCTCGGGTAAGGGTGACACCGTCGTCAACACGCCCGTCCAGCAGGTGACCCACGTGAGCTTCGCCCCCCAGGGCTGGACGCCGGACTGGCACCGCACCGAAGAGGAGAAGACCTCGCACTGGTCTCCCGAATATTGGAGCAAGGGGGTCTTCCAATACAGCCCGCCCAAGAAGGGAGAGAAGGTCGAGGTGGTGGAGAAGCAGGGCGGCGAGACGGTCCGCGCCCCCAAGGAGGAGCAGAGCCCCCGCCGCGAGGTCGACCGGCGGGGAGACGTGTCGGTCGGGCTGCGCGCCGCCACCTTCGCCTCGGCCTATCAGGGTGGCGGCCTCTACGCGGACCCCGGCACCGGCCTGTCCCTCGGCTATCGGCCGATTGAGTGGGTGGGCCTTCAGCTCGACTGGACCCACCACCGCGACACTTGGACGGAGGCGGAGCCGAGCCGCGTGCACGACCCCATCCAAGCCAGCGTCCAGCTCTTCGCCTTCCCCTGGACGCACGTCTCACCGTACGCCACCGTCGGCTGGACCTGGTCTCCCTACGAGATCCACGACTCGATCGAGGGCTCCGCCAGCGCGGCGCCGATCGACGAGCAGGGCGTCGCGCGCGGCGGCCACGCCGGGCTGGGGATCGAGTTCGCCCTCGGGGAGCACGCCGCCCTCGGGCTTGACGCGCGCTACCTCCACCTCTCTCGGCTGCCCCAGGGGGCGGAGTCCCTGCCCTCCGCCCTCCAGGCCACCGCGGGGTTGAAGGCCTACTTCTAAGCCCCGACCCCAGCCACGCCGCCGACCTTCAGTTGGCGGCGCCCTTGGTGATCGTCGTGGTGACCGCCCAGGCCCCCGTCCCGTCGGTGGCCCGGGCCCAGGACTTCGTCCCGTCATCGGCGAGGGCCGTGTAGGTCGTGATGTCGACGTCGACCAGGTCGGGGTTGACGAGCTTGAGCTTGCCGCCGTCCCACTTGAGGCCGAAGTCGGTGGTGAGCCCGCTCGTGCCGTTGCAGCTGATCACGAGCCACTCGCCGGCGCCGATCGAGGTGCCGTTGGGGAAGGCCCAGGGCGCGGCGCCCTTCTTGTCGAGGGCCCAGCCGGTGAGGTCGACCTCGGCCCCGGAGCGGTTGTAGAGCTCGATCCAGTCGAGGCCCACCGCGTCGTCCTGCGCCAGCAGCTCGTTGAGGACGAGCGGGGTCTCGGGGTCGGTGTACTCGTCGGGGGTCCCGCCGCCGGTGTCGCCCCCAGAGTCGGTGTCGGTGTCGGCGTCAGTGTCGGCGTCCGAATCGGCGTCCGTGTCAGAGTCGGAGTCGGCGTCGGTGTCGGCGTCGCTCTCCGCCCCATTCTCGGCCTTGCCAGAGCCACAGGCGGGGGCGAGGAGCAGCCCCGTCCAAAGGGTGAGGGTCCAGGTCTTCATGTCTCAGCGCTCCACATTGGGGTCTCTCAGCTCTCTCGGGTCGCCCGAGCGGCCGCGCTGGGGGGCGCGGAGCCGGCGTCCAGCCAATCTTGCAGGATCACCGCCGCGGCGGTCTCGTCGATGACGTCGCGCTGCTGGCGGCTGTTCTTGCCCTGAAGGTGCAGGATTCGGGTGGCCTCCACGGTGCTGTACCGTTCGTCCTGATAATGCACCGGAATTCCGCTCTCCGCTGCGAGCAGCTCGCCCACCTGGCGCGCGAGGCGCACGCTGCGGCCCTCATCTCCGTCGAGCTGCAATGGGAGCCCGACGACGAAGGCAGCGACCTCCTCCCGCTCGAGGGCGCGGAGCAGGCGCACCACGTCCTTCTTCGTGCCCTCGCGGCGCAGGGTGAGGAGGGGGCGGGCCATGCGGGCGCGGTCATCGGCGCGGGCCACGCCGATGGTGCGGGTCCCGACGTCGAGGCCGATGGTGAGGGGCATCCTTCCCGGTAAGGAGGGCGACCGACCACCGCAAGGGGTTAGCTCACAACTCCGACCGCCCGACGCGCCACCGACGCGCGGACGCCCTGGAGGAGCCCATGCACCACAGCCACCTCGAAGCCGTCCTGCTCGCCCAAGGCGACGAGCTCACCACTGGCCAGACGGTCGACACCAACTCCAACTGGCTGGCCGGCCGCCTCTGGGCCCTCGGCATCCCCGTCCGCCGGGTCATCACCGCGCCCGACCGGATGGAAGACCTCGTCGAGATCCTGGCGCAGGCCGCGGCGCTCGCCCCCATCGTGCTCTGCACAGGCGGCCTCGGCCCCACCCGCGACGACCTCACCGCCGAGGCCGCCTCCCTCGCCTTCGCGCGCCCGCTCGGCGTCAACCCAGAGGCCCGAGCCCAGGTGGAGGTCACCTTCAGCAAGTGGGGGCGGGTGCTGAACGAGGCCAACCAGAAGCAGGCCGTGCTGCCGGAGGGGGCCCGGGTGCTCGAGAACCGCTGGGGGACGGCCCCCGGCTTCGCCATCGATCTCCCGGCCTCGACGCTCTACTTCATGCCCGGCGTCCCCCGCGAGATGAAGCCGATGTTCGAGACCTGGGTGGAGCCTGACCTCCGGGCCCGCCACGACATCGCCCCCCCCGTGCTGCACATCATCCGCACCATCGGCCTCCCCGAGTCCGAGCTCGAGATGCGCCTGCGCGGCCTCGACGTGCCGGGCCTCACCATCGGCTTCCGCACCGCGCTGCCCGAGAACCAGGCGAAGCTGCTCTTCCGGAGCGAGGTGAGCGCCGGCGACCGCGCGGCCGCGCTCGAGGAGGCCCTGCGGCGCCTCGGCTCCCGCGCCTTCGGGGTCGACTGCGGCGATCTCGCCGAGGTCGTGGGCGAGGCCCTCGTCTCCCGCGGCGAGACCCTCGCCCTCGCCGAGAGCTGCACCGCTGGCCGCCTCGCCGCCTGGGTGGGCTCCATCGCCGGGGCCAGCCGCTACCTCCTCGAGGGGTCGGTGGTCTACAGCAACGCCGCCAAGACCCGCAGCGCCGGGGTCGATCCCGCGCTCATCGCTGAGCATGGGGCCGTGAGCGAGCCCGTCGCCCGCGCCCTCGCCGAGGGCATCCGCGCCCGCGCGGGGGCCACCTGGGGCATCGGCATCACCGGCATCGCCGGACCGGATGGCGGCACCCCCGAGAAGCCTGTGGGGACCCTGCATGTCGCGGTGGCGGGCCCCGGTGGCACGGAGCACCGCGCCCTCGCCCTCTACGGCGACCGCGACCGAATCACCGCCTCCGCCGCGGCCAACGCGCTCTTCCTGCTCTTCAGCCTCATTCGTGTCCCGCGCTGAGGCCACCCCATGGACTTCCGCCCCTCCCCCCGCACCGCCGCCCTCCAGCCCCGCCTCCGCGCCTTCGTGCAGGAGCGCGTGCTCCCCGTCGAGGAGGCCCTCCTCCGCGGCCAGCGCGCGGCCGACCACGGCGGCGACTGGACCCGCTGGGCCCTCCACCCCGAGGTCGAGGCGCTCAAGGCCGAGGCCCGCGCCCAGGGGCTCTGGAACCTCTTCCTCCCCGACGCGGCCCTCGGCGGCGGCCTCTCCACCCTCGAGTACGCCCCCCTCGCCGAGGAGATGGGCCACAGCTTCTTCGCCCCCGAGGTGATGAACTGCAACGCCCCCGACACGGGCAACATCGAGGTGCTCTACCACTTCGGGAGCGAGGCCCAGAAGGCGCGCTGGCTCGGCCCCCTGCTCGACGGCCAGCTCCGCTCCGCCTTCTGCATGACCGAGCCCGACGTCGCCTCGTCGGACGCCACCAACATGCGCGCCACCGCCCGCCTGGAGGGCGACGAGGTGGTGCTCGACGGTCGAAAGGCCTGGTCGACCGGCATCGGCCACCCCCGCTGTGAGCTGCTGCTGTTCATGGGCGTGACCGACCCCGCCGCCGACCGCCACCACCGCCACAGCATCGTGCTCGTGCCACGGGACAGCCCCGGGGTGCGCATCGAGCGGATGCTCCCCGTCTTCGGGAGCTGGGACGCACCCTACGGACACGGTGAGGTCAGCTTCTCCGGCGTGCGCCTCCCGGCGAGCCACATCGTCGGCGGGCCGGGGCAGGGCTTCCTCATCGCTCAGGGGCGGCTCGGGCCCGGCCGCATCCACCACTGCATGCGCTGCATCGGCGCCGCAGAGCGGGCGCTCGGGCTGCTCATCCGGCGGGGCCTGTCGCGGGAGGCCTTCGGAAAGCCCCTGCTCCAGCTCGGCGGCAACCGGGAGCGGGTGGCCGAGCACCGCATCGCCATTGACCAGGCGCGCCTGCTCACCCTCTTCGCGGCCTGGAAGCTCGATGAGGGGGGGGCGATGGCCGCCCTCGCCGAGATCTCGGCGATCAAGGTGGTCGCGCCGAACGTGCTCCAGTCGGTCGTAGACGACGCCATCCAGATCCACGGCGCCGCCGGCCTCTCCGACGACACAGCCCTCCCCGCCCTCTTCGCCCTGGCCCGCGCGCTGCGCATCGCCGACGGCCCCGACGCCGTCCACCGCGGCCTCATCGCCAAGCTGGAGCTCGCCAAGCACCGCGGTGCGCGGTGAAGATCCCGATGGTCGACCTCGCCGCCCAGGTGGCCGAGCTCCAGCCCGCGCTCGACCTGGCCCTCTCGCGGGTGCTCCGCGGCGGCGCCTTCATCCTCGGCCCCGAGGTCCGCGCCTTCGAGATCGAGGCCGCCGCCTACCTGGGGGTGGGCTTCACCACCGGCTGCGCGTCCGGGACCGACGCCCTCCACCTCGCCCTGCGCGCGGCGGGCGTGGGCCCGGGCGACGAGGTCATCACCACCCCCTTCTCCTTCATCGCCACCGCCGAGGCCATCGTCTACACCGGCGCGCGGCCGGTCTTCGTCGACATCGACCCCGCCACCTTCAACATCACGACGGAGGCCGTGGCCGCCGCGCTCAGCCCGCGCACCCGGGCCATCCTGCCCGTCCACCTCTTCGGGCAGCCCGCCGACGCCCAGGCGATGCGCGATCTCGCCGACCACCACGGCATCTTCCTCATCGAAGACGCCGCCCAGGCCTTCGGCGCCGAGCTCCACAGCCGCGCAGGGCCCGACGCTCCGGGCGCGCGAAAGGTGGGCAGCTTCGGTCACCTCGCCTGCTTCTCGCTGTACCCGAGCAAGAACCTCGGCGCCTTCGGAGACGGCGGGCTCGTGGCGACGAGTGACCCTGCCCTGCACGCGCGGCTCCGCCTCTTCCGCGAGCACGGTCACGAGGGCGGCTACCGCCACACGGTCATCGGGTACAACAGCCGGCTGGACGAGCTCCAGGCCGCCGTCCTCCGCCTCAAGCTCCCGCGGCTCGACGGGTGGAACGAGCGCCGCCGACAGGCCGCCGCTCGGTACGACGCCGGGCTGCGCGCGCTCGGAGCGCCCCCGCCGCCCGTCGCGCCCGGGCGGCGCCACGTCTACCATCAGTACACACTTCGGAGCCGAGACCGGGATCGCTTGCGCGCGGCGCTGGCCGCGGAGGGCATCGCCTCGGCGGTCTACTACCCGATCCCGATCCACCGCCAGGCCTCCTTCGCCGCGCACGGCGACGGTTGTCACCTCCCCGAGGCCGAGCGGGCGGCGGCCGAGGTCCTCTCCCTCCCGATTCACCCCCACCTGGAGCCCGCCGACCAGGACCGGGTCATCGCCGCCCTGGCCGCGGCGCATTAGCCGCCGACCTTGGAGCCTCCATGAAGATCCTCTACGGTGTCGTCGGCGAAGGTATGGGTCACGCGACCCGCTCCCGGGTCATCCTCGAGCACCTCCTCGCGGGCGGTCACGAGGTGCTCGTGGTCGTGAGCGGCCGCGCCTTCGGCTTCCTGCGCGACGTCTTCGCCACCCGGGTCGGCCCCGGGCCGGCCACCGTCACCGTGCGCGAGATCGTCGGCCTCTACCTGGTCTATGAGGGGGGCGAGGTCGACAAGAGCGAGTCCTTCTGGAACAACCTCGCCGGCGCCCCGGACGCGCTCCACCACAACCTCGGCGTCTACCGGGACGTGGTGGGCTCCTTCTCGCCCGACGTGGTCGTGAGCGACTTCGAGAGCTGGGCCTACTTCTTCGGGCGCAGCCAGGAGCTGCCGGTGATCAGCATCGACAACATGCAGATCATCAACCGCTGCCGGCACGAGCTCGACGTGAAGTCCGGCCCCAGCGGGCTGCCCGCCCTCGACTACCGCATCGCCAAGCTGTCGGTGAAGGTGAAGCTGCCCGGCGCCTACCACTACCTCGTGAGCAGCTTCTTCCACCCCCCCGTCCGCAAGCCGCGCACCACCCTCGTGCCCCCCATCCTCCGGCCCGAGATCCTGGCCGCCCGCCGAGCGCCCGGCGAGCACGTGCTCGTCTATCAGACGAGCAGCGCCAATCGAGCCCTGCTCGACACCCTCTCCTCGTTTGACCTCCCCTTCCGCGTCTACGGCATGGGCACCGACCGCCACCCCGGCCTCGGCGAGAACATCACGCTGCGCCCCTTCTCCCAAGGCGGCTTCATCGACGACCTCCGCACCGCGCGGGCGGTGGTCGCCGGCGGCGGCTACTCGCTGATGGGCGAGGCGGTCCACCTGCGGGTGCCGATGTTCGCCATCCCGTTGAAGAAGCAGTTCGAGCAGGAGCTGAACGCCCGCTACCTCGACCGGCTCGGCTACGGCGCCTGGGCCCCCGAGCTCACCGCCGAGGGGCTGCGCGACTTCTTCGCCGAGCTCCCCGCTTATGCCGACGCGCTCGAAGGCTACGTCCCCCGCGGCAACGAGATGCTCTTCGCCTGCATCGACGAGCTGCTCCGCCGGGTCGAGCTCGGCGAGCCCCGCCCGGAGGCCCTCGAGGCCCCGAACCTCGGCGACATCGTGAGCGCCCGGGTCGAGCGCCTCGTGCAGCGCCTCGAGGGCGCTGACCCGACGGAGGCCTGAGCCGCTTGGCGCGGCGCCCCGGGGTCGCGTCGACTGCGTGTCTTTCTCGGCAACTCGGAGGCGCCCCCCTCCAGGCCCCGGGCCTCCCGCGTTAGCGCCCCGCACCGCGCGAACAGCGCCTGCATCGCGCCTGACGCGCCCGCCCCCGGAGACTCCTTGCCCTTCCCCGCCTCCCATCCCGCCCTGCTCCGCGCCCTCACCGAGCGGGGCTATGCCGAGCCCACGCAGGTGCAGGCCGCCGTCCTCAACGTCGAGGCCGAAGGGCGCGATCTGCTCGTCTCTGCGCTCACCGGCTCCGGCAAGACCGTCGCCTTCGGCCTCGTGCTGGCCCGTGAGCTGCTCGGCGAGACCCCCACCTTCGAGCGGGTGCCTGCGCCCCTCGCCCTCGTCGTCGCGCCCACCCGCGAGCTCGCCCTGCAGGTCCACCGCGAGCTCGAGTGGCTCTACGCCTTCACCGGGGCGCGGGTCGCCTCCTGCGTCGGCGGGATGGACCCCGCCCGCGAGCGGCGCGCCCTGGCCCAGGGGGCCCACATCGTCGTCGGCACCCCGGGGCGCCTCCGCGATCACCTCGAGCGCGGAGCCCTCGACCTCGGCGACATCAAGGCGGTCGTGCTCGACGAGGCCGACGAGATGCTCGACCTCGGCTTCCGCGAGGAGCTCGAGACCCTGCTCAAGGCCACGCCCCCCGATCGCCGCACCCTGATGTTCTCGGCCACCGTGCCCGCCGGCATCCAGGAGCTCGCCGGCTCCTACCAGGTCGACGCGCTGCGCGTCTCCACCGACGCCGAGGCCGAGGCCCACCCCGACATCGAGTACCGCGCCGTCCTCGTCGCCCCGGCCGAGCGGGAGCACGCGGTCGTCAACATCCTCCGCTTCCTCGACCCCGGCAGCGCCCTCGTCTTCTGCATGACCCGCGAGGGGGTCTCCCACCTCCAGGCCAACCTCCAGGAGCGCGGCTTCCGCTGTGTGGCCCTCTCGGGCGAGCTCAGCCAGGCCGAGCGCAACCGGGCGCTCCAGGCCCTGCGCGACGGCCACGCCCAGGTCTGCGTCGCCACCGACGTCGCCGCCCGCGGCCTCGATCTGCGCGACCTCGGCGTCGTCATCCACGCCGACATCCCGCGTGACGCCGCCACCCTGATGCACCGGAGCGGCCGCACGGGGCGCGCCGGGCGTAAGGGCGTAGCGGTGCTCATCGTGCCCTTCTTCCGCCGCCGCATCGCCGAGCGCCTCTGCTACGACGCGGGCGTGGAGCCCTTCTGGTCCCCGCCGCCCACCGCCGAGGCCGTCCGCGCGCTCGACCACGACCGCCTCGTGGCCAAGCTCAAGGAGCTCACCGCCGAGGTCGCCGAAGAGGACCGCGCGGTCGCCAAGTCCCTGCTCGAGACCGGTGAGGCCGAGGCCTACGTCGGCGCGCTGGTCGCCCGGCTGCGCGCCACCATGCCCTCCCCCGAGGAGATCGTCTCCAGCGTCGAGCGCCCCCGCCCGCGGGAGACGCCGCCGCCCCGCCCGGTGAGCCATCGCCGGGACGCCGAGCCCGTGTGGTTCCGCCTCAACGCGGGTCGCGCCCAGAACGCCGACCCCCGCTGGATCGTGCCCCTGCTCTGCCGCCGTGGGCGCATCACCAAGCAGGACATCGGCAAGATCCTGATCTACGAGCGGGAGACCTGCTTCGCCATCCACGCCTCGGTGGCCTATGAGTTCGGGGAGTCGGCCTGCCGGCCGGACCGCGCCGATCCCCACCTCCGCATCCACCCCGTTCGTTAGCCGGCTCGGGCCTCGCCGCCCCACCCGCCTCGGAGCCCCATGAACACCGAAGCCCTCTGGGCCCAGTTTCGCCGCCTCGTGCTCGGCACCGTGGTGGAGCTCTTCGTCGCGGAGAAGCTCCCGATCGACGTCGGCACGCTGTCGATCCAATTCGACACCGACAGCCGCTTCGAGGTGCCCCGCTTCAACAACTACATGCGCTTCAAGGGCGAGGTGAAGGGGGCGCTCCTCCACCGGCCCGACGAGGCCGTGCTCCGCCGCCTCGAGGCCTCGCTGCGCCGCGTGTGGCCCGAGCTCCTCACGGTGGTCGACATCCCGATCGGCGACAAGCTCACCGTCGAGAACGCGCTGGTGAGCGTCAGCATCGACGACAGCACCGCGACCCCGATCCTCCGCCTCCGCTTCGACCTCTCCGCCGACTGAGCGCTCGGCCGGGCTCAGCGCGCGCTGGCGAGCGAGGAGAGGGCGCGAAAGCCCGCCCGCACATCCTCCTCCGTGCGCGGGCGGCCGTGACGCCGCAGGTCTCGGCTCCGGAGGGCCTCGAAGCGGGAGAGCACGAAGCAGAGCTCCGCCTCGTCGAGCCCGTAGAGGTGGAAGAAGGCGGCGTCGAGCTCCACCTGCAAGCGCCACCGCCGCTCGGCCTCCCAGCGGAAGGGCGGCCCGTCGTAGCCGAGGTCGTTCGCGAAGTGGCGGAGGGCCTCGCTCGTGTAGACGAGCTCGAGCACGCGCGGGCGCAGCCACTCCGCCACCGACTCGCCCGGAGACCAGGGGCAGGGCCCGAGGTAGGCGCTCGGCGGCAGCACGGGGAGCTGGCGGAGCACAAAGAGCTTGAGGCTCGTCGCGCCCACCTTCTGGCGCACGAAATAATCCAAGATCAACGACGACAGGTTGGCGACCAGCGCCCACACGGGCCCCTCGCTCGGGAGCAGCACGGGCAGCTTGTCGTTGACCGCCGCCCGCGGGAAGACGGCGGCGATGAGGGTGCGGGAGTCCGTGGCCCGGCAGACGTCCCGCCAGCCGAGCAGCCAGCCGCGCGCCCAGCGCCCCGACAGGCGGCGCTCCACGTCGGCCTCGGCCACCCAGTAGCGCGGCAGCACGACATGGTGCGGGTCCTGGCGCTCGGCTTCGCTCGGCGAGGGCAACGTGCTCCCCTGCGCGCCGGCGAAGGAGCCCGAGCGGTGGTCGAAGAGGTGCACCATCTTCGCCTCGATCAACGGCAGGTAGCGACCCGCCCCCTCGGGCCCCGCCACGAAGCGGTCCCCCTGCAGCGCCCACCCCCGCTCCCGGAGCTCGACGGCGGTGGAGAAGCGGTGTGCGTCGTTGGCCATGTGGAACATGGAGAGGGTGCGGATGCCCCAGGGCCCCCCCGCTGCATTCGATTCGTCCGACGTACGTAACAATATACCGTAACGCCGATAAATTCGGATCGACAGCTCCGCGTCAGCTTGTGACCGGAGGATGCTGAGCGTGCCGGTGTTGGGGTTCATCTCCCCGAGCGCGCCGAGGGGGAGGCGGACCCGCACCGAGGGGTCCCACAGCCCCTGGAGGTCGCGGAGGAAGAAGGCCATCTCCACGGGGGCCTCTCCGCCCCGACGGTCCAGGCTGAGCAAGCAGAAGCGGAAGCTCCGGTGCACCGCCGGGAAGAAGGGGGCGTGGTTCTCGAGGTCAAAGAAGGCGCGGAGCTCTCCGCGACGCACGAGCCCGGCGAAGAGGGGCCGGGTGGTCTCATCGGTGGCGATGCCCGAAGGGAGGATCCAGCCGGCCCGACCGCCGGGGTGGAGCAGCGCCTGGCCGAGCTCGGTGAAGAGGGGGTAGCCGTTCGGGTCGCCGCGGCCAGACAGGGGGTACCGCCCGGAGCGCAATACGAACTGGACCTCGGCCTGGGCGAGGGCCTGGGCCCGCCGCCAGCGCGCCGCCAGCGCGGGAGCCTCCACGTCCAGGGCCCGGATGGCCGCCGCCCTCGCGGCGGCGTGCGGCGACAGGGCCACCGCCGGGGCCCGCAGCGCGAACCACTCCTGCTCTTGGAGCTTGAGCCGCTCCCAAGGCGGGTTGCCGATCACCAGATCGAAGCCACCGGCCGCTGACACCACCGGGAAGCGCGACCACCAGTGGATCGGCGGCGCCGACAGCTCACCGAGCGGGACCCGAAGCCGGCTCGCGCACCACCGATCGGCGTCCCCCGCCTCCACCCCATGCGGCGCCCCGATCAGGGCATCTCCCCAGGCGATGTGCGCCTCCAGCGCAAGAGCGGAGCCCCCAAGCCCCCGCAGCGAAGCCCTACAGAGGGCGACCGCGACGGGATCCCGATCGACCCCGAACAGGGCGGTGGAGGCCACCGCGGCGAGGTTGTCCACCTCCGCCCCCGGCAGCCGTCGCGCCACGCGTCGCGCCGCCGCCACCAGGAAGGCCCCGGCGCCACATGATGGATCAACAAGGTGTAACGCTCGTAACCCAGACTCATCCAAGGAGTCGAGAAGCGGCTCCAGCACGAGGTCGAGCAGGGCCTCCACCAGCGCCGGCGGGGTGTAGAAGGCCCCCGCCCGCTTACGCGCCGAGCCCCGCGGCGAGACCCGCGTCCAGCCCCCCGTCAGCGGGTCCCAGGCCAGCCCCTCCCCAAGGAGCCGCCCGTAGGCCAGCGCGAGCCTCGGCAGTTCGCCCGACAGGTCGGCGCCCTCGGTGACCTCCAGTCGAGCCAGGAGCGCTCGCTGGAGGAGGCGGCCATGGAGCTCGACCGGGTCGACCTCCGGCCCATGCCCCTCGGCCGCCGCCGACCCGAGGACCGCGGCGCCGAGCTCCGCGACGAGGGCGTCCCCCTCGCTCACATCTCGGTCAGCGTGGCCACGCCGAGCAGGTCGAGCCCGGCGCCGAGCACGCGCCGGGTGGCCATCACGAGGGCCAGCCGGGCCGCCCCGGTCCCGGGGGCCGCGCCGATCACCCGACCCTCCGGGGCCGCGTAGAAGCTGGCGAAGCTCTTCGAGAGCTCGTACACCGCGCGGGCCAGCATGCTGGGGTCGAGGTCGGTCGCGCCCTTTCGAACGAGGCTCGGGAAGTTGAGCAGCGCGGCGATGAGGCGCCGGGCGTGCGGCTCGTCGAGGGAGCCCCAGTCCGGCGACACGCCCGCCAGGCTGTCTCCCGCCTTCTCGATGATGTTCTCGGCGCGGGCCCAGGCGTACTGGCAATAGGGGCCCGTGTCTCCCTCGAAGGAGATGCTCGTCTCCTTCTCGAAGACGAAGGTCCGCTCGGGGCTGAAGCGCATCAGGTAATACTTGAGTCCGGCGAGGCCGATCTTCTCGGCCCGGTCGGCCTGCTCGGCAGCCGGCACCGCCGCCCAGCGGACCTCCTGGTTCTGGGCGAGCACGGCGTCCCGCAGCTCGTCCATGAGGTCATCGGCGTCGACCACCGTGCCCTCGCGGGACTTCATGCGGCCGGTCGGTAGCTCGACCATCCCATAGCTGCGGTGAACGAGCTGTCCCTTCAAGTGCGGCCGCAGCTCGCCGATGATCCCGAACAGCACACGAAAGTAGTGCTCCTGCTCGTTGCCGACGACGTAGACCATCCGTGTGGGGTGGACGGACTCGTCGCGGGAGAGCGCGGTGCCGAGGTCTTGCGTGATGTAGAGCGCGGTGCCGTCCGCGCGCAGCACGGCCTTCTCGCCCTCGAGGCCGATACGGCGGAGGTCGAAGACCACCGCGCCGTTCTCGGCCCGCCCGAAGACCCCGCGCTCGAGCCCCTCGGCCACGAGGGCGCGGCCCTTCTGCCAGATCTCGCTCTCTCGCTGGATGTGGTCGAAGCGGATCCCCATGCGGGCGTAGGTCTCGAAGAAGCCGACCTCGACCCACCCGTTCATCATCCGCCAGAGGCTGAGCACGGCCTCGTCACCGCGCTCCCAGGCGACGAGCATCTCCGCCGCCTCACGGCCGAGGCCGCTCCCCTGGTTGAACCAGACCTCCACCTCGGGGCCGCCGCCCGCCGGGAAGGCCGCGGCGTACTCGGCGCGCAGGGCCTGGTCAAAGGCGACGTAGAGGTCGCCCACGAAGTGGTCGCCCTTCTGGCCCTTGGAGGCCGGGGTGGCGCCCTCAGCGAAACGACGCCAGGCGACCATCGACTTGCAGATGTGAATCCCACGGTCGTTGATCAGGTTGAAACGACTGACCTCGGCGCCGGCCGCGGTGAGGAGGTTGGCGGTCACCTGGCCGAGCACGTTGTTTCGGCAGTGGCCGAGGTGCTGCGGCTTGTTGGTGTTGGGCGAGCTGTACTCGATGAGCACGCGCTGGCCCGCCAGGGCCTGGGAGCGCCCGAGGGCGCCGTCGTCGGAGAGGGCCCAGCGCACCGTCCGCTCCGCCAGAGCCGCGGGCGAGAAGGTGAGGTTGAGGAAGCCGCTCTTGACCTCCGCCGCGGAAACAAGCGGGTGCTGGCGGGCCACCTCGGCGAGCATCGTGGCGATGGCGTCGGGGGCCTTCCGCAGCGCCTTGGCGTAGCGGTGGGTGGAGAGCGAGAGGTCTCCCGCGCCCGCGAGCGTGGGCGGAGCGAGCTGCGGCGGCTCGACGGCCCCGGCGACGCGCAAGGCCTCGCCGAGCAAGGCGCCCACCTCTTCGGTCAGGCTGGCGAGCAGATCAAGAGACATGACAATCCACAGACATGCACACCTACTTGACCTCGAAGGGCCAGGCTTCGCGGAGCTCACGGGGGGTGTTCTCGAGGGCGTTGACGTCCGCGCTCGTGATCAGGCCCTGGGTGTTGAAGGCATAGACACCCGGCTTGAGCTTCTCTTTGGGGGAGATGAGGTAGTCATCTTTGCTCGGGAGCCCCTCGATCGTGAAGGGGATGGACTCCACGCCGGTCCAGAGGTTGACCTTCACCTCCTCCTCACCGAGCAACCCCGGCACCTTGGTGCTGGCCACGAACTCGATGCGGTGGAGCTGGAGATCGATCCGCGACAGCTCGCTCGACCGCAGCTTGGAGCTGAAGACGAAGCGGCTCGTGAAGTCGTGCGAGATCACGCCGTGACCGACGTCGGCGAGGCCGGTGTAGGCCCGGAGCGCGGTGCCGAAGGTGGTGAGGTTCTGGGGCTCGATCTTCTGGTAGGCGCTGGCGCCGACCGAGTAGAAGCCCGTCTCCGACGGCTCGGGGTAGAGCAGGAAGTCGGCGCGGAGGGGGGCCTCGGCCTCCTCCTTCACGTCCAACGACACCATCCCCTTGATGTAGCCGTCCTTCCCCGCCATCAAGCGGTGGGGGCCGACCGGCACCTCGATGAGGAAGGCGCCCTGACCGTCCGTGTGCGGCTGCTCCTGGAGGCCCTCGATCTGGACCGACGCGCCCTCGATGGGCTTGCCCCAGATGTCCTTCACCGTGCCGGAGACCTCGGGGGCACCCCCGCAGGCCACGAGAAAGAGAGCCACGGAAGCGTAGAAATGACGACAGGCGCTCATCGATGATGCTCCATGGGGGTGCTCTGGCCAGGGGAACCGGCCTGCGGTGGCCCGGTTGGGCGGGCCCATTATCCCGGATCTGAGCGCCGGTCGGCCAGCCCGCGAGGCGTTCCCCACATCGGTCGTGGGGTGATCACCCCCCGCGGGCGATCAGCGCCCCTCGGAGCAGCCCGAGGTCGAGGCTGCCCGCCCGCACGAGGCGATCGACGAGCGCCCTCCCCCCTTCGGCCAGCTCGAGCAAGCGGCGCACGCGGGTGAGCAGGAAGCGGCCTTCGAGCATCTGATCCGGCACGGAGGAGCCGCTATCTTCGAGCAGGCGGACGGCCTCCCGGAGGCGACCGATCGACTCGTCGATCAGCCGCAGCTCCCGCTCGCGGAACACGCGGGTGATGAGGGAGACGATGTCGGTCTCGGCCTCGAAGTGGCGCTTCCGCTCGCCCGGAGACCAGGCTCGCCGCACCACCCCCCACTGGAGCAGCTCGGTGACCGTCATGCTGACCGCGCCCGCGGAGAGCCCGGTTCGGAGCTCGATCTGCTCGGCGGTCAGCGCGTCGCGGGAGAGGTAGAGCACCGCCCAGACCCGCCCCATCGAGGGCTTGAAGTTCCAAAAGCCCATGAGGTCGCCGATGGTGTCGGCCACGAGCAGGATCGCCCGATCGTGGGGCGAGGCAGATGGGCCGCCCGCGGCGGCGTCAGGGGGAGGCGGTGGGTGGAGCATGGCGCGGCCCTTGGTGAGAGCGAAGCGGTGGTTCGTGGAGGAGTCCGCCAAGGCTGCGAATTCTCGACGAGCCAACCCTTGCCCGACACCTGTTTTGCCTATAACTTGAACTCCTCATTCATTTCAATCCACATTGAAATTCATGAAGCCAACCGGCGCCGGCGCACCCTCCCAGCCAGGGCGCGCGCGGGGCCCAGGCGCGCCGCGAGAGCCCTGAAGGGCGTGAGGAAGCCATGGACATGCAGGCCGTCAGGCACCGACCCACCGGGCTCCACGCCGGGGCGCCGCTCAGCCGGATCTCCCCCCTCGCCCGCAGCTTCGAGCTCGTGGGCCCCGAGATGGCCGAGGTGGAGCACGAGCTCCACCGCCTGCTCGCCTCCAACGTGCCCGCGGTGCCCGCCATCGGCGGCTACCTCGTGGACGCGGGCGGCAAGCGCCTCCGCCCCCTCCTCACCGGCCTCGCCGCGCGGGCGGCGGGCCATGACGGCCCGATCACGCGCCTGATGTGTGTGGGCGAGCTCATGCACCTCGGCTCCCTGCTCCACGACGACGTCGTCGACGACGGCCAGGAGCGCCGTGGCCGCCCTACCGCCCAGCGGGTCTACGGCAACCCGGGCGTGATCCTCACCGGCGACTTCTGCCTCGCCCGCTCGATCTGGCTCGCCGCCGACGAGGGCGGCTTCCGCGCCGTGGGGGAGCTCGGCCGCACCGCCACCTTGATGGCCGAGGGCGAGGTGCTCCAGCTCCAGAACGCCGGCAACCTCGACCTCGATCTCCCCACCTACCTCGACATCCTCGACCGCAAGTCCGCCGCCTTGATCGCCTGGTGCGCCGCCGCCGGGGCCTGGTCGCTCGGCCAGGACACGGTCGCAGACGGCCTCTACCGCTTCGGGCGCGCCATCGGCGTCGCCTTCCAGATCACCGACGACGTGCTCGACTATGTGGGCGACATGCGGGTGACCGGCAAGCGCCGCGGGCAAGACCTCTCCGAGGGCAAGGTCACGCTGCCCCTCGTGCTCGCGATGGAGCGGGTGCCAGAGCTCCGTCGCCGCTTGAAGAACGGCCCCCCCTCGCCGGAGCGGATCCCCGCCCTCGTCGAGGAGGTGCGCCAGAGCGGCGCCGCCGACGACGCCCTCGAGGACGCCCGCCAGCGGGTGCAGGCCGGCATCACCGCGCTCGACGACGCCGGGCTCCCCGACACCCCCTGGAAGGAGGCCCTCGTGGGCCTGGCCCACCACCTCGTCGAGCGGGTGAGCTGATGGCCGCCGCCCAGCCCAGCGCCCCCGTCGCCGGCGCCCTCGACCGCGCGCCCGTCGTGCGCGAGATGTTCGAGCAGCTCGCCCCTCGGTATGACCTCGCGAACCGCCTGCTCAGCCTCGGCCTCGACCAGGGCTGGCGCAAGAAGGCCATCCGGGCCCTCGAGGACAGCGCCCGGGGCGAGATGATCGACCTCTGCGCCGGCACGCTCGACCTCACGGTGATGCTGCTCGCCGCCGGCGCTCGCCACGTGCACGCGATGGACTTCTCCGAGAGCATGTTGGCGGTTGGAGCTACCAAGATCCCTGCCGGCGCTCCGGTCACCATCACCCCCGCCGACGCCCGCTCGCTCCCCCTCCCCGACGCCTCGGTCGATGGCATCATCTGCGGCTTCGGCCTCCGCAATGTCCCGGGCGTGGAGGGCGCCGTGACCGAGTGCGCCCGCGTGCTCCGCCCCGGCGGTCACCTCGTCGTGCTCGACTTCTTCAAGCCGGTGGGGCTCTTCCCGAAGCTCCTGCAGGGCAGCTACAACACGCTCGTGCTGCCCGTCGTGGGGGGCCTCGTCACCGGCTACGCCGAGGCCTACCGCTACCTCTCCCGCTCGATCGAGGCTTGGCACACCCGAGCGGAATTCGTGGCCCTGCTCGAGGCGCACGGCTTCTCGGCCCAGGGCGAGGAGATGTTCCCCCCGGTCGCCTCCCTCATCACAGGCACGAAGCGGGCCGAGGGGGCCCGATGAGGCTCGTGGTCGGCGTCTCCGGGGCCTCGGGCGCGCCCTACGCCGCCCGCCTGCTCGACTTCCTGGCCGGCCCCGGCCGGGCCGCTGGCATCGAGACCCACGTGGTGTTCACCAAGTTCGGGCGGCTCTGTTGGCAGGACGAGGTCGGCACCGACCCCGCCGCCTACGGCTTCCCCCTCCACCTCCCCGGCGACATGACCGCGCCCTTCGCCTCGGGCTCGGCCCGGTTTGACGCCATGGTCATCGTCCCCTGCTCGGCCGGGCAGCTCGGGCGTATCGCCGCTGGGGTCAGCGCAGACCTCGTCGGCCGCGCCGCCGACGTGATGCTGAAGGAGCGCCGCCGCCTCGTGCTCGTGCTCCGCGAGTCGCCCTACTCGCTCATCCACGTGCGCAACATGGCCACGGTCATCGAGGCCGGCGCCGTCGTGATGCCCGCGTCCCCTTCGTTCTACTCCCGGCCCGAGGGCATCAACGCCCTGCTCGACACCGTCGTCGCCCGGGCCCTCGATCAGCTCGGTGTTGACAACGCCCTCATGCGTCGCTGGGCCGGCCGTGAGAAGGCCGCTCCATCAGGAGAACTCTCATGAATTCCCTCCCCCGCACGACGCTCCGCGACATCCGTGACGCCGGCTTGAGCGAGCTCCAAGAGAAGGTGGAGGCCGCCGAGCGCCTCGACGCCGAGGACGGGCTCCGCCTGTTTCAGGCCCGAGACGTGGTCGCGGTGGGCGCCCTCGCCAACCTCGTGCGCGAGCGGCTCCACGGCGGGCTCACCTACTTCAACCGAAACACCCACATCAACGCCACGAACGTCTGCGAGGCGAGCTGCGTGTTCTGCAGCTTCGCGCGCCTGAAGACGGGCGACAAGGACGCCTGGACGCTCAGCGTCGAGCAGGCGGTGGGCCGGGTGCGGGCGCTCAAGGGCGAGCTGATCACCGAGGTCCACATCGTCAACGGGCTCAACCCCGACCTGCCCTTCTCCTACTACACAGACCTGCTCTCCGCGATCAAGGCGGAGCGGCCCGACCTCCACATCAAGGGCTTCACGGCGGTCGAGGTCTTCTACTACGCCGAGAAGTACGGCAAGTCCATCGAGGGGGTGCTCCGCGAGCTCATGGCCGCTGGCCTCGGCTCCATCCCCGGCGGCGGGGCCGAGATCTTCCACCCCCGCGCCCGTAAGAAGCTCTGCGACGACAAGGTGGACGCCGATGGCTGGCTCGAGGTGCACCGGGTCGCCCACCGCCTCGGCCTGCGCTCGAACGCCACCCTGCTCTTCGGCAGCATCGAGACCCTCGAGGAGCGGGTCGATCACCTGCTCCGGCTGCGGGCCCTGCAGGACGAGTCGCTGTCGGCGGCCGAGCAGCCCGGCCACGGAGGCGGTCACTTCCAGACCTTCATCCCGCTCCGCTTCCACAACGACAACAACAACCTGCGGGCGCTGGCCTCCCCCACCGGCTACGACAGCCTGCGAACCATCGCGGTCAGCCGGTTACTCCTTGATAATTTTCCGCACGTCAAGGCCTACTGGCCGATGCTCGGCACCGAGGTCGCGCAGGCCTCCCTCTGGTTCGGCGCCTCTGACCTCGACGGCACCGTGCTCGAGGAGCACATCTACCACATGGCCGGCGCCGACACGCCGCAGGGCCTGACCCGGCGCGACCTCGTGCGTTTCATCGAGCAGGCCGGCCGGGTGCCCGTCGAGCGCGACACCCTCTACCGGGTGCTGCGCCGCTGCGATCCCCTCGCGCCGCCGGAGCCCCTCCCGCGCCCCCCCGTGGTGGCGCCTGTGGCCTACACCAACGCCCTGCCGCTCATCCGGCACCTGGACGGCGTGCAGGTGCGCCCCGGCCACCCGAGCGAGGTGGCCCGCTGGCTCCGCGCCGGGGAGGTCGACCTCGCCCTGCTCCCGGTGGGCGCCCTCCTCGGCGACGAGGGCGTGGACTACGCCGTCGTGCCGGACCTCTGCATCGGCGGCGACGGCCCGGTGGAGAGCGTGCTGCTCGTCGCCGAGCGCCCGATCGGCCAGTGGCGCCGAATCCTCCTCGACGGCTGCAGCCGCACCTCCGTCCTGCTGGCGCGGCTGCTGCTCCAGCATGGCCCCCTGCGCGCCGCGCTCCACCCCGAGGTCGAATTCGTCGAGGTGGGCATCGGGGAGGGGTTGAAGGGCGCCGTGGGCGACACCGCCGGCCTCGTGATCGGCGACCTCGCCCGCGAGCTCCCGGCCCGCCTCACCGCGGTCATCGACCTCGGCGCGGCGTGGAAGGACTGGACCGGCCTGCCCTTCGTCTTCGCCGTCTGGGCGGGCCGCCCCGACCTCGACCCTCGCCTCGTCGAGCGCGTCCGCGCGGGCGGGCTGCGGGGGCTCCAGGCCCTCGAGTCGGGCGAGCTCCAGGCTCACCTCGGCGCGGCCGACGCCCGGTACCTCGGAGAGGTGATCCGCTTCCCCCTCGACGACCGCGCCACGATGGGCCTGATGCGCTTCGCCGCCCTCGCCCACCAGCACGGGCTCACCCGCCGCGAGCACTGGAGCCTCTACCCGCCGCCCGCCGCAGCTCCGGCCCCGGAGGCCCGGCGCCGCGCCGTCGACTCCGCCCTCCTCCGCGGGGCGACCGGAGAGCGCCTGACCGAGGCGGACGCCCTGCTGCTCGACCAGCACGCCACCCTGCTCGAGCTCGGCGCCGCCGCCAACCTCCGCCGCCTCCAGCTCCACCCCGACGCGCGGGTGACCTGGCGCCTGATCCCAGAGGGCGCTTCGGCCGAGATCGACGACCGCGTCGCCACGACCGCCTGGGTCCACATCGGCGGGGCGCTGGGGCCCGAGGAGCGGGTGGCCGGGCTGCTCCGCCTGCGCGCCCTCCAGGACGAGTCCCGCCCGTTCACCGATCTCGGCGTGCTCTGCGAGAAGGGCGATGGGAACCGCACCGCCACCGAGTGGATGCGCGTGACGGCGCTCGCCCGCCTCGTCATCGACAACATCCGCCACCTCCGCGCCGACGCGGGCGGGCACGGCCCCGGCCTCGCCCAGGCCGCCCTCCACCAGGGCTGTGACGACTGGGGCGACGTCCCCGCGCGCGGCGCCCTCGGGGCGGCGGAGGTCGAGCGCCACATCCGCGCCGCAGGCTTCAGCCCCGCGCGCCGGGACGCGGCCTTCACCCTGCAGGGCGGCCCGATGACCGAGGCGGACCCCGAGGGGCGCCCGCTCCGGCGGCTCGCCCCGAGCCCGAGCCCCTCGAAGTAGGCCCATGCGAACCGTCACCGCCGCCTGGGCCTGGACCGGCGCCGAGCTCATCCGCTGGCCGAACATCCGCGTCGCCGAAGATGGCCGCGTGCTGGCCCTCGCGAGCGGAGCGGAGGACGGTGCCACCGGCATCCTCCTCCCCGGGCTCATCAACGCCCACGCTCACCTGGAGCTCTCGGGCCTCCGCGGGCAGGTGCCGGGGGACGGCGACATGCTGGCCTGGGTGCAGCGCCTGTTCGGCCTCCGGCAGGGGCCAGACGCAGCGGCGATGCGCGCGGCGATCGCCGAACTGTCGGCCTCCGGCACCGCCGCCGTCCTCGACGTGAGCAACACCGGCGCGCCCTTCCCCCACCTCGTCGAGGCCGCCGCCGCCCCCACGGGGTGGCTCCGCGCGCGGCTCCAGCTCGAGCTCCTCGCCTTCACCGACGCGGGCTTCGAGGAGGGCCGACGCCGCCAGCAGGCCTTACCTCAAGATGCCGGTGTAACGAGCGTCCTCACGCCGCACTCGGTCCATGCGCTGAGCGAGGGGGTGCTCCGCCGGTGGGCCGCGGAGCGTCGGCCGGGCGAGCCCACCCCCACGCTGCACTGCGACGAGTGCCCGGCCGACCGGGAGCTCATCGCGCAGGGCACGGGCCCCTGGGCCGCGCTGCTCGACCGCTGGGACCGGCCCTGGCGCGGCGCCCTGGCCTCCGGTCGCTCCGAGGTGGACGCGCTGCAGCGCCTCGGCCTCCTCGGCCCCGACCTGGGCCTCGTCCACCTCCTCGCCGCCGACGCAGCCGACCTCGACCTCATCGCCGCCGCCGGCGCGCCGGTGGTGCTCTGCCCACGCTCGAACCTCCACATCCACGGCCGGCTCCCGGACGCCGCGGCGATGGTCCGCCGCGGCATCCCGCTCGCGCTCGGCACGGACTCCCTCGCCTCGAACGCGGATCTCGACCTCCTCGCCGAGGCCGCCACCCTCCGGGCCGCCGCCTCCGCGATCGATCCCTCGGTCTGGCTCCGCGCCTTGACGCTCGGCGGCGCCGCCCTCTTCGGAGACCCTGAGCTCGGCGTCCTCCGCCCGGGCGCCCGCCCAGGCCTGCTGCTCGTCCACATCCCCCCGACCGACGATCCCATCGCCACCCTGCTCGACGGGACGCGCTGGCCGCGGAGCTGGCTCGCATGAACCCCACGCCCCCCTCCCTCACCGCGGGGCTCCGCGCCTTCGCCCTCGACATCAAGCTGTCGCACTCGGTCTTCGCGATGCCCTTCGCGCTCGCCAGCGCCTGGCTCGTCGCCCGGGACCAGCCCGTCGCCTGGACGCAGTGGGCCTGGATCGTCGCCGCGATGGTGGGGGCCCGGTCGAGCGCGATGGGCTTCAACCGCATCGTCGACCGCAAAATCGACGCCCTCAACCCCCGCACGAAGAACCGGGAGATCGTGGCCGGTCGCCTCGGCGTCCCCCTCGCTTGGGCGCTCACCCTCGGGAGCGCGGGCCTGCTCGTGCTCGCGAGCGCGATGCTGCACCCGCTCTGCCTGTACCTCTCGCCGATCGCGCTGCTCGTGGTCTGGGGCTACTCGCTCACCAAGCGCTTCACGGCCCTCTGCCACCTCGTCCTCGGCCTCGGCCTCGGCCTCGCCCCAGTCGCAGCCTGGATCGCGCTCACCGGCTCGATCGCCGCCCCGCCGCTCCTGCTCGCGGGGGCCGTGCTCACCTGGGTCTCCGGCTTCGACATCCTCTACTCGCTCCAGGACCGCGACTTCGACGGCGGCCACGGCCTCCACTCCATCCCGGTCGCGCTCGGCGAGCGGGGGGCCCTCTGGGCGAGCGGGCTGCTCCACGTCGCCACCGTGGCCCTGCTGGCCGCCCTGCCCTTCACCATCCCCCTCGGCTGGGCCTATTGGGGGGGCTGGGCCGTGATCACCGGCGTGCTCGCCTGGGAGCACAGCCTCGTCAAGCCGGGCGACATCTCGAAGATCGATCAGGCCTTCTTCGCCGCGAACGGATGGATCTCCCTCCTCTTCTTCGCGAGCGTGGTGCTGGCGACCTGGGTGTGACCGGGGGGACGCGCAGGGGCGCTACAGCCGACACACCGCAGGGAGCCGCAGGCCGCAGTCCTGGTCGTCCCAATACCAGCCACCGGGCGCGGCGCCCGCACAATTCTCCGCGACCCCGCCGTTCGGCGCGCCGCCTCCCCAGGCCGCCCAGCCGCCCACGGGCGCGCCGCTGGGCGTGAGCCACGCCCCCTCGGCGGCCGTGTCGGTCGCCCCCACCCACCACCAAGCGCCGCCGGTCCACGCGTAGTCCTGCCAGTAATTGTGCAGCCAGAACACGTACCAGTCATAGGTCCCCATCGGGAACCCAAGCTCGGCGCCATAAGCCGCGCAGCGAGCCACGGACTCCTCGAAGGTGCCCGGAGATGGACAGAACAACATCCGCGAGTCTTCGAAGCTGTACTCGTCACAGTCCGCGCAGGCCTCTCCGTCATCGACGCGACCGTTACAATCATCATCGCGCTCGTTACACAGATCTGCGGCGCCCGGATGAATGGCGGGGTCCCGATCGTCGCAGTCCCCGCAGGCCTCGAAGCCATCCCCGTCCTCATCGCCCCCGTCGGAGTGACAGGTCACCCAGGCGTGCAGATAGGCCTGACGGTTGCGGGCATAGGACACGAGGCGGTCGGCGGCGTCGGACTGGGCGCCCACGGTGTGCGTGGAGAGGCGGTCCCGCGAGAAGGGCTCGGCGATCTGCGCCTCCCACGTCGAGACCTGCTCGGCGATCCAGTCGGGGTCGTAGGCCTCTACCGCCGCGGCCATCGCGGCGACGAAGCGCGGACCGTAGACGGGATCGGCCACGACGGCGTCGAAGTGGGGCTGATAGCCCGAGTCCCGATAGAACGTGTAGGGGTCGGCGAAGTAGGGCGCGTCGTCAAAGCTGAAGTCCATGTCCCAGGGCTGGAACACGATGCCGCGGCTGGGGTGCTCGTACAGGTAATAGTTATGGTTACAGCACCAGTAGCCGTCGTTCTGCGGCAGCGTCGCCTCCCCCGCCCACTCCCGGATGTTGGCCTCGAGGTCGGTGTTCGCCTCCTGCCAGGCCACGCCGCTGTTCGCCCAGAAGGCGCTGATCGCGGTCCCGTCGGAGGCCTCCTCGTTCACCGTGGCCACGCTCCCGTACTTCCAGAGGGTGCCCGTCGCCCCCTCGTCGCCATAGATCCGGTCCAGGTATTCTTGATCGGGGAACTCGATGTTGGCGTAGAGGCCATAGAACGCGCCGTTGACCGACAGGGTCGCGTTGTTCGCGCAGGGCGCCTCGATGCCCATCCGCCGTAACAGCGCGTAGGAGAGGCGGTCGCGGAGGATGGAGGGGTCATACCAGGAGGAGTCGAGGGCGATCTTCCGCAGCCCCATGAAGCGGCCGTCGGGATCTGACTCATTCATGGAGATCACGAACTGCATCTTCTCGCCGATCCACGAGAAGCCAGGGTTCCCCTTCAGGCGCACCGCCGCGTCCGAGCGCTCGATGAGCGTCCCCCCGTCGTCGACGTACCGAAAGACCGCCGGGTGGTACTGCTTGACGCCCGAGGCATAGTCGGCCTCGAGGGCGGCCCAGTCGGTGTCGGTGATCTCCAGCTCGAAGGCGGGGAGGCGCCCCTGGGCGAACAGGGTGGGGCAGCCATCATCGACGGCCTCGGGCAGCGCCTCCAGCGGCGCGTCCACCGCCCCGTCGGCCCCGGAGCCATCGCCCCCATCGTTCCCGGAGCCATCGCTCCCGTCCGCGCTGCCGCTCCCCTCCCCTGCCCCCACCGGCTCCTTCGTGCCGGGCGCCGGCGAGGCGGCGTCACAGGAAAGAACGAGCAGCAACAAGAGCGGGAGCGGCCGGCGGGACGTGCGCATGGTTGAGCATACTCCCGGAACCACACCGCCAAGGGCCAAGGCTCCCTGTGCCGGTGGGCCGGATACGTTGCCCCCCTGCCCCCACACAGCGCCACCGGAGCGACGATGAAGCCGCCTGTCTGGTCCTTCGGCCTCCTGCTCCTCCTCTTCCTCCCTGCCTGCACGGGCGCGCCGCAGCCCGCCGCGCCCCCGCCCACGACGCCCGCCGAGGCCGCGCACCCCGCTGAAGCGGTCGCCCCCGCGGCGGTCGAGGGCCCGCCCTGGGTCGAAGCCGCGGTGCGAGAGGCCCTCGAGTGGGAGGTGATGCCCGGCACCACCGCGGTGGAAGACCCGACCCGACCCCCCGCGCTGCGCGCCTTCTTCCTCGGCCACCCCGAGTACGAGGCCGCCGACCGCCGCGCCGCCCTGGCCGACCTCGCCTGCGCCTTCGGCACCGAAGAGGCGCACAAACGCCTGTCCGCGCCGGCCGCGCCCACGCCCTACGTCGTCGAGCTCACCGACCCGGGTGGGCGCCTCGTGCTGGCCCACGCCTCTGGCTGGTGCACCAGCGACGACTGGTCCTGGTTCACCAACGAGGTCGGAGAGGCGCTCAAGGGCCGCGGCATCCCCTACGCCTACGCCGGGGCCGAATACAACGAGCTCGTGCTGCGCCGCGGCGAGGCCGAGGTCGCCCGCTTCCCGCTCATCGGCCAGGGCTACCTCGCGACCGAGCTCGGGCGCGTGCCCACCGAGATCGGCCACTCGATGGTGGAGGACGTACTGCCGGCCCTGTGGGCCTACTACGGGTCAGGGTCTGGCGTGCCTGCTCCCGACGGCCCACGCTGACGCTCCCCCACGCCGGGCAGCGCCTCCGGTCCGCGCGCGAGCTCCGCCTCCCGCGCCTCCAACAAGGCCCGCTCCCCATCATTCCCCGCTCTCTCGATCGCCCGCTTCAGCTCGATCGCCGCCTCCTCCCGCCTCCCCAGCCGACGGAGCAGCTCCGCGCGGGCCGCGGGGAGCAGGTGCCCGCGGTGGAGCCCGGGGTCGTCGAGGGCGTCGAGCGCGGCGAGGCCCGCGCTGTCCCCCTCCACCATGGCCACCGCCACCGCGCGGTTGAGCGCGACCGCCGGGCTGGGAGCGACGAGGCTGAGCTGATCATAGAGGCTGAGCACCCGCGCCCAGCGGGTCCCGTGGGCGGCCACATGCTCGGCGGCGATGGCGGCCTGGAGCGTATAGGGCCCGGGCGGCCCCAGTCGACCTGCATGGGCGAGGGCGGCGAGGCCGCGCGCGATGCGCCGCCGGTCCCAACGGGAGCGGTCCTGGTCGGGGAGGAGGATGAGGGCGCCGTCCTCGGCGAGCCGGGCCCCCCGCCGGGCGTCTTGGAGGAGCAGCAGCGCGTAGAGGCCGAGGCCCTCGCGGTCGGCGTGCAGGCGGAGGACCAGCTCGGCGAGGCGGAGGGCCTCGTCACAGAGGTCACCCCGGATGGCGGGGCCACGGGTGGCGGCGTAGCCCTCGGTGAAGACGAGGTAGATGACGTGCCGCACGGCGTCGAGGCGTTCGGGGAGGGCCTCGGGCCCCGGCACCTCGTAGGGGATGCGCGCGTCCCGGATCTTCCGTTGGGCCCGGACGAGGCGCTGGGCCATGGTCGCAGGATCGACGAGGAAGGCCCGCGCGACCTCCTCGGTGGAGAGCCCGCAGAGGGTGCGGAGCGTGAGCGCCACCTGGGCCTCGAGCGCGAGGGCGGGGTGGCAGCAGGTGCAGATGAGGCGGAGGCGCTCGTCAGGGAGCTGCTCCTCGGGCGGGGGCGCCTCTCGCTCGGCGGACGCCGCGAGGACCGCGGCGCGGCGGTCGCTGGCGGCGTCTCGGCGGAGCTGGTCGACGAGGCGGAAGCGGGCCGCCCGCAGGAGCCAGCCCACGGGGCTCGTGGGCGGCGCCTCCGACCAGGCCGCGAGGGCGGCGGTGGCGGCCTCCTGGAGGGCGTCTTCGGCCCGCTCGAGGTCTCCCCCCGCCGTGCGGGCGAGGATGGCCACGAGCCGACCGTGCTCCTCCCGGAGGACCGCCTCCAGCAGCCCCTCCCCGGGGGTCCGCTGTTCCAGGGTCACATCCCCCGGCTGGGCAGCGGGCGCACCTCGATGGTCCCAAAGCGGGCGCTCGGGATCTTCGCCGCGATGGCCAGGGCCCGGTCGAGGTTCGCCACCTCGACGAGGAAGTAGCCGCCGAGCTGCTCCCGGGTCTCGGCGAAGGGGCCGTCGGTCAGGAGCGAGGCCCCACCCCGAACCCGCAGGCTGGTGGCCGTGCGCGTGGGCATGAGCTCGTCACCGCCCCGGAGCTCCCCGCTCGCTGCGAGCTCGGCGGCGAGGGCGCGGTACTCGGCGTAGATGAGGGCCCGCTCCTCGGCGGGGAGGGCCGCGAAGAGCTGTTCGTCGTCATAGATGAGGAGGAGGTACTGCATGTCGGGCTCCAGGCTTCAGGCGCGGTAGGTCGGGGCGCTCTTCCAGACCGCCACCGCGGCGCCGGTGGTGTCGATGAGGACGGCGAAACGACCCATCCCGGGGATGTCGGTGGGGGGGCCCATGAGGGTACCGCCTGCGGCGGTGGCGCGGGCGACCGCGGCCTCAACATCGGGCACCGCCACGTAGGCGAGCCAACTGTTGGGCACGCCCGCCGGGGCCGTCATCGCGCTCGCCCGGGCCGTCTTGCCGGCGTTGAAGACGACCATGTCGCCCATGTTCTCAGCGGTCCAGCCGAAGATCGCGGTGTAGAATGCGACCGAGCCGGCGAGATCATTGGTCAGGAGCTGCGACCAGCAGAAGCTCCCGTCGGGGGGCGTGCTCTCGGTGTCGGTGGCGCCCGGATTGAGGCCGCGGAAGAGGGCGAAGGCGGCGCCGTCGGGGCTGGCGACCACGGCGAAGCGGCCGATGCCCGGCACATCCATGGCGGGGGTATAGGCCCGACCGCCGAGCGCCACCACCTGGGTGAGGCTGGCGTCCACGTCGTCCACCGTGACGTAGTCGAGCCACATGGAGGGGGCCTCGGGCATCATCGGCGGGGTGAAGCCGCCCACCTGCTCGCCGTTGTGGAGGAAGACCTGGTATCCGGACGGATCGGCGGGGTTCATCGCCGTGTGGGTCCACTGGAAGGTGGCGCCGTAGAAGGCGGCGGAGCGGGCGGTGTCGGGGGTGGTGAGCTCGCGCCAGACAAATCGACCTGCAGACATGGGGTGCTCCTGGGTTGTCCCCGCTGGAGCGCGGGGTCAGGCAGAGGTCGAAGCCCGACCGCCGAGATCGACAGCGCCTGAAACTTTTTGTGATTCGGCTACGGCGGGCCGTTCAGGCAGGAGAGGAAGCGCTCCAGCTCCGCCCGCTCCTCATCGGAGAGCCCGCCCCCCTGCGGCATCGTCGCCGCCACCAGCACGGACTGGCGGATGAGCTCGATCTGCGCCTTCACCTCGGCCTCGTCGTCGAAGGTGAGGGCCTCCGGCGCGCCGAAACGCTGGGGGGTGCTGGCCGCATGGCAGGAGGCGCACCAGCTCCGAAAGAAGGGCTGCCCCCAGCTCGTCCAGGTCGGGTACGCCCCGTCGGCATCGGTGTAGCAGCCGACCTCCCCGCGGGTAGCGCCGGCCGTAGCGGGCTCCTCCTCCGCCCCACAACCGAGGAGGCCAAGGGCGAGCACCCAGCCGATTCTCCTCATCAAAGAGCCAACATCGCGCGCAGCGGGGCGACATCGGCACCAAAAGCCTCTATGGGATCGAGGCCCGCGAGCTCAAGCAGGGCCGCCCCCACATGGGCCGGCTCCAGTACGGTCCCACCCAGCGCTCCATCGGGGTCGAGCTCCCCCGTCTCCCCGACCACCGCTGTACCCACATTCGCCTCGTTGAAGGCGCCGATCACCTGTCCGCCTGCGATACCCCCGCCGATGAGCAGGAGCGAGGTGGTCATCCAATGGTCCTTGCCGAGGGAGCTGTTCACCCGAGGTGCCCGGCCCATCTCGGAGCAGACGACGATGGTGACCTCATCAAGGAGGCTGTTCCCCCAGGTCCCGGGGGTCGAATTGAGGCCCTCCACGATCTCCAGGAGGTTGGCGAAGAGCCCCTCAAAGGAGGGCGCCTGGCGCGTGATCTCCGAGTGGTGGTCCCAGCGCCCGTCGAGGAAGCCGCGGTCTGCCACCATGGCCGTGCGGGAGAGGCCGGAAGAGAGCAGCTCCACGGCAGACCAGAGCTGATCGATGCTCTCACCGCCTTCGAGCGAGAGGCCAGCCGCGGCGGCGCGGAGGATGTCGAGGTCATCGAGCGCCGTGCCATAAGCGCCGAGGATACGGGCCTCGGCCCCCTGTCCGGCGGAGCCCGACAGGCCAGCGATACGGGCCCGGATATAGGCATCCTCCAGGGACACAAGCGCGTCAGAGGGCAGACGAAGCGCCGGCTCCGCCCCGACGACGCAGCTCCCATCGAGCAAAGCGACGAGCTGACCATTCGTGCCCACCCGCACGACCCCGCTCGACTGGCGGTGTACGAAGGCTGGGCCGGAGAGCACCACATGACGGAGGGGCAGGTGCTCGGGGGAGCCCGCGGCGATGCGGCTCGGCAGGTCCTGTCCGTCGGCCGAGGCGGAGCCGGTGAGGAGCAGGCGGGTGCAGCGGTCATGGGCGATGGAGCGGACCTCGAGACCGTTGATGAGGCAGCATCGCGACGGGTATCGCCGGAAGAGCTCGTCCACCGAGGGGCGGCCCGGCCCGGAGACCCAGGAGAGCCCTCCCGCGGACGCGGGCTCGGAGCCGTCGTCGGGCATGTCTACGGCGGCATTGTCGAAGGCAGGGTTGAAAACCCAGGTCGGGTCCCAGCCCCCATCCGCGAAGATGAAGAGAAAACGCCGACCATTCGCCGGGACCGCCCCGCGAGCGAGCCCCGGCAGCCCGAGGCCGGCGCAGAGGCCGAGGCCAATCGGGAGGCGGCGGACGAGGTCACGGCGATGGAGCATGGGTGTCCACTAGGCTCAGTAGCTCAGGAATTCGGGGTCGCGTAGGAGCACACCCACGACGGTGGCCCAGGCCTCCCGACCGGAGCCGCTCTCGGCCTCGGCGGCGGTCCAGAGCCTGGTGAGGGCGGCAAGGGTGTCGGGGGTAGGGCGGATGGCGAGGAGGCGCCAGTGGAGCCCGGCCAGGGTCTCCTGAAAGGCGGGGTCTTCGGGTCGGCTCTGTTCATCGAGCTCACCGAGGAGGCGGGCCGGGCGCTCCCCGTCGAGGTCGTGGTCCACGGCGACCCGCGCGGCCACCTCGGCGACCCGAGCGCTCCAGAGGGCCCAGGTGAGACCGGGGGTGGAGGCCGGGGCGGTCACAGCCTCGCCGTCCACGGAGCCCGAGAGGATGCGGTAGCCGGTGCTGTCCTCGTCCTGCTGGTCAGCGCCGTCGAGGGTCCAGGACAGGCCGGTGAGCTCCGAGAGCAGGCTCTCCTGCTGGCTCCCGACGAGGATGCGGCGGGTGGCCTCGCGGTCGAGGTCTGTCAGGCTCGCCCCGCCGCCGAGGCCGCCGGCTCGATAGGACTCCCCATCGGTGATCACCCGAATGGCCGCCTTCAGCGCGAGGTCTTCGTCTACGAATGCCTCGCGGGCCTCTCGGAGGAGCGCCCTATCGGTTTCTTCGACGGGTCGGCGGAGGAGGCCGCTCAACACGGTCTCGACGGCGCAGTCGAGGAAACGGCCGTCCGCGGCGATGGCCCTGCCGAGTCCGCCGAGCCCCTCCACCGGCTCCCCATACCAGGCCGGGGAGACCCCGAGGGTGGTGGGACCGTTGGTCTCCCGTTCAGGGTGGTAACGGGTCTTCTCGATGGCGCTGTAATCATCGGCCGCGAGGAAGCCGAAGAGGGTGGCGGCGATAGGCTCGATGGTGGCGTGGCAGCCCTGGCAGGTGGGCTCGGTGAGGATGGCGGTCGCGGCGTCCTCGCTCCCGGCGGCGAGGGCCTCCGTGAAGACCACCGGGCGGCTGAGCAGGTCCTCACAGATGAGCAGGTCGAGGATGGCGGCTGTCCGGCGCCGATTGTAGTTGTAGAGAGGGCTCGAATAACGCCACCAGAGCCCATTCGTGCTGAGCACCCCAGCTGCAGGGCGGTTGTCGGTGTATCGGGCCACCGTCCAATCATCGCCGGCCTCACGGTCGAGCGGGTAGATGGACTCGAGCAGCGGGTTGGCGACTGTCCAATCTGCCGTGACCACCTCGACATAGGGCCGATCCTCGGCCACCACCCTGGCGACGAGGCGCAGCGGCTCCTGGCCGACGCTCCGCTGGAAGCTGTAGGTCTCCTCGTCGGGGAAGCCGAGATCGGCGGCGGTGGCGCTGTACTCGTCGAGCTCCATCCGCCAGCGCTCCTGGTAGAGGTCGACGAGGCGCTCGGCAAAACGAGGGTCGGCGAGCCACTCCTCTCGGAGCGCGCTGAGGGCCTCCGCATCGGCCTCCGCGGCGTCGAGCTCGTCGGTGGTGGGCAGCACACCGCGCAGATCGAGGCTGAGCCGCCGGGCGAGGCGGGGGCGGTCGAGGGGGAGGAGGCTGGGCTCGTCGACGGAGGGTGAGTCCGCATCCGGGTGGCAGGCGAGGAGGAGGCCAAGCAGCCATAGGCGGAGGGGCGCGCTCATTCGGCGCTCGCCGTGGTCAGCGCCTCGAAGAAGGGGGCGGGATCGATACAGAGCTCCCCCATCTCCTGCTCATCCTCGTCATAGAGCTGCCCGCAGGTCGAGCAGTGCTCGTCGAAGTCGAGGCGGTACCAGGCCCCGTTCGACTGTCGAATTGAGATGGAGCCCGCCCAGATCCCATCGGCACAGTCCGACGGCGCGATGCTGAGCTCATCAAAGAGCAGCGAGGCCCCGAGCAGGGTCGCATCTCCGCGCACCACCTGAAGGAAGGTGCCGGTCGTCTCCTGCCGACCGTCGATGCTGAGATCGCCGGAGAAGCCCTCTTGGAGCCAGGGGACGGTGCCCGCGCTGTCGAACCAGGTTCCGGCGATGGAGGAGTTCCAATGAGACTCGACGCTGTCCCGAGAGAGGCTCTGGAGCAGCGTGCCGCCGGCGCTGAGCGCGCTCCCGTCGGGGCGGGTGATGACATAGTCCGCGGGCGCCGTGATCACGGTGTAGAACCCGGTCCAGCTCCCATCCTCTGCATAGACCCGTGTATCGGTGGTGGCGAGGCCGGCGGCCCCGGTGAAGATGTAGCCTTCCTCGCTCTCGCAGCTCCCCACCACAGCGAAGCCCTCGACGAACTCATCACCTGGACAGTCGGTATCACCATGGCTCAAGAGCTCACGGTAGTCGGCCAGGACGGGCTGCGCGGTGGGGAGGCCATTCTGGAGGGCGCGCTCGAGCTCCGCCCCCACCTCCACCGCAGACCAGGGGGGCTCCACGCTGCCGCCCTCGATCAGGGCCGACCAGTCATCATCCGCGGTGGGGTCAAGCCACTCGGCGGCGGGCTCTTCACAGCTCACCGGCTCCGACGTGCAGGCCAGGAGGAGGATCCACACCCCATGACGGTACATCCAGGCAGGTCAGCCCGCAAGCAGGGGCCCGATATGCGAACATGCCGCTCCCCCGGAGCGACCATGGCCCGCCTCATCCCCCTGCTCTTCCTCCTCGCCTGCGGCCCTGAGAAGGGCGACGGGCGCTCGCGAGACGACGGAGGGCCGCTCATCGAAGACAGCGGCGAGGCCCCCCTCGACGCGGACGGGGATGGCTGGACGGAGGCGGAGGACTGCGATGACACCGATCCCGCGGTCCACCCCGAGTCCATCGACTGGCGGGACGACGGGAAGGACAATGACTGCGACGGCACGCCTGACCCCACCCGCAGCGCCTCCGACGCCCCCGTGACCATCCAGGGCGGGCCCGGCGACTACCAGAGCTGGGGCCTCGCCCTCTGCGACCTCGACGGGGACGGGCTCGGCGACATCGTCACCGGCTCCCCCGGTAGCTCCGCCTATGCGGGGGATGTAAGCATATTTTTTGGCAAGAACCGCGAGAGCTGGACGCCAGAGATGAGCGCTGACGCGGGGGACGTGATGCTCGCCGGCCTCGCCCCTGGCGAGTTCTTCGGCATCGACATCACCTGCGGCGACCTCGACGGAGACGGGCTCGACGACCTCGTCATCGGCAACGCCGAGCTCCTGAGCGCCGCCGCCGGCTTCACTGACCCTCACTACCGGGTGCGCACCTTCCTCGCCGCCAACGGCTGGCCTCGCCAACGCCCCGCGGCGGAGGCCGACCTCGACCTCGTGATGACCTTGGGCGTCCCCGACGTGGCCGAGATCGAGGAGCGCTGCTTCACCTCGGTCCACGACCTCGACGGGGACGGCGCGGGAGAGCTGCTCGTCGCGCTCGGCGGCGACGACACGGCCCGCTACGACGGGGAGCGCCGCCTCGTGGCCCTGTCCACGGTCGGGCTCACGGGCTCCGTCGAGCTCAGCGAGGTCCCCCACTGGAATTTCCGATTCCCCCAGCCCACTCAGCTCGCCCTCGCCCGTGGGGTCGATGACCTCGACGGTGACGGCAAAGGCGAGCTCTTCGCCCTGTCGGCCAATTGGACAGACAATGAGGAGGACCTCGACGCCTATGTGGGAGAGGTGGGGGCCCGCTCGGGGTTGCCGGCGGAGCAGGGCGAGCAGGAGTGGGACCCGGGAGAGGTCTTCACGCTGCGCGGCGAAGGGGCCTCCGAGGCGCTCGGCACGGAGGCGGCCTTCGATGACTTCGACGGGGACGGCCTCCTCGACGGGGTCTTCCCGGTGGTGGGCGACGACACCTACGCCGTCGACGGCGGGGGCCTCCTCCTCGTCACAGACCTCGGCGCCGCCTTTGGCGCCGGGCTCCAGCTCCAGTCCGACCGCTCGGGCCCGATCATCGGGGGGGACACCAGCACCGGCTACTACGGCTACCGCCTCGCCCCCGCCGGAGACGTAGACGGCGACGGCGTCCGCGACCTCTGGGCCGCCTGGTTCGCCGACGCCGACGGCCTCGGACGCCTCGATCTCCTCTCCGGCGCCGCCCTCCAGTCCGGCGGCCTCGGCCCCGCGCTCGCCCGCCTCGAGTGGACCTCCGAGGCCGACCCCTACTTCGGCTATCGGGTGGTCTCTGGGCAAGACATCGACGGTGACGGCATCTTCGACGTGGTCGTGTCCTGGCTCGGACAGGGCGCCTTCGCCGGGCGGACGGTGGTGCTCCTGTCCACGACCTGGTGAGCGGAGGGGGCGGCGAGGCACCGTGGGGGCGGCGGCCGACCTAACCTTCGAACGGAGGGCTGCCCGTTCGGCGCAGCGCCTCCATCAGATCAGCGCTCTGGCGCATCTCTTCGACGGCAGCGTGGTAGGACTTCCCCACCCGATGAACCTCCTCGGCCGGCCAGGCCTTCTCCGCGAGTCGGCGGTTGTAGCTATCTCTCAGCCACTGAAGGTGCTCTTTTGGACGCGCAAGCTCATCGAGCCTCCCGCGGTCGGCTCTCCAGCACGTCACTTCCTTCCGGCGCGCCTGCGAGTTCGGCAGTTCGTCGGCGATTCGATCCAGCTCATCGAGGTTCTGGTAGAGCCATGCCTCGATGCTGTAATAGGGCACAATGAGGAAGAGATGCTTACACAAGCGGTCGGCCGCCGCGTCGCTCTGCCCCAGGTCCTTGATGGCCCTCCGCACCGTCTGAAACATGTCCGTCCGGTACCTCTCCGGGTTCTCAGCGGTCTCACGCCCCGCCCAGGGTCGATCACCATCGACATGGTGATCGACGAAGTGAGCGTCCGGCCGCGCGGTCAGGTGTCGGGCGATCGCGCGGGCCAGCGTGATTCGTCCATGGCGGCTATCCCTCCCGCTCCCCTTCCAGAGGTTTGAGCTCAGGATAGGTCGCCAACCGGGCTGATCGGGCAGAAATTCGATCCGGTGGGTCTGGGTGTCGCTGTCGAGGACATCGACGAAGGTGCGCTTGAGCAGGCAACTCCAAATGTGCGCGCGGTGCTTGTCTCCGTCCTCAGATAGGATGAGGATGGAGAGGGGGTAGCTCGACTCAGGCAAAACAGCCTACCACAATCCATAGGTTCGAAGGATCTCGCTGACGTGCTTCAGGTCCACCTCATAGGACTGAAAAACATAGCGTGCGAGCGACTCGGCGGGTTTCTCCCACACCCATTTCCCGCGGTTGTCACGATCCGAGCGGCAGATAACAAAAGTGTCTCGCACCTCCCTGGCCGATTCGAATTCAAGGTAGTCCAGCACCAGCGGCTCCTGTGCGGCGAGGAACGCCTGTCGGTCACCGATCTCCTCGATGCAGGCATCAATCAGCGAATGATGGAGGCCATTTGTAAGCTCATCGGCAATGAGCGGGCCATCAATGGCGCATTGACTCAAATACATCCACACAAACATTCTCTTTTGACCGAAACTAAGAGAATGAATAGTTTCAAATCTCTCACCACCATCTGTTGGAATGAACGAAATATCCACTCCATGAAACTGGCCTGCAGTGATCATCTTCATGCGAATGGAGACTTCGTGAAAGTCCAGGCACTTTTCGAATGAGCGAGCCAATGAGTGCTCCCACCCCTGGGGTTGCGGCACGAGACGTCCAAAAATCATTTCGGTGGCCGGAGCGACATATTCAGCGTGCAGTTCCGCGCCATCTATCATATCTTGAATGGGCTCCACTTCTTCAATCTCATGCATCTCGCCATCAGCGACCCGGTAAGGCGTACCCAATACATACAGGTCTTCGTCCCCCATCGGAGCCGTAATTGCCTTAAACATCTCAAGGTGCTCGTCAAACCTGAACGCTTCGGAAAAAACCACCAAAGGCAGACGATCGGAGACAATGCCTAACGCCTGAGCGACAAGTTGCACCACTGCGCTATTCAGCTCTCCCGAGAACAGGTCAATTGAACGAATTTCTTGCTCGACAGCTTCCAGGTCCTGTGGTCCCTCGTCGCCAACACTCAGTTTGACCGACCTCCCCGTTTCTGAAGAGAAATTGCAGGTGATTGCGATATGCTGATACTTCCCATCACAGGTCCACAATGCCCCCGGCGGTCCTCCGCGGTTACGTCGTCCCGTCGAATTGGCACGAATCGTAATACGTTCACACGTTCGAAAGCTGATTTCGTACTCGATATCAAATTTCTCCTCTTCTATTGGATTGAAGTCCCCCCGCACGACCACCGAGATGAGGTCGAGAAGGTGCGTCTTCCCTGTCCCGTTTTTCCCGAGGATCACATTGATTCCATCCGCAAAGTCGAGCGCCGTCCCCGGCGCCACGTTCCGCCACTTGTGGATGACAAGCCGCTTCAGGCGGATCATGGGTCACTCCTCCCCGAACTGCGCGCTCAGCCGATCGGCGGCCAGCGCCGTCGCCGCGCCCTGGCGGATCTTGGTGACGGCCTCGTGGTGGAGGCCGCCCTGCTCGAGGTGGCTCGTGATGGTGAAGGCCGTCTCGAGGTGCTCGGCGCGGTCCTGGCCCTCGCTCACGGCGGCGGCGTTGTAGTGGGCCGCCGCCATGCGGAGGATGGCGTGGGCGTTGGCCTCGGTGGTCTGGGCCACGATCTCGAGGCCGCGGATGGCGTCGTGCCAGGCGGCGAGCGCGGTGGCGCCATCCCCGGCGTTCATGGCGAGCTGGCCCACGGCCTCGGCGCAGTCGGCGAGGACGGCGGCGGCCTCGGCGGGGTCTTTGCTCTCGTAGAGCCAGCGGCGGGCGGCGACGGCCCGCTCGCGGAGGAAGCCGACGTAGACCTCGGCGTGCGTCTCGGGATCGACAAACTGGGTGAGCGTGCCGAGCGCCTCGACGTGGAGGCGGAAGTGGGCGTCCACCGGCGCGAGGGTGACCACGCGGGCCAGCACCTCGAGGCGGTCCATCAAGAGCTCCCAGGCGCGCCCCGGCTCCTGCTCGTCCTCCATCGCCAGCGCGGCGCGGAGGTAGAGCGCGTCGCCGAGCTCGAGGTAGGCCGGCACGCCCGCGCCGAGCGTGACGGCGGCGCGGGCCTGCGAGAGGCGCTCCTCGCCGATCTCGACGGCGCGGGCGACGTCGCCCTGATCGCGGGCCGCGGCCACGCCCCGGGCGAGCTCCCGGCCCCGCGCGCCGATCCCCTCCGAGGAACCCTTCTCTTCCCCAGCCTCCTCGCCTACCGCCTTCCCGTCTACAGCCTTCTCATCTACAGGCATGCCGCCCTCCGGAAGGCGGACCTATCCCGATGAGGCCTCCCCCACCTCACCGACCCGCCGGAGGCCGAGCTTCTGCATCCGGCTCTGGAGGGTGGAGGGCTTGAGGCCGAGGCGCTCGGCGGCGCCGCCCTTGCCATAGATGCGCCCCTGCGTCTGCTCGAGGGTGCGGCGGATGTGCTCCCGCTCGGCGTCGGCGAGGCCCACCGGGGCGGGCTCCACCGCTGGTGCGGGTGGCGCGGCGGGCGGCGGGACGACCGGCGCCACCTCCGCGACGAGGCGGCGGGTGATGAGGCCGGGGCCGGCCTCGGCCGCCACGCTGTCGACGGTGAGCTCACCCCTCGGCACGAGGATCGTGGCCCGCTCCAGTACGTTGACGAGCTGTCGCACGTTGCCCGGCCAGGGGAGGCCGGCGAGGAGGTGCAGGGCGTCGCGGTGCATCGACCAGGGCCCGCGCCCCGTGCGGCGACGGATGCGGGCCAGCACCGAGCGGGTGATGGGCTCGATGTCCTCGACCCGCTCCCGCAGCGGGGGGATGCGCAAGGGGAAGACCGCGAGGCGGTAGTAGAGGTCCTCCCGGAAGCGGCCCGCGCGCACCGCCTCCTCGAGGCCGACGTGGGTGGCAGCGAGCAGGCGCACGTCCACCTTGACAGGTCGGTCGGCGCCCACGGGATCGAAGGTGCCGTCCTGCAACACCCGCAGCAGCTTCGCTTGGATGGAGAGGGGCAGCTCACCGAGCTCATCGAGGAGCAGGGTGCCGCCGTTGGCCACGAGGAAGCGGCCGGGGCGGCTCGCGGTCGCGCCGGAGAAGGCGCCCTTGACGTGGCCGAAGAGCTCGCTCTCGACGAGGCTCTCGGGGATGGCCGCACAGTTGACCTTGATGAAGGGCTGGCTCTTGCGGGTGCTCCAGGCGTGCAGGGCCTGGGCCAGCACCTCCTTGCCCGAGCCGGTCTCGCCGAGGATGAGCACGGGGGCGTCAGTGGGGGCCACCTGCAGCGCGAGCCGGGCCAGCGCCCGCATCGCCGGGGAGCGGCTGCCCTCGAGCTGCTCGCCGGCCTCGTCGGCGCCGCCGACCTCCGCCTCGAGCAGGCGGTTCTGCTCCTCGAGGCGCTCGCGGTACCGGTCAAGCAGCTCAGCCTGCTCGGCGTAGGCCATAGCGAGGGAGACGATCTGACCGTAGACCCCCGCCAATTCGACCACCGCCGCCGGGTAGGGAGCGCACTCCCGCCGGTCAAAGGTCATCGCCCCCAGCGCGCGCTCGCCCGCGAAGAGGGGCACGACCATGCAGGAGTGGCCATGCGGGAGGTCAAGCAGGCCATCGTAGGGGTCTCCCTCGGCGGAGGCGTGGTGGTGGTCAAGCAGCGCGATGGGGCGCCGCGTCTCCATCGACCGCCGCACGGTGGGGAAGCTCTTCAAGGGGATGTGGTGGGCGCGCACCCGCTCATCGGCGAGCAGGCCCCGAGCGGCGCGGACGCGGAGCTCATCCCCCTGGAGCTCGAGCACCGCCGCCAGATCGTAGGGCACGAGCGACTGGAGGGCGGCGAGGGCCCGATCGAGCACCTCCCCCACAGCGGCGGGGCGCCCGGCGAGGGCGGCGAGCTCCCGCAGATCGCGGGTAGCGTCGATGGGCGGGGCGCGGCGCTCCAGGGCGGCCGCCGGGGGAGGAGGGAGGGGCGAGCTCATGGGTGCGGCGCTCCGGCTGTGGCCCCCACCGATATCTCGGTGCACCGACACCGTCATTTCGGTGACATTCGACACCGAACTGGTGCCCACACCGACGCTGCACGGCGAAATGCCGATCTTCGGCGCCACGGTGGGCTGGCACGCGGCTTGCAGAAGGGGTCTGCACGGCGGCGCCCACCGACGCCGCCCCGGCCGGCTCCCGCGAGCCGCTCGCGCCCCAGACACACCGACGACCGAGCCCACGGCTCACCCGGAGAGACCATGCTGACCATCGGCGACACCTTCCCCACCTTCTCCCTCACCGCAGTCACCAGCCGCGAGAAGGGCCAGGAGTTCACCACCCTCACCGAGGCGACCGCCGAGGGCGAGTGGAGCGTCTACTTCTCCTGGCCGATGGACTTCACCTTCATCTGCCCCACCGAGATCGCCGAGTTCAGCCGCCGCGCGCGTGACTTCGCCGACCGCAGCACCCGCGTGGTGGGCTTCTCCACCGACACGCACTTCGTCCACCTCGCCTGGCGTAACCACCACAAGGACCTCGCCGACCTCGTCATCCCGATGGTGGCCGACACCAAGCGTGAGCTCTCGACCGCCCTCGGCATCCTCCACAAGCAGGACGGTGTCGCCCTCCGCGCCACCTTCATCGTCGATCCCCAGGGGATCATCCGCTGGGTGAGCGTCAACGACCTCGGCGTCGGCCGCAGCGTGCCCGAGGTGCTGCGCGTGCTCGACGCGCTCCAGACCGACGAGCTCTGCCCCTGCAACTGGACCCCCGGCCAGGCCACCCTTGGAGCCTGAGAAGGCGGAGGCTGACATGGAACAGATCGAAGCGCTGCGCAGCACGATCCCGGACTTCGCCCGGGACCTCTCCCTCAACCTGCAGACCACGCTGTCCGGCGGCTCGCTCAGCCCCCGCCAGCGATGGGGGGTGGCGCTGGCCACCGCCATCACCGCCGGGAGCCCGGCGCTCCGATCGGCCGTCGAGGCCGACGCCGCCACCGCGACCGACGCCGCCACCCTCGACGACGCCCGCGCCGGCGCCGCCCTGATGGCGATGAACAACGTCTACTACCGCTTCCGCCACATCATCGGGAAGGAGACCTACAGCCAGATGCCGGCCCGCCTGCGCATGCAGCGCATCGCCAAGCCGGCCACCGACAAGGCGACCTTCGAGCTCATCTGCCTCGCGGTCAGCACCATCAACGGCTGCGAGGCCTGCGTGCGCTCCCACGAGGCGGCGGTGCTCCACGCTGGGCTCACCGAGGAGAACGTCCACGACGCCATCCGCATCGCGGCGACGATGCGAGGGGTGGCGGTGGCGCTCGGGGCGACCTGACCGAGCCCGTAAGGCTCAGTCGAGCATGCGGTCGAGGTGCTGGAGCGCCTGCTTCTTCCACCACGGCCAGTCATGCCGCGAGTCCCTGCCCCAGATGTCGGTCGTGTTCGGGATGCCCTTCTGGTCAAGGAGGCGCCCGAGCGCGATCGTCTCCTCGATGCAGCCCTCCTCGTAGGCCCCCTGCCCGCAGACGAGGGTGAGGTGGGTGTTGGCCCGCACCCGCTCCAGCACCTCGCCGCCCATGTTCCGGACATAGAGCAGCGGGTTGTTGAAGTAGAGGTCGTCGTTGCTCTCCCCGTTGGTGAGCGCGGTCGCGAGGTAGCGGCCGCTCATGCAGAGCGCGCGACGAAAGACCGTCGGGTACTTGAGCGCGAAGTTCGCCGCATAGGTTGCGCCGAGGCTGCAGCCCATGGTCATGACCGGCGCCTCGGGCCAGCGGCAGTCCTCCCGAATGAAGGGGACCATCTGCTCGAGGATGAAGCGCTCGTAGGCCTTGTGGCGCTGCATCCGGAAGGCGAGCGGGGTCTCCTTGCGGGTCCAGGCCTCGGCCACGTTGCTCTCGGGGCAGTAGAGCTTGACGCGCCCGCGGGAGAGCAGCGGCTCCAGGGCCGCGATCATCCCCTGGGCGTCCCACTCGTGGGCGAAGCCGGCCGCCGAGGGAAAGACAAGGACGGGCGGACCGAAGTGCCCGTAACACCAGAGGTGGACCTTCCGCCCCATCGCGGGGCTGTCGAGCAACAGGTATCGGCCAGCCATGAACACTCCAGCGTGGGCGGGGGCGTCTATCCCGGTCAGGGGATGTCCATCCGGACGATCGCCGGGGCGCCGCGCTCCCCCGCCCGCCACTCCCGGAGCGCGGAGCTGGCCACGTAGATCCGGCCCACGCCGTCGGTCTCGTCGACCAGCACGGCGGCCGGATCGTCAAAGGGGGGGCCGCTGCCGAGCTCGGTGACAGAGTCATCCGCTCCGATCTCGACGAGGCGATCGGTCCAGCCCACCGCCGCGAAGACCCGCCCGTCGAGCGTGCGGGCGAGGCCGTCGAGCCCGGCGAGCGCGCAGTCCGGGCCCGCCACCACCTCCACAGGGCCGGCGCTGGCGTCGGACACGACCGGGAAGCGGAAGAGCGTGCCTGTGTCCGCGTTGGTGACGTAGACGTAGCCCGACGCGAAGAGGATCCCGCTCGCGCCGAACGCGCTGGAACGGTCGCTGCCACAGGCCGTGGGGTCACCCTGGAGCGTCGGGTCCTCCGACCAGAGGTCAAGGCTGGAGCCCCCGTCCCACCGCCAGATCCGGCCCGCGGAGTCCGTCAGGTACACGCGCAGCGCCGTGTCCATGGCGAGGTGCTGCGGATCGACGACGCCCTCGGCGGTGGCGACGAGGCTCGCCTCGCCCCCGCCCTCGGGGATGAGGTAGAGCCCGCTCGCAACATCGACCGAGGAGGAGGCGAGGGCGGCGTAGAGCTGGCCTTCGTAGTCCGCCAGGAGCCCGTTGAGCTGCCCTTGACCGGCCGTGAAGGGCACGCGGGCGTAGCTGCTCACGCGGCCCCGACTGTCGACCTTCGCCACCTCGCCCGTGGGGGCGAAGCTCACGTAGAGCTTCTCGCCGAAGCGGGTGAGACCACGGGGATACTGCTCCTTGCTCGTGTCAAAGCCCGTGAACTCCCCAGGGAGGGCCGGAGCCGGGCCCCCGGTGTCGGAGGGGCTGGCAGAGTCCCCGCCGCTCTCCTCTTCGGCGGGCTTCGCCTCGGTCGCCTGCGGGCTGCAGGCTCCCGCGAAGGAGAGCCCCCCGACGAGGAGGATCACCGTGCTTCTCCGGTCGAGACCCCGCTGCCGCATCGCGCCTCCGCCCCTGCGTTCGCCACACCCTCAGCCGACCCACAGCGGCGCCAGTAACACCCCCAAAGCGCCGATGAGCGCGCAGGCCACGAGGGTCTGCACCATCCCCACCTTGTACCGCAGCATCGCCACACCGGCGCCGAGCGTGAGGAGGCCCGCCGCCCAGCGGAAGGAGCCCCAGACGGGCCAGAGCAGGGAGAGGGGGCCGAAGGTCCACGTCTCCTGGGCGCCAAACAAGACGTGGAGCGCGAACCAGAGGGCGAGGTGGAGCACCACCCCGACGATCGCGGCGGTGATCGCCGAGAGGGCCGCGTGCAGGGTCCGGTTGCCGCGGAGAGACTCCATGAAGGGCCCGCCCGCCAGCACCCAGAGGAAGGAGGGCACGAAGGTCACCGTCGTGGTGAGCAGCGCGCCGAGGCAGCCGGCGAGCAGCGGCGGCAGCCCGCCCGGGCGGCCGAAGGCGCCGAGGAAGCCAACGAACTGGACCACCAGGATCAGCGGCCCGGGCGTGGTCTCGGCGAGCCCGAGGCCGTCCAGCATCTGCCCCGGCTGCATCCACCCCTGCACCCGGACCGCCTGATCGGCCACATACGCGAGCACCGAGTAGGCCCCCCCGAAGGTCACGACCGCCGCCTTCGAGAAGAAGAGCCCCTCCGCGACATAGACGCTGTCCGGCCCGGCGAGGGCCCAGGCGAGGGCGGTGGGGGCGGCCCAGAGGCCGAGCCCGACGAGCCCCACCACCGCCAGCCTTGGCCCGTTCGGGCGGGTGTGCTCGAGGCGCCCCGCCCGCTCCATCCAGGCCACGACAGAGTCCTCCGCCGGCTGCGCCGGCACCGCCGCCGCTCCCCCTGGAGGAGCTCCGACACGCGCCCACAAGGCCCCAAAGACCCCCGCCACCAGCACCACGACAGGAAAGGGCACCGCCAAGAGCGCCAGGGCCACGAAGGCCGCCGCCGCCACGCCGACCTGGGCGGGGCCGCGCAGGGCCCGTCGCCCGAGGCGCTGGACGGCCTCGAGCACCACGATGAGCACCGCAGCCTTGAGCCCGAAGAAGGCGCCCTCGCCCACCGGCAGGCTCCCGACCGTCACATAAAACAGCGAGAGGGCCAGCATCAGCAGGGCGCCCGGCAGGATGAAGAGCCCCCCGGACAGGAGGCCCCCCGGGATGCCATGGAGGAGCCAGCCGATGTAGGTGGCGAGCTGTTGGGCCTCGGGCCCGGGGAGCAGCATGCAGTAGTTGAGCGCGTGCAGGAATCGGGCCTCGTCGACCCACCGGCGGCGCTCGACCACCTCCCGATGGAGCAGCGCGATCTGCCCCGCGGGGCCCCCGAAGCTCAAGAGGCCGATGCGCAGCCAAAGTCGGGCAGCCTCAGCGAGCGAAGGCGCAGTGGGCGTGGGCAGCGCCGCCTCGGTGACAGCGCCGCTCAGGTCGGGCCCGCGCAGCCGTCGCAGGTGCCACGGAGCTGGATCTCAACGCGGCCCTGGCGCACACCCGCGGGGAGGTCCGTCCGCCCGCCGACCTCGAGCCGCACACCTCGGAGGCACTTCACGTCGCCGCAGCGCACGCAGAGGAAGTGAGGGTGGCCATCCTCACCGCCCTCCAGCCGGAGCTCGTAACGCCAGAGGTGATCCCCGAGGTCGGCGCGGGTGAGCAGGCCGTGCTCGGAGAGGTCCGAGAGGTTGCGGAAGAGCGTCGCCCGGTCCCACTCCGCGCCGCCGAGCGCCTCGACCACCTGCGCGTGGCTGAGGGGCGCTCCCCGCTCGGCGAGGAGCCGCAGCACCGCGGTGCGGGCCGGCGTGCACCGGAGGCCAGCCGCGCGGATTCTCCGCTTCAGCTCTCCATCTCCCCGGTCTGAATCTCCCTGGACCGGACCTTCCCGGTCTGCTTCGATCGCCATCGTGTCCTCGTGCCCCGAGGCCGGGTATCCCGACATCCTCATGTCGAGCCTCGAACGCGGCACGGGCGACGGCGCGTTCTGTCTGCAACTTGAGAACACCTGCACGCCTGACTCCGGACACGGGCAGCGAGGGGGCCCCACCTTGGATAGCAGCCCGCGCATGGAAAGCGACATCCTCATCATCGGCGGTGGGCCGGCCGGCATCTCCACCGCGCTCCACCTCCACGCGCGCCACCCCGAGCTGGCCGGGCGCACCCTCGTGCTGGAGAAGGAGCGGTATCCCCGAGAGAAGTACTGCGCCGGCGCCGTGGGAGCCCGCGCGCTCGACCTGCTGGCGAAGATCGGCGTCCGAGTGGACGTGCCGCGGGTGCCGATCGACGCCATCACCTTCCGCACGCGGGACCACCTTCACCACATCCCCGAGCCCGGCTTCGGGGCCGTCATCCGCCGCATTCAGTTCGATCACGCCCTCGCCCAGGAGGCCCAGCGGCGCGGCATCGCCGTGCGAGACGGAGCAGCCGTGAAGGCGGTCACCCGCGGCGCCGACGGCGTGACCGTGACCCTCGCAGACGGCGAGACCCTGCGCGCCCGGGTGGTGGTGGGCGCAGACGGGGTCGGCAGCGTGGTGCGGCGAGAGACGGGCTTCTCGGGCGGGCACTTTCGCGCCCAGGTGATCGAGCTCGACACCGAGCGCGCCGAGGGTGATCCGGCGCCCGACACGATCCACTTTGACGCTTCGATCCGAGATCTTCAAGGTTACGCCTGGGACTTCCCCACCATCGTAGAGGGTCGCGAGATGATCTGCCGCGGGGTCTACGTCATCCGCACCCTCGGCGCCGACAACGTCCAACACCGCCTCAAAGACTACCTCTCCGCAAAGGGGTTGGACATCAAGCGGTACAAGCTCAAGCCCTTCGGGGAGCGGGGCTTCCACCCCGGCGAGCCGATCTCGAAGGAGCGGGTCCTGCTGGTCGGAGAGGCCGCAGGCATCGACATCTCCACCGGCGAGGGCATCGCCCAGGCCATCACCTACGGGGAGCTCGCGTCCCGCTACCTGATCCGGGCCTTCGAGACCGGTGACTTCGCCTTCTCGAGCTGGAGGCGGACGGTGCTGCAAGATCGGGTCGGCTGGAACCTGCTCGGCCGCCTGATGCTCTACTACAGCTATTTTGGGCCCCAGCGGGCGGCGACCGAGGCCTTTCTCTACCGAAACCCGGCGCTGCTCCAGGTCTTCGCCGAGGAATTCGCCGGACACGGGCCCCGGGCGCGCACGCTGGCCCGGAGCGCCCTCGGGGCCGGCCTGTGGGGCCCCCTCTGGACCGCCCGCGCGGTGGCGGCCTGGGCGCGCGCGCCCGGCGCCGCTGCAGCGGCCGGAGCCCCGGACCCCCGCCGCGCCGGGACCGACTCCAAGGGTTAGGGGCGGCGCCTCGGAGCGAAGTTGCCCCTCCCGACCGACCTCAGCATCCCCCACGCCGATCAGGTGGCGATCGACGTAGATGGACGCGGTGAGGAGGAGGCCTGGGCCCACGCCCTCGCCCTCCCCGACTTCGTCGCCTGGGCGCCCGAGCCCGGCCGCGCGCCCGCCGTCCGCACCGAGCTTCGGCTCCTCTCGGACGATCAGCACCTGTACGCGCTGTTCATCGCGCACGATCCCCAGCCGCGGCGCATCCGGGTCGGCCTCGGTCGCCGAGACACCCGCGGCGCCGACGACCGGGTGGGCCTCTACATCGACCCCTCCGCCCGTGGAGAGCGCAGCTACGTCTTCGCCGCCAACGCCCTCGGCGTCCAGCGGGACGCCATCCGCACGAACACGACCGACTCCGACGACCACGCCTGGGACACCCACTGGCAGAGCGCCGGGCGCCGCACGGAGGAGGGTTATGTGGTCGAGATGGCGATCCCCTGGGCGGCGATGCGGCACCCCGCGCACGCCGGCCAGATCGGCCTCCTCGCGTACCGGGTCTTCCCCCGCGGGGGTGAATTCCAGGGTTGGCCCCTCACCGATCCGAACGCGCCTGGCTGGATCACCCAAGAGGCCCTCCTCGGCGGGCCGGGCGACCTCCCCCCCACCGAGACCGTCGCGCTGACGCCCGAGCTCACCTACGGCCGGGACCAGGACGGCCCCGCCGACGACCGGCTCGGCTGGGGCGGCCTCTCCCCGGGGCTCACCGCCCGCTGGTCCCCCACCGCGGCCGTGCAGGTGCTCGGCACCCTCAACCCCGACTTCTCCCAGGTGGAGTCCGACGCGACGCAGATCGGCGTAAATCGGCGTTACGCTTTATACTATCCTGAAAAACGCCCCTTCTTCCTCGAGGGGCAGGAGTGGTTCGCCCACCCGGCGGGGCGGCTCGTCTATACCCGGTCGATGGTCGCCCCTCGATACGGCGCGCGGAGCACGGTCGAGGCCGGCCCTTGGAAGGTCGCGGCCCTGCACGTCATGGACGCCCACCCGGGAGGCACCGTCTCCGAGGGGGGCGGCTGGACCGAGGACCAAGTGGGCGACGCCCTCGCCTGGGAGACGGTCGGCCGGATCCAGCGGCAGCTCGAGCGAGGCGGCCACCTCGGGCTGCTGTTCTCCGACCGTCAGCTCCCGCGCGCCGGTCTCTCGAACGAGGTCTTCGGGCTCGACACCCAGGCCCAGCTCGGCGACGCCGACTCGGTCGAGGCCGCCGCCACCTTCTCTCACACCACCGCGGTGGACTCGGGGGCCGCACCGTCTCCGAACGCTTACGCCAGCTGGTCGCACAGCGGCCGCCACCTCACGCTCACGACCGCCACTCACTACATCAGCCCCACCTTCCGGGCCGAGAACGGCTTCGTCCCGCTGGCGGACTCGATGGGCGGCGACCTCGATCTCAAGCTCTTCACCTACCCCGACCTCCGAGGGGTCCGAAAGCTGAGCGTCAACCCGATCACGAGCGCCGCGGCCTGGCGCACCGACACGAAGCTGAGGAGCTGGAGCTGGGCGCCGGCGACCACCCTGACCTTCAGCAACGGCGGGCAGGTTTGGGGGGAGTGGCTGCTCGCAGGCGAGACCTTCGCCGATACTCCGCTCTCGTGGAGCCAGCCCTCCCTCGGCGCGCGGACCTCGATCACCCGCTTCGTGAACCTGATCGTCGAGGGCTACACGGGCACGGGCCCGGTCTACGATCCCACGGCGCCTGCCGTCGGCGAGATCGTGGGCGGCACCGGCACCCTCACCGTGCAGGCCGGCGCCCACGTGACCCTGAGCGGCTCCGCCAGCGCCGAGCGCCTCGCGCTCGACGGGGCGGCCCTCTACGAGGGGGTGATCCTCCGCACCCGCATCGACGCCTACGCGACGCCCGAGTGGTGGGCCCGCCTCATCCTCCAGCGCTCGACCTTCGATGAGGCCGAGAGCGCCGAGCTGCTGCTCGCCTGGGAGGAGGGGCCGGCGAGCGCCATCTGGCTCGGCGGGAACGTCGCGGACAACGGCGTCGACGAAGCCCTGCAGTGGGCCGTGTTGACCAAAGCGAGCTGGACCTTCGGAGCGCACCTGTGACCGCCAAGAGCCTGATCGAGGCCTACCTCCCCCGCTGCCCGCCGCGCCTTCGCCTCGCGGCCCTCCCCACGCCCGTCGAGCGCCACCCGGGCTTCGACGTCGGCGGCGCCGAGGTGTGGGTGAAGCGGGACGACCAGTCGAGCGCGGTCTACGCCGGGAGCAAGGTCCGCAAGCTCGAGTGGGCCCTGGCCGAGCTCCCCGACGACCGCCCCGTGCTCAGCCTCGGCGGCGTGGGCAGCCACCACCTCCTCGCCCTCGCGCTCTTCACCCGGTCGCTCGGGCGGCCGCCCCTGCACGCGATCTGCTTCGCCCAGCCGATCACGCCGCACGTGCAGCAGACCCTCGGCGCCCTGGTGTCCACCGGGGCCCGGCTCTGGTACGCCCCCGCCCGGCCGCTGCTCCCCTGGGCCTTCCTCTCGTACGGGCTCTGGGATCGGCCCCCCACGCGCGGCCGCTGGATGGCCGCCGGCGCCAGCACCCCCGCGGGCTGCCTCGGCATGGTGGAGGGCGGCCTCGAGCTGGCGGCCCAGATCGCCGCTGGCGAGCTCCCCGCACCCAAGCACATCTTCGTCGCCGCCGGCACCACTGGGAACGCCGTCGGCCTCACCCTCGGCCTCGCCCTCGCCGGGGTGCCCGCGACCATCCACCTCATCTCGACGGTGGAGGGCCTGCTCTTGAACGGCGCCACCGTCGGCAACCTGATGCGCGGGGTGGTGGGCAAGATGGAGGCGCAGGGCTGGACGGGCCGCGGCGGCAAGTCCATCAAGGCTTGGCTCCAGAGTCGCGGTGTAACATACAGAATCGACCACACGCAGGTGGGTGACGGCTACGGCCACCCCACCCCGGAGGCCTCCGCGGTCGTTCGGGAGGCCCGCGAGATGGGGATCCAGCTCGAGACCACCTACACGGGCAAGTGCCTGTCCGGGATGCGCGCCACCCTGGCCGAGCAGCACATCGAGGGCCCGGTGCTGTTCTGGAACACCCACGCCGGCACGGACGTCGGCCAATACGTGGTGCCCGGCTGGGAGGAGCGCCTGCCTCGCGCGGTGCGGGCCCTGCTCCCCACCCCCGCCCTGACCGGCGGCTGAGCCTCAGCCGAGGACGAAGGGCGAGACAGGCTCGAAGAGGCCCAGGACCACGAGGGCCGCGACCTCGCCGATGACGGCGGTCGCGCCGATGAGATCACCCGTGGTCCCGCCCAGGCGCCGCTGGACGTGGCGGCTGAAGAGCGCCGCGACACCCAGGGCGGCGCCGAGGCCCAGCGCGCCGCCCGCCCCGCCGAGGCCCCCACAGACGAGGGCGGCGAGGGAGAGCCCCGGGAGGAGCTGGCGGGTGCCCGTGTCGCGAACGAGGCAGCTCGCGAGGCTCGGGTCATCCGCGCGGGCCGGCCCGAGGCGGGCGAGGCTCCAGAGCGCCGCCGCGCGGGAGGCGCAGAGGGCGAGCACCAGCACCATCGGCCAGCGCGCGACCGGGATCGAGAGCAGGGCCCCCGCGCGCAGGGCGACCGACAGCGTGATGGCGAGGCCGCCATAGCTGCCGATGCGGCTGTCCCGCATGATCAGCAGCACCTTCTCGGGGGTGGAGCCGCCGCCGAGCCCGTCCGCGGCGTCGGCGAGGCCATCCTCGTGCAGGGCGCCCGTGAGGAGCGCGCTGGCGGTGAGCAGGAGCGCCACGAGCAGGGGAGGGCCGAGCCCGAGGCGCTCCCCACCGTACGCGAGGAGGCCGAGCAGGCCGCCGAGCAGCGCCCCCACGAGGGGGTAGAAGGTGGCCGACCGGACGAGCTCACCCGCCGAGACCGTGGCGTAGGTGGGGGTCGGCAGCCGGCTCAGGAGCTGAACGGCGAGGAAGAAGCCCTTGAGCAGCCCCTTCACGCGAGCGCGCCGGACAGCACCGCCTCGAGGGTGGCCATCTCGGTGAGGAGCCGGCAGGCCGAGCGGGCCATCGGCAGGGCGAGGGTGGCGGCGCTGGCCTCCCCGAGGCGGAGGCCGAGGTCGAGCAGCGGAGGGCCGAGGTCGAGGGCCTCGAGCACGAGGCGGTGGCCCGGCTCGGGGGAGCGGGTGGCCGGGATGAGGACGCGGCGGACGTCGGGGTGCAAGCGGACCGCGGCCAGGGCCGACGCGCCGACGATGAAGCCGTCGAGCAGCACGGGCAGATCGAGCCGGGCGGCCTCGATCATGCAGCCGGCGAGCGCGGCGAGCTCGAGGCCCCCGAGGTCCGCGAGGGCGCCCGCCCCGTCGGCGGCGCCGCCCCGCGCGAGGGCGCGCTCCACCACCTGCCGCTTTCGTTCGACGCCGGCCGGATCGAGGCCCGTGCCGGGGCCCACCACCTCCGCCGCCGACCGCCCGAGGAGCCGCGCGGTCAGGGCCGCGGCGGCGGTGGTGTTGCCGATGCCCATCTCGCCCAAGGCGAGGAGCTGGACGCCGTCTGCGTGGGCCCGCTGGGCGGCGGCGGCCCCCACCGCCATCGCCTGGGCGCAGCGCTCCGGGCTCATCGCCGACCCCACGGCGAGGTTGGCGGTGCCCGCGGCCACGGCGGCCCGCACCACGCGGACCCCTCCCCGCCCCTCGACCGGGCCGAGGCCCACGACGCCCACGTCTACCACCTCGAGCTCGGCCCCCGCGCTGCGCGCGAGCACGGCCACCGCCGCCTGCCCCGCGGCGAAGGTGTGCACCATCGCGACGGTCACCTCGGGGGGGTAGGGCGTGACGGCCTCGGCGCGGGCGACGCCGTGGTCGGCCGCGAAGACGATGACCCGCGCTCGCTCCGCGGAGGGCGGGTAACGCCGCTGGGCCCCCGCGAGGCGGACGGCCAGCCCCTCGAGGCCGCCGAGGCTGCCCGGGGGCTTGGCGAGGGCGTCGAGGCGCTGCGCGGCCGCGGCCTCCGGCGTCAGATCGGCGGGATGCGCGGGCATCATCAGGGGTACCTCACTCCAGGACGAGTCACTTGATGACGAGCGGGAGGCCGGCGACGCAGAGCACCACGCCCTCGCAGCGGGCGGCGAGGCGCTGGGCGAGCCAGCCGGCGTTGTCGCGGAAGCGCCTGGCCAGGGCGTTGTCGGGGACGATGCCGAGCCCGACCTCGTTGGTGACGAGGATGACCGGGCTCGGGCTCTCCGCCACAGCGAGGGTGAGCTCCTCGAAGAGGGGCTGGAGGTCGGCCTCCTCACCGTGGTGGAAGAGCAGGTTCGACACCCAGAGGGTGAGGCAGTCAATCAGCACCGGCCGCCCCGCCGCCCGCCCGCTGCGGAGGTAGGCCGCCAGCGCGAGGGGCTCCTCGACCGTCTCCCAGCCCGGCCCGCGATCGGCCTGGTGCCGGCGGATGCGGTCGGCCATCTCGTCGTCGAAGGCCTCGCCGGTCGCGAGGTAGACGCGCTCGGGCCCCCAGGCCTCGGCCATCGCCTGCGCATGGCGGCTCTTCCCGCTCCGGGCGCCGCCGGTGACGAGCGAGGTCCGCCTCAAGTGCCCTCCTGCCCCGTTCATCGGTGGCTCCTCCCGCGCCGGCCCGGTAACCTGGATGCGCCCCTTGTCCGCCGGAGCCGACCATGCGATCCCCCGCCACCCCTCTCCCGCTGGCCGGGCTGCTCGGCGGGCTGGCCTCCGCGCTCCTCGTCGCCTGCGCCGCCGGCCAGGTCCCCAAGCCGGGCGCGGGCGCGGAGACCGGCACCCCGAGCGGGGGCGACGGCGCAGACGGCGCAGACGGCACGGACGGCACGGACGGCACGGACGGCGGCATCGACAGCGGCCCCACGGCGCTGGGCGAGGCGCCCAAGCCCCCCGACGACGCCTGCAGCAGCCTCTACGACCCCGACTTCGTGCCCGCCTTCGAGATCGACATCGAGCCCGCGGACTGGGCGGCCCTCGAAGACGACTACGCCGTCGGCCGCAAGTCCTACCACCCCGTCGTGTTCCGCTACGACGGCGAGGAGGTCACCGACGCGATGATCCGCCTCAAGGGGAACCCGAGCTTCTCCTGGTTCACCGAGAAGATGCAGTTCGTCATCGCCTTCAACGAGGTCGATCCGGACGGCCGCTTCCACGGGCTCCGCAAGCTCTCCCTCGACGCCACCTGGTACGAGCCCACGATGCTGCGTGACCGCATCGGCTGGCAGATCATCCGCGACCAGGGGCAGCTCCCCGGGGCCTGCGCCAACAGCGCCACGCTGACCGTCAACGGCGAGTACTACGGTCTGTTCACGAACATCGAGTACTACGACCACGAGTGGCTGGAGCGCAGCTTCGGCGACGCCGACGCCACCGGCACCCTCTGGAAGTACGGCAGCGACCCCGTCGCCAACGCCGAGGCCAGCACGGGCGAGGCGATCTGGGCCCTCGGCAGCACCACCGACCCCGACGAGCTCGCCGCCTTGGGCGACGTCGACGAGTGGATGCTCGAGTGGGCGGCCGAGGTCGTGCTCGGCGACGACGACGGCTACTGGTGCTGCGACCACAACTACTACCTCTACGAGCACCCGAGCCGCGGGATCCTCTTCATCCCTTGGGACCTCGACGACGCCTACGACGTGCAGGGCTACGATGTAGACCCCATCAACGGCTACGCCACGAGCTGGCTCTTCCGGCAGCCGCAGTTCCACGCCATCGTCAACGATCCCACCTATGGGCCGCGCTTCGTCGACCAGGTCGAGTTGATGAACAACGCGATGGACCCCGCCACCACCCTCGCCCGGCTCGACGCATGGCAGGCGCAGATCGACCCCCTGCTCGAGGCCGACCCCCACCGCAGCATCGGCTGGGAGGAGCATGAGCAGGCGATGCCCCGCATGGCGGACTGGGTGGTGGCCCGGCACGCGTTCCTGGAGAGCTGGGTGGCCTGCCAGCGCGGCGCCACCACCGACGCCGACGGGGACGGGCACGCCGTCTGCGCCGACCGCGACGACGGCGACAACACCATCCACCCCGGCGCCGCCGAGACCTGCGACGGCCGCGACGACGACCAGGACGGCGTGGTCGACGACGACCCCGCCTGTGACGACTGCGCCCGCCACGACGCCGACGACAGCCACTTCCTCTTCTGCCGCAGCCCCCGCACCCAAGCCGAGGCCGCCGCCCTCTGCGCAGACCGCGGCGGGGCCCTCGGCGGCCCACTGACCGGCGGCGAGACCACGATGTTCTACTTCTACACCTGGCCGGTGACCGAGCACTGGTGGACGGGCGGCGCCGTCGGCGGCGGCAAGTGCGCCACCTGGGACGAGGCGAGCTTCTCCTCGGGCGCGGCGCCCTGCGGAGACGAGCACCCGAGCGTCTGTCGCCTACCCTGAGCCAGCGGCGCCCAGCACGTAGACCACCACGAGCTCGTCCTCGGCGACGGGGGCGCCGAGGGCGGCCCACAGCGAGGCGCCGCCGCTCCAGCGCAGGCGGGCCTTGTAGACGACGAGGCCACGGTAGCCGAGGGCGGCCATCGCGCGGGCGTCGGCGCGCACCCTTTCGAGCGCTGCCTCGTCCTCGCCCGCCCCCTCGGCCGCCCCCTCGGCCGCCCGCCGGAGCCCGCGCAGGGCGGGGTGGACCGTCGCGGGCTTGGGCTCGTTGTTGAGGGTGGCGTTGGTGGGCTGGCCGTGCAGCACCTGGAGGAGGAGGTTCTGGTCGGCCGGCTCGCCGGGCCGGTGCAGGGGGTGGATGGGCGGCAGCTCGGCGAAGGGGCCCTCAAGGCCAATGAGGACGCTCCCCTCGGGGAGGGGGTAGGTCGGCATCCGCCCGGGGAGCGGGGCGCCGAAGCGGGCGTCGAGCAGCAGGAGGCCGAGGGCGAGGCCCGCCCAGCCGGGGCGCAGGCGCGAGACCGCGGCGGCCGCAGGCGGGATGAGGAGCAGCACCGCCACGGCGCCGGCGCGGTACCAGCGGGTGAGCGGGGCGAAGACCGGGAGCCGCTCGAGCAGCCCGGCGGGCCCGAGCAGCGTCCACCCCTCGCCGCCGAGCGCCCGCCCCTCGAAGGTGAGGAAGGGGCCGAGGGCGAGGGCGGCGAAGGCGGCGGCGCCGATCAGCCATGGGCGGCGCCCCCGCGCGCCGAGGAGCGCGAGCAGCACGAGGCCGAGGCCCAGGTAGGCGGTGGTGGCGGCCTCGGCGACGTGGCCGGTGAGCGGCGCCGGCACGAGCAGGTCGAGCAGATCCGCCCCCTCCCGCCAGGCACCCCGCCAGAGCGGCGTGGGCATCGGCATCTCCGGGGCGAGGCGACCCACCGTGCCCGGCGCGGCGCCGCTCCGGGAGAGGGCCGCGGAGGCCGCAGGCAGGGAGGCGAGCACGGCCAGGGCCGCCGGCAGCAGGTGGGCGCGGGTCCGCCCGAGCAGCCAGATGCCCACGGGGAGGTCGATGAGCGCGGTCCAGACCGCGTTGTAGGGCCCGCTGTAGACGGCGGCGACGAGGCAGCCGCCGAGCGCGAGGAGGCGGGCCGCGCTCACCCGCTCGGCCAGGGAGAGCAGGAGCGCGAGCTGGAGCCCGACCCAGCCGACCCCGAGGCCCTCGGTGATGCCATCGACGCCGATCGCCAGCAGGCCCGGCACGCTGCAGCCGACGACGACGCCCAAGAGCGCGGCGGCGAGCCCCGGAGCCGCCCGCCGCGCGAGGCAGAGGCCGGCGAGGCCGCTCACCCAGAGCCCGGTCAAGAGCACGAGGTTGAAGCCCATCGCCGGCCCCCCGAGGGCGGCGCCGAGGGCATAGGGCAGGAGGTGGAGCGGGTCGATGAGGGCGGCGTCCACCCCCTCGGGCCCGGCGAGCAGGGCCGTGTGCATCGCGAGGGGGTGGCCCTCCCGCAGCGCCGCCCACCAGCCCCAGAGGTGCGAGACCCCCTCGGCCTGGGGTGAGGTGGTGAGCGCGGTCGTGGCCTGTAGGGGGAGCGGCCAGAGCAGGAGGGGCGGCAGCAGGAGGAGGAGCAGCCCCGGCGCCAGGGCGCGGCCCCAGGCGAAGCCACCGTGGCCGAGGGGGGGCGCGGCGGCGGGCTCCATCAGGCCTCCGGCTGCGCGACCACGAGGCTCCACCAGCCGGGCGCGGTGAAGCGCACCGAGGCCGCCTCGGCCCCCGGCGTGAGCGCGGCGATGAGCTCGACCTCCTCCAAGACGAAGGACTTGCGGATGCTGACGAGGGTGTCGTGCATGCCCGGCCGCCCGCCCCCGAGCAGGGCGAAGATCGCCACGCCGACCGGCGCCGACGAGGCCGCCCGGTAGGGGTCGAGCAAGACGACCGCCCGGCGCGCCGCCGGGATCGCCCGGGCGAGCAGCACCGCGGTGTCTCCCGGCCCGAAGTGATGGAGCGCGTTCGAGCAGGTGATGATGTCCCACTCGCCGACGGGCAGGGGGCTCCCGAGCGCGTCGAGCAGCCGGTTCTCGAGGACCACCCCCGCCGCCGCCGCCCGCCGCGCGGTCAGCGGCAGGTAGTCGGGGTTGATGTCGGAGGCCGTGACCTCGAGGGCCTCCCCGCGGGCGGCCGAGATCTGGGCGATGGCGACGGGGAAGGCCCCATGCCCGCTCGCGATGTCGAGCAGGCGGGTGGGCCGGGCGCCCAGGCCTGCCGGGTAGAGGAAGGGCCCGAGCAGGTCGTAGGCCCGCTCGAAGGTGCCGATCCAGCCGTGGGTGCGCTCGAGGGTCTCGAGGATGCCCGACCGGACCGCCTCGGGGACGTCGTCGCGGTCCATCAGCTCGACCCGCTCGGTGGGCATCACCCCGTCGAGGCGCGCGAGGCCCCGCCGCAGGCGACCCTGTCCGAGGGCGCGGACGAGCACCCGATGGCGCGCGACCGCCTCGGTGACGGTGCCGCGGAGGAGGGCGGTCCAGCCAGGGTCTCCCGCGGCGTGGCGGGCCTTGATCTCGGCGGCCTCCGCCCGGAGCTCGGCCAAGACCTGATCCCGGGCCGCCGCGCGGGCGGGGCCGAGGAGCTGGGCGCCCGGCGGGAGGGGCAGGCCCGCGGCCCAGTCGAGGAGGGTCCGATGGACGACGTTCATCTGGCTGCCTACCCCAGCGGCGCCCCCGCGGCGCCCCCGCAGCGACCCGGGCGAGAGGCGATCTCCCCCCGCGTCCGCCCCGCCACCGCCGGGCTCACGGCATCGCCTACCTCTAGGGAGGCGCGGCCTCGCCGCGGCGGTCGATCATCCCGCCGCCCGCCTCGGCGGCGCCCTCCGCCTCCGCCTCTTCCCCCGCCCCTTCCTCCGCTTCGTCCTCGTCGGCGGTGATGTCGAAGGGCAGGGTGACCTCGACGCCCCCCGGCGCGGCGGGCCAGTCCTGCTCGTAGACGGCAGCCGAGAAGCAGCCGAGGACGCCCACGGGCACGGTGGCGTGCTCGCTCACCCAGGCCTCCTGCACCCCCTCGGGGCCGAGCTGGAAGGACAGCACGACGTGGCCCTCAATCTCCGGATCTTCGGCCGTCCAGGCCTCCACACAGGCGGTGATCGAGGGGCTCATCCGCTCGGCCACCGTCGACAGGCCCTGGGCGTCGAGGCGGAGGGTGGGATCGACCCCGCCCCGCTCCGCCGCGGTGTCCTCCGCCTCGGGATCGCCCTCGGCGCGGGCCGCGTGGGCACCGACGGTGGTGGAGACCGCCTCCGGCGCCGCGGGCGCGGCCGGCGACGGGGCGCGGGGGGCCCGACCGGCGGCGGGGGGCCGGGCGCGGGTGGGGCGCGGGATCGCGGCCCGCGCAGGCGACCCCTTCGCGGCGAGGTCGGCGGCGCCCGGCAGCGCGGCGGGCTCCGCGACCGAGGCCGGCGGCCCGAGCAGCCACAGGGCGGAGAGGCCCGCGGCGCCGACGGTGACGAGGACAGCGACAGGCGGGGCCCAGCGGGAGCGCATCTTCGACCTCCGGAGGAGCATAGCCAGCCCCCTCGACCGCGGCCCTCGACCGCCGCGGCGGGGATAGGCTGCGGGCCCGCTCGGAGCGCCCGTGCTCAGCCTGACCGCCCTGCTCAGCCTCCCCGCCCTGGCCTGGGACCCCGACGCCGGGCTGATCCCGCCCTGGACCGACGAGGCCACCGTCGAGACCAGCTCGAACCCCGACCTCTCCGAGCGGGTCCTCGACGGCGACGACAACACGAACTGGACCTCGGGGAGCTGCTTCCCCTCGGGCTTCCTGTCGCGCGCCGAGCTCAACCCGCTGGCCCTCGCCTGCGCGGCGGGCCGCTGCACGCTCTCCGGCGCCGGCTCCCCCGACGGCGCCACCGACGCCGACGTCTACACCGGGGCCAGCGCCGCTCTCTCCGGCGGCAGCGCCAGCCTGCGGGTCGAGCTCGCGGCCGCGCAGCTCCTCGACGAGGTGGCCTTCCGCGGCTTCGGCGGCACCATCGACGTCAGCGTCGAGACGGCCTCCGGTGGCCTGCTCTCGGTCGGCACCTACACGAGCGCCGAGGCCTACACACTCCAGCGTTACGCCGCCCCCACCGAGGCCGTGGCCGCCGTGCTCCTCACCGCCACGAGCGGCTTCACCGTCACCGAGGTGGGCGCCTACCGCGGCCCCTGCCTCGAGTGGGCGACGGTCGACCTCGGCCTCGCCCGCCCGGTCGGCGTCGTGCGCAGCCGCCACTGGGCCGGGGGCAAGGGCCTCTCGAGCGCGCTGTACGGCTCGCTCGACGGGCTCGCCTGGACCCTCCTCGCCGACCTGGACCCCGAGGCCCTGGGCGCGGTCGAGACCCGCCTCCCCGCCGACCCGGAGCTCCGCTACCTCAAGGTCGAGCACGAGGTCAGCCCCGAGGACTACGCCAAGGTCTACGTCTGGGAGCTCGACGCCTGGGACCACGACGGGGAGACGGGCCCCATGCCCTCCTTCTCGGGCGCCGTCGCCCCGCTCTCCGAGATGATCGGCGTCAATGGCATCTGGGGCTGGGGCACCTCCGGCTACTCCGACAGCCTGCCCCCCGGCGAGGGCCCCGAGCGGTACACCGCCGTCGCCCCGCACGCCCGCAACTACCACAACCTCGGCTGGGACATCACCGACCCCGACCACGTCCCCGCCTACGAGGACATGGCCACGAGCGGCACCGAGGCCCAGTGGTGGCTCGACTGGGACCGCGAGTACGACGACTGGGCCGCCGCCGGCCTCGACGTGACCGCCTCGGTGCAATTCACCGCCCGTGACGCGCCCGCCGCGAGCTGGGACGACCCCTACACCGCCGCCTACACCTACGCCGAGGCGATGGCCCGCCACTTCGGCCCCACCGCGGGCACGGGCTCGCTCACGGCGATCGAGGCCGGTAACGAGCCCTGGGACTACCCGGCTGACTTCTACAACGAGGTGCTCTCCGGCTTCGTCGACGGGGCCAAGGCCGGCGACCCGGCGATGCGGGTGCTGCCCTGCGCGCTGCAGGCCCACGACCCCGACGCCGAGACCGAGGCCGGCGGCCACTACATCGGCGCCCGCGTGGACGAGGCCACCGCCGCATCGCTCGACGCCCTCAACATTCACGCCTACAGCGTGCGCAACGACGAGGCCGGCGTGCGGGTCGGCGTGCCCCCCGAGGACGCCGGCTCCTCCTCCCGCCAGGTGCTCAACCTGCTGCGCTGGCGCGACACGAACACCCCCGGCCTGCCGGTCTGGCTCACCGAGTGGGGCTGGGACAGCGACGGGGCCGGCGAGACCTGCTCGAACAGCGAGTGTGTCTCCGAGGCGGCGGCCACCGCCTACGCCCAGCGCGGCGCCCTGCTCTGGAACCGGCTCGGCCTCGAGCGGGCCACCTGGTTCTTCTACGCCAACATCTCGGGCTGCGACACGCTCTTCTGTCGGAGCGGCCTCACGGGCACGGTCGAGGGCGGCTTCGCCCCGAAGGGCCCCTACCAGGCCCTCGCCGCCCTCCGCGCCCTCCTCGGCGAGGCGCGGGTGGTCGGGGTCATCGAGGAGTCGGACGCCGCCTGGGTCTACCTCCTCGGCGGCGCCGACGGCGTGCCCACCCACCTCGTCGGCTGGACCCCCACCGACCCCGCCGAGGGCGCCACGGCCACCGTCGATGTGCCCCGCCCCGAGGCCCCGCGCCGCGCTTACACCCTGCCCGGCACGAGCGCCGAGCCGGCCGAGGCGCCCCTCCCCACCGTGACCGACGGGGCCATCCGCCTCACCCTCGGCGCGCTGCCGCTCTACGTCGAGCTCGACGTCGGCGGGCCCGACGACAGCGGCGCTCCCGGCGACTCTGGCGCCCCCGACGGCGGCGACGGCGCCGACGGCGGCGATGGCGGCGACGGCGCGGCCGACGGCGATGCGGGCGCGGCCGACGAAGACAGCGAGGACGGGGGCGACAAGGCGGGCGGCTGCGGCTGCAGCGCGGCCCCCGACGGCCGCCGGTGGAGCGGGGCCCTCGCCGCCCTGCTCGGCCTCGCCGGGCTGCGGCGGCGCCGGGCGCGGCGGGGCGGAGGCTGACTCGGGGCGCCGGGCGGCCGGTTCCCGTTGGGCCGCCCGGTGGTTACGGCAGGGGCCGAGGACAACCCATGTCGGCCCGTACCCCCGTGCTCCGCAACTTCTATCGAAAGCTCTCGGGCGAGAACGCGCGGCCGTTGGAGCCGGACTCCCCGTACTATGTAGACATCCTCGCCTCCGATCTGCGCCGGGATCCCATCCTCGCCCTGAACACCCGCCTGCTCTTCGCCGAATCGGAGAGCGTGAACCTGCTCACGGGCTTTCGGGGAAATGGAAAGAGCACGGAGCTCCGGCGCCTGAAGCGCCTGCTCGAAGGCCAAGGCTGCGCCGTCTACCTGGTGGACATGCTGGACAGCCTCCTGCTCACCAAGCCGATCGAGGTGAGCGACTTCCTCCTCGCCCTCATGGCCGCGCTGTCAAAGGTCATCGAAGGGGACGACGGGCTCCGGCCCATCCGGGAGAGCTACTGGGAGCGAATGAAGAAGCTCTTCCAGGCCGAGCTGGAGCTCGATGGGGTCGGCCTCTCCGCGGAGGCGGGGGGAGACGTCGGACTGGCTTCGGCGACGGTCGCCGCCGAGCTCGCGCTCAAGCTGAAGATCGACCCTACCTTCAAGGAGCGGGTGCAGGAGCGGCTCCGCGGACACATGACCACCCTCGTCCAGCAGGTCCACTCCTTTGTGCGGGAGCTCGTGCAGACCCTACGCTCCCGGGCCGGTGACCCCGACCTCAAGGTGGTGCTGCTCGTGGACTCCGTGGAGCAGATCCGCGGCATCGGTGACGAGGCCGAAGCCGTCCACAATAGCGTAGTGGACACCTTCTACAATCAGGCGGTGAGCCTCGCGCTCCCGACTCTGCACGTCGTCTACACTGTGCCCCCCTTCTTCCTTGCCCTGATGAGCAACGCGGCGCGGCCCTTCGGCGGCACCATCACGTCCTGGCCGAATATTCACGTCCGCAGTCGGGATGGCAAGGAGGACCCGGATGGCCTCGCGGTGATGGAGAAGATCATCAGCCAGCGGCTGCCCGACTGGCAGTCGGTGATCTCCGCCCCCCGTCTCCGTCAGCTCGCCGAGCGGTCCGGGGGCGACATCCGCGACTACTTCCGCCTCCTGCGCGAGTGCGCGGTGTTGCTGGAGACGGGCGGCATGTTTGCCGTTGATGATCCTCTCCTTGTCCGCGTTCAGCAGCACCTCCTCCGAGAGCTCCTGCCCATCGCACGCGACGACGCGCGCTGGCTGCTCAAGATCCATCAGCAGAAGAAGACGGCCCTCGACTCGGTGGAGGACGTGCCCCGCTTCGCTCGTTTCCTCGACTCGAACCTCGTGATGAACTACCTCAATGGTGAGCCCTGGTATGACATCCACCCGCTCATCGTGAATGAGGTGACCGAGCTCGGCACGGAGCCCGCCCCCGAATGACAGATCGAGGGCTGCTCCCCGCTGGAGAGGAGGCCTGGGAGCAGCTCCGCCAGAACCTGGACTGGGCGGAGGGCTTCTGCCTTGGCCTCATCCTGAGCGAGAACAGCGGTGTGGTGGGGGTGCTCCGCGAGCGCCTGGCCGACATCTACCGGGCGCGGGTCACCCGACTCGACACCGTGAAGCTGGAGCGCCCCGAGCAGCTCGCCTTCGAGCTCCTGCCTCGCCTCCTGCACCCCCCCGAGCATGAGCGGCTCCTCGCCGCGCCCTGCTGGGTGGACCTCTCCCGACAGGCGGGGGAGGCCTGGCGCGCCGCCCGCTTGAATTTCATCACCCGGCTCAATGAGCAGCGGGAGCCCTTACGGAGACAGCTCGGTCGGCCGTTGGTGCTCGTGCTCCCCCTCGCGGAGCTGCCGCGGATTCGGAGCCTCGCGCCCGATCTCTGGGCCATCCGGGACTTCACGATCGAGGTGGGGGACTGGCTCAGACCAGAGCCTCCGGCGACAGAGCGCGCGGCGCCGCCCGCGCCGGCTCGGTTTCCATTGGACGCGGAGGGTGAGGCGGCGGTGGCGGAGTGGCAGCGGATTCAGCGACGCGCTGCCAGCCAGCCTCCCGACACGTCCAGACCCATCGACCGCGGCGTGATCCTCGCCGGTTCTCGCGCCTTAGACGGCTTCCTCCGCGCCGCCTGGGTGGAGGAGGCCACCGCCCTCGCGGCCCAGTTGCTGGAGCGCAATCGAGCCCGAGCCGCCGCCGAGGGCGAGACCCCCGAGGCCCTTCGCGACCTCTCCATCTCTCTGGACTATGTCGGCGGCGCGGCGGAGATGCGGGGGGACGGGGAGGCCGCGACGGCGGCCTACACCGAGAGCCTGGAGCTCCGACGGACCCTCCTTCGCCGCCTCGGCGAGACTCCAGATGCCCTCCGAGACCTCTCCATCTCGCTCAACAAGGTTGGCGGCGCGGCGGAGAGGCGGGGGGACGGGAAGGCCGCGGCGGCGGCATACGCCGAGAGCCTGGAGCTCAGCCGGAACCTGCTGCGACGACTCGGTAAGACCCACGAGGCCCGCCGAGACCTAGCCGTCTCACTGGACAATGTCGGGGGGGCCGCGGCGAAGCGGGGGGACTGGGAGGGGGCCGCCTCCGCCTACGCGGAGAGCCTGGAGATCAGCCGAACCCTCCTGCGCAGACTCGGCGAGACCCCCGAGACCCTCCGCGACCTCTCCGTATCGCTCAACAAAGTCGGGCGGGCCGCGGCGAAGCGAGGGGACTGGGAGGGGGCCGCCTCCGCCTACGCGGAGAGCCTGGAGATCAGCCGAACCCTCCTGCGCAGACTCGGCGAGACCCCCGAGACCCTCCGCGACCTCTCCGTCTCTCTTGAAAAGGTCGGGGGGACCGCGGAGAGGCGGGGGGACTGGGAGGCGGCCGCTTCCGCCTACGGGGAGAGCCTGGCGCTCCGCCGCACCCTCCTTCGCAGACTCGGCGAGACCCCCGAGGCCCTGCGAGACCTCTCCGTCTCTCTTGAAAAGATAGGGGGGGCCGCGGAGAGGCGGGGGGACTGGGAGGGGGCCGCCTCCGCTCATGGGGAGAGCCTAGAGCTCAGCCGCACCCTCCTTCGGCGACTCGGTGAGACCCCCGCGGCCCTGCGAGACCTCTCCGTCTCGCTTGAAAAGGTCGGGGGTGCCGCTGCGAAGCGAGGAGACTGGGAGGGTGCAGCCATCGCTTACGCGGAAAGCCTGGAGCTTAGCAGGACCCTCCTTCGCCGTTTCGGCGAGACCCCCGAGGCCCTGCGCGACCTCTCCGTTTCGCTCAACAAGGTCGGGGGAGCCGCGTTGACGCGGGCGGACTGGGAGGGGGCTGCCGCCTCCTATGGAGAGAGCCTGGAGATCAGCCGCACCCTCCTTTGCCGACTCGGCGAGACCCCCGAGGCCCTGCGAGACCTCTCCGTCTCGCTGAACCTTGTCGGGGGGGCCGCGGCGAAGCGGGGGGATTGGGAGGGGGCCGCCGCCGCCTACGGAGAGGGCCTGGAGCTCAGCCGCACCCTCTTTCGCCGACTCGGCGAGACCCCCGAGGCCCTGCGCGACCTCTCTGTCTCGCTGGACAAGGTCGGGGGGGCCGCGGAGAAGCGGGGGGACTGGGAGGGGGCCGCCTCCGCCTACAGGCAGAGCCTGGAGCTCAGCCGGACCCTCCTTCGCCGCCTCGGCGAGACCCCCGAGGCCCTGCGCGACCTCTCCATCTCGCTGCACAACATGGGTCGAGTATCCGCAGCGCGGGGGGCCACGGCGGAGGCGCGGGGGCGCTTTATGGAGGGGCTGGAGCTCGCCCGCACCCTCGCCCTACGCCTCCCGACGCTCCCCGCGTACACCGAGCTCCCCCCCTTCTTCGAGCGCTCCCTCGCCGGTCTCCCCGCGGAGGATTGCGGAGCAGCGGGGCCCCGGGGCTGAGCGGCCCGCGCCCCGCCCTGCGGGGGGCCCGTGATACGGTCCCCTCCCCCCGCCGCTGCGGGGCCGGCCCCCGGAGCGCCCCATGCGAAGGCTGATGACCCGCCGCCTCCCCGGAGACCCGCCCGGCGCCGAGCGGGTCTGCTGGTGGGACTTCCGATCGATCCCCGAGGGCTGGACGCTGGAGATCCCCTGGGTCGATCCCGGGGGGCCAGGCGCGCGGCCCTCGGTGCCGGCCCAGGCCGAGGCGCTGGCCGTGCGCGGCCTCACGGTCGACAGCTTCGGGCGGGTGGTGCTCGACCTGCCGGCCCACGCCGCGCTGCTGGCCGAGCTCGACTTCGAGGGCCCCCCCTGGGCCGCGCTGGACGCCCTCGACGCCATGACCGCCCGACAGGCGGCGGGTGACCTCGCGGGGGCGCTCCAGGAGTCGGTCCTGCTGCGCGACCACGCGCCGGGCTGGGCGGAGGGGCGGCGGCGACGGCTCCACCTCCTCCTCCACGGCGCCCGCGACGCCGACGCCGCCGAGGCCGACCTCGACAGCATCCCCGGGGGCACCCTGCCGCCCGACGAGCTCCGCCGCGAGCGGCAGACCCTCTCCCTCCTCCGGGACGACTGGGTGGCCTACGCGGGGGCCCAGGCCGAGATGATCGCCGACGGGGCGCGGGAGCCCGCCTCCTTCGAGGTGCTGGGCCTCGCCTTTTGGGCGGCGGGGGAGCTCGACCGCGCGCTCCAGGCCCTCCACGACGGCCTCCAGGCGCACCCGGGCCACCGCGACCTCGCGCTGCGCGCCGCCGAGGTGCTCGAGGCCCAGGGCCGGCACGCAGACGCTCTCTCCACCCTCGACGGCCTCACCCAGGAGGGCCCGCCGCACAGCAAGACCCTCGCCCTCCGCGGCTGGCTGCGCCGGAACGACGACCCCACGGTCGCCGCCGCCGACTGGGCCGCCGCCCTCACGCTCGACCCCGAGCAGGCCGTCGCTCGGGTGGGCCGCGGGCTCCAGCGCCTCGCCGCCGGTGACCTCGAGGGCGCCCGCGCCGACCTCGCCCCCTTCACCCACTGCGGCTGGACCGAGGCCGCCGACGCCTGGGCCCGCTACTGCGCCGCCGCGGGGGAGCCCGCGCCCGAGGTGCTGCCGGGGCACGGGCACGACCACAGTCACGACCATGAGCACGACCACGACCACGACCCCGCGCACGACCCCGATCCCGGCGCCGGGCGCTGAGCCATGTGGTCGCGACTCCCGAGCCCGGCCGAGCTCTGCTTCTTCCAAGAACACGGCTGGCTGGCGGTCGAGGACGCCGTCCCCCTGCCGCTGATCGAGGCCCTCGCCGCCCGGGCGGCGCGGGTGCACGACGAGCCCAGCCTCTCCATCCGCCAGCCGGGGACGCGCCCCGAGGATGAGCCGGGGGACTACGTGCTCCAGTCGATGCTCACGCTCGTCTGGCCGGGCTGGACGGCCGAGCCGCTCCAGGCCTGGACCAGGCGCTTCGCCGGCGCCCTGCTCGGCGGGCCGGCCCGCTTCTGGTACGAGCAGCTCCTCGAGAAGCCGCCCCGCCACGGCTCGGCCACCTGGTGGCACCAGGACGGCGCCTCGCTCCCGCCGGGGGCTGGCGAGCGGCTCCTCTCCTGCTGGTTGCCGCTCCAGGACGTCGACGAGGGCCGCGGCTGCATGCGCTTCCTCGACGGCGCCCACCGGGGCGGCCCGCTCCCCCATGAGCTCGAGGCCGACCTCATCGGCGGGGACGCCTGCGCCCGCGGGGCCTGCGCGGTCGACCCAGCGGCGGTGGTCACGGTGCCGCTCCGCCGCGGCGGCCTCAGCTTCCACCACGGCATGACCCCGCACGCGGCGACGGCCAACCGCTCGTCGGAGTGGCGCTCGGTGCTTATCCAGCGCTTCGTCCTCGACTGAGGCCCCGCCCGCTCGTCGTCCCCGCTCGCTCGTCGCCCCCGCACCCGGATCCCCGCATGAAGCCCTGCACCCCCGCGGCCGAGGCCTCCGCCGAGCGCGCGGCCCGCCGCACGTCGCGTAAGGAGGCGAACCCCCTCTGGAAGGGCGGGCGCTTCGCCAACCCCTCCGGGAAGGGGCCGAACATGGACCTCATCGGCGGGGTGGGCGTGGCCTCCGAGATGATGAAGTCGAAGGCCCAGCGGCGGCCCCCCTTCACCCTGCCGCTGGTCTCACCGCTCGACGACTGGCGGCGGCAACCCTCCACCGGCCTCCGCTCCACCTGGCTCGGTCACTCCACGGTGCTGCTCGAGGTAGACGGGGCGCGCATCCTCACCGATCCCGTCTGGTCGCAGCGGGCGAGCCCCTCGCAGCTCGTCGGGCCGCGGCGCTTCCACCCGCCCCCGGTGGCGATCGAGGCGCTGCCGCCCCTGCACGCCATCCTCGTCAGCCACGACCACTACGACCACCTCGACGCCGAGGCCGTCGGCCGCCTCGCCGCCACCCAGTCCTGCCCCTTCTTCACGGCGCTGGGCGTGGGGGCGCACCTCGAGCGCTTCGGCGTGCCCCCCGAGCGCATCGTCGAGCTCGAGTGGTGGCAGGACGCCGAGATCCCCGGCACCGACGTGGGCATCACCGCCGCGCCAGCCCAGCACTTCTCCGGCCGCGGCCCGCTCGACCGTAACGCCACCCTCTGGGCCAGCTACGCCTTCATCGGCCCGCGCCACCGGGTCTTCTTCTCCGGCGACACCGGCCTCGAGCCCGCCTTCGAGGAGGTGGCCCGCCGCCTCGGGCCCTTTGACCTCACGCTCCTCGAGATCGGCGCCTTCCACACCGCCTGGGGCGACATCCACCTCGGCCCCTGGCAGGCCCAGGAGGCGCTCAAGGCCCTCGGCGGGAGCCCGCTGCTGCCCGTACACTGGAGCACCTTCGACCTCGCGATCCACGCCTGGGACGAGCCCATCCAGGTGCTCGCGGAGGCCGCGGGGGCCGGCAAGCTCGCCCTCATCGCCCCCCGCATCGGCGAGGTGCGCGACCTCGGCGACGAGGCGATGGCCCGGCGGCAGCTCGACCCCTGGTGGCGGGCCGCCGGCTGATCCGTCGGGGCGCTACCGCCGGCGCCGAGCCCCGAGGAGGCCGACGAGCAGGAGCCCCGCCCCGAGGGGCGCCGCGCCGCGGGTGCCCGAGGCGCCGCAGCCGCAGCCCGCCTTGCCGGAGGCCGCCTCGCCGCCCCCCGCGGCCTCGGCGGGGGCGTCGCGGAGGTAGCGGTAGCCCGTGACCACCCGGGGCTCCCCCTCGACGAGCCACTGCGCCCGCACCCGCAGGCCCGCCGCGGGCGCGTCAAAGCGGCGCGCGCTCTCGAAGGGATCGGCGTCCACGTCGAGCTCCTCGACCACGGCGCCGTCTACGATCCACTGGAGGCGCCCCCCCGGGCCACCGGTGACGGTGGCGGTGAGCCCGCTGGAGTCGGGGATGTCCTCCCCTGCGGCGGGCTCGGCGTCGGCGGAGAGGTCAAGGAAGGGGTCGCCCGGGCCCTGGAGCTGGATGACGGTGCGCCCGGCGCGGAGGCCCTCGAGGATGCCCGCCTCATCGAGCTGCTCGGCCCAGACCCAGGTGGTGGGGCTGCCGATGGGGCTGCCGGTGGCCCCCTCATCCTCGCCGGCCTTGTGGTCGTCGCTGCCGCCCACGGGCGTCACCCGGTGGCCGAGGTCGAGCCAGGACTCCCAGAGCGCCACGTTGTCCTCGAAGAAGAGCTTGCCGACCGGGGCCCAGCCCCCGGTGATGAGCTCGATGCCCCCCACGGCGGCGGGGTCCAGGGGCTGCTCCCAGGCGCAGCCGATACAGAGCTCCCCGAGGTCGAGGCTCGGGTGGTTGACCACCAGGAAGGCCCCCTGGGCCGAGATCGCCGCCGCCGCCGCCTCGATGGTGGCGCCGTCGAGCCCGACGCGGTGGTTGACCCACTCGGTCGCCCCCACGGCACCGGCGTGCCCGTCGTAGGTGGTGAACTCGATGCCGGGGAGGAAGAGGAGCTCCGGCCAGCGGGCCTGGGCGGCCACGAGCAGGGCGTCCTGGGAGACGGTGTTGTGGTCGCTGATCACCACGAAGTCGAGGCCGTTCTCCACGGCCTCGGCGCCGATCTCGTCGAGGGTGGGGCTGGCGTCGCCGCTGTCGCGGGAGTGGACGTGCAGGTCACCCGCGAACCAGCCGGGCCCGCTCTGGAGGGGGGCCGCCGCGACGTAGGGCTCCCGGCCGGCCTCGGGGGCGAGGGTGGCGGCGGTGCGGAGCGTCACGGTGACGGCGTAGGTCGCCGGTCGCTCGGTCACCTTCGCCTTGCCGACGACCACATTCCAGGTGCCCGCGGGCATGGGGCCCGGCAGGTAGCTCCGCGAGGCCGCCTCGAGGCCCACCACGGCGGGCTCGCTGTTGCCGCCGCCCCAGCCCCGGAAGCCGTCGGGGTCATCGAGGCCCCAGTCGAGGATGTTCTCGCTCGAGAGGTCATCATGGGCGACCTCGATCTCCACCACCCCCGAGGGCACCTCGAAGGGCAGGAGGAAGTGGTCGGGCCCGCCCTCGGGGACCTCGCCCTCGAGGGTGAGCACGGTGTCGTCAGCGCGGGCGAAGGAGCAGAGGAGGAGCCACATGGCGCCAGCCTAACCGGCGGTGGGAGGGGGTCTCAGGCCCCGCCTTCAGACCCGTCCGGGCCGGCTCCGGTGCCGCCGCGGGCGCTGGGGCTCTCGTCGTCCTCGACGTCATCGAAGAGGTCCGCGATGAGCAGCTCGATGGCCTCAAAGGGCTCGGCGCGGACCAGGGCCTCCCGACCGCGGTCAAGCACGACGCGGTAGCCGAGCTCCGCCCAGCGGTGCACCCGCAGCGCCTCGCGAGCGGAGTCGAGGATCCAATAGTGGGGGATCGCGGCCTCGTGGTAGATGCGCACCTTGTCGAGGAGATCGACCACCGCGTTCGACCGGGAGAGGACCTCACAGACCCAGTCGGGCCGCACCCGGCACGGGAACGTGTCGGGGAGGCGGGGGAGCCGCTCGCGGCGCCACCCGGCGACGTCGGAGCGGACGATGGTGTCGGGTCCAAGCTGGATCTCGCACTCGCTGGCGAAGCGCCAGCCCCCCGGGCCCCGCGGCCCGCCTGGGCGCCGACGAAAGGGCCCGAGCGCCTCGCCCACCGCGAGCTGGCTGGCGCCGTGTCGCGCCACCGGGAGCGCCTTCCGCACGAGCTCGCCCGCGAGGAGCTCGTGGTGACGCTCCCCCTCGGGGATGGCGAAGAGGTCGGCCGGCGTGGCGTAGGGGGTCTTCAAGGCAGTGCTGGACCTGCCCGCAGGCTATCACCCGCCCAGGCCAGGACCCAGCGACCCGCGCCGCCCCCCGGGGGCTCCGCCCTTCACCGCCTCGAGGGCGTGGCAGCGGTAGACGTGGCTGCTCCGCAGGTGGCGGTGTAGGACCCACTCGAGCCCGTCCACGTCCTGTTCGAGCGAGAAGGCGAGCTCGGGGGCGAAGGCGGGCAGCTCACCGCGGAGGAGGGCGCGCAGCGCGGCGGCGGGATCGAGATCCTCCGCCGTGGCGCGCACCGCCTCCCCGAGGCGGGCCCCCGGCGGTGTGCAGCGCGGTGACCAGTCGTAGGGGCTCGACAGGGCGAGGCGCCCCCCGGGCCTCAGCACGGCGTTCATCTGCCGGAGGAAGGTGACCGGCGCGCCGAGGTTGTCGAGCACGTGGTAGGCCATCACCCCGTCAAAGGTCTCGGCGGCGAAGGGCGGGTCCAAGAGGTCGGCGGCGAGGATCAAGGCGCGGGCGGGGTCCAGCCCCAGAGGCCGCTCGATCTCCATCGGCACGAAGTCCCCTCCCCCGTTCCGCCAGCCCGGCACCGTCACCCGGCCCTCCCGGAGCAGGCGGGAGAGGCCGCGGAGCGCCCCGAGGTCGGTGTCGACCGCGATGACCCGCGCGCCGAGCGACAGGGCCGAGAGCGTGGCCGGCCCGAAGCCGCAGCCGGCGTCGAGCAGGAGGGGGTCCTGCGCGCGGTCGATCCAGGCGGCCCGGCGCGCGGCATAGTGCCGCTCGGCGGGGCAGGCGGGGCCCTCCGAGAGGCTGCGGCCATAGATGGCGAGCATCTGCCGGTGCCAGTTCGGGTCCTCCTCCTCGGTCCAGGCGCCGCGCAGCCAGTGCTCGAGGGCGGGGTGGAGGTCAGCCCGCCACAGGAGGGGGCGCTCCTGCTGGCGGAGATAGCTGGCGGTGTCCTTCAAGATCACGGCCACCCCGTCGACCACCGGGTAGCGGGCGCCGCAGGCGGGGCAGCGGAGCAGGGCCTCGGTGATGACGCCGCCCTGCTCGGCGAAGACGGCGTCGAGCCCGAGGGGGGCGCTGTGGTAGACGCCGCTCCGGGGGCCGCGGCAGGCGGGGCAGCAGAGGAGGGACTGAGAGAGGGCGGCCGAGAGCATGGGGGGAGTGTAGCGGGTCGGCGTGGAGGTCGGCATCGACCTACGGGGCCGTCGGTTCGCCCTTCGGGGCCGGCCGCCCGGGCAGGGAGCGCCATCTCCCCCATCGGAGAAGGGAGGTCAACGTAGGAGCTAACGCGGCTTCAGCCTCCCCCATCCTATGGGGGAGGTGCCGCCGCATCGGCGGCGGAGGGGGACGCTGGAGCGTCGTCGAGGGTGTCGGGCAGGTTGGCATGAGCGACTCGCTCCATGCGAGCGCCACACCCCCTCAGCCTCGAGCGGCTTGGGCGTGGTTGCGGGCGGCGAGGCGCCGAAGGTACTCGACGCCCTCGCTCCAATGGTCCGCACGGAGCCGTGTCGTGACCGTCGTCTTTCCCGCGCCGTTCGGCCCTGCGATGACGAGCAGGGCCGGGTTCACGAGACCGGGCTCGCCAGCCACTCGGCGGCGAAGCGCGCCCGTGCTTCCACCTGGAGCCGCTCGATCCGGACCCGCATCTCCCGAAGGCTCTCTTCGCGCGCATCGCGGAGCCCCGCGAAGGCGTCGTGCATCAAGCGAGCCAGATCGTCGTCAGACGGCTCGTAGTCGGGGTCTGCGAGGTTGGTGCGGGCGGACATCGCTCGGCCATCGCGCAAGGAGCCTTCCATCGCCACGAGGGCGGGGTGGAGAGGAGGGACTGCGGGGAACGGACCGGGGGAAGGCGGCCGAGAGCATGACGGGAGTGTAGCGGGTGGGGATTGTCGCAGGTCGGCGGGGGCCGGCGGAGGGGACCTGCGGTCAGGCGTCTTCCAATCCATGCAGGAGGGTGAGCGCCCAGGCGGTGTCGATGAACCGGGTGGAAGTCTCCCCAGCACCTTCCAGGTAACGGACCCGGTTCACCCGAGGCTCGTCAAGAATGCCGGGCCGCGTGGCCAAGTCGTCTTTCGCGACAAGTACCCAAGCGAGGTCCACGAGCGAGATGGTGCGTTCCTTGAATCCTCCAGCTCCGCCGTCGATGCGCAGCCCACCTCGTGGTGCCCGGCCAATGACCCGACACCGTCGGCCACGAGACTCAATGATGCGGCCAGCCCCCTCGGCGAGCACACGAGCGACCGCACTGTCAGCCCGCGCGAGATCCTCCTTCCGGAGCGTGCGCGAGACCCCGCGTGCGGAGGAGAGCGACCGCCAGCTCTCCAGGTTGAGCGCGGGGAAAGCCCAGCGCCCTTCGGCAAGGAGCCAACGCCCCACCCCGGCGTATCGCCAGCTCCCAACACTCTCCGGTGCCGGGGAGGCGACCGCGGTGAAGACGAAGGCGGTCTCGGCCGGGTGGCGCACTTCCCCGATCGGCAGGGCCCGATCGGGAGCGGCGAGCTGGCCGGGCTCGGAGAGGAGGATGAAGAGGTGGCCGTCTACCCGGGAGGCACCAGGGCGGGGGGTGGAGGACAGGCCGAAGGCCTCGACCAGCGCCGCCTCATCCATGACCTTGCCCTCTTCGGGCGCGAGAGACTCGGGAGTGAAGACCTGGACGAGGCGGGCCAGCGGCTCCGCACCCTCCGCCGGGCGGTCGGCCACCGCCGGATTGTCCGACCGCAGCACCCAGCCTCCATCCACGTTCACGAGACGCTTGAGATAGTATTCATGGGCCTCGTCGCCGGCCTCGCCGACCGCCACCAGGGCTACCTGCCCCTCCAGCGCCGAGAGACCCTGGCCACGGGCCCAACGGAGCAGCACCCAGTCGCCATCCCGAATGGGGCGCTTGCCGCCGTCCATCGAGTCGCCGAAGGCACGCACCGCTAAGAGCTCGGGGTCGGGCCGGACGCCCGGCAGGCTCACCCACTCGGCCTCGAGCGCGGCCTGCCAGTCGTTCTGTCGCCCCGCCGCCGCCCGTAGGGAGGGCCAGGCCACCACGCGCCCGCGGGCGGGCAGCTCGACCACCTGGCCCTCGACCGGCTCCATCCACCAGCCGTCGGGAGAGGGGCGGAAACGAACCCGAAAGCCCGTGCCCGAGTTGCCGGCCACATCGCCGAACCAGCTCCGAAGCAGGCCGGGGAGGAGGTTCTGGTCGCGCCCGGGGCGGCGGGCCACGTTCACTGCGATCTTGACGAAATTGAGGTGCCAGACCTCGCCATCGGGGAGCCGTACGTCGGTCCAGCCCACCGGCAGGGCCTCCCGCGCCTGCCCGTCGGGGAGCTTCAGCATGGGCCCCTGGTAGTTATGAATGACCTTGACCTCGACGGCCCCTGAGCCGGGATCGACCACGAGGCGGCGTCGGAGCTGGGCGAGGCGCAGATCGACCAGCTCCCGCACCATTTCGGTGAAGGCCAACCCGAACGAAGTGCCCTCCACGTCCGCCGGCAGGCGAACCTTCGCCGCCACTTGCCCGGCCTCCACCCGGAGGCCGCTGTTCCACTCCGAGCGGGGTCGCTGCTCCCAGGCCGCCCGCCACGCTTCGGGGTGGTCGAGGGCCGCCCGGTCGGCCTCCGCCAACAGTCCGTGCAGGCGGGCGTCCAAACGGAGGCGCTGCCGCAGCCCTTCGGCCAGCGCCGAGAGCGACAGGCCGGAGAGCAGGTGCCCGCCATCGAGGAGCAATTCGAGCACGAGGGGCCGATAGGGACCGCGGAGGGGGGCGGCCTCGAGATCGGTGAGCCAAGGGCCAACAGCGGTGAGCACAGCCCTCTCGGAGTCGGTCAGGTCGCCCATCCGGTCTACGAAGTGGAACCAGCCCCCATGCCCGCGGCGCACCGTGGCGGGGTTGAGCCCCCGCCGGAGGAGCTCTCCCGCGGTGGGTCGCTCGCCGCGGGCCGCCCGCAGCTCCCGATAGACCCGCTCCACCTCGTCGGAGCCCACGCGGGGCAGGAAGTGACGGAGGAGGTCTATGGCCTCCGTCTCGATGTGCAGGGAGCAGCCAGGAGGGAGGGTGGCGGCCCCATCGTCGTACAGGAAGGCATGGAGGGGTGTAGACGGGCCCCCCGCCCCCTCCCCCGCTCCACCGCCGAGGCCGAGCAGCGTGCGCAGGCGGTTGAGGAAGACATGGTGGTTGCCCACGAAGTCGATGACCGTGAGGATGGACTTGCCGGCGAGGGTGCGAAGGCCGCGGCCGAGCTGCTGGAGGAAGACCACCGGTGACTCGGTGGGCCGGAGCAGCACCACGCGGTCAATGCTGGGGCAGTCGATGCCTTCATTGAACAGGTCGACCGCACAAAGGGCGTCGAGCCGCCCCGCCGCGAGCGCCTCCAGGCCGGCCCCGCGGTCATGGGAGCCGGCGCCGCTGTGTACCGCCTCGGCGCGCACGCCCCGGGCCTTTAACCAGTCGCGCGTGAAGTCCGCGTGGGCGATCGAGACGCAGAAGACGAGGCTTCGCTGGCCGGCCTGGGCAGGGTCGGTCCAGGCGCGCCAGAGGGTCTCCATTCGGGCCTGGGTCTCCACCCGCCGACTGAGCTCGACCACGTCGAAGCGGCCGTTCTTCCACGGGAGGTTGGCGTAGTCTACCGTGTCTTTCAGGCCGAAGTACCGAAAGGGCACAAGCAGCCCGCGGGCGATGCCCAGGCCGAGGTCACAACGATAGACGAGGTTATCGTCGAAGAGGGCCGCCACATCCCCATCATCGGCGCGCTCCGGCGTGGCGGTGAGGCCGAGGAGGAAACGCGGCCGCAAGTGGTCGAGGATACGCCGATAGGAACGGGCGGCGGCGTGGTGTACTTCGTCGACCACCACGCAGTCGAAGTCGTCGGGCCGGAAGCCCTGGAGGTGTTCGGGGCGGGACAGGGTCTGCACCGACGCGAAGAGCAGACGCCAGTCCCCCGTCGGTCGTTTCCCGTCACCGAGCCAGGCCACCCCCGCATCAAAGCCGCAGGCCCGAAAGGTGCCCGCAGCCTGCTCCAGAAGCTCTCGCAGGTGAGCGAGCACGAGCACCCGCAGCGGGCGGCCGAGCTCCTTCTCGATGGCCTGGAGGTCGAAGGCGGCGAGCCAGGTCTTTCCGAGCCCCGTCGCCAGAACCACGAGTGCATGGCCCACCCCGGCGGCACGGCTCCGCGCCAGGGCGGCGAGGGCCTCCACCTGCACCGCGTTCGGGGTGACCGGCGCGCGGGTGAGCGGCAGCGGTTCCTCGTCCAGGTCGGCCCCCGGCGCCATTCCGTCCGGGCCCCTCCCGAGCGTGGGTCGGGGCCGGAGCGCATAGGCGGCGATCCAGGCCTCGTCGATGGGGTGGGCCTGCGCCCAGAGCGCTTCGAACGAGGCCCCGATACGGGCCCAGGCCTGTGGGTCACGCGCGCGGTCTACGCGCAGGTTCCACTCGACACCGTCAAGCAGGGCCGAACGCGACAGGTTGCTACTGCCCACGTAGGCCACCCCGAAGCCGGGGCCCTCGACCACCCAGGCCTTCGGGTGAAAGGCACGACGGATCTTCGCCGCCTCGACCACCCGGGTCTCCAGCACACCGGGCACCCGCTCCCCACCGGCTTCGTCCTCCTCCTCGTCGGCCCCCGCCGCGAGAGCTCGGGACTGGTTGAGCAGCCCCTGGAGGGCGAATGGCGAGGTGATGTTGAGGTAGTCCCCCGTGAGCAGGCGCACCTGCCCGCCCCGCCGGAACAGGCCACGGAAGGGCCCGAGCACGAGGTCGAGGCCACTGATCTGGGTGAAGGCGGCGAGCACGTCTACCCGCGTGGCCTGCACCAAGGCCGGGAGCAGAGCGGGGAAAAGCGCATTCGGCGGTTGACCGTCGGTGAGCGGCTCCGGCAGGGCGTTCCAGCGCGGGATGACGTGCACACAGAGGCGCAGGGGATCGGGACTTGCATGTGGATCGAGTTCGAGGGCCACCGTGCAGCCTTCGGCGCCGAGATCCTCCCGGAACCGCCGCCGAAGCGCCGCAGCCAGCTCCCCCATCGCCTCCTCCTCCTCTCCGGTCGCGTCCTCCAGGAGCCTGAAGGCTCGCCGCGGAAGGATGAGGCAATGCCCCGCAGCGACCGGCATGTGCGCAGGGATGGCGAAGGCGAGATCGTTCGAGAGCAGCGGCTGGGCGGCGAAGGCGGAGGATGAAAGGGGCAATGGGGCCTCAGTCGGAGAGAGGGAGAATAGACTGGGCGGCCCGAGGGCCCCGCGAAGCCGGGCATCCGCCCGACTACGCAGGCCCTTCAGCGACACTTGGCTCCGCCTGGGAGTGCAGGCGCACAAAGAGGCCGGCACACCAATTCCCCTGCTCATCCTCCAGCACACGGCGGGCGGTCAAGAACGCGCGAGGGCCCACCACCGTGCCGCTCCCGAGGATCTTGCAGGTGCCATCGTCCAGCACCCGCCCGACCATCACCGCGTCTCTGTGCGGCGCCATGCTTTACCGGCTCACCTTGAAGGTCTTCGGATCGATCGGCGCCTTCGGGTCGTGGCGGACCGGCTTCAGCTTGAGCTTGACCTTCTGGGTGGACACATCCGAGTAGGTTCCCTTGGCGCCGATCTCGAAGACGTGCAGCGACAGCTTGCCACCGAGCTCGCCAGAACGTTGAACGGCGACCTGCAGCTCGACTTCGACTTCTTCGACGGTGAAGGCGGTGTCGTGGTTGCTGAGTGCGAGCTTCACGCTCATCGCGCCGAGCTCGTCGCGGAGGCGATCGATCACTTCGTCAAACGAGACGAGCTTGTCGGGCACTTCCTGCGTGGACATTCCGGCTTCCTTCGAGGCGGCGCCATCGTACACCAAGGGCGTGTGCGGTGGGTCGGTCGGCGGAAGGGCTTCGGGGACCGGTGGAGATGGTGCGGGGTCGTTCCGATGCGCGGCCCCCCTCCGGCGCCGCCGCAGGGAGGTCGCTCCGATGCGCGGCCCCCCTCCGGCGCCGCTGCGGCGCCACCTCCCCCCGCGGGGCGCGGGAGGAGGAGAGGCACCCTCCCCGCGGCCTCGCCTCGTCGTCGTTTCGCCCTTCGGGGCCATCCGATCGCCCTTTGGGGCCATGCCACTGCCCTTCGGGGCCATGCCACTGCCCTTCGGGGCCATCGCACTGCCCTTCGGGGCCATCGCACTGCCCTTCGGGGCCATCGCACTGCCCTTCGGGGCCATCGCACTGCCCTTCGGGGCCATCGCACTGCCCTTCGGGGCCATCGCACCGCCCTTCGGGGCCCCCTGACGGACGTCCCTGACGGATGTCCGGCACCCCTGTCCGAAAACCTGACACTTTTCACCGCTAAGTGCCTGATCTTACGATGGCACACCGCTTGCTCAAGGCCTCTGCGCAGCCGGCCCATCCAGGGTGGGGCTGTACAGGGAGTCACCATGTCCGTCACGCTCGACGTCATCCAGCAGGCCACCGCGCAGATCGAGGGGGTCGACGATCAGGTCGCCGCGCTCGTGGGGGGCCTCACCGATGAGCGCCGCCGCACCGTCACCCGCCCGCCGGCCGCCTTCCCCACACGCGCCCGCGCCGTGCTCCATGAGGCCCGCCGCCTGAGCGACACCAGCGCCTTCGCGGGGGTGGACCCGGCGGAGATCGAGGCCTGCCTCGACCGCGTCGAGGCGCTCGACCCGGCCATCAACGCGGTCGAGCGCCTGCTCCGCCGGCTTCAGGACGCGCGCCTCGAGGCCATGCACGACTCCTGGACCGCCACGCTCGACCTCTACGCCGTCGCTCAGGCCCGCTCGCGCAACAACCAGAGCTGCCGCAGCATCGTCGAGATCATGGCGCCCCTCTTCGCCCGCAGCAGCCGCAGCCGCGCCGCAGCCGAGAAGACCAGCGCGGGGGCCGAGCCCGCCAAGTAGTTGGACCGACCGGCGCCGCCTCCCTGCCCAGGGGGGCGGCGACCTGGGGCTCGTCCCCGCCCGCCCGAGGGCGTGGTAGGGCGCCCCGATGCACACGCCCCTCTCGATCCTCGACCTCGCCTTCGTCGCCCGCGGCGAGACCGCCGCGGAGGCCCTCGGCGGCTCCTTGGCCCTCGCCCAGCTCGCCGAGGCCCGCGGCTACCGCCGGGTCTGGTACGCCGAGCACCACAACATGCGCAGCATCGCCTCCTCGGCCCCGGCGGTGCTCATCGCCCACGTCGCGGCACACACGCGGTCCATCCGCCTGGGCGCGGGCGGCGTGATGCTGCCGAACCACTCGCCCCTCTCGATCGCCGAGCAGTTCGGCACGCTGGCCTGCCTCCACCCCGGGCGCATCGAGCTCGGCCTCGGGCGGGCGCCGGGCGGGGACGCGGCCGTGTTCCGCGCCCTGCGGCGAGACCCCGCCGCCTCGGAGGCCTTCCCCGACGACGTGCGCGAGCTCCAGGCCTACCTCGCCGGAGAGGCGCCCGTGGGCGGCGTCACGGCCACCCCGGGGGCCGGCACCCGCGTGCCGCTCTACATCCTCGGCTCCTCGCTCTTCGGGGCCAGCCTCGCCGCCGCCTTCGGCCTGCCCTACGCCTTCGCCTCCCACTTCGCCCCCGCCGCGCTGCAGCAGGCGGTGGCGCTGTACCGGAGCCGCTTTCAGCCCTCCGCCGCCCTCGACCGCCCCTACGTCATCGCCGGCGTGAACGTGCTCGCCGCTGACAGCGAGGCCGAGGCGCGGGCGGGGCTCCAGGTGGTGCAGCGCCAGCGCGCCGAGCTCCTGCTGGCCCGCGGCCGCCGCCTCAGCGACGCCGAGGCCGACGCCCTCCTCGCCTCGCCCCAGGGGCAGTTCCTGCGCGAGATGATGCACTACGCGGTCGTCGGTGAGCGGGACGCCGTCCGAGACGGCCTCGAGCGCTTCCGGGCCCACGCCGACGCCGACGAGCTCATCCTCGCCCACGCCGGCCCCACCCAAGCGGCGCGCCTCGGCTCGGTGGCGCGGGTGGCGGACGCCTACGGCCTCTGAGCGCGCTCAGGCCGGCCCGAGCCCGCGCAGGGCCCACTCGAGGGGCTTGAGCGCGAGGAAGACGGCGTCGGCCACGAGCGGGTGGCCCATCCGGCGGGCGACGAGGGGCCCGACGTAGCCATAGACCCACCGGACCGCCCGGTGGCTGCGGGGGGCGGCGGCGGCCCAGCGGTCTTCGAAGGCCCAGAAGGTGCGGAGCTGCGCGTTGGCGAGGCGCGTGCGCCCGCCGCGCCGATAGGGGGCCCTGGCGCCGACGACGGAGCGGTGGCCGCGGCTCGCGGCGGTGACCACGAAGCAGTCGGGCGGCTCGTCGGGCAGGGCCTGATAGGCGTGGTGCGACCAGAGGAGCGAGGTGACGAGCAGGCCCGAGAAGGCCCCGCCCACGCCCACAAGCGCCCCGGTGGAGGGCGGGCGGGCCCGCAGGAGCTGCACGGCGCGCCCGCCATAGACCAGGGCCGTCCAGAGGGGGACAGACATATAGGCGAGGATGGTCGGCTCGCGGGGGACGATGAGGGCGCCGAGGAGCAGGCAGGTGGCGCTCGAGAGCGCCCCGGCGAGGTAGCCGAGCACGATCCAGGGCCGAGCCTCCCCGCCCCAGACCTCGCGGACCCAGGAGGCCGCCACCGCCCAGAGGACGAGGGGCGACAGGGCCAGCTTCCCCTCGTGGAAGCCGTCGAGCCAGCCCATCAGGGCGGCGCCCTTCCAGTCGGGGATGAGGAAGGTGGAGAAGCCGAAGAAGATGAGCGGCAGCAGGTGGACGAAGAAGACCCAGGCCAGCGCGCGGAGGTAGGCCGGCAGCTTGCGCTCGGCGCGCAGGGCGGGCGTCGCGAGGGCGAAGGCCAGCAAGAGAGGATGGATGAGCGAGAAGATCGCCATGGTGCCCTGGGGAGCGGGGAGGCCAGGGCGACGCCCGAGTCGGGCGGTGTGGCCTGTGCCGCTCCCCCACAAGAAACACGAGCCGGCGAATTGGGCAAGAACAAAGGCTGTGTGCGGTTCGTGCAGGCGGCGTGCAGACGCGGGGCGGGCCCGAGGGCGGCACGATCCGTTAGACCACCTCATGCCACCCGCCGACACCCACCCCGAAGCTCACCGAGTCCAGGTCGAGGTCTGGCGCCGAATGGGGCCCGCGGGCAGGAGCAGGGCTGCGGCCGCGATGTCCGAGGCCCTGTTCGACACCGTGCGCGCCCAGATCACCGCGCTCCGCCCGGAGTGGGGCCCGCGGGAGGTGACGCTCGCGCTGATCCGTCGCCTCCACGGCCCCGAGATCGCGGCCCGCGTCAATGGCGGCCGACCGGTCCCGACACCGTGAGCCTCGGCGCGGTCCTCGCCACCATTGGAGCGCACTCTGGTCCAACCGCCTTGAGCCTCCGGCCCTCCCTTCCTTCGTGTGCACCCTACCCGCCGCCCCCTCAGGGCCACGCCCCCTCGAAGGGCCCCGAGGCCCGCTCCCAGCGCTGCTCCTGGGTGGGGTAGAGCGAGCCGGCCCGGAGGAGGGCCTGGTTGTCGGGGTGGACGTCGAGCTCGAAGGCGTCCAACACGGGGAGCGAGACGCGGGCGGTGAGCCAGCAGGCGCCGAGGCCCTCCCCCACGGTCACCCGCAGGTCGCCGCGGAGGCTGCTCGGCGCGTAGCCGTCGCGGCTGGCGAGGCTCAGGCAGGGGCGCTCGGGCTCGCAGTCGGCCTGCAGGGCGGGGAGCAGGCGGCCGGCGGCCTCTACGCGGGCGTCGGCAGACCAGGCGGCGACGGCGGCCTCGGAGGGCGGGCGAACGGTGGGATCGACCGGCTGGAAGGCGGAGCTGGTGATGCTGCCCTTCTTGAGCGGGTTCTTGCCGCTCATCAGGTCCATGATCGGCAGGATGCCGGTGATCGTGCCGAGGAGGCCGCCGAGCTTCTTGATGCCCGTGAGGCTCTCGTGGGACTCGATGGTGGCCTCCGGCGCCGCGGGCAAGGCGAGGCCGGCGGCGGCGAGCATGCCGCGGGCGGTGTCGACGGCGCCGGGCGGGTAGGGCGGCCGGAGGGGGCCCCCGCGATAGACCGTGGCGCCGGTCACGACCACCTCCCAGAGGTCGGCCTCGGTGACGCCGTCGTGGAGCGTGAGGCCGAAGCGCCGCTCGATCTCCGCCGGGGGGAGGCGCCGGCCCGAGACGTGGGCGCCCCGGGCGGAGAGGACCCGCAGGGTGGCGGAGACCTCGTCGTCATCCCACTGTGGGCGGTAGCGCACCCGGCCGTGGGCGACGGCGCAGGCCCCGGCCACGTCTCCGCGGGCGAGGCGGCGGCGCACGGGCGAGCAGCCGACGGCGAGCGAGAGCGCGGCGGCCAGGGCGAGGAGCGGGCAGGCGGCGGCGGGCTTCACCGCGGCAGCCTACCCCGCCCGGCCGGCCGCCGCGGGGAGGTGGAGCGGGGGACGCGGCTTGTGAGGCGGGGGTCGATCTGCTACCTTGCAGGGGCACCCCTCCCCGAGGTCCCGATGCCTCCCGCCGCGCGTATCACCGACAACAGCCAGGGCATCCCCCACTGCCACTCGGTGCACCCCTGGAGCCCCATCCCGCACCCGGTGATCGGCCCCATCATCGTCGGCTCGGCGAACGTGATCATCGAGAAGCAGCCCGCGGCGCGCCTCAATGACACCGGCGTGCACAGCTCGGCGGTGTGCTGCGGGCCGAACACCTACATGATCACCCAGGGCTCGGGCACGGTCTTCACCAACAACCTGCCGCAGGCCCGGCTGGGAGACCAGACGCTGCACTGCTCGATGGCCTCGGGCGCCATCATCATGGGCGCGGGCACCGTCATCGTCGGCGGATGAACCTCTTCCTCACCCGGGGTTGTAACGAGCGCTGCGCCTTCTGCTACGCGGGCGACTTCTTCGACAAGGCCCCGGCCGGCGACGACGCGCAGCTCTTCCGCTCCCTCGCCCACTACGCCAGCCTCGTCGCGAAGGCCCCGCCGCTCCCGGCTTGGGACCCTGACGCCCCCGAGCTGGCGATGACCTACTACGCCTCCCGCTCGGTGGGCCTGCTCGGCGGCGAGCCCACGCTCTCTCCGCGCTTCGAGGCGATCGTCGAGGCCATCGCCGGGCACGGCCTCGGCCCGATCCTGTTCACGAACGGGAGCCGCCCCGACCGGGTGGCCGCGGTGGCGCACCGGCTGTGGAGCGTGACCATCAACGGCCACTTCGCGGCGCGGGCGCCCACCCTCGGCTTTGACATCAAGCGTATCTTCGCCAACCTGCCCGTCCGCCCGGGCGACGACGTGGTGGCCGCGCTCGAGGTCATTCGAGACGCAGGGATCCGCGGCGTCTTCCTCGCCTTCGCCACCCCCGTGGGCGGGGCGGACCCTCACTGTTTCACGCCGAATGACCAGGACGAGATGCGCCGGGTGCACGCGCTCGCCCTCGAGTTCTGCGAGCAGAGCGGCATCTACCTCGGCTACGACTGCTCCTTCCCCCTCTGCGTAGACGAGCGGGTGAAGCAGACGAAGTGTACGAGCGTGCCGGTGATGAACACGAGCGGCGAGGTCACCATCTGCGGGGGCGAGTACGCCTACGCCGACGGGCTCCGCCCCATCCAGGAATTCGACAGCCTCGAGGCCCTGCACACCTACACCTACGGCCTCATCACCGGGCTCCGCACCCTGCCCTCGCGCTTCGATATCTGCAATTCCTGTCCGGAATTCAACCAGCGCTGCCACGGGATGTGCCTCGCCTATCGGGACCGCGGAGAGGCCGCGTAGGCGCGATCCGTGGAGGGCTGGACGCCCCTCAGCCGCTCGCCCCCGCCCCGCTCCCGAGCGAGGGCGGCGCCGCCCGACCGCGCACGTGGCGGTCCTGCACGTCCAACATGCGCAGCAGGTCGAGGTAGATCTGCTCCGCCGAGTACCCTTGGAGCTGCGCCACCGGGCGGTTGGTGCGCCGCCAGAGGCTCCAGTCGCGGGTCAGGATCTCGAGGCCGTGCCTTTCGGGCGCGTTGAAGTAGGGCGTGCCCGGATAGGGCGAGAAGGTGGACAGATCGAGCCACTGGAGCAGCCCGTCGGCGAAGAGGCGGTCCACCACCCCCCGGCTGACGGCGCCCTCCTCGGGGCTGTCGCCGGGGTGGCCGATGATGAGGAAGCCCGAGGCCGACAGGCCGCCCGCCTGGGCGAGGCGGAGGCCCGCCTCGATCTGCGGCACGGTGATGGCCTTGTTCATCGTGTCGAGGACCCGCTGGGAGCCGCTCTCGACGCCCACGCAGACCCAGCGCATCCCCGCCTCGCGCATCTGTCGCGCGCCCTCCTCGGTGAGCGTGTCGAGGCGGGAGAGGAGGCCGAAGTTCGGGTGGAGGTGCGGGCTCCGGCCGAGCGCGGAGACGAGCTCCTGGAAGAAGGGCGTGCGCATGTCGAGCATGCTGTCATCGATGCCCTGGAGGTGGTTGCCGTAGGCGGCGAGGCGGTCCATCTCCGCCACCACCCGCGCCACCGGGTGCTCCCGCACAACCCCGCCCCAGTAGCGAAACTCATGACAGAAGCGGCAGCGATAGGCGCAGCCTCGGCTCGTCAGCGCCGTGATGTCCATCACCTCGACGAAGCGCCGCGGGAGGAGGCCGAAGTCCTCGGCGGGCAGCGTGAGCACGTCGCCGAGCGGGCGCTTGGGGTTCACTCGGATCGAGCCGTCGGGGGCGCGGTAGGTGATCCCGGCCACGGTCGAGAGGTCATCGCCGGCGTCGAGGGCCCGGATGAGCGCGAGGGCGGTCCACTCCCCCTCTCCCCGCACCACGACGTCAATGGCCGGGGTCTCCCGGAGGCAGGCCTCGTCTTGATAGGTGACGTGCGGCCCGCCGATGAGGATGGGCACCTGGGCGTCGAGGGCCCGCACCGCCGCCGCCACCGACTGACCGGCTGGATAGAGGTAGGAGAAGGTGACCGAGACGCCCACCGCCCGCGGCGACAGGCTCTCCACCGCGTCGCGAATGGCCCGCGACACCCGTTCGGCCGCCTCTCCCGGCGACAAGTGCGGCTCCGCCACGTGCGCGAGCGGCAGCACGACCGCCGGGACGCCGTGGGCCTGGAGGAAGGAGGCCACGCTCACCGCCCCCCGCGGGAAGAGCGGCCCGGTCGCGCCGTGGGCGGCCGGCACGATGAAGAGCACGGGGCCGCTGCGGCTGCCGCGGCGGCGGCGGAGGGCGGCGGTGGAGATGTTGAGCGAGCGGTCCTCGACGGGGGTGTACATCATCCCCGCCTCGCGCACCCGCAGCCCGTGGGTCTCTTCGAGAGCCACGACCGCGCCCTGCAGCAAGATGGCCTCGGGGAGGGCGCCGGCGAAGCGGAGGACATCGACCCTCGCCCCCTGCACCTGCATGAGGGCGTCCGTGTCTCCGAGCGCCTGGGCGAGCTGGGCGGCGCGGTCGAGCTCCACCGTGGCCTCCGGCAGGCGCCCAACGGCGATGAGGGCGAGGCCGCGGTTCTGACGGAGGCGCTGCTCGACCGCGCCGCCCGAGAGGCTCTGCGGGAAGACACCGGCCGCCTCGTCGAGGAGGACCACGGCGCGGGCTGGATCGCGGCCCTGGTACTGGAGGCCGCCGAGGTTGACGAGGGTGGTGGCGAGGTCCTCCGGCGAGGCGGCCACCCGCAGCACCGGCAGCGCCGCCTCATAGGCCGCCGCGGCCCCCGGGCCGTCCCCCGCCGCGTGCCGGGCGCCGGCGAGGCCGAGGCAGGCCCGGGCGTGGTCCGTCACCGCGAGGTCGGGCAGGGCGGCCTCGAAGGCCTGTGCGGCCTCGGCCCAGCGACCGGCCCCCGCCTCGAGCTCCCCCTCGGCGAGCGAGGCGAGGCCCGCCGCCGAGGGGCGCCCCTGGGCCTGGGCGGCGACGCGGGCCGCCGAGAGGGCCTCCCGCGCGGCGTCGCGCTCCCCGCCCTTGTGCAGGGCCCGCCCGAGGTTGCAGAGGGTGAGCGGCTCGGGGGGCAGCTCCGCCGCGGCGAGGCGGGCGAGGGCCGAGCGCGCGTGGCGGGCCGCCGCGCCGGCCGCGCCGCGGTGGAGGGCGGCGGCGGCGAGGTTGCCCTCGGCCCAGGCGGCGCCCGCGGGGTCGCCCTCCACGAGCAGCCGGTCGCGCGCGGCCTCGAGGTGCCGCTCCGCGCCGGGATCGCCGGTGACCAGCGCCACGACGCCGGCGCCGAGGCTCGCCCGACCGGAGGGGCCGGCGGCGAGGGCGCCCGCGTAGGCCTCGGCGGAGAGCGCGTACTCGCCGCGCTCCCGGTGCAGGTCTCCCAGGCGGACGAGGGCCAGCCCCCAGTCGGAGGGGCCTGCGAGGGCGGTGCCGAGGCGGGAGTAGAGCCCCCCGTCGGAGGGTCGGTCAGCGTGCGCGGCGGTCATCGGGGGAGCCTACCCCACGTCGCCTCCCCCGCCCGTCCCCTCCCCCGCCCGGCTCCTCGCAGGCTAAGGCAGCTCCATGCTGCTGCTCACCCTCTCTTCCACCGTCATCGCGGCCCTGGCCGCCGAGCCCGCGCCGACCGCCTACCCCGTGACCTTCCCGGCGGTGGTCGAGCCCATCGACGCCGAGACGGTCCGCCTGCGCTGGCGAGACACCTGGCAGCAGCTCCGCTGGTCCGACGGCGCCATCCTCGCCAGCGGGCCCGATCCCCTCGGCGGCTTCGAGCCCCAAGGGGAGGCTTGGATGCAGCACCTCGGCGCCCCCGGCGGCGTGTGGACCGTCGGCCCCCGCTGGAGCGCGATCTGGGAGGCGCCCGGGAAGGAGCCCGTCTACATCCACCTGGGCGACGAGGCCGAGCCGATGATGGTGGGCGTGGTGGTGACCGACGCCGCCGGTGAGCCGCGCCTCGTCGTCGAGACCAACGACCGGCTGCTGCTCGTGAGCAAAGACGGCCAGCTCCGGCGCATCGGCGGGGCCGGGGCCCAGGGGCCGGCGCCGGTCCTCGGCGGCTTCGCCTGGCTCGACGACAAGACCCTGCACATCGCCGATCCCAAGGCCGCTGACCGCTGCAAGGCCCGGCTCTCGAACGGCCCGCGCGGCGGGGCGGTGGGCAACCCCGAGGCGCCCTGGGTGGGCCTCTGGTCGGCCGGCGGCCTCGAGGTGTGGGACGCCCGCACCTGCGCCCGCATCGGAGAGGTGCCGGCCGTCCGCCTCGACGCCGTGGGCTTCCGCGGCGACGGGCTGGTCGTGGCCCACGAGGGCGGCGGCTCCGAGCGTTACGCCCTGCCCTCCCTCACCCCGCTGCCGCCTGTGCCTGCGCCGCCCGCTCCCGCCCCTGCGGCGCCGCCCGCGCCCGTCTCGCCCGCGCCCTGAGCGGCCGGGGGGCCCCGCGCGGCCCCCGTGGTGTAGCATCCCCCGCGAAGGCCGGATCTCCCGCCGGCCCTCCCCGGGACCAGAGCCATGACCGACAGCGGGCGCCGCTTCCTCGACATGAACGCCTACCAGTGGACCGTGCTCGGGGCGGCCTGGCTCGGCTGGGGCTTCGATGTCTTCGACGGCCTCCTCTTCAACTACGTGGCGCCCAACTGCGTGCCCACGCTGCTCGGCATCCCGCTCGGCACGCCGGAGGCGAAGAGCGCGGCCCTCTTCTGGACGGGCACCCTCACCTCCGTCCTGCTGGTCGGCTGGGCCATCGGGGGCATCGTCTTCGCCCGCGTCGCCGACCGCATCGGCCGCGCCCGCACCCTCCTCATCACGATGCTGCTCTACGCCCTCGGCACGGCCGCCTGCGCCTTCGCCCCGAACATGGCCTTCCTCGTGGTCTGTCGCTTCATCGCCAGCCTGGGCATCGGCGGCGAGTGGGCGGCCGGCGCAGCGATGGTGGCGGAGGTCGTGCCCGAGAAGCGGCGGGTGGAGGCCGGGGCGCTGCTCTACACCTCGGCCCCGCTCGGCCTCTTCCTCGCCACCTTCACGACCTACCAGATCCAGGGTGTCTTCTTCAAGGACAGCCCCGAGACGGCCTGGCGCTACGTCTTCCTCTGCGGCCTCATCCCGGCCGCGGTGGCCTTCGTGGTGCGCATCTTCGTCAAGGAGCCCGAGCGCTGGAAGGCCGTGGCCGGCGCGGTGCCCCGGATGTCGGAGATCTTCGGCCCCGCCCTCCGCCGGCGCACCGCGAGCGGCCTCGTGATGGCCCTGGTCGCGCTGCTCATGTGGTGGAGCTGCAACGCCTTCATCCCGCTCATCTCCTCAGGGCTGGCCGTCGCGAGCGGCCACCCCGCCGAGGCCGAGGCCTGGAAGGCCACCGCCACCAACATGTTCAACATCGGCGGCCTGCTCGGCACCCTGCTCACCGTGCCGATCTCCAAGCTGCTCGGCCGCCGCTCGATGTTCGGGCTGTACTTCGCGGGGTCGGCTTTGGCGATCGCCGCCGCCTTCGGCCTCGACATCGACGCCCACAGCCGCCTCTACCTCTACTTCCCGATCGGGCTCACGGTCTTCGGCGTCTTCGGGAGCTTCACCTACTACCTGCCCGAGCTCTTCCCCACCCGCCTGCGCGGGACCGGCGCCGGCTTCTGTTACAACGCCGGTCGCGTGATCACCGCCGCCGGCCCCTTCCTCGTGGGCAGCATCGCCAGCCGGGGCGCCAACGCGCTCGAGACGGCGATGGATCTCCTCTTCTGGGTGAGCGTGGTCCCGCTGGTGGGCCTGCTCGCCTTGCCCCTCGTGGTCGAGACCAAGGGGCAGGTCCTCGCCGACTGAGGCCCGACTCGACTGAGCCCCGCCCAGGCGGATCACCCCGGAGCGCCATGCGTCGCCGCCTCCCCCTCCTCGCCGCCCTCCTGCTCCTCCTCGGCGGCGTGGCGGGGTTCCTCCTGCTCCGGACCCCCTCCGAGGAGGAGCGGGTGCGGCGGGTCATCCAGGACATCGCCGCCGCCGCCGAGGAGGCCGATCTCAGCGGCGTCATCGACCACGTCGACCGCGGCTACCGGGATGAGGACGGCCTCGACCGCGACATCATCAAGCTGTTCCTCTTCGACCAGTTCCGCAAGCGCGGCCCCCTGCGCGTCCTCATCGGGCCGATCGCCGTGACGATCGAGGGCGAGGCCCGCGCGAGCGCCTCCTTCGACGCCGTGCTCACCGAGGGCAGCGAGGCCTCCTTCTGGCCCAAGGACGCCGACGCCCAGCACTTCGAGGTGGAGCTCGTCAACCGGGAGGGGGACTGGCTGGTGCTGTCGCAGACCCACGAGCCCGCCCTCGCCCTCCCAGCCCCGCCGGTCGCCCCGCCGGTCGCCCCCTGATCGTCGCCCCCGCGCGCCCGGGCGGACGGTGGCTCCGGAGCGGGCTGGCGGTCGCCCTGCTGCTGGTCTCGGCCGCCGCGCTCACCCGCTCCCACCACGCGGCCCTCACGCTCCGCTCCCCCGCCGCCCGGGCCGAGGCCGCCCTCCCCGCGCTCCGCTTCCTCGACCACAGCGTGCGCAGCGGCGGCGCCGACGAGATGCAGGGCCTCTTCCCCGAAGGCTACCTGTTCACGGTCGTGCTCGACGGCCTCGGCTGGGTCGATCAGGGGCTCGCCGCGCCCGCCCGCGCCCCCGAGGCCGGGGAGCGCGCGCGGGCCCTGCTCGCCCAGGCCGAGTCCGCGAAGGGCACCGACCCCTTCAACCCTGAGCTCGACCCTCCCTTCGGCGTCTTCTACCAGGGCTGGGTGCTCCGCCTACAGGTGGGGGTGGCCCTGCTCGGGGAGGCGCCGCTCGGGGAGGCGCGCGCGGCCGAGCGGGAGGCCCTCCGCGCCCGATGCGCCGCCGTCGCCGCCGCCTTCGACCGCTCGCCCACCCCCTTCCTGCCCTCCTACGCCGGGATGAGCTGGCCGGTAGACGCCGTCGTCGCTGCCGCCAACCTCCCCGCCTGTGACCGCCTCGCCGGCACCGACACCCGCGCCACCCAGGCCCGCTGGCTCCGCCTCGCCCAGGCCCGGGTTGATCCCGCCACCGGCCTCCTGCCCCACACCGCCGATCCCCTCACCGGCGCCCCCACCTCCAAGCCGCGGGGGAGCTCCCTCTCGATCATCGCCCGCACCCTCCACGAGCTCGATCCAGCCTGGGGGCTCACCCACTACGAGGGCCTGCAGCGGCGCTTCTTCGTCACCCGCCTGGGTGTGCCGGGCGTGACCGAGCACGAGGGCGGCGGCGGCGACGGCGACATCGACGCAGGGCCCTTGGTCTTCGGGGTCAGCCTGTCGGCCACCGTCGTCAGCGCCGGGGCGGCCCGGCTCTACGAGGACGACGCCTTCGCCGACGCCGTGCTGGACGTCGGCGAGATCGTGGGCCTGCCCCTCACCCTCGGCGGGGAGAAGCGCTATGCAGCGGGGCTCCTGCCGGTGGGGGACGCCTTCGGCGCCTGGTCCACCGCGCCGGTCGAGCGGGGCGGGCCGCGGCCCGCCGCCCGCGGCGCTGTCCCCGGCCCGCTCTGGCGGCTCCCCTGGGAGCTCGGCTGGGGCTCGCTCTTCCTCTTCCTCTCCCGGCTCCTCTCCCTGCACCTGGCCCGCGCCGCCCGCGGGCTCTCCCGGTCGCTCCGATCCCCGCCGCCCCCACCATGACCCTGCGCACCCTCCGCCCCCTGCGCGACGGCCTGCCCCTGCTGACGCTGTTCGTCGTGCTCAACCTGCACTTCGAGCTCCGCGAGGATGAGCTGTGGGTCGTGCTCCCCACCGTGGGGCGGGCCATGGTGTCCACGCTCGGCCTGCTCGGCCTCGCCGCCCCCCTCGGCTGGATCAGCGGGGCGCTCCTGGCCTCGGTCCTCCCCACCCTCCGCGGCCTCGACGGGCCGCTCCAGGCCCTCGGCGCGGCGCTGCGGGCCCTGCCCGTCTTCACGGCCGGCCTGCTGTTGATGCGCGGCGAGGTCGCGGAGGGCGCCTCCCACGCCCTCCTCCTCCCCGCCCTCGCGCTGTCCATACCGGTCGCAGGCGGGGTCCTCCGCCGCAGCCGCGCCGGGCTGCGCGAGCTCACCGACACGGGGCGCTGCCTGTCGGCCACCCTGCGCCCCTTGCGGATCGGCCTGCCGCGCCTGCTGCCCCGCCTCTGGTCCCAGACGAGCCTGCTCACCTTCCTCGGAGAGGCCCTGATCATCGAGGTCGTCTTCGGGCGGGCCGGGCTCGGTCGCCTCACGGTGGCCGCCGCCTTCGGCGAGGACGCGCCGATGCTCGCAGGGGCCGCCCTCGGCTTCGCGCTGCTGGTCGCCCTCGGCCAGGCGGCGCGGGCCCTGCTGCGGGCCCTGCTCAGCCCCTCCTTCAGCCCATTGTTCAGCCGCCCGCGCCCTTGAAGTAGTCCACCTCGTCGCGGAAGAGGAAGTTGAAGGTGGTGAGCGAGCCGTAGGACCGCGTGACGTAGCCCTGGAGCTCCGCCTTGTCGGACTCGGAGAGCCCGGGGTGGTTGTTGAGCTTCTGCTCCAACACCCGCAGCTTCTCGCGGATCGCCGTCACCTTGCGGAAGACGGTGTCGATCGGCACCTGCTTGACCGTGCGCCCCTCGCCGTCCACAAAGTCGACCCGCCCCTCGACGAGCCGCTTGTGCATGCGGATGCGGTCACCCCCCGCCTCTTCGGCGAGGGCCTGCTTCACGGCGTCGGTGACGAGGTCGTACAGCTCGTCGTGCTCGATGGACTCGTGCTCGATGGACTCGTGCTCGATGGACTCGTGCTCGACCGACATCGTCAGTCCACCCGGACGCGGACGACGATGACGGTGACGTTGTCCTCGGTGCCGTCGGCGATCGAGCGCTGCACCAGCTCTTCGGCGAGGTCGTCGGCCGGCGTGTCGCGGCAGATGCGGGCGAGGGCGGCGTCGTCGAGGGAGTCGGTGAGGCCGTCCGAGCAGAGCACGAAGAGGTCACCGGGCTGCACGGGGCGGGTGGCGGTGTCGGGCTCGACCGGCCCGTGGTAGCCCACCGACTGGGTGAGGATGTTCTTGTGCGGCACGATGCGGGCGAGCTCGGGCGTGAGGCGCCCAGCGTCGATCTCCTGCTGCACCACCGTGTGATCGCGGGTGAGGCGCTGGATCCGCCCGCCCCGGTACAGGTAGATGCGGCTGTCGCCGACGTGGCCGAGGTGGGCGACGTCGTTCTCGATGAGGAGGACGGCGAGGGTGGTGCCCATGCCGGCGTGGATCGGGTTCGACATCGCCGCCTTGCGGATGCGCAGGCTGGCCTGGTTCATCGCGTAGCGGAGCCGCTCCCGGATGGCGTCGTCGTTCTCGACCGTGGCGCGCTCGAGGCGGGTCTCGTCGGGGTCCTGGCTGTCCAGGAGGACGTCGCGGATGGCCTCGACCGCGAGGGCGCTCGCCACCTCGCCGCTGGCGTGCCCCCCCATGCCATCGGCGACCACGAAGAGTCCGGCGTCGACGTCTACGAGGAAGGCGTCCTCGTTGTTCTCGCGCACGGGACCCGGATCGGTGCGTGCGTGGGCTTCCAAGCGCATGAGAGATTCACCTACCCAAGCTCACGCGGCGGCGAGCTCAGCAGCGGACGGCGTTGGTTCAGGGGGCGCTCGGGGAGGGTCGCTGGTGCGGCCCCGAACGGCGGATCGGGAGGGGTAGGATAAGCGGGACAGGCGTGGCAGTATAGATCAGATGATGCAAGGCGCGCGGCACCCATGATCGGAATCCCCTCGGCTGGAGAGTACGTCGGGCGCTGGTGCGTCCAGGGCGAGCTCGGTCGCGGCGGGATGGCCGTCGTGCTCGACGTCATCGACGAGGCCAACGGAGAGACCGCGGCGCTCAAGCTGATGCTCCCCGGGGCGCCGAACGAGGAGATCACGCGGCGGTTTCGGCGCGAGTTCCGGGCGCTGCACCGGCTCGATCACCCGAACGTGCTCCACGTCTTCGAGACCGGCACCTACGACGACCGGCCCTACTTCGTCATGGAGCGCGTGGGTGGGCAGTGCCTCCGCGACCAGGTCGAGGAGTGGCGAGAGCTCGCCCCCGCAGAGCGCTTCCGCCGCGCCGAGAGCGTGCTCATCCAGGTGGCGCGCGCGCTCGAGTATGTGCACGCCCACGGCCTCGTTCACCGCGACGTCACGCCGGCGAACGTGATGCTCGAGCCCGACGGTCGGGCCCGCCTGATGGACTTCGGGGTGGTCAAGGAGCCCGGCTGCGAGCTCACGAGCGTGGGTGAGGTGGTGGGCACCGTCGCCTACATCGCCCCCGAGCAGATCCAAGGCGGCAAGGTCGACGCCCGGGCTGACCTCTACTCCCTCGGCGCCGTCCTCTACCTGATGCTCACCGGGCGCCGGCCCTTCAACGCGCGCACGCTCGCCGGCTACATGGAGAAGCACCTCCACCGCCCCGTCCGGCCGCCCCGCGAGCTCACCCCCACCGTCCCGCCCGAGCTCGACGAGATCTGCGTCCGCCTGCTCGCGAAGGACCCCGCGGACCGCTTCGCCAGCGCCACCCACCTGCTCCACGCCCTCGGCGCGGCCGGCGACGAGGGCCCACCCCTGGGCCACCCCGCCTGGGCCCCGCCCCTGGTCGGGCGCACGGCCGAGCTGGCGCAGATCCACGAGGCCATCGCCCGGGTCACGGGCCAGGGCGCCGAGGAGGAGCCGGGCCGCGATCGCCGCGCCGGGGGCTTGCTCATCATCGAGGGCAACCCCGGCACCGGCGGCGCCCGCCTCACCGATGAGCTCGCCGCCGAAGCGCGCACGCAGGGCACCCCGCTCTCCCGCTCCCACAACCAGACCCCCACCCAGCTCGCCTTCTCGGGCTACCGCCCCCTCTACGAAGACCTCGTCCGCGGCGGCGTCGCGCAGCCGGCCTTGCTGCTCCAGGGGGTCTTCGGCGCGCCAGGGGCGATCCCCAAGCCGGAGCGCGCCGAGCGCTGGGCGGTGATGGCCGCGATGGCCGAGCTCATCCGCGAGGGCGGGCCCAGGGTCATCATCCTCGAGGCCCTCGATCGCGCCGACCGCGGCACCGTCGAGCTCACCGAGTACCTCGTCCGCAACCTCGTGGGCATCGGCGGCGCGCCGCTCCTCTTCGCCATCACGCGGCAGGAGCCCGCAGACTTCGATCCCCTGCGCGGCCTCGTCTCCGGCGAGTCCACCGGGGTCATCCCCGAGCGCATCGTGCTCGGCCCGCTCTCCCCCTCCGCCACCGAGGAGCTGGTGTTGCACGTCGTCGCCGACGGCGCCGCCGCCCGGGCCCTGGCGAAGCGCCTCCACAAGGAGGGCGAAGGGAGCCCCTTCTTCATCGTCGAGATGCTGCGGGCCCTCCACCAGGAGGGGGTGATCGGGCCTCGGCCCGTTCGCGGTCCGGCCGAGCTCACGGTGGACGAGGACGAGGTCGATCACCTCACCCTGCCCGTGCCCTCCTCCTTGAAGGCGGCGATCGTCGAGCGGCTGCTGCCCCTCCGCGCGGAGGCTCGCCAGGTGGCAGAGGTGCTGGCGATCTCCCGCCAGGAGCTCGACCTCACGAGCTTGATGACCATCACCCACCTCTCCGAGGAAGAGGCCCTCACCGCCATCGACGCCCTCCTGGCCGCTGAGCTGGCCCTCGAGCGCGTGGTCGGCTCCACCGAGTGTTACGAGCTCGCCCGAAACCGCGTGCGGGACGTGCTCGTCGCCGAGATGGCCCCTGCCCTCCGGGCCGACCTCCACCGCCGGGTGGGGTCCCACCTCGAGCGCCAGTTCCGCCACAACCCGACCGCCATCGTCGAGACCCTGGCCTGGCACTTCGAGCAGGGTGACCGCCCGGCCAAGGCCTACCCCTACCTCGTGCGGGCCGCCGAGAAGCTCGCCACCCGCACCTTCGTCGCCGAGGCCCTCGCCTGCCTCGACCGCGCCCAGGGCATCGAGCCCGAGGCCCGCGAGTACCTCACCCTCGACGACGCCGACCGCCGCCTCGCCGAGCTCAAGCTCCAGCGCGCCCAAGCCCTCGTGCACCTCGGCGCCTGGGCGGAGGGGGAGGCCGAGGCCCAGGCCGCGCACGCGCTCGCCGTCGAGCTGCAAGACGAGCGCGTCCAGACCCGCACCTTCACCGAGCTCGCCCTGCTGGCCCGCCGCCTCCGCCGCCTCGACGAGGCCGAGGGGCTGCTCCGCAAGGCGATCGCGCTCGCCGAGGGCATCGGCGACAAGCGGCTCCAGGTGGTGCCGCTCTACGAGCTCGGCGCCGTCCAGTGGGCCCGCGGCGACCTCGAGGCCGCGCGTGACTTCTTTGTCCAGGCCCTCGCCAGCGCCGAGGCCTACCAGGAAGAGCGCAGCCTCGCCCTCGGCTACAACGGCCTCGGCCTCGTCGCCCTCTGCAAGGGCCAGAGCGCCGAGGCCCGCCGCTACTTCGAGCAGGCGATCGAGGTCTCGGAGAAGCACGGCCTGATGGACCGCCTCACGGTGGCCCGCACCAACCTCGCCGAGGTCTTCCACCTCACCGGCAACATCCGCAAGGGCCTCGAGCTGGCCGACCACGCCATCACCCACGCCCGCGAGGTCGATCACCTCTACGGCATGGGCCTCGGCCTCCGCTATCGGGCCATGCTGCTCACCGACCTCGGCCGCCTGCCAGAGGCGATCGAGAACGCCGAGGAGGCGGTGCGCATCCAGCGCCAGCTCGACAACCCCGAGGACACGCTCACCGCCCTCGTGATGCTGCTCCGGGCCGTGCTCTCGGCCGGCGAGGTCGATCGGGCCTTGCAGCTCATGGACGAGGCCGCCCCGCTCCTCGCCGCCTTCGACTCCGAGGGCTTCGCCCCGCTGGTGCACGCCTGGCGGGCGCGCATCGCCGCCGCCACCGGCAACCCCGTCGGCGCCCGCGAGGCCCTGGCCCGCGCCACCGCGGCGATCGGCCGGAGCTGGCCCTACCAGCAGTGCCGACTGCTGCTCAACCTCTCCCGGGTCCACGCCCTGCTCGGCGAGCCCAGCGTGGCCCTGTCACAAGCCGAGGAGGCCCTCCGCCTCGCGGACGCCAGCGGCTACCGCCTCTACGCGATGCGCGCCCGCCTCGCCGCCGCCCAGCTCTCCCCGGACGAGGCCAGCGCCGCCCGGCACGCCCGGGTGGCCGACGCGCTCGTCAAGTCGTTGGCCGCCAACCTCCCCCGCGAGGACGCCGAGCTCTTCATCAGCACCCACAGCCCGGCCCCGCGGGACTAATCTGCGCCGCACCCCGCCCTGCGCCATCGAAGCGTCGACGCCCGGGCGGGTCAGCGGCTAAGCTCCCACGATGGCCCCAGTCCCCTCGCCCGCCTCCCCTCGCCTCCCCCGCCCCGCGCTCCCCTGGCTGCTCGCCGCGCTCTTCGCTTGCAGTGGCGGAGACAAGGGCGACGGCAGCGACGGGGCCGGCGCCGATGGCACGGACGGCACCGATGGCGCCGACGGAGGGGCGGACACCGGCCCCGCCCCCTCCATCGAGGGCGCCTGCCCGATGGAGACCCACCAGGGTGGCTTCATCATCGAGGCCTACGACGACTACTCGATCGTCGACGGCGCCTTCCGCGACGGCGTCATCCCCAACACCGTGCTGCAGCCCATCGGCCAGGAGGGTGACTGTACGCTGCTCCAGCGGATCAACCCCTTCTGCGATCCGCCCTGCGCCGCGAGCGAGACCTGCTCCGTCGAGGCCGAGTGCATCCCCTTCCCGTCGGGCCAGGATCTCGGCACGGTGATGGTGACGGGGCTCGCCGTGCAGGTGGAGATGGCGCCCGTCCAGCCGGGCTACCACTACTTCTCCCTCTCGCTGCCCTACCCGGGCTTCGAGCCCGGGGCCCCCATCCGCCTCCAGAGCACCGGCGGCAGCTACGAGCCCGTGCTGCTCGACAGCGTGGGGGTCGAGCCGCTCACGCTCGGCGAGCTCCAGTGGACCGTCACCGCCGGGCAGGCGCTGCCGATCACCTGGGGGGCCCCGACGGTCTCCACCCCGGCGACGGTGGAGCTCGAGATCACCATCGATCAGCACGGCACATCGCCCTTCGTGCTCCAATGCAGCTTCGCCGACGATGGGGCGGGGGAGGTGCCCGCCGCCCTGCTCGACACCCTCGTCTCCCACGGCGTCTCGGGCTTCCCCAACGGCTCGCTCGAGCGTCGTGTCGCCGACTCCGCCTCGATCGGCGGCGGCTGCATCGACCTGCGCCTCGCCACCCCCCGACTCCCCGACGTGCGGGTGGCCGGCTTCACCGCTTGCGACGAAGACACCGACTGCCCCGAGGGCCTCGAGTGTAACGAAGCCATCGAGCTGTGCGAGTGAGCGCCGCGATGGACACCCCCCAAAGACCCCGCTTCGAGGGACCTCAGATGACACGCTCCACCTCGCACATCTCCCTCCTCTCGCTCCTCGGCCTGGCCCTGCTCGGAGGCAGCCAGGGCTGCGGCGGGAAGGACGGAGGCGGAGGGCGCAACGGGCAGCTCGACGGCGGGGGCGGAGACTCCGGTGAGCCGAACACCGACAGCGGCGGCGCCGACGGCACAGACGGCGGAGACTCCGGCGGGGCCGACACCGGCGGCAGCGACGGCGGCGACACCGGCGACACCGGCGTGCCGCTCGACTGCTCCGAGCTCCCTGCTGTGCCGATGGACTTCACCGCCATCGAGTCCATGCCCCAGTCCGAAGACTTCGCCTTCGACCTCGAGGGGCGGATGGTCAACGCCGACCCCCACGGCAACCTCATCGCCACCACGCTGGACGGCACCAAGACCATCCTCGTGCCGGGCATCGGCTACTCGGCGGGCATCGCCTTCCTGCCCGACGGCGACGTCGTGATGAACGCGGTCGATGAGGGGGCGCTCAAGCGCATCTCGATCACCGCCGGCTCGGAGACCTTGCTCACCGGCGGCCTCGCCTATCCAAACGGCCTCGGCGTCGACCTCGACGGCTTCGCCTACGTCGCCGAGAACGCCGGCAACCGGGTGCGGCGGATCGACACCACGACCGGCGAGTACCAGATCATCTCCGACGACGTGATGTACCCGAACGGGGTCAGCTTCAGCCCCGACTACAGCTCCGTCTACATCGGCAGCTTCGGCGGCGGCGTGGTCTACGAGCTCAAGCAGGACGACGAGGGCTCCTGGCGCACCCGTATCAAGGCCCACGTCCCTCCCACCTCCGTGCCCGACACCTGCGAAGGCCGCGCCGAGGAGGAGGACTGCTTCCTCTCGACCGGCGGCCTCGGGACCTGCGAAGACGATGGGACGGGCGTCGTCACCTGCCAGCCCGGCCTCCGCGACACGCTGGCCTGCGACGGGAGCGAGGTCAACGACCCCTGCACCACCGATCGACTCGGCACCACCCACGAGAGCGTCTGCACCGTCCGCTCCTCCACAGGGGAGCTGTTCTGCCCGGCCCAGGAGGCCGACGACCTCCTCGCTTGTGAGGGGATGATCGACTACGCCGCCTGCAACACGGGCGGCGTGGCCGGCACCTGCTACCCCACCTGGGAGGGCGTGCTCACCTGCGTCACGAACGAGGACATGACCGACGCGGCGCTCACCTGCGAGGGGATGGAGGCCGGTGACGAGTGTCTGTACGCCCTCAACTACAGCCCGATGCAGGGGGTCTGCGCCGACGCCGGGCCCCGCCTCATCTGCCAGCCAAGCTACGGCGGCGGCGGCGGGCTCGACGGCATCAACACCGATGGCTGCGGCAGCATCTACGTCACCGAGTACACGGCGGGCAACATCTGGCGTATCCCGGCCGACGGCGGTGAGGTCGATCTCGCCGCGCATGTGCCTGCGAGCTGGATCCCCAACATGCACTTCGGCTACGGCGTAGGCGGCTTCGAGCGCGACGTGCTCTATGTGATGAACTACGACCGCGGCGGCCTCTTCGCCCTCGAGACGACGGTCGCCGGCAAGCCCGAGCCCTACATGCCCTGAGCGCGCGCAGGGGCGCCGACCCGTCAGTCCTCGATGGACAGAGAGGGAGAGGGAGAGCTCCAGCCATCCCCGGCCCGATCGACCCGGATCGCGGCCGTCATCGCCCAGGGCGCGGTCCCCGGGTAGACCGGCGCCATCGGCGTGGCCCCCCGGGCGACGACGACGTAGGCGGCGTCCACGGCTCCGTCGAGGGCGAAGCGGAGGTCATCGGTGGGGGCGCGGGTGTCGACCACGACCCCGTCCTTGTAGAGGTCCACGGCGTCGATCACCACGAAGCTCGGGTGATGGAGCGCCACCGTGAGGGTGGGCTCCCCCGTGAACAGACCGCCCGGCGCCCAGGATCCGTCTATGGTGGCGTCGATGTAGGGGCCGCGGCTGACGACCGTGGCGTGGGCGGCCATCGAGGAGACCAGCAGCGTGTCGGTCAGCAGGCTCGGATCGTCGACCCCGGCGCGGAGGTAGGTGACGCTGTCGCCCTGGCCATCGGTGTAGTCGTGGCTGTCGCTCACGCCCACCGGCGTGGGCAGCAGGCCGCGGTTGACGAGGTCGAGGTAGGCCGCGAAGTAGGCCTCGTAGCTCCCGGAGTTGAGCACCTCCATGGCGTCGAAGTCTGCAGACCAGTGGTCGGCCTTCTTCACCGTGCCCGTCTCCGTGTCATAGGCCGCCTGCCCGAGCATGCCGGAGTTGCCGACAGGGTGATTGATCTGGATGATCCCCGGCTCGCCGTAGAGGCGGTCCCGCATGACCTCGAAGAGCTCGGGCGTGGTCCAGGCGTTCTCCCACCACAAGGGGGCCCCGTTGTTCGGCCCGTCGTCGCTCAACGTGAGCGGGTAGAGGTTGAAGTGGCCGCGCAGAACGGGGCTCACCTCGTCGGCGACGATGGTGTGGAGCGTCCCCTCGAGGCCGAGCGGGCCGAGGAGCGGCCGGTAGTCGGCGACGTGGTCGTGGTCGGTGCCGAAGTGCACCTCCACACCGACGGCCGCGGTCATCACGAGGCGCTCCTCCATCGGCACGCTGGCGTCGCTCGAGGGGGAGGCGTGGATGTGGGGGTCGAGCACGAGCACCCCCTCGGGGGCCACGACCTGCGCGAGCTCTGCCATCAGCCACTGCTGCTCCCCGCTCCCGATCGTGACCGCCGCGGTGAAGGGCTCGTACCGGAGGCCTCGGTGGACGGTCACCGTGTAGTCGCCGGGCTCGAGTGAGATCGCGCCCTGGCCGCTGCGCACATAGCAGAGGGCCGCGCTCCCCCCGGGCCGCCCCGGCACGATTCGAGGATCGACGGCGGCCGGGTCCCCCGCGGCGAAGTCGACCCGCACCACCGCGGGCAGGCCGTCCCCCACCTCCACGACGAGGGCGCCCGGCGCGGTGAGGGAGAGGGCGGTGCTGGCCGAGGCGGGGGCGGACGCGCCCACGCCGAAGCCCTCCGCAAAGTCGATGGGCAGCGCCCCGTCTTGGATGGCCGCGAGGGCCTCGGCCTTCACCCCCGCCGCGGCGTAGGGGCCGAACCAGGGCGCGCCCGCGGGGAGCTCGACCGAGATCCCGGTGCCGCGGCCGCTCGGCGCCGCCGTGAAGCTGCGTCCGGCCGGGACCTGGGCCGACCAGCCCCCGAGGGCGTCAGTCCGGGCTTGGGTCCACGGCTGGCCCTCCTCGTCGAAGAGCGTGACCCGCGCGCCGGAGACCGCCTGCCCGCCTCCATCGGTGACGGTGCCGCCCGCCGCCGTCCCCGCCTCCCCGCGGGCCGCGAGCCAGGCGTCGCTGAGGGTGGCGAGGTCGGGGCCCACCCCGAAGGCGCGCCGAAAGGTGAAGGGCGCGCCGGCGGTGAGGGGGATCCCGCTTTGCAAGCCGGTGATCACGGGGCCGATCGCGCCGAGGAGGTCTTGGACCACCGAGCCCGTCCACGGCTCGTCCAGCGACATCAGCGCGAAGGCCCCCTCGCCGTGGTTGCCCACCACCCCGATCCAGGTGCCGGCCGCCGCCGCGTCTTCGTCGTAGCCCTGCCCGGGCGCCCAGCGGGCCGCGCCGTCGAGCGACATGAGACCGATGTCGCCGACGTCGGCGACGGTGTCCTCGTCCGCCCAGTCCACCGTCGTCTCGACGAGCAGGAGCGGGCTCCCCGGCGCGAGGGTGTAGGTCGTGGTGACGGTCATCTCCCGCTCGGCCACCATCTCCGGCGCCTCGAGCGCCCCCGTGACCAGCGCCATCGGCGCGGCGTGGCCCACCACCTCGACGATCGCGGCGCCGCCGTCGGTGCCGTCGCCGAGCACGGTGATCGCGTCCGGCGCCACGATGCGGCCGAGGCCCACCATCACCGCCAGCTCATCGACGACGTCCCGGCCGGGCTGGCCCTCGGGGCGCACGACGTCGGCGTCAATGAGGCCGCCCCCCTGGCGGATGTAGTAGTCCCCGTCGCGCAGGCCCTGTACGACGAAGGCCGCGCGGTCGTTGTAGAGCTTGACGTCGCCGGCCCGCCCCTCGGCGGCGATGCCCCCAAAGAGGGCCGCCTCGTCGGTCACGAAGCCCGCCCGCGCGGTGAGCGCGTCGAGCCGCTCGGTGAGGTCAGGCGCCTCTGGCTCGGGCGCGGGAGCGCCCTTCGACGGCTCCTCCGAGCGGCACGCGAGGCCGAGGAGGCCGAAGAGGCCGAGGAGCGACAGCGAGCGAGGGCGGACAGCAGAGGGGGCGCGCATCCGGCGAGGATACGCCGAGTCGGGGCGGCCCGCCGGGATAGGGGCGCCGCCGGAGGTTCAAATGGCCAAGTGGAAGGCGCCCTGCACGGTCCGCATCGACGGGCTCGACGAGCGCGCCTCGACCGGCGTGGACGCAGAAGGTCGGCGGTGGAAGGTGCGGAACGGCCCCGTCGGCGCCGACCTGCACGTGGCCCCCGGGCGCAACCAGACCGCCCGCCGCCTCGCCGTCGAGCGCCCCGCGCCCGACGCCGTCGATCCCCGCTGCCCCGTCTTCGGCGTCTGCGGGGGCTGCCAGCTCCAGGAGATGCCGCTCGACGCGCAGCGACAGGCCAAGCAGGCCCTGGTCACCCGCCTCGTCGGCGCGGAGGGCGTAGTAGTGCACCCGATCCGCGGCGCGCCGGCGGCCTACCACTACCGGAACAAGCTCGAGCTCAGCTTCTCGCCGCGCCGCTTCGTGCCCGAGGGGGAGCCCGCGCCGCCCCCCGGCGGGAGCTGGCTCGGCTTCCACCCCCCGGGCTGGTTCGCCAAGGTGGTGCCCATCCCGGGCTGCCCCCTCGGCACCCCCACGATGAACCGGCTCATCGCCGAGGTCGCCGCCGCAGCCCCCGAGCCCGCCTGGGACACCCTCGCGGGCGCCGGGGGTTGGCGCCACCTCGTGCTCCGCGAAGACACTGACGGGCGCTTGCTCGTCACCCTGGTCACCTCGGCGACGGTCACGGGCGAGCAGGTGGAGGCCCTCGCGGCGCGCTTCATCGAGTGGCCCGAGGTCCGGACGGTGCTCCACGTCGCCAACGACGGCGTGGCCGAGGTCGCCACCGGGCGGATCGCGGCGGTGCTCAAGGGCGCCCCCACCCTCGAGATGACGATCGGGGCGCCGGCCGGGCCGCTCCATCTCTCGCTCCCGCACGACGGCTTCTTCCAAGTCAACACGGCGGGCTCCGAGCGGCTCTTCGCGGTGATCGACGAGGCGCTGGGCGACACGAAGGGCACGCTCCTCGACCTCTACTGCGGGGTCGGCGTCATCGGCCTCAGCCTCGCCCACCGCTACGCCCGCCTGATCGGCGTCGAGCTGCACGCGGGCGCAATCGAGATCGCCCGCGAGAACGCGCGCAGGAACCACATCCAAGGCGAATGGACCGCCGGCACCGTCGAGGCCGTCCTGCCCACGCTCCGCCTGGAGGGTCCGCTGGCGGTGGTCGTCGATCCCCCGCGGGCCGGCCTCCACCCCTCCGCCGCCCGCTTCCTCGCCGGGCTCCCGGCCGAGGTGCTGGTCTACGTCGCCTGCAACCCCGCCTCGCTCGGCCGGGACCGAGCGGTGCTGGCGGAGGGCGGCTGGCGGCTCGAGGCCCTGTGGTCGGTCGACCTCTTCCCGCAGACTCCGCACGTCGAGGCGATCGGGCGCTTCGTCCGCGGCTGAGGCTCCCCGCGGCCCCGGAGAGGCCAGGGCCGCTCAGTTCCGGAGGCGGGCCTGGTAGCCGGCGATGGCCGCGAGCACCTCGTCGAGCTCGGCCTCCGAGAGGCCCGCCGCGGCAGACGACAACGCCCGCTCGATGAGATCCATCAGCCCGCGGTCGAGCAGGCTGCGACGCTCTGCGTCTGGGCGGCGGCCGAGGTTTCGCATCGCCGCTTCGAGGTCAAAGCGCCCGTTGCGGGCGACCTCGACGCCATGAAAGAGCGGCGCGAACGCCAAGGGGGCGCCATCGAGCAAGAGCTGCACGCTGACCTGACCGGAGCCCGGCCCTGCGTGACGGTCGAGCGACATAGCCACCTGACCCACGACCTCGTTGGCCACCGCCAGCTTCTGACGGGCCTCGCCGTCCTCGAGGCGCGGCGCCCCGAAGTTGAGGGCGACCACCTTCTCGTCCACGTCGATCGGCGCGTCCTCGACCTCGCCCATCTCGACCAGATCGGGGTCCCCTGCGATGTCCGGGAGGAGCGAGTCGTTCTCGGCGCCAGACCGCACCACCCGCTCACTGCGGAGGTCAACGACGTCGAGGTGGCGGTCCTCCAAGAGGAAGCCCCCAGCGCCCAGCCCGCGGTCCTGGTCGTAGTCCCCGAAGAAGGCGAGCTCATCTTCATTGATGACCGAGTGCGCCTGCTGCCGGAAGAGGCTCGCCCGAAACCGCAAGGCCTCCGCCGAGAGGCCCTCGGCAGGTGGGCGATCGAGGTCGAGGTCGATCACCGAGTCCCCGTCGCCCACCCCCACGAGGTCGGCCTCGGCCCCCGAGGCGGCCTCGCTCGGCCGCTCGCCATCGGGCTCCGCGGCGGGGGCATCGGCTCGAGGCTCCTCGGCTGCCGGATCGGCGACGACCTCGGCGACGACCTCGGCGCTAGGCTCGGAGGTGGGCTCGGCGCTGGGCTCGGAGGTGGGCTCGGAGGTGGGCTCGGAGGTGGGCTCGGCGACGACCTCGGCCTCGAGCTCCGCGACGGCGACAGGCTCGTCGGCGTCCACCGCCGCCGCGCCGAGCGCAGTCACCGGCTCCGCCTCGTCGTCAATGCTCAGGCCATCTCCGCTCCCCACCGAGAGCAGGCCATCCATCGGGAAGGACGAGAGCTCGCTCAAGGGCGAGTACGAAGGCGGCTCGTCCTCGCTCGGCGGCGGACGCGGGTCATCCTCGGAGGTGGGGAAGATGTCGTGGAAGGCGTCGAGGGTGGCGGGGTCGGCGACCACCTCGAGGGCGTCAGGGTCCTCGTCGGAGGCGAGGTCATCGGTGGCCGCGGGGACGACGGGCTCGTCGCCACGCGGAGCGCCGAGGTCGTAGAAGCCGTCGGAGAAGAGATCCAGCTCGCCTCCGCGGGCGTCCTCCTCACCCGGCATCTCGCCGAACTCGTCCATCGGCGTGCCCATGAGCGAGTCTTCAGGCCGGAGCGTGAAGGCCTCCGTGTTCTGAACCGGGCTCGGGCTGAGCTGCTCGTCGATCGCGAACAGCTCCTCGGTGGCGTACTCCGGCGCCGGGGCCGGGGCAGTGCGACCGCCACGGCGGCTCCCAAAGCGGATGCCCTGGTCCGAGACTAGCGAGCCGTTCTCCAGCATCGAGCGCACCGCGAGGAGCGTGGGGCCCTCCTCGTAGGGGCTGAAGACCACAAGATCGGAGAGGGTGATGGAGGGATCGCAGAGATCGAGGAGGCGGAGCTCCTCGGGACGCCGCGCCATCGATGGCCCCGGCCGGACGGTGAGCTGCGCCCGGCGCTCGCGGAGGGAGGCGATGCGCTCCCTCAGCTCGACCAGATCGTCGAGCAGCGCGAAGGACTCGTGCACCACCTGGACGTTGTCCACAAAGACGGCGTCGAGGGGCTCGAAGCGCACCTTGCCGAACAGGCAGATGAAGTCGAGGAGGTCCTGCTTGAAGCGCTCGGCGAGCACGTCCATCAGCAGCGTGTCCGGCACGTGCCCGAGCAGGATCTCCTCGTACCGGGCCCCTCGCTCGATGGCGCGGGTGAAGGACACGCCCTGACGCTCCGTGATCACCCCGTTGTTCACGAGGCGACAGACCACCCAGATGCCGTCGTCGGGGCCGTGCGCCGCCAGGACCGCGCCCTGCATCACGAAGACCTTGTGCGCGTCGAAGCTCACCACGGACAAGCAGCCCGTCAGTCCGCGCTCCAGCACGTCCCTCAAGGCCAGCGCGGCGTCCTGATTTTCGAAGCTCGGCGAGGTCGCGACGGTCACACGCTCTTCCCGGATCGTCGCTCCGGTGCCGCGGCCGATCGGGCTTCACCCGAACAGCCTCTCCGGTCGACGGCGCTCCCTAGCATCGTAGCGGCCGACCCGCCGCCGGGTCAACGTCTCCCAAGGGTGCAAATTCTCAGCCCGGCGCAGGATGGGAGATCGAGGCCGCTTCCGCAGGCGCTCCGCGCGCCCTTCACCACACGGACCTCCGCCATCAACGCGGCATTCCACCTGGGTTTAACGTGAGCTGCAGCGCCGCCTCTCGCTGGAGGTCCGGCGGCACCTGACCCGGGCGCGCCGGGAAGACGAGATCCAGCGGCTCCACGACGATGTCCGGGATCACGCCGGCCCCACCCCAGCTCCGTCCGCTCGGCCCGAGCAGCGTGGTCTCGGCGAGGCGGAGCACGAGGTCGCGGCTGATCGGGTGCAGCGCCGTCAGCGAGGCCTGTCCCGCCGTGCGGGTGCCGACGATGCGCCCCCGACGGTTGTCATGGAGCGCCATCAAGAAGGCCTCCGCAGGGCCAGCGGTCTCTCGATCGACGATCACCACCACCCGACCCGGCCAAAGCTGAGGCCCCTTCGCCACCGTCGATCGGGTATCGCCGGAGGGGTCGAGCTCTTTGACCACGATCGAGCCCGGCTCGAGGAAGAGCTCCGCCGCCGCGACGGCCTCGGCGAGCAGCCCGCCCTCCGTGTGGCGGAGGTCCAAGATGAGGGCGTCGTGCTCATCGGCGCCCTTGAGGAGGGTCGCGAGGGCGGCAGCGCTGCCCTGTCCGAAGAAGGGGACCCGCACGAGGGTGATGTCAGGGACCTCCTGCGGCACGAGGCGCACCCCGCCGACACGATACCGCCCCCGATCCACCGAGATGCGCCGCAGCTCGGCGTCATCCCGGCGAAAGTCGAGGGTGACCTTCCCCCCCACGATGTGCGTCAGGGTCTCGTGGAGCACGCGTCCGGGCATGCCCGTGAGCGGCTGGCCGTTGACGCCCACCACGAAGTCCCCGGGGCGAAGGCCTGCTCGCTCGCCCGGGCCGCCCGGGTAAACGTCGGTCAACACCACGCCGCGCTGGCTGATGACGCTGAACTCAACCCCGATGCCGTAGCGCTCTCCTCGCCGATCCGCCTGCTCCTCCGCGGCCTCTTGGCTGGTCAGCAGCGCGTTTCCCTCGGTCCCGAGCATCTCGTCGAGGTGGACCGCCATGCCGGCCACGGCGGCCCGGTAGAGCTGACGCGAGTCGACCTTATCGCCGAACCGATCCTCGACGACCTCGACCGCGGCCTCCAGCGTGCCCGCGTCATCGGCCAACAGCGGCAGGGAGAGGCCCAATAGGGCAACAGCGATCGGGATCATCCCTTCTCTCCTGGGGCTCCTGCGCGGCGCGGGCGTTCAGAAGGAGCCGCGGCTCGGCGTGTAGTCGACCGGCCGGAAGCTGTCGCCCTGTTGGAGGGGCGAGGGATCGTCGGAGAGCCGCTGCTCCCGCTCGAGCGCGAGGTTGAGCTGCTTCGAGCTCTCCACCGCGTGGTCCAGCTGGACATGGGCTCGCCAGCCCCAGAGCAGGCTCAGCACGAGGATCGCCGCGTAGGCGATGGCGGCTCGGCCCGTGATGCGCAGCTCGCGCACCAGGAAGGGGGCGCGGTTGGCGACCGGCTCCGCCACCGCCCGCTCCTCACGCTCCAGCGCTTCGGCGAGGCAGTGGTCCATGCGGTCCCACACGCCGGGCATCCTGAGCTCCACCGGGCGCTCGGGGGGGCGGAGGGCCCGCAGCGCGTCTTGCTGCTCCGCGAGCTCCGCGGCGCGCTCCGCACAGCGGGCACATTGTTCGACGTGTCGTTCGAGCTGGTCGCGCTCGCCGGGCGAGAGCTCGCCGTCAAGCCACGGCACCATCCGCTCGCGAGCGGTCAGGCAATCCATTCGGGGCACCTGTTCGGGGGTTGGCGATTGTCCACCAGCCTATCGGCTGCGGCGCAACTCCAACACCCCGGCCCCGCTCGCTTCTTCCCGCCGCGCCGCCCGCGGAGGACTGACGATCAACCTTCGACTGCGACCGTGGCCCCGTCTCCGACCAGCTCGAGGAGGCGGGCGCGGGCGCGGGAGAGCCGAGACATCACGGTGCCCAGCTTGATGTCGAGGGCGTCGGCGATCTCGGCGTACGAGAGATCGCTGTAGTAGCGAAGCAGCAAGATCTCCTGGTGATCCTCGGTCATCTGGTGAATCGCGGCGAGCAGCTCGCCCCGACGCTGGCCGTTAAAGACCTGATCGAGCTGATCGCCGTGCACGGCCTCCGACATCGGGTTCGCGTCGAGGATCGCGCCGCGGCGGCGCTTGTCGCGGACCAGGTTGAAGCAGAGGTTGCTCGTCACGCGGAAGAGCCAAGCCTTCTCCCGAAAGTCCACGTCGAAGAACCGGGGCTCCCGGATCGCCCGAATGAAGACCTCCTGCACCACATCATAAGCTTCTTCGTGGTCTTTCACGATGCCGATGGCGTGGTAGTAGAGTCGATCGCGATACTTGCGGACCACCATGTCCATCGCGAGGCGTCGGTTCTGACCTGCGAGAGACTTGATGTCCTCGTCGTTCCAACGGTTGGCCTGAGCGGGGTCGATGAGGCGGAGCGTGGCGGTCATGCGCGATCCTGAGGAGGGCCCGGTGGTGGCCCGGACGTGGACCCAAGTGAACCCGGCACCCTCGGTGAGACTTCCCTCTCACGCGACGATGTCGAGGCCGACCAGGGGAACATGCGCGCCGGATGGGCGATCGGGAAGTGGATTCTTCGATCTTTCCGGCACAGCTCTTGTACGCACCAACCGGTGAGGACATTTCGACGCCGGAAGGCCACGGAGCCGATGCGGGTTCCCCGCCGGGGTGATCTGTGTGGGCTCGGGTACGGATGTTCCCCAGCATTTCGGGATTCAGCGGCCTGTTGCACGTCGACCCGTTGACGGAGGCCTCCTCCGCGACGAATTCTACACAGCGCAGGGTGGACCCCACCCGGGTGGGCGCTTCGACCATCCCGCAGCAGAAGCTGAATCACGCAGAACAGAGGAGGGCTTGGGATGGAAGTGCGGGTCCTGGTCGAAGAGATCGTCAAGGCGATCGTGGACAAGCCCGATGAGGTGGTCTGCACCGAGGTCGAGGGCGCGCACTCCTGTGTGCTCGAGCTCGTGGTGGCCCCCGAGGACGTCGGTAAGGTGATCGGCAAGAAGGGCGTACACGCCGACGCCATCCGCCGGATCGTGCACGCGATCGGCGGAAAGAAGAAGATGCGCTATGTCCTCGAGATTATCGAAAACCGTGGCTGACCCTACGGGGCCCCGGCCTACTCCGTGATTCCCGGGATCCGAACGCCACGCTCATGGGCGACCTCGATCGCGCGCGGATAGCCCGCGTCCGCGTGGCGCAGCACGCCCATCGCCGGATCGCTGGTGAGGACCCGCTCCAAGCGCCTCGCCGCGGCCTCCGTGCCATCGGCCACGATCACCTGACCGGCGTGGAGGCTGTACCCCATCCCGACCCCGCCCCCGTGGTGGAAGCTCACCCAGGAGGCGCCGTTGACCGCGTTGACGAGGGCGTTCAAGATCGGCCAGTCGGCGACCGCGTCTGAGCCGTCCAACATCGCCTCGGTCTCGCGGTTTGGGCTGGCGACGCTGCCGCAGTCGAGGTGATCGCGACCGATGACGATCGGCGCCTTCACCCGACCGCTGCGCACAAGCTCATTGAAGGCGAGGCCGGCCTTCGCGCGTTGGCCGTAGCCGAGCCAGCAGATGCGCGCCGGGAGGCCTTGAAACTGTACCTTCTCACCGGCCAGCAGGAGCCAGCGGGCCAGGCCCTTGTCGTCCGGGAAGAGGTCGCGGATGACCTGATCGGTGACGTAGATGTCCTGCGGATCGCCCGAGAGGGCGACCCAGCGGAAGGGCCCCTTCCCTTCGCAGAAGAGGGGGCGAATGTAGGCGGGCACGAAGCCGGGGAAGTCGTAGGCGTCTGACACCCCGGCCTCGAGGGCCCCGGCGCGGAGGTTGTTGCCGTAGTCGAAGGTGTGCGCGCCCGCCGCCTGGAGCTTCAGCATCGCCCGCACATGGTCGCCCATGGTGGAGATGGACCGCCGCCCGTACTCGGACGGGTCGGTCACACGCAGCGCGGCGGCCTCCGCCAGGCTCAGCCCGCGGGGGACGTAGCCGTTGAGGGGGTCGTGGGCAGAGGTCTGGTCGGTGAGGAGGTCGGGCACCACCCCACGAGCGAGCAGCCCCTCCAGGCCGTCCGCGGCGTTCATCACCACGCCGATCGAGAGCGGGATGCCGAGGGCCTGGTGATGTCGGGCGCGCGCGACGGCCACGTCGAGGTCGGGGGCCACCTCATCGAGGTAACGGGTCTCGACACGACGGTGGACGCGGCTGCCATCGACGTCGAAGGCGATGCAGACACCGTTGTTCATCGTCGCGGCGAGCGGCTGGGCGCCGCCCATTCCCCCGAGGCCGGCGGTGACCACGAGGCGGCCGCTGAGGTCGGCGCCGAAGTGTTGGCGGGCCGCTTCGGCGAAGGTCTCGTAGGTACCTTGGAGGATGCCCTGGGTGCCGATGTAGATCCAGGAGCCAGCCGTCATCTGGCCGTACATCATCAGGCCCTTGCGCTCGAGCTCCCGGAAGTGCTCCCAGTTGGCCCACTTGCCGACGAGGTTCGAGTTGGCGATGAGCACGCGGGGCGCGTCTTCGTGCGTGCGCAGGACACCGACGGCCTTGCCGGACTGGACGAGGAGGGTCTCATCTGCCTCGAGGGCCTGGAGGCTGCGGACGATGCGCTCGAAGGCGGGCCAGTCTCGGGCGGCCTTGCCGGTCCCGCCGTAGACGACGAGGTCTTCCGGGCGCTCCGCCACGTCGGGGTCGAGGTTGTTCATGAGCATGCGGAGGGCGGCCTCTTGCACCCAGCCCTTACAGCTCAGCTCCGAGCCCCTCGCCGCGCGGATCACCCGTCCCATCGCGCACCCCCTTCGATGGCTTGGGCTCTACCCCGTCCGCTTCGACGGGGCCCGGCGGCGGGCGGGCAGGCCGACCAACCGCGACGCCGGTCAGGTTATGCCCCGCCGCCCGCTGGACCATCCAGTGAACTACAGCGCCGGAGACCCCGAGATGGCACGCGATCCCTCCCCTCACGCCCGCCCGCCCACCGATGCCCCGAGCCGCGGCCCCGGCAAGGGGAAGCAAGGGACGGACTGGGTCAGCCGCGTCGCCGATGAGGTGGAGGCCCGGGTCGCCCTCACCAAGGGCCCCGGCGCCCCGATCGTCTGCGCCTCGGGCATCAGCCCCTCGGGCAGCGTTCACCTCGGGAACATGCGCGAGCTGATGACCACGCACCTCGTCGCTGAGGAGCTCAAGTCACGGGGGCGGGAGGTCACGCACTTGCACTCCTGGGACGACTTCGACCGCCTCCGGAAGGTGCCGCTGGGCCTCCCCCAGGAGCTCTCGCCCTACGTGGGGTGCCCGCTCTCCGAGATCCCTGACCCCAAGGGCGAGCTCGACTCCTGGGCCACCCGCTTCATCGGGCCCGTCGAGGCCGCCGCGGCCCGGCTCGGGATCTCCTGCCGCTGGGTGCGCCAGTCGCAAAACTACCGGAGCGGAGTCTACCGAGACGGCATCCGCCGCGCCCTCCGCGCCCGCACCGAGATCTTCGACATCCTCGAGCAGTACCGCACGGCCAAGCTCCAGGAGCGCCCCGTCGAAGAGCGCCGCGCCGCGGCCTGGCCGCTCCAGGTCTACTGCCAGACCTGCAACCACGACTCTACGGAGGTCCTCGGCTGGGACGAGCAGAGCGACGTGGTCACCTACACCTGCAAGCGCTGCGGCCCGGCCCACTTCCGCATCTCCGACGAGCGGCTCCCCTGCAAGCTACCATGGAAGGCGGACTGGCCGATGCGCTGGGCCTTCGAGGGCGTCGACTTCGAGCCGGGGGGCGAAGATCACAGCACCCCGGGCGGCAGCTTCACGGTCGGCACCGAGGTGGTGCGCCGCATCTTCGGCGGCGCCGCGCCGCACTACGTCGGCTACGGCTTCGTGGGCATGGCGGGTCGCACCAAGATCTCGAGCTCAGCGGGCACCGACGCCACGCCCGAATTCGCGCTCCGCTTCATCGAGCCGGCGCTGCTGCGCTTCCTCTACATCCGGCGTACGCCCGGCACCGCCTTCACCATCGACTTCGGACAGGACATCTGGCGGCAGTACGACGAGTGGGACGCCCTCCAGAAGAAGGCCGCCGCCGGCGCCGCCTCCCCCGCCGACGCGCGCTGGGTGGAGCGCTGCCTCCGCACCTCGGCCGGCGAGGTGGCCGCCCCCACCTTGCTCGTGCCCTTCCGGCTCATCTCGACCTCCGCCGACATGACCTCGGCCAACACCGAGCAGATCCTCCGCATCGTCGCCGCGCACCTTGAGTCCCCGCCGGAGGCGGCCGCGCTCCAGGCCGCGATCGAGCCCCGGCTCACCTGCGCCGCTGGCTGGATCGAACACTGCCTGCCGGACGACGAGCGCCTGCACGTCCGCTCCGAGCTCGACCCGGCCACCCTCACCGCCTTGGACGAACAGACCCGCCGCGGCCTCTCCTTGTTGGTCGCGTCGCTCGCCGCCCACTGGTCGCTCGCCGGCCTCTCTGACCTCGTCTACGGCGTTCCGAAGACGCTGCTCGGCCTGCCCCAGGACACCGAGCCCACCGCGGAGCTCAAGGCCCTACAACGCGCCTTCTTCGTGGCGATCTACCAGCTCATCCTGGGATCCGACACCGGCCCGCGCCTGCCGACGCTCTTCCTCTCCCTCGGCCAGGACCGCCTGCGCGCCCTGCTGGGCGGCGACGCCTGATCGCAGGGGGCCTCTCGCCCTCTCGCCCTCTCGCCCTCTCGCCAACAGAAATGAGAGAGCCCCGCTTCGAGGCTCCCGCCCACCGCAAGGCCGAGGCCTCGAAGGAGGGGGAGCCCCGAGCGGGGCTCCGCGACGAGCCGCCGACGAGGCGGCTACTCTTCTTCGGGCGGCGGCGCGGGGGGCGCGACCTGCTCGACGATGAAGAACTCGACGCGGCGGTTCTTCTCGTAGGCAGCCGGGTTCTTGGCGGGATCGATCGGCTTGTCGGGGCCGTAACCGACGGCCTCCATACGCGAGGCCTCGACGCCCTTGGCCTGCAGGTAGGCGAGCACGGCGTTGGCGCGGTCCTGCGAGAGCTTGCGGTTCGACTTGGCGTTGCCGACGCTGTCGGTGTGGCCCTCGATCCGGATCTTCTTGACCTCGGGGTGATCCTTCAGGATGTCGGCGACGTCGTCGAGGAGGCCGTTGCTGGCGGCCTGAACGGTGGCCTTGCCGGTGTCAAAGAAGACCTTCTCGCGGATATCGATCTTCTCGGCGGTCATGACGGCCTTGGCCGGCTCGAGGACGACCGTGACCTGAGAGGTGCCGGCCTTCTTGACCTCCACCGGGAGCTTGGCAGCCTTGTAGCCATTGGCGCGGACGATGAGCTCGTGCGTACCCGGATCGAGGTCCTTGGTGCCCGCGCCGTCGTCGTACTTTCCGGCCTGCTTCTTCTCGGTGGCGTTGTCGACCACGAAGACGCCGGAGAGCTTCTTGCCGTCCTTGTCGGTGACGATGATCTTGACGGTGCCGAAGGTGGCGCCCATCGCGAGCACGATCTCCTGACCGGCGCTGACAGCGACCGTCTCCTCGCGGGTGAGGGTGTCGTACCGCTTCGACGAGGCGGTGATCTTCCACACGCCGGGGTGCAGCTCGCGCTCGAAGTCGGCGTCTCCCTTCTTCTCGCCGTCGGGGCCCGTCATCACGACCTCGGCACCCTTGATCTTGTTCCCGTTGCCATCGACCACGCGGACATGCACCTTCGTGCTGGGATCGGGACAGCCGTCCTCGTCCATGAAGTTGTCCTTGTCCTCCGGCTCGAGCTTACAGGCGTCCTTCTTGTTGGGGATGCCGTCGTTGTCCTTGTCCTTCGAGACCGGCGGCTCGTAGCCGAGCAGGAAGACCCCGCGGAAGTCCGGAGAGCCGATGCCGGAGCTGAGCCCGGTGCCGACGCCGAGGCGGCCGACGACGTTCTCGGATGCGCGGAGCCAACCGCCGGCCATCACTTCGAGGGGGTGGCTCGCGGCGTTGGAGAGGGGCTCGCCGTAGGTGAGGCTGCCCGCGAGGTCACCGGAGAGGCCGACCTTCTCCTTCTCACCGAAGCCGTGGCCCACGCCGAGGCGGTACACGAACTGGTCGTCCCAGGCCACGTTCTGGAGCGTGACATCGGGGACACCGCGGGTGCCGGCGTTCGCGGCGAAGAGGGTGCTGCCCACCTTGTAGTCGGCGATGAGGCCGAGGGTCCAGCCGAGCCCGGGCGAGGCGAGGGGCACCTCGGGGCCGAAGGTGGCGGTGGGGAGGTCAACCCGGCCGTCGATCGCGAAGCCGAGGCCGTCATCCTCACGCTTGACCACCGAGGCCTTGACATCCAGGCCGACGTCGCCCAGCCCAGCGGCCGAGAGCGCGGTGACGTTGTCGTCTTGATCGATGCCGTTGGCCCACAGCATCACCGGCACGTCCACGCCGAAGCGGAAGCGGGAGAGCGTGAACGCCCCGAGGAGGTTGGCCTGGAGCTCGTTGGCGAGCAGGCGGTTCTCGGCGTCGTCGGCGAAGCGGTAGACCAGCGGGTTCTTCATGTACGAGAGGCCGAGGCGGGCGCTCCAGTACAGGTTCGGCTTGAGCGCTGCGTCGTTCGTCCACATCGTCGCGTCGGCGTCGATGGGAGGCGAGTAGGCCTGCGCGTTGATCTCGGGGGTCTCCTGAGCGGAGGCGCCGCGGGTCAGACTCAGCAAGAGGAAGGTCAGCAAGGGGGCCTCCAGGACCAGAACAGGTTCAGGGTGACGGCCCCTTTACCGGGTGGGCGAAGGGAGCGCCACGGGCGGGGTCGGGCCACCGCCTTCGAAGCGCGCCCAGGGTAACGTCAGGCGGTTGAAAAGAAAACAGCGGGGGCACCGATTGGGCTCAGGAAACTCGACCCCGCTTTCGTTCGAGGATGCCCCGCAGCACCGTCACTCCCGCCGCGACCACCTCGGGGGGCGCCGACGTGAAGCACAGTCGAACGTAAGTGGGGTAGTCCGCCCCGCACGAGGGGCCCGGCGCGAGGACCAGCCCCTCTTCCACGCAGTCCGAGAGCAGACCATCGAGGCCCCGCTCGTCGAGGACATCGGCCACGTCGATGAACAGGAAGGTTCCGCCCTCGGGGGCGGGCTGGCCGAGGGCCACCGCCGCGGCTCGGCCCGCCGCCTCATAGGCCGCGCGGGCCTGCCTGACCCAATCGGCGCCGGACTCCAGGGCCCGGGCCGCCGCGACCTGCGAGGCGGTGGGCGCGGCGTAGAAGCTGTGGGTGGCAACCTTTCGGAGCTCCGCCATCACGCCCCCCTCGGCGGGGCCCACCACCCACCCGCAGCGGTTCCCGGCCATCCCGTACGCCTTCGAGGCGCTGCCCACCGTGAAGGTGCGCTCGGGCGCGTGCTCGGCGAGCGAGCGGTGGGGTCGCGCGTAGGCGAAGGGGGCGTAGACCTCATCGGACCAGATCCAGAGCCCGTTCTCCCGCGCCACCGCGGCGAGCTCAGCACACTCGGCCTCCGTGAAGACCCTCCCCGTCGGGTTGTGCGGGCTGTTGACGTAGAGGGCCGCCGTCGCGCCGGAGATCCGCGCCTCGAGGCGGGCCCGCAAGGACGCGGTGCCCCCGAGCAGAGGGACCTCCACGGGGCAAGCGCGGGCGGCGCGCACCACGCCAGGGATGAGCGGCCAGTACGGAGAGAGGATCAGGACCTCATCCCCCGGAGACAGCGTGCTGGACGCGATCGAGGAGAGGGCGCCGGTCGCCCCTGCGGTGACGAGCACCCGCTCGATGTCGACGCCGTGCCGCTCCGCGAGCGCCCGGAGCAGCGCCGGGTGGCCGTGGGGAGCGGAGTAGCGGTGCACACCGGGAAGATCGCGCAGGTCCTCCATCCGCGCCCCATGGACCGGCTCCATCCAAGTGTCGCCGACATGGAGCGGGTAGCCGCCCCCCTGAAGCGCGGCGATGCGGTGGGCGAGGCGAGAGAAGACGCCACCACGCATGGCCGCGATCTGAGGATCCACCTGAGGAAACCGAGGCATCGTGCACCCCCCTTCCCGGCGCCCGGGCGCCGACGCGCCGGGAGCCCCCGTCGCAGCCCGCGAGGATGCACCAAAAAAGGTGTCGGAGCGGGTCCAGGATCGCCTCGCGCCCGCGTTGAACCCGTGAACGTAAACCCGAGGCCACGATGCGGACGCTGATCCTCACCCTCCCCTCACTGGTCATCGGGATCGGCTGCCGCTCGGGCAGCGCCTCGAAGGCTGGTGATGACACTTCTTCGAGCGCCGCCGGCGGCGACTCGGCGGCGGCAGACGACTGTCCCGATGAAGACTTCCAGGACGTCTCCACCTACGATCAGGCCGATCCCTACGCCGATCCCACCCTGAGCGTGAGCTGCGAGGCAGACACGCTCGTCGTCGAGACCAACGGCATCCCGAACTTCGAATTCGTCGCCGTCACCCCAAATGATCTCTCCGAGGTCCCCCTCACCTACCGGATCCCGCTGTCCCCGGTGGAGGCCGACGTCGAGTCCGAGCTCGGCTTCGGCGTCGTCGGTCTGGCGGTCAACGGGCTGCCGATCTACGGCGCCTTCGAGGCTGCCCCCACCTACGGTGATCCCCTGCTGGACGGAATCGTAGACTTCTGCAACGGCCACGTCGCACCGGGGGGCCAGTACCACTTCCACGGCCGCCCCGACTGCCTCTTCGATGAGGTCGACGGCCAGACCTCGCTCGTCATCGGCTACGGCCTCGATGGGTACCCGATCCTCGCCCCCTTCGAGTGTGCCGACGCGGACTGCACCGAGGTGATCGAGCTCGAGAGCTCCTGGGCCTACATCGGCGGCTCGGAGGCGGCGCTGGAGGCCAACGAGTACCAGGAGGGGACGGGGGATCTCGACCGTTGTAACGGGAAGACCCGCTCCGATGGTAGTTATGCCTACTACGCCACGACCACCTTCCCCTACCTCCTCGGCTGTCACCACGGCGTGGTGGCCGACGACGCGGTGACCGCGACGGGCGGCGGTGACGGCGGTGGCGGCACCGACGGCGGCGGCGGTCCCACCGCCTGCTCCGACGACGGGGACTGCGAGGGGGTCTGCCCCGAGGGCTCCATCGACTGCGTGTGCGTGGACGATCCGCGGGCCGGCCAGATCTGCGCCGCCACCTGCGAGCGCGATGAAGACTGCCTCGACACCGACGGCATGCCCTTTATCTGCGATGAAGCCCAAGGTGTCTGTGTGCCGGAAGGAGGTGCCCCTTGATCCTGCTCCTCAGCCTCCTCTTCGCCTGCGGCGGGGAGCCCCCGACGGTCGCCAGCGCGGAGCCCACCGTAAAAATAGATAACGACCGTGTAACGAGCCGTAACACCCCAACGCTGCTCAGCGGCGCGCGCTACCGGCTGAGCTGGGACACGAGCGGCGCCGTCCGCCAGGACGACGGGGCCTGGACCATCGACACCGACCTCGGCTACCGGGTGCTGCTCCGCGACGGTCACCTCGCGACGCGGGCGGTCTCCCTCGTCACCTGCACGCCGGCCCTGCAGGGCGCATCCTCGGGCGCGCTGGGCCTGCTTCACCTGATCAACCTCTTGGTCCCTCCTGCCTTCGCTTGCGAAGGGGAAGAGGACCCCTCCACCGTCGCAGGGGTGGTGGAGTGGCTGATGCAGCCGGCGGCGGTGGAGCTCGGCAGCGCCTCGTTCAAGGCGGCCCGCTACTGCAAGCTGCACCACCAGAACGCGCGGGCCCACAGCGACAGCCGCGGCCTGCGCCCAGATCAGGGGATGGAGGAGCGCACCCTGCACCTCGAGGGCAGCTTCCAGCGCGGAGACGCCGCGCCGGTGGCCTTCTCGGTGCGCTCCGACCTCGCCTGGGGAGAGCTCCGCCCGCTGGAGGTGGAGGCAGCGCAGGGCACCGGCTTCGTCGAGGCCGAGCTCAGCCGGGATCTGGGCGGCCTCTTCGACGGGATCGAGCTCAAATCCGCGGACGAGGAGACCCTGGCCCGCGGGGTGCTGCGCAACCTCAACCGCGGGATGAGCCTCACGGTGCGGTCCGCCGCGCCCTGAGCGGAGGTGTGCGAGGGGGGCCGCGCGGCCTCCCTCAATCCACCCGCACGGTCTTCAGGCCGTCGTCGTGCTCCCCGCCGCGGGCCTCTGAGCCCTCCCGGCGCCGGGGCCCCACCCAGATGAAGCCCCGCGCGGCCCGCACCGCGTAGCTCGCGAGGGGACGGGTGGGGTCGGTGAGACAATCGCCGGTTCTAACGTCATACTTCCAGTCGTGGTATGGACAGGTGACGATGCAGCCGATCAACTTGCCCTCCCCCACGGGGCCGTCTTCATGGCGGCAGGCGTCGTCTACGGCGTACAGGCCGCCCTCGACTCGGAAGAGGGCGACGTTGCGGGCCCCGAGCCGCACCGTGCGCCCCACCCCGTCCCGGAGCTGGCCCTCGGCGCAGACGGCGCGGTAGCCGTCCGCGTCCGGCTCCGGGGGGAGGAGCTGGGGGATGGACGAGGGCGCCCCCGCGGCGGGCTGCGCGGTCTTATCGGCCTTCCCCCTCCCTGGGAGCTCCTTCTTCAGGCCACGGAGCATATCGCGCAGTCCCACCTTGCCTCCCAGCGGACAGAGCCCCTAACCGGCTCCGCGGGCCGGCTCGACCGTCGCGCCGAGACCCTCGTGCAGACGCGCGTACCAGCTCCGCGCCGCCTCCGTTCGCCCCGGGAGCGCGGTGGTGCCCCAGATGATGGTCAGCGTCCGCCGAGTCTCCTCATGGGTCTTGCTGCGCTGTGCGTCCTTGACCGGCCCCGCGCTCGGACCCAGCACATCGAAGAGGCCGAAGAGCCCCCCGACGTCGATCACCTGCCCGGCGGGGTTGAAGGCGTAGCTCGTCCCCTTCGGGAGGAGTCCGATTCGAAGGGGCGCCTCGAGCCGGGCCGCATCGACCACCGAGATCGGGAGACCGCTGTGCAGGCTCACGGCGTTGCAGACGTCAACCGCAGCGTTGATGCCCTTCTCCGGGCTGAACCAGCCCTCGTCAACCGCCTTCCACAGGTACTCGCTGGCCGGCTTGCCGCGACCCGTTGGCTTGAAGCCCCCCAGCCGGAGCAGCTCACGGACCGCGCCCCGGACCGCCTCGTCCGTGGCGAGGGGCGCCCGAGCCTCCCGCGAAAACAGCGCCAGCAGAGAGGGGGGGCTCGAGATGGCGCCGATCGCGCGCGGCCAATCGCTCCAGAAGCAGGCGACGTCGAGCAGAGGGTGCGGTTCGACGACGATAGGCGGGCTCGCCGCTGAGCTGGCCGTGTTCATAGGCGCTCCGGAGGCCAACCCCTAACCAGCCAGCGCCGCGCCGCGCCCGGCCGACGCTCGACGGGGCGACGCGGGCTCCTGGTTGTCTCCCTCTGAATTGGGACTAAACTGGCGCCCCCGGAGCTCCCATGACGAAGCGGTACATGACGGTGGAGGGCCACACGGCCATCCAAGCAGAGATTGACTTCCTTTGGTCCAAGGAGCGGCCCGAGATCGTCAATCAGGTGACCGCGGCCGCCGAGCTCGGGGATCGCTCCGAGAACGCCGAGTACATCTACGGCAAGAAGCGCCTCCGAGAGATCGACAGCCGCCTGCGCTATCTGCAGAAGAAGATAGACGGCGTGACGGTGGTCGAGCTCTCCTCGATGCCGGCCCACAAGGACGTGCGCTTCGGAGCGATCGTGACCGTCGAGGATGACGACGGTCAGCGAACCTTTCGCCTCGTGGACCAGGACGAGTCCGACCCCTCCCGTCGGCGAATCAGCATCCAATCTCCGATCGGACGCGCTTTGCTGGGCAAGAAGGTGGGCGACCACGTCGAGGTGGAGCTCCCGAAGGATCGCATCAGCCTCGAGATCGTGGAGATCCGCTACGGCGGCGGCGAGCCCTGACGCGGCCCCGATCATGGCTTTTCCCACGCAGACTTCGACCGCGCGTGGCAATGTGGGGATCGAGGGCCGCGCCGGTCTGGCGACCCCGTCCGGCCGAAGTGGCCGCGGGCCCTTCGGGTCGAGGGCACCACCTGTTCGTTGTTCGAGGGAAACATGGCGGTACGGCTGAGCACCCCAGCACGACTCTCCGCGGAGCTGCACCCCACCCGCAGCCCCGGGCAACGCGCCCCGGAGGCGACGGCCGTCGCCCACTCGGCCTTCACCCGCCGCCGTGATGTCACCCACCAAGGGCTCTCCTTCTGCGGCGGCCCGCGGCGGGAGATCGCCTACCGGCTCGAGCTCGGCGCCACCCGCCCGCCCGAGCGCCTGGATCAGCCGGACGAGGAGCTGGAGGCGGAGTCGATCCGGCTCCGCGAGGCCGTCGGGAGGCCCCCGAGCCGCGCCGACCGCGACCGCGCCTGGGTGGGAGACCGCTTGGAGCGGCTCGAGGACGAGCTGGCGATCCGCGCAGCCCTGGCCGGGCGCCCCCGGAGGAGCACCCGCGGATGAGCGGCATGGCGCCCGAGGTGCTGCGCAGCCGCCTCCAGTCCCCGCGCGCCGCGGACCGCCTCGCCGCGGTAGAGCGGGTCGCCGAGGACTGCCTGCTCGAGCTCGAAGGTGAGCTGCGCTCCCTGCTCAGCGACGACTCCCCCTACCTCTTCCTCCGCGGCGACGAGGAGCTCGTGGCGGAGCTTCGATACGCCGCCCTCACCGCGCTGCAGCGCCTCTGCCGCCTCGCCGACCGGCCGCTCGCGGTCGGCACCCTGCGCGTGCGGGCCGCCACCCCCGCCGCCCTGCTCGAGCCGATGGCCGACCTCGCGCTGCGGGGCCTCAACAGCCCGCAGCGCCGGGCCGTGCTCGGACAGGTGGACGCCCTGCTCGACGCCCGCGTCCGCCCAGACCCTGACCACCACACCCTCCTGCGCAGCTACCTCATCCTCCGGGAGCTCGGTCAGATCAGCTACCGCCTGGAGCGCCCCGATCCCCTGACGGGGCTCCTCCCCCTCCAGCGAGAGGTGGAGGCCAGCCAGGTCGAAGGCGACCGTCCGCGGCCCCACCTCCGCGTTCATGGCGCGCAGGGCCACCTCCTCGGCCATGTGTACCGGAGCCGCGTCGGCTGGGTCCTCGACTTCGCCGAGTCGGAAGAGGCTGCCCGCGCCGAGCGCTTCGCCGCGACCGTGATGGCGCTGCGGGAGGGTGGGATCCCCCAGCTCCTCTTCGAGGGAGAGGGCCCCTCCGGCCCAGGGGCCGGGCTCGACGACCCCACCGTCCCCGCCGACAGTGAGGAGCCGGCTCTGTACCTTCAAAACCTCGGCGCCTTCCTCGGGGCCCGCTTTCGGGTCGAGCTCGTGCTCGACAGCGGCGAATAGCCGTGCTCCTGATGCTGCTCACCCTCTGTAGGCCGGGGGAGGCCGCGGCCCTCGACACCCTGGACGTCGGCGGGCCCTGGGGCTCCCCCACCACCGACGAGCCGACGGCCCTCTGGTGGAACCCGGCGGGCATCGCCGCGGGGGGAGGTCACCAGCTCTTCGTGGAGGGTGCGCCGGTCTTCGCCAGTTTTCACCTGGACCGTGCCCAGCCGCATCGCGGGGTGGACGAGTACGGGCTCACGGGGGTGATCCCCTACCTCGGGCTCACGAGCGACCTCGGGGTGGATGGCCTCGGCCTCGGCCTCGGGCTCGCGGCCCCCTATGTGCGGGGGGCGAAGGCGCGCGGGGAGGGCGGCGCAGGGTCCTTCGCGCTGCGGGAGGGCTCCACCCAGACGCTCCACCTCCTCTTCGCCGGCGCCTACGAGTACCGCGACCTCGTGGCGGTCGGCGCCGCCTTCCACCTCGTGGACAGCCGCTGGGAGGCCACCCTCGACAATGACACGATGGTGCAGCTCTCCGACGCCCTCCAGGCCGAGGGAGAGGAGCCCGGCTACACCGACGAGGGCCTCGAAGACCCGCGTTACGCGACCACCCTCGACTACGACACGCTCCACGCCCGCACCCACACCTGGGCCCTCGGTCTGCGGGCCCGGCCCCACCCACGGGTGGTGATCGGCCTCTCCCATCAGCGCCCCTACCGCCTCGACCACCAGGGAGAGGTCTCGCTGCAGACGAGCTGCCCGCCCACCTCGGACGCCGCGGGTCGCCTCGGGGCCGAGCTCTATGGCATCTGCGACGCCACCCTGCGCGCGAACGCCGGCCTCGCCTACGATATGCCCGCGCGCTGGCACATGGGGGTGGCCTACACCCCCATCGATCCCCTCAAGGTCGAGCTCCTCGGAGGCTTCGTCACCTGGAGCCGCTTCAGCGACTACGAGATCCAGATCTCGGACACGGCGGAGAAGAACACCTTTGAGACCGACAAGGCCAAGGAGGAGACCCCCGCCCTCATCGATCAGGACCGCCTCTGGGCCCGCGACGCGATGGACTCCTGGTTCGCCGGCCTCGACCTCAAGCAGGAGGTGGCCGGCGGTCGGGTGATCCTCGGCGGGCGCGCCCTCTACGATCGAGCGGCCATCCCCACCTACGCCCTCTCCGCCAACAACTGGGACGCCGACGACCTCGCCCTCTCCGCCCTCGTCGCCTTCCGGCCCTTGCCCCAGGTGCGGATCGGCGCCACCTTCACCCACCACATCCTCGCCGAGCGGGAGACGACCGACAGCGAGTTCGGCATGACGCTTGACCCCGCCACCCGGAAGGAGGACCGCTGGTTTTACCCGCACGGGAATGGACGTTACACCGGCGGGATCGAGCGAATCGGCCTCAGTGGCAGCCTCCACTTCTGAGCGCCCGGACGCCGCGAGGAGCCCATGATCGCCGAGTGGTGGACCGCCCGAAACACGCCGGCCTCTCCCCTCGCCCGCCGGCTCGGCTATGTCGATGAGCTCGTCGCCATCGAGGCTCGCGCCGCCCGCCAGGCCGAGGCCTGGGCCCCTCACCTCGCGCGCTGCCGCTCCTTCATCGAGGCCGGGCGAGCCCCCGAGGCCCGCGGCCGAGCGGTGCTGCTCGGCGCGGGCCGCCTGGCCGACCTGCCGATCCTGGACCTGCTCGAACGGTACGCGGCCCTCGACCTCGTCGACCTCGTGTTCACGGCCGCCACCCGGGCGGCGGCGGCGCAGCACCCCCGACTGTCGCTGGTGGAGCAAGACATCAGCGGCGTCCTCGCTACGCTCCCCGCGCTCTCCACCCCGCCCGCGGCCTTGGCGGGCTGCGCGGGGGCCGACCTCGTCTGCTCGATCAACCTCGCCTCCCAGCTCCCCATCCGCCCCCTCGCCGCCCTGGCGCGGTCGGATCACCCCGAGGAGGCCCTCCAGGGCTGGGCCGGCGCCCTCATCCAGGCCCACCTCGACGCGCTCGCCGCCCTGCCCTGCGCTGTGGTGCTGATCACCGACACGGAGCAGCGCTGGATCGATCCCGCCGGCGTCCCCGTCGAGGCCACTGACACGCTCTATGGGGCCCGCCTCCCGTCCGGAGCGGGGCCATGGACCCGCGAGGAGTGGACCTGGAGCATCGCGCCGCGGGGGGAGGCGCACCGGCGCTGGCGAGACGAGCGTCGGGTGGTGGCCCTCCGCCGCCCGGCCCGCGCCGCGAGCGCGGGCCCCAGCGCGGCGAGGGTCAGCCCAGACGAGCCCGTAGGCGCTCCGTGACCACCTTGGCGTCCGCGGTGCCGCGCATCGCCTTCATCACCTGGCCGACGAAGAGGCCGAGGAGGCCCTCCTGGCCGCCGCGAAAGCGGGTGACGGCGTCGGGGTTGCCCGTGATCGCGGCCTCAATCGCCGCGTCGAGCGCGCCGGTGTCGGCGCTGGCGCGGAGGCCGAGGGACTCGATGAGGGCGTCGGGCTCCCCGCCCTGCTCGAGCAGCGCGGCGAGCAGCGTCTTGCCGGCCGAGCCGGTGAGCACGCCCTGCTCCACCCGTTGGACCAGGGTGCCAAAGGCGAGGGGGCCGAGGCGGCCGCCGACCCCGCCCCCGGCGCGACCGATGAGCTCGTTGACGAGCCAGCTCCCAACGCCACGCGCGCTGGCGCCCACCGGGAGGGCCGCCTCGAAGAAGGCGGTCAGCGCCGCATCGCCGGCGATACGCCGCGCCTCGGGAGCGCCGAGGCCGAGGGTGATGAGGCGCAACGCCTCCGGGCTGTCTACCGTCGGGGCCTTGTCCCCCGCCGCGGGCTGGGGCCGAGCGGGCGCGGCGGTGACCTCGGCCGCCGGCATGGGCTTCGAGGCCCCCTTCCAGGAGTCCTTGAGCGGGACGATGCGGTTGAAGACGAGCGCGCCCGGGCGGCTGTCGACCGTGTCACTGGCGAAGTAGCCCATCCGCTCGAACTGATAACGGGTGCCCGCGGCGTCCTCGGCCACGACGGGATCGACCCAGCCCCGCGCCACCCGAAGCGAGTCCGGGTTCATGTCCCGGAGGAAGTTTCCATCCTCCCCACCCGGCTTCTCACAGGTGAAGAGGCGGTCGTAGAGGCGGAATTCGGCCGGGAGCGCCGCGGTCGCGCTCAGCCAGTGGAGCGTCCCCTTCACCTTGGCCTCCGAGCCGCGGTCGAGCGTGGCACGGAGGCGGATGACCTCGCCGGCCCCATCCTTCTCGATCGCCGTCAACTGGAGGATGCCGGCGTACCGCAGGCGGACGGCCTGTCCGGGGCTGAGGCGGTGCCAGCCTTTGGGCGCGACCTCAGCGAAGTCGTCTCGCTCGATATAGATCCGCTTCGAGAGGGTGAGCGGGCGGCTCCCCTCTCCGACGAGGGCCGGGGCCTCGAGCACCACGTCCTCCTCGATGTTGTCGAGGAGGACCTCCAGCGGGTTGAGCACCGCGAGCACCCGCGGCGCCACCCGGTTCAGGTGGTCGCGGATGTGGTGCTCGAGCATCTCGATCTCGACGGTCGAGTTGGTCTTGGCGACCCCGATCGCCTCACAGAAGGCCCGCAGCGCCTCCGGGGGCACGCCCTTTCGACGAAGACCGGCGAGGGTGGGCATCCGGGGGTCGTCCCAGCCATTGACCCGCCCGTCCTGTACGAGCTGGAGCAAGAAGCGCTTGCTCATCACCATCCAGGTGAGGTTGAGGCGGGCGAATTCGATCTGCACCGGGTGAGCCGGCACCGGGAGCTGATCGAGGTACCAGTCATAGAGCTCGCGGTTGTTCTCGAACTCGAGCGTGCAGATCGAGTGGGTGATGCCCTCGATGGCGTCGGAGAGGCAGTGGGCGTAGTCGTAGAGCGGGTAGATGCACCAGGCGTCGCCCGTGGCGTGGTGGTGGGCCTTTCGGATGCGGTAGATCGCCGGATCCCGCATCTTCATGTTGGGGCTCGCCATGTCGATCTTGGCGCGCAGCGTGGCGGCGCCCTCGTCGAGCTCGCCCACGCGCATCGCCTCGAGCAGCCGCAGGCTCTCCTCGGCCGGGCGGTCGCGCCAGGGGCTGGGGCTGCCGGCCTCGGTCACGGTGCCCCGGGTGGCCCGCATCTCGGCCTCGGTCTGGTGACAGACGTACGCCTTGCCGCGCCGGATGAGCTCCTGGGCCCAGGCGTACATCTGCCCGAAGTAGTCGCTGGCAGCGAAGCGCTGGCCCTGCCAATCGAAGCCCAGCCAGCGGACATCGCGCTCGATGGCCTCGACGTACTCGACGTCCTCCTTGAGCGGGTTCGTGTCATCGAAGCGCAGGTGACAGACGCCGCCATACTCGAGGGGCAGCCCGAAATTGAGGCAGATCGACTTCGCGTGGCCGATGTGGAGGTAGCCGTTCGGCTCGGGGGGGAAGCGGGTGACCACCCGGCTGTGCTTGCCCTGCCGCAGATCCTGCTCCACCCGGGCGCGGATGAAGTCGGTGGGCGCCCCTTCCCCGCCGGGGGCGGGAGACGAGGCGGAGGGGGCGACGGGCGTTCGGACAGGGGTCGTGCTCACGGGGCTTCCTTGGGAGGGCCGCTCCCTTAGCACGGACCCCGGGGGCCGGCCCCGAACCCAGGCGGCGCGGCCGCGGCGCGGCTCGTCGGGCGGGCGGGAGCGGTTACCCTCGACCGATGGCCTCCCCCTTCGCCGCCCTCACCAGCCGCCTCGGCGCCCGCCTCACGAGCGGCCTCGGCCGCCTCGCGCCCGGCGTCGAGCGCCTCGGGGAGCGGGTCGGCCCCGCCGCCCGCCTCGCGCGGATCGACCTCCCGTTGATGCGGGCCTGGATGAAGAACGCGGGCGCCGTCGAGGCCGCGCTCGGCCGGGCCGAGGCCGCGGCCTACACCGAGCTCGTCCTGCGCTGCGCCGAGCTCGACCCCGCCCTGGCGCGGCACATCGCCCACATGCTGCCCGACCACCTCGCGCGGGTGCCCGCCGCCGAGCGCCCCCGGTACCGCAGCCTCCTCAAGGCCGTGCTCGCTGACCGGCCGGCCGCCCTCGGCCTCGTCACCCGCACCCTCCCTGACCTCCTCTCCCGCCTCGACGATGAGAGCCTCAGCCGCTTCCTCGCCCAGGCCCTCGCCCTGCATCACCAGTCGGCGCGGAAGGCCGAGAGCTTCCTGCGCATGGAGAGCGGGGAGGCACAGCAGGAGGCCAGCCGCCTCCAAAGGGGCCTCACCCTCGCCGAGGTGCGCCGCACCCTCACCCACTACGCCCGCGCGCACTGCGGCGAGGACGTGCAGGTCCGGCCCGGCTCCGCCGGCTTCACCGACGGGCGGCACATCTACCTGCCCGAGCGGATGGACCGCTTCGGGGACGCCCGCGACTTCCTAATCTACCGCGTACTCACAGCTCGTAACGCTGGTTATATCGAGTTCGGCACGCTCGACCTCGAGCTCGACTTCACCCCCGGCGACTGGCCGGAGCGAAGGGCGGGCGAGGTCGAGGTCGAGCGCCTCCTGCGGGGGTTCCAGAACGGCTCCATCGCCCGCGATCTGTTCACCTTGATGGAGAACACCCGCATCGAGGCGCGGGTGCGGGCGGAGTACCCCGGCGTGGCCCGCGACATGGACACCCTCGCCCAGGCCTGGCGCCCCGAGCGCCCCGACTGGGAGGGGCTGGCCCCGGCGGAGCAGGCCATCGAGGGCCTCGCTCGCCTCGCGATCGGCCTCTCCCTGCCCGAGGCGCTCCCCCCCGCCGTTGAAGCGGCGATCCGCGCCGGCGCCGCGGCCCTCGACCGCCTGCGCGACGAGACCGCCACCGTCGAGACCACCGTGGAAGCCCTGAGCCTCACCTACCCCTGGATGGACGCGCTGCTCGTGCGGGTAGACGAGGCCTCGCTCCGCCCTCCCCGCGCAGAAGGCGGGACCAGCGGCGAGGGGGCGAGAGGGCCGGAGGGTCGGCCAGACCCGGAGGCCGAGCCCACGCCACCCCGCCCCAACCGCGACCCCACCGAGGACGACCCCGCCGCCTACCGGCCGATGGCCCGCGACCCCTTCGGCGCCGAGCTCCGCACCGAGACGATGGCCGAAGAGGACCGCAGCATCGAGGACCGCGCGCGAGACCTCCTCAGCGCCCTGAAGCAGCGTGACAGCGAGGCGACCCTCCGCGAGGCCCGCGACCAGGCCCGCCGAGAGGGGTCCTCCTACGCCGAGATGGACGCCTTCCTCGAGCGTAATCAGGCCCCCGCCGGCCCCATGCGCGACCCCACGATGGACCACGAGGCCCTCCAGCGCGACCCGCGGCCCCAGGCTGCGCTCGCCCAAGACCCCGACGTTCAGCACACGGGCAAGGTGGTCCTCTACCCCGAGTGGGACGCCACCATCGAAGATTACAAGCCCAACTGGGTGCGGCTCACCGAGTACAACCTCCAGCCCGGCGGCTCGGGCTTCGTCGAGGCCGTCCGCGAGGAGCACGGCGCGCTGATCGGACAGATCCGCCGCGCCTTCGAGGCCCTCCGCCCAGAGACGGCGCGCCGCCACCGCGGGCTCACCGACGGCGACGAGATCGACATCGACCGCGCGGTGGCCGAGCGGGTGGAGAAGAAGAGCGGGGGCTCGCCAGACGGACGGGTCTACATGCGCAACCACCGCGAGGAGCGCGACGTGGCGGTCGCCTTCCTCATCGACATGAGCTCGAGCACGAACGAGGTGGTCAACAGCGAGGCCAAGCGCATCATCGACGTCGAGAAACAAGCGCTGGTGCTCATCAGCGAGGCGGTGGACGCCATCGGGGACGAGGCGGCGATCTACGGCTTCTCTGGCTACGGCCGCGATCAGGTGGCCTTCTACATCGCCAAGGAGTTCACGGACCCCTGGAATGACTCTGTGCGGGAGCGCATCGGCCGCATCTCCTGGAAGATGGAGAACCGCGACGGCGCCGCCATCCGCCACGCCACGAAGAAGCTGCTGGCCCGCCCTGCGCGTGTGCGCCTGCTCATCCTCCTCTCGGATGGCAAGCCCCTCGACTGTGGCTGCGACCACTACTCTGACCGTTACGCCCAGGAGGACACGCGGGTAGCCCTGACGGAGGCCCGCAAGCGCGGCGTCCACCCCTTCTGCATCACCGTCGATCCGCAGGGCCACCACTACCTCGCCCGCATGTACGGCGAGATCGGCTACACGGTCATCGACCGCATCGAGAAGCTGCCCCAGCGCCTGCCACAGATCTATCGGAGGCTGACCCGCTGAGACATAACATTCACGTAACGCCCGTTATGGGATGACCACCGGGCCGCCCGCCGCCCGCCAGGCCTTCCAGCCGCCCGCGAGCGAGGCGACGCTGCGGAAGCCCATCTGCTGGAGAGAGTCTGCGGAGAGCGCGCTGCGAAAGCCGCCGCCGCAGTAGAGGACGAGCTCCCGGTCGAGCTCGGGGACCAGCGCCTCGATGTCCCGCTCGAGGACGCCCCGGCCGAGGTAGCGGGCCCCCTCGATGTGGCCGGCGGCCCACTCGCTCTCCTCCCGGACGTCGAGCACGAGCGGACCCGCCCCCTCCTCCGCGCGGCGCAGGAGGAGGTCTTCGACGGTGACCTCCCGCACGCGGGCCTTGGCGGCGTCGACGAGGCGGAGGAAGGCGGGGCTGTGGTTCATCGGTTGGTCTCCACGGGGCTGGGCTCCACGGGGCTCTGCTCGGTATTCCTGTTCTCGGTCCCTGGAGCCGAGCTTGGAGACGGCGTGTCCGACCGGCCGGGGCCACGGTTGGAGCGGCGGACGACGTCCTCGAGCTGATCAAGGGCCCCACAGACCCGCCCGAAGAGCGTGGCGGGATCGGCCTCGTCGGCGCGGCCCGCCGGCAGATCACAGAGCAGCGCGAGGGCCTCCTCCACGCGCTCCACCGCCCAGACGTGGAAGAGACCCGCGGCGCAGGCCTCGACCACCACTTCGTCGAGGCAGAGGTCGGCGGCGTTCTGCTTGGGGATGATGACCCCCTGCTCGCCGGTGAGCCCCCGCGCGGCGCAGAGCCGGAAGAACCCCTCGATCTTCTCGTTGACGCCGCCGATCGGCTGGATGAGGCCGAGCTGATCCACGCTGCCGGTGACCGCCCGCCCCTGGAGCACGGGCACAGTGGCCACCGCGCTCAAGAGCACGCAGAGCTCCGCCATGCTGGCGCTGTCCCCATCGATCTTGCCGTAGTGCTGCTCGACGGAGAGGCTGGCGTTGAGGGCCAGCGTGCGGGTGCGCCCGAAGCGGCCGAGGAGGAAGCCCGAGAGCACCTGCACCCCCTTGTGGTGGATGCGCCCCGAGAGGCCCACCTGGCGCTCGATGCTCACCACGCCCCCACGGCCGGCCCCCGCCGTCGCGGTGATCCGCAGCGGGCGCCCAAAGTCGTGCCCGCCGGCATGATAGACCGCGAGGCCGTTGACCTGTCCCACCACGGCGCCGTCGGTGCGGACGTGGATGAGGTCTTTGATCAGCGCCTCTCGGGACCGCCGCTCGGCCCCGCCCTGCCGCTCGGCCCGGAATTGGAGGGCCCGCCCGACGTCCTCCCGGGTGACGAGGGGGCCGGCCGCGAGGAAGTCGGCCTCGCGCGCGAGGTCGGAGAGGGCGCCCATCGCGAGGCGGATGTGGCCGCTCTGTCCGCCCTCACGCACCGCCCACTCGATGATCGCCGCGACCGCGTCTCGCCGCAGGGGGCGCTGCTTCTCCCGCACGTTGATGCGGGCCAGGACGGCGGCGATACGAAGCGGGGTGTCGGGGCCGAGCTCGCCGTCCTCGTCAACCTCCGCCTTGATCTTGAAGATGCTCGGGAAGTCGGGGTCCGTGTTGAAGAGGATGGCGTGGGTGAGGTCGTCGCCGATGAGCACGACCTTGACGTCCAGCGGGATGGGATCGGGGCGGAGCACGGCGACCACACCGGGGGCGGTCTCGAGGTTCTGCAGACCAAGCTCACCGAACACCATCGCCCGCTTCAGGGTCTTCCATGAGCCGGACTCCATCAGCAGGTCTGCCGCGTGGAGGACGAGGAAGCCGCCGTCGGCGTCGTGGAGGGCCCCTGCGCGGAGGTGGGTGTGGTCCGCGGGGCGGCCCTGCGCGCCGTCGTGCGCGATGCCCCCGAACAAGTTCATGAAGGTGGGATCGGGCACCACGACGATGGGGGCCTGTCGGCCTCGCCCGCCGCGGTGAAGCAAATTGACATGAAAAGCGCCGAGGATCTCAGGCGCCGGCTCGCCGTCTCGCCCGGGCTCCTCATCGGCGGACAGCCGCCCGTCGCGGAAGGCGTCGAGCTGCTCCCCCACCGCCTCATGGAGCTCACGCAGCCAGGCGCGGGCCGCCTTGACCTTCTCCCCGACGTCGGCGAAGAGCGGCGAGGTCTCGGCGAGCACCGCCCGCTTCTCCTCCGCCCCCACATCGCGTGTGGCCTGCATCGCGAGGCGCCGCGCGCCGCTGATCACACGGGCGAGGTGGTCTTCGAGGAGGTTGAAGCCGGCCTCGATCTCCTCGATCGGCCGATCGAGCTTGCCCTCGTGCGCGAGGAGGTAGACCTCGGGGCGCGTCTTGGGCTCCTCCTTGAGCATCAGCACGATGGTGGGGGAGGCGTCCTCCCCCTCCCCCTCCTCGCCCACCGCGAAGCCCTGCTCCTTCACCCGCTCCTGGAGCTCGATGAGCGGGTGGCGCTGGGCCTTCTCCATCTCGCGGAGGATCTGGTCCCGCCGCTGTCGCACGGGCTCGGAGTCGAGGATGCGGGGGATCTCGTCAAAGAGGAGGTTCAGGAGCTCGGTGACCGCCTTGCGGAGGACCAGGCCGGCGCCCGCGGGGAGCTCGAGCAGCTGTGGGCGGGAGGGGTCCCCGAGGTTGCGGACATAGGCGAAGTCTCGCCGACGACGGCGCTGCGGGGCGAGGTCTCGCAGGATTCGCTCAATGGTGTGCAGGCGCCCGCCGCTGTTGAGCCCGGAGACGAAGAGGTTGTAGCCGGGGCGCTCCATCGCCACCCCCTGCGCGATGGCCCGCAGCGCGGCGTCTTGCCCGACGATCGTGTGAGAGGGCGCGATCTCACGGGTGTCGGCGAAGGGCAGCCCACCCTCGGGGACGCGCCAGCGGAGCTTCTCGGCAGGCAGGGACAAGGCCAGCGAGGACATGCCGCGCTCAGGCAGGGGAAAGACCAACTCGGGCACGGCGCCTCCGGAGGCGCCCCCTATCGCGGAGCGCGGTCCACCGGCGGCGGAACCCACTTCGCGGACTGTGATAGGCTCCACGCGACAGGTCGTGAAGGGTCGGGGCCTCACATGGGGAGCGGATGACACCTTCTTCTGGGGACTCCCCTGCCGCTGGGATCACCGCGCAGGGTCGCGCGACGGGTGAGGATGAGGAGGCCGCGCCGCGCCCGGTGTCCTGGCGCGTGCTGGTGGTGGACGACGAGCCCGACGTCCGCGAGGTGCTCGCTGACTTCCTGGTCGCGATCGGGCACACCGTCCGCGCTGTGCCCAGCGGCCGCGAGGCGCTCGACCACCTCGCCCTGGGGGTCCATCCTCCGTACGACCTCGCGCTGGTAGACTGGCACATGCCCGGCATCGGCGGCCGGGACGTCGCCCAGGGCATCCGCGACCTCGCCCCGACCACCCGCGTCCTGCTGACCACCGGAGAGCTGACCGAGAGCATTCGGGGCGGCAAAGAAGGGAAGTGCTGGGTTGACGTGGTTCGAAAACCGTACTCGCTAAGAGACCTTCGAGACCGCATGGCGAAGGCGATGGTGGAGCCCCCGTCGCCCGCCCCGCCCCTCCCCGACGGCTCCGCACCTCGGTGACAACTGGAGACGCAATTCTGCTTGCCAGCTCACCTGAAGCGGTCTAAGATAAAAACATCAGAGGACGGTCGCTCCCGCACCGCCTTCGACCCGCTCTAACGAACACTCCAGCAGCTCCTCCTCTTCGTGGCCTTCGGGCTCACGCGGCGCGAGAGGGCTCGGATCCCGGAATATAGTCTCCCCCGCCGGACACCACCTGGCAATCGTCTCAGCGTCTCCTCCATCTTCAATGCGGTGAGGGCCGTTTGGGGGGGACTCTATTCCGGGGTTTTCGTTTGTTCGTCCTGAGTCGCCGGAGCCCCCGACCACACCCTTCAGGGTGTCGCAGTCGGGGGTTTTTGCTTGGGAGATCCTTCCTCTCCTGTCGGCTGGGCTCCACCCGGCGGCGGCGCTCCACCCGGCGGCGGCGCTCCACCCGGCGGCGGCGCTCCACCCGGCGGCGGCCCGACGCCTCCACCGCGCTGCCCAGGGCCGCCCTCCTCTTTCAGGAGCTCCCGGTGCAGGTGGGGACGACCGACCAGCACCCGGCAGCGCTCCTCGAGCGTCTTCTCCTGGATGCGGTCGCAGTACTGGTAGGAGCTGGGATCGACCTCCCGGGTGACCGTGAGCCAGATGAAGTCGCGGACCAGAGGGTCGCTCACGTGGGACTCCACCGCGCGGACGCCGGCCTTGGGATCGCCGCGAAAGAGCTCCGGCGCGGCGCTGACCCAGCACTCATCGGCCGACTTACCGGGAGACATCGCCTCACAGTCGGCGGCGCTCGGGGTGCCGGCGGTGCCGCCGCAGGCGGAGAGCAGGAGAAGGACGAGGGAGTGCTGGCGCACGCATCACCGGCGGGTGGGGAGGGCGGGGTCGCGGCAGGGGGATGGCGCCGCAGGGCAGCTTGCACCGGTGCGCGAGAGGGGGCAAGCGGCGCGTCTCCCCCAGCGGAATAGGAGCGGCGGATGCTGCCCTCACCCTTGACCCGCGATGCCCCTCGGTCCGCTCCGCCCGCGCTGATGCTGCTGGTCGGCCTCCTCGGCTGCTCCCGCCGCCTGGAGCTCTCGGAGGAGGTCCCGAAGGCAGATCCCACCTCCGCCTGGCGCGAGGTGTTGGAGGCGGCCATCCAGCCCGAAGGCCTGAGCTACGCCCACGTCGAGGCCCACCGGGCCGAGCTCCAGCGCTACCTCGCCTGGGTGGGCGAGCACGGGCCCATCACCGACGGCTACAAGGAGTCGGCGGAGGACAAGCGGATCAGCTTCCTGGTCAACGCCTACAACGCCTGGGTCATCGAGGCCGTGCTCCAGAACGCGCCCCTCACGAGCGTCCAGGACCTCTCTTTCGCGCCCTGGAGCCTCAAGCCGGGGATGAGCTTCTTCCTCGGGCAGCAGATCCGCGTCGATTCGAACAACACCACCTTGTACCGCCTCGAGCGTCACTCCATCGTCAGCCGCTACCAGGAGCCGCTGCTGCACGTCGCGCTCAACTGCGCGAGCCGCGGCTGTCCGCCCCTGCGCTGGTGGCCCGAGTCCGGCCTCCAAGCCACTTTGCAGGCGAGTATCCGGGCCTGGCTCGCCACCGAGACCGGCATGCAGCCCATGGGCGACGGCTACGGGGTGAGCGAGATCTTCTTCTGGTACGAGGATGACTTCCTCGACTGGACCGACGCCCGGGATCTCTGCGAATTCCTCGCCCCCTACACCAAGGGAGAGCGGCACGAGTGGCTGGCCCGAAACAGCGAAGACTGCCCGCTGCAGCGGATCCCCTACGACTGGTCGCTGAACGTTGCCCCCGCGGACTGATCTCTGCCCGGCCGCTTCGCCGCCGATCGACCTTCCCCCCCAGCCGAGTTAGAGCGCGACCCCCGCCGCCCCTCGCGAGAGGGTCGGCCGCCCGAGGGAGGGCCCATGGCCGACATCAAGCAGCCCGAGCTCACCTCCAGCGACCGCCCCAAGGCGGGCCCGCGGCCCCCGAAGCCGCCCTGGTTGAAGGTCAAGATGCCCTCCGGCGAGCGCTATGCCGGCATCAAGGGCCGAGCCCGCGCGCTGGGCCTGCACACCGTCTGTGAAGAGGCGAAGTGCCCGAACATCGGCGAGTGCTGGGGCGGCGGCACCGCGACCTTCATGGTGATGGGCGGGATCTGCACGCGCGGCTGCCGCTTCTGCGCCGTCGACACCCGGCGCACCGGGATGCCGCTCGATCCCGCCGAGCCCGCCAACGTCGCGGCGGCGATCGCCGAGATGGGCCTCGACTACGTGGTGGTCACGAGCGTGGACCGCGATGACCTCGAAGACCAGGGCTCCGGCCACTTCGCCGCCTGCATCCAGACGATCCGCGCCCAGAACCCCCACACCCTCGTCGAGGTGCTCATCCCCGACTTCCGCGGAGATGAGGCCCTGATCGCGCGGGTGGTGGCCGCCCGCCCCGACGTGCTGGCCCACAACGTCGAGTGTGTGGAGCGCCTCACCCCCACCGTGCGCGACCCCCGGGCCGGCTACGCCCAGAGCCTCGCCGTGCTGGCGGCGGTCAAGCGGCAGGACCCCGAGCGCCTCACAAAGTCGAGCATCATGGTGGGCGTGGGGGAGACCGAGGCCGAGGTGGTGGAGACGATGCGCGCGCTCCGTGCGGTCGGCTGCGACTTCCTGACCATCGGCCAGTACCTCCAGCCCACGCAGAAGCACCTCGCCGTGACCGAGTTCATCCCCCCCGAGCAGTTCGACCGCTACCGCGACATCGGCGTCGAGCTCGGCTTCGCGTATGTGGCCAGCGGTCCGCTCGTCCGCAGCTCCTATCGGGCCGGCGAATTCTTCATCCGCCAGCACCTCCGCAGCGCGGCCGGCCCGCTGCCCACCGACGCGGCGCCCCTCGAGGACTCTCCGTGAACCACGCCCCGACTCCACCCGTGAACACGCTCCTCCCCGCGGCGCTGCGGGCGCTCCTCACCGATGACCCGCGGGTGCACCTGCTCGGCGAAGCGGTAGACCTCTCCCCGGCCACCGCGGGGCTGCGCGCCGCCTTCCCGGGGCGGGTGCACCTCCTCCCCGCCGCCGACGCGACCCTGACGGGGATCGCCGTCGGCATGGCCTTCGGCGGCGCGCGACCGATCGTCGAGCTCTCGGGCCCCGCCTCGATCTGGGGGGCCCTGCAGCAGCTCGGGCAAGAGGCGGCGCCCGCCCGCCGCGCCGGCGAGTTTCGCTGCGGGGTCGTGCTGCGCGTCCCCGTGGGCCCAGGGGAGCCCCTCCCGCTCGACCTCCTCGCCGGGGTGCCTGAGCTCGGGGTGGCCGTGGCCTCCTCCGCCCAGGACGCGGTGGACCTCCTCCGCTCCGCCCTCGCGGGTGACCAGCCGGTGGTGATCTTCGAGCCGGCGATGGCCCTCGCCCGCCCCGCCGCCGCGGGCACCCCGGCGCGCAGCATCGGTGCGGCTCGCCTCGCTCGCGAGGGTGACCGCGCGACGCTGCTCGCCCACGGCGACGGCGTCGCGGTGGCCCTCGCCGCCGCGGAGCGCCTCGCCGGAGAGGGCGTGGAGATCGAGGTGCTCGACCTCGGGAGCCTCCAGCCCCTCGACCGGGCGGCCCTCTCGGAGCGGGTGCAGCGGACCGGCCGCGCCCTCGTCGTCGGCGGCCCCCTCGGGCTGCTCTCCACCGTCACCGAGCTCGCCTTCCTCCGCCTCGAGGCCCCGCCGGTCGTGGTCCCGGCCGAGCTCGAGGCCGTCACCGCCGCCCTCCGGCTGGCCCTGAGTTTCTGAACCCCCGCGCCGCCCGGCGGCCAGGAGCGAGAGCCCATGTTTGTGTTCGTGCTGCCCGAGATCGGAGAGGGCGTCGTCGAAGGCGAGATCGTGAAGTGGCTCGTCGTCGAGGGAGACACGATCCGTAAGGATCAGCCCGTCGCCGAGGTGATGACCGACAAGGCCACCGTGGAGATCACCTCCCCCCGCGCAGGCCGCATCAGCCGCCGTCACGGGAGCGAGGGCACGATCATCAAGGTGCACACCCCGCTGGTCGACATCGAGGAGGGGGCCGGCGCCGCGCCCGCCCCGGCCGCCCATGCGCCGAAGGCCGCTCCCGCCGCCCCGGCTCCGGCCCCAAAGGCCGCGCCGGTCGCCGTCCCCGTGAAGGCGCCGGTCGCCGCGCCCGCCGGGTTGGCCGCGCCGGTCGCCGCCCCGGTGAAGGCGCCGGTCGCCTCGCTGCCGGTCGCCGAGCCCGCCGCCCGCAGCGGCGCCAAGACCCTCGCCACCCCCGCCGTGCGCTCGCACGCCCGCTCGGCCGACGTCGACATCGCCGAGGTGCCCGGCTCTGGCAAGGGCGGGCGGGTCACCCACCAGGACATCGAGGCCTTCGTCGCCCACCCCGCTGAGGTCAAGGCCCCGCCGGCCGTGCAGGCGCCGGCCCCCGTCCAGGGCGACGAGCGGGTGCGCATCATCGGGCTCCGCCGGAAGATCGCCGAGAAGATGGTGCAGTCCTACCAGAGCGTCCCCCACTTCTGCTACGTGGACGAGGTCGACTGCACGAACCTCTACGCGCTGCGGAAGGAGCTCGCCCCGCTGGCCGAGCAGGGCGGGGTGAAGCTCACCTACATCCCCTTCATCATCAAGGCGCTCTGCAAGGTCTTCCGGGAGTTCCCCACCGTCAACGCGGTGATGGACGAGGCCGCCTTCGAGCTCGTGCTGCGGAGCCAGGTCAACATCGGCATCGCCACCGACTCCCCGGCCGGCCTCTACGTGCCGGTGGTCAAGGACTGCGCGAACAAGAGCATCCTCGAGCTCGCCGCGGAGATCGCCGACCTCTCGCTGCGCACCCGCCAGGGGAAGGTCTCCCTCGCCGAGCTGCAGGGCGGCAGCTTCACCATCACCTCGGTGGGCAACATCGGCGGGCGCTTCGCGACCCCGATCATCAACTCGCCCGAGGTGGCCATCCTCGGCGTGAACCAGATCCACGACCGGCCGATGGCCATCGACGGGGCCGTGGTCATCCGCAAGATGATGTACCTGTCCCCCTCCTTTGACCACCGCGTCATCGACGGCGCCGTGGCCGCCCGCTTCGTCTCCGCCCTCAAGGCCGTGCTCGAGCAGCCCACCCAGCTCCTCCTGGAGCTCCGGTGACCGCCCCGGCCGCAGGCCCCCTCGCCGCCCTGCTGGAGGCGGAGGGGCGGCTGAACGCGCTCGGTCCTCTGCCCTTCCCGCTGCCGCTCGGGCGGACGGCGCCGGTGGTGGCGGGCGCCTTCACCGGCATGGGGCGCGGCGACTGGGCGGTGACCGGCCCCCGGGAGCGCATCGGCGCCGTCCTCCGCGGCTGCGGGGTGGAGCGCCTGCTCGACCCCGCCGCGGGGGCCCGGCCCTACAAGCTGCTCCCCGTCTCCGCCGCGCCGGGTAACCGGGCGCTACACGCGGTAGGCTTGGCGATCCAGAGCGGCGGCCCCGTGCTCTGCATGCTCGGCCTCGCCTCCGCGGCCTCGGGTGCGCTCCACGAGGCCCTGAACAGCGCCGCGCTCTCCGGCGCCCGAGTGGTCTTCGTGCTGACGGTGATGGAGCTCGGAGATGACGCGCCGATCGGCCCGCAGCTCGCCGCCTCCCCCGCCGCCCTCGCCGCGGCCTACGGCCTCCCGGCCGAGGTCGTAGAGGGGACGGTCGAGGCCGTGGCCGCCGCGGTCTCCGTCGCCCGCCTGCGCACCACCGCCAGCCTGATCGTCGCTCGCATTTAGAACATATCCGGCGTTACACGCCTGTTACTCATATAAATCTATCGAGGATCATCATGGAAACCCGCAAGTACACCGCCGTCGTCGTGGGCTCCGGCCCCGGGGGCTACCCCTGCGCCATCCGCCTCGCCCAGCTCGGCGTGAAGACCCTCTGCATCGAGCGCGAGAACTGGGGCGGCGTCTGCCTGAACGTGGGCTGCATCCCGAGCAAGGCCCTCATCACCGCCGGCAAGAAGTTCGAGGAGCTCAACCACCTCGCCGAGATGGGCATCGCGGTGCCGGCCGGCGCCACCCTCGACATGGCTCAGCTCCAGAAGTGGAAGGCCGGCATCGTCGAGAAGCTCACGGGCGGCGTCCGCACCCTCCTCAAGGGCAACAAGGCCGACATGCTGGCCGGTGAGGCGAAGTTCATCGACGCCCACACCCTCGAGGTGGCGACGAAGGATGGCCCCGTGCGGGTCGAGGCCGAGCACATCGTCATCGCGACCGGATCGCGGCCCATCCAGGTGCCGGGCTTCTCCTTCGCCGACGACCGCGTGATGGACTCCACGAAGGCCCTCGCCCTCTCCGAGGTGCCGAAGCGCCTCGTCGTGATCGGCGGCGGCTACATCGGCCTCGAGCTCGGCCAGATGTTGCAGAAGGTGGGGGCCAAGGTCACGGTGGTAGAGATGATGGACCAGGTGCTGCCCGGCTTCGACCCCGAGGTCGTCAAGATCGTGGCCCGGCACCTCAAGAAGAGCAAGATCGACGTCCTGCTCAAGACGAAGGCCCTCGGCTGGGAGGAGGGCGAGGACGGCGCCGTCGTCAAGCTCCTCACCCCGGAGGGCGAGAAGACGGTGGTGGCCGACAAGATCCTCGTCACCGTCGGCCGGCGCCCCAACTCCGAGAACCTCGGCCTCCCCGGCCTCGAGCTCGAGCGCGGCCACATCAAGATCGACCGCCAGCAGAAGACGAACATCCCCGGCGTCTACGCGATCGGCGATGTCGCCACCGGCATGATGCTCGCCCACAAGGCGACCCATGAGGGGGAGATCGTGGCCGAGGTCATCGCCGGCCACAAGGCCTTCAACGACGCCCGCACCGTGCCGGCCGTGGTCTTCACCGATCCCGAGATCGCCACCGCCGGCCTCCAGGAGCAGGAGGCCGTCGCCAAGGGCTACACCGTCAAGGTCGGAAAGTTCCCCTGGGCCGCCAACGGCCGGGCCCTCTCGATGATGGACACCGACGGCTTCGTGAAGGTGGTGGTCGACGCCGCCGATGACCGAGTGCTCGGCGTGACCATCATCGGCCCCCACGCGAGCGACCTCATCAGCGAGGCCGCCCTGGCGATCGAGATGGACGCCGAGGCCCTCGACATCGGCCTCACCATCCACCCGCACCCCACCCTCGGGGAGGCGGTGATGGAGGCGGCCAAGGCGGCGCTCGGCCAGGCCGTGCACATCATGAACCGCTGACCGGCCGAGGTCGGAGTCGGTGTCTGCGGCGGCCTCGCCTCAGAGGCCGCCGAGCATCGGCAGCCAGGGCCAGGAGCAAGCGGGGGCCTCGCTCATCGCCGGGACGGTCGAGAGGTCCCACAGCAGGGCCTGCTCGTCGTCGACCACCGGCGGCCCGAAGGCGGCGGTGACCGTGGCGGCGAGCGAGTCGTCGGGGTCGAGCGACCGCGCGAAGTAGACGCCGGCGTAGCCGTGCTCGCGGAGGGCGAGCACGTCGGCGCGGACGCAGGCGACCCGCTCGGCCTCTGGCGGCGGCGCGGGCACGATGTTCTGGCTGAAGCGGGTGATGGCGTCGAGGCGGGAGAGGTAGCTCCACGGGAGGGTGGAGTCGCCGGTGGGGCGGACGTTGGCCGAGACCGCGCGCCCGTGCTGGAGCTGCCAGAGGAGGTGGACCCGCTCCATCCGCACCGAGATGCGAGGCGGGTAGCTCGTGTTCGGCAGGCCGAGCAGCGCCCCGGCGGGGAGCGCCCGGACGCCCTCCCCGAGCGCGACCGGCAGCTCCACGGAGAAGGTGGGGCGCGGGAAGGCGTAGGGCGTGGGGTAGCTGAGCTGGTCCGCGGCCACGAGGCCGAGGGCGGCGAGGCCCACCCCCACCCGCAGGGCGGGGTGCCGGAGCCGCTCTTCGACGGCGCGGAGGCCGAACATCGCCGCGAGGCCCACCGGCACGGAGACGAAGCAGGCGATGCGCAGCCAGTTGTGCACCACCCCGGTGAGCGGGAGGGCGGCCAGCAGGGCGGCCGGGGGGAGGTACCAGCGGGACGGCCCGCCCGGGCCGACGGCGGCGCCGGCGCTGAGCATCGGCCCCAAGGAGAGGAGCACGATCCAGAGGCCGAGCAGCCACCAGCCGAGCCCGCGGCGCCCACGGGAGAGGAGGCCGGCGAGGCCGAGGAGCAGGGCCGCGAGGCCGGGGTAGCAGAAGGCCGGGTGGAGCTGCCCCGCGTGCGCCCAGGCGTCTCGGCCGGGCCGGGCCTGGAAGCCCTCCCCGAGCGCGCCGGGCAGGCGGAGGACATCGACGAGGCGGCCGAGGGGCTCGACGAAGGACTGCCCCGCCTGTCCCGACAGGCTCGCCCGCTGGTCGACGCCCGGCCAGGGGTGGGTGGTGAGGAAGACCGCGAGGGGCGCGACCGAGAGGAGCGAGACCGCGGCGATGATCCCGAGGCGGGCGCCGAGCGAGGCCGCGCCCCGAGCCCCCTCCCGACTTGCGTCCCAGGCCATCCCGAGGGCGAGCGGCGGCACCACGAGCAGCAGCAGGGGCCCGAGGTAGGGGCCGCCCTGCACGATCGCGCCGAGGAGGAGGCCCGCCCCGACCGCGACGGCCCAGCCGCCTTCGCGGAAGGCTCGATGACAGAGCAGGATGAACCAAGGGAAGATGGCCGCGGAGAAGTACTCAGCCCGGCCGGTGAGGGGCTGGGCGACGAGGAAGGGGCCGAGGCCGGCGGTGAGCGCGCCGAGGGCGACCGGTAGGGCGTGGCCGGGGCCGAGCAGGCGGCGGCCGAGCGCCCCCATCCCGAGCACCGTGAGCGCGATCGAGGCCGCGTGCAGCGCGTTCCAGGCGAGGATCGCCCCCTCCGAGCCGCCCCCGCTGAGCCACCAGAGGGGGGCGGTGAGCAGGAGGTTGACCGGGTTCGTGGTCGGCTGCTCGAAGGGGTAGGGGTGGTCGATCGGCAGGCGGAAGGCGAAGGGCCCCGTCTCCCCGAGCGACTGGAGGGCGGCCCAGGTGGCCCAGAGGTGCGCGGGGGCCTCCGAGGTGGCGCTGCCGAGGGCGAGGCGGCTCGGCGCGGTGAGGGCCGGCCCGCAGAGCAGGCCCACACAGAGCAGCGCCACGAGGCCGACGGCCACCGCGTCAGCGCCCCACCCGCGCGCGATCGCGGGCGCGGCGGGTGGGGGCACGGCGGGGATCACGGCGGGGATCACGGCGGGGATCACGGCGGGGATCGCGGGGCGCTCGTCTCGCAGGTGTTTCACGGCTCCCCCCTATTCAACGACCGGGGCAGGAGCCGCGCAGGCGGCGGATCCTCGGGCTGCCGGGGCTGTCAAGCCCCGAATGCGGTCACTTTATGACCTTGATGGTTCCACGACCCGAACGTAAGTTCAGTGCATGCCGCAGGCCGAGACCATCGCCGCCGCCGATCCGGGCCCCCTCCGTGGGGACCGCGGGGCCACCCTCGCCGCCCTCCGGGAGCGCATCGCGCGCATCGCCCCGGTGCGGGCCCGCGAGGGTCGCCTCTCGACCGGCATCCAGGGCCTCGACGACGTCATCGGCGGCTGGCCCCGCCCCGGCCTCTCCGAGCTCGTGGGGCGGCCCGGCTCGGGGCGGATCGGCCTCGCCCTGCCCCTGATGGTGGAGCTCACGCAGCGGCGGCAGCTCGTGGTCCTGCTCGACGGGCGCGGCTGGCTCCACCCGCCGGGCCTGCCGGGGGTAGACCTCGAGCATGTCCTGCTCATCCGTCCAGGGCAGAGCCGCGCCGGCTGGGCGGCCGAGCAGGTGGCCCGCTCCGGCGCCGCCCCCCTCCTCGTCGTGGTCGACGGCCCGCCGCTCGGGCGGGGCGGGCGCCGGCTCCAGCACGCCGCCGAAGAGGGCGGCTGCGTCGTGCTCACGCTCAGCGAGCGCGCCGACCCTGACCTCCCGGCCGCCCTGCGGCTGGAGGTGGCGGCGGCGGATCGGATCTTGATTCGGAAGGACGGCCGAGGGGCGCGGGAGCGGGTGGTCGCCCTGGACATCGCCCCTCGGTCCGTCCTTCCCTTTCAAGCGCCCGCCCGCCCCCGCGGGGGCGATCGGCCCTACATGCAGGAGTCGGAGGGGTCGCCGTAGCTCGACTCGGGGCCGCGGTTCACATGATCGAGGAACCACTGATCGAGCACGTCCTCATCGACACACTGGAGCAGCAGCCGGTGCTCCCAGCTCACAGCGGCGAAGGGGACGCCGAGCTCGCTGTAGGGCGTGAGCAGGGCCCAGACCTCGAGGGACTCGACGAGGCGGGTGAGCGTGGCCACCTCCTCCGGGCAGCCCTCCGGACAATTGTAGAGGAAGACCACGCCGCCGTGCTCGAGGTTGTGCACCCAATTCTCGTCGGGGACCTCCTCCGTGTGGACGCCCCAGGGGGCCCAGCAGGGGTTGTGGTCGCCGCCGGAGGGGGGCGGATCGGCGTAGTCGAGGGCCTCCTCGGTGTGCTCGGCGGAGGCCGCGGGGACGACCTCATCCACGCAGCCGCCCTCGCAGGCGTCGCAAGAGGCGGTGCTCGCGGTGGCGGTGGACTGGTAAGGAGCGTCCTTGCGGCAGCCGAGGAGGGCGAGGAGGGCGGGGAGGAACCACATGGGCCCAGCTTAGCCGCTCCGCCCGCCGCCGACCCGCTCGGGGCCCCCGCGCGCGGTGGTAGCCTCCCGCCATGATCCCGCCGACCCTGCTCCTCCTCGCCCTCACCGCTCCGGCTAGGTCTGCCCCCCGAGCGGCCACCACCCTACGAGAGTGGCGACACGAGGAGATCGACCCCAAGGTCAACACAGACTTCACGGCCTTCACCGTCGGCAAGAAGCACCTGCACCTGAGCCCGCTCGGCATGAGCTATGGGCTGCTCGACAACACCGACGTCGGCACCGACTATTTCTACTACTTTGCCCTGACCCCCAACCTGAACGTGAAGATCACGGCGATCCAGACCGAGCACTTCGACCTCTCCCTGCAGGGCGCATGGTACCGCAAGAACCTCGAGAGTGCTCCTTACAACGTACCGAACGGCGTGGTGGAGCTCACCCCGGTGGGCTTCACCGGGAGCTGGACCGCGACCCCCAAGTTCAGCCTGCACGCCGGCGCGAACTGGAACATCGTGCGGATGGTGGGCAGCATGAAGGCCACCGACATGGCCCTGGCCATGGGCAACTTCACCGGGGTGGACGTCAACGAAGACCTCACACGGGTCCTGCTCGGCAACACGAGCGTCTATGCAGGCGGGACCTTCACCCTGAGCCAGCTCCACCTCGCGACGGAGTACCGCTTCAACCGTCGCGACAGCATCATCGCCGAGTCGAACACCTACGTCCACATGAACGGTCTGGTCGCCGGGGGCATCGCCGACACCAAGGGGGGCACCGAGATCGAGGTCGGCCCGTCGGTGCGCTTCGAGCAGGGCATGACCGGCAAGATCCCGACCATCACCTCCTTGTCATACCAGATGTCGCTGCCCCGGCTCAACGTGCGCGTGGGCGTCCCCCTGCTCCCGCCAGCGAAGAACCGCAAGCAGCTCCTCCAGACCGTGTACGGATACAATCAGGCCTTCGAGGTCTCCTGGTTGATCGGCCCCGACCTGCCCCCCTCGCTGCTCAAGGCGCGGCGTCAAAAGGCGACGACCCGTCAGTCCACCACCATCCACAGCGACGAAGAGAGCGATGAAGAGAGCGACGAAGAGTCGGAGTGAGCGGTCGACCCGCTTGGCAGGGCGGGCCGGAGCGAGTACCCTGCCGCCTCGTGAGGTAGACATGCGCGCGCCCTTCGGACTGGTCATCGCCCTCTCAGCCCTCTCCCTCTCCGCCTGCAAGGGGGAAGACTCCGCAGAGAAGGGCGACTCCGAGGCCCCGATCGAGGAGGTCTACAGCGACTGTGATCCGGTCGCGCCCACCCTCTGCGGCCTGCCCTTCCCCTCCACCTTCTACATGAAGGAGGACAGCGGCAGCCCGACCGGCTGGCGGGTCAACCTCGGCGAGACCACGCTGCCCCTCCGCGCCGACATTGACGGCGTGCGCCTCCAGCCCGCGCCCACCTACTGGAACGAGCGCGACGGCTGGTCGGTGGGAACGCCGATGCTGGCTCACTTCCCGAGCCTCTCCCTCGACAACGTGGTGGGCCATGACCGCCTGGCTGACTCCCTCCTGGACGACAGCACCACCATCGTCATCGACGTCAACACCGGCGAGCGGGTGGCCCACTGGGGCGAGCTCGACGTGAGCCTCGGCAAGTCTGACCGCTCGCTCTTCATGATCCGCCCCGCCGCCGCCTTCGAGTACGGCCACCGCTACGTGGTCGCGATGCGGGCCCTCAAGGACGAGGCGGGCGCCGACATCGAGCCCTCCGAGGCCTTCGCCGCCCTCCGCGACGGCGGCGCCACCGACACCTGGGACGTCGAGGGCCGCCGCGCCACCTACGATGAGGTGGTCTTCCCCGCCCTCGAGGCCCAGGGTTGGGCCCGCGGAGAGGTCCAGCTCGCGTGGGACTTCGTGACCGGCAGCCAGGAGGGCATCACCGGCAAGGCCGTCTTCATGCGCGACGACGCGCTCGCCCAGCTCGGAGAGGGCGCCCCCGCCTACACGATCGACGAGGTCATCCCGCTCGAGGACACCTACAAGGCCTTCGAGGTGCACGGCACGCTCACCGTGCCCCTCTACACCGAGGAGGACGGGCCGGGCACCGTGCTCACCCGCGGCGACGACGGCATGCCCTACCAGAATGGCGAGACGCACGTGCCCTTCACGGTCATCGTGCCGCGCTCGCTGGTGGACGGGGCCAAGCCCGGCGCGATCGTGCAGTACGGACACGGCCTCCTCGGCGCGCAAGATGAGGTGGGCTCGGGCTACCTCGGCGAGATCGCCGACCGCTACGGCTGGATCATCATCGCGGTGGACTGGACCGGCATGAAGGAGGGCGACGCCGGCCAGATCTCGCTGATGCTCGTCAACGACCTCGGCGGCTTCGCCATGCTCCCCGAGCGCTGTCAGCAGGGCTTCGTCGAGTTCACCTACGCGATGCGCCTCGCCTCGAAGGGCCTCGTGAACGATCCGGTCTTCCAGGTCACCGACAGCGCCGGGGCCACCGTGTCGCTGATCGACCCCGAGCGCCGGTACTACTACGGCAATTCCCAGGGCGGCATCCTCGGCGGCGCCTACATGGCCCTCTCCCAGGACATCGAGCGCGGCACCCTCGGCGTCGGCGGGGGCCCCTACCAGCTCCTGCTGACCCGAAGCAAGGACTTCGAACCGTTCTTCCTTCTCTTCCAGCAGATGTACCCCGACCCCGCCGACGTCGCGCTCTGGCTCGGCTACCTGCAGACCCTCTGGGACAGCGCCGAGACCACGGGCTTCGCCCGCTCGCTGACCGCGAACCCGCTGCCGAACACGAACGCCAAGCAGGTGCTCATGCAGGTGGGCATCGGCGACGCCCAGGTGACCACCCTCGGCGCGGAGCTCCTCGCCCGGAGCACGGGCTCCACGCTGATCAACGAGCCGGTGCGGCCGGTGTGGGGGATGGAGACGGTGGTGAGCACGACCACCGGCTCCGGCCTCGTCGAGTGGGAGTACGGCCTCGAGGAGCCCTACACCAACACGCCCCCCTCCGACGACCAGGCCGATCCCCACGAGTGGCCCCGACGCGAGTTCAACGGCCAGGAGCAGATGGCCCACTTCTTCGCCACCGGCGAGATCAAGGACTTCTGCGGCGGCCCCTGTCAGGACCTCGCGCACGAGTGACGGGGCCCGGCGGAGGGCGCTCGATCAGGGCTGATCGGCGCGCCGCTCGTCAATCTCCACGAGGTTGACGAGGTTCCCCTCCGGGTCTTGCGCGGTGAGCAGGCGGGTGTTGCCCTCCTTCCGCGGCTGAAAGACCCGCATCCGATGCTGCTCCAAACGACGCTTCAGACCGGCCAGATCGGGCACAGCCAGCTCAAGGTAGAAGGACTGGCCGTCGCCGCGGTTGTAGCCCTGCACCTTGACCGCGTCGAGCAGCACTACCTTGACCGGCCCCGCCTGCAGCAGCAGGTGGTTTCGGCCGCGGCCGACGATCTTGAGCCCGAGCAGATCGACGTAAAATTCCCGAGCGACCGCGAAATTCCGACACGGGATCGTGACCCCTTTGAGGCGGGTCGCGCCCCGATCAGCCCGCTCGGCGGAGGTGGAGCCGGGGCGTGTGCGGGACCAGAAGCCGCGGGTGCTCACAGGGTGTGGCTCACGGGGGGGTGGCTCACGGAGAGGTGGCGCACGGAGAGGTGGCTCACGGAGAGGGTGCTCACAGGGTGTGGCTCACGGGGTGACGCTCGGGGTGGCTCACGGGGACGCGACGGCCGAGCGATGCTACAGCATTCCCCGTCACGGGCACGTTAGGAACGCGCCGATGTCGTACCCACGCTGGACGAAGCTCCGCGCCGCGGCGCGCCTGCTCCCCCTCGCCTTGCTCGGCTGCCGCGAGGCCCCGCCGCCGCCGCTCTCGCTGCGCGGGTCCGGCGGCGGCGCCCCGATGCTCCGCCTGCTCGACCACCGGTCCGAGGCCAACTTGCGCCTGCCGGCGGCGAGCCTGCCCCCCGAGGGGCCCAGCGGGGGTCGCTTCCGGCTCGATCAGGGTTGGCAGCGGGTCCGTGGGGGTCGGGTGTGGCAGCGGCCGGCGCCGATCCCCCTCCCCCACCTCCACTACACCACCGCGCCCACCGGGGTCCGCCTCGAGGACGCGGCCGGGGTGTCGCTCCCCTACACGAACGGGCTGCTTGAGCGCGCCACCCCCACCGGCTCCTGGGAGGTGGTGGAGGGCACGCTCTACCTGAGCTCCCCCACCGACCCGGGCAAGGCCCCGCCGCGACTCCACTCCGCCCCCACCGCCGAGGCGGAGCGCCGCCTCGACCCGACCGCGAGCGGCCTCGCCCCCGCCGACTACGTGAGCGAGCGGATCACCGTCGCCGGCCACACCCGCGACGCCCTGCTGCTGCCCGCCCCCGCCGAGGTCCGATACACCGTCACCCTGCCCACGGGCGCCGCCCACGTGCGCTTCGGGGCGGCGCTCTATCCGCCGCCCGTCTCCGCCTGGGAGGGGGCAGCCCGCCTGTCCGTGGAGGTCGAGGGGGCCTCCATCTGGTCCCTCGAGGCCCGCGCCGGTGAGCCCTGGACAGAGGTCAGCCTCGACCTCAGCCCTTGGGCAGGACAGACGATTGACCTCCGCCTCCAGGCGGAGCGCCTCTCCCCGGACGCCGCCGGCTGGGCCGCCTTCGCCACCCCCGAGCTCTCCGGGACGCCCAGCACTCTGGGCCCGCGGCGCGTCGTGCTCGTCGGCGTCGACACCCTGCGCCTGAGCCACCTCTCTCGGGAGGGCTATCCGCGGCCCACCACCCCGCACCTCGACGCCCTCGCGGCCGAGTCGGTGGTCTTCTCCGAGGCCCGCGCGCCCGCGCCCCGCACCCGCCCGAGCTTCCGCACCCTGCTCACCGGCCGCGAGCCCCTGGCCGCGATCGGCGCCCCCACGCTCGCCGAGGCCTTCGCCGCCGCCGGCTGGAGCACCGCCGGCTTCGTCGCCAACGTGCACCTCATCCCCCGCCTCGGGATGGCGGACGGCTTCCGCTGGTGGGAGTACCTCGACTCCGCCCCCGCCGCCCACCAGGTCGACCGGACCCTGTCCTGGCTGACCGAGCACCAGGGAGAGGACAGCCTCGTCTTCCTGCACCTGATGGACCCTCACGTCTTCTACACCCCGCCGCCGCCCTACCTCGATCGGTTCACGACCGGCCTCGACCCTGGCGACCTGCCCGACAACTACAACCGCTGGCTGGTGCGCCGCTGGGAGGAGGCCGAGCCCCTCACCCCGGCGAAGCGGGAATTCATGATCGCCCGCTACGACGGAGAGCTCGCGTACATCGACGATCAGCTCGATCGCCTCGTGCAGGCGATAGACCGCCTGCCGGGACAGACCACCCTCGTGCTCACCTCCGACCACGGAGAGGAGTTCTGGGAGCACGGCGGCTTCGAGCACAACCACACGCTCTATGACGAGCTCCTCCGCACGGTGCTCTGGATCCGCCCCCCGAAGGGAGGCGTCGGCGCCGAGATCGACGCCCCCACCGCCCTCGCCGACGTCGCCCCCACCCTGCTCGACCTCGCCGGCCTGCCCCCCATCGAGACCGACGGCCTGTCCCTCGCCCCCCTCCTCCAGGGCTCACTCCCCCCCGCGCCCCTCCTCCAACAACTGATAGACCGGCCCCTGGCCCACGGCCACATGATGTTCGCCCCCGAACAGTGGGCCGTCACCACCCGCGGACACAAGTACATCCTGTCGACCGGCAGCGGCGCCGAGCAGCTCTTCGACCTCCGCGCCGACCCCGGCGAGCACCACGACCTCTCCGCCTCCGCCCCGCTCGACCCCTATCGGGCGGCCCTTCACACCGCGACCGGCTGGCCCGTCGGTCCGGGCTGGCGGATCGTGCTCACGAAGCAGCGCGGCGGCTTCACGCTCACCTTCTCCGAGCCCCTCCTCGCCGCCGGCGTCATCGACCCCGAGGCCCTCCGCGACCACCGCGCCAACCTCGAGTGGGGAGAGATCCCCCCCTCCGTCCCCACCGACGTCGGCGTCGTGACGCTGAGCGCCGACCGGCGGACCGTGACCTTTCGCCCCGGCCCCAAGGGCACCGGACGACTGTACCTGCTCGGCCCCACCGCCACCACCACCGCGACGACCGACGCCGGGGCCACCGTTCAGGCCGGGAGCGTGACCCTCGGAGAGGGGGCGGCGGTGATTGAGGTTGGGATCGTGATCGTTCCGGAGGACAGTGAGGCGAAACGACTGGCCGGGAACCACGACCCGGACGCGATCGAGAGCCTAAGGGCGCTGGGGTATGTGGAGTAGCGGTGAGTTGGGGTGGTGGTTGGTCGGAACCTCGACCGACACTCGGCCGCCCCCGAGACAGACTTCGAAGCGAAAAGGAATCGGAGCGAGGCGAACAGACCTCCACCTCAACAAAGGCGGCAAGGTGCGGACTGCTCGCGGCCCCAAGCTCAGTGCACGCGGTGCGTGCACTCTTGACCTGGACCCACCACCGTGAGCTCCCTCGACCGACGACCCGGGAAGCTGGCGCTCCCTCGCTCTGGGCGCATTCCAGCTGACTGGGACATTGAGCACGCGCGACGGTATGTGCGTACTGCAGCCTGTGCAGCGCGAGGCGGCCCACCTCCAGCGCATGCGCGAGGCTGACGGCCAACGACTGAGCCCCGAACTCGCGCTCAAGCTCCCTGCAGAGATCCTCGACGCTCCGCTGAAGGGTGAGCTTTCCGAGCGCCACCTTGATGACGAGCTCCCGGGGGCTCACGACGCTCAGGGGGAGCTCATCGGCCTCGAGGATCGCCTCCCTGGCGGTCGCCGAGAGGGCTTCGGACCGGAGAGCGCCCAGAGGGCGGCGTGGGTGTCGAGCACCAAACTCAATGGGACCTGAAATCCAAACCCTCGATGGACAGGGGCTCATCGAAGTCGTCTCGAAGTACCGCGACGCCGGGCATCGTCCCGAAGCGCCGCCTCGGTGTGGTCGCTGAGCCCTCCGCCGGCGGGGCGCCCCCCTCCGGCGCCGATGCGGCGCCACCTCCCCCCGCGAAACGCGGGAGGAGGATCTTCGGGGAGCAAGCCGAGCTCCCCGCCCCATCACCCAGCGGTGACGTTGGCCGCTCAGCCCCCGTCGGCCAGCCGGGTGCGCCGCCGCAGCCGGTACTCCCGCAGCACGTACTTCACGAAGGTGAGGTCATCGAGGAAGCGGGGGCCCATGCGCTTCGGCTCCAGGATGACCCGCCAGGTGATCTCCACGCCGCTCGTCAGCATCCAGCGCGGGGCGCGGGTGGTGAGGCCGGTGGCGATGTCGAAGGCGCCGCCCACGCCGAGCACGAAGGGGACCTTGAGCTCGGCCCGGTTGCGCTCCACGAAGGACAAGGTCGCCCACTTCACGCTGTACTTCACACCTCCGCCACGTGGCGTTACGGGAGGCGCAGGCGACCGGGTGTGAAGCCGGACGCCAGAGGGGGTGAACATGACCGACAGCCCGCTGACCGGCCCGCCGCCGAGTGAGGTGCCGCTACCACGGGCGCCGCTGGTGCGGGTGATCGCGCAGGTCCGCTTCCCGATCATCGCCTCGGTGGAGAAGCGCGACTTCATCGCGCAGTTCCAGGAGGCGATCCGGGATAACTACCCGTTGATGCGTCAGGAGACGTCGAGCTCCCTCGTCAGCACACAAGGCCTGGGCCAGATCGAGGTGCGGTCCAACACCGTCTGGAGGTTCCACGACCGGGAGCATCACTGGCGTGTCACGCTCGCCGCAGATTTCATCGCGCTGGAGGCGAACGCCTACAGGAGCCGCAGGGACTTCTTCGGTCGCTTCGAGCGCCTGATGGTGGCGCTCGCTGAGCATGTCCGCCCCAGCGCACTCGACCGCCTCGGGGTTCGGTACATCGACCGGCTCACGGACCAGGCGTTTGGCGAGCTGTCCTCGTTCATTCAACCCGCGCTGCTGGGCGCACTCGGAACAACGGTGGGCCGTCACGCGCGGCTCGCCCTCAGCGAGTACGTGTTCGACTTGCCCGACGAGCGTGGTCAGATGCGGGCACGTTGGGGAATCGTTCCAATGAACGCCACCATTGACCCGACCGCCATAGAGGCGATCGATAAGCCGAGCTGGATCCTCGACCTCGACGCCTTCGTGCAGGAGGAGCGAACCTTCGAACCCACGCATGTGGCAAAGGAGGCGACCCGGCTGGCCGCGCGATGTTACGCCTTCTTCCGTTGGTCGGTGACGGAGCGGTTCCTTGAGTACTTTGCGGAGATGCCATGACCTCGATGGTGCATGAAGGCGTCCCGACGTACGGCACCTCCGCGATGGGCGCGCGGTCTACGCGCCCGGCCCTCATGGTGGTCTTGGTGACGGGGGCGATCACACTCCAGGCGACCACCGCCAGCCGTGAAGGTTGTCTCATCGGCGTTCAAGTGGTCTTCGACACCAGCGCGACGACCGCCGGGGGTGGGATCGCCGCCTCGGCCGCCGTGTCCGAGCCGGCCGAAGCGGACACGACGGCGCAGGCGCTCTCGAAGCTCCGTCGGGTATCCGGCTTGACCTGGGAGCAGCTCGGCCGTGTGTTCGCCGTGAGCCGTCGCGCGGTGCACTTCTGGGCGAGCGGAAGGCCCATGTCCGCCGAACACGAGGAGCACCTTCGACAAGCGCTCGCGCTGGTTCATCACCGTCCGGCGGGGGCCGATCAAGTACGCGGCGCCCTGCTCTCCATCGTCGATGGACAGCAGGTGCTGGAGCTCCTCGCGTCGAAGCGCTTCGAGGAGGTGGAGGCTGCGCTGACGTCGAGCGTGGGCGCGAGACAGCGGCCGAATGCACCCACACGGGCGCCGCTCTCCCCGTCAGCCAACGCCGCTCGGCGACCACCGCCGCCCGACGTGATGGCGGCGGGCGAGGACGAGTCCGCGCACACCCTCATGGGGCGCGGGCGAACGGCGCGCACCTCGCGGAGTCGCGGTCGTGGCCAGTCCTGACCACGGCTCCGCAGACATCGACCAGGCACTGGCGTCGTGGCGCCAGGGCGACAGCGTGCTGGGCCAGCACTGGTTCCTTGGGCGGGCGGATCCATCGCGACCCATCACAGACCAGAGCCGGGAGGACTGCGACCCCGAGACGGGGAACTACGAGAGCGAGGTCCCCGGGTTCTCCGTCCTCACGCAGACCTGCGATCTGGTCCGGCGATGCGATCACCGTCCATTCGTCGAGATCGCGCCGCTCACCCACCTCGACGAGGAGGAGTGGCGATCCGTGGTCCGGGGGCGCCAGCCGCGTTTCGCGTGCGTGCCGGCGCTGGCCCACCGGCGCCTCGCCGTCGACCTCGATCGCGTGATGACCGTGGAGAAGGCGGTCGTTGCCACATGGGAGCGCGTCCCGGGCTGGTCTACGGACGATGAAGCTCGATCCTTCGCGCTCGCGCTGGCGCGCAAGCGGGCCCGCGCAGCGCTCCCCAATGACTTCGTCGAAGTGGCGCGCCCTCTCCAAGGCCGAATCGTCGAGAGGCATGACAAACAGAGCGAAGAGGGGCAGGCGCTGCGTTCCCTTCGCGAAATCCGCGTCCGCGCGGCCCCTTCCTGGGAAGCCGCCGATGTGGAGATCGACCTCCTCTTCATCCGAGACGAAACAGCCACGGAATTCGCGGGCAAGACCTGGGCGGATTGGATGAGCCAGTGGCTGAAACGCGTTCCGGCTGGCGGGCGCTTTCGGCGCATCGATGGAGTTGTACAGACACTCGACGACCTCAGCGCCCGAGACTACCTTGAGAGCGATCCCCTCGACCTCGGGTACCTGTCCGACCGCCCGCCGTAGTGAGCGCCATGTCCCCGCCCCGCGCCCGATCCACGCATCAGGCCCGATGACGCAGGGAGCTCAGCCCCCGTCGGCCAGCCGGGTGCGCCGCCGCAGCCGGTACTCCCGCAGTACGTACTTCACGAAGGTGAGGTCATCGAGGAAGCGGGGGCCCATGCGCTTCGGCTCCTGGATGACCCGCCAGGTGATCTCCACGCCGCTCTTCTGCATCCAGCGCGGGGCGCGGGTGGTGAGGCCGGCGGCGATGTCGAAGGCGCCGCCCACGCCGAGCACGAAGGGGACCTTGAGCTCGGCCCGGTTGCGCTCCACGAACTCCTCCTTCTTGGGGGAGGAGATGGCGATGAAGAGCATGTCGGCCTTGGAGTCGTTGATCTGGCGGGTGATCTCCGCCTCGTCCTCGACCTTGAAGTAGCCGTTACGGCGGCCGACGATCTGGATGCCCGGATACTGCTTCTCGAAGTTGTCGGCCGCCTTCTGGACCGACTCCTCCTTCGCGCCGAGCATGAAGATGCGGTAGCCCTTCTTCTGCGAGACCGGCAGCATCTCGAACATGATGTCGACGCTCGGCACCCGCTCGGGCAGCGCGTCCTGGAAGAGGCGGCTGAACCAGATCACCGGCGTGCCGTCGGCGGTGATGAGGTCACAGGAGCGCACGATGCGGGCGAACTCGGGCTCCCGCTGCATCTTGAGGAGCTGATCGACGTTGACGCCGATGCTCTGGTAGACGCGGTCACGGCGCGCGATGTAGCCCTCGACCCGGCGGATGGCCTCGGCCATGTCGACGCGGTCGAAGGGGCAGCTGAACATCTGCACGCGGTCGAGCTTCTCGCCCGCGGCAGAGGTGTGGAGATACTCCCCAGCGGGGATCCCGGCGCCGTGCATGGTCGCTCCTAAGCCTGCTCGGCCTTGACCGTCATCTCGCGCACCGCGCTCGAGGCGCCGGGGCCGAAGCTGGCGGCGTGATCGATGCGGTTCCAGTTGTCGCGGAACCAGCGGATGTTGGCCTCGAGGCCGACCTCGAAGGGCGTGTTCGGGTTGTAGCCGATGAGCTTGCCCGCCTTCTCGACGCTGGCGCAGAGGCGACGCTTGGTGTCCCACTTGCGGCGGGCGGCCCAGGAGATGCCCGCCTTGTTGCCGACGGCCTCGTTGATCATCTCGGCGAGCTCGCCGATGCGCGTCTCCCGGCCGGAGGCGAGGTTGAACTCCTCACCGATGGCCTCGGGGAGCACGCCCGAGCGGAGCAGGCCGTCGTTGATGTCGCCCACGAAGGTGAAGTCGCGGGTCTCGGAGCCGTCGCCCGTGAGCGGGAGCGGGAGGCCCTTCATCGCCCAGTAGATGAAGTTGGGGATGACGTTGCGGTACTGCCCCGGCACTTCGCCCGGCCCGTAGCTGTTGAAGAAGCGGGCCTTCACCACCGGCACATTGTAGTGGTGGTGGAAGAAGTTGCCGTAGAGCTCTCCCAGCATCTTGGTGATCTGGTAGGGCGTCGTGAGGTGCATGCTCATGAACTCCTCCCGCAGCGGGAGGGGAGCGGCGCTGCCGTAGATCGAGCAGCCGCTCGAGGCGTACACGAAGCGCTCGACCGGGTGGAGCGTGCTGTACTCGAGGAGCCGCAGCGTGCCCATGCCGTTGACCATGAGGTCGTTCTCGGGGTGATCCACCGAGTTCTGGTTCGCGAAGAAGGCGGCGAGGTGGAAGACGATGTGCGGCTTCTCGAAGAAGCAGCGCTTGAGCTTCACCTCGTCGAGGATATCGCCCTCGACGAACAGCACGTTCGGGAGGCTCGGCACGTTCCAGCGCGGCGAGCTCACGAGGTTGTCGAGGATGATGACCTTGGCCGCGATCGGGGAGAGTGCGCGGACGAGGTTTGAGCCGATGGCGCCAGCGCCGCCCGTGACGAGCACGGTCTTGCCGGCGTATTGGGAGAGGTGATCGGACATGGGCGTCTCTCTCGAGGTGGAAGACGAGGGGGTGCTGGGTAGACCGGGATACGCACTGGGCCGTCCCCGGGATCTCACCGGCAGCGACCACGGTCCGCTCCTCCGATGAGCCCACGCCGCCTCATGCCCCGCTCCACCCGGCTCGGCACGTCATGGAATGCAAATCCTTGATCAGCCCCCGAATCGTCACGCCCCCCTTCCGGGGCCCTCTCTTCGTCGTCGGGATGCCGAGGTCGGGCACCAAGCTGCTGCGCGATCTCCTCAACGGACACAGCCAGATCGGCATCCCCGCCGCAGAGACGGAGTTCCTCCCCGACTGGTGCCGCCGCTGGCCCGAGTTCGGAGATCTGTCAGACCGCGCGACCTTCCAGCGCTTTTATGACCGGATGCAGAAGAGCGCATACTTTGTGTACCTCCGCGAAGAGCAGCGCTACGAGACCGACCCCCAGCGCTGGTACGAGGCCTGCGCCGGTTGGGGGGTGGCCGAGGTCTTCGAGGCCCTGATCCGGGAGGACGCCCATTGTCCCTTGGGATCGACGCGCATCTGGGGTGACAAGTCCCCCTCCTACATCGCCCAGGTGCCCCTGCTCGACCGCCTCTGGCCCTCGGCGCGGGTGGTTCACATCGTCCGCGACGTGCGCGACTACGCGCTCTCCATCCACCACGCCTGGGGCAAGGACATGCTCCGTGCCGCGCAGCGCTGGGTGGATCGGGTGGAGCAGGTGGCGCAGGAGGGCGCCGCCCTCGGCCCGCACCGCTTCCAAGAGCTGCGGTATGAGGACCTCCTCACCGATCCGGCGGTCGCGCTCGACAAGCTCAGCGGCTTCCTGGACATCCCCTTCGAACCCAGCATGACGAAGCTCCAACGCGCCTCGGAGAACAAGGGGGATGCTAAGGGTGAGATCGGGATCAAGGCGGATAACAGCGGGAAGTTCGGGGCCCGGATGGAGCCCGGGCTCCGCCGCGCCATCGAGGCCATCGCCGCCCCGACCCTCGCTCGGTACGGCTATGAGGGCGTCCCCTCGACCCCCGCCTCGCGGGTGCCCGCCTGGCGGATGATGGCGGGGCAAGCCGCCGACGGCGCGGCCCTCGTGCGCTCGGAGGCCGACGAGCGGGGCTGGCTCGGCGCCCTCCGCTTCCGGTGGTCGGTCTTCGCCGAGACGGGGGCCTGGGAGCGGCTCCGATAAGGCCGCGGAGCCCCTCTCCCCGCGCGAGCCGGGCCGTCGGTCAGGCCTTCCAGCGCGAGAGGTCGCGGTCGAGCAGGCGCTCCAGGCGCTCCACCTCGGGCCGGAGCTCCGCCTGGAGGCGGGCCCGCAAGGCGGGATCGAGGGGGGCCCGCTCAAGGTGGCGGGAGTTCAGGCGCCGCACCGATCTCCGAAGGCGCACCCGGAGATCCGACGGAAAGAGGCCCTTGAGGGGCTCCGGGACGTGGGCGAGCAGCCGCCGGAGCCCGTCGCTGCGCACGGCTTTAGCGGTGTTGACCTCGCCCTCGGGCGTCGGGGCGGCGTCGAGGCCGAGCCAGTCGAGGAGGCCCGCCCAGGTGGCGGGGAGCGAAGACCGCAGGTCGTCCTGGAGCAGCACGCGCACACGGTCACGGCCGAAGACGGTGAAGTACCGCTCCACCTGCTCAGCATACGCGGCGACCCGCCGGTAGAGCAGGCCCTCGGGGAGCGGGGTGCGGGGCGGGAGCTGCTCCCCTCGGCGTCGAGCGGGCTCCGCGGCCAGCGCGAGCGCGAAGTCGCCGATGTCTTCGTCGTGGACGCTGTTGTAGCGGAGCTGTCCCCACAGCGCATACATCATCGAGACGGGCTCCCGGATGAGCACGATCACCCGCGCATCCGGGTTGAAGGCATGGATCTCGACGGCCGCCCGCTCCGAGTAGAGGTACCAGACGCTGGAGTCTCCGAGGCGGCGGTGCGCCACCGAGGCCCCCGCGAAGTGAGCGAGGTAGGCGGCACGGTCGGCGCAGGGCCGGTGCCGGAGCCCGAGATCGCTCCCGAAGTAGTGGAGGTCCTTCCGGGCCGCCATGAAGACCTGGGGGTGGCCCTCGAGGTAGCGCGTGAGCGCCGTGGTGCCGCACTTCGGGGCGCCGACGAGGAAGAGGTCCGGGAGCCGATGCTCGGCCATGGTCGCGTCCGGGGAAGCGGAGGGTCAGCGGGTCCGGGCGAGCATCAGGCCGAGGAGGATCGCCAGCAGCACCATGCCCCCGTAGACCAGCCACATGAAGCGGCGATCCCGGAGGGTGGGATCGGGCATGGAGTCCCCCCTCCGCTTTCGGCGCTGGGTGCGCTGGGCGTACTCCTCGGGAGAGAGCCAGACCTCCCGGCCGGTGGAGTCGATGTAGACCTTGTAGCCCTTCTCCTCATAAAATTGCGCTCGAACACCCTCGCGGATCGAGAAGAGCTCAGAGTGTCGGGCCGCTTGACGGCGCTCCTGGGTCTGCCGCTTGCGGGAGCGGCGCTTCTCGATCGTCTCCTGGCGACGCGCGTGATCCTCCTCGAGCTGCGCTCGGAAGGCCCGCTCGGCCTCCTCCCGCTCGCCGGGAGACAGGCCGAGCGGGACGGTCGGCAGGTCCGAGGTGGTCTCCTGCGATTCGGCGGGCGACTTGGGCATCCGAGCTCCGAGGGCGCCGTCCCGTGGGGGCCGGCCCCGCCTCATAACCCTGCCCTCTGTTTCGAGGGGCCGCAACGACCCGCGTTTGACGGCGACGGGCCCCCGGGTGACTCTCCTCGTTCGGAGGGCCGATGATCCCAGAGCTCCTGACCAGCGCCCGGGTCCGACTGCAGCGCCGCTTCGCGGACCTCGACATTGACGAGAACCGCCGCGCCCGGGAGGACCGCGAGGTGCTCACCCAGCGCATCTCCACGCTGGCCGCCTGGCCTAGGGAGGCGCCGAAGATCGCCCGGCGCTTCCGCGACGACTACCTCGACTACCTCAACCGCGTGGGCCACCCCAACCACGCCGCCTCCCTCGAGCTCATCGCCACCCTCTGGCTGATGGCCGAAGCGCTCCAGCCGAAGCGGATGGTCGACCTCGGCTCCGGCTTCACCTCGTTCATCTTCCGAACCTGGGCGGCCGAGCACCCGGGCGTCGAGGTCTGGTCGGTGGACGACTCCCCCGAGTGGCTGGAGCGCACCCGCGCTTGGCTCGGCGAGAAGCGGGTCTCCACCGAGAACCTCGCCGTGTGGGAGACCTTCATCCAGGCCCCTCCCGCCCCCTTTGACCTCGTGCTCCACGACATGGGGATGATGGACACCCGCGCCCGCACGCTCAACCAGGCGATCAGCCTCGCCCGCAAAGGCGGCTACGTGATCCTCGACGACGTGCACAAGGATGAGTACCGCCGCTACGCGACCGGCGAGCTCGAGCGGGCGAACATCCAGGCGCTGAGCCTCAAGGCCTTCACGAGAGACCCGATCTTCCGCTACGCCTGGCTGGCGCTGCCCACGCTGTAGGCGCCCCAGCGCCGCCGGTCAGCCGGTCAGCGAGCGGCCTTCCAGGCCGGCAGCGGGCGGTCGAGCAGCGCCTCCAGGGCCTCGACCCGCGGGCGGAGCTCGGCGGTGAGCCGCGCCTTGGTCTCGGCGGCCATCGGCGGACGGTCCTCAAAACGAAGGTTCACCCTTCGGAGCACGCGCAGACCGAGGCGAGCGCCCGGGAAGGGCGCGGCGTCGACCCCCTCGAGCACCCTTCGGGGGCCGGGGCGGATCATCCAGTCGCGGAGCGCGCCGACGCGCACGCCGCGGTTGCTGTTGCGGGAGCGTTCGCTCGCGTCCATCACGGCGTCCATCCCTGGGAATTCCGTGCGCACACCGAGGAACTGGAGCAGCCGACGGTACTGTTCGCGGGGGTCCTTCTGTAGATCATCGAGCAGGATCACATGCACGCGGTCCCGGCCGAGGGCGTCGAAGTACCGACCGACCTGCGCGGCGTAGTCGGTGTTCTTCATGTAGTGCAGGGCGCAAGCCGGGATCGAGCTCGGCGGGAGGCGCCGCCCGGCGAGGCGGTCGGGCTCGGCGGCGAGGGCCTCTTCGAAGGAGGCGATGTCCTCGTCGCCCGAGAACACGAGGTGGCTGTGCAGGGAGTGCAGCCAGCTCGTCGGGTTGCGCAGAAGCATCACCACCCGGAGATCGCCGGAGAAGGCGCGCAGCTCGCCGGCGGCCCGCTCACTGATGAGCGACCAGGTCGAGGCCTCGCCCACCCGCCGGTGGGCCGCCTTCGCCCCCCGGAAGAAGGAGAGGTAGTTCTCGAGGGTGCGGGGCGGGTCGTGGTAGCGCAGATCCGCACCGAAGTAGTGCAGCTCCTTCTTCGCCATGAAGATGTCGGGGTGACCAGAGAGGTAGGAGTCGAGCAAGCCGGAGCCGCTGCGCGGGTGGCCGACGAAGAGGAAGTCAGGGCGGCGGCTCACGGGCGGGCTCCCGGTTGGCGGACACCGTCCCAGAGCGAACGGTGCTGGAGGATGATCACGTCCAACCCAAAGCGCGCCTCGGCGAGGCGGCGCCCCGCGGCGCCCTGGGCGCGGCGGAGGGAAGCGTCTCCGAGGAGGAGGGCGAGCTGGTCGGCCAGCGCGTCGCGATCGCCGGGCTCGACCAGGGCGCCCGTCTGGCCCGCCTCCACGGACTCCGGGATGCCCGCGATGGGGGTCGAGACCACCGGCAAGCCCATCGCCATCGCCTCGAGGATGCTCATCGGCAGGGCCTCGTGGTAGCTCGGGAGGCAGAAGACGTCGGCGCCCGCGTACTCGGCGAGGCGGGCGGCCCCGCTCACCCAGCCCGGCACGCTCACGTGGGCCGCGAGTCCGCGGCGGGCCACGGTGTCGCGGAGGCGCTCGACCTCGCCGTTGCCGCAGAAACGAAACTGGGCCTCCGGCACGCGGCGGAGCACGCGGGGGACGGCGGCCAGAAGATCCCAGGTGCCCTTCCGGTCGCCGATCTCCCCCATGAAGACAACGGTGGGCGCGGGGTGGGCCGAACGATCGGGGGGCGTGAAATTGGCCAGATCCACGGGGTTGTAGAGGACCACCAGCGGGAAGCCGGGGCCGACCAGGGCCTCGATCACGCCAGCCATCGACCGGGAGAGCACCACCACCGCCGCCGCCCGGCTGAACATCCAGCGCATCATGCGGCGGTGGACGGGGGAGCCCTCGATGAAGCCCGCCAGATCGGGGATGTGCAGGTGAACGATCACCGGGCGGCCGGTGGCGTGCGCCTGCTCGAACCAGACCAGCTTCCGGTAGAAGGAGGCGAAGTAAGACAGGTGGATGTGGAAGACGTCCGGGCGCCAGCCCCGCGCGAGCTGCCCGGCGAAGATGAGCTCCCGGCGCACCATGCCGGCGGCCTTCCGCCAGCGCGGCCCATTCTTCATGGTGCCGAAGTAGCGCACCTCGGCGCCCACCCGCGGGGCCGCCTCGACGAGGAGGCGCGCGACCGTGGAGATGCCGCCCTGGGCGTCCAGGTCGGGGCCGATCATGGCGACGGAGAGGGGGGTCACGGGGCCCCGTTATCCGAGGGGAGCTGTGGCGGCAGGCCGGCGCGGAGGCGGCTCAAGGTCTCCACCTCGAAGGGGGTGGCCTGCCCCGCATCGACGAGCGCCGCCACCTCCACCTCGAGCTCTGCGAAGGGCCGCGCCTGCTCGATGAGCTGCCGGATGAGCAGGCGCCGGAGCCCGACCAAGGCGGGCTCTTCTCGGAGCAGCGCGCGCAGGAGCTCGATGGCGGCGGGATCACCGGCGGCGGCCTTCGCTCGCGCGAGGCCCACTCGGCTCGGCCGGTCGTCCTTCCCGCACTTCGCCCGGGCCCGCTGGTACCACTCCACCGCCTCCGCCGCACGGTTGAGGTCGAGGCGGGCCTCGGCCCCGGCGAGCAGCGTGCCGCAATTCCGGTCCGGCACCGCCTCGATCAGCGCCAGCGCCCGCGCAGGCTCCCCCCAACGGTTGAGGTGGACCGCGAAGGCGAGGCCCATGGTGGGATCGAGGCCGACCGAGCGCTCGAAGGCCTCCCGCGCCGCGGCCTGCCACTCGGGGCGACCATCGCGGGCGAGCACGCGGCCCGCGTCGCGGAGGCGGTCCGCACGATCGGGGATCATCAACTCCAAGCCGCCCGCGGGATCAGGATCTGACGAGAAGGCCTCGACGATGAGGCCCATGGCGTCTACATCCTCGGGGAGATCGAGCGCGAGGCCGGCAGACCAGGCCGCCCGCGCCGAGGGGGTCTGGCTGAGCTCCGCCTCGAAGCGGGCGAGGGCCAGCCAGGTCCAGGGGTCGCTCGGGTAGACGCGCGTGGCGATCTGAAGGGCCTCGCGCGCGCGCTCGGTGTGTCCGAGCCCCGCCTCCGCGCGCGCCAGCTTAGCGAGGGCCCACTCCGAGGTCGGGACGCGGAGGAGGGCCGCCCGCGCCGCGGCCGCCGACGCGCTCGCCGCCGCCGCAGCCTGGGGCTCCCCCTCGGCGAGGAGGACCTCGTCCCAGCGCTGATCCGAGAGGGCCAGATCTGCAGCGGGTGAGGCGAACAGCGAGCCCGGGGCGAGATCGTCGAGCAGGACCCCCACCGGCGTCAGGAGCGAGAGCGCCCCGAGGACGAGGCCCGCGGCGAGCCAACCGCGCGGCGCGACAATCGCCGCGGGGCGCTCCACCGCGAACAGCACGCCTGCGAGCAGGGCCGCGAGGATCGCGAGGGCCCCAGCCCGAAGCGGGAACTCGTACAGGCAGGCGGTGGCGAGCGCCGCGTAGGCGCCCACGAAGGCCGCCCCGAGGCTGCGCCGCCGACCCCGCGGCGTCGCCAGCAGCCGCCTGATCGCCACCGCGGCCGGCGCGAGGCAGAGAAGGATCCACAGGCTCCCCACGATGAGGCCATGCTCCGCCAGCGCCTGCAACGGCTCCTGGTGCGCGTGCTCGGTGAGCGAGAAGACCGGGCTCACCTTGACGACCTTCTCGGCCTCGCCGAAGCTCCCTTGCCCCACCCCGAGCAGAGGCGCTCCCTTGGCGAGCGCCCAGGCGTCCGCCCAGAAGGAGTCGCGATCGCCGAAGACATCCGGGGTGGCCGCCGCGGGCAGGATGTGCAGCGTGAGCCACTCGGCGGCGGGGCGGAGGCCCACCACCCCGACGCCGAGGCCGACGAGGCCGCCCAGCCCGCTGAGGCCGATCACCACCGGTCGCGGAGACGCCAGCAGCAACATCACGGAGAGGCCCACCGCCGCCGCGATCAGCCCGCCCCGGCTCGTGGTGGTCCACAGGCCGAGCAGGAGCATCGCCAACGCCAGGGTCCAGCCGAGTCGGTAGGCGGCTTCGCCGCGGGTCAACAAGACCGCGGCCAGGGGCAGCGCGGTCGCGAGCAAGAAGGCAGCGTGGTTCGGGTTGACGAAGGGGCCGAAGAAGCCGCCCCCGAGGGAGGCGGGCACACCGCTCGACCAATAGATCGCCTCCGCCGCGCCGAAGCGCTGAGCCCACGCCAGCAGCACCACCGCCAAGGCGGTGACCACCACCGAGCCGGCGAGGCGGATCATCCGTCGGCGCGAGCGCACGGCGGTGGCGACCGCCGCGGCGAACAGCACGGCCGCCGCGGCCTCCCCGCTGGCGAGCAGGGCCGACTGCGGGTGGAGCGCCAGGGGATGCCTCGCGCCCTCCTTCGCCAGGCCCAGCGCCTCCTCTACGACGCGGGCGACGCCGGGCTGGAGGGCGGCGCGGGTGGCCGCTGAGACGGGCACCAGCGCCACCAAGCCGGCCCCGACAGCGAAGAGCGCCGCGAAGAGGAGCCCGAGCTCCGCTCGACCGACGGAGGCGGAGCGCTCCCGCAGACCCGCCACGAGGCCGTACAGGCCCACGCTCACCGTGACGACCGCCAGGGCGGCGCGCGGCCAGGGGTGAACCGTGGCAAAGAGGGCCGTCGCGAGGGGCAGGGGCAGGAGCAACAGCCAGCCCACCACCCGCGCTTCGTCGCGTCGCGAATGGCCGTGTTCCGAATGCTCAGCGGCGTGCATGATCGGGGCCTGCCTGCGGAGGTGGCCGGGGTGGCCCTGGCGGGGCGCCGCGGCGGTTGGGCCGACCCGGGGGGGTGAGGTCACCCCGGACCCGTGTTACCCCTGCCCGGCTGGAGTTGATCAATGGACTACCCCGGTCGGGTGGACGGCGCGAAAGGGCAGACGGAAGCCGTCCTGCTCCACTACTGGATGATCTTACGGAAGCGCAAGTTCGTTGTGCTCTTGTTTACGTTCTTCCTGATGAGCACAGTGCTGGTCGCCACGCTGTTGTCTACCCGCTACTACGCGGCGACGGCTGTGATCCAGATCAGCCCGAAGGCCCCCACGGTCGTCGAGATGGACGAGGTCACCGACGTGGTCCCGAGCAGCTCCTACCAGGAGCTGCAAAACTACTACGCGACCCAATACAAGATCATCCAGAGCCGCTCGGTGTTGGAGGCCACCCTCCAGTCTCTCCGAGAGAACCACCAGATCACCGACTTTGATGAGGCGCCGCGGCCCGTCGACGCCTTCCGAAAGGCGCTGATCATCGAGCCCGTCCCCCAGACCCACCTCGTCAACATCACCTTCGAGTACCCCGATCCCGCGAAGGCGGTGCTCTTCGCCGACTCGCTGGCCGACGCCTACATCGAGACCAACCACGCCCGCGCCTTTCGCTCGGCCGAGGAGGCCTTGACTTGGCTCGAGACGAAGAGCCGCGAGCTCTCCGCCAGCGCCGTCGACGCCGACCAGAAGGTGCTCGACTACCGGCGCGAGCACGGCCTCGGCGGGATGGACGAACAGTACAACACCACCGTCACGCGGCTCCACAAGCTGCAGGACGCCTGGAGCGCCGCCGCCACCGAGCGGAACCAGGCCGCCTCCGTCTACGGCGAGCTCTCCTCTCTGCTCACGCGGGCGCGCACCTCCAACGACTGGGATCCACTCACCCAGCATCTCTCTGTCGGGCGCCCCGCGCTCACTGACCTCCTCACCAGCCGCGACGACCTCACCCGCAAGAAGGAGGAGCTCTCGAAGCGCTACAAGGAGGGTTGGCCCGAGATGACCGAGCTTCAGGGCCAGATCGACAGCATCAACCGCCAGGTGCGCGACCAGGTGAGCTCGATCGTCGAGAGCAAGCGCGCAGAGCTCGATGTCTCCACGGGCCGCGAGCAGGGCCTCAAGTCCGAGCTCGACGGCGTGCGCAAGGAGGTCGACGAGCTCGACCAGAAGCTGATCGACCTCAAGTACCTGAAGTCACAGGCCTCTCGCGACGACACCTTCTACCAGAGCATCGCCAGCCGCCGGAACGAGGTGGCGCTCACAAAGGCGCTGCAGAACAACAACATCCAGGTGGTCGACCGCGCCGTCGCCTCCGACGATCCCGTCCGCCCCGTCCTGAGCGTGAACCTGGCGATGGCGCTGATCTTCGGCCTCTTCGGCGGCTGCGCCATGGCCTTCGCCATCGAGTACCTCGACTCCACCGTGAAGAGCCAGGAGGACCTCGAGGCCATCCTCGGCGTGCCGATGCTCGGCGTGGTGCCCGAGATCGACCCCGAGGACTCCCGCTCGCTCGCCTCCGACGTCGAGCGCTCGCTCTACGTCTTCGCGCGGCCCCGGTCCAACGTGGCCGAGCACATGCGCAGCATCCGCACCAACGTGATGTTCCGGGTGCCTCAGAAGAAGGTCCGCAAGCTGCTCATCACGAGCGCCACGCCGCGAGAGGGCAAGTCTTTCACCTCGGCCAACCTCGCCGCCATCATCGCGATGACCGGCAACCGGGTGCTGCTCATCGACGCCGACCTTCGGCGCCCGGCCATGCACAAGCGCTTCGGCCTCTCCAACGACATCGGCCTCGCCTCGGTGCTCTCGGGCGACGAGACCTTCAAGTCCGTGGTCCAGCACAGCCACATCCCCGACCTCGACATCATGGTGGCCGGCCCCCCGCCGCCGAACCCCGGCGAGCTGCTCGGCGGCAGCGACATGGAGCGGATCATCGAGAGCATTGAAGGATACGACTTCATCCTCATCGACTCCCCGCCCGTGACCGTCGTGGCTGACCCGCTCGTCCTCTCGAGCCTCGTCGACGGCGTCCTCGTGGTGGTGGAGGCCAATCGTACGAACCGCCACATCGTCACGCTCGCCAACACCAAGCTGCGGGAGATGAAGGCCAACGTCATCGGCGCCATCATCAACAAGCTCAGCAACCGCGCCTCGAGCAACGGCTACGGCTACGGCTACAACTACTACACCTACGGCTACTACTACGCCGAGTCGGAGGACGGCAGCGCCGACGGCCTGCCGCCTCGGTCCTGAGCCGCGCCCATCGTCGGGCCCGCCTTCAGCTTCGTCGGGCCGACCTTCAGTGACGGGGGGCTCAGCGGCCCTCGGCGCGGGGTGACGAGGCCGTCGCGGACGAGCTGCTGGTACTCGGCGAACATCACGCCGGCCATCGCCCAGAAGAACCAGCCGAGCGTCGCCCGGTTGATGAAGGAGTTGCTGACGAGGTTCGCGGTGGTGGCGGCCACGCACAGCGCGGCGGCGAAGGCGCCGAGCTGCCGAGACCAGGCGTCTGGGGAGCGCTTGAAGACGATCCAGCCGCAGCGCAGCACCTGGAGCTGCATCACGATGTAGCTGAGGGTGGCGAGCGGCCCCACCTGGAAGGTCATGGTGAGGTAGTCGCTGTGGGTGTCGACGGTCCCGCCCTTTCGCAGGACGAAGGGGTTGAAGGCCTCGCGAGTGAGCAGCCAGTGCTTGCCGATGCCGAGGCCGAGCAGGATGTCGCCGAGCGGGTAGCTCAGGTACTCGCCGATCGAGGCCGTCCAGATGCCCATTCGCCCCGAGCCGAGCTTCTCCCGGCTCATCACCGACTCGTCCGGCGCGAAGAAGAGCACGAGGTCCTTGAACCGATCCTGGAGGTCGGGCGTGGCCACCATCACCACCAGCCCGGCGAGCCCCGCGACGGCGAGCAGCCCGCGGCGGCCGCTGAGCGCGAGCAGGGAGACGAGGAAGACCGCCAGCGCCAGCAAGGCGGTGCGGACGTAGGTCTGGTAGAGGCAGAGCACCGCCAGCCCGGCGAGGAGCCCGAGGCCGAGCCGATGGCTCCATCGTTTCACGGCCAGGGTCCACCAGATGAGGAAGGCGCTGAACACCAGCATCATGAGCGCGTGGTTGTGCAGGTTCTCGTAGCCACCCAGCAGGCGCTTGTAGCCCTGCAACATGAAGGCGGAGCCATGCCCCGTCACGAGGTGGTGCACCGACACCCCGACCGGGATGAGGCTGGTGGCGGCGATGACCTTGGCGAAGCGCACCCGCTCGGCCCGCTCGGTGTAGTAGGCCGAGACGAGCAGGGTCATCAGCAGGGGGTTGATGTACCGCGCCATGATCTCTGCGGCGGAGCGGAGCTCTAGGTTGCGCAGCCCCCCGATGAGCAGCACCGCGACGTAGGGCAGCAGCGCCGGGGTGCAGGGGTGGTTCTGCACCCGCCGGAGGTCGAGCACGACCAGCACCGCGGCCATCGCCGTGACGGCCCCGGTGTAGATCTCCATCAGGTTCAGGCTGCCGAAATTCCCAGGCAGCCACCAGAGGAGGTCCAGGACGAGGCGACCCGCGAAGAAGGTGAGCAGGGCCTCCTTCGGCCGGCCGAAGAAGTAGCCGACCATCAGCAGGCCGCCGATCCCGGCTACCTGGGCCTTCACCGGCAGCTTGAGCACCGCGACGGTCAGGAAGAGGATGAGCCCCGCGGCGATGAGCGGCATCAGCCGAAGCCAGAACGGTCGCTCGTCGACGCCGCCCGACCACGCGGAGCGGATCATCCTCCGCAGGCGCTCCCCAGTGGGCGTGGACCGACGGAGGGCGGGGGCGGGCTCGAGCTCGGCCAAGGCGATGCGTCCTCTCCCTCTCATCGCCTGTCCGCGGGCCGGTGGCCACCCGATGGGCGGGCGCCGGTCGGCCGGGGGTTCAAGGCCACGGGCGCAAGCCGCCGAAAGCGAGCGCGGGCCGATCGGCCCCGCGCGCGGTTAGGCTGGGCCCGAAGGACGGGCGCATGATCTCAGGGTCGACACTTCGATGGTCGGGGCGGTGGTTGGGCCGTCTGGCCCCTCGCCTCGCGCATGCTCTCCTGGCCGTCCTCGTGATGTGGGGCTTGGCGGCGGTGCTCGCCCTCCCGGCGTCGGCGGCCGCCGAGGGGGCGCAAGCCTACCGGATGGGCCCCGGTGACGTCGTCAAGATCTCGGTCTACGGAGAAGAGAGCCTGGGCGGCAGCTTCAAGGTGAAGGAGGGCGGCACGATCGACCTCCCCTTGATCGGCCGCATCGAGGTGCTCGGGCTCAGCCCCGATGAGCTCGACCTCGCGCTCACGAGTCGCCTCGGCCAGGACCTCCTCGTCAACCCGCAGGTCACCGTCGAGGTCGCGACCTACGCGAGCCGGCCGGTGCAGGTGCTGGGCGCGGTGCGCACGCCCGGCATCTACTACCTGAACGGCCCCACCACCCTGCTCGACATCCTCGCCCAGGCCGGCGGCGTGCTGAACGAGAAGAGCAGCCAGGAGCTGCAGGTCAAGCGCGGCGCCTCCACCACCGCTGAGCCCTTCCGGATTGACCTCCCCGCCCTGCTCACCCAGGGCGAGGGCAACCTCTCCCTAGAGTCGGGCGACGTCGTGCTCGTCAAGGAGGGCGAGTTCATCTATGTGAGCGGCGATGTGTCGAAGCCGGGCCCCGTGGTGTGGCGCAATGGCATCTCCCTCTCCCAGGCCATCGCGGCGGCGGGCGGCGCGAACCGGACGGCCAACCTCCGCAAGATCACGCTGCTCCGGAGCGGTCGGCCCACCCGCGTCAACCTGAAGTCGGTGCTCAAGGGCACGATCGCAGACCCCCCGCTCACGCCGGGAGATCAGGTCGTGGTCGGGGAGTCGGTGTTCTGAGCCCGGTGTTCTGACAATGGGGGATCAGCGGGCGACGGCCGGGTCTGGTAGGATCGCCGCGCCCCGGAGCCCCCATGCGCACACCCCTCTTGCTCGCCCCCTTCCTCAGCTTCATCCTCGCTTGTGGCGATAAGGAGGAGGCCGGCAGCGGCGACGAAGGCGGCGGCGGCGGGACCGACAGCGGCCAGACCGGGGAGTGTGACAAGTCCGTCGACTTTGACTGCGACGGCGCCGCCGACGACGATGACTGCGCCCCGGACGACCCCTACACCTACCCGGGCGCCACCGAGATCCCCTACGACGAGAAGGACAATGACTGCGCCGGCGACGGAGACCTCGTCGATGTAGACGGCGACGGCTTCATCGGCGAGAGCGCGGGCGGTGACGACTGCAACGACGGCAACCCCGAGATCCACCCCGGCAGCGCGGAGGTCTGCTACGACGGGATCGACCAGGACTGCGACGGGCTGCCGGTCGACAACGACTCCGAGACGAACGACTGCGACGGCGACGGCCACGAGGGCCGCGGCACCTCGGCGACGGACTGTGACGACGAGGACCCTGCCGTCAACCCCGACGCCGACGAGATCTGGTACGACGGGATCGATCAAGACTGCGACGTCTCCTCGGACTACGACCAGGACGGCGACGGGGAGGACAGCGACGACTATGGCGGCCTCGACTGCGACGACATCGACGCCGAGACGCTGTCGACCGCGCTCGAGCGCCTCGACGGCGTCGACCGCAACTGTGACGGCCTCATCGACGAGCTCACCACCTACGACGCGGTCTCCTCCTGGTTCGGCAACGCCGCCTCGAGCGACGGCCTCTTCGGCTTCGCCTTCGCCCCCCTCGATGACTACGACGGCGACGGCCTGGTCGAGGTCGGCGTCGGCGGGCCCCTCTCGGGGAGCGACAGCTCCTGCGACTCGGACTCCACCGCCTGCGGCGGCTGGGTCAGCGTGATGAGCGTGGGCGTCGAGGACGGCATCCCCGCCGAGGTCGCCCTCTCGCACGTCGAGGGCCGCCGCGCGGTGCTCTCCACCGCCGGGGACTGGCTCGGCTTCGACCTCGCCAACCTCGGCGATCTCGACGGGGACGGCTGGTCCGAGCTGGCGGTCGGCGCCCCCACCGGCACCGACGACGCCCACCCGGGCGCGATCTACCTCTTCTCCGGCGCCGACCTCGCCGCCGGAGACGTCGCCCACACCGACGCCCTCACCACCGTGACCGGCGAGGACTACCTCGGCCTCGACGTCGGCCGGATGGGGGATCTCGACGGGGACGGCCTCTCCGAGCTCGTCGGCGGCGCCACCGACCCCGTCTACGGCTCCGCCTCCGGCCTCCAGCAGTGGCTCGGCGTCTGGGACGGCGCGACGCTCGACGCCGGAGGCGAGCTCAGCGAGGCCGACGCCCTCGCCCGCCTCAGCGCCGGCGCGATCGGCGGCACCAGCCTCGGCGGGCAGGACTGGGACGGCGACGGCGCGCCCGACCTCATCGTCTCGGCCAACACCGGCGGCAACGGCTACCTCCTCCTCGTCCCCTCCACCGACCTCAGCGGCGGGGCCGAGCTCTCCGCCGCGGACTACCCCCAGGTCGGCGGTGGGACCGACGCCGAGCTCGGCGCCCGCCTCTCCGACCAGGGAGACCTCGACGGAGACGGCTACCCCGAGCTCGCCGTCGGGGCGCCCGGGGTGACCACCGACGACGAGGGGGGCGGCGAGGTCTATGTCCTGCCCGCCTCCGCGCTCAGCGCCGAGGGCACCGCTGCCGACCTCGCCACCTTCACGGTCCGCGGCGTGCTGCCCTTCGGCCGCCTCACCGTGACGGGCGACCGTGGCGGAGACGTAGACGGGGACGGCCTCTCCGAGCTGCTCGTCTCCCACGTGGGCGGCTCCTCCTCCGCCGTCGTCCGCGGCACCAGCTACCTCTTCTTCGGGCCCACCGTCGCCGCGGGGGGCACCGTGGAGGCCGACAGCGGCGAGGCCAGCTTCCCGACCCGCACCGACGACGATCAGTACGGCTTCGCCGGCCTCTTCTGGGACGTCGACGGTGACGGCGACGACGACCTCACCATCGGCGCCCCCTACTACCAGAACGTCGGCTCCGCCCTGGCCTTCCGCTCGGACTTCCCGTGATCGCCCTGCTCGGGCTGCTGACGGCCACCGCCTGGGCCAACGGTCAGACCGTCCACGTCTGGATCACCCGCGCCGCCCTCGCCGATCTGCCCCCGGGCGAGATGGCCGATCTGCTGCGCCGCGCCGACCTCGAGCCGATGATCGTCCACGGGACGATGTTCCCCGACGGCGGCTACCCGCTCGGCCACCCCTACGCCGAGACCGCACACTGGGAGCCCTTCCAGATGCGCTACCTCGAGTGGATCCAGGCCCACTACGAGCCGCCCTGGACCGACGAGGCCGCGCAGCACATCGCCTTCCTCTTCGGCATGGCCAGCCACGGCATGGCCGATCAGTCCCATGACGCCTGGCTCTTCGACTGGTCGCAGACCTACGACGCCGAGGCCGGCTGGGCCGACGGTTACGGCCTCGACGAGGCCAACGACTTTGTCTGGGCCGGCAACATCGAGCCCTCGACCTTCCCCGCGCGATGGATCCCCGACACCGTCTTCGTCGAGCTCTTCGCCGACCTCGGGGTGGAGGTGGACGTCGAGACCCTCAACCAGGGCCAGGGCCTGCTCGAGCTGGCGATCGAGCTCGTGGCGCTCGGCTCCCAGAACCCGGACACCGTGGACAAGTACGCGGCCCGCTTCCCCTGGGGCTGCAGTCACATCCTCGACGTCGAGACGCCGGGCAACCCCGAGTTCGAGGCGGACACCCTCGAGCTCTACTGGGGCGACCTCTGGGCCCGGCTCCACGACACCGACGGGCCGGTGGGCCTCCTGCGCACCTGGCCCGATGAGGGCGGCCACAAGGCCGTCCGCGACCACACGGCCCTCGAGGCGAGGGTCTCCCTCGTCTTCAGCCGGGGCCTGATCGACGCGGAGGTCTACCCCGAGCGCTTCACCGTGACGGACCGCGCAGGGCACGCCTACGCCTTCGACACTCGGCTGTTCTACGGGGACAATTCCCACATCGTCCACCTCATCCCCACCGAGGACTGGGCGGCCGACGAGGACTTCACGGTGACCGCGAAGGCGGGGCTGCCCGCTCGGGACGACACCGAGCTCGCCCGGGACGTGCTCTTTCACTTCACCACCCGCGAGCCGCCGCCCGCCGCCGACGGCGACACCGGGGCTACGTCGGGGGCCGGGGACTCCCCCGAGGCGCCCCCCGAGGCCGACAAGGGCGGCTGCGGCTGCTCCAGCGCCCAGGCGGGGCCGCACGGTTGGACGTTCTCGCCGGCGCTCGCCCTCGGCCTCCTCGGGGCCGCGGCCCGCCGTCGCGGTGCCCCCCGGTCGCGCCGGTTCAGCCCTCCTCGGGGTTGAAGGCGTCGGCGTCGCGGGCGTGCTGCTCGCCGAGGAGCCGGTCTCCGAGCTCATCCTCGAGGGCCGAGGCGTGGAGCAGCGTGCGACGGAGGCCGACCGGGTCTTGCACCCGCACCTGCCAGGCCACCGCGATGCGGTACCAGCGGGCGGCCTCTCCGATCTGCCCGCTGGCGGCGCCGATATCACCGAGGAGCCGCGCCGAGGCGCCCATCGCGCCGAGCTCTCCGATCGGGCGGTAGCCCTGCATGGCCTGGGTGGCCTCGGCGACCGCGAGGGGGTGCTGGCCCTGGCGGAGGTGCAGCTCGGCGCGGCGGTGGTGAATGCTCGCCCGGAGCACCGCGCTACCGGCGCCGCCGTCCTGCTCGACGGCCACCGCGGCCTCCCGCAGGCGCTCGGCGGCCTGGCCGAGCTCGCCGCGGGAGAGGGCGAGGGCGGCCTGGCCGAGGCGGAGCTGGGCCTGCTCGGTGCCGGACAGCGCGTAGCCCTCCGCCTGATCGTAGAGGGTCTCCGCGCTCAGGCTCTCCCCCGCCGCCACCGCCCGATCGGCGGCGGCCCGGAGGGTCGCGGCCACCCCGGTGGGCTCGAGCCCCTCGCGAAAGAGCGCGCGGGCCTCCCGATCGGCGCCGTGGGCGGCCCGGGCGCGCCCGGCCAGCGCGAGGCGGTGCGCGCGCCGGTGGTGGAGGCGGGCGAGCAGGGCGAGGGAGCCCGCCTCCCGGAGCCGGTCGGCGGCGAAGCCATAGTGCAGCTCCCCCGAGTCGACCTCTCCGTGCAGCAGCAGGGCGTCGGCCTCCGCCCAGGAGAGCAGCCCCTGGGCCTCGGCGCTGGCCCCCGGGTTGCGCCGACGGGCGGCCTCGAGGAGGGCGCGGCTGACGTCGAGCTGCCCCCAGGCCGCGAAGAGGCGGGCGGCGGCGGCGCTGGCCTCGCAGGCGCGGTCGGGATCGGTCACGAGCTCACCGAGGGCCCGTAGATCGACCGCGCTCTCCCAGCGCAGGCCGGCCGGGATCGCGGCGCCGCGCGCGAGGTGGAGCAGCGCCCAGGGGGGATCGACGTCCGGGCCCGGGCTCGGCTCGCCGGGGACCGCGACGGGGCCGAGCACGAACACGCCCTCCTCCTCGAGGGGGTTCACCGGCCCCTGCCCCACCCAGCGCAGCGAGGGGGCGAGGCTGCGGAGCTGGAGCCAGAGCTCACGGAGCCCGAGGCAGGCCCCACCCTCCAGGACCACGACCACCGGCCCCATCGCCCGCAGCGCCGCGCCGACCGCCTGCTCGTCCCCCGCGGGGGTGGCGTCGGTGGCCTGGCCGAGGGCGAGGGTGAGGTCACGGCTGGTGCGACAGGCCCGCACCGGGAGCAGCAGCACGCGGGCGCCGGTGGCCTCCTCGACCCGCGCCCGCAGCCCCGCGCCGCCGCTCGCCGAGAGCACCCAGGCGCTCTGCCCCTCCTCGGCGAGGGCCCCGCGCAGGGCCTCGGTGTCGGCGGGGGCCCACGGCGGCGCGCGCGGCGCCGGGGGGGCCGGCGACCGCGGGGACAGGGGGCTCGCGGGGTCCTCTCGCGTGGCTCAGCCCACCCGGACCCAGGCCGCCACCGTGAGCTCTCCGAACCAGGCCTGACCGAGCGTGTCGCGCTCTGCCTGCAGCCGCGCGGCGAGGGTGTCGATCTCGATCTCCTCCGCAGAGAAACCGGCCCCGATCAGCCGCGGCAGCACGAAGCGGACGCGGTCGACCAGGCAGTCGGGCTGGCCCGGCGAGGCGACGTCGGCCTCGGCGCGCATCACCGGCATCGGGAGCCCCGCGTCGCCGAAGACCCGGGGGAGCTCCCGCCCGAGCTGCGAGGAGGCGCGCTCCGCGGCCAGCATCCCGACCATCCACGCCCGCACCCGGTCGTGGAGCGGCAGGCCCGTGGGCGTGTCGAAGAGGATGAATTCCTGGATGAAGACCAGCCCACCGGGCCGGACGAGCGCCGCGAGGCGCCGGAGGGCGGCGGCGGGATCGGGCAGGTACATCAGCACCCGCCGCCCGAGGATGGCGTCGAAGGTGCCGAGGCCCGCGGGCAGCGGCAGGGAGAGGTCAACGGTGAGGAAGGTCGCGTCGCGCCCGGCGTGCTGCGCGCGGGCCTGGGCGAGGTAGCCCTCATCGCGGTCGAGGCCGACGAGGCTGCCGCTCGGGCCCGTCTGGGCGAAGGCGAGGCGCGCGAGGTTGCCCGGCCCGCAGCCGAAGTCGAGCACCCGCGCCCCGACGCCGAGCCCGGCCTCCCCGAGCCAGCGCAGCGTGAGGGCCTGACCTTCTTCGTATGTCACCGGCTGACCTCGCAGATCCAGCGGACTAACCCGCGCCGCCCCACCCCGAGACGCGCCAACGCCTGACACCGGCCAGCCCATCGCGGATCGCGGCGGGCGCGGGCGTCGGTTAAGGGCCCGCCCCCGCTCGGAGGCAGCCCATGTCGTCGGTCCACAGCGCAGCTTCAATCCAGACCATCGGCGTCATCGGCGCCGGCCAGATGGGCAACGGCATCGCCCACGTGGCCGCCCAGGCCGGCTACACCGTCCACCTGATGGACGTCTCCGAGGCCGCCGCCGCCAAGGGCAAGGCCACGATCGCCGGTAACCTCGGCCGCCAGGTGAAGAAGGGCACGCTCAGTCAGGAGGAGGCCGACGCCGTCCTCGCCCGCGTCCACCTCGGCACCACCCTCGAGCACGTCGCAGGGGCCGAGCTCATCATCGAGGCCGCCACCGAGAACGTGAACCTCAAGTACAAGATCTTCGAAGACTTGAGCCGCGTCGCCAACCCGGGCGCCATCTTCGCGACCAACACCTCGAGCATCTCGATCACGGCGATCGCCGCCCACACCGACCGCCCCGCCCGCTTCATGGGCATGCACTTCATGAACCCCGTGCCGGTCATGAAGCTGGTCGAGCTCATCCGCGGCCTCGCCACCGACGACGACACCTACGCCCTCGTGCAGGCCGTCTCCGAGAAGATGGGCAAGACCACGGTGCTCGGGCGCGACATGCCGGGCTTCATCGTCAACCGCGTGCTGATGCCCTACATCAACGAGGCCGTGCAGGCGCTCTACGAGGGCATCGCCTCGGTGCCCGACATCGACCAGGCCATGAAGCTCGGCACCAACGTGCCGATGGGCCCGCTCACCCTCGCTGACTTCATCGGCCTCGACACCTGCCTCGCCATCATGAACGTGCTCCACGAGGGCCTCGGCGACTCCAAGTATCGGCCCTCCCCCCTGCTCCGGAAGTACGTCGAAGCCGGCTGGCTCGGCAAGAAGTCGGGCCGCGGCTTCTACACCTACGGCGCCTGATCACCCGGTCGGGGAGCGCGGCTCCCGGGGAATTCCCATGTCCGAGAGCACCATCCTCTTCGAGAACCGTGACGGCGTCGGCCTCATCACGCTCAACCGCCCGAGCGCGCTGAACGCGCTGAACAGCACGCTGGTGGCCGAGCTCGACGCCCTCCTGGACCGCCTCGGCCGCGACGGCGGGATCCAGGCGCTCGTGCTCACCGGCGCCGGTAACCGCGCCTTCGCGGCCGGCGCCGACATCTCCGAGATGAGCGGCTACTCGGCGATCCAGGCCGAGACCTTCGCCCGGCGCGGCCAGCGGAGCCTCGGGCGGCTCGAGGCCCTCCCCTTCCCCACGATCGCCGCCGTCAACGGCTTCGCGCTCGGGGGCGGCTGCGAGCTCGCCCTCTGCTGTGACCTCATCCTCGCCGGCGCCAACGCGGTCTTCGGGCAGCCCGAGGTCAACCTCGGCGTCATCCCCGGCTTCGGGGGCACCCAGCGCCTCCTCCGCCGGGTCGGTCGCCAGCGGGCCCTCGAGCTCATGATGACCGGCCGCAACGTCAAGGCCGAAGAGGCCGTCCGCCTCGGCCTCGCCCTCGAGGTGATCGAGGAGGACGTTGTCAGCGCCGCCCTCAAGCTCGCCGCCCGCATCGCCGCCAAGGGCCCCACGGCCGTGCGCCTCGTCAAGCGGGCCGTCCACGAGACCGACCGCCTCGACCTCGAGAGCGGGCTCGCCGCCGAGGCCTCCCTCTTCGGGCTCTGCTTCACCACCGACGATCAGAAGGAGGGCATGACCGCCTTCCTGGCCAAGCGCGCCCCGAAATTCACCGGCCGCTGAGCCGCCCGCGCCCTCGCCTGCCCCCGAACCTGCACCCGAACCTGCACCCCCGTCCTGTGTCCTCCGCCCTGCGCGCCATGGAGCCCGCCATGTTCGAACTCCCCGAAGATGTCCAGGAGATCCGCAAGCTCGCCCGCGAATTCGCCCGCGGAGAGGTGCTCCCCGGCGCGACCGAGCGCGACCGCAGCCACCGCTTCCCGGCGGAGCTCGTCCAACAGCTCGGCGACATGGGCTTCATGGGCATGTTCGTGCCCGAGCAGTACGGCGGGGCCGGCCTCTCGATCCTGTCCTACGTCGTGGCCCTGGAGGAGATCTGCTACGCCGACGCCGGCGTGGGCGTGATCATGAGCGTGAACAACTCGCTCGTGAGCTGGCCGATCTTGAATTTCGGCACCGAAGCCCAAAAGCAGAAGTACCTGATACCCCTGGCGAGCGGCCAGAAGCTCGGCTGTTACGCCCTCACCGAGCCGAACGCCGGATCGGACGCTGGCGCGCAGCGCACCAAGGCCGTCAAGAACGAAGACGGCAGCTACGCGCTCACCGGCACGAAGATGTGGATCACCAACGGTCCCCAGGCCGACTACGCGGTGGCCTACGCGAACCTCGACCCCGACCAGCGCCACCGCACGGTCTGCGCCTTCATCCTCGAGAACACCTGGCCCGGCTACGCGGTCGGCAAGGTGGAGGAGAAGATGGGCATCCACTGCTCGGGCACCTCCGAGCTCGTCTTCGACAACCTGAACGTGCCGGCCGAGAACCTGCTCCACACCGAGCGGGATGGCTTCAAGGTGGCGATGGCCACCCTCGACGGCGGGCGCATCGGCATCGCCGCCCAGGCCCTCGGCATCGCCCAGCGCGCCCTCGACCTCGCCGTCAACCACGCCCGCACCCGCGTGGCCTTCGGCAAGCCGATCAGCGACAAGCAGGCGATCCAGTGGATGATCGCCGACATGACCACCCGGATCGAGGCCGCCCGCCTGCTCACCTGGAAGGCGGCCTGGCTGAAGGACCAAGGCGATCGCGGCAGCCGGGCCTGCTCGATGGCCAAGCTCTACGCCTCGGAGACCGCCAACTTCTGCGCCGACAAGGCCCTGCAGATCCACGGCGGCTACGGCTACAGCCAGGAGTACGAGGTGGAGCGGCTCTACCGCGACGCGCGCATCACCACGCTCTACGAGGGCACCAGCGAGATCCAGCGCATTGTGATCTCCAAAGACGTGCTCGGGTGAGCGCGCCCCCCATCCGGGTGCTCGTGGCCAAGCCGGGCCTCGACGGCCACGATCGGGGGGCCAAGGTGGTAGCGCGCGGCCTCCGCGACGCGGGCATGGAGGTGGTCTACACCGGCCTCCACCAGTCCCCCGACGAGATCGCCGAGGCCGCCCTCCAGGAGGACGTCGCCGTGGTCGGCCTCTCCATCCTCTCGGGGGCGCACAACGCGCTCGTGCCGCGGATCGTCACCGCGCTCCGCACCCGGGGCCTCGATGACGTGCTCGTGCTGGTGGGGGGCATCATCCCCGCCGCCGACGCCGCCGACCTGCGGGAGGCCGGCGTCGCCGCCGTCTTCCCGCCGGGGAGCAAGATCAGCGAGATGGTGGAATTCATCCGAGAGAGAGCCCCCTCTCGATGATCACCCGTCTCGGGCTCGCGGGGCCCTGTTGATAAAGTGGCCCCGCGATCCTACGCTGTCCCTTCGCCGCCGGAAGCCTTGATGGACGAGGTCGGGAAGCAGGATCAGGGTTCACCGTCACCCGAGGGATCAACGCCCTCGGGTCCTCGGCGTTCAAAGCGCAAGAAACCAGAGCCCGCCTTCATCTCGGGCACGAGCGCCGAGTTCCTGGGCCGCAAGCCGCTGCCGCGCGCGGTGCGCAGCCGGCCCGTCCTGCTCATCCTCGGGCCCGGGGGCGTCGGCAAGACGACCGTGGCCGAGCGCCTCCTCGGCGAGGGCACCCTCAGCCTGAGCGACAAGGAGCTGCTCGAGCGCATCGCGAACCGCGTGCGCACCCGCCGGTGGGATCCCGAGCTGCTCGAGAGCGCCGCCCTCATCCTAGAGGGCCCCTGCTTCCTCGACCAGCGCCCCGGCCTCGCGCAGACGTTGGCCACCCTGCTCAAGGCCCGCATCGAGGCCGGGCGCCGCACCGTGCTGATCGAGGCCCCAGACGGGAGCCTCCTCCGCGGCCTCACCGACAAGGTCGACCCCGACGACCGCGCCACGATCCTGCTCCGCTTCCCCGAGGGTCGCGGGCGCCGCCGCTTCGCCCTGCTGGTCTGCGAAGAGCTCTCTCTCCCCGCCGAGCTCGCCCGGGCCGTCGTCGAGATCGAACCCTGGACCTACGCCACCGCCCGCGCCCTCCTGCTCGAGAGCGTCGGGGGGGCCAGGCGACCATGAGGGCTACCCTGCCCATCTTCTCGGCCTTGATCTCCCTCCTCTTCACCGCCTGTGATCCCGGCGGCGCGGCGAGCATGCCCACGGCCACGCTGGCCAGCGGCCCCTTCGAGGTGCGGCTGCCGATCCCGGGAGAGCTCGAGGCCGAGGAGTCGGTGACCATCACCGCCCCCGACATCGGCGGGAACATCAAGGTCACGATGATCGTGGACGAGGGTGTGCGTGTGGCCGAGGGCGACGTGCTCGCAGAGCTCGACCGCACCGAGATCATCCAAGGGGTGCTCGAGAACGACAACGCGCTCGAGGTGGCCACCACGAAGATCACCCAGCAAAAGGCCCAGCTCGAGGTGAAGCTGCGCAACCAGGAGGACGCCGTCACCACCGCCGAGCTGGCCCTCCAGCGGGCCAACCTCCGCATCACGGACTCGGAGGCGGTGCCCAAGGTCGATCGCGAGGGGGCCCGGCTCGACGTGGCCGACGCCACCGTCTCGCTCGAGCGCGCCAAGAAGGACCTCCAGAGCGCCCGACTCGAAGGCGAGGCTGACCTCCAGCTCCTCGAGCTCGACGCCCGCCAGGCCCGCATCCAGGTCGACTCCGCCAAGCGGAAGCTCGACCTCGCCACCGTGCGCTCCCCCGCCGCCGGCCTCGTCGTGAAGGCCGAGGTCTGGAAGGGCGGCTCGCGCGGCCCGGTGGTGGCCGGCGACTCGATCTGGGGCGGCACCACCCTGCTCGCGCTGCCGAACCTCGGCACGATGCAGGCGGTGGCCTGGGTGCACGAGACCGACGCCGAGCTCGTGAAGGTGGAGCAGGAGGCGAGGATCATCCTTGACTCCCACCCCGACCACCCCTACGCCGCCAAGGTCAAGAAGGTGGCCGACCTCGCCGTGAAACGCGACCGGGACGACAAGTCGAAGTACCTCAAGGTCACGCTCGGAATCGAACCCAAGGACGAGCTCCTCAAGCCCGGGATGACGATCCGGGCCGAGATCCTGGTCGACCACCAGGCGGAGGTGCTCACCGTCCCCCAAGAGGCCGTCTTCTATGACGGGGTGACGCCGACGGTCTATCGCCGGGCGGCCGTGGGCTGGGACCGCGTCACCGTCACCCTCGGCCGCGCCAATGACACCCACGTGGTGGTCACCAGCGGCCTGTCCTCGGGGGACGTGGTCTCGCTGGTCGATCCCGACCGCTGGTCGCGCGGAGAGGGGGAGCCCGCCGCCAAGACCGCGGCCGCCGAGGCCCCCTCCGCCGCGCCCGCCGCCGCCCCGAGCGCGGGCACGAGCCCGTGATCGACGTGATCGTCGAGGGCCTGGACAGCCTCTGGGCCCGGCGCGGACGCACCCTGCTCTCGACCCTCGGCATCGTCTTCGGCGTGGCCGCGGTCATCGCCATGATGGCGATCGGCGAGGGGGCCCGCCGCGAGGCCGAGGCCCTCATCGATCAGCTCGGCATCCTGAACGTCCAGATCCGCGCCAAGGACTTCGAGAAGGACCCCAAGCGCTGGGAGGAGGTGGCCCGGAAGTCCCGCGGCCTGTCCGAGCGCGACGTCGCCGCCCTGCGCGACGTGCTGCCCGGCGTCACCCACGTCGGCGGGATGCGGATCATCACCGCCCGCGAGACCGTCCCCAAGCTGGAGAACCTGTCCGACATCCGGATCATCGGGGCCGAGCCCGACTACATCGCGGCGCTCAACCTCCAGCGCATCGAGGGCCGGGCGCTGGGCCCCGAAGACGAGGCTGGGGCGCGCGCCGTCTGCCTCCTCGGCCAGTCGGCCCGCCTCCGCCTCTTCGGCAACAGCCCGGCGGTGGGGCAGCGGATCCGCGTGGACTACACCGTGCTCGTGGTGGTGGGCGTCTTCGGCGGCGCATCGGGGGAGCTCGGCGGCGCCGCGGTCCAGGGGCTCGAGCTCGAAGACCGCACCCGCGACGTCATCCTGCCGCTCGCCACCTCGCTCAAGCGCTTCCCTGTGACCCGCGACAAGCCCGACCTCAGCGAGGTGCTGCTCGGGGCCCCCAGCCGAGAGGAGGTGCCTGGGATGGCCGCGCTCGCCGGCCGCGTCATCGACCGCATGCACCACCAGCAGGCCGATGTCGAGGTCACCGTCCCCCTCCGCCTCCTTGAGCAGCACGAGGCCCAGCAGCGCATCTTCAACCTCGTGATGGGCCTCATCGCCGGCATCAGCCTGCTCGTGGGCGGCATCGGCATCATGAACATCACACTGGCGAGCGTGCTCGAGCGGACGCGGGAGATCGGGATCCGAATGGCCGTGGGCGCGGCGCCGCGGGACATCCTCCTCCTCTTCCTCGCCGAGTCGGCGCTCATCTGCCTCGTGGGCGGCCTCGCCGGCATCGTGGTGGGCTTCGCCATCGCGGCGGGGGTGGGCTTCTTCACCGGCTGGTCCACCGCCGTGAGCCTGTGGTCGGTGCTGCTCGCGGTCGGCGTCTCCGTGGCCGAGGGCCTGCTCTTCGGCGCCCTGCCCGCCCGACAGGCGGCGATGTTGCCGCCCACCGAGGCCGTGCGCGCCGGGTAGGCGAGGGCCAGGCGGGGCCGCCCGCCCCGGATCAGGGCTCCGCGCCCGCCACCCGTTGGAGCAGCACGCCCTGCACCCGCTCCAGCCGCAACATCGAGCGCTGGAGGTCAACCTCGGCCTGCAGTCGGGAGGCCTGGGCCTCATCGAGCGACTCGAGCGAGAGGATCACGTCCCGCGACGAGGTGCGCCCCTCGCGGAAGAGCTCCTGGTCCATCTCCAGGGCCTGCGTAGCGGCCTCGACGGTCTGACGGGCGAGCTCGACGCGGGAGCGGTCTCGCTGGAGCCCGCGCAGGGCCTCCCGCACCTCCACCTCGAGGTCTTGCAGCGCCGCCTCGTGGCCGATCCGCGCCTGCTCGACCGCGAGCTTCGCCTGTCGCGCGGAGTTCACCGGGGCCCGGCCAGGGATGGGGACGCTGAGCCCCAACCCGACCGACCAGCCGGTGGACTGACCCGACAGGGCGTCCCGGCGGGCGGTGTCGGAGTCTGTCGAGAGGCCGGAGGAGTCGACCGAGCCAGAGACGGAGAGATCGGGCAGGGCCGCGTTCCGGGCCACGCGGAGCGCGTCCTCGACGGCCTCGATCTGGAGCGTGTCCTGGAGGATCCGGGTGTTCCCTCCGAGCGCGCGCTGGAGGGCCACGTCGAGGGGGACCTCCCCCTCGGGCACGACCGGTCGGTCGATGAGCGTCCAGTCCGGGCAGGCCGACACCGAGCGGCCGAGCAGCCGACAGAGGCGGGTCTCGGCGTCCTCCTGGCTGGTCTCGGCGACGACCACGGCCTGCCGGGCCACACCGACGGCTCGCCGCACCTGGAGCAGGTCTCCGAGGGCCGCGAAGCCCTCGTGATACCGCTCCTCGGTCTCCCCTTGCTGGGCCTCCGCCACCTCCGCCGAGCGGCGCGCCAGGGACAGGGACTCTCGAGCCACGAGCAGCTCCCAATAAGCGTCCGACACGCTGATCAGGAGGTCCTCGGTGCGAGAGCGGAGGGCCAGCCGCTCGCCCCGCTCCTGGCGCCGGGCCTGGCGGAGACCTGCGAGGGCGGGGCCGGGGCCGAGGCCATCGAGCAGGGGCTGGCTCACGGTGAGGCTGACGCCGTCGGACTGCAGCCGGGTGCTCGCAGCGCCGCCGCCGGTGTCCCGGGTCTCGGTCCAGGCGAGGCCCAGCTCACCGCCGGTGGGGAGCGGCTGCTGGAGGCCGGTCGACCAGCCGAAGCGGCCCGTCTCGTCGCGCAGCCCCTCCGCGGCGAGGGTGGTGGCGCTGCGGGAGACGTCGGCGCCGACGAAGAGCGAGGGCTCCCAGCCGCCGGCCGCCTCCGCCACGCCCGAGCGGGCCGATCGGAGGGCGAGGCGCTGCTGCGAGAGCTCGAGGTTGGCCTCCAACGCGAGCTCCCAGGCCCTCCCCACCGAGAGGAGCTCGGCGGCTGCGGCCGAGGTCAGGCTCGCCGAGGCCCCAGAGGCCGGCTCCGCGGCGTTGACGGGGGGCCCGAGCAGCAGGAGCCACATGATCCGATCCAAGTCAGGGCGCATCCCCTATCCGCCCGACGCGCTAGGAGGAGGGCCATGACCGACGCCCCCACGCACCCCGTCATCGAGACCGTGGACCTCCGCCGCGACTATGTGCTGGGCGACAGCGTCGTCCAGGCCCTGCGCGGCGTGGACATCCGGGTAGACCGGGGTGAGTTCGTCGCCCTCACTGGGGCCAGCGGCTCCGGGAAGTCAACCCTGCTCGGCATCCTCGGCTGCCTCGACCGCCCCACCGGCGGCACCTACCGCCTCGAAGGGGTGCCGGTCGAGACGCTGAGCCCGGCGGGCCTCGCGCGGGTGCGCAACGCACACATCGGCTTCGTGTTCCAAGGCTTCAACCTCCTCAGCCGCCTGCGCGCCGATGAGAACGTCGCCCTCCCCCTCCGCTATGCCGGTTGGCCTCGCGACAAGCGCATCGCCCGGGCCCGAGAGCTGCTCGGGCGGGTGGGGCTCGCGGCGCGGGTAGACCACCGACCGACGGAGCTCTCCGGCGGCCAGTGCCAGCGGGTGGCCATCGCGAGGGCGCTGGCGACCGATCCCGCCTTGATCCTCGCCGATGAGCCCACCGGGAACCTCGACAGCCATACGGGTCAGGAGATCCTCGCTCTCTTCGAGCAGCTCCACGGAGAGGGTCGCACCATCGTGCTCGTCACCCACGACGAGGGGGTGGCCCACCGCGCCCAGCGCCGGATCCGGATCGCGGATGGCCGGGTCGAGGCCGCTGCGCAGGGCTCGGCATGATCGATCAGGAAGCGAAATACAAATGCTGATACGCCAATAAATCTACGGTCATCCTCTGTCCGACCCTCTGCTTACACCCACGATACTGGATGGGTGTTCAACACGCGGAGGGTCTCCCATGACCATCACCCCTGTCCATGTTCAGTGCCCCCTCCCCTCCACCCGAGCCCAGCGAGAGGAGGACGCTCTGGCGCGCCTCCGCCACCTCTGCGCCGGGCGAGCCGACTGGTGTGTCGGGTGGGACCCCCGGTCGGAGGCGCCGGCCTACTGTGAGCTTCGCCGAGGGTCGCTGACCTGGCGCTGGTGCGGCCGATCGATCGAGGGCGTGGTCGGCCTCGCCCTCGAGGCGCGCGCCGAGTGGGCCCCTGAGCTGCCTATCTTCCGCCGTTCGACGGGCGAGACCCTGGCGCTGAGGCCGACCCGCCACCCCTCCCTCCGCGAGATGGAGCTGCTGCTGCCCCCCTGGTAGGCCCCCGCCGCCGATCGGCGTCCCCAAACGGAAGAACCCCCCGCCCGGCCGAAGCCGAGCGGGGGGTCCTCACTCACCTGCCCGAGGGCAGGAGAGGACTACCAGCGATCGCCGCCGCCGCCACCGCGGTCGTTGCCGCCGCCGTAGCCGCCGCCGGAGCGACCGCCGCCGCCGCCGCCGCCGTAGCCGCCGCGATCACCGCCGCCGCCGCCGTAGCCGCCGCCGCCACCGCGACCGCCACCACCGCCGCCGCCGCCGTAACCACCGCCGCCGCCACGACCGCCGCCGCCGCCGCCATCACGGCGCTCTTCGGCTTCGTTCACCTTGAGGGTGCGCCCGTCGAGCGCCTTGCCGTCCATCCCGGCGACGGCGCCAGCAGCGGCCTCGTCGGCCGAGAAGGTCACGAAGCCGAATCCACGGCTGCGACCGGTCTCGCGATCGGTGATGACCTTGGCGTCAACCACGTCACCGAAGCGAGAGAAGGCGCTCTTGAGGCCTTCGTCCGTCGTATTCCAGCTCAAACCACCAACGAAAAGCTTCTTGCCCATTTCGATCTTCACCTGAGTTGCCTGCACCAAAAATTGGCGCGTACCTACCGTGGGCAAAGCTCGATATATCCAGCCTTTCCGGATCCTATCGAACGCCCTGTCGAAACGGGGTTCGGAAGAACCAACGTCTTGGCCTGGAGGTTGCCCCCCTTTCGGGGAACGAAATCTGTATAGCCGGTCGCCCTGGGGCTGTCGCATAAAATTGTGAGAAAGAATGCGGAATCCCGGCGACCTCGATCAAGCGCAGGGCGCTCCCAGAGACACGCACCACCGAATCACCTGTGTCTCGACGGCGCAATTCACGAATTGCGCCGAGCCTCGACCCGGGCGCGATCAACCCCCGCCGACCTTCTGCTTCGGGACCTGATTGGTGGCGAGGCTGTCGAAGTAGCGGAGGAACTCCGAGGCGGTGATCGGCTTCGGCTGGTAGCTGCCCCAGGGGTTGAAGAACTGGAGCTTGTCCTGCTCCACCACCCCTTGGAAGGCGTATGCGTGGTTGCCGATGAGGACCTTCTGAGGGTCGAGCATGCCGTGGTACTGGTAGCGGACCTCCAGATCGGCGGCCGAAGTGGGGGCCTTCCCGGACTTGTACTCAAGCTCGAGCTGGCTGCCCTTGTAGTCGATCGAGCCCGCCTTCACGTCGGCGCCCATCACCGCGCCGGTGGCGTCGCCCTCTTCGCCCTTGTCGCGGGCCCCGGCCACCTTCTTGCCCTTGTCGGTCACGGTCAGGGTGCCGGGCTCGACCTCGTTCCACTTGTGCGTCTGGGCCAAGCGCCCGCGGTAGGGGCCCGAGGCGGTGCCGGAGAGCGGCGTCTGGACATCCATCTCGCCGGTGTTCCGCACGCCTGCATAGATGGCAAGCCCATCGGCGCTCGCCGCCTTGAAGTAGGGGATGACGTCGGCCTCCTTCATCGAGGCCGGGTTCTTGGTGCGGCTCTGGCTCCCCGTGAGCGCGCTCATCGCCTCGTCGCCCGTGCCCCCCTCGCCGAGGACGTCGTAGCCGCCCTTCCACTGGGCATAGGCCTTCTCGAGGATGGCCGGCCAGAGGGGGCTGCCGGGGTCTGCGGCGTAAGCGGGGTCTCGCCGATCGCCCTCGACCGTCGGGAGGTAGGCGTCAACCTCGATGAAGACCGGCTTGAAGCGCCCCCGGCCCTGCTCCTCATAGAAGCGGACGGTGTACTTCTTGCTGCGCGGGTCGTACTTCACGGCGTCCTGGATGGCGCCGGGGCTCGCGCCCACCACCGCGGCCATCGAGGCGATGAAGAAGCAGTCGCCGAGCGCGCCTTGCGCGAGATCGGCCACCTTGGGGTCCTTCGGGGACTGATCGCCGCCGAAGTAGCTGTAGGCGAAGTCGTCGCGGAGGGCCTTGTCGTCTTCGTCCTGGGAGAGGGTGGGCTGAGTGCTGAACACCGCCCGGTCGACCCAGCCTTCGACGTTCTTGTCACCCTGGCGCACCTTGACCCGGAGCCGCTCACCGCGCGACTCCTTGACCTCGCAGGCGCTGCCGTCCGGGACCTTCGTGACCACCTTGGCCCGGGCGCTGCTGCCGCTGTACAGCGTCACCTCCTCGCCCTGCCCGATCAGGGCTCCCGAGGCGCCGCCGCGGGGAGCGGTGGCGGGGCGGGCGGCGGCGCCCACCTCATCGGGGGAGCTGCCGCGCTTCTTCGGCATCTCGAAGCCCCCGGCAGCGCCCCGCCCGAAGGCCGCGCTGCCGAAGCCCGACCAGGGGGCCGCCAAACCCGTGTCCGCGCCGCTCTCGAGACCGCTGTCCAGACCGCTGTCGAGACCGTGCTCCTGCCCCTCTCCGAGCTCGGCGGCCGCGGCGGCGTTGCCCGCCGGGGCGAGCTCTGCGGCAGGGAGGCCGCCGGACTCGGCGCCGGGAGTTCGGAGCGGGCCCTGGCGTTGGGTTCGAAGCGAATGAGCGGCGTGCTGGAGCATGGAAGACCCCCGAATCGCCGCAGTGTAGCGCAGTCCGAGGGCCGATGGGGCGCCGTTACTTCGCGGCCTGCGGGGGCATCGCCGGGAAGACCCCCACCTCGAGCACGATGCCCTCGACCCGCGCGGCGACCTTCACGGGGCCCGTGGTGGGGATCCCCATCCGCTCCCCGGCGCTCGGCTGGCCGTCTTCGTCGGCGTCATCGACCACCTGGAGCACCACCGTGCCGCTGTCCGCGGGCACACGAAGCTCAAAGGGCCCCGCCTTGTCGAAAGAAGCCGAGGTGATGAGCTCGGCGACCTTGGCCTCGGCGCCGCTCTCGGGGGGCGGAGGCAGGACGCGCACGAGCAGCTTCCCGGTGCAGTCCGCGCAGACCAAGGTGCCGAGGAGGGTCGCGCCCGCGCTGAGCTCCTCCTGCTTGAACTTCGGGGTGCGCTCCGCTTCGGGGACCGCGCCGCCAAAGACCCCGCCCGCGCCCTCAACGGCGGCGCCGCCCCCCGCCGACCCGCCTGCGGCGGGCGTCCCCGCCGTGCCGGCGTCTGCGGCACCCTCGGCCGGCGCTCCCGCGGCGCCCTCCGCGGGGACGCCGCCCGCAGAGGCCGGATCGGCCCCCGCCGCGCCACCTTCACCGGCAGGGGGCGGCCCGCCCGGGCTCCCCCCGACGGAGCTCGGCTCCCCCGCCGTGGGCGCCACGGGCTCCGGGCAGCCGACGAGCGCGAGGAGCAAGAGGCAGCCGAAGCCGAGGCCCGGATCGCCGCGGCGGGGGCGGGCGGGGCTCTGGACGAGATTCGGTTGGACGAAATTCAGTAGGTCGAAGCTGGACCGAGACACGGTCACCTCCGCAGATGATGCCTGGGTGTAGCACAGGGGCAGACCGGTGGGCAGGGGCTACTCCTCGCCCTCATCGATGTCGACCCCCACCTCATCGGGCACCTCGGCTCGCGCGACCCGCCGGGACTCGATCATCGCCTCTCGCGCGAGGTCCTTCCAGCCCTGCAGCGCGCAGACCGTCGAGCAGCGCTCCAGCAGGAGCCAGAGATCGGGGGAGCGCACGGTGCCGAGGCCGTGGCCCTTCGCGGCGGCCCAGTGGCGGCGCGTGGCGGCCTCGTCCCCCGCAGCGGCGGAGAAGAGGGCGCGCGCGAGCAGGATCGGCAGCCAGACCCAGTGGTTCTTGTGGGCGGTGAGCAGGCGGGCCGCCTCCTCGAAGGCTTCCCGCGCGGCCTCGTGCTGCTCCTCGAGGAGCGCGAGCTGGCCGAGGTAGACCTTGGCGACCGCGACCACCGCCGGCCAGCCGCGTTCGACGCCGAGCCGCGCCGCGCTGCGGTAGGCCCGCGCCGCCTCGCGATAGTCCCCTCGGAAGCGGGCGACCTCCCCGAGGTGGTTCTCCGTGGCGAGGCGGAGGCGATCGGAGCCGAGGGTGGCGGCGATGGCCCGGGCGGTGAGGAAGTGTTTCTCCGCCGCCGCGATGCGCCGCCTCCGCAGGTGGACGAGCCCCGCGGCGTAGGTCGCGGCCGCGATGTTGCGGGTGTCACCGCTGGCGAGGGCGATGCGGCGCAGGGTGGCCACGTCGGTCTCGACGTCTCCGAGCCGCCCGGTGGCGAGGCGACACTCGACGAGGCCCACCAGGGCCTGCACCTCGGCGCGGGGATCGGCCCCCTGGTTGAGGCGCAGCATGCGGGCATACCGGTCGAGGGCGGCGTCGGGACGGCCCTCGAGGCGGTACAGGATGCCCTCCCCGTGCGCGGTGTCGACGAGGCCCGCCCAGTCACGCATGGTCTCGAAGGCGGTGGCCGCCTGATCGAGCAGCTTCCGGCCCCGCTCGAGGTCGCCCTGGGCGATGGCCGCGCGGGCCCCCAGCACGGAGAGGCGAGCCCGGGAGCGGCGGTCGAGGGCGCCCACCTTCTCGGCCTCGGCGAGGACCTGCTCCGCCTCCTCGGGGCGGTCGAGCTCGAGCAGGGCCTCCGCCATCCGCTGGCGGGCCTCGGCTCGGGCCATGGTGACGCCGCTCTGGTCTGCGGCGACGCGGGCGAGCGCGGCGGCGAAGTAGGAGAGCGCGGGGCGCCCCTCCACCTGGGTGGTGCGCGCGGCCCGGAGCAGCGGGGTGACGGCCCGATCCGCGTTTCCAGAGGCCACCCGGTGGCGGCCGTGGGGCAGATCGACGTCGGCGCCGGTGTACCGGCCGAGGTTCTCCCAGGCGTCGGCGAGGCGCCCATGCAGGGCCGCGACGTCGGGGCGACGGACGGCGCGGTCGAAGGCGGCCCGATGGACGCCGGCCCCCTCGAAGACGAGTCGACGCCCCACCTGGCGGACGATGCCGGTGGCGAGGAGGCTGTCGAGGCCCTCGAGGTTGAGCCCACGCACCACGAAGGTCGGGGGCTCCGGCCCGGCGAGGGCGGCGCCGGCGAGGGCCTGCTCGGCGGCCTCGGGGTCCTCGGTGGCCTGGAGCGCCCCGGCGACCCGCCGTTGGTAGAGGTCTTCCCCGTCCTCGGGCAGCAGATCGTCGACGGTGAGCCCCTCCCGCAGACAGAGCAAGCGGTCCGCCCCACCGACGAGCAGCCCGCGGAGGGCCCCGTCGCGGAGGAGGAGCAGCGCCGTCGAGGGGCTCCCCTGGCAGACCGGACCGAAGCTGCGGGCGAGCTCCGGATCGAGGCCCACGCCGCTCTCGAGGTAGGTGGTCATCTCCTCTGGGGTGAAGCGGGAGGCGCGAAGCACGACCGCGCCCTGCTCCTCCATCCCCGCGACCCGGGCGGCGAGGCGGGGGCTCTCCCCCAGCGCCTCCTCGCTGAGGGTGGCCATGACGAAGACCGGCCGCTCCCCGACGCTCTGGTCGAGCAGGGCCTCACAGAGGTCGAGGCCATCCCCCTCCACCTCGGCGAGGTGGGCGTCCTCGACGACGAGGCAGGCTCCGCCGCGCCAGGCCCGGGCCTCGAGGTGTCGGTAGAGGAAGGCGAGGCCCACCGCGGCGTTCACCGGGCGCTCTCCGGGCTGCCCGTAGCCACACCAGCGGGCCAGGGCGGCGGCCTCACCGGCCACGGCCTCCGGGGTGCTCTGCCGATCTCGAGCCAGCCAGCGCGCCAGCCGGTGCTCGGCCTCGAAGCGGGTGTCGTTCCAAGGGACAAGCAGATCCTGGACGGCGCCGCGGTAACCGTCGTCTACCCCGGCGGGCTCGTTGTACCGGAGGCAGACCGCCTCCATGTAGCCGCCCTCCTCGAGGGCGCGCGCCACGGACTCGACGATGCGGCTCTTTCCGCTGTCGGAGGCCCCGATGAGCAGCACCACCGCTGGCTCTCCGCTCTGCACCACCCGCGCGGCGAGGGTCCACAGCTTCCTCCGCACGGGCTCCCGCACGAGGATGGGGGGCTCGCGGAGGGCGAACAGGGAGGGGCTGGTGCCGGCCCCCTCCCCGAGGCCCGGCTCGGGGGAGGGCTCCGGCGGCAGCGGCCCCGGGAGGACCCGGTTCCAACGGGGGACGAGGCGGGGATCGGCCGGCGCGCGCCGCGGGGCGGAGACGGGATCCCGGGCCTCGGGGAGGAGCTCTTCGGGGAAGGTGGTGGTTCGGTTGAGCAGCGAGGCCGTGTGCCGGCTGTCGAGGGCCGAGGCCCGGCTGAGGCCATCGGCGCTGAGGGCGCCCCTGGCCACCGCCAGGGCGCGCCGGACGTCCGCGGCGCGATCGTAGCGCTGACGCGGATCCTCTTCGAGGAGGTTCTGAATGATCTGGCGGAGCGAAGCGGGCACGGGCCCCGCCACGCCGACGCCCGCGCCCGACAGGGCTTCCCCGGAGCCCGCCGCGCCGGCCTCCGCGGGGCCCAGCACATCCCGGAGGAGCAGGCCGACCGCGTACAGATCTGTCCAGGGGCCGAGCTCCTGGGCCCGGCCCGCGAGCTGCTCGGGGGCCATCCAGCCCGGCGTCCCCGAGATGCCGCGCCGATCCATCGTGAGCTCGGAGATCGCGCCTGCGACCCCGAGATCCGCCACCCAGGCGGAGGGAGCGGTGAGGTCCTCCCCGTGCAACAGCACGTTGGCGGGCTTGAGGTCCTGGTGGACGAGCCCCCGGGCGTGGAGGGCCGACAGCGCGTCCAGCACCTCGTCGATGATCCGCAGCACGAGCTCGAGCGGGGGCCGCATCCGCAGGAGGTCGGAGAGGCAGCCGAAGCGGGCGTAAGCCAGGGTCACGAAGGGGCGGCCGTCTTCGAGCCGGCCGTGATCGTAGACCGGCACGATGCGGGGGTGGACGACCGAGGCCGACAGCGCCACCTCGCGCGAGAAGCGGGCGCGAAAGCGGCGATGAATGGCGAGGTTCGGCCGCACCACCTTCACCGCGACCGCGTGCTCCAGCAGCAGATCGTCAGCCAGCCACACGGTGCCCGTGGCCCCCTCTCCGAGCAGAGCCCGCCCACGGTAGCGCGGCGGCAGCGGGGGGAGGGCGTCCACGGCGGCGGCTACAGGCGGAAGCGGACCGGGCCGCCCACCTTCTCCGTGAAGAGCCGGCCCAGCACGTCCACGAGGGGCTCGGCGGTGTCCCGCTCCACCCAAACGCCCCCCGCCCACCGGAAGTGCCAGGCGCGGAGGTTGGCCGAGAGCCAGAGCTCGTGGGTGGGGGTCTGCTGGGAGAGCACGAAGACCGCGCGGCTGGCCTCGAAGTTGACCTGGAGGTTGCCCTCGCTCAGGCGGGCTTCGACGTCGTCGGAGTCGATGTTGTCCACCTGATCGAGGAGGCGCCGCAGCAAGGCGCCGACCCCCTGTCGGAAGGCGGTGTCATCGGGGAATTCGGAGTGGGGAATCGTTTGCATGGGACCCTCGCAGGGCGACCTGCCTATCCGAGCCGAGCCGCCTGTCCTCCGGCCGGACACAAGACCGCCGGTTGACCGCTCCGCCTGTAGCACTCAACGACGCGCGAGGGCGGACTCAATCCGCTCCAGGGCCTGGCTCAAGTCTCGCTCGGAGACCGCGCCGATGCTCATCCGGCACCAGCCGGTGTGCTGCTCGAGGTCAAAGGCCTGGAAGGGGACGACGGCCACGCCCGCCTCTTCGAGCAGCCAGCGGGTGATCTGCTGGTTGGTGTCGAAGCCCCGACCGATGAGGTCAAACTGGACGGAGAGGTAGATCGCGCCTTGCGGGGCGATGGCCCGCACCGGGAGCCCCTTGTGCTGGAGCGCGACCAGGCCGTCGTAGAGGAGCCGCAGGCGGCGATCGACGCGGCCGCGCATCTCGTCCATGTAGGTGGCCATCAGCGCCGGCTCAGCGAGGTAGGAGGCGGTGGCCACCTGCTCGGCTCGCGGCGCCCAGGCGCCCACGTGGCCGATGAAGGCCCCCATTCGGCTCGCCAGGTACGGCGGCAGCACCGCCCAGCCGAGTCGTAAGCCCGTCGAAGCGAAACACTTGCTGATGGCGTCGACCTGGACGACGTAGGGGGCGCACTCCGGCACGAGCGAGACCGGGTTGCTGTGCCGCACGCCCTCTGCGGTGAGCATCCAGTAGACCTGATCGAAGATCAGCATGCAGGGCCGAGCCCGCCCGCGGTTCTCTTCGACCAAGGCCTCGGCGATGCCCTTGAGCACCTCGGGGCGGATCACGGTGCCCGTCGGGTTGAGGGGCGAGTTGAGGACCACCAGCCGAGCCCCGCGCATCGCCGCGGCGGCCTGCTCGACGGTGGGGAGGAAGTCGGTCTCAGCGGTGGTCGCGACGAACTCGTGGTTCGCTTGGGTGAGGTGCGCGTAGTAGCCGACGTTCCAGCTCGGCGCGAAGCTCACGGTGCGGTCACCCGGCTCGACAAAGAGGCGCCAGGCCGCGTAGATCGGCGGGCGAGCCCCGCTGGCCACCACCACGGCGCGCTCGTCGTAGACGAGGCCGAGGTCCCGCGCGTACCACTCGACGATCGCCTTCTTGAGGGCCGGGACCCCATCGGGGGGCGGGTAGTTGGTCTCACCGGCGCGGATGGCGTGAATGACACGGTCCGCGAGCTCGGTGGGGATCGGGAACTGTTGCGCAGAGAAGTCACCCACCGTGAGGTTGCAGACCGGCTTGCCGGCGGCGACCAACGCGCGCACTCCGCCCGCGATCTCCAGGATCATCGAGCCTTGCATCGAGGCGATGGTGGGGGTGAGCGCGGCGGCGGCGGCGGCGTCTGCCGCGGGACCGACAGGTAGATAGGCGCGGGTGTCGATGGACATACCCACCCCTATTCCGCCTCCCCCGGGCGCGCCCGGTCAGCCCAGCGCCAGCCCCAGCACGCGGAGCCCCGTCACCTCTCGCCCGCCGACGGCCGAGGCCGCGCGGGCGGCGGCCTCCTCGATGTCCCTCGCCAAGAGCACGACCTCCTCGCCGCCCCCGGAGAGCTGGAGCGCGAAGGCGTACCGCGGGGCCTCGGCGTTCGCCGCGGCGTTCCCACCGGCGGCCCCATCGGCGGCCCCATCGGCGGCGGCGGTTGAGATCGAGCGCGGCGCTGCCGCCGCCGCTCCCCCGGCGTCCGTGCCCGGCGAGAGGCTGCGCCGGCGAAACATGCGCACCGCCTCTCGCGTCACGCCGGCCCGCTCCGCCACCTCGGCGTCCGTGAGCACGCCGATGAGGTGGCGGAAGGGGCCGAGCTTCGACCGACGGGGGCTGCGGTCCGGGCCCCGCTTGCCACGCCCGCGCGACGCACCCGGCGACCTCGCCTCCCCGGAGGCCTCCGGGTCGCGCGGCACCTCCGCCCCCTCGCGCTGGCCGAACTTATAGCCCTGGTACGCCGGGATTCCGTAGCGCCGTCGGAATCGACCGACGATGGAGGTGCTGGTGCCGAGCAATTGCGCGATCTCGTGGTCCGGGACGGTACCCAATCGGGGGCGAATTGCCTCAAGCTCAGGGTGGGCTTCAAGGGTGCGAGACATGGCTGCTCCACTCAGGTTCTTCAGGCCCCGGCGTCTGATCGGAGGACAGATGCAGTTTAGTCTCATTAACGCAGGTGTATCACCCGAGCCAGTGAACCGTGACGGGGAATGATGGAGACAACGCATATACGCCCACCGCGCAACACATCCTGCGCGAATGAGGCCCGACCACCAATCCCTGACCGCGGTCAGGACTACAGTCGACGCTGTCTCACGATCTGCGCGTAGTCGGCGCCGAGCGGTCGGAGGGTGCGCGCCTTGGTCTCGACGTTCACCTCATAGAGGCCGAAGGTCATCGACATCCCGTGGTTCCACTCGTAGTTGTCCGTCAGCGACCACACGTAGTAGCCCTCCACGTCTGCGCCCTCGGCGATCGCCGAGCGGACCGCCTCAAGGTGGGGCACGAGGAAACGCTCGGTAGCTCCCTCCATGTCGCTCGTTCCATTCTCGGTGACCCGCAGGGGGAGACCGTACTCGGCCGCCTCCACCAGGACCTCGGCGAGCCCCTCCGGGTACTCGGTGAAATAACCGCCGGCGGGGACGAAGTCGGTCCACGGATAGTTGACGAAGAGAGGAGCGTCGAGGCCGGTGGCCGTGATCTGTGTGTAGTAGTTCACGCCGATGTAGTCCATCTTCCCGACGAGATCCGGGCGCTCCTCCTCCGCCACACCGTCGAGGTCACGGTCGATCCGGCCGCGGATCGTGCCCTCGAGGAAGGCGCGGTTGTAGACGTAGTCGAGGTGCTCGGCCCCGCGCACATCCGCCTCTCGGGTCGGGTCTTCGGGCCGCACGGCGACGAGGTTGGGCACGAGCCCGACCTGCGCGGTGCTGTCATAGGCGTGCACCGCGTCGTACATCAGCCCGTGGGCCTCGACCATGGCCCACATCACGCCGATGGCGGCGTCGATGTTGATGACCCCGGGCGGGTTCGTGCGGTCTTCGCTCGGGAGCAGGTAGCCGCTGAGCACCACGGCGAAGGGCTCGTTCAGCGTGGCCCACAGGTCGACCTCGTCTCCGAACTCGAGCGCGCAGAAGCCGGCGTAGAGCGCGATCTGGGTCTTCATCCGCTCGGCGTCCGCCCAGCCCTTGTCTTCACAGGTCGAGAGGTCGGCGTGACAGGCCTTGGCGTCGTGCAGCCAGAGCGGGAGGGTGTAGTGGTTGAGGGTGACCAGCGGCTCCAGGCCGTGGGCCGCGATCGAGGCGAGGTAATCGTGGTAGGCCGCCACGGCTACGGGGTCGGCCGCCTGCACGAGGTCTTCGACCGTGACCGCGCCCAGGGGCTCGGTCGGGAAGAGGCGCGACCACTCCAGGCTGACGCGCACGGAGTCGAGGCCGAGCTCACCCCCAGCGCGGGCGAAGTCTTCGTCGTAGAGCTCCCAGTGGCCGGGGCCGTTCGAGAGGGGCTCGCCGGAGAGGTAGTTCCCCGGCTGGGCGATGAGCTCAGGGTCCGTCACCCACTGATACCAGTCGCTGGCGCGGTCTTCACAGTCCTCGGCGGGGATCGTGGGGCAACCGGGATCGACCTGGAAGCCGGCGACCGCCGCGCCAAACACGAAGTCAGCCGGGAAGTCGGTGGGCTCTCCCTCCTTGCCTCCGGGGGCGCAGCCGAGACCGCAGAGGAGGAGCAGCCACCCGGGCTGGGAGAGGAGCGTGTCGCCCCTCGACGGTCGCAGGATCATCGAATTCCCCGTTGGGAGGAGACGCCCCCTCACCCGAGCAGGAGCATGCCCCTCTCCACGCGCCGACGCCAGGGGTGGACCCGCAGCGCCGCACGATCCCCGTCATGAAGGCGCTCGCCGATCTCATCGAGGACCTGCGCGGCCGACTGGTAGCCGGCGCGGGCCCGCGCGAGCTCCCGACGGCGCACCGCGTGACCGGCGAGGGCGAGGTACCACTCCACCCGGATCAGGCGGGCCGGGCGGGTCTCCAACCACCCGCGCACCGGGGCGAAGATCTCGGCGGGATCGACCTGTCCGCCGAGCGCGCGGGCCCGACAGGTGATGGCCTCCGCGAGGTGAGGGACGTGCGTGAAGCGCCGGAGCGCCGTGACGGCCTCCAGGGTGAGCAGGTCGGCCTCAGCGGCCTGGCCCGACTGCCCCGCCGCCTCCCCCCACCAGGCGCGCAGCGTGGCGGAGAGGGCCACGAGGCCGCTCCGCTCGGCGCCGATGGTGGCGGGCTCCAGCACGGCGACGGCCCCGGCGGGATCATCACAGGCGAGGAGGAGGCGACCGCGCACCAAGGCGAAGGCCGCCGCGAGGTAGGGGTTGGCTCGACAGAGCTCGATGGAGTCCGCCTCGGCGAGGAGGTCGCGCACCTCGCCGAGCTGGAAGAGCTCGATGCGGGTCTCGGCGATGTTGACGAGCAACCCCGCGTGCCCGACGGGGCTCCCTCCCTGTCGGGCGAGGTCGAGGTGGGGCTCGGCCTGGGCCAGGGCCTCCGTGAAGCGGCCCTGGAGGCGCAGCACCTCTGCGAGGTTGAGGGCCGCATGCCAGACCCCGGGGGTGTGATCGATCTCGGCGTAGGCCGCGCGCCCCCGCCCGAGCTCCTCCTCGGCCAGGACGAGCTCTCCGCGCGCGTGAGCGGCGAGGCCGAGGCCGACCCGCGCCGCCGCCTCCACCGCGGGGGGGAAGCCGTGGTCGACCAGCGCCGCGTACATCCCCTCGGCGACGTCCGGATCTCCGCGCAAGAGGCCGAGCTTCCCGCGGGCGAGCTGCACGGTGGCGCTGAGCAGCAGGTCGGCCTTCACCTCCGGTCGCTCCGCGACCTCGAGCAGCAGGTCGAGCGCGGCCTCTTGCTGTCCCTGGCGGGTGAAGACGGCGGCCCGCTCGAGATCGACCTCCGCGCGCACACGCCCCCGCGCGAGGCTGTGGGCCCGGCTGAGCAGGCGGTGGGCCCGCACGTCCGCGGCCTCCGTGAGCCCGAGCGCCCGGGCGAGCAACAGCAGGAGGCGGGCGCGGGGCTCGTCCTCCTCGGATCCGGCCTCGCCCCCACGCGCGGCGTCCGGGCTCCCCTCCACCCGCTGCACCACCCGCTCGAGGAGGGGCACCACCTGCGCGAGCTCTCCCTGGGCCATCCGTGCAGCCGCCCAGGCGGTGGCCTCCTCCACCGAGCGGGCGAGGTGGCCGGCGGCGAGCAGCACGCGCACGCGCTCCGGGCTGGGCTCCCCGGCGGGCAGGGCGTCGGCGAGGGCGCGCTGGAGCTGCATCCGGCGGCCGGCCCCGAGGCGCTCCCGGATGATCTGAACGCTCATGCCGAGGCGGAAGACGACCTCCTCCCCGCCCGGCCCCGTCCGGCAGGTGATGAGGCGCTGCCGAAGCAGGTCCTGGACCACCTCTCTGCCGCGCGGGAGGTCGAGGCCGGTGGCGCGGAGGAGGGTGCGGGTGTCGGCCTCTCCGCCCACCACCGCGAGGGCCTCGACGAAAGAGAGGGTGTCATCGGGGAGGTCCTCGACCAGGTTGCCGAGGAGCTCGGTGAGCGAGCTCGGGATGGCGATCTGGCCGGCCGAGCGGTCGACCCAGGAGACCCGCTCATCGGCGCTCCGCCGCGCCTCGACGAGGCCCTGCCGCACCATCGCGTGCACCACCTCGACGACGTAGCCGGGCATCCCGCCGGTGGCCTCGTGGATGCGTCGGGCCAAGGCCGGGGGTGGGTTGGTTCGGCCGAGGAGCGCGCCGACCAGCCGCCCGATGTCGCTCGGATCGAGGGGCCCGAGGGGGAGCCGCGACGCGTCGGGGAAGGCGAGCCGGAGGGCAGAGCCGGCGGTGTCGGCGTCATCGGCGGCCCCCGCGAGGATGACGACCGGAAGGTCGAGCTCGATGGCCTTGGCGCGTACGAGGCGCAGCGTCTGCAGCGCCAGGGGCGGCGCCTGGTCGAGCTCGCGGAGGAGGATGACCACGGGGCGGCCGTCCTGCTCCACCCGGCGCTGGAGCACGGCCAGGACCGCGCTCATCACCCGCGCGAGGGCCAGCGGATCGAGCTCGCCCTCTCCGGGGACCTGGCTGAGCGCGGCCAGATCGGCCTCCTCTCCGAGCGGGAGCCCGCGGGCCGCCGTGCGCACCGCCTCCGCGAGGCCCCCGAGGCCGGGCCCGCCGGGGAAGCGCGCCTCCAGGGCCCGCCAGCCGAGCTGGGCCGCGTCATGGGCCGCCTGCGTCAGCAGCCGCCCCCGGCCGGAGCCCGGTGGACCGGTGACGAGCACCATCCGCCCCGGCTTGGCGCGCCCGAAGATGGCGCGGAGGGCCTTGACCTCAGCGTCCCGACCGATGACGTCGGCGGCCGAGAGGGTCGCGGGGTCATCGAGGGCGGTCTCGCCATCATCACCCAGGCCCTCCAGTGACTCCGCCACCTCCGAGGCCCGCCCAGGGCGGTCGCCGGGGTCCTTGGCGAGCATGTGCATCACGAGGTCGCTCACCGAGGGCGCCACGCCGGCCACGAAGTCGCCAGGGGGCCGCGGCACATGCTCGGCGTGGAGCCGCGCCATCTCACCCGGATCGTCGGTCTCGAAGGGTCGCTTGCCCGAGAGCAGCCGGTAGAACAGCACCCCGAGCGAGTAGATGTCGGACCGGGGGCCCACCACGTCACCGGCGAGCTGCTCGGGGCTCGCATACGCGAAGGTGCCGACGAACTCGCCGTGGCGCGTGATCTCGTCGTCTTGCTCCAGCGCCCGGACGGTGCCGAAGTCGAGCAGCTTGATGCGCCCGTCCTTCAAGACCATCACGTTCGAGGACTTGAGGTCTCGATGGACGATGCCGCGCTCGTGCAGGTGGTCGAGGGCCTCCGCCACCGCCTTGATCACGCGGATCACCTGGCTCGTCCGCCGCGGGGTGCCCGGGCGACCGCAACCCTTGGCGTGCACCTGCGCCGGCACACCATCCAAGAGCTCCATCGTCAGATACGGGCGTCTATCCTCTGTGATCCCGTATCGGTAGACGCGGACGATGTGGGGGTGGTCGAGCCGGGTGAGCGCCCGGTACTCCCGATTGAAGCGCGGCCCGGCGGCCCCCCGCTGGGTGAGCAGCTTGAGCGCCAGCTTCTGGCCGGTGCCTGGGTCTTCCACCTCATAGACCGAGGCCATGCCCCCACGCGCGATCGCCCGAACGACCCGGTACGGGCCGATGGTCTTCGGGAGGGGGGCCGAGGCGGGGTCCGACACCCCTCGAAGATAGCAGAGCGGAGGCCCTCGAGCCGCTCTCAGCGATCCCAGCCCGCGCGGCCGAGCTCCGCCCCGGAGGGGTGGAGGGCCTTCATCCAGTCATAGGCGCCCCCCATCCGGAGGGGGGTGTCCCCCCAGCTCTCCCGCCAGACCTCCGCCTCCGCGCGAGAGGGGAAGCGGCATATCTGCAACCAGGTCGCACCCGTCACCGCGGTGCAGGCCGAGCCCGGCGCCAGGCGGGGCGCGTCGTGGACGAGCAGCAGGACCGCAGCGGAGGGGTCGAGCCCGAAGCGGGCCGGGTCTGCGCCGTGGAGGACGGCCGACAGGACCACCGCCGCAGGATCGACCCCCTCGGGGCGGTCGAACCACACGCCGTCCACCCGGATCGCCCCTGGCTCACCGACGAGCTCCCGCTGCAGCTCGTCTCCGAGCCGATCCGCCAGCTCCACGCTCCCGCGGGCGGGCGGCACCACAGCGATCGGGAGCCACTGGCCGGCCAGCCAGGGCAGCAGCAGCAGCGAGGCCCACCCGAGGCGGGAGAGGCCGGCGGCGGCGGCGATCGCGATGGGCACGGCCAAGACGCGGAGGTGGTAGCTGCGGAGCGAGGAGACCGAGAGCCCCACCAGGAGGAGCGCGACCACCGCGGCCAGGGCGTAGGCCAGCGCGGCGCGTCGGCCGGCGGCCTCGGGGCGTCGGAGCCCGGGCAGGCAGAGCAGCAGCGCCGGCGGGAGCGCCCACCAGGCGCTCCGCCACTCGACCGCGAAACGATCGTGGAAGGCGCGGGTGACGAAGGCGAGCGGGGACACGTCGGCCTCGCTGCTCTGGAGCGCCACCGCCGAGAGGCAGGCCGCCGCTCCTTGTCCGCAGTCGGCCATCCGGGCGAGGATCAGCAGCCGGGGCGTGACCAGCACGAGGGCGAGGAGGGCCGCGGCGCCGACGGTCCAGCCACCGAGGCGCCGGACCAGGGCGGGGAGGAGCACGAGCGCGCCGAGCCCCCCGGCGGTGCCCATCGGGTGCTGGCCCGAAGCGAGCACGAAGGCGAGGGTGGCGAGCAGGAGGCCTCCCCGGCTCCCCCGGAGGGCGAGCAGCAGGCCGACGGTGCCCAGCCCGACGAGCTCGGGCGCGCCGTACCCGCGGAAGGCGATGACGAGGGTGTCGACGAGCCCCGGATCGGCGGCGACCAAGCCGCCCGCCAGCGCCGCGAGCAGCGGGGCCCGTGGGCGATCCGGATCGAGGAGGGCCGCCCCGAGGCCCGCCGCCGGCGCGGCGAGGGCCCCCCACCCGAAGCGGAGGACGAAGACCTCGTGAAGCGATCCGGCGAGGCGCACCATCGGCCACGCCACCACCCACAGCGAGTAGCCCCCCTCCGGGTTGGGCGGCGGGGGGAGGTGCCCCCAGCCCGCCGCGTAGGCGGCCAGCAGCTGCCCGAGCGCGTCGCTGCCGATCGAGGCGGCCCCCACGCTCTGCAGGCGCAGGGCCACCGCGAGGAGGTAGACCGACAGCAGCACGAGGGCGAGGGCGAGGCGGCGGGGCGGCACCTCACCATCATCGCAGAGGCGGAGGCCGGGGGTCGGATCAGGCCCCGAGCTGCGCCGACACCTCGTCGGCCGAGTGCCCCTCGAGGGCGAGCTTGATGTCCCGCTCGATGCGCCGCTGGGCGAAGGGGGCGGTCAGCTCGTCGACCCGCTTGCCGAGGCCGCTGATGAGGCGGCGGTCTCGACTCGACATCGCGGCCTCGAGCTCGGTGATGGCGGCGATGAAGCGAGCCGCCTCGTCTCCATCGAGCAGATCCGCGTCCTTGGCGACCGCCGTGCGGGTGAGGTGGATGATCTGCTCCGCCTCGACGCGGGCGTCGATGAGGAGTCGCTCGTCCATGTCGGTCTCGGCGTGGTCGATCGCCTCCTCGAGCATGGCGTCGATCTCGTCGTCGGTGAGGCCGTAGGTGGGCTGCACGTGGATCGAGGCGGTCACCCCGGTGCGCTCCTCGAGGGCGTCCACCTCGAGGATGCCGTTGGCGTCGACCCGGAACTCCACCCGCACGCGGGGGATGCCGGCCGGCATCGCCGGGATGCCGCTCAGGCGGAAGCGGGCGAGCGAACGACAGTCCTTGACGAGCTCCCGCTCCCCCTGGACGACGTGCAGGTCGACGGCGGTCTGCCCGTCGACGTGCGTGGTGAAGACCTGCCCGGCCGCGGCGGGGATGGTGGTGGTGCGCGGGAGGATGCGCTCGACCACCCCGCCCATCACCTCGATGCCGAGCGACAGGGGGAGGACGTCCACCAGCAGCATGTTGTCGGCGATCACGCTCTCGCCGGTCAGGATGTCGGCCTGGATGGCGGCGCCGATGGCGACCACCTCGTCGGGGTTGAGCCCCGTGTGGGGGACCCGGCCGAAGAGCTGCTCGACATAGCGGCGCACGAGCGGGGTGCGGGTGGAGCCGCCCACCAGCACCACCTCAGAGATGTCGGCGGGGACGAGGCCGGCGTCCTTCATCGCGCTCCGGCAGGCCACGCCCGTGCGCTCGAGGATGGGCGTGATCAGCCGCTCGAAGGAGGCGCGGTCAATCTCGGCCTCGACCGGCCGACCGGCGAGCTCCACCGAGATCGTGGCGGTGTCCTGCTCGCTGAGCTGCCGCTTGGCGGCCTCGGCGGCCCGCACGGCGCGGCGGAAGGCGAGGCCGTCCGGGTCCGGGAGCCCAGCCTGTCGGAGCAGCACCGCGGCCAAGGCCTGGTCGAAGTCATCGCCGCCGAGGTGGGTGTCTCCGGCGGTGGCGAGCACCTGGAAGACGCCGTCGTTGAGCTCGAGGATCGAGATGTCGAAGGTGCCGCCGCCGAGGTCGTAGACCACCACCTTCTGGCCGGTCTGCGCCTTGTCGAGTCCATACGCGAGGGCCGCGGCGGTGGGCTCGTTCAGGAGCCGCAGCACCTCGACACCTGCGAGCTGGGCGGCGTCGCGGGTGGCCTGCCGCTGGGCGTCGTCGAAGTAGGCGGGCACGGTGATCACCGCCCCACCCGGGCGGCCGAAGAGGCACTCCTCGGCGCGCGAGTGCAGGAGCCGGAGCACGAGGCTCGAGATCTCGATCGGGGTGATCTGCCGCGGGCCCACCTGGAAGCGAGCCACCCGATCGTCGCTGCTGACGAGGTCGTACTTGAACAGCGCCGCGTCGGCCGCGACCTCCGCCGGCGAGCGGCCCATGAAACGCTTGACGCTCGTGAAGGTGATGCCGCCCGGCTCCCCCGCGGCGGCGAGGGCCGGCCAGCCGATCATCTTGGGCACGCCGTCGGCGTCGTAGCGCACCGCCGAGGGGAGGAGCGCCCGCTCTTCGTCATCGAGGAGGACGCGGGCCTTCCCACCGAGCACGACGGCGACGAGGGAGTGGGTGGTGCCGAGGTCGATGCCGATGTTCGCCATGGGTTCGCAGAGCCTTCAAGGGAGAAGCAGGAGGATCAAGAGTGGGACGCGCCGGCCGTCGTGAGCAGCGCCGTTTCGAGGTACTTGAGGCGGGCCAGGATCTCGCCGGCCGGCTGGAGGCTCGCCGCGGCGGGCGCGACGTCGGCCTCCCAGCGAGAGAAGACGGCGTCGAGCTCGGCGAGGGCGGCCTTGTGCAGCGCCGCCACGCGGGCCCGCACCCCCTCGGGGTCGGAGGCGGCCTCGAACTGGAGCTCGAACATGAGCTCGAGGAAGTCCGCGTCGGGGCTGGGCCCGCCTTTGCCCTCTGGCTCCGCCTTGCCAGAGACGAGGAAGCGAGCCCGGCGCAGGGGGTCGCGGAGCACCCGCCGGGCCTCGTTCACCGCCGCCGTCCACTGGAGGCTCATGCGGCGCTCGACGGCGGGGTGCTTGGTGAAACGGTCGGGGTGGACGAGGCGCGAGCGTCGTCGCCAGGCTTCCTCGACCGCGGCGACGTCGAGATGGTAACGACGCGCCAAGCCGAGGACACCGTAATGGTCGGCCTCACCCGCGAGGGGTTGAACGGCGCCACAGCCGACACAGACCGGGCCGTCAACGGCCTCGTGGCACTTCCAGCAGCTCATCGGGGCCCTCTCGCGGCCGGGTGCGGCCTAGAGCGAGAACTAGAGCGAGAAGGAGTCGCCGCAGGAGCAGGACTTGTTCGACAGCGGGTTCTTGAAGACAAAGCCGGTCTTCACCATGGTCTTCTCGAAGTCGAGCTCCGAGCCGTTGATGAAGAGGTAGGACTTCCGATCGACGGCGATGCGGATGCCGTCGCCGAACTCGAAGACCTTGTCCTTGGCGTCCACCTGATCGACGAGGTCCATGTAGTAGGTGAGGCCGGTGCAGCCCCCGCCACGGACGCCCACGCGGAGGAGCGCCTCAGGCGTCTGGCGCTTCTTCTTGATGGACTGGACCCGCTCTGCGGCGGCGGAGCTGATGGTGATGGCCATGGCCTCTCCCGTTCGACTTCGACACGACTCGATTCTGACACAGCACAGGGGCGCCGGCTCAGCCCGGCCAGCGATCAGGCCTGGGCGACGGCCGGCAGGCCCTTCTTCTTGCGGTAGTCGGCGATCGCGGCCTTCACCGCGTCTTCGGCGAGCACCGAGCAGTGGATCTTGACCGGCGGCAGCGCGAGCTCAGCGGCGATGTCGCTGTTCTTGATGAGCTCGGCCTCCTCGATGCTCTTGCCCTTGACGAGCGTGGTCACGAGCGAAGACGAGGCGATGGCGGAGCCGCAGCCGAAGGTCTTGAACTTGGCGTCTTCGATGATGCCGTCGTCGTTGATCTTGAGCTGGAGCTTCATCACGTCACCGCAGGCGGGGGCGCCCACGAGGCCGGTGCCGACCTCGGGGTCATTCTTGTCCATGCTGCCGACGTTCTGGGGGTTCTCGTAGTGGTCAACGACCTTCTGGCTGTACGCCATGATCTACCTCGGGTGCTTTGGAGACGTGGAATCAGGAAACGTAGGGGATCAGCAGCACGGTGTTCAGCAGCTCAGTGGGCGGCCCACTCGATGCTCTTGAGGTCGATGCCCTCCTTCACCATCTCGTAGAGGGGGCTCATCTCGCGCAGCCAGCGGACCTTGCGGACCACGAGCTCGAGGGCGAAGTCGATCTCCTCCTCAGTGGTGAAGCGCCCGAGGCCGAAGCGGATCGAGGTGTGGGCGAGCTCGACGTCGACGCCCATCGCGCGGAGCACGTAGCTGGGCTCGAGGCTGGCCGAGGTGCAGGCCGAGCCGCTCGAGCAGGCGATCTCCTTGATGCCCATCATCATCGCCTCGCCCTCGACATAGGCGAAGCTCACGTTGAGGTTGTTGGGGACCCGGTGCTCCCAGGAGCCGTTCAGGTAGAGCTCGTCGAGCTCGGCCTGCAGGCCGGCCCAGAGGCGGTCCCGCAGGGCGCGGACCTTCTCGATCGCCCCCGTCTCGAGGTCGAGGCGGGCGAGCTCCGCCGCCTTGCCGAGGCCCACGATCTGGTGGGTCGCGAGGGTGCCGGAGCGGAGGCCGCGCTCGTGCCCGCCGCCGTCGATCTGGGCGACGAGGCGGATGCGGGGGCGACCGCGCCGGACGTAGAGGGCGCCGATCCCCTTGGGGCCGTACATCTTGTGGGCAGAGAGGCTGAGGAGGTCGATGTTGTCGCGGTTGACGTCGACCGGGACCTTACCCACCGCCTGCACGCCGTCGCAGTGGAAGATGACCCCCTTCTCCCGACAGAGGGCGCCGATCTGCCGGATGGGCTGCACCACGCCCGTCTCGTTGTTGGCGTACATGACGCTCACGAGCACAGTGTCGGGGCGGATGGCGGCGGCGAGCTCGGAGAGCTGGATGAGGCCTTCGGCGTCAACACCGAGGTAGGTGACCGTCCATCCGTCACGCTCGAGGGCGTGGCAGGAGTCGAGCACCGCCTTGTGCTCGGTGGCCACGGTGATGAGGTGGCGCCCCTTGTCGACGTACTGCTCGGCCACGCCCTTGATCGCGAGGTTGTTCGACTCGGTGGCCCCGCTCGTGAAGACGATCTCCTTGGCGGTGGCGCCGATCAGGGCCGCCACCTGCTCGCGGGCGACCTCGGTGGCCTCCTTGGCCTCCCAGCCGAAGCTGTGGTTCCGGCTCGCCGGGTTGCCGAACTTCTCGGTGAGGTAGGGGATCATGTCGGCCACCACCGCCGGATCGCAGGGGGTGGTGGCGTGGTTGTCGAGGTAGACGGGGAGCTTCATCGGCGATTCCTTTGGCCCGGCGAGGGGCGGGCTTCAAGCAGGGGGGCCAACCGGGGCCAGGCCCGTGGCGGCGGCCGGCGCATCGTGCACCCCGGCGACGAGCGGCGGCGGCACCTCGCCCTTCCGCTCGGTGTCGGCGCAGGAGGGGCAGGCGCTGCGGGGCGTCTGGGGGGCGCAGCTCTGACAGGTGTGGAGGTAGGCGAGGCTGTTTCGGAGCTCGGACTCGAGCGACTGGAGCCGCTGGATGGTCGAGCGGGTCTCGATCAGCTTCTTCGCGTAGAAGGCGCGGAGCTGATCCATCGCCACCGGGCCCGAGGCCTCCGCGCGGAGCGTGGAGAGGAAGTCGCGGATCTCGGCGAGGGAGAAGCCGAGCTCCTGGAGGCGATCGATCCAGTGGATGCGCACGAGCGCGTTCTCTTCGTACTCTCGGAAGCCGCCGCGGGTGCGCTGGACGGGCTCGAGCAGGCCGAGCTCCTCGTAGAAACGGATGGCTCGGACCGTCTTGCCGCTGCGCTCCGCGAGCTCACCGACGCGGATGAGGGCGCAGGTGGGGGCGATCTCGACAGGGCTCTGGGGCGTCGCGGACATGGACCCACGATAACCCAACCCTGACGTATGCGTAAGCTTCATGGGCGCAAAAACCTTCCGCATGCGGCAGGTTCACCGAGACTTCGCCTTCCGACTCGCCTTTGCCTCCTGCTTCGCCTGCAGCTTCGCCTCCAGCAGCCGCTCGTCGAAGCGCGCGCGGATCCGCTCCGGGGGCGGTCGGGGGCGCCAAGGGGCGCGCTGAAGGGGGCGCCAGCCCGTCTCGGCTCGCCAGGCGCGGACGGCGAGGTCGCGGCCGTCCGTGCTCACCTCAATCGTGCCGTCCCGATCCGTACGCGCGAGGGGCACGCCGGCCCAGCGCGCCCAAGCGGCGGGGCGCGGGTGATCGTAGCGGTTCTGCTCGCCGCAAGAGACCACCGCGAGGGAGGGTGAGAGCGCCTCGACGAGGGCCCGCGAGGAGGAGGTGTGGCTGCCGTGGTGCGGCACCTTGACCACGTCGGCCCGCGACAGCCGGCCCACCAGGGCGGCCTCGCCCGCCGCCTCGATGTCACCGGTGAACAAGAAGCTCCGCTGCCCGAAGACCACGCGCAACACGAGGCTCTCGTCGTTGACGCGGCTCTTCTTCGGCGCGCGCCAGCCTCCGAGCGGGTGGAGCACCTGGAGGCCCGGGCTGTCCGGCCCTCGGTAGGGCACGCCGCGGGCGTAGAGGGCCTGCCAGAGCGTGAGATAATCCACCTCTCCGACCTCCGGCGGCCGCGGCGCCCAGAGCTCGCCGACCGGCAGCGCCAGGGCGACGGGGAGGAGCCCGAGGAGGTGGTCGGGGTGCGGGTGCGAGAGGATGAGCCGGTCGATACGCCGGAGCCCCTCGCGGCGGAGGGCGCGGAGGAGGCCCTCGCCCCCCGGGCCGCCGTCGATGAGCCAGGCCTCCCCCGAGGGCCAGCGGAGGAGGGTGGCGTCCCCTTGTCCGATGGCCAGGAAGGTGACCCGCAGGCGCCCCGGCGGGCCGGGCAGCGGCGCCAGCGCGAGCGCCACCAACAGCAGAGACAGCGTCGGGCGCTTGATCGTCAGGCAGGCGAGCGCGAGGAGGAGGGCCCCCCACGGCCCGGTCGCCGGCGCCCACGGCTCGACGTCGATGGCGTGGAGCAGCGAGATGGAGAGGTCGGCCGAGGCGTCCGCCAAGGCGAGGGAGAGCAGCCCGAGGGCGCCGGGCAGCGCGACCGCGAGCAGCGCGCCGACCACCGACAGCCCGCCGAGCAGCGGCCCGGCCAGCAGGTTGGCGAGGCCCGACAGCGGAGAGAGCTGCTGAAAGAGCCAGGCCGTGATCGGGAGCGTGCCCGCCGTCGCGCCCACCGTGGTCGCGAGGCCGGTGACCAGCCAACGGAGCGCGCGCGGCACATCGGGGGGCAGCGCCCGCGTGACGCGGGGGCTCACGAGCAGCATCCCGCAGATCGCCCCGAAAGACAGGAGGAAGCTCGGCTCGGCCACCTGCGCCGGATCGAGCAGGACGACCGCGCAGGCCGCGAAGCCGAGGAGGTTCCAGGGCCGCGGGCGACGACCGAGCACCACGGAACCACCCGCGAGGGCGACCATCCAGGCCGCCCGCCGCGCCGGGACGGGGGCGCCCACGAGCTCGGTGTAGGCCCAGGCGCTGCAGAGCGCGGCGAGCGCCGGCACGATGCGGGCCCAGCGGGGCCCCCGCCAAGCGAAGACGGGCCGGACCAGCACCGCGACCAGGAGGTGGACGAGGCCGGCGACGAGGGCGATGTGCTGGCCGCTGATCGAGAGGAGGTGGAAGGTCCCGGTGCGCCGGAGCAAGGTCGAGGTGGCCTCTGGAACGCCGCGGCGATCACCTAAGGCCATGGCCCGGAGGAGACCGCCGTGCTCGGCGAGGTCGAAGACGTCGTGAACGGCGGGGGCGTCTCCGTCAAGGCGGAGCCAGCTCCGCACGAGGCGCGGCGCGGCGTGCGCTCGGAGGCGGTTGGCCGGGGCGTCCGGCTCCCCGGGGAGCAGGACCGACGGCCGCTGCGGCTCGGTGTAGGCGGCGATGCGCGCGCCGACGGCCGGCAGCTCCTCCGGGAAGCGGAGGCGCAGCCGCCCCGAGTCCGCCTGCACCACCGCCTCGATGCCCACCTGATCGACCACCACGCCCGAGATCGACGCCCGCAGCCCGAGCGCGGGCGGCTCGGGGAGGGCCGCCGGGGCCGCCACGCCCAGCAGCAGGGCCCCGACGAGCAGGGCCAGCCGCGCGCCGCGACCGCCGGGCTCCCAGAGGGCGAGCAGGCCCATCGCCGCCACCCCGCAGGCGAGCTCGGGCCACGCTGGCATCCAGGAGGGCCAGCTCCAGGCTCCCAGCGAGACCGCGAGGCCCGCCCACGCGAAGGGGTCACGAAGGGGCTCCGGGGCGGTGGGCGGCGGGGTCGACATGGGCCGACCGCTCGAGCAAGGACCGTACCTCTCACAAGCACCCGAAACTACGACAGGAGGGGGGTGCCAGGGTGCCGGATCGCCGCACACCCCCGGCATCGAAATTCGACACCCCCGAGGCGTCCAGCCCCTCCCCTCGCGGGCCTACAGGGCGGCGCAGGCCTCGACGGCGGCGGGATCGTCCACCCCCGAGAAGCCGAAGCCGCTCCAGCGGTAGACCTTGCGGGTGCGCAGCGGGGTCGCCGGATCGGGACGAAGGAAGCTGTCTCCTCGGTGGATCACACACAGGAAGGACTGACCGCCCACCTCGATGACCTTGCCGGCGACGATCGGGCGGCTCAAGGCCGATCCCCGCCAGAGGTCAACGAAGCCCGCCTCCGTCGCCTGAAAGACATAGGGTCGCAGGTCATTTTGACCGTCGATGTCGGAGTAGTGGGGGTGCAATGCGAAGAAGGCGTCGGGCCCCGCCGCCGGCAAGGGCTCGACGGTGAGGAAGTGGTCCCGCCAGACGTGGGCCTCCCAGCGGCGGTCTACTGGCGGGGGCTCGACGCGGCAGGCGGGCCCCGACGGACCCTGAAACACCGGGAAGGTGCTGTGGGCCGACCGCTCCGTCCGTTCGGGGGCGCAGACGACGGCCTCCCCGTCCGGGCAGCAGCGGAGGCTCTCCCCCACCCAGGTCTGTGGCAGCCGCTGGTCGAAGAGGTGGTTGCCGAGGCCGGTCCAGTCGGCGCCGGCCGCGGTGCAGCGAGAGGGTTGGACGACGTGGGCGTGGCTGCCGATCACGAAGGTGGCACCCCAGGCGAAGAAGCGCTCGGTCCAGCGCTCCTGGCCGGGGGCGTAGCCCCGGGCGCCCTCGATCCCCCAGTGGGGCATCACCACCACCCAAGGGGTCTCGGCGCGGGCGCGGAGCAGGGCGACCCGGGTGCGCTCCAGAGCGAGCTCCAGCCCGGGGCGGTCCACCGTGTTGACGACGACGAAGGCCCAGCGGCGGCCCGCGACGTCGAGGAAGACCGGGCCCTCCTCTTCGGTGAGCGCCTGGACACCCCCCTGGGCGAGGGCCGCGCGGGTCGCGGCGTAGCCCGCCTCCCCAAAGTCGTGGCTGTGGTTGTTGGCCAGCGAGACGGCCACAAAGGGGGGCTGGGACAGCCAGCCGAGGGTCTCCGGCTCGACGCCGATGCAGACGCGGTCGCCTTCATCACAGGCCCCACCGCCGCGGAGCCCCCCCTCCAGGTTGCCCACCCAGACGTCCCCCTGGGGGGCCCCGGCCCAGGGGTTCAAGCCCCGCGCGCGCGCCTCGTCCGCCACCCCTCGGCCGAGCATCATGTCACCGACGAAGCGCAGGCAGGCCTCCTCACCCCGCGCGGCGGTCATGAACAGCAGAGGGAAGAGCCCGATCACCGAGCGGGGACCGTCCACGCGGGGCGCTCGGCGGTCTCGACCTGCTCCCGCCACCAGGCGTCGTCCCGAGGCTGGGACGAGACCACCTCGTAGTAGCTGTAGGTCGCCCCTGCGCCCGGCAACAGGAGGCCGCGATCGCCCAGCAGGACCGTGGTGCGGAGCGGCTGGCCCACCGCGGCGTGCCAGACCCAATCGCCGTAGGTGGGCGTGGACCAGGTGTGGATGTCGACGATCTTGGCCATCGGCTCGGGCTCGACGAGCTCATCGCTGGCGGCCGCGGCGGACTTCAGCACGCGGTATGGATGCTCGATCACCCCCGCATACCAGGCGATGAAGGCGTAGTCCTCGCGGCTGAGTGGCTCGCCTGCGATCTGCCGCTCGGCCGCTCGACCCAAGCGTCGTGACGAGGTGGAGGCCTCCCGGAGCACCTCGGCCAGCCGATCTTCGGTCGGGCTCCGCTCGGCCTCCTTTGCGAGGAGGGCCAGGAGATCGGCCACCTTGTCCCACGCCCGCGGCAAGGGATCGACCACGTGGGTCGAGGGCTCGAAGGAGAGCCGCTCAAAGGCCGCGTCGCCGCCCTCTCCCGCCTCGGCCCCGGAGGCCTCGGAGACGAGGACGACGGTGTGCCGGAAGCTCGTCCAGCTCGCGAGCGCTGACTCCATCAGCCGGCGCTGCCAGCGGTGCGGGTCGACCTGCTCCGGGGCGACACCCACGGCGCCGAGGGCGCCCACGACGCCCAGCCATTGGGCCGGCAGACGCGGGTCCGCGACGCCGGGGATCGCGAGCCGGCCGACGTCATCCTGGACGCGGGCGAGGGTCGGAAAGGCGGCGCCGCGGGCGGGCGCACCCTCGTTCGGAAAATCCTCTCCCTTCGCCACGAAGGGCGGGACATACCCCTCCCCGAGGATGGCGCGGGCCTCAGCGCTCCCCAGGCTGGCGAGGAGGTCGAGGCCGGAGGGGAAGATGCGCTGCGGGACACCACACTGGGGGGGCGAGCGGTCATGGGCGACGCCGCGGTCGAGGATCTCGCTGTCCCATCCCCAGGAGAGCGGGAAGACCCGGAAGGGGTTGGCCTGGGTGGTGAGGGGCAGGCAGGGCGGCCGCACGTAGGTCGGCAGCGAGGCGCCCCCGTCGAAGAGGCCTTGGTAGCGGGAGCCTGAGAGGAAGGGCTGCTGGGTCTCCACCCAGGCCTTCCAGGGGCCGACCAGCGCCGGCTGCCGCGACAGCTTCTTTCGCTCCGCCGCGCTCAACGACAGCGCGTTGATGTACTTGAAGGCTCGGAAGTAATCCTGGAGCTGGGGATCGGTGGCGTAGGGCCCGCGGGGGTGGAAGTCCGCGAAGTTGATGTCTGTGCCGTGGAGCTCGCTCTTCGCCGAGACCTCTGCCCGCACAAGCTTGCCCTCGGCGCTGCTGTAGTCACCCTTCAGGAGCTGGGCGGTCACCTCGGCCACCCGGCTCACCCGGGGCACCCGCTGGCGGTCCGCGGTCTCCTGCAGCGCGACCAGGAAGGCGGCGAGGCGGGGGCGGGACAGGTCACGCTCGATCCGCACGAAGACCGCCTCGAAGCCGGCGTGCAGCACCTCGAGCATGCCGTCGATGCTCGCGAAAACCGGTGTATCCCGACCCGAATACGCGATCTCGTCGTAGGGCCCATAGAGCTGATTGGCCTGGCTGCGCGAGACGGTGATGCCGTACTTCGCGAGCTCCGCCGCGGGTTCGACGTCGACCTGGGCGCGGGCGAGGAAGCGCACCGGGGCGAAGGGGAGGCCGACGGTCCCGGTGACGAGCCGCCCCGGCACCACCCCCACGAAGGCGCGGCCGTTGGCGGCGATGGCCGGCGGTCGGGTGAAGCCGCGATCGACCGCGATCCGACCGACAGGCTCCCCCTCCGGACCCAGGAAGCCGAGGCCCGCCTCTCCACCCGACCAGCTCATCTGGTACCAGCCGTTCGGGTGGGCCCCCAGGCTCCCCTTGGGCAGCGGCACGCTCTCTTCGTCCCAGTTGAGCTCCCCGTAGCGGAGGAGCCCGCTCCGCGCCCCGTCTGTCCAGGTGAGCGCGCCGGTCATGGGGTGGACGGAGACCGGCCAGGCGCTCGGGAGCTTCACCACCGCGGGTGGGAGGGAGTCCTCGGTCTCCACGAGGAGGGCCTTGTCGGTGAAAGGACCGGGCTCGCCGCTCGGCGAGGTGACCTCATAGGCCCGGCCGCCCGCGCCGGTGACGCTCACGATCTGCCAGGCCCCGCCCTGCAGCGCCCTGCCCATGAAGATCCGCTCCACCTCGTTGTACGCGACGAAGGGCACGACCAGACCGCGGAGGGCCCTCTCGGACTGGAGCACGAGGCCACCCGGCCTCCAGGCGTCACCCTGGAGCATGCCCCGCTCGACGCGCGCTCGGCCCCCGTCCGCCAGGAGCAGGTAGAACGCGGCGTCGAAGGGGGAGATCCCGATCTCCCGCACCTCGCCCTTCGGCATGCCCGTGACCGGGACGAGCGCCCCCGCGAAGGACCATGTGTAGAGGCGGGTGCCCTTACCCTCCGCGAGCACGACCAGCGCGCGACTCCCGTCGGCCTGCACCTCCACGTCGAGCACGGCGGCCCCCGCCGGGAGGTCGACCGCACGATCGACAGGCACCAGGCCGAGCTTGAGCAGCGGGAAGGACAGGGCGGCCTGGGGCTGGGGCGCCACGTCGTCGCCCGCCCGCGCCGCGCGGTCAGAGACGCAGAGGGCCAGCGCAACGAGGCACGCGGCCCCCACCCACGAGCCCAGCGCGCGTTTCGCTCGTTGGAGCCCATCGCGGAGCGGATCTTGAACGGACGCGTGACGCATGGACCACCCCGGCCGGATCGGCCTCTGGCCATGGTTTAGCCCGGCGGAGCGCACCGCGAGGACGCAGAGACCGATAGCGCCCCCCGGCTCGTCGCCCGCCCTCGAACCAGCCCCGCACGGACGCTCATCCCCTCCCCTCCTGTCCCTTCGACGCCCGGCCGAAGCCCCCGCCGCCCGGCGTGGAGATGCGCAGCCGATGTCCGGCCTCCGCGCGCCACTCGCACGGGGCGGGCTCCCAACCGTGACCGACATCGCGCTCGTCCACGCCCGGGGCGCCGTCCCCTCCGCCCTCCAGCCCGGGGGCGCCCCGGTCGCGCCGAGAGGCGAGCAGGGCGACCGTCGCCGGGGCCAGGAAGCGCCAGACCTTCTCGACGCCGTCGCCTCCCCGGTATTGGCCGGGGCCGCCGCTCCCCCGCCGACGCCGCCAGGACTCCAAGCGGACGGGGAAGCGGGTCTCCAGCTCCTCCACGTCGGTCGCGCGGGTGTTCGTCATGTGCACCTGCACGGCGTCTCCGCCTTCGAAGCCGGGCCCTGCGCCGCCGCCCCCGCCGATCGTCTCGTACCAGGCCCCCGCGGCCGTGCCCACGGTGAGGTTGTTCATCGTCCCCTGGCTCGCGGCCTGCGCGCCGAGGGCCCGCAGCAGGGCGTCGGTGAGGCGCTGGCTGGTCTCGACGTTGCCGCCGGCCACCGCGCGCGGGGGCGAAGGGTCGAACAGGCCGCCGGGCTCGAGCTCGAGGTGGAGCGGCCGGAGCGCGCCCTCGTTGAGGGGCAGGTCGAGCCCGACGAGGCAGCGCAGCACGTAGAGCAGGCAGGCCTGGGCGACGGCCCGGGGCGCGTTGCGGTTCCCCGGGTGGCTCGGCCCGGAGACGCGAAGCCACCCCTCCCCGCCCTCGACGCGGAGCGTCACGCCGATGAGGGTGCCGTCATCGAGCCGCTCTTCGGCGCGGAAGGTCCCCTCCCGCCCGCGGAGCAGCGCGCGCACGCTGGCCTCGGCGGCGTCCATCAGGTGGCCCATCTGGGCCCGCAGGGCCTCGGCGCCAACAGCGAGCGCGAGCTCCTGGATGAGCCGCTCCCCGAGGCTGCAGGCCGCCACCTGGGCCTGGAGGTCTGCACAGACCGTCTCCGGCTGACGGCAGCCCGGCAAGGGAGGGGTGATGAAGCGGCCGCGCTCCGCGAGGAGGAGGTGCCGCAGCACGAGGCCCTCCTCGGCGATGTCTCGGGAGAAGGGGGGCATCGAGCCCGGCGTGAGGCCCCCGACGTCGACGTGGTGTCCGCGGCAGGCCACGAAGGCGAGCACGCGCCCCCGATCGTCGAAGACGGGCTGGATGACCGTGATGTCGGGCAGGTGCGAGCCGCCGGCGTAGGGGTCGTTACAGACCCAGACCTGCCCGGCCTGGAGCGCGCGGGCCCGTCGGAGGTCCCGCACCGTCTCCCCCATCGCGCCCAGGTGGACGGGGACATGGGGGGCGTTGCAGACGAGCTGCCCCTCGGCGTCGAAGACCGCCGCCGAGAAGTCGCGTCGCTCCCGGATCGAGACCGAGCGGGCGAGGCGGGCGAGGCGCTCCCCCATCTGCTCGGCCACCGCCATCAAGCGCGCGCCGAGGACGGCGGTGTGGACAGGATCGGCGGCCAGGCCGAGGCGGAGGCGGGCCGGGGCCTCATCCTCGAGGCGGAGGTGGTCGCCCCGGGCACAGACCCGCCACCCGGGCTCCACCACCACCGTGCAGCCCCCACCGGTGAGGATGCAGGGGCCGACGAGCCCGTCAGCGGCGCGCATCTCTCGGAGGGGCACACGCTGCCAGCCGTCGAAGTAGGCGAGGGTGTCGGTGGGGCCACCCGCCTCCACGGCGGCCGCGGGGAGGTTGAGCTCGGCCTCCTCCGACTCGACGCTGGCCCGCAGCTCGACGGCCTCCACCGCCTCGCCGGGTCGATCGAAGCCGAAGCGCGCCCGGTGAGCCCGGCCGAAACGCTGGAGCAGGCCAGCCGTGAGCGCGGGGCCAGGCGGGAGCTCCCCCACCTCGACCAGGACCTCGATGAGCTCGCTCGTCCCGACCACCCGGGCGGCGAGGCGCAGGCCCACGACCCCGGTGAAGGGGAGGTCCCGCAGCGTCACCTCGGCCGCGGCCCGCATGTCTCCGCGCACGGGCTCCACCCGCTCCGCCCGCCGCCCGGCCACGCCGATGCCCACGGCGGAGAAGACCCCTGCGAGGAAGGGCACCAGCACCACGCGGACACCGAGCCTCCGCGCGACGGAGGTGGCGTGCGCAGGGCCCGCCCCCCCGAAGGCGACGAGCACGTGGTCGGCGGGATCGACCCCATGCGCAGCGGCGAGGCGGCGGATCGCGCCGGCCATCCGCTCCGCCGCGACCTCCCGGAAGCCGGCGGCGACCGCCTCGACGGGGCGGCGGGGGTCGAGGGCGGCCACCGCGCGCCGGGCCGCGTCGAGGTCGAGCGGACCGTCCCGAGAGGGGCCACAGACAGCGGGGAAGCCGGGTAATCGACCCAGCACCGCCTCGACGTCGGTGAGGGCCGCCGGCCCGCCCCGCCCGTAAGAGGCCGGCCCGGGGTGGGCGCCCGCGCTCTCCGGGCCGATCGCGTAGCCCCCCGCACGGAGACCGAGCACGCTCCCGCCGCCCGCCGCGACCGTCTCGATCTCCACGGCGGAGACCCGCAGCAGTAGCCCATTCACGCGGAGGTGGTCCACGCGGGTGGGCCCCCCCTCCACCCGACAGACGTCTGTGCTCGTCCCCCCCATGTCCAGGCCAAAGGCCCGCGCCTCCCCCGCGCGCCGACAGAGGGCGGCCACGGCCACGACGCCGCCCGCCGGGCCGCTGAGCACGGCCTGGGAGCCCCGCCAGTCCGGGTCTCTCGCCCCCGAGAGCCCGCCGTCCGAGCGCATGTAGAGGCCGTCGGCCCGCGGGAGGAGCGGCGAGAGGGCGGCGTCGGCGAGGGTCGTGCAGAGGCGAGCGAAGAAGCCGCGGGAGGGCGCGACCTCATGGCCGAGGGCGACGTGCGGGAAGCCGATCTCCGCCGCGAGCCGCCCGATCTGCCGCTCCTCCTCCGGGGCCGAAGGCCCGTGCACGAGGCAGACGGCGACCGAACGGATGCCCCCGTCGAAGGCCGCCTGGAGCGCCCGCCGATCGACCGCGGCGGGCGCGATCACCTCGCCGTCGGCGCCGATGCGGCCCTCCACCTCGAGCACCTGTGTGCAGAGCGGGGCCGGTCGCTCGATGGCGAGCGAGAACAGGGAGGGGCGGGTCTGGTCGCCGATCCACGGCAGATCCGCGAAGCCCTGGCTCACGAGCAGCAGCACGGGCGCGCCTCTCCCCTCGAGCAGCGCGTTCGTCGCCACCGTGGTGCCCCGGCGCACCGCCCCGACCCCGCGCGCGAGGCCCTGGAGATCGCCCTGGTCGGAGGGCACCTTCTCCACGCGGAGGCGGCCCTCGGCGCTCAGGCGCAGGACGTCGGTGAAGGTGCCGCCCTGGTCCATGAAGACCCGCTCGACGCCTTGATCACCGGCGAGCTCCGCGCTCGACTCGAGGCGCGCTCCGCTCAGGCGGAGGGCTCGTAGGTGGCGGTCACCTCGCCGGACTCGTAGCCAGAGTCGTCGGTGAGCCTCACCTTCGCCTCGTAAGCATAGTTCGGGTTGCCGCCGTCGAAGAGCACCTTGACCTGCCCCTCTTCGATCCGCGCCGTGCCCGCGTCGCCGGTGATGGGCTCGTCACCGTCGTAGACGACCTCGCCGTCGGCCTTCATGCGGATGTAGATGCTCCCGCCGACGATGTTGTCATCCGGATCTTCGTAGGCCGCGCGCAGCTCGACCCCCCAGCCGGTCGGCGAATTGGGGAAGTCGACGATGACCACCTGCAGATCGGTCACCTCCGGGGCGGTGCTCTCCGCGCCGCCCCCGTCGTCGCCCCCGCCGTCATCGACGCCGGAGGAACCATTGGCGCCGAAGCCACCTTCATCCTCTTTTCCCGCGCAGGCCACGAGCAAGAGGAGGGGGGCAACCAAGCGGAGCAGGCCGGGAGCACGGGGCATGATCTCACTCCAGGGGAGGGTCGGGTACCCGCTCGTCAGCCGACGGCAGGGGGGGTTGGGCCGCCGACGGTGGGTTCGAAGCGGGCAGTATAGCGGGCGCCGAGGGCGCTGGGATGCGCCAGCCGATCCAGCGCCGCGGCACGTTGCCCTCGGGGACGCCGAGCCGGTCCAAGAAGAGGCGCGTGACCTCCCTCCGCGAGGCCTCCTCCACCTCGGCCGGGTGGAGCACGATGAACCGGAAGCCGTCCGCGTAGAGCCGCGCCAGGTCGGGGGCGAAGGTGGCTGGCGCGAGCGAGAGATCGGCGCCGTCCCGCAGCGTCCAAGACCAGCGGATGAGGGCGAGCTCTCCGTAGAGGCCGCTCATCGGCTCGGTCGTGAGGTGCGCCAGGGTCATGTGGTAGGGGATCGGGCGGCCGTGTACGAGCTGATCGGCCGTGTAGCTCATCGCCGAGACCCCCGCGGGGACCGGCGGGAGGTCGAGGACGGCGCCGGCGCCGGGCTCCTGCCCCAGCGCGACCAGGGGAGCGGAGCCGCGCACCATCCAGCCGGGCTCAAGCCAGAGCTGGCCCCGCCAGACGTGGAGGCCAGCCCCGCCGAGGAGGGCGGCGACGAGGGCACCGACGAGGGCCCGTCGCGCGCCGACCCCGAGCTGCGGCCGGTCGCGGAGCGCGGCGGCCAGCCGATCGACGAGGAGCGCCGCCGCCACCACGGCGGCGAGGTCCCACCCATAGAGCAGGCGGGCGGGCGTGTGGAACCAGCCGAGCACCGGCAGGGCCTGAAACACCGACCAGAGGCCGGGGATCTGCCCACCGAGGTCGTCCTCCTCCCACAGGGCCGGGCGCGGCCCGAGCGAGAGCAGCAGCGTGAAGATCAGCAGCCCTCCGATCCCCACCCAGAGCCGCCGATCTCGCCGCGGGGCGGTCCAGGGCACCAAGAACAGTGAACAGAACACCAACAGAGAGGGCCTCACCGGCTCGACGGTGAACCAGCGCAGCAGCGGCATCGACTCCCGCACCGCCCAGCCCACGAGCGTCTGCCCCTCGTGTAGATCCCGCACCGCGGCGGTTCGGCGCACGAACAGCCAGGCCCAGGGCCCCGCCGTCAGCAGGGTGGTGAGGGCGGCCAGGCCGAGGCGCCGCAGGGCCCCGGGGGCCACCCCGACCGAGGGCAGGCCGGAGCGCAAGCCCGAGAGCAAGAAGGGGCAGAGCCACAGCATGCCGAGGGCCAGCGTAAAGCCATGCTCCCAGGAGACAAACACGACGAGCGTGCCCGCGAGGCCCGTCGCCACCGACAGCCCGGGGCCACCGCCCCGCCGGAGCCTCAACACGAGGGCCAGCGCGAGGGCCACGAAGCCGAGGCCCACCTGCTCCACCCGGCCGCCGGTGGCGTGCCAGAGCGGGAAGCCGTCAAGCTGGAGCAGCAGGCCCGCCAGCAGGGCCGCCCCCTCGCTCGCGCCGAGCGCCCGCGCCAGCGCCCAACCACCGAGGCCTGCGACGCCGAAGTAGCCGACCAGCACGAGGTTGTAGGCGAAGGCGGGGCTCAGTTCGAAGAGGCGCACGAGGCCCGAGCCCACGAAGATGTCGAGCCAGCCGCCGAGGATGGGCAGCAGATCGACCCCGACGGGGTAGGCCGCCATGTCGGTCCGCGTGGGATCGAGCTGCCGAGCGGCGACAGCGAGGGTCCAGACGTGGCCCACGAGGTCGAGGGAGCGGTAGCCGAGCACGGCCCGCCCCGCCTGCGATACCCACCACAGCGGTAAGAGCGAATAGACGAAGGCCGCGAGGGCGAGGCGCCGCAGCGCGCCCCGACCGCCCGTCGCCCCGCCCTCGGGCAGGCCCTGGGCCGCTCTCCCCGGCCCCGCTGGCTTAACGGCCGCGAGCCAGGATGCTGCGTCCCGCGTAGACGGCGACGTCCTCGAGCTCCTCTTCGATGCGCAGGAGCTGGTTGTACTTGGCCACCCGCTCCGATCGGCAGGGAGCGCCGGTCTTGATCTGGCCCGCGTTCACGGCGACGGCGAGGTCTGCGATGAAGGTGTCCTCCGTCTCCCCAGACCGGTGCGAGATGATCGTGCTGTAGGCCCCGCGGTGCGCCATGCGGATGGTGTCGAGGGTCTCCGACAGGGTGCCGATCTGGTTCACCTTGACGAGGATCGAGTTGGCGATCCCCTCTTCGAGGCCGCGCTGCAGGCGGCGCACGTTGGTGACGAAGAGATCGTCGCCCACGAGCTGGACCGTCTTGCCGAGGCGGTCGGTGAGGGCCTTCCAGCCCGACCAATCATCCTCGGCCATACCGTCTTCGATGCTGAACAGAGGGTACCGAGCGACGAGGTCGGCGTAATAGTCCACGAGACCGGCAGAGTCGACCTCACGACCGTCGATCTTGTAGGCCGCCTTCTCCTTGTCGAAGAACTCACTCGCGGCGACATCGAGGGCGAGGAAGACGTCTTCACCAGGCTTGAAGCCCGCCTTCTCGATCGCGACGAGGAGGAGGTCCAGCGCCTCGGCGTTCGAGCCCAGGCTGGGGGCGAAGCCGCCCTCGTCGCCAACGGCGGTCGCGAGGCCCTTCTTCTTCAGCACCGACTTGAGCGAGTGGTACACCTGGGTGCCCATCCGCAGGCCCTCGGCGAAGGAGTCGGCGCCCACCGGCACGATCATGAACTCCTGGATGTCGAGGTTGTTGTCGGCGTGGGCCCCGCCGTTGACCACGTTCAAGAGGGGGACGGGCAGGGTGAAAGCGCCGAGGCCGCCCACCACCTTCCACAGGGGCTCCCCGAGGGAGACCGCGGAGGCGCGGGCCACCGCGAGCGAGCAGCCGAGGATGGCGTTGGCTCCGAGGCGGGACTTGTTGGGCGTGCCGTCCAGATCGATGAGGAGGTGATCGATTCCCCGCTGCTCCCGCACGTCGAGGCCGATCAGGTGCTGGGCGATGGTGTCGTTTACATTTCGCACCGCGCGGTCCACACCCTTGCCGAGCCAGCGGCCGGGCTCTCCGTCGCGCAGCTCGACCGCCTCGTGCTCCCCGGTGCTGGCGCCGGAGGGGACCGCGGCGCGACCGACGTCACCGTCCTCCGTCGTCACCTCGACCTCGACGGTGGGGTTTCCTCGCGAATCCAGGATCGTCCGAGCAAAGACTTCAAAGATAGCAGACATCGCCGGCACCTCTTTGGCCCAACGGTATCGCCGCCCCCATCGGGCGGCAAGGCAGGCCCGGGGCCAGAGACCGAGCCGTTGCCGACGCCCCTCTCCAGGGATAGCCCCCCGCCCTCATGTGCCCTCGTGTCGGAGTACCCATGTCGAGCCGCCCGTTGGTTCCCCCCTCTGCGGTCCCCCCGTGTGCGCTGAGCCCCGCCGCGAGCGCCCTCCGCCTGCTGGTCTCCGCCACGCTGCTCGGCGGCCTCTTGGGCGCGTCGGCGACGGCCTTCGCCCGAGAGCTCCCCTTCGCAGACAAGCTCGGCAGCGTCGGCACGATCGACATCAAGGACAAGGTGGAGGTGCCCCTCGTGCTCGACGGGGGCGGCCACCCGATCTCCGCGGTCGAGGTGGTGATCAACGGCAAGGCCGACAAGCCGACCGCCTTCTTCAACCTCGCCTCGTCACTGTCCATCATCACCGTCTCTGAAGACTTCGCCGAGACACACGGGCTCGAGGTCCAGACGGCCAACAAGAAGCTGATCGCGCCCCAGAGCTGGAAGCACAAGCGCCGGCTCTACGCGGAGGAGCTCGAGGGCACCCACTTCCGGGGCGGCTACAAGGTTCAGTACGTCGAGATCGAGAGCCTCACGATCGGCGGCCTCGTGTTGAAGGACGTCGTGGCTTTCGTGAACAACGACACCATCGACCTCTCCGAGCATGGTGACCTCACGATCGGCATGGGCGCCCTGCCCGGTGTCGCCTACGCCGTGCTCCCCTCTGAAGGGAAGGTCCAGTTCGCCCCCGCCGCGCAGGGCGCCGCGATGGTCGAGGCCCTCGGCGGCGGCAAGATCAAGTTCGCCGAGCGCGGCTGGGAGCTCGCCGAGTGGGGCCTCACGGGGCGACGGCTGCCCCTCCACGATCAGAAGCAGAAGGTCGTGCTCGGCGCTCGGACCCTGCTCATCCCCGTGGAGGTGGGCGGCCAGAAGCTCGTCGCCGCCTGGGAGACCGGCGCAGAGGGCGCCATGGTGACCCCGAACGAGCGCCTCGAGGGGACGGCTCGCCTCGAGAAGGGCGACCAGCGGAGCGTCTGGACGTCGGTGGCCCTCGAGGGGGTCCCCCAGACCCACGCCTGGATCCAGCCCGACGGCGCCTTCAACGTCCTCCCCGAAGCCGGCCTCAAGGGCACCCTCGGGGCCCCCTTCACGAGCGGCTACGACCTCGCGGTCGATCCCGTCGGCCACACCCTGGCCCTCCGCCCGGCCACCGCGCAGAAGCGCGTCGACCGGCGCCCCGAGACCCTCGCCGCCAAGCTCACGCAGGCCGCGGCGGCCGACAAGGAGGCCGCCGAGAAGGCCGCCAAGGACGGCAAGCCCGCCAAGCCTGCGGGCAAGGCCTGGGGCAAGGTCGCCGCCGCCCACGCCAACGTGGGCGACCAGAAGAGCGCCGCCGAGGCTCAGCAGAAGGTGATCGCCGCCGACGACTCGAGCTGCGCCGCCTGGCAGAAGCTCGGCGGGTATCAGCAGGCCGCCGGTGACCTCGACGGCGCCCTCGCCTCGGTGACCAAGGCCGCCGAGCTGTACCACGCCTGGTGGGACCGCCCCTTCGAGGAGCGTCAGCGCCTGTCCAAGGCCCTCGGCAAGGCGGGGCCCGACCAGGACGTCCAGGACGACAAGGGCGCGGTGGTGAAGTCCCAGCCCGCCTCTTGCCACACCGCGGATGGCGACCTCGCCGCGCTCCTCTCGGTGAAGGGCGACCTCGCCGCGGTCCAGAAGCTCTACACCGAGCGCCTCGACCTCGACCCCGGCCTCGCCGTCGCGGCGGGCTCGGCCCAGCTCGCCGCCGGCAAGACGGAGGCGGCGGTGGAGTCCTACCGTCAGGCGATGCGCCTCGAAGGGAAGCCCCGCGCGGGCGCCCGCCTCGGCCTCGGCCTCATCTACGCCGGTCGGGGCGACCTCGACACCGCCGCGCCCCTCTTCGCCAAGGCCCTCGAGGCCAACCCGAAGGACGCCCGCGCCCTCGACCTCTGGCTCGACAGCGTGAACCAGACGAAGGGCGCCGAGGCCGCCCGGGCCGCCGCCTCCGACTTCGCGCGCAGCCACCCCGACTACGCCACCGCCATCTACGGCCTCGCCCGCGAGGCCAAGCGCGCTGGGGACACCGACGCGCTGGGCAAGGTGCAGTCGAAGGGCGACACCTTCTTCAAGGCGGAGCTCGCCCTCACCCCCGCCGACACCGGGCTGCTGGCCGTCTACGCCCGCTACCTCGTGCTCACCGGCCGCCTCGACGAGGCCGACAAGGCCGTGGCGGCCGCCCTCCAGAGCGACTCCGGCTCCGCCGCCGCCTGGCTGGCCAAGGCCGAGCTCCTCCAGGCCCGCGGCGCCACCGAGGGCGTGCAGCAGGCCCTCGCCCGCGCCGCCCTCTCCTCGCCGACGCACCCCGGCTACGCGACGCTGAACAAGCGCTGATCCCGTGCTGAACAAGCGCTGATCCCGTGCTGAACAAGCGCTGAGGTCGTGGAGAGCTCGCGGAGAGCTCGCCCTCCGTCCTGGCCCGCGAGGCGCACCGGCGCCCGTGGGGGTTGGCGCGCCCGGGGCCGCGTCCGGGGCCGCGCCCGCGCGAGCGCGTCGGACACTCCCGGGTGGTTCCACGGTCGAGAATTCCGGCCCACCCTACATCATCGACGCCGTGGCAACTTTCGAGGCCTCTTGCCTTGTCAATAGGGCAGCGGTTGGGTACGATCGAGCCTCCTCTCCCCACATCCTTCGGCTTGGCGCCCGCTCACCGCTCCCCAGAGCACGCCACCCTGCCGAACCCGCCTCCCGCTCCCCGCCCGCTCGGGCAACCCTCCCCCCTCCCCTCCCCGCGCTGCCCCCTCCATGCTGACTCCGCTCCGTTCATCGGACGACCGTCCGGTCGACCTCTGGGATCGTGCGCGCACTGTGCTCGCCGCGGGTCTCGGCGGTGGGCTCGTGACGACGGCGCTCGGGCTCGGGGTGGTGCACGTGCTGGAGAACGAGTCCTGGGAGGTCCATCGCATCACGATCTCCGGCAACCAGCACGCCAGCGACATCGAGCTCCGCCACCTCGCAGACGTCCACGCCGGCGCGCATCTGTTCTCGGTCGACCTCACGCACGCCGTGGCGAACATGGAGCGTCACCCCTGGGTGAGGTCGGCCGAGGCCCGCCGCGGCTTCCCCGGCTCCGTCGAGCTCATCGTCGAGGAGTACCACCCCGAGCTGCTGCTCGCCCTCAACGGCCTCTGGTACGTGGACAGTGAGGGCCGCCCCTTCAAGCGCGCCCTCTCGGACGACCTCGACTACCCCGTGCTCACCGGGATTGACCCCGACCTCGCGCAGGCCCGCCCCGAGCTCGCCGCCGCCATCGTCGCCGGGGCCCTCCGCGTCCTCGCCGCCACCTCCGACCACCCGAGCATGGGCCGGGCCCGGACGAGCGAGGTCCACTTTGACCCCCGCATCGGCTTCATCCTGGTGCTCCGGAACGGCACCGAGCTCGTGCTCGGCTTCTCCGCCCCCGCCGAGCCCTTGGCGCGCCTCGACCGCCTCGTCACCGCCGGCCTGAACCTCGACAAGCCCCAGCGCATCGACCTCGACGGCGAGAACGTGGCCATCGCCAGCCCCCTCCGCGACTTCCGGGCGCCGCCGCCGCCCCCGCCCGAGCCTGCCGAGCTCGCCGCTGGCGATCTGTCTGGCGCCCTCGTGCTCGACCCCGCGAACCCGACCAACCCCGCCGTGCCCCCCGTCATCGCCACCCCGCGGTCGGTGAAGGGAGCGCCCGTGGCCGTGCAGGTCGTGGCCCCCGCGCGCAGCCCCCTCCTCCAGTGACGCCCCCCGCGGCGCCTCGCGCGCCGGCCCTGGCTCCCCTCGATTCTTTTGGTTCTTCACAGACTCTCTTCCGTACATTCCCTTCAGGAGCAGCAGATGAGCAGCAAGATGCATCTCGACTTTGTGCATGAGGACGTGCACAGGGCGCAGATCCGCGTCATCGGCGTGGGCGGCGGCGGCGGCAACGCCGTCAACAACATGATCCAGGGCGGCATGACCGGGGTCGAGTTCATCACGGTGAACACCGACGCCCAAGACCTCGACCGCTCGCTCGCCCCTCGCCGCTTCCAGCTCGGCTCGATGCTCACCAAGGGCCTCGGCGCGGGCGCGAACCCGGAGATCGGCCGCGAGGCTGCCCTCGAGGACCGTGACCGCCTCGCCGAGCTCGTCGCCGGCGCCGACATGGTCTTCATCACCGCCGGCATGGGCGGCGGCACCGGCACCGGCGCCGCCCCCGTCATCGCCCAGGTCGCCAAGGAGCTCGGCGCCCTCACCGTCGCCGTGGTCACCCGCCCCTTCGGCTTCGAGGGTCGCCGCCGCCGCAAGCAGGCCGAGGAGGGCATCGAGAACCTCCGCCAGACGGTCGACACGCTGATCACCATCCCGAATCAGCGCCTCATCAGCATGGCCACCGAGCGCACCACCATGAAGGAGGCCTTCCAGATGGCCGACCAGGTGCTCTTCCAGGCGTGTAAGGGCGTGAGCGACCTCATCAACTTCCAGGGCATCGTCAACGTCGACTTCGCCGACGTCCGCACCATCATGTCCAACAAGGGCCTCGCGCTCATGGGCGTGGGCATGGGCCAGGGGCAGCACAAGACGGTGGAGGCGGCTCAGAAGGCCATCTCCTCGCCGCTGCTCGACGACGTCAGCATCGCCGGCGCCACCAGCGTCCTCATCAACATCACGGGCAACTCCGAGCTCACGATGTTCGAGGTCCACGAGGCCAGCACGATGATCCAGGAAGAGGCTCACGAAGACGCCAACGTCATCTGGGGCTGGGTCATCGACGAGACCATGAAGGACGAGGCCCGCGTCACGGTCATCGCCACCGGCTTCGAAGAGGCCTGGCTCGCCGCCACCCCCGACGTCGAGGTGCGGGTCCAGAAGGCGATGCGCGTCGGCGAGCGGCGCCCGAACGGCCCCTACCGCCCCTCCGAGGGTCGCTCCGGCGGCTCGATGGTCTCGGGCCTCAACCCCGATGACTACGACATCCCGACCTTCTTCAAGAACGCCGACTGAGCTCCCCAGACGCCGACCGAGCGGTCGGCCACGGGAGGCAACACGCGGGGCGGAGGGGCACACCCTCCGCCCTTCGTCGTGGGGGCTCCCTCCAACCCCCGCGCGCCCCGCCTCGTCAGCGCGGCAGCATCGTCAGCGCGACAGCCTCGTCAGCGCGGCAGGGTCTCACCGAAGAGCGCGAGCAGGCGCTCCCAGTGGCGCTCGGCGGCGGCCGGATCGTAGACCGCCGAGTCCGGCACCGCGAAGCCGTGGAGGGCCCCCGGGTAGCGCTCGATCTCCGCCCTCACGCTCGCCCCGCGCAGCGCCGCGTCGAGCTGCTCGACGTCGGCCTCGGTGCAGCTCGCGTCCCGATCGGCGACGGCGAAGTAGCAGCGAGCCCGGATGGCCGGGGCGCCGAGGTGGGGGCTCGAGGGGTCGGGCCGCACGAGCCCGCCGCCGTGGATCGAGGCCATGGCCGCCGCCCGCTCCCCCAGCCGCGCCGCCAGGAAGAGGGCCTGCCGCCCGCCCATGCAGTAGCCCACGATCCCCACCGGGCCGGCGCGGAGCCGCGTGTCACCGGCGAGGGCGTCGAGCAGGGACACGACGTCATCCCCCACCGAGGGCGGCTGCACCGCGTTCATCAGCGCGAAGATCCGCGCCCGCTCGGGCGCGTCGCTGAAGGTGGTGGCCGCGTCGAAGGGGGCGAAGGGCCCCGAGCGCCAGTACAGGTTCGGCTGCACCACCGCGTAGCCGGCCGCCACGAGCCGCTCCGCCATCCCGTCGAGCGCGGGGCGGAGGCCGAAGGCGTCCATCAGGGAGACGACCACCGGCCAGGGGCCAGCGCCCTCGGGGAGAAAACGACGGGCCTCTGCCAGGCCGTCAGCGGTCGGGTAACGAATGAGCGAAGCGGGCATGAGACCTCCAGGCGCGCCAGGATAGCCCGGCCCGACGCCGCCGCGCCCGCCCCACGGCGGCGTTCAGAGCACGTTCAGCTCGGCGAAGGCGGTGAAGCGCCCCTCCCCGCGCACCGGCTCCATCGGCCGGGTGGCGTCCTCCACCACCACCGGCCGGGCCGGCCCGGCCAGGCCCCGCAGCTCGCCGGGGGTGAGGAAGGCCGATGCGCCCTGCGCCTCAATCCGACGGAGGGCCTCACCGAAGGCTTTGCGCAGGTCGGGGGCGGGCAGGCGGGGCATGGGTTTCCCAGGGGTCCGGAGGGAGGGGCGAGGGCTCGTCAGCGTCCCCTCTCATAGACCTGCGGCGGGCCTCGTGCCCGCCGGCGGCGCTTTCAGCGGCTTTCAGTAGTCTTCAGGCGCCCTCGATGCGCGACTTCGGGGACACACGGGGGGACATCGGGGCTCGGAGCCGTGATGGGGCCGCTGGCTTACCAAGCGCCGCTCGACGTGATCAAGAAGGAGCATGAACGACGCCCGACTGTTGAAGCTGCTCCAGGCGCTGCTCTCCACCCCCGAGCCCATTGCCGGTACACCTCCCCGTGCAGGTCCCTCCGCGCGAACGATCGCGAGAGAGGCGCTCACGGCGGCCATGCTCGAGGACGGACAAGAATTAGTGGTCCGGGAGCACCTCCCCCCACAAGAGGAGCCGGAGGTGGCGAGGGACGCGACGCTCGCGATCCTTCGTACAATCGACGCAGGAGCTCTACAATCCCCTGCGGCCATCGGCGGGGTCCTCCGCAAGGCGATCAGACGCGGAGCGATCAACGCCCGACGCGACCGGGGCTGGCTCTTCTGGGAGCAGACAGTCGGGACACACCTCGGCGGAGAGGCGCGCGACCCTCTCGACGACATCGCCACGCAGGAGCCCGCGACAGACCGCGCCGCACACCTCCCTGACCTGGGGGCGGTCATTCTGTGCTACCCCACGATGCCCGAGAATTACCGCCGCGCGCTCCGACGCTGGTACGCCGAGCAGGAAGCGGACGAGCGCTTACCCTCGATCGAGGAGGAGGTCCTCACCGAGGTGGTCCGGGAACGAAGGCCCCTCGAGATCGCCCGCACCCCCGCCGCGGTGATCGAAGGGGAGGTGGCCCGTCGGGTGGCCCCGCCGCCTCGCTGGCTGCCCCTTCGACCACCTGCGCTTTACCGTCGCACTGCCCTTCGCCGGCCCCGCCGAGGTCGACGGCCCCTCCCTCGCGCTGCCCGCCGCCCTCGCCCTCCTCTCCCTGTGGACCGGGAAGACGGTCGCCAGCGGCCTCGTCGCCAGCGACGATCTGAGCGCAGATAGGCGCGTCGCCAGCGCGGCCGCCTCGCCGAGGCGCTGGGGGCCGCGGTCGTGCTGTACACCTTCGCCGCTGACACCCACGGCGTGGAGCGGACCCGGGCCGCGCCCGCCTCCACCAGGGCCGCGCCGCCGGCAAGCTCGACCAGGCCGACGAGGCGCTCGACCAGACCGCCGCCGACCTCGAGGCCCACCACGGGCCCACCGCCATCGTGGCGGATCAGGCCGACGGGGAGAGCACCCAGGCCTTCTGGCTCTACGAGCGGGCCCGCCTCGGCCTCCTCCGCGTCCTCGCCTGGGCCGATCGGGGCCTGGGCAAGCCCTACCTCGCAAAAGACGCCACCGCCGAGGCGGCCCTCCTCGCCGAGAAGGCGCAGGGCGACTTCCGCGCGATCTTCGACCGCATCGCCGAGGGGGCCAAAGGCCCCTACCGCGCCGACGGCGAGGTCTATTAGCGGGCCGACCAGACTCCCGCCTATCCCTATTTATAAGCAGCTAATTCAAGCAATTTTCACTGGGTGAAAATTGTTTGAGAGGCCTGCGCCTTGCCGACGCCCGCCCTCCCGCAGTACTTCAAACGGCAGCGGGCCGACCTCGGATTCATCGCAGCCCAAGCCGATCGAAGGGACAGGGTCTCTTCCCCTCCCCTCCCCCCGCCAGCTCCTCCCACCTGCTCCTCCCCTGCCGCTCCTGCAGCGGGCGGAGCGCGGCCACTCCTTATGTCCGGGCGTCCCCTTGTCCCACCCGAGCGCACGAGCACTGCCGGTCCCTCGCCCAAGGGGCTCCCTGCTCCTCCCGCGGCAGGGGCCCAGCCAGGATTCCATCGCCTCGGCGTGGCGCTGTCAGGACCTCTGGTTTGACTCCTGGCGGCTCTCGGAGCTCGTCCGGGTGGCCGCCGCGCACACTCCGGCCCTGGGCGCCGCGCTCAACACCTCCGATTCGGGCTGCCGGGACATCGTCGCACGTCATGAGGGTTCGCTCGTGTTCGCTGACGGCGACGATGTCCTGGCGCCTTTACCCCTGTACGGAGCGCTCGACCGCGCCCGCTGCTCCCCGGGGCGCGGGTCGCCGATGTGGAGACCGCTCCGACACGAACCCAGGAGGGCGCGATGATCTGGCTCCAGACCCGGGTCGAGCTCCTCACCAACCCCTACGAGGTCTTCGGGGACCTCGACCGCGCGAACGCCCGCCAGCTCCTGGAGCAGGGGCGGTACGGCGCCGCCGCCCGGGCCTGGCAGGAGCTCGCCAACAAGACCGGTCGGCACGCCGATCGTTGGCGCGCCGCCCTGTCTACCGGCCTCGACCAGGCCGACCGGATCAACCTCCGCGGCGCGGCGGAGACCCTGTGTGAGCTTCACCGAACCATCCACCGCGACCGCCGCCACGATGGGCTGCTCGCCGCCGATCCCCTGGCCTCGGAGGTCTCCCTCTCCTGGCTCCCCGCGCGCGCGGTGGGCCTCGAGGCCGTGCTGGAGATCGACGGCAGCGCCGACCCCACCCGACAGACCGAGCAGCTCCTCAAGCCCGGCTTCCTCGACTTCATCGAGATGATGATCCGCTTGGCCGAGCGGCGAGATCAGGACGGCGAGCACGACCTCGGCTCCCTCTTCGCCTATCGCGCCCTGGAGGCGATCCCACAGCGCCGGCTCGCCCGCCTCGGCTTCGAGGTAGACCGCTTCGACTGGGCCGAGCTGTATCGGCGCGCCGGGGCCACCGATGATCGCGCGCGCGCCGCCCTCGTGGCGAGGCTCTTCCCCAAGACCGACATCACGCCGGACCACGGCCTCCGGCCCACCGTAGACCGCGGGGTCGGCCTGAGCGTCCTCGCCTTTGGGCTCCGCGATCCGCTCGTGCCCGAGGCTGAGCTCCAGAAGCTGATCGGCCTCGGGAAGGCCCGAAACGCCAGCATCCTGGCCCACGGCATCCGGCAGATCCAGCCCAAGGACAGCCAAAGCCTGCTCCGGGAGACCCGCGCGCTCTTCTCCCGGCTCCTCGAGCTCGAGGGGCTCTCCTCGGTCGAGCGCGCCGCCCTCACCCACCGCCACTCCCCGCCACCCGCGCTCTGAGCCGAGCCGGAGGGCGAGGCTCGCCGGCCTCAGCGCGGCGGCTCGGGCTCCTGGGTCAGGGGGAAGAACTGGATGCTGATCTGATGCACGTTCTTCCGCTCCCCCGGGTCGCTGTCGCAGAGGGTGGAGACATGCTCGAGCAGGTGGAAGAGCTCCCGCCGCAGCTTCGGCAGCAGCGACTCGGGGACCGCGAGGGTGAGGCCCGTGTAGAACCGCTCGTCCCAGGGGACCCGCTCCAGGCTGGAGGCGGCGAGGCTCAGGACGCCCTCGTGGTACCGGGCGGCGACCGCGTGGTGGGCGTCTACCCCGGTGGCCACATGGATCTCCGCGCGGACCGGCTGGAGGTCCGCGTCGAGCATGCCGAGGCGACGCAGCAGCACGAGCGCCTGCTCGATCTCCTCCTTGGCGACCGCAGCCCGGAGACGCCGCTCGATCCAAGCGGGATCCGGCGACCAGCCGGGTAGGAGCGAGAGCTCCCGCAGCGCGGGGCCGAGCCAGGTCGAGAGGTAGGTGAGCTCATCGGCGTCGATGTGGCGCGCGCCGCGGAAGCGGGGATGGGAGTAGACCTTCTCCAGGATGTCCATGCGCGCGCTGAGGTTGGTCACGCGGCCGAGGGAGACCAGGAGCACGAAGAAGGCCCCCTCTTCCTCATCCAGCTCGAGGGGCCCCACCAGGGCCTGGGCGGTCTCGATCTGCGGGGCTCGGCGCCGCGCGAGGATGTTGGAGAAGGCCGCCGCCGAGATCCCCGCGCCCCGATGTTTGGCCAACCACGCCTTCGTCGTGAAGCTGGAGCGACCCGCCCGCCGGGCGTCGATCCAGTCCCGGAGGAAGGTCACGGGGTCGAGGTAGCGGAAGACTTGAACCTGCGTGGGCATCGGCCGACGCTAACCCGCAGCACCCCCGGCTGCGCAAGGAGCGTCCGGCGGGGGCGCGGCGCCGCGGGGTGAGGGCCGGCGGAGGGCGGCACCCTCGGCACCCCCGCACCGGTCGAAATTTCTATCGCCTCCCTGTCTGAAGGGGTCAGCCCGCCGTGACCTCCCCCTGCGCGACGATGAGCCACCGCCTCCCGGCGGCCAATCTCCCCCCCACGGTGGGCGGGGCGACCTGTCCTATCGCCGCGCACGGACCCTCACCGTGCTCACTCCCCCTGTCCGCGTCCACTCCCTCGCCCTCCTCTCTCTTTGTGGGCTCACTGTCTGTGTGCTCACTGTCTGTGAGCTCACCCTCGCCCCCACGGCGGGAGCCAGCACCCTGGTCGGAAACCCAGCCCCCGGCTTCCACTTCGGCAGCCCCTCGCCGGTCAGCATCCGAGACGCCTCCTTCAATTTCGAGGAGGTCATCCTCACTCGCTGCGACAATTCGGAGGAGGTGACCGTCTCGGCCAACCCCGCCACCAAATACCTCTTCAGCTCCGGCCCCTCGCTGACCACCGGCGCAGAACAACCACCGCCTGCACGTCGAGCTCCACGCCGAGGACTGGCTCACCACCACCACGGTCGCCAGCGCGGGCAGCGGCGTGTCGCCCAACAGCCAGTCGCACGCCGCCTGGGTCGCGGCGGTGGAGGAGGCCATCGTGATCACCTTCGCGCCCTGATCCGGCCGGCTCGGCGACACCCGGTCCCCTCTCGCGCGGACGCGAGTCAGGTCGGCCGCCGCAGCTCCCACGGCCTCGGCGTCATCGAGCTCCACTGGCGGTGATCGGGAGCTCATAGAGCGAGATCAGCGAGCGCCGGAGGTCACTCGCCGCGGCCACCCGCAGCTCGGGGGTGGTCCAGGCCCGCACGCGGAGGGTGATCTTCTCGCCGGTGACATCATCGAAGAGGATCGACGCTGGCCGGCGGGTGTCGAAGCGGACGTCGGCCCGGAGGATGTCGTGGACCGCCTCGAGCAGGGCCTCGGGCGCGCCGCGGCGCGGCAGCGTGACCACCACGTCCACCCGCCGGGCGCCCGAGCGGCTGTGGTTGCGGATGGGGACCGCCGCCACTCGATTGTTGATGATGGTGACCTGCTGACCGTCCTCGGTCTCGAGGGTCATCGCGAAGAGGCCGACCGCGGTGACCCGGCCCATGACGTTGTCGACCTCCACCTCGTCGCCGATGTGAAAGGGGCGCAGGGTGAGCAGGAAGGCGCCCGAGGCCACGTTCGAGAGGCTGCCTTGCAGCGCGAGGCTGATCGCGAGGCCGGAGGTGCCGAGGATGGCGATCACGCCGCCCGAGAAGGTGCCGAGCCGCTCGAGGGCGCCGGCGATGGCCACCACCAGGACGAGCGGGAAGACCGCCGACTTGATGAGGTTGCGAACGAGGGGGTCCAGGCTGGTGCGCGCCAGCGTGTTGCCGACCGCGCCCGTGAGCCAGGAGCCCGCCGCCCAGCCGGCGCAGAGGATGCCCAAGGCCCAGACCCAATTCAACAACGGCTGCCAGTCCATACTGGTGAACATCAGGCGCCACGGACGAGGTGACAGGCCGCCGAATGACCCGGAGAGACGGTCACGACCGGGGGGTGACCGCCGCTGCGACAGCGGTCCTCGGCCACAGGGCAGCGAGGGTGAAAGGCGCAGCCAGGGGGCGGGTTCGAGGGGTTCGGCACGTCTCCTTGCAGGACGATCCGGTTCTTCTTCCGCCCGGGGATCGGCTGCGGGATGGCCGACAGCAGGGCCTTTGTATAGGGATGCTGTGGGTTTTCGTATATGTCATCCACGGGGCCCGTCTCGACGATGCGGCCGAGGTACATGACAGAGATGCGGTCGGAGATGTGGCGCACCACGGAGAGGTCGTGGGCGATGAACAGATAGGAGAGGCCGAGCTCCTCTTGCAGCTCCTCGAGGAGGTTGACCACCTGAGCCTGAATGGAGACGTCGAGCGCGCTCACCGCCTCATCGCAGACGATGAAGCGGGGGTTCAAGGCCAGGGCCCGGGCGATGCCGATACGCTGACGCTGACCGCCCGAGAACTCGTGCGGGAAGCGCACCATGTGCTCGGGGAGGAGCCCCACCCGCCGCATCAGCCCGGCGACGCGGTCTTCGAGCTCGGCCCCCGAGGCGAGGCCGTGCACCAGCAGCCCCTCTCCGACGATGGTGCGGATGTCCATGCGGGGGTTGAGGCTGGAGTAGGGGTCCTGAAAGATGATCTGCATGTTCTGACGGAGCTTACGGAGCGGCTCACCGTCGAGGTGAAAGACGTCCTGCCCCTCGAAGGTCACTCGGCCCGCCGTGGCGGGGATGAGGCGGAGGATGGTGCGGCCCACCGTCGTCTTGCCGCAGCCGCTCTCTCCGACGAGCCCCACCGTCTCTTGGCGACCGAGGGTGAAAGACACGCCATCGACGGCCTTGACGTGGCCTACGACCCGCGCGAGCAGGCCCTTGCGGATTGGGAACCAGGTCCGGAGGTCGGCGACGTCGAGCATGGGGCGGTGGGGCTCCAGTGCGGGAGAGGGAGGGGTGGCGGTGGGCGCGCTCAAGGCTCATCCGGCTTGTTCACGCGGAAGGTCCGCATCGAGGCCTCGACCGCCAGGTTGATGTCTTCGAGGCGGATGGCCTCGGTGGGCGCGTCATCCATTGTGGGGTCGCCGAAGAAGATGGCGTCTGCAGGCGCGGCGGCGACGGGGCCCGAATCGGGGTCAAACAGGCGGAAGTTTCGGTCCAGTCGCCCCTCCTCGACCGCGTGACAGGCGACGGTGTGGCCGCCCCCCACCCGCCGCAAGCGGGGCTCCTCCGCCGCGCAGCGGCGGTCGGCGTGCTCGCAGCGGTTGCGGAAGCGGCAGCCGGAGGGGAAGTCGAGCGGGCTCGGCACCACCCCGGGGATGACCCGCAGCCGCTCCTTCTTCCCCGCGAGGGCGGGCAGCGAGTGGAAGAGGCCGACGGTGTAGGGGTGGCGCGGCTCACCGTAGAGGGTGTGGACGTCCGCGTACTCGACGACCTTCCCTGCGTACATCACGGCGACGTGGTCGCTCACCTCGGCCACGACGCCGAGATCGTGGGTGATGAACAGGATGCTGGCGCCTGCGCTCGCCTGCAGCTCCTGCATGAGCTCGATGATCTGCGCCTGGATCGTGACGTCGAGGGCCGTGGTGGGCTCATCGGCGATGAGGAGCTGCGGATCGCAGGAGAGGGCCATGGCGATCATCACGCGCTGACGCATGCCGCCCGACATCTGGTGCGGGTACTCGTCCACCCGGGCCTCGGGCCGGGCGATCCCCACCTTCTTGAGCATCTCGATCGCGGCGGCGTGGGCGTCCTTGTGGTTGAGGCGCCGGTGCAGGCGCAGGGCCTCTCCGATCTGCTCGCCCACGGTGTAGACCGGGTTCAGGCTGGTCATCGGCTCCTGGAAGATCATCGCGATGTCATTGCCGCGGATCTTCCGCAGCTCCGCCTCGGGGAGGGTGAGCAGGTCGACCCCCTTGAACAAGATGCGGCCGCCCGCCTTGATGCCCGGGGGCGTCGGGATGAGGCCCATCACCGACATCGCGGTGACCGACTTTCCGCAGCCGCTCTCCCCCACCACCGCCAGCGTGCGGCGCGCGGGGATGTCGTAGCTGACGCCGTCCACCGCTCGGGCGACGCCCCCCTCCATCTGGAAGTAGGTGCGCAGCTCTTCGACCCGGAGCAAGGGCTCCGGCTCGCCTTCACTTCGTTGGCCGCTCGTCCTGTCCATCCGCCGCCTCACTGACTACTCATCCCTGGGACTACTCATCACCGGCTATTCACGCGCCTCTGGCGTAGCCCATCTGGCCGTCCGGAGCCCATCCCCGAGCAGGGTCAGCCCGAGCCCGAGCAGCAGCAGGGCGAGGCTCGGCCCGAGCAGCACCCAGGGCGCGTGATCGACCCACGTCCGCCCTTCGTCGGCCAGCCGCCCCCACGACGGGGCCCGCGGATCCCGCCACAAGAACTGGTAGGCCGCCCGCAGGAGCAGGATCTGCGCCGCCGCCCGCGCGAGGGCCGCGGGGAGGGCGCGGGGCTCGAGGATCACCCGGGAGAGGGCCGGGGCGGCACACCATGCGAGGGCGAGCAGGGGATCGGCCAGCCCGAATGCGAGGAGGATCCAGACCAGCGGCGGCAGGGTCTGCGCCAGGGCCCGCAGCGGCGGGAGCGCGCGGAGGGGCAGCGCGAGCAGGGCGGCCTGCCCCGTGGCGATCACGACCACGGACAGGGTGGGCAAGCCGGCCGCCAGCACCTGGGAGAAGAGGTCCCCCCCCTCAGGGCCGGTGCCGAGCGGCGAGGCCCAGGAGGGGGGCTCGGGGAGCGCGCCCTCCGCCACCACCGGCACCCCCGGCGGGCCCGCCAGAGTGCCCCGGTTGAGCACGGCGAAGACCACGAGGCCCAGCAGATAGACGCCCGCCCGTCCGCGGGCGGAGAGCGCGGGGCGCCCGCCGGGGGCCGCCGCGAAGCGCCAGGCCGCCCCATAGAGCGGGACGGCGAACGTGGCCCAGGGCACCAGCGCCCGCAGCGCGTGGCCATAGAAGCCGAGCGTGGGCAGGCGATGGAAGAGCCCGCCCACGCCGAGGGTGGCGGCCCAGAACAGGGCGCTCCACAACAAGAGGCCGGCCGCGTCGAGGAACCGCCGGTGGAGCAGGTGACCGAGGCCAGGAAGGAGCAGGCCCAGCGACGCCCGCCAGGCGACGCCCGCGCGCGCGAGCTCAGGGGCTGGGCCCGGGCGGCCCGTCGCCGGCTCGGCGCTCATCTCTGTCTCCAGGTCACGGCTGGCTCCAGGTCAAGGCAGGCTTCGGGTCAAGGCGGGTCCAGCGGCCGATAGAGGGGATCTCCCACGAAGACCATCATCCACCCCGCGACCACCGTGCTCTCATAGGCCGCCTCGCCATAGTTGGCGCCCTCGAGCAGGTACCGATAGAGCTGGTCGTACTCCGGCATGCCAGCGACATAGGGCTCATTGACCGCCCCATAGGTGGCGGTGATGCCGTCCAGCAGAGCGCTCCCTGCCCAGGTGCCGGCCGCGCGCAGCTCACAGGCCGAGCAGGAGTCGAGGTGGCCGCCGATGGCGCCGGGCGCCCAGGTGAAGCAGTCGTTGTAATTGTAGAAGGAGTACCAGCCGGCATAGAACAGCGCGTCCGGGCAGTCGGTGGGCGCGGGGGCGGTGCCGAATTCCTCGGCCTGTCCATCCCAGACCACCGGCCAGCGCCCGTCCGCCTCGAAGGCGGCGCGGGTGCCCCACATGTTCCACTCGCCGCTCTCATAGGAGCCGAATTCATCGGAGGTGGGAGGGGTGTCGCCGCGGTTGCCGTCGACATAGACGACGCCGTCGAGCCCGCCTGCGTCCCGGAGGGCCTCGGCCTCGGCGGTCCGATCGAGGAGGGCCAGCGCGGCCTCGGCGTCTGCCCCGTCGATCCGAGTGACGATGTAATAATCCCCGCCGCCCTCGCGGAGGGCGCCGACCGGGACATAGGGCTCATAGACCGCCGCTGCGCTGTTCCCCTCCTGATACCAGGGGTTGTACTTCGCCTCTGCCACCACCCGGGCGCGCTGCCCGAAGAAGAGCAGGGCGTCGAGGCTGGTGGTGGTGAGCGCGCCGCTCGCAAAGTCGGGGATCTGACCGCTCACCTTGTAGGGCACACCATAGACCGGGACGATGTACTCGATCTGTGGCCCGGCGGCCTCAAGACAGGCCTGGAGCGTGTCGTAGAGGTCCATCGCCTCTTCGACCGCGATGGTCGTCGAGTCCGTAAACGTGAACAGACATCGGTGGTCCGCGGGGAGCCCGCGAAAGGCCGCATAGGCCTCTGCCACCTCCACCGAGCCCTCCACAGCCTCGTTGGCGAGGGTGAGCACCCGCTCCGCCTCGGGGAAGCCCACCCAGGTCGCGCCGCTCACCTGGAGCGCGGGGCAGCCCTCCTGCTCGACAGACAGGGTGACGGTGGCGAGGACATCGACGTGCACCGCCTCGTCCGCGGGGAGGGCCCAGTCGGCCCCGGCGGCGTCCCCGCTCAAGTCGCCGAGATCCGCGGACCAGAAGGCGGAGACCTCACCCTCCGGCGCGACGGTCCAGCCTACGGCGACCGCCAGCGTGTCGCCCGGGCGGGCCTCCGGGGCGAGCGCCAGCGCGGGGCCCTCCCCACAGGTGGGCGGCGCCGGAGAGTCTGTCCCCGCGCTGTCCCCGCCACCGTCGGCCGCGCCGGAGCTATCTTCGGCACCGCTGTCTTTTGCGCCGCCGCCGCTCGGCCCCCCCTTCGAGGAGGGGCCGCCACAGCCGAGGGGGACGAGAGAGAGGGCCGCCGAAGCGACCCAGGCGAGGACGCAGCGGAGCGGACTGGCGCGATGCATGGCCTATCGCCCATTCGAGAGGAGGGTGACCCGCTCGCGCAGCCCCGGCGGCAAGCGGCGGTCCAGGATGGCCTGAGCCTCTGCGGTCGCGTAGCGGGCCGACAGGTGGGTGAAGAGGATGGCCTTGTTGCCGAAGAGCTCGGCGCGCTCGATGACCTCGTCCAAGTGTACGTGGCCCTTGTCGCGGGCCTCCTGGACAGAGACGCGGTCATCGACGAAGGTGACCTCCATCATCAGCAGCGAGGCCTCCCGAGCGGCGGGGCAGCGCTCGAGGAAGTCGATCTTCGAGTCGCCGGAGAAGGCGACCTCGGGGACCTCGACGAGCTCGCTGATCTCCACGCCCGAGAGCCGCGCGTCCCGCAGCTCCCGCTCCGGCCGCCCCACCCACTCGGCCCGCAGCTTCTTGCGCTCCCGCACCAGCACGTACCCGTGACAGGGTACGACGTGCACGGCCCGGAAGGGCCGCAGGAGCACGTCCCGGCTCAATCGGAGCTCCTCACCGGGGTCAAGTCCGAGGACTGTGCAGCGGAGCTCCGACCGGTCGAGGCGGCGCCAGGCCTCGAGCATGCCCTCGAAGTCGGCGGTGATGGCGCTCGGCATCACGTAGGTGGGCGGTGTCATGCCCATCAGCGAGCGGGTGGCGCAGTGCATGACGGCGCCGCCCAGGTGGTCGATGTGCGCGTGGGTGAAGGCCACCCGGCCCTTCGACACCGCGCGCGGCGGGCAGCGCCCGATGTCGAGACAGAGGTCGAAGCCAGGGAGCTGCAGACAGGTCTCCAGCCCGCCGATGGAGATGGCCTCCACCGAGACGCCCGCGAGCTGCAGCGAGACCTCGTTCACGCCCGCCCCGGCGGGCTGGCCGCGGGCCGGCTGAGGAGCCGAAAGTCGAGGCCGCCCACCTCGACGAAGTCATTCATCTCCCGCAGGCGAGAATAGACTCGGTCCCCCACACGATCCCCGAGGGTCTGCGGGGTGGCGTTGACCTGCGCCGGGTTGGGCGGCGGAGCGCCCGTGGCCTCCGCGGGGCGGTAGTTGGTGGTGGCGAGGATCGGCGCCATCGCGTTGTATCGCCGGCTCACCAGCTCATCGATGATGGTGAGCTCCCAGTCGGTGACCCGACCCTTACCGAGCTCATCAATGATGAGGATCGGCACCGCCGCGAGCTCACTGAGGACGGCGCTGTCGCCTCGCCCCTCCTCGTAGCCCTGCTTGAGCAGCCCGAGCAGGCGCGTGAACTCGACGAAGCGGACCGACAGGCCCTGTCCGAAGATGAGCTGTCGGGCGAGCGCCACGGCGAGGTGCGTCTTGCCGCGGCCGACCGGCCCCCAGAGGATGAGGCCACGGTTCGCCTGCCCTGGTCGAAAGCCCGCCATCCACGGTGCGACCTTGGAGAAGGCCTCGCCCTTCGCGGGGTCGGTGCGGCTGCCCTCCATGAAGCTCGTGAGCGTGGAGGCGGCGAAGCGGCCGGGCAGGTTCGCCCGGTTGAAGGCAGCGACCCGATCGGGGATGAGCTGACAACGACAGCGCCCGACCCGCACCACGCCGTCCACGCGCAGGGTCACCCGGCCGCCGCCGTCACAGCGGCGACAGGTGGGGACACAGGCGCAGAGCGTGGCCAGCGCGACCTCGCCGGCGGGCGCCACCGTGTAGCCGAGGCCCTGACAGCGCTTGCAGGCGGGGTCTGGCGCGGCAGGCTCGACGGCCGCGGGGCTCTGGGGCGCGGGGGCGGTCATGGGGAGGGGCCCCTCCGGTCAGCGGTGTCGGTGTCGGCCAGCAGCCTATCCCAGAGCTCCCGCGCAGACACGAGGGGGAAGCGCCGCCGCAGGCGGTCGCGCGTCGCCTCCTCGACGAGCCCCTCGATGAGGCTGTCGGGCAGGCTGCCACGGAGCGAGGCGTAACCATCGGCCACCTCGGCGCGGAGGGCCGGACGCTCGTCACAGCCGATCCACACCGCCTCGTGGAACTCGCGCACCAGCACCACCCCCGCCGTCGCGCGCTCCTCTGGGCTCCCCATCGAGACGGGGAGGGCGAGCAGCGCCGAGATGAGCTGCTGGTGGGCCGCTTCGAAGGGCCCCGCGACGCGCTGCGCGCGGAGGGCCTCCACATAGCCGAGCATCGGGTCGGGCACCGCCGCGCGATCGCCGGGCACCCCGACGCCGAGGGGGGCCGGCTTGAGCTCCACCTTGCAAGCTTGCAGAGAGAGGGGCCTCTTCGAACGCCGCTTCAGGCGACGATCTGCCGCGCGGTCGAGGGCGGCGAGGATCGCGACGACCGGCGTGCCCCCGTCGAGCCAGCGCAGGAGCAGCCGCCCATCGGCGCTGGAGAGGAAGGGGCTGCCTCCGCGCAAGGTGACGAGGTAGTCGCGCACGACGGCGGCCTGGCGAGCCCGCACCTGGTCCACCTCATCGAGCGCGTCGACCAGGAAGGGCTCCAGCCCGCCCTCGTCGCCCTCCGAATCAACTTCTGACAACTGTGGTACCGCTGTCATCCCCTGCCTTCCTTGCGCGCTCCGAAGGGCCGACCTATCATGCCCCGTCCTCAGCGGAGCCTGTTCATGGTGCCCTCGACCCGCACGCCCTCCCCCCGCTTGCCCTCCCCTCGCAAGCCGCTGCTGGGCCTGTTGGCCCTCGTGGCCGGCTTTGCCCTCTCCGTCCCCGCCTTCGCCGCCAAGGGGAGCGACACCCTCGACGAAGACGACAACGAGAAGGACGAGGACGACAAGAAGAAGAACAACGACGACGACGACAAGGTCGACAAGCCGCTCGACCCTGACAACGACGACGACTGGGCCCCCGCTCCCGACAAAGAGGAGTCCGAGCTCAAGTTCGACGACGAGTCGGAGGAGGACACCCAGGTGGCCGCCCGCGGCCCCGGTGAGGACACCGCCAAGCTCTACAGGGAATACCTGGAGAAGGTGAAAGACCTCAGCCCGGACGAAGAGGCCCTGGCCTGGGAGCGATACCTGAAGAAGTACCCGAAGACCAACTTCAAGACGAAGATCCAGGCCCGCCTCGACGAGCTCGGCTCCGCGATCTACGACGAGCAGGTCGAAGACACGATCAGCCGGGCGCCAGACGCCGGTAAGTCCGAGATCCGCTTCGCCCAGCCGGCCAGCCTCGAGTCGATCGACCCCCGGAGCAAGGTGCGAGCGGGCTTCGGCTTCGGCCGCCCCTCCTACAAGTCGCTCGTGCTCACCGGGGAGTACCAGCTCAAGCGGGAGTGGTCGGTGACGGGCGGCGTGCGCAGCCGCTACACCGGCGCCAGCCTCGAGGCCGGCACGCACTACGCGATCATCAAGTCGGCCCGGCAGCAGATGCTGCTCACGGTCCTCGGCGACCTCCACTACAACCTGAACCCCGCCTACCCGGGGATCCGGCCCCAGGTCGGCTTCGGCAAGCGCTTCACCATCAACTCCGACGTCTACATTGACTCGATGGTGCAGGCCGGCACGGACCTCCTCATCCGCAACAACGACGTGGGCAAGACGGTCCTCGACCCCCGCTACATCGGTGGGCTCAACATCACCGTCGCCCCTGCGCCGATCCTCCGCGCCTACCTCGAGACGTCGATCAACATGAAGCCGGGCGGCGACGAGCGGATCTCCTCCTTCGCCTTCGACACCTTCAGCTTCGGCATCCGCTTCGTGAAGCGCAAGAGCACCAACAAGGACCTCTTCGAGGCCGGCCTCGGCGCCGAGGCCCCGATCATCTCCGACTACTGGGGCTACCATCAGGGCGCCGTGTTCGGCGAAGGCACGCTCTACCTGAACAAGTCCTGAGTCCGGCCCGCCGCCGATCGCCGGGGCCGGGCCCGACGCTCCATGGGGGGCGCGGGCCCGGCCCTCGTCGTTTCGCGCCCCCGGCCCCCGTCGTTTCGCGCCCCTGGCGGAGACGTGTAAGATTCGCGCTGCGGGCGTCGTTCCAGGAGCGGCGACCGAGGAGGCGCCCGGTGGAGACCCCCCTTGACCACCCCTGACTCGGGCCTGATGCCGCTCGCCGAGGAGCGGACGCTGGTGGAGCGGCTGAAGCGCGGAGACCGCGCCTCAGCGGGCGCCTTGTACCAATGGTACGGCGACCGCCTGTTCCGGCAGGTCATCCTGCCGCGACTGCCGATCCCCGAGCTCGCGGAGGACGTGCTCAAGGACACCTTCCGAATCACCCTGGAGAAGATCGAGCAGTACAAGCCGGAGGGCACCACCAGCATCTTCTTCTGGATGCGGCGGATCGCGATCAACCGCGCCATGGACGTCCACCGCGCCCACGACCGCAGTCGAAAGCTCGAAGATCGCCAGGAGGAAGCCGCCACCCGCTCGATGTCCGAACCCCCGCCTGCCCCCGACCGTGAGCCCGAGTCCGCCGAGACCCGCGCCCAGGTCGAGCTCTCGCTCACCCGCATGAACGAGCGCTACGCCCTCGCCCTCCGCTTGCGCCTCCTCGAGGATCGAGATCGGGAGGAATGCGCCGCCCTGCTCGGCGTCAATGTGGGGAACTTCGACGTCATCTTCCACCGGGCCTGCAAGGCCTTCCGACAGGTGTACCCCCCGTGACCGAGAACCACCAGATCGAGCTCCTCCAACGCTGGCTTCAGTCGAAGCCGGGCGTGGGGCCGTCGGGTGGAGCGCGCGGTGAAGGACGGGGTGAAGGACGGGGTGAAGATGGGGGGCCGACCGCGGGCGGGCCGCTCGACGAGGCCCCCGCGGCCCTCGACCCCGATCTGCGCTACGCGGTCCTGGCGCTCCGGCCCGACCTCGCCCCGCCGCCCCGGCTCAGCGTGGACGACATCCTCGACAGCGTCAGCGAGGGCCCCTTCGCGGTAGACCCCGGGGAGGCCGCGGCGGTCCAGGGCTGGATCGACGGGGCGGACGATCTCCCCGAAGGCCTCGACGAGGACGTCGTGGAGGCGCTCTATGCGCTGCGCCCCGACCGCGCGCCCGCCCCGACGATCGACCTCGACGCCCTGCTCGACGAGGTCCAAGAGGGGCCCTTCGCGCCCCGCCTCGCCAAGGTCCTCCCCTTCTCCGCCGCCCCCGCCGCCCTCGACAAGGCCACCCCAAAGGCCGAGCGCGCCGAGCTACCGGGGGCCTCGGGCGAGCGGGCCCCGGTGGTCGAGCTCTCCTCCCGCCGCCGCCTGCCCACCTGGCTGATGCCCGCCCTCGGCGTCCTCGCGGCGGCGGCCAGCGTGCTCCTGGTGGTGGGTCCGATGCACGACGAGGCGCCGCCGATGTCGGCCCCCGCGCCGGTGCAAGACGCCGGCGTCCCGATGGCCCCTCACGCCGCGCCGTCCGAAGAGGCGCTGGGCACCGTCTCCCAGAGCGGCGCCGCCGTCGCCGGCCTCGAGGAGGGTGGCAAGACGTCGCCCGACCCCGCCGCCGCCTCACCGGCCGTCCCCGCAGCCGCCGAGCCCCCCTCGCCCCCGACGAAGGCGAGCGCCGGCCCGAGCGACGCGGCCGGGGTCGTCGGCGCGACCACCCCGACCGCGCTCCCCTCCCCCTCCGCTGACGCCCCGCCGAGCGCGGAGGCCGAACCGTCGGAGCTCGCCAACACTGGCGGGCTCGCGGGCGGAGCGGTCGGCGGCGCCGACCTCGACGACAACACCGCGTCGAACACCGCCGCCAACACCGCCTCGAACACCGCCGCCAACACCGCCGATGCCTACTTCGCGGATGAGGCAGATCAGGCCCGCTCGGGGGGTCGCTCGAAGTCAGACGCGGTGGTGGCCGGAGAGGGGCGATCCGCGAAGCAGGAAGAGGCGAAGAAGAAGTCCGACGAGAAGAGGTCCGAGGAGGATGTCGCCTCCCGCGAAGAGAGGGCGTACGACGCGGCCCGAGAAGACGAGGCGCCGCTCGCCAAGAAGCCCAGCAAGGCGAGCTCCCGGGCCCCAGCGCCCGCCGCCGCGCCGCCCCCCGAGCCTGCGCGGGCCGCGCCCTCCGGCGCCTCCTCCGCCAGCCTCGACGATCTTCGACGTCAGGCGAGCCCGGCCAGCCGCGGGCCGGATCTCGCGGCTCGGCACCCGGAGCTCCAGGCCACCTACGAGGAGATCAACGCCGCCACCCGCGCCGGGGCCACCAGCAAGGTCGTGGGCCTCTGCAATACGCTGCGCGGCCACTCCGACCCGGATGTGGCCATGGACGCCGCCTGGCGATCGGCGCGGATCACCCTCGCGGCGGGGCAGGCCGATCAGGCCCTGGCCCACATCGCCCGCGGCCTCGAGCTCTCCGGGGCGCCATTCTTCCGCGCTCGGCTGCTCGCGCTCAAGGGCGAGGCGCTGGAGGCCCGCGGTGACGCCGCCGGGGCGCGCCAGGCCTACGAACAAGCGGCCCGGGCGCGCTGATCGTCCCCAACGAAGCGGGCCGAGGAGCCTGCGCCCCTCGGCCCGCCCTCCCCCTCATCGACCGTTCAGCCGATGCGGAGCGTCGCGCTCAGCGCTGGTAGCCGACGGTGAGGCCGAACATCGTGAGCCCATCGTCGATGCTGCCGACGAGGCGCTTGTCACCGCCGTTGTCGGGGGTGGAGTAGACGTCCACGAAGCGCGCCTTCAGCCCGGCGTTGCCGGCGACGTACCAGTTGTCCACGAAGGCGTAGCCGACCTTGAAGTCCCAGCCGGCGCCGAGGAGGTAGTCCTTCACGTTGACCTCACCGCCCAGCGTGCCGAAGACGTGCTCGCCGATCTCGGCGTCGACCTCGGCCCCCGCGAGCAAGCCGGAGGAGATCAGGTTCTCGTAGACGAGGTCCGTCCCCTCCTGCTTGAAGACGATGGAGTCGGAGATGTCGTAGCCGAAGCGCCCCGCCACCGAGACCTGCGAGGCGGCGCCCACGTCGAAGGGGTAGCGGATGAGGCCGACCAGCCGCACGTCGTTGACGAAGTCGGGGATCTCACCATCGGTGTAGCCGGCCTCCGAGAGGTCGATCGACCAGCGGGAGGTGCGGAAGGTGGCCTCGGCGCCCACATAGGTGAACATCGGCAGCCACACCCGGGCCCCGAGCTGGAAGCCCGAGGCGCCGGCCGGGCTGCGGCCCTCTCCGCCGCCCACGGTGACGTTCTGCTTGAAGATCGGGCCGTTGAGGGCCTCGGAGCGCTGCTGGTAGCTGTACATGCCGCCGAGGTAGCCGACGCCTGCGCGCAGCCAGGGGTACTTTCCGGGCTCGCGCGGCGGCTTCGGCGCCTTGGGGGGCTCCGGGGTGGTCACCGCGCTGGGGGTGGCGGTGGGGGTCGGCGCCGCGGGGATCGCGGTGGCGACCGGCGTGCCCCAGGCCCCGCCGGCTACCGCGACGGCCCCGCCGACGGGCACCTTCACCATGCCCGCGACCGTGCCGTCGGCGTTGGCGACCGAGACCTTGACCTCCCCGGTCGTGCCCGCGGGGACGGAGAGGGAGGCCGCGTAATCACCGTTTCCGAGGTCGATGGCCGAGCCGATCGTGCCCGCCGAGGCGAGGAAGTCGAGCTTCTGGCCCGCGACCCCCTTTCCGTTGCTGTCTTCGGCCCGGATCTTGAGGGTGGTCGAGCCGCCGGCCGGCACCTCCTTGGGGTCCGAGCTCAGGGCGAAGCGCGCGAGGGGGCCCGCCGCGACGGAGGCGGGGGCGGCGACGATGGTGCCGCCACCCTCCCGGCCCACCCGCAGCTCGGTGACGATGCGCCGCCAGCCGAGGGAGAGGTCCTGAGTCGCCGCCGAGCCCGAGGCGGAGGCGACGAGGTCTTGGGCGACCGGCACGGGGGACTGGAGCACCGCCGTCGCGCCGCCCTGACCGGCCGCCGTGGCCTGGATGCGCACCACGCCCGCGCCGCGTCCGGCGGTGAGGGTCACCTGCCCGATGCCGGAGTCATCGGTGGTGAGCGCGGTGGGCAGGGCCGCGTCACCCTGGGCGACCTGGAGGGCCACGGGGACGCCGGCCACGGGGTAGCCGAACTCATCGAGGGTGAGCACGGTCACGAGGGTCGAGGAGAGGCCGTCATTGGGGATCGACGGGTGCGAGGCGAAGACCAGCACGCGCCGGAGCGGGTTTCCGCTGGCGGGCGCCTTCACCGTGGCCACCACCTCGACCGGCCCGTTGCCCGTCGTGGTGAAGGCGGTCTGGTAGTCTCCGTTACCGAGGTCCTTGGTCTTGCCGTTCACCTTGGCGCCGTTGACGGCGAAGGAGAGCTCGCGACCGGACATACCGACACCGTCGGAGCCCACCACCTTCGCGAACAGGGAGAAGCCCTGCGCCGATGGGCTGAGGCCGGCGGGCTCGGCCGTGAGGGTGACGGAGCCCGGGCGGGCGGCCACAAGGTTGAGGTTGAAGGAGTCCGCCTGCTTGCCCTTGCTGTCCTCCACCGCGACCTGGATGGTGACCTGCCCGCCGGAGACGCTCATCGGCGGCGTGAAGTTGGCGGCGTAGACGCCGTTGCCCTCGTGGCGGGCGGGCGAGGTGACCCCGCCCGTCGAAGAGAACACGACCCGGGCCGCGGTGTCGGGCGCGCCCGAGGCGCTGGCGACGTAAGCGCGCACCACGACACCCTGCGCGGGATCGGCGGGGACGCTCTGATGCAGGGGGTACAGCTTGACCCGCTGAGCGCCCGGGATCTGCAGATCGAGCGGCTCCTCGGTCTTCTTGTCGGCGGTGATGCTCGTGACGAAGGCCTGCTGCACGCCGGGAGGCACCACGATCGGCACCTGGGCGCGGCCAGAGGCGTCGGCCTGGAGGGGGCCGAACTCGCGATCGCCCACCTTGACCAGGATCCGGCTGTTGGGCAGACCGGTCACAGGGAAGGACGCCTTGCCCACGAGCGGGATCGCGAGCACGCCGTAGGCGCGGGTGGGATCGCGACGATCGGCCACGGTGACGAGCGCCACCTGCGGGAACTGCTGGTTCGGGGCCGTGTACAGCGCCGAGTAGCGCCCCTGGCCGAGCGGCGTGAGGTTCGAGATCGAGCCCGACGAGCTCTGGAGCACGACGTCGCCCTGCGTGGCGGCGGCGTTGGCGTCCCCGGAGAGGTTGATGGCGACGGTGGCGGTGCTGTCCTGCCCGAGCACGAGCTGCGGGGGGTTGGCCGATATCGTCAACGCGCGGGCCGTGGAGGGCTGCGCGGTGATCGACCAACTCTTAGCGAAGTTACCCTTTGCGGCCGTCTTTCCCTTCAGGGTGACCTCGAGCACCTTGCCCGTCTCAACCTTGGGAGGGGTCCAGGTGGCACGGTAGAGTCCGGGCCGGAGCTCGGTCACCGCAGAGGTGTTGCCCTGCGAGGCGCTCAGCTTCGAGCTCAGCCCCGTCATCGGCGAACCATCGACGTTCAGCGCGAGGAACTGCAGGTTGACCGCGGTGCTACCGTCCCCGACGACGTCGCCGCTCGGGAGCAGGTCGATGACGGGCTCGGCGAAGGCGCCGGCCTGAGCGTGCGCCTCACCCGCGAAGAGCGCGATGGAGACGATCGATCCGGGCGCGGCCAGCGCGGCGACAGCGAGGAAGTTCAGCATCAACGAGCGGGGGGTGCGGCCCATGGGGGACTCCACGTTTCCTGAATGAAGGGCGCGACCGGTGAGCGGCGGACGCCTCGTCGGGGTTCCGGAGGTCGGGGGCGAGAGGATACGCAAGGATGCCTCCTCCGTCGCCCCGGACGGGTCAAGGGGGTGTCAATCGCTAAGCCTCGCTGGGAGGGGGTCACCCGGCCAACGGTCATGCTCAAAGGGACGAAAATACAAAGAGCGCGAGGCCAGGTCGCCCAGCGGTGGGAGACAGCGGCAGAAAGAAGCGGTGGGAGACGCGGAAGCATGCCCCGAGCACGCTCGATCGATCGGTCCGGACCCTAACCAGCCAAAAGGTGCCTGCACCCCCAATGCCAGCCAAACAGCCTCTGATCACCGATCCCTTCGACCAACACGCGCGGGCCTACGCGGAGTGTTGGGAGGCGGAGGCGCCTGCGATCGCCCAGCGTCGGGCCGTTCACGCCACGATGGATCGCTGGCTGGCCCCGGACGCGCGGGTGCTCGACCTCGGCTGCGGCACGGGTATTGACGCCGCCTGGCTGCAGTCCACCGGGCGGAGCGTGCTGGCCCGCGACGCCTCTCCGGGCATGGTCGCAGCGGCCCGCGCGCGCGGGGTCGCGGCGGAGCGCCTCCCCGCCGAGCAGCTCGCCGCGCTCCACAGCGCCCCCCTCGACGGCGCGCTGCTCAACTTCGGCGTGCTCAACTGCATCCCCGACCTCGAGGCCCTGTCTCGAGACCTCAGCCGCCTGCTCCGACCAGGCGCCAGCCTCTTCCTGGTCCTGATGCCGCGCCTCTCCCCGGCCTGGACCCTTGGGGCGCTCAAGCGGGGCGGCCTGCGGGCGGCCTGGGCGCGCGCGCAGGCGGTCACCGACGTGCCCGTCGAGGGCCGACCGGTCCGGGTGACCTACCACAACCCATCCGCCGTGATCGCCGCCTTTCAGAGCGCCTTTGTCCGCGTCGATCAGCTCGGTCTCGGCTTCCTGCTCCCCCCGCCGGGGAGCCGCCGGGCGGCCGCCCTCACCCCCACCTTCGACCGACTGGAGGCCCCGCTGCGGCGCCTCCCCGGGCTGCGCCAAGTCGGAGACCACGTGCTGATCGTACTCCAGAGGCTCCCCGATCCCCTCCGGGAGGCCGAGCGCTGACGGACCCCGATCGGGGGCACCGTCAGATGGTGTCCGGCGCCGCGCAGCCGAGCTCCGCTGCCATCGCCTGATCGGAGAGGGCCCAGAGGCTGCCGAAGGCCCGCCAGAGCTCACCTGCGAGCACCGGGCCGCCGTCGCGGTCACCGCTGGAGCGGAGGGGGTCGTTGAGGACCATCCCGTTGCGGCTCTCCGTGTCATGCGGGCTGTGGAGGTTCATCCGGAGCCGGTTGACCCCAGAATTGCTCAAGTGGACGACGGTGACGGTGTCATCGGCGTTGACGGACTCGACCACGCCCACATGGGTGAGCTCGTCGTCCCGCCGTCGGTTGTTGTTTCGATCGTAGGTGTCGTCAAAGAAGACGATGTCCCCGACGAAGGGGCGCTTCTTTCGATGGAGCAGGCCTTCGTCCTGGGCGAGCTCGTAGAGGTCTTTGCTCGAGCCCCGCAGCGAAGCGCCTGCCTTGGCATACGCGGCCTCGACGAGGCCAGAGCAGTCGTACCGGTAGCGCTCGCCCGAGACCGTGAGCCGGCCCTGCCCGACGAAGGAGCCGGCCGCCTTGGCCACCGCCTCCCCCTCGCGGGCGCCGCGCCGCTTCACCCGTGGGTTGGCGATGTCTGCGCCCTCGTCCCGAGCCACCGCGGTGCGCTTCGAGCGGTCAGCGTAGGCGCCGGGGTCACGGCCCATCTCGCCGAGCGGACCCGGCATGTTGAGGCCGCCGCGATGCGCGCAAGCGGTCAAGAGACCGGTCAGCAGCATGAGTCGGAGGTGGGGGCGAGCCATGATCGACGTTTACACTGTTGACGCGGCAAGGGCAAGGAGGACCTTTACCCGAGCCAGGACCAGACCCCTCCCCGGGGTTAGTCTGCCCCCCCGCCTGGAGACGCCATGGCCGACCCACTCTCCGCCTCATTCTCCGCCTCATTCTCCGCCTCACCGCCCCCGATCACGCGCGCCGCATCCGTCCGGAAGGACATCCTCGACGAGATCGACGAGCTCCGCGTGTCCCGAGACGCCGTCATCCTGGCCCACTACTACCAGGAGCCCGACATCCAAGACCTCGCCGACCACATCGGCGACTCCCTCCAGCTCGCCCAGGCCGCGCGTGACACCAACGCCCGGGTGATCCTGTTCTGCGGCGTGCACTTCATGGCCGAGACCGCCAAGATCCTCAACCCCGACCGCGTCGTCCTGGTGCCCGACATGGCGGCGGGCTGCTCCCTCGCTGACTCGGCCCCGGCGGCGCGGGTGGCGGCGTGGAAGGCGGCCCACCCCGGCTACGCCCTCGTGAGCTACATCAACTGCTCCGCCGCCGTAAAGGCCCTGTCCGACGTCATCTGCACGAGCTCGAACGCCGTTCGCGTGATCGAGAGCATCCCGCACGACCAGGGGATCCTGTTCTGCCCCGACCGCAACCTCGGGGCCTGGCTGATCAAGCAGACCGGCCGCGAGATGGTGCTCTGGCCCGGTGCGTGCATCGTACACGAGACCTTCAGCGAGCAGAAGCTCGTGGCCCTGAAGGTGCGCCACCCGCGGGCAAAGGTCATCTGCCACCCGGAGTGTGAGCCGAACCTGCTCCGGCATGCCGACCACATCGGCTCCACCTCGAGCCTGCTGCGCTATGCGACCACCACCCCGGACGCCGACACCTTCATCGTCGGCACCGAGCCCGGGATCCTCCACCAGATGCAGAAGGCGGCGCCCGACCGTACCTTCTTGCCGCTGCCGGGCATGGACGAGACCTGCGCGTGTAACGAGTGCCCGCACATGCGCCGCAACACCCTCGAGAAGATCCGTGACGCCCTCAAAGACTTGAGCCCGCGCCTCGAGATGGACGAGGCCCTGCGCCAAGCCGCGCTCAAGCCCCTCACCCGCATGCTCTCCCTCGGCTGAGGGGGCCGCGGCGCCCGGAGGCCCGTCAGCGCGCGGCGGCCCGTCAGCGCGCGGCGGCCCGTCAGCGCGCGGCGGCCCGTCAGCGCGCGGCGGCGGCCTTGTCGCGGTTGAGACCGGCCGTCACGAGCTCGAGCACCTTGGTGGAGACAAGGATCACCTCGTCGTGATTAAGGCCCTGGGTCTTGACCAGGTGCTCGTACCAGCTCTTCGCCAGGCGGGAGTTGCGCTCGAGCAGGAGGTCGGTCGCGGAGGGCGCCTTGGACATCGGTTCACCGGGCGGAGGGAGGGTGGCGGGCGAAGGGGCGGAGGGATGGGCTCTCGGAGGCTCCAACCCGGTCAGATCCCCTGCATGAACCGTGCCCGCGCTCGCCATCCCAAATCGCCCGGTATTGGGCCTCCATCGGCCACGCGGGTCATCGTTTTGCGTAGCGGGCTTCGCGCGGCTGCGAAATCGTCTTCGCAGCCACGCGCCCTGCGTCTCAGCGGCCCTCCATCGCCTTCTGCACCATCTTGATGTACTGTCGGAGGTTCGGGATGTCGGCGTTGAGGGCCTTCGCCCGCTGGAGGTCCTGGAAGGCCTGCTTGTGGTTCTTCCGGTAGTGGTGGCAGATGCCCCGCCGACACCAGGCCATCGCGTCGTTGCCGTCGATCGCGATCGCGTTGTCGAAGTGGTCGATCGCGCGCCGGTACTCCTTTCGGGCGAAGAAGAGGTTGCCCATCTCGAGGATGGGGGCCGCCGACTTGGGTGCGAGGTCCTCCGCCTTTTGGAAGTCGCTCATCGCGGCGCCGTAGTCGCCGAGCTCCGTCTGGCAGCGCCCGCGCCCGAGCAGCGCCTGGACCACGTCCGGCTGCAGGCCGATGAGATCGGTGTAAAACAGGATCGCCCCCTGGAGGTCGCCCTTGCCCTCCGCCTCCCGTGCCCGGCCGAGCCAGCGTTGAATCTCACCTTCGCTGGGGCCAGCCATCGGGGTGTGCGCCGGTAGGGTGGAGCCGAGGCGATCGTCGTCATCGGTGAGCTGAGGGATCCGGGCGGCCGGAGCCTGAACCTCGTCTGGCTCCTCGAAGGTCAGAGAGAGGCCCTCGGTCTCGCTGTCCTCTGGACCTGCGAAGCTGGGGCTCACCCGCGCGATCTCGTCGGTCTCCGATTCACCGAGCGCGAGGGTGGGGGTGACCGCGCGGGCCTTGCCGACGCCGAGGATCTGGATGGCAGCGGCGCCGGACTCCGGGTCCGCGCCGCCCACACGGGCCGACACCATCCGTGGCGCCTGGAGGGCGGGGGGCTCATCGTCCGGGGCAGGGACGCGCGGCGGGCTGGCGCCCAGTCGGACGCCGAGCGCGCCCGGCCGGGTCGCCGCCGCGCCGGCCTCTCGCGGGGCGGGGAGCGCGTCCCGCATCGGGCCGTCGAGGAAGGGCGAGCGGACGATCGAGGTCGGATCGACCTCATCGTCCCCATCTGCGGGCTGACCCGGCTCGAGCTCCGCGATCTCCAGCCCCGGCAGGGAGGGTTCGGGCGAGGCAAAGTCGAGCGTGTCGGAGTCTTCTTCGGTCTCCTTCGGACGGACTGAGGCGAAGGAGGCGGCGAAGAGCGTGTTTGGCCCGATCCCGTGGAGGGTCTCGCTCTCTTCATCCATTCCCCCCGAATCCAAACCCTTCGTCTCCGCGCCCTTCCCTTCCACGCCCCCGGCGTCCGTCCACTTGGCTACGGGAGCCGACGGCTCCGCGACCAGCGGGCGAAGGGAGACGGTGTCCTCCTCCTCGGGGATCTCCCCCATCACGGCGCGGCCAAGGGGCCGAGCGGCGGGCCGGGCTTCCGGCTCCGGATCGAGGCTCGGCCGGCTCAGACGCGTGGCGGCGGCGGCCGACCGGGTCGAGAACTGCGGGGGGAGGCTCGGCGCGGTGAAGATCCCCGTCGGATCTTCATCCACATCGGTGGGGTCCAGCACCACCGCGCTCGCATGCGCCGCGGCAGAACGAACGGGGATGAAGGAGACCTTGGGTGAGGTCAGGCTCAGCGGAGCAGAGGTCGCGAGCGGGCGCTGCGCCGGAGCGGCGGACGCGATCGGTGCGACGGCCAAGGGGGCCGCAGCGGCCACGGAAGCTACGGCAGGTACGGCAGCTATGCCCGCCACCGGCCTCTGCGTGGAGGCGGAGCGGTTCGACGGTGTGAAGCGCACGGCCGCCTCGAAGGGTCGATCGACCGAACGATCTCCCGAACGATCAACCGCGCGGCCGACGGGGCGCGACGCCGAGGCCAGTCCTACGGGCGGCTCGACCGGCAGACGCTCGTGGACGGCGCCCTGACCCGTTTGCTCCCCCACGAAGAGGGGGTGATCGAGGCGAGCGCGGTCCGCGTGAGCCCCCACCGAGGCCCGCAGCTCCAGGTCGAGCGCCCGGTCGAAGGGGAGGTGCTGGTGCGCGATCGCGGAGATCCGCGCCCGCGCGGCCAGGACGGTGGCCAGGATGGCCTCAGCGGCTTCGATCCGTTCGTACATACCACCCTGCCTGAGGTTCGGGGCCCGATGGGCCCCGCACACCCGATGTTTGTCGCTTCAATCCAGACCTTCAGGGGATCCCGGCGGCCCGTCGCGGCGGCTACTCGGCCCCGGGGAGGCCCGCTCTGGCCGGCGGCAGCCCGGAGCCGAGGGCTCCGGTGGCGCCGATCACAGCCGCCTCGGTGGTCATCTGAGAGGTGAGCCCGCTGATGCTGCTGGCGAGCTCCTCCTTGAGCCGCCGCAGTCGCGTGATGTTCTCCTCGAGCGTCTTCATCTTGGTCTTCAGCGAGATGTTCTCGTTGCGGAGCATCTCTGCCTCATCGGTGAGGGCCGCCACCCGCTGCCGGGTGCGCTCGGCCTCGGCGTCCGCCTCGCGGACCTCCCGCTCCAGCCGCTCGACCTCGGCCCGCAGCACGTCCCGCTCATCAAAGAGCTGGGCATGGTTGGCCCGCACCTGCTCGGCGCTGGCTCGCGCAGCCTCGACCTCGGCGCTCAAGCCGCGCAGCTCGGCCTCCAAGGCGTCCCGGCCAGACCGATGGCGCTCGATCTCGATCTCGGCGCCGATGATGCGTCGTGTGGTCCCCTCCGTCGATCGAAGGGCGTGGGTGAGCTCGCCCAGACGGGCTTCCAGGATGCTGGCGAGCTCTCCCTGAATCTCCTGAAGGCGATCCGCTGTGGCGTCGCTCATCGCGGCTGCTCCAAAATTCGGTTGATCGCGGAAGGGCAGGTGGCACAAGGCGCCCCCCCTCCCGATCCAGTTTCTACAATGAAGTCAAGAGAAGAAATCAAGATAACGATCGGGACTAACAGGTAAACACTCAACGGCGGCTTGAGGGGCTGGTCTGGAGGGACCTGGACCGCCACCGACATGCTCAAATTGGCCCCGTAGGGGGCCTGCCCAAATGCGCACGCCGGAGCCGTGTTTCAAGTTCCTCAGCGCCATGCGGCCACCAAGTGGCCTCCACGGTACCAGCGATGGACGGCACCTGTCAACGCGCCCACCGCCTGGATAGGGGCTCGTTCGCCCACCAGACGAAGGTTGACCATGTCTCGGGTGCCCCTGCTCGCCGCCACCGCCGGGCCCCTCCAAGGGGCCCGCTACGAGATCACGGAGGAGGGGATCCTCCTCGGTCGTGATCCCGAATGTGCCGTCGCGATCCCGGATCAAGGCATCTCCCGCCAGCACGCCCGCCTGCTCTACCGGAGCGGCGAGGTGTGGGTGCAAGACGCCGGGAGTCGAAACGGCGTCTTCGTCAATGGGAAGCGGGTCACCCGCCCGAAGAGCGTCGGGCCCGGGGACAAGATCACCCTCGGAGACCACGCCTTCACGGTGGAGATGTCGTCGGAGGAGCAGGAACACTCCGTGACCGCTCAGGTTCCGGCCTCGCTCAAGCCCCCCCCGAACCGCACCCCGAGCGCGGCGTGGATCGCCGGTGTGGGCCTGCTGGCCGTGATCGTCGCCGTGGTGGTCTACTTCGTCCTGCCCTGAGCGCCTGCCCTGAATGTGCGAGGCAAACCGGGCCCCTCCGCCGATCTCGCCGTGGCACATCTGCGCCACCGCCTTGGACGTGACTCCAACTTGAGTTACGCAGAGGGACCGCACGTGACCGCAGTCAGAGTCACGCCGACGGAGGCCTCCTGTCTGCCCTCCCCCTCCACGAAGCGCTCATCCAGGAGCTGGCCACGCTCGGGCTCGCCCGGAACGAGGCCATCGCCTACCTCACGCTCCTGGAGGACGAGAGCGGCCGCGGCATGACCGGCTACGAGGTGGCGGCCCGCTCGGGCGTGCCCCGCAGCGCGGTGTACGCGGTGCTGCGCGGGCTCGAGACGAGCGGCGCCGCCTTCTCCTACGGCAGCGATCCCGCGCGCTTCGCCGCCACCGATCCCGAGCGCCTGCTCGACCGGATGCGCCGCGACACCCTCTCGCGGCTCGAGGGCGTGTCCCGGTCGCTCCAGGCGCTCCCCAAGCGCAGCCGGCCCGAGCCCGTCTGGATCCTCGGCCGCTACGACGACGTGATGGCGCGCATCGACACCATGATCCGCGGGGCGGAGCAGAGCGTCTACCTCTCGCTCTGGCCGCGGGAGCTCGAGCGCCTCCTCCCCGCCCTCGCCCACGTCGTCGACCGCCCGCTCCACCGCGTGCTGCACTGCCCGGCGCGGGCCGAGCGCACGCCGCCGGGCTTCTCCTGCTGGATCGACGACGTCGCGGGTGACGAGACCAAGGCCGCCTGGTCGCACAAGGCCCTCGCGGTGGTCGACCGCCGGGAGGCCCTGATCGGCGGCGCCGAGCCGGCGGTCGACAACCACGCCGTCTGGACCGCCAACCCCTCGCTGGTCGACGTCGCCACCAACCACATCATCCTCGACATCACGCTGATGGCCTCCCGCCTCGGCCGTGACTGTGTGGGCGACGTCTCGCCGATGATGCGCCCCCACCTCACGGGCGACAGCGTCCATGCCTGAGGGAGCCGGGCCCACCCGGCTCGGCCCCTGGGAGCTCCTCGAGCGCATCGGCGCAGGGGGCATGGCCGAGGTCTTCCTCGCCCGCCTCCGCGAGGCGCCGCCGGGCGACGGCACGGGAGCGCCCGACGCGGTCGCCACCCCCGAGGTGGTGGTCAAGCGCATCCGGCCCGAGCACGCCGATGACGCCGACTTCATCGAGATGTTCCGCCACGAGGCCACGCTCGCCTCTCGATTCGATCACGAGAACATCGTCGCGGTGCGCTCCTTCGGCGAGCTCGACGGCGCGGCCTGGATCGTGATGGACCGGGTCCGGGGCCCGAGCGTCTCAGCCCTCCACCGCCACCTCCGGGAGCGCCGAACCCGCCTGCCTCCTCCGCTCGCCGTGGCCCTCACGATGCAAGTCGCGCGGGCCCTCGAGCACATCCACACCCGCGAGGACGAGCGAGGGCAGCCCCTCCAGATCGTGCACCGCGACGTCTGCCCTGCCAACCTCCTCCTCGACTGGAGCGGCCGGGCCCGCCTCTCTGACTTCGGCATCGCCCGCTCGGCCCTCTCCACCTGGGCCACCCGTGGCCCCACCGTCAAGGGCCACCTCTCCTCGATGAGCCCCGAGCAGGGCCGCGGAGAGGTCGCCACCGCCGCCTCCGACCTCTGGAGCCTCGGCGTGATCCTCCACGAGCTGTTGAGCGGCCAGCGCCTCTTCGCCCGGGCCAGCGACGCCGCCACCCTCGAGGCGGTGCAGTCCGCCCCGATCCCGAAGCCGAGCGCCTACGATCCCACGATCCCGCCGGCCCTCGACGCCCTGGTGCTCTCCCTCCTCGAGCGCTCGCCGGCGCGCCGCCCGCCCTCGGCGACCGCGGTCGCCGCCGCCCACGAGGCCGCGCTCTCGCCCGCTCCCCGCGCCGCCCTGGGCGCCTGGCTGCTGGCCGAGCTCGGGGAGGGCCCTCGGCCGGAGACATCCCTCACCCTCCTCCCCCGCTCCCCCGAAGAGGTCGATGACCTCGAGCTTGACGAGCCGGAGGTCATGCCGGTCACCGTGCGGCTGCCGCCGACCTCCCCGCGCCCGAGCGGCGAAGGCGGGCCCACCCCGAGCCACCCCGCGCGCGCCGCCGCCCTCGCGCGCGCCGCCCTCGCGCTCGCCGCCCTGCTCGGCCTCGCGGTCCTGCTCACCCTCTCAGGGTCGTTCTCTCTGCTCACCCGCGCGCCGTCGGACCGTCCGCCCGCGGCGCCCCCGCCCACGGCGCCCGCGGTCTCTGCCTCGCGCCCGCCCGAGCCCGAGCCCGCCGCGCCGCCGCCCGAGCCGGCCCTGGTCGCCCCGCGGCCGGCAGCCCCCCGCGCCGCGGCCCCCCCGACGAGCTCCGCCGCGGCTCCCCCGCCCGCTCCTTCGGCCCAGTCTGTCGCCCCCGCCGCGCTCGCCCCGCCCCGGACCACGGCGGAGGTCGCTCCGGCGGTGCCGCCGAGGGCCGCAGAGGCCGCCGAGACCGCCGAGGCCGCGCCCGCCGTGGCACCCGCCCCCGCCGAGGGGCCGGGGCGGCTGATCCTCGAGCTGCGCGGCGGCTGGGGGGTGGTGCGCATCGACGGCAAGGTGGTCAAGGTGAAGGGCGGGACCGCCACCTTGACCCTCCCCGCCGGCCCGCACAGCCTGAAGATCGAGCAGGTGACCACCGGCCACACCGTCGAGCGCGCCTTCACCCTCTCCCCCGGCGCCGACACCGCGCTCGTCGTGGAGCTCGAGTGAGGGCCCCCCGCCTGCGTCGTCCGTGTCGGGCGCCGATCGGCCTCGGGCTCACCGTCGGCGCGCTCGGCCTCTGCTCCGTCGGCCTCAGCGCTTGCGCCCCGGAGCGGAGCTGCGAGACGGAGCTCTACTGGGTCGAGCCTGCCCGCCGGGTCTCGGTGCGCGGTGACTGGAGCGGCGGCGAAGACGAGGCCCTCCACCGCGGTGAAGACGGGGTCTGGCGCATCACGCTCGACCTCCCCGAAGGCGACCACACCTACCTCTTCCGCGTCGACGGCCAAGACGAGCGCGACCCCTTCGCCCCCCTCCTGTCCTGGGACGCCGAGGCGGGCCGCGAGGTGAGCCGCGTGAGGGTCGGTGACTGCCAGCAGCCCGCCCTCCGGGTCCAGTCGCTCGAGCCGACCGCCGACGGCGAGCTCCGGGTGGAGGCCACCTTCCTCCGCGGCAAGGGCGGCGCCCGCCTCGACGGCGCCACCGCCACCCTCGAAGACGGCGCCTCCCTGTCGGTCGAGATCGATCCCGGCGACGGCGCCCTGTCGGTGCGAGGCTCGGGCCTCTCGACCGGTAAACATCGGCTGTCCCTCCGCGGGTGGGGCCGCGACGGGGCCGAGGCGACCGCCTCCCTCCCCTTCTGGGTGGAGGACAGCCCCTTCGCCTGGGAGGACGCCCTCATCTATCAGGTGCTGATCGACCGCTTCGCCGGGCCGAGCGGCGCCCTGCCCCCGGGACAGGACCCCGGGCTCCGACAGGGCGGCACGATCGCTGGCCTCCTCCAGAAGCTCGATGAGGGCTACTTCGAAGCCCTCGGCGTGCGCGTGCTCTGGATCTCCCCCCTCTATCGAAACGCCGAGGGGCAGTGGCCCGGAGACGACGGCCACCTCTATGAGGCCTATCACGGGTACTGGCCGGTCTCCTCGCGCGAGGTCGAGCCCGCCTTCGGCGGCGAGGCCGAGGTCCGCGCGCTCGTCGAGGCCGCCCACGCCGCCGGCCTCCGCGTCATCATGGATCTGGTGCCGAACCACGTCCACGAGGCGCACCCCTGGGTGGCGGAGCACACGGACGACGGCTGGTTCCACGCCGATCCGGACTGTATCTGCGGAGACTACGACTGCCCCTGGTCCGAGGACATCGAGGTCTGCTGGTTCACGCCCTACCTGCCGGACTTGAATTGGGAGGAGCCGGCGGTCGAGCGCGCCGCCGTGGCCGACGCCATCTGGTGGGCGGAGTCTTTCGATCTCGACGGCCTGCGCATCGACGCCGTGCCCATGATGAGCCGCCCCGCCGTCCGCGCCCTCGTCTACGGCCTCTCCGAGTCCCTGGAGGCGGGCCCCACCCGCTTCTTCACCCTCGGCGAGACCTTCACGGGCGAGGGCGGCGCCGCCGACATCCAGAAGAACCTCGGCCCCTTCGGCCTCGACGGGCAATTCGAGTTCCCGCTGCTCTGGGCCCTGCGCGGCTGGCTCGCCTGGCAGACGATTGACGCGGCGGAGCTCAACGCCGTGCTCGACGAGAGCGAGGCCGCCTGGGCCGGCTCCGGCTCGGTGATGGCCCCCTTCGTCGGCAATCATGACACGAGTCGCTTCCTGTCCGAGGCGGCCGGAGACGGCGGGGGCGATCCCTGGGCCTCCCCGCCTCCCCAGCCCGACGACGCCGAGCCCTACGAGCGCCTGCTGCTCGCCCAGGCGGTCGTCCTCTCCCTCCCGGGGGCCCCGGTCCTCTATCAGGGCGACGAATACGGCCTCGCCGGCGCCACGGACCCCGACTCCCGCCGACCGATGGTCTTCGGCCCCGGCCTCTCCGCGCTCCAGTCCTGGACGCTCGAGCGGGTCGGGCGGCTCGGTCGGGCCCGCGCCTGCAGCGAGGCCCTCCGCCGCGGCGGTCGACAGACGCTGCTGGCCGAAGGTGGCTCCCTCGCCCTCCTCCGCGACGCCGGCGATGGGGAGCCAGCCCTGCTGCTCGTCAACGCCGACGACACCCCCGCATTCGTGTCGCTGACCCTCCCCGAGGACACCGCGGTGGAGGACCCCTGGTTCACCGAGCTCCTCGAGGGAGACCCCGCCGTCCCCTTCACGCCGGGGGAGCCCACGAGCCTCTGGCTGCCGCCCCGCTCCGCCCGCCTCTTCCTGTCTGACCGCTCCGCCCGCTGCGCCGAGGACCTGTGATGCCCCACGACCCCGCTCCGCCCCGCCTGCGCGGCCCGCTTTCCTGCCTCGCCCTCCTCGCGGGGGCCCTGTCGGGCCTCGCGACCGGCTGCAGCTCCGACTGCCTGGAGGAGGACTGCGACCGCGTGCCCGAGCTCCCCTGGGATCCCGGTGACGGGGACACCGAGGGGGACGGCTACGGCTACGGAGACGACGGCGGAGACGGCACAGACGGCGGAGACGGCGGCATCGACACCGCCCGCGAGATCCTCAGCGTCCGCGACTGCGCGGTCACCTTCTCCTACACGCCGAGCGTGAGCCTCTCGAGCTTGCAGATCGCGGGCGAGTTCAACGACTGGAGCCCCACCGCCCTCTCGGGGCCCGACGGAGAGGGGGCCTGGAGCGTCGCGCTCGGCGAGCTCGACCCCGGCGAGTACGCCTACAAGCTCCTCCCGAACGGCGAGTGGGAGGGCGAGCCCCCGGCGACCGTCTATTCGAAGTGGGTGGGCGGGAGTGAGAACCGCGACCTGCGGGTGGGCGACTGCCAGCGGCCCCTGCTCCAGACCGTGTCGGCCTCGGCGACCCCGAGCGGCGCCCTGTCGGTGGAGGTGCAGATCGCCAGCGCCGCCGACGGCGCCGCCATCGACCCCGCCACGCTCGTCGTCACCGTCGGGGGGGAGGCCGTCAGCCCCGACTTTGACCCCTCCACCGGCCTGCTCACCCTCAGCCTGAGCGGCCTGCCGGCCGGCAAACACTCGGTCCGGGTATGGGCCGCCGACGAGGCCGGGCGCCGGGCCGAGAACGAGCCCTTGTGGGTCCCCCTCTGGGTGGAGCCCGAGCCCTTCGCCTATCAGGACGGGCTCCTCTACTTCGTCTTCACCGACCGCTTCCGCAACGGCGACTACGGCGCTGACCTCTATGACCCCATCTCCGGCGTCTCCACCTGCGCGAATTACCAGGGCGGTGACTTCCAAGGTGTGATCGACGCGCTCGACGAGGGATACTTCCAGGCCCTCGGTGTGCGCACGCTCTGGCTGTCGCCGGTCTATGACAACCCGGCCGGCAGCTACCTCGGCACCGACGGCGTCCACGACTTCAGCGGCTACCACGGCTACTGGCCCACGAGCCCGAGCGACATCGAAGAGCGCTGGGGAGACAGCGGGGGGAGCGCCGGCGCGGCCAGCGACCGCCTGCACGAGCTCGTCGAGAAGGCCCACGCCGCCGGCATCCGCGTGCTCTTTGACCTCGTGATGAACCACGTGCACGAGGACCACAGCTACCTCGACGAGCACCCCGACTGGTTCGGCGGCGGCTGCGTCTGCGGGGCCTCCGGCTGCGACTGGGACAGCCACGCCCGCGACTGCTGGTTCACCGACTACCTGCCCGACCTCGACTACCGGAACCACGAGATCGTCGAGACGGTGACTGACGACACCCTCCGCCTGCTCGAGGTCTACGACGTAGACGCGGTGCGGGTGGACGCCGCCAAGCACATGGACCACGTCGCGATGCGCACGCTCCGGATGCGGCTGCGCGACGAGGTCGAGGCCGGCGGCGGGGCCCCCTTCTACGTGGTGGGCGAGACGTTCACGAACGACCCCAACCTGATCATGGACTATGTCGGCCCGACCGAGCTGCACGGCCAATTCGACTTCCCGCTCTACTGGTCGATCCGCTCGACCTTCGTCGATGGCGGCAGCTTCACCGGGCTCGAGGGAACGGTCGCGTCCAACATGGCCATCTATGGGGACGCTTATGACCAGATGTCCCCCTTCCTCGGCAACCACGACGTCTCCCGCTTCGCCACGGCGCTCGACGGGGTCGCCGGCGACGCCTGGACGGGCGACCTCGACGACCCCATGGCCGACGGCGGGGGCACGGTGACCGAGTGGGATCTCATCAACCAGCAGTCGATGGCCCTCGCTTTCACGCTCACGCAGCCCGGGGTGCCCCTCCTCTACTATGGAGACGAGATCGGGCTTCACGGCGGGGAGGACCCTGACAACCGCCGCCCGATGAGCTTCAGCCCCTACCTGTCGGCGAACCAGTCCGAGCTCTTGGAGCGGACCCAGGTGATCGGCGCCGCCCGGGCCGAGAGCGCCGCCCTGCGGCGCGGGGAACGGGCGCAGCTCTGGGTGGACGACAGCCTGCTCGTCTATGCCCGCGACAATGGCGGCGGCGACGTGGCCATCATCGCGATCAACAAGGGCGGCAGCGCCCGCAGCGAGCGCGTGTCCGTCTCGGCCCTCGGCGTCGAGGGGGCGACCTTCACCGACCGAAAGCTGGCCGGGCGCAGCGCCACGGTGAGCGGCGGCAGCCTGACCCTGTCACTCGGCGCCGCCGACTACGCCATCCTGGTGCGCGAATGAGCGGAGACCGTTGGCCACCTCGGCTGGGCCTCCTGCTCGGCCTGTCCGTCAGCGCCCCCGCCTGGGCCGGCTTCGGGGCCGGCTCCTACGGCCGGGTGCAGGTCGAGTCGACCCCCGAGGGGGGCCACGGCACCCCCGCCGACATCGTCGCCCACCCCGGGCGCCTGCAGGCCGCGCCCTATCTGGAGCTCGACCTCTGGTGGGCCATGAAGGACGAAGCGGGAGGCGACTGGAGGGTGGTGGTGACCCCCGCCATCTCCGGCCAGCCCTTCCACTACGACGGCGAGTGGGCCGCCGACCTCGCCCTGCGCAACCTGTACGTCGAGGCCGACGACTGGAGCCCGGCGCCCCTGCGGGCCTGGGCCGGCTCCCGGATGCTGCGCGGCGACGACGTCCACCTGCTCGACTTCTGGCCCCTCGACAACCTCAACACCGTCGGCGGCGGGCTCGTCTGGGAGCCTCAGGGCTGGCGGCTCGCGGGGAGCGTGGGCCTCGCCCGACCCAGCGCCGAGGCCTATCAGGTGCAGACCGTCCCGGTCCCCCTCGCGGGCCGCGTGGGCGCCGAAGACGTGCTCACCCTCGATCGGCAGCGCGCCGTGGGCTCCGTCAAGGCCGGCCGCTTCTTCGCCACCGACGCCGCCACCTTCCGGGTCAACGGCTACGGGGAGCTGCACCACCTCCCCGAGGGGCAGCGGGTGGTGGAGGAGCAGCTCAAGGAGGCGCTCCCGGCCGACGGCGGCGGGGTCGCCGGGCTCCAGCTCTCCGGCTGGGGGTGGGCCCGGGAGTCCTACCTCCACGTCTGGGGCCGCCTCGCCACCGGCCTCGCGACGACAGACCCGCTGAGCGTCCCGAGCACCTTCGCGACCGACCACCGCACCACCGGAGCCCGCGAGTGGCTCGTGGCCCTCGCCGGTAACCAGGACTGGGGGCCGGTCGCTGTCCAGCTCGGCGCTTATGCCCGCCATAGCCGCGACGCCGACGGTCAGTCCGGCGATCCGGACGACGGCTGGGAGTCGGCGGTGGCCCTCCGCCCCCTCCTCGCCCTCGGCGAGCATGGCAGCCTCGGCCTCGAGCTCTCTCGACAGGGCCGCGCCCCCGAGGGCCTCAGCCCCCGCACGGACACCCTGCTCCGCCCGCGGGTCACGAAGGTCGCGATCATCCCGGCCATCCAGCCTCACTCCGGCAGCTACGCCCGCCCCCAGCTCCGCGCCCAGTATGTCTACGAGCACCTCAATGACGACGCGCGGCGCTGGTTCCCCGACGAAGATCCCCGCCACCAGACCAACCACCAGCACTTCATCGGCATCGGCGCCGAGTGGTGGATCGACTCGAACGACTACCTGCCGGGAGACAACCGATGACGCTCACGCCGCTTGGGCGGGGCCGGTCACTCCGACCGCTGTCCCCTGCCCCGCCCCTGTCCCTGCTCCTGTCCCCCGCCCTGCTCGGGCTCGCCGCCTGCGCCGCGACCACGCCCTTCGCCGAGGATCCCGAGATCACCAACCACGTCGAGGACTGGCGCGACGAGGTCATCTACCAGGTGCTGGTCGACCGCTTCGCCAATGGAGACCTCAACAACGACCACGGCGTGACGCACGACCCCACGAACCTCGCGCGCTACATGGGCGGCGACTACCAGGGAATCATCGATCACGTGGACTACTTCGGGGCCCTCGGGGTGACGACGCTGTGGATCTCTCCCGTCGTGGTCAACGTGGAGGAGGACGCCGGCATCGCCGGCTACCACGGCTACTGGGCGCAAGACTTCACCCGCGTCAACCCGCACTTCGGCGATATGGCGAAGCTGCGCGAGCTCGTCGCGGTGATGCACGACCACGACATCAAGGTGGTGGTCGACATCGTCGTCAATCATGTCGGGCAGCTCTTCTACTACGACATCAACCAGAACGGACAGGCTGACATCAACGCCTACTACTCGACCGACGGCTCGGACACGGTCGACCTCGTCACCGAGTGGGATCCGGCCTGGGACCGCCGCGGCATCCAGAGCTTCACGAGCCTCGGCGAGGCCGGGCCGGCCCCCCTCGGCTGGGTCTATCTGCCCGAGCTCAACCGAATCCCGCCCGAGCCGGCCGAGCTCTGGAATGACGACTACTACAACAAGAGCGGCCGGGTCACCGACTGGGGCGACGCCGAGCAGGTGGAGCGGGGCGACTTCCCCGGCGGCCTGAAAGACCTCGACACCCGCAACCCGAACGTCCAGCAGGCCCTCATCCGCGTCTATGCCGACTGGATCCGCCACACGAACATCGACGGCTACCGCATCGACACCGTCAAGCATGTCGAGCACGAATTCTGGCCGGTCTTCTGCGGGGCCATCCGCGAGCAGGCGGCGGATATGGGCAAGGAGAAGTTCATCCTCTTCGGCGAGGCCTTCGACGGCGACGACAGCCTGATCGGCGGCTACACCGACGCCGGGATGCTCGACGGAATGGCCTACTTCTCTCAGAAGTACACGGTCTATGACGGCGTCTTCCGCGACCAGGCGCCCCCCTCGGTCATCGCCGACCTCTGGGCTGCCCGAGAGGCCAATTGGGGCCAGGTGGCGCAAGACGGGGGCGTCGGCGTGCCGCCGGTCGACCTGCCGATCAACTTCCTCGACAACCACGACGTGCCCCGCTTCCTCTACGAGCGGGACGAAGACAGCCTCGCCCTCGCCCTGCTCCTGCTGTTCACCGAGGCCGGGCTGCCGGTGCTCTATTACGGCACCGAGCAGGGCTTCGACGGCGGGAATGACCCCACCAACCGCGAGCCGCTCTGGACCTCCGGCTTCGCGACCGACGGCGCGCTCTTTGACTGGATCTCCGCCCTCACCGCCCTCCGCGCTGACCAGGAGGCGCTGCGCCGCGGCGAGACCAGCGTGCTCTGGGCGAGCGACAGCGCCGCCGGAGAGGCCGACGCCGGCCTCTTCGTCTATCAGCGCCTCGCCGGCCTCGAGACCGTGGTGGTGGCCCTGAACACGCGCCCCGACCAGACGAGCCGCACCGAGAAGGACGGCGTGGCCATGAGCGTGCCCTACGCGCCGGGGACACGGCTCAGCGCCATCTTCCCGCCGGGCCTCGCCCAGTCCTACACCGTGGGAGCCGACAGCACCGTGGCTATCGAGCTCCCGCCGCTGCAGGGGGTGGTGCTGGCGCCGGTCGACTGACCGCCGCCCCCCTCCGCGACACTACTTGCCGCGGACCAGCACCACGACGGTCTGGACCTTGGGGTCGAGGTGGCCCTCGGCCTGGAGGTCTTGGATGGCCACCTCGACCTCGTCCATCAGCGGGCCGCGGAAGTCTTTCAGCTTGCGGATGAGCTTCTTCTTCTGGCGGCCGAGGTCGATGAAGACGTGGTCGAGGGTGAGCGCGGCGTCTGCGGCGCCCTGGGAGTCGGGCGCCGGGGGCTCCTGGTCAGCGGCCTCGGCGGGGACGTCCACCTCCACGACGGGCGGCTCGACGCCCTCTCCGGGGTGCTCCACCCAGACCCCGTCGGACTCCGGCCCGTCGGCGGCGACGGTCTCGGCGACGGACTCGGCGACGGACTCGGCGACGGTCTCGGCGACGGACTCGGCGGGGTTCGCCTCCACCGCGCGGTCGTCGGCCTCGGGCTCTTCGATGGGGTCGTGCTTGGCGGACATGTTCACTCTCCTGACTGTGTGAATTCAAAGCTCTGCGGGGCGGATCGGAGCCTTTGCTCTCCTTCGTACTCCCCGGCGCGGGCGAGCCCTAACCCGGCGCCCCGCCCCAGGCGGACCAGGCCCCCGCGGCGCGGGCCGCCCGAGCCCGCGCGGCGACGGAGAGCAGGGGCAGATCGCGCTCCCAGGCGGCCCCGAGCGCGGGGTCGAGGAGGGCGAGGCGCCGCTGGGCGGCGGGGGCCAGCGTCGAGAGCAGGCGGAGCGCCCCGTCGAGGGCGAGGAGGGGCCCCGGCTCGAGCAGGGCGGCCCGGGGGAGCTCGGCGAGGGCGACCAGCGCCGCGAGCAGGGCGAGCAGCGGCGGGACCTCGTCGGCGCGATCCCCCCGGCGGAGCAGCAGCCCGGTGAGGGCCGCGGTGGCGCAGAGGCCCACCGTCAGGTCCTCCACGCTCCGGAAGGGCTTGACGTAGTCCACCCAGCCATCCCCAGGCAGGATGTCGGCGGCGGCGACGGCCACCTCGTCGAGCCGGACCGTGGCGTGATCGACCTCCGGGCAGAAGGGGAGCTCCGGGCCGGGCGAGAGCCGCAGGCCGGGCGAGGGCACCGCCACCCGGACGAGGCGCAGGGCCTTCCGACCCGACACCTCCCCCGCGGCGCAGAGCACGAGCAGGGCCTCGGCGGCGCCGGCCAGGGTCGCGAAGGACTTCTCCCCGGTGAGGCGCAGCCCGCCCACCCCCGCCTCGAGGCGGGCCTCGATGTGACGCGGGTGCGCCCCCCTCGCCTCGGTCGCGCAGAGGGAGCGGCGTTCGCCCGCCGTCGAGCCAGGGACGAGGCGCTGGAGCGCGGCCTGGTAGCCCACGGTGAAGGCCGCCCCGAGGGTCTCGGCGCGGGCGGCCTCGGCGACGCAGCGGAGCAGCGGGTCTTCGGGCAGGCGGGCCGCGGTGGACAGGCCGAGCAGCGGGTAGACGCGGTCGAGCGACATCGGGCGCCTCCGGCCGGCGCGGCCCCGGAGCGGGGGCGGCCAGCGCGTAAAGGTTTCGGGTGGGCGAGGGCTCCGGCTATCGTAGCGCCATGCCCCTCCCCACCCGCGCTCGGTGGCCCTCCCCCCCTCTCCAGGCGGGTCCTGCGCTCCTCGCCGGGGCCCTCCTGCTCGGCGCCTGCGGGGCGGATCGGCTGCCCTCGGGCCTCCGCACCAGCATGCGGCGCCTCGAGCCTCCCGCCGCCTGCACCCTGGCCCCCGCCGGCAGCCCGGAGGATCGCCTCGATCCCGGTGAGCTGCGGGTCCTCGTGCTGAGCCAGACCGGCGCCGCCGTCGCCGGGGCGCGGGTCGAGCTCAGCCTCCGCCCCTACGCCGCAGAGGCCGATCCCCGCGGCCTCGCCACCTTCTCCGGGCTCCCCGCCGGCCCCCTGAACTGGACCCTCGACAAGGAGGGCTTCGCGCACGCATGGAGCGGCCCGGCCACCCTCCCCCCGCAAGAGGGGGCCTTCATGACCTGCGTGCTCGAGGCCACGCCCCCCGCGCTGGCCTCCGGTCGCTGAGCCGCGAGGCGCGCGCCGGCCCCGCTCAGATCGGGCTGTCCGAGCCGCCTTGAAGGGCCAGCAGCAGCGAGGCCCACAGCGGCCCCACGCCGTGGGAGAGCAGCCAGGCCTGGAGCAGGAAGGAGGCGACGGAGAAGAGCAGGAGGCCGGTGGCCCGTCGTTTCACCCGTTCGAGCCGCGCGAGGGACTCGACGGGCAGCGCGCCGGCGTCGAGGTGGTGCATCTGGCCGTCGACGAGCAGGTAGGCCCAGAGCGTGAGCAGGGCGCCGGGCACCCCCGTCCAGCAGGGGACGCCGAGCAGGTGCAGCGGCAGCGAGAGCAGGAGCAGCCGATCGGCCCGCGCCAGCACCCCGCCGAGCTCCAAGAGGCCCGGAGGGGGGTCTCCAGCGAAGAGGGCGTCGACCCGCTCGGAGCCCGCCATTCAGTCGACCAGCCGCTTGAGGTCGTCCATGTACTGCTGGACCACCGCGTCGTCGAACTGGAGGCCGCCCCCGTCGGAGCGGAACTGGAGCACCCCCTCCTCCCGCCAGGCCTGCACGGCGTTGGTGAGGTTGACGAGGGACAGGGACTCGGGGCGGCTGAGCTCGTCCACGGCGAGCAGGCCCTTGCCCACCTCCTGGACCCGCAGCGGCAGCTGATCGGGCCGGAGATCGCGGGAACGGAGCGCCCTGGCGGCCCGGAGCACGAGGGCGTAGCTCTCGAGCAGGTTGCGGGTGAGCTCGGCCAGCTCGGTCACGAGCTTCGGCTCGACGACGACCAGCTGGCCATCGGCCTCTTCGCGGAGGGCGCCGTAGGAGATGAGGCTCCGCAGGGCCTCGTCTTCGAGCGACTCGAGACTGCGGTCGGGGTCGAGGGTGAGCTCGTAGCGGAGCAAGAAGAGCTGCTCGCGGAAGAGGCGACGGAGCTCGGCCCGCGGCAGGTCGGCGGCCTGCTCCCGGCAGGCCCGCACCGAGGCGGCGAAGAGGCTCTCTGGCACCAGGAAATTGAGCAGGGAATTCTTGTAATACTCGAGGGTGATCCGCTTGGCCTCGAGGAGCTGGAGGATGTCACCCTCCTCGTCCTTGACCCGGCTCAACAGACGCCGCTTCTCGAAGCGCTGAACGGCCTCGACCACGCCGCTGCGGCCGATGGAGCCCCCGGCCCCGAACTCCGCCCCCTTCCGCTGGAGGAGGCGCTCGAAGCGCTCGACGCGGGCGACGAGCTCATTCATCCGCACACCCCGCTTCGACTGCGCGAGGAGGGCGAGGGCGGTCAGGCCCGTCGGCAGGATGACGAGGCGCTCGGAGATGCGGTACAGGAGCCGCTCTCCGGTGCGCTCGAGCACCTCTCGCCGGTGGTCGCGATCGAGGGTGGCCCAGGGGGCCGGCAGGTCGGAGAAGAGGGCGCGGGTGCTGATCGGCTCGCCCACCCGGAGGTAGACCTTGCCGAAGCGGCGGCCGATCACCCGCCCCGCCTTGACCACCTGGCCGAGGTCTTCCCGCTCCTTCGTCGCTCCGCCGAGCTCGCTCGCATACGAGCGCTCCTCGGCGATCTGCTCGTAGCAGACCGCGATCGGGAGGAGGGTGACCTCTTGATCCTTCTGCTGGCGGGCCGCGGCGTCCATCACCATCGAGAGCACGCCGAGGCGCGCCGGCAGCAGCTTGCCGGTGCGGCTTCGCCCCCCCTCGATGAAGAACTCGACCGGGAAGCCGTCGCGGAGCAGCTGCCGGAGGTAGCGCTCGAAGACGACCGGAAACACCCGGTCGCCCTTGAAGCTGCGCTTGATGAAGAAGGCCCCCGCCCGTCGGAACAGCGGCCCGAGCGGCCAGAAGGAGAGGTTGTCGCCGGCGACCACGTGCGGAACGACCAGATCGTGCTCGTACATCACCGTGGAGACGAGCAGGTAGTCGAGGTGGGAGCGATGACAGGGCACGAGCACGGGGGTGCCGGCGCGCATCGCCGCCCGCAGGCGCTGGGCGTCCTCGGGGCGCATGTCGATGCCGGCGAAGATGCGGTTGAACAGCATCTTCGTGAAGGCGTACGCGACCTGGACCACGGGGAAGCTCATCCGGGCCGCGATCTGGTCAAGGACCTTCGCCACCTCGGCCTGGACGACGGGCGCGGCGCGGTGGGTGGCTCGCGCCTCCTCGGTCACGAGGCGCTGGACCTCCGGGGAGTGCAGCACGAGGCGCCGCATCCAGCGCAGGGGCCGGATGCGCGGCCCTCGGATGACGTGGGACTCCCGGTAGAGGTAGCGCCGGAGCAGGATGCGGGCCGCCCTCACCTGCCGGGCTGGGGGCTCGGCCTTGTACCGCTCGAGCAGCTCCCGGAGGTCGAGCGGCTCGCCGGCCTGGACGAGGGCGACGCTCGTGCGGGTGAGCACGTTCCAGAGCTTCTGGAAGGTCCCCGGCTCGTCCTGGGAGCCGAGCAGCACACGAGCCACCTCGGTGCGGGCGAGCTCCGGGCGGCGGTGCCAGGCCACCACGACGGGCACCACCTGGACCGGCGCGCTCGAGCGGGCCTGGGCCTCGACGAGGGCGCTGATGGGGTCCGGGGCCTCGACGCCGAGCGCGTCGGAGACGATGTCTCGCTCGGGCACGAGGAAGACGCAGGTGGTCAGCCCGCGCGACACGGCCTCGGCCAGCCAGCCGGAGTCGACGGGATCGGGGGCCTTCCCGCCGCGGAGCCGGGCCACGAAGGCGCCCTTGATCTCGCGGACGGCCTCGATGAAGGGCTGGAACCAGGTGGAGCGGATGCCGAGCGAGAAGGCGGCGAGCGGCAACCGCCGCCCGTTCAAGACCCGGTTGAGGGCCAGCCAGTCGATGAGCGAAGGGGTGTGGAGCGCGTAGACCACCGGGCCGCGGGAGGCCGCCTGGCGGATGTTCTCCGCCGAGTGCTCCTCCAGCCGGAGGCGCCGGAGGAGGATCCCGAGCCCGCACAGCCAGTAGAGCAAGCCGAAGCGCCGGACCATCGCGGAGCGGTACCGGCCCTCCCAGGACAGCGCGGGATCGGGGCGCTCGGGGCTGGGCGCGGGGGCGGGGAGGCCGGATGGGTCCATCCCCACCGAGTAACCGGCCCGACCGGAACGGTCAGGGCGGCCCCACTTCCACGGTCGCGGTCGCGGTCGACCCGTCACCCACACCGGCCGCCTCGAGCACCTGCCGGCTCACCGTCTGCCAGCTCCGCACCCGGGGGTGCGTCCGGCGACCGAGCCAGCGGCGGCCGGCCTCGATGTAGGCCCCGTCGTCGGCCGGCGGCACGACGGTGCCCCCCTGCTCGAGGATCTCCCGCACGTCTCCGACGTCTCCGGCCACCACCGGCGTGCCCTGCGCCCGGTAGTCGAGCAGCTTCAAGGGGCAGAACCAGGGAGGGGTGTCCTCCGGGTAGGGCGCGAGGGCGAGATCGAGGGCGGCCACGGCGTCGGCGAGGTCTTGGGCGCGCAGGTATCCGGGGGCGACCGCCCCGAGCGGCAGATCTGCCGGACGAGGCCCGATGAGGGCGAGGCGAGCGTGGAGCGCCACCGCGATGCGGCCGAGACGCTCGATGCCGTGCCACTGGCGCATCGAGCCGACAAAGCCCACCAGCGGCTCATCCTGGGCCACCCCCAAGAGGCGCCGCCCCCGCTCTCGATCACCCCGCACCGGCACCACGCCGTTCGGGATCCAGCGCACGTTGCGGCAGCCCACCTCCTCGGTGAGCCAGCGCACGAGCCAGCGGCTCACCGCCACCACCACCGGCGCGGCGAGCAGCACCTGGCGCTCCCATCGGTCTGCCCAGCGGGGCTGGAGGACGGTCTCGAAGCGGGAGCGCTCCACCACGGGGGGCGCGTTGACCTCGAGCACCCAGGGCCGGCCGAGCCGATCGTGGAGCCGCCAGCCCGCGTCGCTGAAGAGCGTGTGCCGCTCGATGATCACGTCCGGGGTCCAGCCCTCGAAGGCGTCGTGCAGCACCCGATCGGCGAGGCAGCGGGCGGCCCGCACCTCCCGCATCTCGCCGTAGCGCTTGAGCCAGGACGGCCAGCCGGGCACCCCCGTGATGATCGCCGGGGTGGGCTCGCCGAAGCGGCCCCGTCGATCAACAGACTGGGCGGCGTAGAGCCGGGTGTCATGCTCCCGGGCCAGGGCCGCGCAGAGCCCGCGCACGTGGCTGCTCGAGCCGCTCGGCCCCTGGACCGGGATCCCGGGCGCCGGGAGCAGGTAGGCGACGCGCAGCGGGGCCCCTCAGCCGCGGGCGGCGGCGAAGGCGGCTTCGAGGTCAGCCTGGAGGTCGATGACGTGCTCCACGCCCACGCTCAGGCGGATGAGGCCGTCCGGCAGGCCGATCGAGGCCCGCACCGCCGCCGGGATGGAGGCGTGGGTCATGATGGCCGGGAGCTCGATCAGGCTCTCCACGCCGCCCAGGCTCTCGGCCAGGGTGAAGAGCGAGGTGCCCTTCACGAAGCGCACGGCGGCGTCGAGGTCTCCGTCGAGCACGAAGGAGATCATCCCGCCGAAGCCCGGATAATGCACCTTGACCACGTCGCTCCGCTCGCTGAGCCAGGCCACGAGCGCGCGCGCGTTCTCGGTGTGGCGCTCCATCCGGAGGTGCAGCGTCTTGATGCCGCGCATCGTGAGGAAGCAGTCCCAGGGCCCCGGGACGGCGCCGCAGGCGTTCTGGAGGAAGGCGAGGCGCTGGTGCAGGGCGTCGTCATTGGTGATGACCGCGCCGCCCACGACGTCGCTGTGGCCGCCCATGTACTTGGTGGTGCTGTGCACCACGATGTCGGCCCCGAGCGAGAGGGGCCGCTGGTAGACCGGCGTGGCGAAGGTGTTGTCAACCACCACCAAGGCGCCCACCGCGTGCGCCTTCTCGACCACCGCCGCGATGTCGGTGGTCTTGAGCAGCGGGTTCGTGGGCGACTCGAGCCAGACGAGCTTCGTGCCCGCGGGGATCACCGCCTCGGGCTTCGAGAGATCGACGAAGGAGAACTCAATGCCGAAGCGCGACCACTCCCGCGTGAACAGACGGTACGTCCCACCGTAGACGTCATCTCCACAGACCACCTTGTCCCCCGCCGACAGCGTGCGGATGACGGTGTCGGTGGCGGCGAGGCCCGAGGCGAAGCAGAGGCCGTGCTTGCCCCCCTCGAGGGCGGCGATGCAGGCCTGCAGCGCGCTGCGGGTGGGGTTGTGGGTGCGACTGTACTCCCAGGGCCACTCACCGGGGTGCGGCTGGGCGTAGGTGGAGGTCTGGAAGACCGGCACCATCACAGCGCCGGTGACCGCCTCTGGGGGCTGACCGGCGTGGATGGCCAGGGTGCCGAGCTGGAGCGCCTTGTCCGAGTGTGCGACCGGCTTCATGCGGCGCTCCCGCGGGTCTCGGAGATGAAGTCGATGAGGTCGATCCGGGTGATGATGTCGACCGGCGCGTGGTCGTTATCGAGGACGATCGCCACCTTGAAGCGGCGGAAGAGCTCTGTCAGCACCGCGACCTCGGTGTCCCGGTCGACGGTGCAGTACGAGGCCTCGACCAGATCGGCCACCGGCACATCCGAGCGCCCACCCTCGAGCGCCTTCTCGAGCAGCCGCTTGTCAAAGAGCACGCCCTGGATGCGGCCGCCCTCCATCACCGGCACCTGGCTGATGCCGTGCATCTTGAGGACGCCGATGACCTCGGCCACCCGCGCCGAGGGGCGCACGGTGACGAGGCTGCGCTTGCCGCGGAAGGCCATGAGGTCAGCCACGGAGCCCATGCGGGTGTCGGGCTCGAGGAAGCCGTTCTCGCGCATCCAGCTGTCATTGAAGATCTTGGACAGGTACTTGTTGGCTCCGTCGGGGAGCAACACGACGGCCGTCAGGCCCTCCCGGTCGTGGCGACGGAGGTACTTGAGCGCGCCCGCGACAGCGGCACCCGAGGAGCCCCCGCAGAAGAGGCCCTCTTCACGCACGAGGCGGCGGGTGGTCTGGAAACACTCCTTGTCATTGACCCGCACCACGTCGTCGACGTACTGGAAGTCCATGGTGGAGGGGAGGAAGTCCTCACCGATGCCCTCGATCACATAAGTGTGGGGCTGGGTGAGCTGACCGGTGCTGAAGTAGTCGTAGTAGAGCGAGCCGACAGGGTCCACGCCCACGACCTTGATCTCTGGCTTCTGCTCCTTCAGGTACTTTCCGGTGCCCGTGATCGTCCCGCCCGTGCCGAGGCCGGCGAAGAAGGCGTCGATCTTGCCGTCGATTTGGTTGTACAGCTCGGGCCCGGTGCTCTTGTAGTGGGCCCGCGGGTTGGCGTCGTTGTGGTACTGATTGGCGTAGAAGGCGTTCGGCGTCTCGGCCACGAGCCGCTTGGCGGTCTGGTAGTAGGAGCGCGGATCTTCGGCGTCGACGTTGGTGGGGGTGATGACCACCCGCGCGCCCCAGGCCCGCAGCGCCGCCCGCTTCTCCTCGGACTGCTTGTCCGGCATCACGAAGATGCTGCGATAGCCGCGCAGAGCGGCGACCATGGCGAGGCCTGCGCCGGTGTTCCCACTCGTGGCCTCGATGATGGTGCCCCCCGGCTTGATCGCGCCGGTGCGCTCGGCCTCATCGAGGATCTCGATCGCGATGCGGTCTTTGACCGAACCGGCCGGGTTCATGTACTCCAGCTTGGCATAGAGCGTGGACTTGAGCCCCTCCGTGACGTGGTTCAGCCGAACGAGCGGCGTATCGCCTACACACTGGAGGATGTTGTCGTGGACCTTGTGCATCGGTGCTCCCCGGGGGCGCGCCTTTACCCGATGGGCCGAAGAACCGCCACGCAGGCGGCCTGCGGCCGCGCCCGATCCGGTAGGATATGCGGGCCGGGGGCTCCGCCGACCCGCCGGTCGGACCCTACTCCCCCGGGCCTCCATCCCGAAGAACGCACCGCAGGGCTCACTCGTGGACGACATCAGGGACCGCATCGTACGCAGGGGAGACTACGTCCGGGGCTCCTTCCTCAAACCCGAATCGGTCGACGGCTACATCAACGCCGTCAACCCGGGTGACCGGAGCGACGTCCTCGGTCGATTCCCCTTCTCGGAGGCCAGCGTAGACGACGCCGTGGAGGCCGCGACCAACGGCTCCCGCGCCTGGCGTCGCCTGCCCCTGAACGACCGCGCCACGGTCGTCCGTCGCTTCCGCGACAACATCGCCCGCTTCCAGGAGCGCATCGCCCGCCTCGTCACCCGTGAGACCGGTAAGGCCATCTGGGAGTCCCGCCAGGAGGTGCTGGCGGCCATCCGCGCGATCGACCTCTTCCTCGATGAGGGGGTCCAGCTCCTCGCGCCGCGGGTGATCGAAGACATCGGCGCCCGCTCCGATCGGCTGCCCCGCGGCGTCGTCGCCATGCTCTGCCCCTACAACTTCCCCGTGCTCCTCCCCGCCTCGCAAGGGGCGGCGGCGGTGCTCGCCGGCAACGCGATCGTCGTCAAGCCGAGCAAGTTCACCCCGGGCGTCGGCCAGACCCTCGCCGAGCTCTGGGACCGCTGCAAGCTGCCGCGCGGCGTCTACAACATGGTGCAGGGACCGGGCACGGTGATCGGCACCCGGATGGTGCAGCACCCCGGCGTAGACGCGGTGATCTTCACCGGCAACTACGCCACCGCCGCCCACCTCCGCCAGGCGACCCCCGACCGCCCCGAGCTGCCCATGATCCTCCAGTGTGGAGGTAAGGGCATCGCCATCGTCCTCGACGACGCCGAGCTCGACCGCGCCGTCTACGAGGTCATGGTCAGCGCCTTCCTCACGAGCGGTCAGCGGCACAACTCGACAGGCCGGGTCATCGTCACCGAGGGCATCTACGAGAGCTTCGCCAACGCCCTCGTGCGCCACAGCGCGCGCCTGACGGTCGGCTACGGCTTCGACCATGACGTCTTCATGGGCCCGGTGATCTCCGAGAACCTGCGCGCACGCTATCGCCGCTTCGGCCGCACCCTGGTGAGCAAGGGGCACGAGGCCCTGCTCGACGCCAACCCCGAGAAGATCGAGCGCCGCGGCTTCTACGCCCGCCCGGCCATCTTCCGGGTCCACTGGGAGAACGGCGACCCCTGCCTCGTGGACGAGCCCCCCGGGCCGATGCTGCTCATCTACAAGGTGGCCAACTGGGAAGAGGCCACAGCGCTGCACAACCAGGCCGCCTTCCGCGCCTCCACGAGCGTCTTCACGCGGACGGACAGCCCGGTCCTCAATGAGCTGCGCGACCGTGTCCGAACGGGCGCCCTCAACATCAACCGCGGCACCATCGGCGCCTCGCTGCGCCTGCCCTCGGTGGGGCTCGGGCGCAGCAGCAACGGTGTCCCGGCGGGGCTCGAGATCCTGCAGGTGCTCACCCACCCGCGCTCTCAGCTCATCGAAGTGCGCCCCTTCACGGGCTCCCCGGTGCTGCCGGGCACGAACTGGAACCTCCCCCCCTCGCACGAGCCCGAGGTGGAGGTGGAAGACACCGACGAGAGCGACGACCTCTCCGCCTCCCTCGAGCTCTCCGCCGAGTAGGCGGGCGCCGCGAGCGCGGGGAGGGCCCAGGGCCCCCCGCGGGCCCCTCCGACCCAGCCCGTCGAGACGAGCACCTCACGGTGACGATCCCCGTGAGGATCAGCCGCCTGCGGGCTTCTCCGGCGGCTTCTCACCCGGCGGAGGACCGCCGCCCGGAGGCGGACCGCCCCCTGGCGGGGGACCCCCTGCGCCTTCGGGGCCGCCGGGAGGGCCCCCCGGGCCGGCGGGGGGGCCGCCAGCGCCACCCGCGCCGCCAGGACCCCCGGGGCCGCCGCCGGGGCCGCCGCCCGTGGGGGCGTCGGTGAGGGTGAGGGTCACGCCGCTGACATCGGCGGCGGTGGAGCCCAGATCCTTGCCCTCGGCGATCATGTCGGGCTTGCCGGACAGCTTGCCGTCCTTGTTGGCGTCACAGAGCGCAGCGAGGCGGAGCTCCTGGCCCTTGGGCACCAGCACCGAGAAGGGGCCGACCGCGGCGGGCTCGGTGGAGGTGAGCGGGCCGGGGGGGATGGAGGGGTCCGAGGGCGGCTTGGCGCCGATGACGTCCACCCGCAGCGTGCCAGCGCACTCGCCGACGATGGTGCCCGAGACCGTGACATGCTCGCCGGCGGCGATGTCCTGCTGGGTCTTCTGGGGCTTCATCGTATTGAGGTCAAACTCGGGCCCGCCGCCCGGGCCGCCCCCCGCGCCGCCGGGGCCCCCCGCGCCGCCGGGGCCGCCGGGACCACCCGGACCACCCGGGCCACCCTCCGCGCCGCCCGGGCCAGCGCCCGGACCACCCGGGCCTCCACCCGCGCCGGGGGCGTTCCCGGGCTGCTCAGAGGGGGCGGGGCAGGCCGCGAGGCTCAGCAGGAGCGGCAACATCATCCAGGACCGCATGACAACATCCTCCCAGGGGCGGGAACGCACGAAGGTCAGGGGAGCCGAGGGCGCTCAGGCGGGATCGATCCGGCAGGCGAGGCCGTCGAGATCGGGGGTCCCGAGCAGGGGGTCGAGCCGGTCCGTACCCACCAGGGCGAGGGCGTCGGTGCCCCAGCCATGCGGGAGATCGGCGGTGTCGGGGCGGAGGGCCAGGTCGAGCTTCACCGGCACCACGAGGGAGCCAGCGCGGGTGCTGATCTTCACGCGGCTGCCCTCCGCTACCCCGGAGGAGGGGTGGAGCGAGAGGACGGGCGCCGCGCCGCCGAGCAGGCGGTCGACGGCCCGGCCCGGGCGGCGGGTCGTTCGCAGGCGCAGGGGGCGGGCCTCGTCGTGGGCGGGCTCGCGCAGCGCCTCGAGCAGGGGCACGATCTCGTCGGGCACGAGGTTGATCTTGCCGTCCGGCGTGGTCACCCGCCAGGTGGCCCGATCGGCGTCGCCGCGATCGATGCGGTGCGGCGGGGCCTCGAGGGCCGACCAGGGGGCATCGCCGAACCACTCGGTCAAGCGGGCCTGCCAGGCGTCGAGATCGGCGGTGGCGAGGTACCGACCGCCGAGGGCGAGCTGCGGCCCGAAGGAGGAGCCGCGCACGCCCGGGTGGACCGCCGCGAAGAGCTCCTTCAGGATCTGCGCCTCGGGGCGAGCCTCTCCGGCCGCGGGCAGGAGGGCTGGCGTCCAGCCGGTGAGGTGGTGCGGCAGCAGGTTGGTGTCGAGGAGGTGGAGGTCTGCGCGCTCCCAGGGCAGCGTGATCGGCAGCACCCAGTGGGCCTTCTCGGTGGTCTCATCGGGGAAGGCGGCGAGGCAGACGAGCGTGTCGAGGCCATCCAGGGCTGAGGCCACCCGCTGCGAGGCCGGGAGCGCGCGCGCCGGGTTGCCCGAGACCGAGATCAGGGCCCTGAGCTGCCCCTCTCCGCCTTGGAGGGCCTCGTCGGCGAACAGGGAGCCGGGCGCCTGGAGGAGGATGAGCGGGAGCTGCCCGCCCACGCGCGTTCGAGGGGCCTCGGCGGTGGGGATGAGCGCGAGCGGGATGTGGAGGTCGAAGACACCCCGGTGGTCGTAGAGGCCGCCCGGGCGCAGCGTGTTGGCGGTGATCGTGTGGAGCGCCAGCCAGGCCCAGGCACCCACGCTCGCGTTGCTGTTGGCCAAGGCCGAGGGGCCGAGCCAGGCGGTGGCCATCGCAGCGCGGGCGAACTTGAGGGTGACGCCGGAGAGGGCCGCCACGTCGACGCCGCAGATCTCGGCGCAGCGCTCGAGCGGCCAAGCCGAGATGAGCTCCACCAGCCGATCGTAGCCGGTGGTGTAGTCGTCCACGAACTGGACATCACGGAGGTTGCCCTTCACGATGGAGGACAACATCCCGAGCAGCAAGAAGGGCTCGGTGCCGGGACGGCAGGCGAGGTGCTGGTCCATCTCGCCGGCGAGCTTGGTCTTCCGGGGGTCGACCACGACCACCTTCGTGCCCTTGGTCTTCCGCGAGTGCCGCAGGTCCCGCTCGTGGGTCATGCCGGGGACGGAGGCGCCCCAGTCGGTCTGGTCAGGCTCACCGCCGAACATCACCACGAAGTGCGCGCGGCCCAGATCCGGCAGCAGGAGCGCTGGGTGCCCCAACATCAGCTCGGACATCCGGACGCGCGGGCCCGCCCCCCAGGCGAAGGTGCTGAAGACGTTCGGAGTGCCCATGCCGAGCGCAAAGGCGAGGCTGCGCACGAAGCCCTGCGTGTTGCGTTCGAGGCCATCGCCGAGGAAGAGGCCCACACCGCGGGCGCCGGAGGCCTTCCGAGCGGCGCGGAGGCGGTCTCCGATGTCGCGGATCGCCTCCTCCCAGGTGGCGGGGACGAGGCCGGCCTCGGTGCGCCGCATCGGGCGAGTGAAGCGCCGAGGGTCCGCGAGGAGGCGCGGAGAGGCCGCAGCGGACCCACAGAGGAAGCCCCCGGAGACCGGATCGTCGGCGTCGGGTTGGAGGGCGGTGATGGCGCCGTCTTGCACATGGGCGACGAGGCCACAGCTCCCTTCACAGAGTCGGCAGTAGGTGTGGATGTTCATGGCCGGGGCCCATATCCCGACCAGCGCGAGCGCTCAGCCGAGCCGTCGTTTTTTCAGGTCATCGCCCCAACCGGTCGCCGTCCGGCGCGCGCCACCCCACCCGGACCGCCCTCAGGCGGGCAGCGCCCGGGCCAGCGCGGCGAGCTTTCGCGACGACCGTGGCAGATCGGCCGCCTGTCGGTGGAGGGCGCGCACCGCCGCGGCCTCGCGCAGCGCGGGGATCAGCCGCTCGACCAGCCGATCGACCTCGGGGCCGTAGAGGGCCGCCAGCCAGGCCACGACCGGCTGCTCGGGGTGGGCGCGCAGCACGGCGAGGGCGGCCTGCTGGGCCTCCGCCAGGGCGTCCACCGCGAAGAGGGCCTCGAGGGGCTCGATTCGGCCGAGCTCCCCGGTGAGCCCCACGAGCGAGGCTCGCGCTCCCGCCTCGGCGTAAGCGAGGCAGCGGGCCGCAAAGTCGGGGTGATCGGCCATCGCACGCAGGGGAGCGCGGCCGAAGTCAGCGCCCTCCAGCTTTTGCGCGAGGCCGATCAGCCAGGGGGCGTCCGGGTGGCGGGAGATCGCGACGGTGAGCACGTCGGGGCCGGTCACGGGGTTCAGCTCGCCGAGCCTCCGGTAGAGCGACTTCGGCGCCACCGCCTCCTCGAGCACCGCCACCTCCCCGAGGGCCGCGCGGACGACAGCGGGCTCGGAGACGGCCCGAGGGCCGACGAGGAGCTCGACCAGCGCCACCGGCTCGCGCTGGGCGATGAGGCGGACGCTGGCGGCCACCGGCTCGCCGGCCCGGGCCAGCCGGACGAGCTCCGCCCGCACGAGGGGGAGCTCGCGGCGGAGATCGGCGGCCCCGAGGTCGAGCCGGATGCCCCCGGGGCTCGCCGCGTCGCCGCTCATGGTTCGCCCCGCTGGCCGGTCCGGGCCGCCAGCCAGCGCGGGTCGGGCGGCTGGAGGGGGTGATGGGAGGGGGCCCCGATCACCTGGGTGGGCCGCACCTCGAGGTTGAGCACCCCCGGCGTGCGCGAGGGGCGCCCGGGGGGACAGAGCAGCGGGTGGCGGAGCGAGACCAGGGGGCCCACCTGCTCGCGGGCGAGGCCCCAGACCATCGAGAGCCCTACGCCGGCGAGGCCGATCCCGCCTGCATCCTCGCTGAGCAGGACGAGCACGAGGTCGCCGCCCCCGCCGGGGCCGAGGGCCTCGGCCGGGATGGCCCCCACCCGCTCCCAGGCCCGGCGGAGCAGGCCGAAGCGGTCGAGCGCCTCTCCTTCAGCGGCGGAGCGCAGCGCCACCTCGACGCGCCGGGCCGCGCGGTAGGCGCCCTCGGGACCGGCGTCCACCGCCACCCGACCGGCGGCGGAGAGGCGGGCCCCTCCGCTCTCCACCGCGGCGCGAAAGTGCCCGAGGAAGGGCAGGCGCCCCTCCTCGCCGAGCAGCACGGCGCGCGGCGGGCTCAGACGTACATCTCGCGGTCGATGATGGTGGTGGTGCCCTGACCAAAGCCGATGCACATCGTGGACAGGCCCAAACGACCGCCCGTCTGCTCGAGCACGCCGAGCAGGGTGGTGATCAAGCGACAGCCCGAGGCGCCGAGCGGGTGGCCGAGGGCGATCGCGCCGCCGTGGACATTGGTGCGGTCGAAGTCAAAGCCAAGGTGGCGCCCGCAGCCGAGCACCACCGAGGCGAAGGCCTCGTTGATCTCGACGGCGTCGATGTCCTTCATCTGCAGACCGGCCCGCTTGAGCGCCTTCTGCGTGGCGGGCACCGGGGCGGTGAGCATGATCGTGGGATCACAGCCCGCGGTGGCCATGCTGATCACCCGCGCCCGCGGCTTGAGCCCGTAGTCCTTCACCGCCTGGCGGCTGGCCAGGAGCACCGCCGAGGCGCCATCGGAGATCTGCGAGGAGGAGCCGGCGGTGATGAGGCCCCCGTCCTGGAAGGCCGGCTTGAGGCCCGCGAGCCGCTGGAGCGAGGTGTCGCGGCGGAAGCCCTCGTCTACCGAGAAGGTGCGGACGCCCTCCGCGGTGCGGAGCTCGACTGGCACGATCTCGGCGACGAAGCGCCCGGCGTCGGAGGCGGCGGCCGCCCGCTGGTGGCTCTGGAGGGACCAGGCGTCGAGCTCCTCGCGGCGGAGCTCGTAGCGGGCGGCGACCAGCTCGGCGGAGATGCCCTGCGGCACGACCGTGGTGCGCCAAGAGAGCTCGGGAGAGGGCATCACCAGCTCGCCCTCGTAGAACATGTCCGAGCCCATGCGCACGCGGCTCATGCTCTCTACGCCCGCGGCGATGACGATGTCCTGGAAGCCGCTGGCCACGCCCATCGCCGCGAAGTGGAGCGCTTGCTGGGAGGACCCGCACATCCGGTTGACGCTCACGCCGGTGGTGTCGATCGGCAGCCCCGCGATCAGGGCGGCGTTGCGGGCGATGTTGAGCCCCTGCTCGCCCACCTGGGTGACACAGCCCATCACCACGTCTTCGATCAGGGCGGGGTCGATCCCCGTGCGGGCCACCAGCGCGCGGAGGGGGACCGCGGCGAGCTCGTCGGCCCGCATCCCGGCGAGGGAGCCCCCCTTCCGACCCATGGGGGTGCGCACGGCGTCGATGATGTAGGCCTCGTGGACGGTCTGCGACATGGGATCTCTCGGGGGGCTCGGGGGATCAACCAGGGAGGAGGCGAAGGAGGCCCTACAGGGCCTCGAAGGCCCCACAGGTGAGCATCTGAGCCCCGTAGTAGGGGTTGGCGATGGTGGGGGTGCCGGCGTCCTGGATCCAGCGGCCGGGCTTCATCGGGCAGTAGGCCACCGCGAAGGAGGCGCCGGGGGCCGCCCCCGCTGGAGCGGCTCCCGCAGGCGCGGCCCCTGCGCGGGCGAGCTCCCGCATCGGCTCGAAGAGGCCCAGGAAGGCGCCGCGGTCGGTGGCGAGGGTGCCGGTCCACGCGCCGCGCGCGGCCTGCACCGCGGTCACCGCCGTGGCCTGCTGTGGAGACGCCGTGGCGACCCCGATCGCCGCCTCGAGCGCGGTCATCGCCGCGGTAGCGCCCGCGGCGTCATCCTTGGCCAGCGCGGCGCCGAGGTTGGCGTAGGCCTGGACGGCGGCGGCCAAGGAAGGATCCGCGCAGCAGGAGAACCGGACCCCCTCGAAGCCGCCAGCGGCCGGCCGCGGCTGCTCCCCGGTGACGACGGGCACGACCGGCCGGGCGGGCGCCGCCTCCTCACCCCCGCAGCCGAGGCCGCCGAGGACGAGCAGCCCGAGGAGGGGCGCCATGCGGGCGAGGTTCGAGAGGGCGGACGTTCGGGCGAGCGACGAGCAGACCATGGTGGCCTCCAGCGGGCGCCGTATCTGTCGGTCCGCCGCCGGGCCAGCCCTTGCGAGCCGCATGGCGGCGCACTAAGACCGCGCCACGGACCCGCCGGAGGCGTAGAACCATGGCCCACCCCACCCACGAATCAGCTCACGACAGCGGCTCGCATGGCAGCGGCTCGCACGATAGCGGCAAGAAGAGCTACACGCCCGGCATGGTGCGCAACGCCGTCATCTGGGTGACCGGCGGCCTCTGCGCGGCCACCGGGATGGTCACCGCGGTGGCCGGCGGCGGCTTCGGCATGAAGGGCGGCGGGGACACCGCGGTCATCTTCAAGACCCTCGGCTACGACGGCCTCGACAACTTCGCGGTGGGCACCCCGGGCTTGATCGCGATCGGCCTGCTGCTCACCGGCGTCGCCCTCCTCGCGACCGCCAGCGCCGGCGCCTGGAAGGAGACCGGCGGTTACTGAGCCCGTGAACGCGGAGCCGGAGCCGACTGTGTCCTCGCCGACTGTGTCCCCTTCGCCCGATTCCCCGGCCCCCGTCGGCGCCTCGGTCGCCTTCCCGCGGCTCCTGCTCGGCCAGCTCAGCCCGGTCCTCGGAGACCTCGAGGGCAACCTGGCGCAGGCCAGGCACGCGCTCCAGCAGGCGCGGCTCCGACGGCGGCCCTGGGTCCTGTTGCCCGAGCTCTCGGTCACCGGCTACCCGCCGAAAGACCTCCTCCTCGTGCCCGCCTTTGTCGAGGCCGCCGAGGCCGCCGCCGTGGCGCTGGCCGCCGAGGTCGAGGTGGGAGAGGTCCTGGTCTTCGGAGCCCCCTGGCGCGCCGCCGGCGGGCTCTGGAACGCCGCGATCGTGGCCACCGGCGGCACGATCGTGGCGGTGGTGCCGAAGGTCCGGCTGCCCACCTACGACGTCTTTGACGAAGCGCGCTGGTTCATGCCCGGCGCCGCCGCCCAGGTGGTCGAGCTGCAGGGCCTGCGCGTGGGCATCACCATCTGCGAAGACATCTGGTTCGAGCCCGGCCAGGGGGTGGGCCCCGATCCCATCGCCGAGCTGCGTGGCCGCTGTGATCTCGTGCTCAACCTGTCGGCCAGCCCCTTCCACGCCGGCAAGGGGGCCGAGCGCCTCGCGCTGCTGGGCCGCCAGGCCCGCCGCCTCGGCGCCCCGATCGTCTACTGCAACCAGGTGGGCGGCCACGACGAGCTGCTCTTCGATGGAGACAGCCTCGCCGTCAACGCCGCAGGCGCGCTCGTCGCCCGGGGGCCGAGCTGCGGCGAGGCCCACATCGCCGTCGATCTCGCCGACGCGCCGGTCGAAGACGAGGAGAGCGAGCTCGAGGAGCAGTGGTACCGCGCGCTGCTGATGGGCATCCGCGACTACGCGCGCCGCACCGGCTTCGACCGCGCCCTGATCGGTCTCAGCGGCGGCATCGACTCCGCCCTCGTCGCCACCCTCGCCGCCGACGCCCTCGGGGCCGACAAGGTTCTGGGCATCGGCATGCCCGGGCCCTACTCTTCAGAGGGCTCGGTCACCGACGCCCGCGACCTCGCCGCCCGCCTCGGCATCCGCTTCGAGCTGCTGCCCATCGGCGCCGTCCAGGACGCGCTCACCGAGACGCTGAAGCCCCTCTTCGGCCACCGGAGGCCCGATCTGACCGAAGAGAACACGCAGGCCCGCGCCCGCGGCACCCTGCTGATGGCGGTCTCGAACAAGCTCGGCCACCTCTTGCTCACCACGGGCAACAAGAGCGAGACCGCGGTCGGCTACTGCACGCTCTACGGTGACATGAACGGCGGCCTCGCCGTGATCTCCGACCTCTACAAGACCGAGATCTGGCGCCTCTCGCGGTGGATCAACCGCATCGAGGAGCGCATCCCCTGGGCGAGCATCGAGAAGGCCCCCTCGGCCGAGCTCCGCCCCGACCAGACCGACCAGGACAGCCTCCCGCCCTACGAGGTGCTCGACCCCATCCTCCACGCCCACGTCGAGCGCGGGCTGTCGGCGGTGGAGATCGCCAAGGCGGGCATCGGCCCCGCCGACCTCGCCCTGCGGGTGGTCCGGATGGTGGCCCGCGCCGAGTACAAGCGCTGGCAGGCGGCCCCCGGGCTGCGGCTCAGCCCCAAGGCCTTCGGGACCGGCCGGCGCATGCCGCTCACCGCCCGCTGGCCGGCTTCATGAGCGCCGAGCCCCACCGGCGCCGCATCGCCCCCCGCCTCGACCCCGACGCCCTCTCCGCCGACCTCCTGGAGTTCCTCAAGCTCCTCGACGGCGCGCTGCAAGACCTCGCCGGGGGAGAGGGCGCGCCCCCGGGCTTTGATCCTCGGCTCTTCCTCGCGCCGGGCCTGCCGCGGGTGCGCCCCCTGCTCGTCCTCCTGAGCGCGCGCGCCGCGGGGGACGGCGCCAGCGACGGCGCCGAGCTGCGGGACCCCTCCACCCAGCACGTCGCGGCCGCCGCTGAGCTCCTGCACATCGCGATCGCGCTCCACGACGCGGCGCTCGGGCGCCAGGGCGGGCGGAGGCGGCGCGCAGCCCGGCGCCTGATCGGCGGGGCGGTGGGCATGCTCGCCGGCCACCACCTCACGCTGCGGGCGCTCGAGCTCGCCCGACACACCCACGCCCCCGAGATCGTGGGCGACCTCCTCGAGACCATGCGCGAGGTGGCCGAGGGCCACGCCCTCTCCGAGCGCCTCCGCCAGCGCTTCGCCACCTCCGAGGAGGCCCTGGCCTTGGCCGAGGGCCACTCCGGCGCCGTCTTCTCCTTCGCCTGTCGCGCCGGCGGCCGCCTCGCTCACGCCGATCGCAGCGTCGTCTCCGCCCTCGGCCGATACGGGCGTCACACGGGGATCGCCTGGTACATCGCCGAGGAGCTGGCCTGGATTGACCTCTCCGCCGGTGAAGACCCCACCCCCTTCGAGGACCGCGCCGCTGAGGGGCGGCCGAGCTTCACGATCAGCGTCGCCGCCGAGCGGGACCCCGGCCTCGCCGCCGCCTGGACCGCCTTTGGCCGCCGCCGCCCCAAGCCCGACGAGGCGCTGTCGCTCGCCGAGCGCATCCGGGCCGCCGGGGGCTTCCGGGTCGGTCGGGCCCGCCTCGCCCGCGAGAGCTGGGCCGCCCAGCAGGCCCTCATCGGCCTCGAGCCCTCCCCTCACCGGCAGGCGCTGGGCGAGCTGGCCGCGGCCCTCGCCCGTTGACGGCAGGAGGGGAGCCGCTCAGGGGCAGGAGTAGCCGCCCTCCGCGTAGCTGGAGACCGAGAAGGAGGCGACGTAGGCGATGAACCGGTACCAGTCGCCCGGGCCGCCGAGGGTGTCCGCCGCGCCCACCACCCGCAGGTAGTAGGTGCCCGGCCCCACCGCCACGTTCTCGAGGCTGGCGTTGGGGACGGCGTCCCCGTCGCCCACGACCGAAGAGAGGAGGGCGCCGCCCTCGTCGTAGAGCTCGAGGGAGGGCGTCGAGAGCGCCCCCCAGAGGCCCGAGTTGAGGCACACCACGACGTAGCCTTCGTCGTAGCTGTTCTCGAGGGCGTACCAGTCTTCGTCGGCGGTGGCGTCGAGCTCGGCGCGCCCGAGCCCCTGGGTGAAGAGCTTGCCCGAGCCGTTCTCGAACTCCGTGAGCGTGATCGGGTTGGCCTGGAGCGCGGTGTCATCGGGCTCGAGGCCGACATCGAAGGACGTGGTCTCGAAGCGAGCGATGAGGTGGAGGAAGGCCCAGTGATCGGGCCCGCCGCCGCCCGAGACGTCGCTCACCTCGACGAGGTACTCCCCCGCCGCGGCGCCCGGGTAGAGCGCGAGGCCGGCGGGGCCGACGTCACCCTTGTCGCTCACCACCTCGCCCGAGGGGTCCACAAGGGTGAAGCGGGGCCGCATGTCGCTGCCGTCGATCACCTCGTTGCCGTCGAGCTCGAGGTTGACGGTGTCGAGGGTGCTGTCGATCACGATGTAGTCGACGTCGCCGGGCTCCTCGAGCAGCACGCCGATCGAGGTCCAGAGGCGCTCGGCGTCGAGGCTCACGATGAGGCTCGGCTCGTCGGGGCTGTCGGTCTCGCTCGTGAAGGCGTCCCACTCTACGAGCTCGACGGTGTAGGCGTAGTCGGGGCTGCCCGCCTGGGTGTCGAGGCCGTAGTAGGTGCCGATGTCCTCCACGCTCAGGGTGTAGGTGCCGGGCTCGGAGAGGTAGGCGAAGAGGATGGAGTCGGCGCCCGAGATGGTGCTGCCGGTGGGGAAGCCGTCGGAGGCCGTCACCACCTTGCCGTTCTCCTTGCGGAGCACGACCACGGTGTCGAAGCCCTCGGCGTCCTCTGCCTCGTAGGCCGTCTTCACGCGGATGAACTCTCCGCCTTCGGCGACGATGGCGTAGTAGTCGACATCTCCAGCGGGGTTGATGAAGCCGGTGGTGCTGGAGTCCCACAGCAGGCCCTCCGCCTCCTCAACGGCGTTGTTGCGGTCGCCGTCCTGGCAGGCGCCCTCCTCGCAGATCGCGTAGTCGGCGCAGGCGTCGTCTGACGAACAGCCGTCGCCGCCGTCGCCGCCATCGCCGCCATCGCCGCCATCGCCGCCGTCGCCGGAGCCGTCCCCACCGCCCGCGGACGAGCCAGTGGACTTGTCGGCCCCGCAGGCCGTGGCGAAGGACAGGGCGATGGAGAGGAGGAGCACCGCGAGGTACGAAGACGATTTCAGCCGGCCGTGGAACATCTTCACCATCCTGTTGACGAACGATGACTTGAAGAGACTACACCTGTGTGCATCATGGGGCATCCAGCGCCCGAGCGCGCTCGCCGCGCCCGCTCCGCTGCGATCTCTCCTCTTCGCCGAGATCCCTCTTCGCCGAGATCCCTCTTCGCCTTCGGGGCCGCCCACCGCTTCGCGCGGGGGCCTCGGAAGAGCGCGGGGGAAGAACTCAAGTCCACAGGGGGTTCCCCTCCGCTTGACACCCTTGTAACCAACCCGTCACAGTCCGTCATTGACACCCGCCCGCCCTTGCGGTGAAATGCCCAACCTCTCCATATGCCGAGCCCGCTGCCCGGGTCCCCGACGGGTCGGGGGTGGCGGCGGGGCGGTCGGAGACACAGCGGCACCGCGATCCGAACGTCCCAGTAGAACCCCCCGGCCGGCTCAGCCTGGAAGGTGGAGCGTCTGAATGTGGCCCGATCCCCTCAAGACCCAAGACATGTCCCCCGAAGCGATCCTCGCTGAGGTCCCGCGTTTCCTCTCCCTGGCCCAGCTCCGGAGCTTCCAGGGCGGTGAAGGGGGCGCCTCCGAGCGCCTCACCGCCGAGGAAGAGAAGGCGATGGCCCGGCAGATCCGCAAGGCGGAGCAGATCGCCCGTGAGGCGGTGGCCGGCATCAACGAGGCCGACAACATCCTCATGCGCCGCCCCGATCGTGCCGAGCGCACCCGCGCCGGCGCCGTCGACCGCCTGGAAGAGGCCGTCAAGGCCGTCGCCAAGGCCGCCCGGAAGGACAACGACCTGCGCGGCTACGCCAAGCAGGCCGCCACCGCCTGGGCCGAAGCCGAGAACCTCCGCTGGCGCCTCGCGATGTCGGGCCGTCGCATCGCCCACGGGGAGGCCCGCAAGCTGGCTGGCCCCTTCATGGACGAGGAGGATCTCGTCCAGGAGGGCTACATCGGCCTCCTGCGCGCCGCCAAGCGCTTTGACCCCGATCGTGGCATCCGCTTCTCCACCTACGCCCGCTGGTGGGTGCGCGCCCAGATGACGCGCGCCATCGACCACACGGGCCGCCCGGTGCGCCTGCCCGGCTGTGCGGTCGAGCAGACCCGCAACCTCCGCAAGGCGATGAAGCGCTTCGAGTCCGTGGGCATCGAGTACTCCACGCACGACCTCGCCGAGGAGGTGGGGATCGACAAGGAGCGGGCCGAGCTCTTGCTCAGCCAGGGCAACACCATCTCGCTCGAGCAGCCGGTGGACGACGGGCCGCGCCCACGCCCCCTAGACCGCTTCCTGTCGGATGAGGACGCCCCGCAGCCGGATCTCGAGGCGATCTCCACCCAGGAGCTCAACCGGATGGACGACGCCTTCCACGGCCTGTTGAGCGAGCGCCAGCGCTTCGTGCTCACCCGCCGCTACGGCCTCGACGACGGTGAGTTCCGCACCCTCTCCGAGGTCGGCAAGGAGATGGGGCTCTCCCGCGAGCGGGTCCGCCAGATCGAGCGCGAGGCCCTCACCCGCCTCCGCGACCAGAGCGGCATCCGGGGCCCGATCCAGCTCAAGACGCGGGAGGCAGCCACCCCGCCCCTGACGCCACCCCTGACGTCGCCCCCGGCGCCCCAGCTCGGCGCCGCCGCCCGCTGAGGCGTCGGCTCAGGTTGGCTCCGGCCGGCTCAGCCGCGTGAAGCGGCGATGACCCGGAGGAAGTTCTCGCCGTAACAAGCGAGGATCTCCTCCGGTCTCCATTTGAGGCGCAGCAAGGCCTCGGTGAGCCGGGGCATCTTCTCGGCGCTGTCGAGGTCGGAGGGGTAGAGCGACCAGCCCTCCCAGTCCGTGCCGATGGCGCAGTGCTCGACGCCGACCTTGTCCTTGATGTGGTGGAGGTGCGCCGCCACCGCGTCGACGCCGCCCGGCCCGATGAAGGGGGTGACGAAGATGACCCCCACCACGCCGCCGGTGCGGGCCACGGCGCGGAGCTGGTCGTCGTCGAGGCCCCGTGGGCTCGAATAGACCGCGTTCGCCGAGGTGTGGGAGCAGATCAGGGGCTTGTCGGTGGCGGCGCAGGTCTCGAGGAGGCCGGCGCGGTTGACGTGGGCCACGTCAATGAGGATGGCGCGGTGGTTGAGCTCGGCGACGAGATCGCGGCCGAAGGGGCTGAGGCCGACCGTGTGGTCCTGGCCCCAGCCCACCATCGGCCGGCAGGCCTCGTTCTTCGAGAAGTGCACGAGGCCCACATAGGCGAGGCCGCGGGCCTGAAAGGCCGGGAGCTCATCGAGCCGCCCGTACAGCCCGTGCGCCCCCTCGAGGCCGGCGAAGACGGCGATCTTGCCCGCCGCGCGGGCGGCCCGGATCTCCGCCGCGGTGGTGGCGAGGGCCAAGGTGTCCGGAGAGTCGGCGAGCAGGCCGTGCAGGCGATCGAGGTCGCTCGAGATGGCGCTCGGGCCCGAGGCCCGGCGGAGGGGGTTCGTCACGATGCCGAGCGCGAGACATCCGAAATTGCCCTCTTTCAGCCTCGGGATGTCGCAGTGCCCCATCAAGGCCGCGCCCGGCAGGGGGTTGCCGCGGTGTCGCTTGTTCAGGTCCCAGCCTAGGAAGTAGCGGGTGAGCAGCACGTCGCAGTGCAGATCGACGAGGAGCGAGGCGTCGTGGATCTCGCGCGCCTCTCGGGACAGGATCATCGGGGCGCTCCGGAGGCGGGTGCGGCGGGGATCGGCGCGTCAGCAGGGGCCCCGGTCGTGAGGGCCTGGACCCGCCGGCGGTCGGTGGGGATGTCGTGGAGCAGCGCCCAGGCGGGCACCCCGGGCTGCCGCTCGCCGAGCCAGATGCGGGCCGCGTCCCCGTTCGGCGGCGCGAAGCGGGGCTGGAGCCCGCCGTGGCTGCGGGTGGGGTCCAGGAAGACGAAGCCGTCTCCCCCCTCGAGGGTCGCGTCGCAGGCGAATTCTTCCACGCCGAGCGCCGGCCAGGCCACCCGGCGCGTCCCCGAGCCGGCGAGGAGCACGACACCCTCTTCGATGCCTCGCTCGGCGAGCAGCGCCTCCAGGCTCCGATCAACACACCAGTACGCGCGCCCGAGGTCGGTGACGATCGGCCCCGCACCGAGGCCTGCGCCGAGCGTCAGCGCGCCGAGCCCGAAGGCGCCGGCGCTGCGGACCGGGAGGCGGCTGAGCAGCCCATGGAGCCCCGCGGCGAAACAAGCGGGGAGCACGAGGTACAGCGGATGCCACAGCCGCGCCCCATACGCGAGGCCAGGGCTCCAGTAGAGGGCGTAGCCGCCGACGATCAGCAGGCCGAGCAGGGCGACCTCGGGGCGCCGGAGCCGGGCCGCGCCGCCGAGCACCAGCAGGCCGACCCCCGGCAGCCCGACCAGCAGGCGATCGAGGCGGGTGACGCTGTCGAGCGCGATCTGGAGCGCCTTCTCGGGGCTGTGGCCGAAGCTCCCCAGGGTGGCCATGCAGCCGCGATCGGCGCCGAAGCCGAGGCGGTTGCAGCCGGCGACGCCGGGGGGATCGACCCAGCCGTCGAACCAGGCGTCCATCGGGAAGCGGAGCGGGTCGCCGGTGAGGGCGAAGTTGTCCCAGCCGACGAGGGCGGTGGCCGCCGCGCAGGGCAGCAGCAGGCCGAGCCCGCCCCGGCGCTCCCGCCACAGCGAGGCGATCAGCAGCGGGCCGCCGACCAGCAGGGCGTCGAAGGGGCGCGCCAGCACGACATACGCGACGGGGAGCCCGACGGACCAGCCGGTCCGCCCGCGCGCCACGGCGAGGGCGGCGAGGGCGAGGGCGAGCAGCACCGAGGTGTGGCTCATCCGGCTCGCCGCGAGCACCCAGACCCCGGGGGAGAGGGCCATGAAGGCCGCGGCGAGCCGCCGGGCCGCCGGCTCCACCCCGAGCTCACCGGCCAGGGCCGCGGCGAGCCCCGGCAGGAGCACGGCCAACAGCGGGTTGACGAGCGAGGCGAGGCCGAGGCGCTCCCCCACCGCGAGCAGCAGCGGCCAGCCGAAGGGGAAGGGTGAGTAGGAGGCCGGGGCCGAGACCCAGAAGGGGTAGAGCAGGCGGGAAGGGTCGTCGCCGGCCGGCCCCACGCGCTCGCCGGCCGCGAAGAGCCGCGCCTGGAGCGTGTAGGAGACCTCGTCGGTCACGTGGGGGAGGCCGTCCAGGGGCCCGAGCGCCACCGCCGTCGCGAGGAGGCCGAGCAGCAGACCCCAGCCCGCGAGCTCCCCCCGTGAGGGGCCCTCGCCGCTCACGCCCGGCCCGGGTCAGGCGACCGCACAGGGCCTGGCACAGGGCCGAGCACACAGCCGAGCATCGAGCGGCCGTCGTGGTTTCGGGGGAGGGTGGGCCGCTGAAGGTCTCCTACGGGCACGACGCGCGGGAACCAGCTCCACAGCTCGTTCCAAGCGGGGTCGCGGAGCGGCCGCAGGGGATCGCTCGTCGCCAGCGAGGAGAGCGAGCCGGCCCAGGGTCGCAGGGCCTCGGTGAGCGCGGCGGCGGAGGGCACCCGGTAGAGGTTCGCCATCCGGGGGAGGGCTGAGGGGGTCAGCAGCTCCAGCGGGAGCGTGGTGACGGCCCAGCCGCTCGGCGCGCCGCCCGCCTCCCCCGCGGCCTCGCGCAGCTGTCCGCGCGCGCGGGCGAGGCCCATCCGGCGCCGCCACTCGGGGCCGAGGCCGGGGTCGCGGCGGCCGAGGGGGAGGGTCCGGGAGAGCTCGTCGAGGGCTTGGGCGAGCGGGTCGAGCAGCGCGCCCGGATCTCCGACCACGAAGATCGCCGCGGGCGCCATGCAGCCGCGGCTGTCGAAGCGGCACAGGTCGAGGGCCAGCGCCCGGGCGAGCCGCGGGCGGGGGTCGACGAGGGCGACGCTGAAGCGGTGCCCGAAGAGCGCGTGGCGGGCCCCCGGCGTGGCCACGCGGATGGCGGCCATCGTCTCGTCCCCGCCAAAGGCGACCACGGCGTCGGGGCTCCCGAGGTCTCGGTCGAGGCTGAGCTCGACCGGCAGGCCCTCCGCGACGAAGGCGCGGGCGACGGCGGCGCAGAAGGCGGGGTCCCGCGCAGGCGCCTTGAGGCGGACCCGGATGCCCGCAGCGGCGTAGAGGGCCACCCACTCGAGGACAGCGGTGAAGACGCCGTGCGCGGCCACCAGCGTGATCTCGGCCGGCCGGGCGCCTGGCACCGCGAGGCTGGCCTCGAGGCCCTCGACGGTGATGGCGGAGGCGGCGAGGGCGAGACAAGCCTGCGCCATCTCGGGCGAGAGGCCCTGGGCCCAGGGGGTGGGATCGGCGCGCCCGAGGGCCGCGATGGCCCGGAGCGCGGCGCCGACCCGCTTGTGGTCCCCCCGCTGGAGGGTGGGCGTCACGGCGAGGGCGAAGGGGTCGAGGAGGTCGTCTCGGTCGAGCGAGGTCTCCACGATCGGGAAGGCCAGGGCGACCTCCCGTCGGAGCTGCAGCTCCTCGACGGTGAGCGAGCAGCCGCGCGGCTCGTCACCCTCGAGGCGGCCGTGCAAGACCACGGAGCCGTCCGGCAAGAGCTCGCCGAGGTCTCGCGTCTCGATGGCGAGGGCGGTGTCGGCGTTAGCGAGGTCGTAGAAGCGGAGGAGGCCCACCGCGGCGTCCTCTCCGGTCCAGGGGTCCACCGCCCGCACCCGCATCCAAGGCGGCGGGAAGAAGGGCCCGCCGAGCTCGGGGGCCCAGAGCTGGGAGCAGAGCTCGGTCATCCCGTACTCGCCCACGAGGCGCACACCGGGGAAGATCGCGCGCAGGCGGTCGGCGAGCTCGCCCTCTCCCACCGTCCGCCGCCGCCCCTTGAAGCCGCCGGTGACCATCAGGATCGAGCCCGCGGGCAAGGGGCAGGCCTCGGAGACGCCCTCGATCAGCTCATCCCAGGCGAAGGCGGTGCCCGGCACGAACTGGGGGGCCACCGCCCCGCGCAGGGCCGCCCAGGCCCCCGCCTTGTCGAGGCCGCGCTCGGGATCGAAGCAGCGGCGGAGCCGAGGCGCGAAGTCGGCGCACATATGGCCGAGCGAGGCGTCCGAGGCGTGAGAGACGAGGGAGACACCCTCCTGCGGGACCTCCCCCAACACCGCCGCCGCGGCGAGGCGAGCGCCGAGATCGTAGAGCTCGGTGTCCCGCAGCCGCACGACCCCGCGGGCCCCGGTGGTGCCGCTGGTGCGAAAGGTGACCGTGGCGCCGGACGCCGGGAAGCTCGTGAGCGACAGGTCGCGGAAGAGCGCCACCGGGACGGCGGGGATGTCCTGCCAGCGGGTCGGCTGGGCTCCATCGGCGTAAGCCGCGTAGTCCCGGTTGTGGGCCCGCTGGTGCTGGAAGAGCGCGAGGGCGGTGGCCTCAAAATCTCCGCCCTCGAGGATGAATCGTCGGAGGGTGGCCTTCATGACACTCCCACAGTTCAGGCCCGGTAACCCGGGGCCCCCCGGGGGTCCGCCGGAACGATCAGCCCAGGTCGACGAGGGAGAGGTCGAGCGCGCGCAGGAAGCCCTGGAGCTGCCGCCTGGTGATGGTGAGCGGGGGCACCACGGCCAGCACCTCGCCCGTGGCGGCCTCTCCGGCCGGCAGGAGCAGGTAGCCCCGCTGGAGCAGCGCCCGGCTGAGCAGGAAGGCGCGCTCATGGACAACACCGAGCATCAGCCCCACGCCTCGCACGGTGAGGCCGCGCCGCTCGAGCTCGGCCCGCAGCCAGGCCCCTTGGGCCTCCACTGTGGGCACGACGGCCTCGAGGACGCCCATGCAGGCGAGGGCCATCGCGCAGCCCACCGGGTTGCCGAGGAAGGTCTGGGTGTGGAGCGCCGGGCCCCGCGAGGCCCCCCAGGCGTCCATCACCTCGGCGGTGCCGACGCAGGCCGAGATCGGGAAGCCGCCGGCCATGCCCTTGCCGAGGCAGAGGAGATCGGGCCGCACGCCCTCGGCCTGGAAGCGGAACCAGGCCCCCGTGCGGCCGAAGCCCGTGTAGACCTCGTCGAAGATCACGACAGCGCCTGCATCGTGGGCCGCGTCGATCAGCGAGGCGAGCCAACCTGCAGGGGGGAGCCGCATCCCTCCCCTGCCCTGCACGGGCTCGACCAGCACGGCGCCGACGTCGGAGAGGTCAGGCAAGGCTCCGCCGTAGGGGGCCCAGCGCACGTGCGGGCCCATCTGCCCTTCGAAGGGCGCCCGCATGCTGGCGCGGCCATAGTCGGTCTCGCTCAGCGCCCCGTAGGAGAGCCCGTGGTAGCCGCCCTCGAAGGCGAGCACCCGGTCGCGGCCGGTGGCCATCCGGGCGGTCTTGAGCGCGGCCTCGACGGCGTCGGAGCCCGAAGAGCCGAGGATGCTCCGCGCGAGCCCCGTCTTCTCGGCGAGGGCGTCGAGGAGCTCGATCCGACGCGGATCGGGGAAGGCATCCCCCATCGCGTGGAGCAGCGTGCCGGCCTGTCGCCGGGCGGCGCGGACCACGGCGGGGTGGCTGTGCCCCACCGAGGCGACGCCGAAGCCGGCGGTGAGGTCTACAAATACGTTGCCATCGACGTCCTCGACGTTCGCGCCGCGCGACCGGGCCCAGACGATGGGATCATCGGAGGCGGCGCCGAGCAGCGCCGCGCGGCGGGCGCGCCGGGCGGTGATGGCCGGGCACTCGCGCTGGGCGAGGCGGTCGATCCACGCCTGGGAGCGGGGGCCAGGGATGGCGGTCTGGAGGGCGGGGTGCGACGTTCCGAAGGGCATGGCGCCGCCTAGCCGGTGAGGGGCCCGCCGTCACCGCCGGTGAGCCTCCGCGCACGGGGCCGGGTAGAGTGCGACCAAGCCAACAATGGAGCCCCCCTGCGCAGCGCCCGCCCGCTCCCCCACCCGCGCGCCCTGGGGCGAGGCCGATGATCGTCGAGCTGCAACGGCCGGGGCACGTCCAGCGCCTCACCTACGACGACTTCGAGGCTCGGGTGCGGGAGGGGGCGGTCTCCCCCGAGACGCCGGTGCGCTTCGAGGTCGTCACGGGGGACCGCTTCGTGCCTGCGGGCGAGCTCGAGCTCTACCGCTCCCTCGCCGCACCCGGCGAGCGCGCCTTCCGCGAGGGCCTCACCAAGCCTGGGATCGCGCTCGCCACGGCCATCCTCGTCGGGGTGCAGCTCCGCATCTTCTGGCTCGCCCAGGACGGCGAGGCCCGCGGCTGGATGCAGGCCCACCTCGCCAACTCGGGCCCGGCCCTCTTCGAGCAAGGCGAGGTCTGGCGGCTGCTGACCTACGGCGTCCTCCACTTCGAGCCCGCCCACCTCCTCTTCAACATGTGCTTCCTCGCGTACGCTGGCTACCACCTCGAGCGGGCGCTCGGCTGGCGGAACCTGCTCGCGCTCTACTTCGGCAGCGTGGTCGCCGGCGGCCTGCTGAGCGTGCTGATGAGCCCCGACCGCCAGAGCATCGGCGCCAGCGGCGGCGACTTTGGCCTGCTCGGCGCGGCGGTGCTCTTCGGCTGGAAACACTGGGCGGCGATCCCCGCCCGCGCCCGCCAGTACTTCGGCTGGGCGCTCTTCCCCTACATCCTGACCTCGCTCCTGTCGGGGGCCCAGGCGAGCAACGTCGACAACTGGTGCCACACCGGCGGCCTCCTCGGCGGCGCCCTGCTGATGGCCCTGCTCGACCCCGAGGTCCTACCCGGGCGGGCGCGGAAGAACCGGCTCGTCCGCCTCGGCCTCGGCGCGGTCATCGGCGCCGCCCTGCTGGGCCTCGCGACAGGCGGCCTCCGCTTGCTGCCGCTGGCCGACCACGAGGGCACGGGCTGGCGCTTCAAGGCCCCGACCACCTGGACAGAGGGGTGGGCCTTCACCGGGGATCGAGGGTGGTTCTCCCCCACGGGCCTCGCCAGCCTCTCGGCGGCCACCACCGAGCACAAGGCCCCCCTCACCCTCGACCTCGCGGTGGCGGCCCTGACCGACCGCCTGCTCACCGGCGGCCCCGAGGCCGAGGTCCTCGCAGACGAGCCCATCCTCCTCGACGGCACGCCCGCGCGCCGGATCCGGGCCCGCCTCTCCCAGAGCGGCGAGCGCCAGGCGATCACGGCCTGGGTGGTGGTGCGGGGGGTCTACGAGCAGCGCCTCGTCTTCCAATCCACCGAGGCCTCCGCGGGGCGCTACACCGCCCTCGAGGACGAGATCGCAGCGGCCATCGAGCTCGTCGAGCCTGCGGCGCTCCAAGCAGCGCTCCAAGACGCCCGCACCTGGCCCACCGCGCTCGAGCCCTCGATCGCCCTCGCCGAGGCCCTCTCCCGGTACGGCCAGCCCGAGGCCGCCCTGCGGGAGCTCGACCGCGCCCGAGCGCTCTCCCCCACCGACCCCCGCCCCTGGGTGAGCCGCCTCACCATCACCCAGGTGCACGGCCTCCCCGGCGCCGCCACCCTCGCCCGGGAGGCGCTCGCCGCCGCTCCCGACGACACCCACCTCCTCACGGTCGCCGCCGAGGCCCTCAAGGCCGACGGGGCCGAGGCCGAGGCCCGCGCGCTGCTCAACGAGGCCTGGGCGCAGCACCCCGGCGACCGCCGCCTGAAGCGGATCCGCCTGCGCTGGGGCATGCCCGTCAGCCCCTGAAGCGTCGCCCACCGGAGGGCGCCGACCACGGCTTGACCCCAGAGGGGCGAAACCATACAGCGTTATTGTTGTACAGCGTTCTTGTTGTACAGCAACTCTGCTGTGCAACGCGGTCGACGGATCGACAGCGCTCTGGGTGTCACGATGCACAACGTGGTGGGACCGCCGGTTCGAGGGGATGACTTCTTCGATCGTGAGTCCGAGCAACGGCAGATGTGGCGCTCGCTGGAGCGCCACCACGTCCTCCTCTTGGCGCCCCGGCGGGTCGGTAAGACCTCGCTGATGTACCGCCTCGCGGAGCAAGCCCCCGCGAATGGCTTTCGAGCGATCTACGAGAGCGCGGTCAAGTGTGAGACCGAGCTCGCGCTCGTGAGTCAGCTCTACAAGGCCGTGGCCCTCCAGGACGAGTCCGTCGCTGCGGCCCTCACCGGCGGGCGACTCGGCCGGCTCGTCGAGCGGGTGAAGGGGTTGAAGGGGCTCGGCGTGGAGCTCGTGCTCAAAGAGATGGCCCCGGAGGACTGGGTCCCCCTCGGTGAGGAGCTCATCCTGGCCCTTCGCGGCAGCGGCCAGCGGTGGCTCCTGCTCCTGGACGAGCTCCCCGTCTTCGTCGTCCGCCTCTTGGAGCAGGAGAACGGGCGCGCCCGGGTCCGTCGCCTCCTCGACTGGATGCGTGACGCTCGACAGGGGACGGTCGCGGGCCCGGACTCGTTTCGGTGGCTGCTCGCAGGCTCCATCGGCCTCGACGCCGTCACTCAGCGGCTCGGCCTCGGCGCTTCGATCAACGATCTCCTCGTCCTGCGGCTCGGCCCGCCCCGGGACGCGCAGGCCCGCGACCTGCTCAGCGCCTGCGCCCGCGATCCGGAGGGGGCCAGCCGAACGGTCCTGGAGCAGGCCCTCGGCCGACACATCCAGGACCCGGCCACCCGCTCGGGCGACCTCGCCTGGCTCCTCTCCGTGCTCGAGAACGACGGCTACATCGTGCCCGTCGACGGGAGGCACCGCTTCCGCTCTCCGCTGCTTCAGTCCTACTGGCGCGGGCGGGCCCCATGACCGACCGACCGGGCCCCACGCTCACCGTCTACAACCCCGATCTGCTCTCCGACGCCGACCTGAAGCGGCAATTCGTCGCCCGGCTCGGCCTCCTCGAACGACTGATAGGCGACCTTCGCGGCGAGGGGGCCTCGCAGCAGCACCACTTGATCCTGGGCCAGCGCGGGATGGGCAAGACCACCCTCCTCCGCCGCCTCCGCGGGGCCATCCAGGAGGACGAGGCCCTCCGTCAACTCTGGCTCCCGCTCAGCTTCCCCGAAGAACAATACAATGTCTCCCGACTGAGCGACCTCTGGGTCAATTGCCTCGACGCCCTCGGCGACGCCCTCGAGCGCAACGGTGACAAGGCGGGCGCCGCAGCGATCGACGCCCTCGTAGACAGCCTCCCGGAGTCGGAGGAGGCCCGCGGCCGCGCCGCGCTGGACGGCCTCGTCTCCTGGTCGGAGGCGCAGCGCGGGCTGGTGCTGATGATCGACAACGTCGACCTCCTGCTCAGCCGGCTGGATGCTCGACAGTGGGCCCTCCGGGAGGTGATGAGCGAGCACCGCCACCTCGTCTGGATCGTGGCGAGCGCGGAGCCCCTCGAGTCCACCGCCGAATATGGGTCCGCCTTCTACGACTTCTTCGCCATACACGAGCTCCGCGGCCTCGACTACGAGGAGTCGCGGCAGGTGGTGCTCCGACTGGCGCAGGTCCACAGCACCCCCCAGGTCAGTCGGGTGCTCGACGAGTCGCCCGGACGCTTTCGCGCCCTCCATGTGCTCACCGGGGGCAATCCCCGCACCCTCGTGCTGCTCTATCAGGTCTTCGCTCACGACGACGCCAGCAGCGTTCATGTCGATCTGGAGCGGCTCCTCGACATGTGCACGCCCCTGTACAAGGCGCGCTTCGAGTCCCTCTCTGCCCAGGCCCAGCAGCTCACCGACGCCCTCGCCATCGGCTGGGACCCGATGACCGCCGCCGAGGTCGCGACCGCCACCCGCCTGGAGATCAACCTCGTCTCCGCCCAGCTCAATCGCCTCGTCACGATGGGGGTGGTGGAGAAGGTGCCCTTGCCGGCCGGGTCGAAGAGCGGCTTTCAGATCGGGGAGCGCTTCTTCAACATCTGGTACCTGATGCGGGCCAGCCGCCGGGTGCGGCGTCGACTGGAGTGGCTGGTGCGCTTCCTGGAGGTCTATTACGGGCCGGAGGGCCTCAAGTCACGCGCGGAGCAGCTGCTCGAGCTGGAGGGAGGCCCCAGGCAGGCCGAGCTCGCCTTCGCCTACTCCCGCGCGGTGTCGGAGCCCGGCCTGTCACGGGCCCTCGACAACTACGCGGTCGACTGGCTGATGAAGGACGAGACAGGGCTTCGGACTCGACTCGGCGAGCTCTTCGATCTGGAGGGCGAGGACCGCGCGGTCGGGACGCTGGCGGAACGGAGGGTGATATGGGCCGAATCCTCCCTCTCCCGCCGCTTCATCTCCGAAGGAGGAGAAGATTTTCATTCGCGGTGCTGGGCGGACATCGTCCTGTTCTTTCGGGAGGCTGTCCGCACGGGTCATGCCCCCGAGGCCCTCCAGCTCCTCGACGAGACCGGCCAGGGCGAGCGCTGGCGGCCCCTTCGGGAGGCCGTGGCCGCTGTCGCCGCCGGAGATCCCGAGCTGCTCCTCGCCGTGGCCCCGGAGGTCCGGGTGCCGGCGAGCGCGATCCTCGACGAGCTCTGGCCCTTGGAGGAGCGGCCGGCCCCGAAGAAGAGGCGGCGGCCCTGACGTGGCGGAAGGAGCGAGGATGACCACCGAGAGGGAGAGGCGCTGTGACCGCGCCGGCTGGCTGGTCGGCCCGGGGGGCTCGGTCGCGGACCGGGCCTGGCGGGAGGGCTCACCCCCCTCGGGCTGCGGCAACCTGGTCTGTGGACGCTGTGGCCGTGCGGTGCGCTCTGTCGCTGGCGCGCTGCTCGCCCGCCGCCCCAGCGCCGCGGAGTGGCTGGAGCTCCACGACGGCGGCGGCTGGTCTGCCTGGCTGGAGAGCGGACAGGGCAGCCGCGACTTTCGGACCTACCTGTGCGGCTGCCGCGCCTTCCCCGCCAGTCGGGCGGCGGACCTGCAGGAATTAGCCCTGGACGACGATCTCCGCTGGGCGTGCGCAGGGCACCCTGGCTGACACACCGCGACCCCGCAGGGACGCGCCCCGCCCTCCCCGCCAGCGAGGCCCTCAGCCGGCGCGGGTCCAGATCCGCCAGCTGAAGCCGTCGGTGCCCTCGCGGTGGGGCCAGAGGGTGTGCTCGCTGGCGAGCGTGAAGCCGGGGAGGCTGGGCTCATGCTCGTTCTCGGCGCGCAACAGGGAGCATGTCGCGTAGACGAGGCGGCCGCCGGGCTGGACCCAGGCGGCGCCCTCGTCGAGGAGCCGGCGCTGGAGGGGGACCTGCGCGGCGGGATCGAGGCCCCAGCGGAGGGCAGGGTCCCGGCGAAGCCGACCCGAGCCTGTGCAGGGAGCATCGACCAGCACCAGATCGTAGCGGCCGGAGGGGGGGCCGACCCGCACGTTGGCGCCCGCCCGCGCGGCTCGCTCCCGCAGGCGCTCGAGGGCGTTGCTGCGGCTGTCGCTGGCGTCGACCCGCGCCCCGCGCGCCGCCAGCGCGAGGCTCTTCCCGCCAGCCCCGGCGCAGAGGTCGAGCACGCGGGCGCCGTAGAGCGGCCCGAGGGCGTCGATGAGCAGTTGGCTGGCCTCATCCTGGACCTCGAAGAGGCCCTCGCGGAAGCTCGGCAGGCCCTCGAGGTTGACCCGCTTGAGCACCTGGAGCCCGTCGGGGGCCCGCGTGCAGGGGCGGGTCGGCGCTCCCTCGGCGAGGAGGCGCAGCGCGACGGCCTCCCGGTCGGCCTTGAGGCGGTTGGCCCGCAGCGTGAGGGGCGCGCGGGTGGCGAAGGTCGCGCCGAGCTGCCCAGCCTCTTCGGGGCCGAGGCGCTCCAGCCACTCGGTGGCGATCTCGGCGGAGACACCCATGGCGACCGCATAGTCACCGACGTCAGAGCCCGTGCTCACGAGCGAGGGCAGGCGATCGCCGGCGACGAGCTGGCGCCAGCCGACGATGAGCTCGGGATCTCCGCCGAAGCCGGCCGCCCGCAGCAAGGACTCGTGGCGGATGACGCCGTGCACCGCCTCGGCGACGCGGGGCCGGTCTCGGCTGCCGAGCTTGCGCACCTCCCGAAACCAGCGCGCGAGCACGACCGTGGCGTGGCTCGGTCGGGCGCGGGCGGCCTCGAGGGCCTCGCGGGCGGCGGTGGCGAGGAAGGGCCGACCGAGGGCGTCGGCGAGCTCGGGGTTCACCTCGGCGGGGAGGGCGCAGCGCAGCAGATCCATGGCTCAGCTCCGCCGGTAGAGCAGCGACACGGCGGGCGCGGGCTCAAAGGGCAGCCAGACCTCGCTCCGCAGCCCCTCCGGCGCGGGTCGGAGCTCGACCCGGGGCGCGAAGGGCCCGGCGTCCCAGCAGCAGCCGCCGCCCGGGAGCAGCCCCACCACCCGCTCGGTGACCCAGGCGGGGTGCATGAAGTGGTGCACCCGCAGGCGCTGCTCCTCGGGGTCGAAGCGGTACCAGGCGCGGTCCTCGTGGGCGGGGGCGCCGTCCGCGGCGAAGAGCTGCTCGGAGACCTCGAGGAAGGTGCCGCCGAGCACACGCCGGGCCTCCATCCGGGCCTGGACGGCGGCGCCGTGGCTCTGGCCGACGCCCGACCAGGCCCCGACGAGAAAGTCGAGCGGCGCGAGGCCATCCGTGGCCACGCTCTCCCACCGCCTCCAGTCCACCTCCGCCATCGACGCACCTCCGAGGCGGCATCATGACACGGCACCCCAAGGTCGGCAGCCGGAAGATGGCCGCCGGAAGATGGCCGCCAGGCGGCGCGGCTCGCGCCCTCGGAGCCGGCCCCAGATATACGGGCCCCATGGAAACCCCGCGGCGGCTCCACACCCCCCGAACCCTCTCTCGAGGCCTCCCGGCCCTCCTCCTCTGCCTGCTGGCCCTCGCGCTCGGCCTCGGCCTCGGCGCCGCGCCGCCCGAGCCGGGCGCCGAGATCAGCCTCCCTCAGGCCCTCACGGCGAGCTGGAAGCCCGGCCAGGCGGCGGCTGGGCTCGCCCAGACCTTGAGCCCGATGAGCCCGGTGCGGGTCGAGCTGCCCACCTGGCTGGCTCGGAAGATCACGGACGACACCGCGCTCTTCTATTTTTCGCCCACCTGTCCGCACTGTCGCCACATCATGCCCGAGGTGAAGTCCCTGCAGGGCAAGGGCGGGCTCCGGTGGCTCGGCGTCGCGGCCGCGGGGTCCTCGGAGGCCGATCTCGCCGAGTTCAAGGCCACCTTTCAGCCCGGCTTTGACATCCTCATCGACTCCGCCGAGCGCGAGGTGGGCACCACCCTCGCCGCCGCCTCCACCCCCTCGCTCTACATCGCCCGCCCCGTCTCCGGGGCTGACCTCTCCCAGGCGCGCGCCCCCATCGACATCATCGACGCCTGGTCCCCGATGGGCCCGGGGATCGGCAGCGTGATGCTCATCCGCCGCCACCCCAACGACCCCTTCCGCGACTTCCAGGGCTACCTCGGAAACCGCACCTGCACGAGCTGCCACAGCCAGGAGGGCCTGTCTCACGCCCTCTCGCTGCACGCCATCGCCTATCGCACCCTCTACATGCGCGACCGCGCCGAAGACCAGGCCTGCGTGGGCTGCCACGTGACCGGGATGGGCCAACCCGGGGGCTTCGTCATCGGCGACCACAGCTCGATGTTGACGGGGGTGGGCTGTGAGGCCTGCCACGGCCCCTCCGGCCCCCACGACGGCAGCCCCACCGTCGCCACCGAGACCTGCGCCGGCTGCCACGACGCCGAGCACTCCATCGCCTTCTCCCTCGAGAAGGGCGTGCCGCTCATCGATCACTTCGCCGCCACCGGCATGTCCGAGGCCGACCTCCGCGCGCGCCTCGCCGCGATGGCCGACGGCAGCGCCGAGCGCCCGCTGCTCGCCTTCCCGAAGGGGCCGACGATGGGCGCGGAGTCTTGTAAGGACTGCCACAAGGCGGTCTTCAAGTCCTGGAAGAAGAGCCCCCACGCCGCCGCGATGAAGAGCCTCGGCGAGGGGGACGGCGCCAAGCCCGACTGCGCCCGCTGCCACGCCACCGCCACCGCGATGGGCGCCCTGCGCGAGGCCCCGATCACCCTGCCCGAGCTCCGCACCGACGAGGGGGTGGGCTGCGAGGCCTGTCATGGTTCGGGGGAGGCCCACGTCGCCGCCCCCTCCAAGGACAACATCATCGGGCTCGGCGAGAGCTGCCCCGAGTGTGTGATCGAGTCGATCTGCACGAGCTGCCACACCCCGAAGTGGGACCCCCGCTGGAGCACAGCGGAGCGGTTGAAGGCGTCCAAACATTAAAATCAAAGTGACTGCATTAAGACAACTGACTCCGGAGCGAAGATGAGTCGTGGCAGCATGAACCTCTGTCTGGTCGCCGCTGAGGTGGCCCCCTGGTCCAAGACCGGCGGCCTCGGGGATGTGTGCGGCGCCCTCCCCCGGGCGATGGCCCGCCGCGGCCACCGGGTCCTCGTGATCGCGCCTCGCTACAAGGACTACCCCGACGCCTGGGACACCAGCATCCGCCGGCACGTCCACCTCTTCGGGATGATGCACGAGGTGCGGATCTTCCACGGGGCCTCCGAAGGGGTGCACCACCTCTTCATCGACCACCCGAGCTTCCACCGGCCCGGCATCTACGGCGACGACCGCGGCGTCTACGGCGACAACCTGTTCCGCTTCGCCCTGCTCTGTCGGGCCGCCCTCGACGCCTGTCTTTCGGTGCCGCTCGACGGCGCGCCGCTCGGTGAGGACGTCGTCTTTCACTGCAACGACTGGCACACCGGGCTCCTCCCCCTCTTCCTCCAGTCGGTCTATCGGCCGGCCAACCGCTTCGTGCGGGCCGGCACGGTGCTCTCGGTCCACAACGCGGGGCATCACGGCGCCTTTGACGCGGGGGAATTCGCCGGCCTCGACACCCCGGGCCGCTGGTGGCCCGCCGCTGAATTCGGCGGTCGGCTCAATTGCCTGAAGACCGGCCTCGTGCTGGCCGACCGCCTCACGACGGTCTCTCCCACCTACGCCCGAGAGCTGATGGGCGAGCAGGGCTTCGGCCTCGAGAGCATCTTCCGCCAGCGGCGGGGCGACCTCTTCGGCATCCTGAACGGCATCGGCCCCGAGTGGGACCCCGCCACCGACAAGCACCTCCCGGCCCGATACGACGTCGACCACCTGGACGGCAAGGCGGTGTGTAAGGCCGCCCTCCAGCGGGAGATGGGCCTGCCGGTCCGCGCCGACGCCCCGCTGCTCGCCGTGGTGGCCCGCCTCGACGCGCAGAAGGGCATCTCGCTCCTCCTCGAGGCCATGCCCCAGCTCCTCCGCCAGGACCTGCAGCTCGTCGTGCTCGGCAGCGGCTCGGCCACCTTCGCCGATCAGCTCCAGCGCTGGAGCGAGGCCGCCCCCCAGCGCCTCCGGGTGCGCATCGGCTTCGACGAGGGCCTCGCCCATCGCATCGAGGCTGGGGCCGACATCTTCCTGATGCCCTCTCGCTTCGAGCCCTGCGGCCTCAACCAGATGTACTCGATGCGCTACGGGACGGTCCCCGTGGTCCACAGCACGGGGGGCCTCGCCGACACGGTGCAGTCCTTCGAGCCGGGGGTGGAGCGGGGCACGGGCTGGGCCTTCTCGCAGTTCACCCCAGAGGCCTTCTTGAAGGCGGTGGGCTTCGCGATCATCACCCGCCGCGACCACCCGGAGAGCTGGCGCGGCCTGCAAGAGCGGGGGATGCGGCAGGACTGGAGCTGGGACCGCGCCGCGGCGCTGATGGAGCGGGTCTATCGCTCCACCACCCAGGCCTGAGCCTGGCTCCGCCCCCTCCACCGGGCCCCGGCCTCCTCACCGTCCACAAGCCGGTCGGGCAGACCAGCCGGGCCAGCATGGAGGCCCAACGCCCGCCGGCCTGCGGCTTGCCGATGTGCCACGGCGGGGCCCTCGACCCCTTCGCCGAGGGCCTGCTGCTCGTCCTCTCCGGGGGTGCCACCCGCCTCTTCCCCCACCTGCACGGCGTCCCCAAGGTCTATCGGGCGACCCTGTCCTGGGGGCGAGAGACCGACACGGGCGACCTGCACGGGTTGACCGTAGCCGAGGGCTCCGCCGACCGCCTCGATCCGCCCCTCCTCGAGGCGGCCCTCCGCCGCATGGAGGGCTGGCAGGACCAGGTGCCCCCCGCCACCAGCAACAAGCGCGTCGACGGCGAGCGGGCCTACGAGAAGGCGCACCGGGGCGAGCGCTTCACCCTCCCCGCCGCCCGCACCTACTTACACGCGGCCCGCTGGCTGGCGCACCGCCTCCCCGACGAGAGCGAGCTCGAGGTCTCGGTGATCGGCGGCTTCTACGTCCGCTCCCTCGCGCGCGACCTCGGCCGCGACCTCGGGGTGCCCGCCCACCTCCGCCACCTCGACCGGCGCGCGATCGGCCCCTGGACCGACCCCGGCCCCGGACAGACCGCCTCATTCGAGGGGGAGGCCCTGCTCCCCTGGTGCCCCGCCCGCCCCCTCTCCACCGACGAGCGGGCCCGCCTGCGCCTCCACGGCAGCCTCCCCTCCGCCGGCACCCTCCCCGCCGACTGGCCGCTGCCCGAGGGCTTTCCTGCCCCGCCGGTGCGCCTCCTCTATCGGCGCCGCCTCGTCGGCCTGGCCGAGGGGGGCGATCCCCTCCGCGTCACCCTGCTGCTCGGCGCGGGCCTTTAGGCGCCGTCCGACGGATACAGCCACCGCCAGGCGACGCGGGTCGTCGTGGGCATCACGACCCAGGTCATCATCGGCACGACGATGAAGCCGCTCAGCGCCGTGCGCAAGGCGAAGGGGAGGTGGCCGATCAGGGGCGCGCAGAGGGCCGAGACGAGGACGATCAGGGGCGTGATCACGATCCAGGTGAGCACCGCCATCTTCCAGCGGGGCGGAGGGCCGGCCGTCACCCGGCCGGGCAGCGTGAACCAGGCGTCGAGGCCGGTCGCCACCTGGACGGTCGCAGGCACCTCGACGAGGGGCGCCACCCGCTCGAGGAGGTCGGCGAGGGCCGCCGAGCCTTGCCAGGTCGTGAGCGCCGCCTCCGAGGCGAAGCGGAGGACGATGACGTACTCCGGCTGCCCCACCCGGGGCCGGAGCACGGTCACGCCGCGCTGCCCAGGCGAGGTGGACGCGCGGCCCACGAGCTCGCTGATCCAGCGCTCCAGCGCCGCCTCGCGGCCCGGGCGCGCCCGCCGTGACACCACGAGGGTGACCTCGCTCGCCGCTCCGGGCGCGACCGCGGTCCCCTCCTCTTCCCACTCGGCACCGTCTACAGACACATCTGCTCCCGTTCCACGATCGCGCGTGGCTCAGCCAAACATCATCACCGCCGCCCGCAGCGTCATCCCCATCAACAGCAGGCTGCCCAGCGTGAAGACCGTGAAGCGCACGACGATGACGTTGACGGTCGCCTGGATGAGCGAGTGGAGCACCCGGCTCGCCACATAGGCCCAAGCCAGGACCACGAAGACGTCATCGGAGAGGCCCGCCGCCTGGATCGTGAGGCAGAGCGCGTAGAAGAGCGTGGGCTGCTCGTGGAGGTGGTTGTAGTTGTCCGCCACCCGGCTCGCGGCGGGCGGGAGCTCGAGCTTGCCGCCCGTCTCCCCCAGCTTCTTCAGGTCTACCTTGGCCTTCTGCATCGCGGGGAGGCGCGTCGCATAGAGCCACCACCACATGAGCAAGGTCCAGCCGATGAGGCCGAGGGCGGGCGCGAGGGTCCCATGGGTGAACATCGGAGGCTCCGTCATTCGAGGGCAGGAGAGGTGGCCCGGCGGGGGCCGCGGGGGCTCAAGAGCGCGGGGCGTCCCCCTCCCAGCGGAGCCGCTCGCGCACTCGAAAGCCGTCGGGGACGGCGTATCGCCGAGAGGACAGGCGGCTCCAGCCCGGCGGGGGCGCGAGGGGCTCGCGGTCTCCAAGCAGCAAGACGGCGCAGCCGCCCGGCTTGAGCAGGCGGGCAGCGTCGGTGAGGAATTCGAGCGGCGGCTTGTAGGCGCGGCTGATGACCCCGTCGTAGGCCCCAGACTCGAGCTCCTCGCTCCGCATCCGACGCACCCGGGCGTTGCCGAGCCCGCCCTCCGCCACCACCTTCTCCAAGAAGATCGCCCTCTTCTCCCGGCTCTCGACGAGCTCCACCTGGGCGCTCGGACAGGCCGCGGCGAGGGCCACGCCGGGGAAGCCCGCCCCGCTGCCGAGGTCGGCCCAGCGGCCCTGGGCGTCGAGCTCGGCGACGGCCCCCGCCGCGTCGATGAAGTGGGGCTCGACCGGGCCGGGGCCGACGAGGTCCATGGCCCCCCGCCACTTGTCGAGCAGGCGCCGGTGGGCGGCCAGGGCGGGGTGCGGAGAGAGGGACGGGCTCGGCGAGGGGGCGGTCGGCTCACTCATGTGCGCATCCCGGCGGCGAGGTGGATGGCGAGCAGGTCGATCGCCGCCGGGGTGATGCCCGGGAGCCGGGAGGCGGCCCCGAGCGTGGCCGGGCGGGCGGCGCGGAGGCGCTCGGCCACCTCGTGAGAGAGGCCCGGCAGGCGATAGTCGTGGCCGACGGGGAGGCGCACCCCCTCCATGCGCCGAGAGGCGGCGGCGCGGTCCTCCTCGCGGCGGAGGTAGCCCTCGTAGAGGAGATCGGTCTCCACCTGCTCGGCCACCTCGGGGGCCAGGGCGGGGAGAGACGGGTCTATCGAGCGGAGCGCGGCCCAGTCGGCCTCGGGGCGCCGCAGCAGGTCGGCGTAGCTCGCCTTGTTCTTGAGGCCCCCGAGCCCCAAGGACTGGAGCTGCAAGAGGGTGGCGGCGTCGGGATAGACAAACCGGCCGTCAACAACATGCCGGGCCTCGGCGATCGCAGCCGACTTCTGCTCAAAGCGCGCCCAGGCGGTCTCTCCCACGAGGCCGAGCGAGCGGCCGAGCGGGGTGAGGCGGCGATCGGCGTTGTCCTCGCGGAGGAGGAGGCGGTGCTCGGCCCGGCTCGGGAACATCCGATAGGGCTCGCCGCCCACGCCGCGTGTGATGAGATCATCGACCAGCACGCCGATGTAGGCCTGATCGCGCCCGATCGTGAAGGGCTGCCCCCGCGCGGCCGAGACCCCGGCGACGAGGCCCTGGGCGGCGGCCTCCTCATAGCCGCTCGTGCCGTTGACCTGCCCCGCCAGATAGAGGCCCGGCACGCCTTTGTGCTGGAGCCCGGCGTCGAGGTCACGCGGGTCGGAGAAGTCGTACTCGACCGCGTAGCCAGAGACGAGGATCTGGGCGGCCTCGAGGCCGACGATCGAGCGGACCACCGCCTCCTGGACGTCGGCCGGCAGGCTGGTCGACAGGCCGTTGACATAGACCCGCTCGGTCGAGAGGCCCTCGGGCTCGAGGAAGAGCTGGTGGCGGTCCTTCTCGGCGAAGCGCACCACCTTGTCTTCAATCGAGGGGCAGTACCGCGGGCCGCGGCCGCTGATCTGCCCCGAGAACAAGGGCGAACGATGCAAGGCCCCCCGGATGAGCGCGTGGGTGGCCTCATTCGTGTACGTGATGAAGCAGTCCACCTGGGGCAGACGAGCGCCGCGCGGGGCGAAGGAGAATTGGCCGTCGGGCTCGAGGTCGCCCTGCCGCTCGACCCGCCCCCAGTCGATCGTCCGCGCGTCCAGCCGGGGTGTGGTGCCCGTCTTCAGGCGCCCGAGCCGCAGCCCCAGCGCCCGGAGGCTGTCGGAGAGGGCGTTGGTGCCGGGGTCTCCCACGCGGCCCCCCGCCTCCTGCCGCTCCCCACAGTGGAGGAGCCCGCCGAGGAAGGTGCCCGTGGTGAGCACCACCGCGCCGCCGTGGACGCGGCTCCCATCCGCAATCACGACGCCTGCGGCCCGCCCGCCCTCGAGGTGCAGCGCGGCCGCCTCCCCCTCGATGATCGTGACGGCCGCCTCGAGCTCCGCCGCCATCTCGGCGGGGTAGCGGTCGATGTCGACCTGCGCCCGGCTCGCCTGCACCGCGAGGCCCTTGCGCGTGTTGAGGCGGCGGAACTGGATGGCGCAACGGTCGGTGACCCGGGCCATCACCCCGCCGAGGGCGTCGATCTCGCGCACGAGGTTGCCCTTGGCGAGGCCCCCCACCGCCGGGTTGCAGGAGAGGCGCCCCACGTGCCGCCGCTGCAGCGTGACCACCGCCACGGAGCGGCCGAGGCGCGCCGCCGCCAGCGCCGCCTCACAGCCCGCGTGCCCGGCCCCCACCACCACCACGTCGAAGCGCATCGTGCCGATCTCCCCGCCCCTGCCTTGCCCCATCGGCGGGCCGGTGGCAAGCTCTCCCCTCCCCTCCCCTCCCCTCCCCTACTCTCCCCTTGAGCTCCCCCTGCGCACGCTGCCTGCCCTCCTCGCCCTGCTGGCCTGCGCGCCCCACGCGCCGGCCCCCCTCCCGCCACGGGTGCTGCCCGACTCCACCGACACGCTGAAGGGGGAGGTCATCTACGACGGGAGCCCGGCGGCGCGCACCCTCTCGGGGGACGGCGCCGCCCTCGTCCTCCTCTACGGCGGCGAAGAGAAGGGCTCTCTCTCCCCCTGCGGCTGCCCCGACCGCCCCCGCGGCGGCCTCCCCCGCGCCGCCTCGATCATCGGCGCCGTGCGCGCGGCGAACCCCGGCGTGCCCACGCTCCTCCTCAACGGCGGGGCCTGGCTCGAGGATGACATGGGCCTCGACGGGGAGCCGCGCCTCGACGTCGCGGTCATCAACCGCTGGATGGTGAGCGGGGTGCAGCAGATGGGCTACGACGCCATCAACCTCGCTTACCCCGACCTCTTCGCGCTGCACGACCAGGGCTCGCCCACCGATCTCCCCCTCGTGAGCGCCAACATCGAGGGCCCCGGGGCCACCCCGAGCCGGACCTTCACCCTCGGCGCGCTGCGGGTGGCGGTCACCGCCATCAGCAACCCGAGCTCGGACTTCATCCCGACCCCCGGCTACACCCGGCACGATCCCGTGCGCGCCGCCGGCCCCCTGCTCACCGCCCTCGACGCCAACCACGACCTCGTCATCCTCCTCGCCTGGGGAGATCAGGCCGCGGCGAAGGCCCTCGCCTTGCAGGGCCACGTCGACGTCGTCATCGACACCGACCAGCACAACGACCACGTCGCCCCCTTCCGGGTGGGCAAGGCCGTCTGGGTGCACAGCCACCGCGAGACCCGCCGCTTGGGCGAGCTCCGCCTCGGCCTCGACGCCGCGGGGGTGGCCTGGGCCCACGAGCGGAAGATCGACCTCGATCCCACCGTCCCCGACGAGCCCGGCCTCGGGCGCCTCGCCTACCTCGCCGCCGAGGAGATCGAGCGGGTGCAGCGGCAGGTCTTCCCGCACTGATCCTCCGCCCCTGACCTCCTCCACCTGAAGTCGATCGAGGGACCCGGCTGGCATACTGAACACCCGTTCGGGTTCGTCGGACAAATTCTCGCCACAGGTTGGCCGACGACAGGATAAGGCCGGGCTGGGAGTGCTTGATGAACGCTGACGACCGAAGCCCACCCGGCCCTGCGAAGCCGCTCGCTCCAGACTTGCGCCGCGCGGTCCGAGAGCCCCGCCCCGCCGACGAGCGAGGGCTAAACAAGTCGCAGAAGTTCGTGCGCCTGCTCGAAGAGATGCAGGGCCCGGGCGGGGTCACCGCCGGCGAGGTCATGGCCCGCTTTGACCTCGATGACCGCACGCTGCGCCGCTACCTCGCCGATCTGCGGGAGCTCGGGCTCCCCGTACAAGCCGACGGCCGCAGCCACACCCGCCGCCTCTGGGTAGACGCCAGCTACCGCCGCACCGGCGTGCAGCTCTCTTTGCTCGAGCTCGTCTCCCTCCGCTTCGGGCGCGCCCTCTTCGACTTCCTCGACGGCACGGGCTTCGCGGCCGACATGGACGACGCCCTCGAGACCCTCTCCACCCTCGCGGTCGGCCCCGGCGCCGAGCACGCCCACGACCTCGACCGCAAATTCCTCGCGGTCCCCGAGCACCGGAAAGACCACAGCCGCGATGCGGACCTCCTCGAGGACATCCTCACCGCCCTGCTCTATCAAAACCCTGTCCGGGCCCACTACCAGCGCATCGGCGGGCCCACCCGGGCCTACTCCCTCTATCCGTACACCCTCGCCACCTATCGGCAGGGCCTCTATCTCTTCGCCTTCGACGTGGAGGAGGGGAAGATCAAGACCTTCGCCGTCGATCGGTTCCGTAATTTCGAGCGCACCCGCGGCGAACACTTCCCCTACCCCGACGACTATGACCCCGCCGCCCTCGTTGCTGACTCCTTCGGCATCATCGGCGGCGCCAAGGAGGAGGTCTGCCTGCGCTTCAACCGGCGGGTCTCCCCCTACATCCTCGAGCGGGTCTGGCACCCGAGCCAGGCCCTCGAGCCCGAGGCCGACGGCAGCGTGCTCCTCCGCATGCACGTGGGCGCCTCTCCCGAGCTCGTAGGCTGGGTGATGAGCTTCGGCCCCGACTGTCGTGTACAGAGCCCCCCGAGCCTGGTCGAGCAGATCCGCCGCCTCCACCGAGAGGCCGCCGAGGGTGTCGACCCCCTGGAGCGCCGATGAGCCGCCGATCTGGCAACGTCGAGTACGAGGCCGACCTCGAGCGCTCCTGGCCGGAGCGCCTCACCGACGCCGACCCCTACGCCGGCGACGAGGCCCTGCCCGATCCCGCGCCCTACAGCGACTTTCAGCGCTGGGCCCTCCAAGGCGGGGCCACAGAGGAGGAGCACCGCGCCTGGGACGAGCGCTTCCTCCGGGAGCACCGCGCCGTGCTCGACGGGCGGCTGCCCTGGGGGGCCACCGACGAGGCCGCCGCCTGGCTCGCTCTGGACCACCCCCGCCGCCATGACGGGCGAGGGATGTGCCGAAAGGCGCCCGACTTCCTCCCCGACAGCTATCTGGCTGACCTCTGCGAGGACTGGCTCCCCGAGGCTGGCCTCGGCTCCCCCGACCGCGTGCTCGGCCCCTGGGCCGACGAGCCCGGCCTCCCCCGCCCCATCCGCGCCCTCGCGGCCGCCGTCATGGGCCTCTGCCCCGTGATGAGCCCGGCGGTGCGGCCGGTGATCCGCGCGATCAAGGTCGAGCCCGTGCCGCCGCTCGCCGTGCGCACGGCGGTCTACACGATCCTCGAGTCCCCGCCGATGCTCTGGGCGGTCGAAGGCGGGCGGATCACCGCGGCCCTGCCCCTCGGCGCCGGCTTCGCGCCCCCCGAGGTCATCTTGAACCTCCCCGCGGGCTGCCCGGCGGTGGTGGGGCGGGCCGTGCCCCTGGTGTCCGCAGGCGGGCCGACCACCGGCTGGCTGTCGAGCCTGCTGCCCCTCCCGGCGCTGCCCGACCCGGGGGTCCTCACCCGTCGCCTCGACCTCGAGGCCCAGCGGCTGCGCCGCCACGATCGGCGCTTGAGCTGGGAGGACCTCCTTCGTGACCGGCCCGAGGTGCTCTATCGGACAGCCTGTGAGTGGCTCTATGTCCACGACGGGTGGCGGGACCAGCCCGGAGAGGGGCAGGGTCGCCTCCCCGCGGTCTGGCGCCGCTGGCGGCCGGCCGAGGCGATGAGCAGGCCCCTGTCCGGCCCCTGATCGGGGCGGTCCGGTCAGGGCGCCCGTGGAATGGCCTGGTTATGCCAAGGCCTATGCGCACCGCTCCAGACGCCCGCCTCCCCGCCCCCGATCGCTCCCCGGCCCTCACCCGCAGGCTCCTCCCCGGGCTCGGTCCGGCGTCGCTCCTGCTGCTCGGCGCCTGTGGCGGTGGCGAGCTCTCGGTCAGCCCCGGCTCGCTCGAATTCGGCGTGGTCGACTTCTCCGACCCCGAGGCCATGCCGACGGAGGGCTATGTCTCGACCGAGCTCGTCATCGAGAACTCGGGAAAGGGGACGGTCACCGCCGAGCTCTCGGAGATCGACCTCGAGCGGCTCTGCGTGCCGGGCTTCGGCACCACCCCCGCCAAGATCGACGACCTCGAGGAGGGCCAGCGTTTCTCCATCTTCGTCGGGGTCTGCGACTATGACGAGGAGGTGGGGCGAGACGTCGAGGTCAAGGGTGAGATCGTGATCGGCGGCGAGGGCGTGGATGAGCCGGTGGTGGTCCCGTGGAGCTTCACCCCGACCGCCAGCCAGGACATCTGATCGCGATGCCGAACACCGCCGCGCCACCGCTCCGCCCCGCCCCGCTCCTCGTCGCGGCGGCCCTGCTCGCCCTCCTCACCGCCTGCGGGGGCGGCGATGGCGAGAAAGGCGGGGGCGGCGACGCCTCGGACGCGCCCCCCGCCGACTGCAACCCCATCGCCCCCGCCCTATCCTGCCTGCTCCCTTTCCCTTCGGACGTCTGGCGCGGGAGCGAGGGCGTGGTGGTGCCCGACGCCGCGCTCCCCCTCTTCGACATCGGCGGCGACGCCGTCCCCACGCCGCTGAACCCCCTCTTCCTCCACCCGGCGTCGGGCTTCTCTCCGGTGCCCACGCTCGTGGCCGCCTTCGACGAGGTGCTCGATGACGAGCCCTTGGTCGGCTACACCGAGGACCCCGAGCTCTCCCGGCTGGCGGCCAGCCCCACCGTGCTCATCGACGCCGAGACGGGCGACCGGATCGCCCACTTCGCCGAGCTCGACGCCATGGCAGACCCCACCGCGCCGCGTGTGCTGGTCATCCATCCCCTCGTGCGCCTGCGCGACGGCGCCCGCTACGTGGTGGCCATCCACGGCCTCTCGACCCCCGACGGCGCGCCGGCGAGCCCACCCGCGTCATTCACGGCGCTCCGCGAGGGCACGAGTGGGTGGACCACCCTCCAGGCCCGCTATGACGCCGAGCTCTTCCCCGTCATCGAGGCCGCGGGGGTGCCCCGGGCCGAGCTACAGCTCGCCTGGGACTTCACCGTCCGCGAGCGGGAGGACGCCACCGGAGACATGCTCGCGGCCCGTCAGATCGCGATCGACAACCTCACGGAGGCCGACCCCGTCGTCACCATCACCGAGGTGGTCGATGACGTGGACGCGAACATCCGCCGGAGGGTCGAGGGCACGCTGCGGGTCCCCCTCATCCTCGAGGCCGACGAGCCCCTCTCCCTGATCCACCGGGACGGCGCGGGGGCGGTGGCGGAGCACGGTTGGATCGACGTCCCCTTCACGGTGCTCATCCCCGTGTCCGACGAGGCCCCCCTTCGGGCCCTGCAATTCGGACACGGCTTCTTCGGTGACCGCAGCGAGATGGAGGGCATCGGCGCCAGCATGGGCCCCGCCACCGGCACCGCCTTCTTCGGCATCGACTGGGTGGGCATGTCCAAGGACGATCTCGTCGACGTAGCCGCCGCTCTCGCCAATGACCCCCTCCACGGGCTCGCCTTCACCGACCGGGTCCACCAGGCGATGGTCAATCAGATCTTCTTCACTCGGGCCATCGAGACCACCCTGGCCGCCGAGCCCTCCCTCCAGGACGACGACGGCGCCCCCCTCTACGATGCCGACCACGTCTATTTTTACGGCATCAGCATGGGCCACATCCTGGGCGGAGTCTATGCCGGCCTGTCGCCAGACATTGACCGCTTCGCCCTGTCAGTGGGGGGAGCCAGCTTCTCGCTGATGATGATGCGCGCCCTGCCCTTCGAGAGCTTCGCCCGCATCATCCTCGCCGGGGTGCCCGACTCTGCCGGCCTGCTCCAGTTCACCGCCCTCTCCCAGACCACCTTTGACCGCATCGACCCCGGGGTCTACGCCCCCTACGTGCGTGACGAGCTGCTCCCGGGGGGCCCCGCCTCTCGCGAGGTGATCATCCAGATGGGCATCGGCGACTCTCAGGTGCCCAACGCTGGCAGCCACCTGCACGCCCGGACGCTGGGGCTGCCGCTGATGACCCCCACTCCGCGGGCGATCTGGGGCCTCACCGAGCAGGCCTATCCGAGCCTCGGCTCCGGACTCGTGGAGATGGACTTCGGGATGGAGGCGCCGCTCGCCGGCGACGTGGGCGACCTCGACTGGGAGTCCAATGAGGTGCACGGCGCCGTGCGGCTCTCCCCCGAGGGGCAAGCCCAGCTCGACGCCTTCTTGCAGCCGAACGGCACCATCCCCGGCACCTGCGAAGGCCCCTGCGACCCACACTGACGGGCCCCGTTGTGAGCCCCGTTGTGGAGAATTGGTGGGAAGTTACGAGGCGCCCTCCCTTCGCAGGTGGATGCGTGCCAGACTGGCGGCGAGTCGGACGCGGCCCGGCAGCCGCGACTCCGCCTCCCGCGCGCGCCGCTCACCCGGCCGAAGGGAACCATCATGCAGTCCATCGCTGGCTATGTCCTCGGAGAGCGTGTCACGGGCGGCGGCTCGTCGGCGCTGTTCCGGGCCGTCGAAGAGTCCACCTCGGATCGGGTCCTGGTCCGGCTTCTGAAGGCCCCCTACCAGAGCGGGCGCCATCTCGCCCAATTCCGGCGCGACTTCGAGCTCTCTCGACAGGTCAACACCCCTGGGATCCTGCAGCCGCGCGCCCTCGTCGCCGCGCCGACCGGGCCCGTGCTGGTCTTCGACGATCCCTCCGCTCGGCCGCTCGGCGCCCTCCTCCGCCCCGTCCCCCACTTCCCGGCCCTCCTCGAGCTCACCATCGCCATCTGCAAGGTGGTCGCCGAGGTTCACGCCGCGGGGGTGGTCCACAAGCAGCTCGACCCCGACACGATCTTCGTCCAGTCCAACCCAATGGGCCCGCCGCGGATCTGGATCACGGGCTTCGGCGTCGCGAGCCGCCTCCAGCACCACACCCAGGCGGCGGGCGACCCCGGCCAGCTCGACGGGTGGCTGCCGTACATCTCCCCCGAGCAGACCGGGCGGATGAACCGCTCCATCGACCACCGGAGCGACCTCTACTCCCTCGGCGTCATCTTCTACGAGCTGCTCACCGGCTCCCTCCCCTTCCAGGCCGACGAGCCGATCGGCTGGGTGCACGCCCACATCGCGCGGCGGCCCACCCCGCCCGAGGAGCGACGAGGGGACACTCCGCACGCCCTCGCGCAGCTCGTCCTGAAGCTCCTCGCCAAGAACGCCGATGATCGCTACCAGTCTACCCGAGGCCTCCTGCGTGACCTCGAGCGGCTGCAGCGTGACCTCCAGCAGACCGGCGGCTTCGGCGCCTTCACCCCCGGCGAGCAGGACGTCAGCGACCGCTTCATCCTGCCCGAGCAGCTCTTCGGCCGGGAGGCCGAGGTGGCCGAACTGCTCACAGCCTTCGACGGCGTGGCCGCGGGCGGGAAGGCGGCCATGCTGGTCACCGGCCCCTCGGGCATCGGCAAGACGGCGCTCATCCAGGAGGTGCAGCGCCCGTTGGTCGAGAAGCGCGGCCTCTTCATCTCCGGCAAGTCCGACCAGTTCCGCCGCGATCTGCCCTACGCCCCGCTGATCGGCGCCATGCGCGAGCTCGTGCGGCAGGTGCTCACGGCGCCTGCGGTCGAGATTGGGCGCTGGCGTCGCCGGGTGCAGGAGGCGCTGAAGGACAACGCCCGCGTCGTGGTCGACGTCATCCCCGAGGTCGAGTTCCTCGTCGGCGAGACCCAGCCGGTCGCCGAGCTCCCCGCCGCGGAGTCTCGCACCCGCCTTCAGCGGGCCTTCATCGCCTTCGTGCAGGTCTTCGCTCGGCCAGACCACCCGGTCGTGCTCTTCCTCGACGACCTGCAGTGGATCGACCCCTCCTCCCTCGACCTCCTGAGCGAGGTGCTGGCGTCGCCGGCCACCGGCGGGCTGTTGCTCCTCGGCGGCATCCGCCCCGAGGGCCTCTTGGCCAACGAGCCCCTGCCCGCCGCGATCGACCGCTGGAGGTCGGCGGAGCTGCCGGTGCAGACGATCACGCTCGGCCCCCTGAGCGCCGCGAGTGTCCTCCACATCGTGCAGGCCACCCTCGATGACGCCGGCCCCAACGTCGAGCCGCTCTCGCGCGTGATCCTGGAGAAGACGGGCGGCAACCCCTTCTTCGTCGGGCGCTTCCTTCAGGCCCTGCACGCGGACGGGCTCATCCGCTTCGACGAGCAGGTGGGCCGCTGGACCTGGGAGCTCGATCGGATCGCCGCCCTCGTCGTCGGGGAGCACGTCGTCGAGCTGATGCACGAGCGCATCGGCCGCCTCTCCGGCCCCACCCGCGCCGCCCTCGAGCTCGGCGCCTGCATCGGCGCCCGCTTCCCGCTTCCCCTGCTCGCCGAGGTCATGGGGCGGCCCCCCGCCGAGGTGGCGGCGGCCCTCTGGTCGGCGGTGGAGGCCGACCTCATCCACCCCGACACCGCCGTGCTCTCCGCCGAGGGCTCCACCGTGGGCTCCACCGTGGGCTCCACCGTGGGCTCCACCGTGGGCTCCACCGTGGGCGGTGAGGACCTCCCCGTCAGCTTTCGGTTCGCCCACGACCGCATTCAGGAGGCCGCCTACAACCGTGTCCCGCCGACCGAGCGCAGCGCGCTCCATCTGCGCATCGGCCGCATCCTCCTCCAGTCCGAGGGGACAGCCGACGAGCAGCTCTTCAGCGTGGTCGACCACCTCAACCAGGCCATCCCCCTCCTCGCGGCCGGGAGCCCCGACCGCCACCGCCTCGCCGCCCTGAACGCGCGGGCGGGGCAGCGGGCGCGGGCCTCGGGGGCCTACACCCCAGCCCGGGCCTGGTTTGAGACCGGTCTTGAGCTCCTGGGCGAGGGCGAGGGCGAGCTCGACACTCGCGTCTTGCTCCTGGCCGGCGCCGCCGAGACGGCCGTGCTCACCGCCGACGTCGCCCGCGGCCTGACCCTCACCGACCAGCTCCTCCAGGTCGCCCGCACGCCGATCGAGCGCGCCCGCGCCCACGAGATCCGCGTCTCCATCCACAACAACCAGATGCGGATGAGCGACGCGGTGCAAGAGGTGCTCGTCGTGCTCGACCTCCTCGGCTACCCGGTCGCGCCGCCGGCCGGCCCGGAGGACTTCCCCTTGGGCCTCGCCCAGGTCCACGCGGGGATGGCCGGCCGCTCCTTCGACGCCCTGGGCGAGCTGCCCGAGCTTGAGGACGGCGCCGCGCTCTCGGCCCTCAACGTCATCGCCCACGCCCTGCCGAGCGCCGGCATGGGCGCGCCGCATCTCTTTGCCCCGCTCTTGTTCCGGGGCATCGGGATCTGCCTCACCCAAGGGGTGAGCCCCGCCGCCCCGACCATCTTCAGCAGCTACGGCACGCTGCTCTCCGCCATCGGAGATCCGGACACCGGCTACGAATTCGCCCGCCTCGCCATGCACCTCTGGCACCGCTTCTCCCGCGCCGCGGTGGGCTCGGAGGTCTTCCTCGAGATGGCGACCTTCGTGCAGCACTGGAAGGTGCCCGTGCGCGACAGCGTCACCCTGCTCGCCCGTGGAGTGGAGGAGAGCCTCCGGGTGGGCAACCTGTCCACCTTTGGCTTCTGCGCGAACCAGCGCTTCGACCACGCCTTCTACGCGGGCGAAAAGCTCCCCGCCCTCGACGCCACCTACGGGCAGATCCGCCAGTCGCTCATCGACAACAAGCAGGCCCTCGCCCTCATCGGCATGGACCCCTTCGGGCAGGTCGTCTCCTGCCTCCGCGGCGAGGCGGGAGACCCGCGTCTCCTCGACGGCGGGCGCTTCCAGCTCGACGTCATGCTGCCCGTGCTCATCCAGAACGGCTTCTGGCCAGGGGTGCTCTTCGCCTCCACCGCCGGCATCATGCTCGCCACGCTCTTCGGGGACGACGACCGGGCCGTCACCATCGCCGACAAAGAAGCGCCGTGGATCCTGGCGCCGCCCTGCAGCGCGATGTTCCCGCTCGTGCTCCGGCTCTGGTACCGCGCCCTCTCTCAGGTGCGCCGGCTGGCCCACCTGTCGGGAGAGGAGCGCACAGCCGCCGAGGCGGAGATCGCCGACACGCGCGGCCGCCTCACGGTCTGGGCAGACCGCGCCCCGATGAACCACGCCCACCGCCGCGCCCTCCTCGAGGCCGAGATCGCTCGGGCAGCGGGGGACGGGGGCCGGGCGATGGTGCAGTTCGACGAGGCCGTCCGCCTCGCCGGGCAGCACGGCTTCATCCAAGACGAAGCGTTCGCCGCCGAGCGGGCCGCCGAATTCCATCGCGCCGAAGGGCGGGTCTTGCCGGCCCAGGCCTACGCCGCCGCCGCGCTCCGCCTCTGGCGGGCCTGGGGCGCCACCGCCAAGGCCGAGGACGTCCACCAGCGCTTCAGCGATCTCCTCTCTACCGAGCCGGTCCACGAGGGCGGCCCCTCCGGCAGCCGGGCGCTCGACATCGACACCGTGGTCAAGGCCAGCAGCGCGATCAGCGCCGAGATCGTGCTGGAGCGCCTCCTCGGCCGGGTCATGCAGATCCTGGTCGAGAACGCCGGCGCCGAGTGGGGCTGCCTCATCCTCACCCGCGGCGACCGCCTGTTCATCCAGGCCCGCAGCAGCGCCGAGGGGGGCAAGGGCTCCGTCCGCATCACCGACATCCCCCTCGAAGACCAGACCGAGGTGCCGAGCTCGATCGTCCGCTACGCTTCCCGCACCCAGCAGAGCGTCCTCCTCGGGGACGCCTCGCTCGAGGGTCTGTTCACGAATGATCCCGCGGTCATCGCCCGACGCGTCCGCTCGGTCGTGGCGCTCCCCCTCGTCCGCCAGGGCAAGCTCATCGCGGTCCTCTACCTGGAGAACAACCTGACAGCGGAGGCCTTCCCGCCGAGCCGCCTCGAGCTGCTGCGGATGCTGTCGAGCCAGGCCGCCACCAGCATCGAGAACGCGGTGCTCTACACGGAGCTCGCCGCCTACTCTTCCGAGCTCGAGGCCAAGAACGAGCGGCTCACCGAGCTCGACCGCATGCGGGACGAGTTCATGGCCAACACGTCCCACGAGCTCCGAACGCCGCTGCACGGCATCATCGGCATCGCGCAGTCGCTCGCCGACGGCGTGGCCGGGGTGGCGTCGGGGCCCATGCTCACCAACCTCGAGATGATCGTCTCAAGCGGGAAGCGGCTCTCCAACCTCGTCAACGACATCCTCGACTTCTCTACCCTCCAGCACCGGCGGATCGAGCTGCGGCCCGCCCCTGTGCGCGTGCAAGACCTCGTGCGCATCGTGGCCGCCTTGTCCTTGCCGCTCATCGGTGGGAAGCCCGTGCGGCTCGAGGTGGAGCTCTCCGAGGCCCTGCCGCCGGTGTGGGCCGACGCGGACCGCATCCAGCAGGTCCTCCACAACCTGATCGGCAACGCCATCAAGTTCACCGATCGGGGATCGGTGGTGGTGTCCGCCCGGATGGAGCTGAGCGGGGCGGGCAGTGAGCGGCTGAGGCTGTCGGTGCAGGACTCCGGAATCGGCATCAGCCCCGAGGTGCAGTCCCGCATCTTCGAGAGCTTTGAACAGGCTGACTCCTCGACTTCGCGGGTCTTCGGCGGCACCGGCCTCGGCCTCGCCGTCGCCAAGCAGCTCGTCCTGCTCCACGGCGGCGAGATCGGCGTCGAGTCGAGCCCCGGGGCGGGCTCCACCTTCTCTTTCACCCTGCCCGTGGCCGAGGGCGCGCAGCTCCTCGTCGAGCGGCGCCCAGCGCCCACACTCACACCCACACCCACACTCACCGCAGCCCTCGCCGACGAGGCCGCCCCCACCGACCTCGTGCCGGTGACCGTCGAGCCCACCGGCACCCTTGTGCTCGTCGTCGACGACGAGCCGGTCAACCTCCAGGTGCTCATCAACCAGCTCGGCCGTCAGGGCTACCGGGTGGTGACGGCGCTCTCCGGCCCGGAGGCCCTCCGCCTCCTCAACCAGGGCCTCCGCCCCGACATGGTGCTGCTCGACGTGATGATGCCCACGATGTCCGGCTACGAGGTCTGCCGAGCCATCCGGACCCGGCACCCCGCCAATGAGCTGCCCGTCATCATGCTCACCGCCCGCAACCAGCCGAGCGACGTGGTGGCCGGGCTCGAGGCAGGCGCCAACGACTATGTGGCCAAGCCCTTCGGCAGCGTCGAGCTCCTGGCCCGGATGCGCACCCACATGCAGGTGGCCCGCGTCAACCAGGCGATCGGCCGCTTCGTGCCCCACGACTTCCTCCGCTTGCTCGGTCGGGAGTCGATCCTCGAGGTGCGGCTCGGCGACAACGTCGAGCGAGTGATGTCGGTGATGTTCAGCGACATCCGCGCCTTCGGCTCGCTCAGCGAGGGCATGACCCCCTCGGAGAACTTCGCCTTCATCAACGACTACCTCGGCGCCATGGAGCCCGAGGTGAGCGCCCAGCACGGCTTCATCGACAAGTACATCGGCGACGGCATCATGGCCCTCTTCGACCGCAGCCCCGATGACGCCCTCCAGGCCGGCCTCGGCATGCTGCGGGCGCTCGCCGCCTTCAACACACGCCGACAGGCGCAAGGTCGCGCCCCCATCGGCATCGGCGTGGGCATCAACACCGGGCGCCTGATGCTCGGGGCGGTGGGCGGTGTCACGCGGATGGAGAGCACCGTCGTCAGTGACGCGGTCAACATCGCGGCCCGCGTCGAGACGCTGACGAAGGCCTATGGCGCGCCGCTGTTGATCACGGAGGACACGCTCCACGGACTCTCCGAGCCCCTGCGCTGGGGCACTCGGCTCCTCGACCGGGTGCTCGTGAAGAGCAAGCGGGAGCCGGTGACGGTCCACGAGGTCTTCGAAGGGGACAGCCCCTCGGTCCGGGCCGGCAAGGGCGAAACCCGGCCCCTCTTCGAGGCCGGCGTGCGGGCCTTCCACCGTGGGGAGCTCGACCTCGCCCGCGAGATGTTCGAGCAGTGTGTGGCGCGGGTGCCCGACGACCTCCCCGCGCGGCTGTACCTCGGGCGCTGCAACCCGGACTGAGATCGATCCCGCCGGTCGCGCCGGGGTCGCGCCGAGGTCGCGCCCCCGAGCGCGGCCGGCCCCTCGTCACCCAAAGCCCTCACTCCGCCGAGGCCGGGTCCCAGTCGACCTCCACCGCGCCGCCCTCGACCAGGGTGACCCGATAGTTGGCCGGGACATCGGCGTAGGTGTCGACCGCGCCCCCGGGCCAGGTCACCTCGACGGCGGTGATCGAGCAGGACGCGCCGAGGCCGAAGCTGAGCTCGGTGTCGTGCTGCATCCCCATGTGGCCGTAGCCGCCGCCCAGCTCCTGAACCTGGGTGTTGCCATCGTCGGTCGTGACCTCGACGCGGGCCCCGATCCCGGCCCGGTTCGCGGCCTCGCCGGCGAGCTTGATCCGGACCATGTTCCCGCCGCCGAGCCCGTTCTCGAAGAGGTGGACCTCGTGGGTGGTCCACGGTGTGCCGCTCCGCGACGTAGAGGAGCCGGTGACCACGTCGAGATCACCGTCCCGATCGAAGTCGGCGACGACCCCACCGGCCGGCCACTCGAGGGCGATGCCCGCCGGCTCCGCCACCTCCTCGAAGGCGCCCGGGGCGACCTGGCGGTACAGGAACATCCGCCCGCCCGGATAGTCGGTCGTGACGAGCAGGATGTCCTTCCAACCATCATTGTCGAAGTCCAGGAAAGCGGCGAAGAGATCGCCCTCGTTCCAGCTCGCGGAGGCCCACTCGCGGGCGAGGCCGTTGGTGTCGTTGCCCGGGCGGGTGAAGGTGCCAGCGCCGTCGTTCAAGAGCAGCTCGGAGGCGTCTGAGCTCTCGCCGATGTGCCAGTGCTTGATCTCCGCGTTGTAGAGGTCGTTGTCGCCGTCGTTGTCGATGTCGCCGCAGACGGTGGTGAAGGTGTTTCCGGCCAGCCGCGCAGGCTGGTCGTCCCAGCCGGGCACCCAGTAGCTGGCGTAGGTGGCGCAGGTGGCCTCATCGAAGGCGGGGGCCTCGGGGGAGGGGTCGCAGCCGTAGACCGAGCAATAACAAAGGTAGAACTGATTGTCCGAGTAGTCGAGCTTGTCATCGGCTGCGGCGCCGCTCTCCTGACCGACCTCGGTGAAGAGGGCCGCACCGTCGTTCATCCACTGCTGGTTCCAAGCGCGCCCATAGTTGGAGGCGAGGAGGTCTGGTGCAGCGTCGCCGTCGAGGTCGCAGGCGTTGGCGGCGAAGGCGGGGCGCCGGGCCTCGCCGTCGAGCCAGTCGGAGGTGGCGGTGCCCCGCTTCATGAACAGTCCGGCGGTGCCGGTGATGTCGGTGAAGGTGCCGTCACCCTGCCCGAGGTAGAGGTGCTGCTGCTCGGCGTAGAGGTATCCGTACTCGTGGTACCAGCCGACGACGTAGAGGTCGAGCTTGCCGTCCTGATCGACGTCGGTGAAGCTAGCGCCGGTCGTGGCGTAGCCATCGTCCACGAAGAGGTCGCTCTGTGGGGCGAGGACGAAGGTGCCATCCCCCTGGTTCAACAGCAGCTCGTTACGATCGCCGGGGTCGGCCTCGGCGTTCGAGCCGTCGTAGAACTGCCCGGCGAAGACGTCGAGGTCCCCATCGTTGTCCACGTCCCCGAAGACATGCACGACGCTGGCGCGGCCGATCTGGTTGGCGTCGCCCACCCGCGGCGCGAAGAGCCCCCGCTCCAGGGTCTCATCGACGAAGGTGCGGCCCCCGCCCTCGGCGGGGCGGTTCATCAGCAGCCAGTGGTAGCGGGTGCCGGCCTCGAAGTCGTCCCGCCCGAAGGCGGTGCCCTCGCTGGCGATGAGGTCCGGGTAGCCGTCCTGATCGACGTCCGCGGCAGAGAACCGGGTGCCGAGCACGCCCTCGAGGCCCCAGGCGGCGGTCTCCTCGGAGAACGCGGCCTCACCGGCCCACTCCACCGCGGAATTGCAGATGGGAGGGGGGCTCTCCTCCCCAACCCCACCGCTGTCCGAGCCACCGGGGCCCGGCTCCGCCTTGCCAGCCTCTCCCCCGGAGCAGGCGAGGGCGAGGGCCAGGGCCAGGGCGAGGATGGGGGAGGAGAAGACGCTCAGGGTGACCCGCGGGGACATGGAACCTCCATCGGCGACGAGACAAATAGCACCTCGCGAACGGTGCGGGCAGGCCGACCGCGAAGTCCAGCGCACCATCCGCGACGCCGAGCGGCTCAACTCCCCTGGGCCGCAGGTCCAACAGTTCGCGGGATCTACTTGACCGCGGGCCCCCCCTCTCTGTTAGTCTCCCGCACCTTCGGAGGCGTCCCGCGGCGCCCCGCCTCCCAGCATCGTCCGGAGCGAGAGAACAGCAGGCCATGGTAGCAATCGTCGGCTACATCATCGTCCTCGCGGCCATCGTGGGGGGCTTCATCGGTGAAGGCGGGAGCGTCTCCGCCTTCTGGCAGCCCTGGGAGTACGTCATCATCCTGGGGGCCGCGCTCGGCTCCTTCGTGATCGGCAACCCGGCCAAGGTCATCAAGGCCGTCCTCCATGACGTCGCGGGGATCTTCAAAGGAAAAGACAGGGCGAAGCAAGATTATCTTGATCTTCTCCTCTTGCTGATGCAGCTCTTCCAAGTGGCCCGCCGGGAGGGCGTGATCGCGCTCGAGTCCCACGTGACGAAGCCGGGCGACAGTCCGGTGTTCCGGCAGTACGAGAGCGTGGTCAAGAACACCGAGCTCACGGACTACATTTGTGACAATCTGAAGGTCTTCGTGTCGTCGAACATGCAGCCGCACGAGTTCGACAACCTCATGGAGATCGATCTCGAGAGCCGCTACCACCACGCGATGGTGTCGTCCCTGTCGGTGAACAAGCTCGCCGAGGCGCTACCTGGCCTCGGCATCGTGGCGGCCGTGCTGGGCGTGGTGCTCACCATGAACAACATGGGCGCCGCGCCCGAGGTCCTCGGCCACTCCATCGGCGCCGCCCTCGTCGGCACCCTGCTCGGCGTGCTCTGCTGTTACGGCCTCGTGGGCCCCCTCGCCACGAACCTCGAGCACCGGGCGCACGAGATCCAGTCCGAGTGCAATGTGGTGCGCGCCTCCCTCCTCGCGTTCGCCCAGGGGCAGTCCCCGGGCAGCGCGGTCGAGGCTGGCCGTCGTGCCGTCGGCGGGCACGACCGCCCCGGCTTCGACGAGCTCGACGCCGCGACCCGTGGTGGCAAGAAGCCGGAGGGCGCATGACGTCCTCCCTTCCCCGATGGTGAGGGCGTCGCGGCATGGCTGAAGAGAAGCGCCCAATCCTCATCAAGAAGGTCAAGAAGGCCGGCCACTCCGCCCACGGCGGGAGCTGGAAGGTGGCCTATGCTGACTTCGTGACGGCGATGATGGCCTTCTTCCTCCTCATGTGGCTGCTGTCGATGATCGACCCCGTCAAGAAGGAGGCGGTGGCCTCCTACTTCAACGAGTACAGCGTCTACGACAAGGGCGGTCGGCCCTTTTACGAGTCCGAGAAGCTGGGAAAGCAGGATCGCGGCGCCATCACGAACATCTTCCCCCGCCCGCGGAATGTCCCTCGGACCTCCGGCACCGGCGCCAACGCGCCCGGCGGCCTGGACACGGATTCCAACGGGCAGATCGCAGGGGACCTCCAATGGATCTACGAGCAGCGCACCCCTGACTTCATCGACCAGCTGCAGATCGACCAGTTCGCCGGCGGTGTGCGCATCAACATCATGGACGCAGAGGGGCGGCCCATCTTTGAGTCCGGCAGCGACACTCCGACCGCCGAGGGGCGGAAGCTCCTCGAGGTGACCGGGGCCTACCTGCAGACCATCCGCCGCCGCGTCGCGATCGGCGGCCACACCGACACCACCCCCTATGCCTCGGCGGTCTACACCAACTGGGAGCTCTCCGCGGCGCGCGCGTCCTCGGCGCGGCGGGTGATGCGCAGCGCGGGCTTCGACGAGTCCCGGCTGGTCCGCGTCTCCGGCTATTCCGACTCCGATCCCTTCGTCGCCGACAAGCCAGCCGACCCTCGCAACCGACGCATCAGCATCACGATCTTCGACGGCAGCCTTGGCGCCAGCGGCTTCGAGGTCCCCGAGCCCTTCAGCATCAACGACTACATCGCCGAGCACCCCTACCCCCCCGATGGAGAGAAGGCCCCGGTCGAGGCCACCCCGCCGGAGGGAGAGGCCGCGCCCGAAGCCCCCGCCCCCGGAGGGGACGCGGCGCCACCCAGCGAGGCGCCCGCGGAAGGCGGCGAGGTCCAACCCCATTGAGGCGCGGCCTGCGCCGGTCGTGCTGACGTGAGCCTCCGCGCTCAGCTCCACCGGGCGGTGCCGGCGATCTGCTGGGCAGGGGTCACGGGGACGGGCGCGGCCCTGTGCTTCCTGCCGCTCTTCTCCCTGCTCGGGATGGAGTCCTCGGCGGTGTCCGGGGTGGCGGTGGGGCTCGCGGCGATGGCGCTCACCCTGCGAAGGCTGGGCACGCCCTACACCGGCTCGCCAGCGGCGCTCTACTTCGAGCTCCTCCCGAAGAACCTCGCCCTCGTGCTGCCGCCCCTCTGCCTGCTCAGCCTGAACGCCCTGCGGGTGCGGAACTGCGATCTCTCCATGGGGGTGGAGTTCTTCGCCCTGATCCCCGTCGTGTCGGTCGTCGTCGGGCAGACGATCGCCTGGGCCTCGGCGCGCCTGCTCTCACGCGGGCGCTGGCTGCTCTGCGCGGGCGCGCTCCTGCTCGACGTCGGTGTCTTCCTCGAGCGACTCGCCAATGAGCCCCCGATCCAGGGCTTCAGTCTGCTCTTCGGCTGGTTCCCGGGCTCCATCTACGACGAGGCCCTCTCCGTCCCCGGCTCGCTCCGCTGGTACCGCCTCACCCTGCTCGGCGCCGCGGCCGCGGTCGTGCTCGCCGACGAGCTGCGCTTCCGCTGGCAGGAGCGCCGCCCCCACAAAGGCGCGCTGGCCGGCCTCATCGCCGTCACCCTCGTCACGGGCTGGGCGATCCGACAGCGGCAGGCCCACGGCATCGGCCTCGATCACGCGGACGTCGAGCGGTCGCTCGGCGGCGAGCTCGAGACGGCCCACTTCGTCATCCACTACTCGGCCGGCGACATGAACCCCGAGTCGCTGCGCCTGCTCGCGCTCGATCACGAGTACCGATACAGCGAGCTCCTCACCTTCTTTGAGGAAGATCCGGTCGCCTGGCACGGCCGAAAGCTCGGCAGCTACGTCTACCCAGACCGCCAGAGCCAATCGAAGCTCATGGGCAGCAACGGCACCCTCATCGCCCGCCCTTGGACCGGCGAGATGCACATCCGCTGGGAGGGCTTCGGAGACACCAGCCTCGCCCACGAGCTCGCCCACCTCTTCACTGCCCCCTTCGGCGGCGGCCCGCTGCACCTCGCGACGGACGGCGGCCTAGCCGTCAACATCGGCCTCGTCGAGGGCATCGCGTTGGCCGCCGATTGGCCGCCCGACGAGCTCATGCCCCACGAGGCCGCCGCGGCGATGAAGCAGCTCGACATCATGCCCAACCTCCGCCCGCTGTTCCGGGTGGATGGGTTCTGGAGCCAGCCCGGCAACAAGGCGTACACCCTGATGGGCTCCTTCGTGCGGTGGCTCGTGGAGACTCAGGGGATCACGAAGTTCAAGGCGGTCTACGCGGAGGGAGACTGGACGGGGGTGTATGGCAAGCCGGCCCGTGAGCTCGTCAGCGACTGGGAGGCCTTCATCGACACGGTGCCGGTAGACGCCCAGCGCATCGAGCCGGCCCGCCAACGGTACTCCCGCAGCTCCATCTTCGAGAAGACCTGCGCTCGCACGATCGCCGATCTCACCCGCAAGTCGGGCGGGGCCGAGGGCCGGGGGGACTACGCCGAGGCCATCCAGATCCGAAAGGAGATCCTCCGCTTCGAACCCAAGAAGACCGAGCATCTCATGGCCCTCTCCCGCCTCCTCGACAAGAGCGGCGACCGCGAAGGGGCCATCGCGGTCCTCGACCAGCTCCTCGAGCGGAAGCTCAAGGAGGCCCAGCGGATGAAGGTCCTCGAAGAGAAGGCCGACCTCCTCTGGAAGAGCGAGCACCCCGAGGAGGCGCGCGCCATCTACGCGGAGTGCGGGGCCGCCACCGACGGGGACAGCGCGCGCCGCCGCCTCGCCACCAAGTCCATCGCCGTCGAGCTCGCAGACCCCGCCCTGCGCGACCTCGCCGCCCGCTACCTGCTGGACGATGACGGGCGCGCGGTCTCGCTGTACCTCGCCCTCAAGTGGGCCGGCGCCGCCCCCGAAGATCCACTGCCCCGCTACCTCGTCGGCCTCCAGCTCTTCCATGCACAGGAGTGGGAGGACAGCATCGACTGGCTCAGCCGGGCCGCACACCAGCTCCCCACCGAGGCCCTCGAAGATCAGCGGCGGATCAGCCAGGCCGGGGCCCTCCTCCGCCTCGACCGAACCGCCGAGGCGATGGCGGTCTACGAGGAGCTCCTGGGCTCGAGCTCCTCCCTCGCCGTCGAGACCGGCCGGGAGGGTGTCCAACGCTGCCGTTGGGCCTTGGCCTCCGTCACGGAATAGCCACAGGACGCACCCCCAAGCCTCGGATATCCCCACCGGTCACTCGCGTCAGACCGGACCCCGCCATGAGCGAAGAGCTCCAGATCCCACCGCTTCAGCTCCACGCCAAGGAGCCAGCCTCACGGGTCAGCCGCTGGCTTTTCAGCGGGACCTCGCTCGATCACCCGACCGAGCATCATGTCGGCCACCCCTGGCACAAGGTGCTGTGGCTGACCGGCGTCGACTACTTCAGCACCCTCGGCTACCAGCCGGGCATCGCGCTCCTCGCCGCGGGGGCCATCTCCCCGATCGCCACGCTGCTCCTCGTGCTGGTCACCCTCTTTGGGGCGCTGCCGATCTACCTCCAGGTCTCCCGCCGCTCCTTCGCCGGGCAGGGCTCCATCGCCATGCTGGAGACGCTGCTCCGGGGCTGGAAGTCGAAGATGCTGGTCTTGGTGCTGCTCGGCTTCGCGGCGACCGACTTCGTCATCACGATGACGCTCTCGGCCGCCGACGCCTCGCTGCACCTCGTCGAGAACCCCTTCCTGCACGGGATCATCGGCGATCACCAGTTCGGCATCACCCTCGTCCTGCTGCTGGCGCTGGCGGTGGTCTTCCTCGTCGGCTTCAAGGAGGCCATCGGCCTCGCCTCGGGGGTGGCGGTCCCCTACCTGCTGCTGAACGCCGTGGTGATCGCCAGGGGTCTCCAGGAGATCTACCAGCACCCCGAGCACTTCGAGACCTGGAAGCTCCACCTCGCCACCCAGGGCGACCTCACCGCGGTCCTCCTCGTAGCCGCCCTCCTCTTCCCCCGCCTCGCCCTCGGCATGTCGGGCTTTGAGACAGGGGTGTCGGTGATGCCCCTCGTGGACGGCGACCCCGACGACGCCGGCAAGCCCACCCCCGAGGGGCGGATCCGCAACACCGGCAAGCTGCTCTTCGCCGCCGCGGCGATCATGAGCGTGTACCTGCTGAGCTCAAGCTTCGTGACGACGCTGCTCATCCCGGAGGAGCTGTACCGCGAAGGGGGCCCCGCCTTCGGCCGCGCCCTCGCTTACCTCGCGCACACCTACCTCGGGCCGGTGTTCGGTAGCATCTACGACCTCTCCACCATCCTCATCCTCTGGTTCGCCGGCGCCTCGGCCATGGCGGGCCTGCTCAACATCATCCCGCGATACCTGCCGCGCTTCGGTATGGCCCCGAAGTGGATCGCCTGGGCCCGCCCGCTCGTCCTCGTGCTCTGCGCGATCACCCTCCTGGTGACCTGGATCTTCGACGCCAACGTCGAGGCCCAGGCTGGGGCCTACGCCACCGGCGTCCTGGTGCTGATGACCTCAGCGGCGCTCGCCGTCGCGCTGGCCTTCCGCACCGAGGCAGCGAACAGCGAGGGGGCGGAGCGACGCGGATTCCGGATCCGCGCCCTCGCCTTCTCGCTGGTCACCGCCGTCTTCGTCTACACGCTGGCGGACAACGTGATGGAGCGCCATGACGGCGTGATCATCGCCGCCTTCTTCATCCTCGTGGTGCTGGGGGTCGGCGCCGCCAGCCGCACCCTCCGCTCGACGGAGCTCCGTGTCGCCCACGGCACCTTCGCCGACGAGAAGTCCAAGGCCCTGTGGGCCAGCATGGTGAACAAGAAGGTGGCGCTGGTGCCGCTCCGCACCTCGAGCTCCCACGCTCGCCACAAGAAGGCCCAGGAGATCCGACGCCACTACAACGAAGGGCATCGCCTGGCCTTCCTCCACGTCAACCTCGCCGACAACCGCAGCGAGTTCGCCGCGCCCCTGCGCATCAAGGTCCGGAAGGAGGGAGAGGGCCGAGACTGCGACATGGTGATCGAGGTGTCCGGCGCGGTGGCTATCGCCAACACGATCGCCTACGTCAGCGAGCTCATCGACCCCATCAGCCTCTTCCTGGGCCTCACTCGCCAGAACTTGATGACGCAGGCCTTCAAGTATCTGCTCTGGGGAGAGGGGGAGACTGGCTTGATGGTCTACATGATCCTGCTCCGCCACTGGGACAGCACCCCCGAAGACGATGTCCGGCCGCTCATCTTCCTGTGGAGCGAATAGGCTTGGCGAGGGCCGCGCGCCCGGAGGCCGATGGTCCCACCTGCACCACACCCCGCCCCCCCCGGGCGCTCCCCGCAGGAACGGCGGCTGAACCTCATCGCCGTCGGCCTCTTCGGCCTGATGCTCCTCGCGACGGCGCTCTTGTGGTCGCGGCTCCCCGAACGGATGCCGATCCACTGGGACCTCCGCGGGCGGGTCGACGGCACCGGCAGCCGCTGGACCGCCGTGCGCACGTTGCCGCTGCTCTCGCTGTGCAGCTGGGGGCTCGTGTACCTGATGCGGCGGGTGGAGCCCAACCGGAGCGCCCTCAGCGACACGGTAGACCGGGTGCTCATCGCGCTGCTCAGCCTCTTCGCCGCCACTCACCTCACGCTCCTGCTCTCGGGCCCTGTCCCCCTCACCTTCGCCGTCGGGCTCTCGGCCCTGTCGGCCTGGGCCGCCGTCACGATCTGGCGGGGAGCTCACCCGGAGCCGAAGTGAGCGGCCGGCCCCCGCCGCGTCACCTCGGTTGAGCCCGGCCCCCGCCGGCCGGCGCGTCGGACCAGCGGCGGCCGCGACGGCGCTGCTGCTCCTCCTGCTGATCGGGCTGGTCCTCCCGCGGACTCGCCTCATCGAGCCCGTCCCCACCGTGCTCCTCGTCGATCGACACGGCGAGAAGCTCGCCGACCTGCCCGGCCCGGACGGGGCCCTCGGCTACTGGCCGCTCGACTCCGCGCCCGATCGGGTCGCCGCCGCCACCCTCTGCCTCGAGGATCGTCGTTTCGCCGACCACCCGGGGGTCGATCCCCTCGCCCTGCTCCGCGCCGCGCGCCAGAACCTACAGGCCGGCGGCCGGATCTCCGGCGCCTCGACCCTCGCCATGCAGCTCGCCCGGATGCAGGCGCCCGGCCCGCGGACCTACCCCCGCAAGCTGCTCGAGGCCCTCGTCGCCATCGGCCTCACGGCACGCCACGGCCGAGATGGGGTGCTGCGGCAATACCTCCGCCTCGCCCCCTACGGCAACAACGTCCACGGCGTCGCCTACGCCGCCCGCTGGTACTTCGACAAGCCGGTCGGTGACCTCTCCTGGGCCGAGGTGGCCTTCCTCACCGCCCTCCCCCAGGCCCCGTCTCACACCAACCCCTTCGATCCCTCCGGGCGAGCCCGCGCGGTGGTCCGCGCCCGCCGCATCCTCCAGGCCCTCGAGCACGAGGGGCGCCTGAGCCCGATCGAGGGGGCCGCGGCCGCAGTCGATCTCGACCAGCTCGTGATCACCGACCGCCGCAGTCGACCCGCCGCGGCCTTACACCCGATCCTCCGCGCGGAGGCCGAGCTGCCCGAGCGGGGCCGCCCGCCGATCCTCCACAGCAGCCTCGATCTGGCCCTCCAGGAGGAGCTCCAGGCCCTGGTCTCGCACACCATCGCCCCATGGCGCAGCCGAGGGGCCGGCAACGCCGCCTTGCTCGTCGTCGACCGCGAGACCGCCGAGGTGCTCGCCGCGGTGGGCTCCGCAGACTGGGCCGACCCTGCGCACGCGGGCGCCATCGACTACACCCGCGTCCCTCGCAACCCGGGGAGCACCCTCAAGCCCCTCTTCTACGCGGCCGCCCTCGATGCAGGCGTCCTCTTCCCCTGGACGATCCTCGCCGACACCCGCCGCGCCCGGGGCGGCATCGGCAACGCGGACGGCGCCTTCCTCGGCCCCCTCCTGCCCCGGCAGGCCCTGGCGAACTCCCGAAACGTGCCCGCCGTCGAGGTGCTGGAGCGGCTCGGCCTCGAGCGCGGCTACGAGCTGCTCCGCCGCCTCGGCCTCCACAAAGGCGAGACGCCCGCGCGCACCTACGGCCTCGGCCTCGCTGTGGGCGCGCTGCCCGTCACGCTCGAGCAGCTCGTCACCGCCTATCAGGGCCTCGCCGGAGACGGCCGCGCCCGCCCGCTCGTCTGGGAGGCCGGCCGCATCAGCACCCCCGGGGAGCGCCTGTGGAGCGAGGCCTCGGCGCGGCGCGTCGGGCTCTGGCTCTCCGATCCCCTCGCCCGGCTGCCCACCTTCCCCCGCATGGGGACCACCGAGTACCCCTTCCCCGTCGCGGTGAAGACCGGCACCTCCGGGGATTACCGCGACGCCTGGGCCGTCGGTTGGTCGAGCCGGCTGCTCGTCGGCGTTTGGGTGGGGGACCCGGACTGGCAGCCGATGGCGCACCTCTCCGGCTTCACGGCCGCCGCCGACATCCTCCAGCGCGTGATGAACCGCCTGCACGCCCACGAGGCCCGCGGCGGCAGCGACATCGCCCCGCCCTCCCCCGAGGGCGCGCTCCCCGTCCGCCTCTGCGCCCTCAGCGGCCAGCGGGCCGGCCCCGCCTGTGATCGGGTGACCACCGAGCCGCTCGAGCCCGGGACGGGCCCGACCGAGCCCTGCCGCGTCCACCAGCGCCACCTCGTCGATCCGCACACCGGCGAGCTCGCCACCTCCGCCACCCGCCACCCTGTCCTCCGCACCTTCGTCGCGCTCGGCCCCGAGTACGCCGCCTGGCAGGCCCAGGCCGGGCTCCCCCGGCCGCCCGGCTCCACCCGCGGCCCCGAGGCGGCAGAGGCGCGCCCCCGCCTCCGCGTCCTCTCGCCCGACGACGGCGCCCGCCTGAGCCCCGACCCGGAGGCCCCGGCCGGTCAAAGCACGCTGTCCCTCGAGGCCAGCGTCGACACCGGCGCCGCGCAGCTCCTCTGGCTGGTCGACGGGGAGGCCCTCGCCGTCGTCGAGCCGCCCTATACGCTGCGCTGGCCCCTCACCGTGGGGGTCCACACCTTCGAGGTCGCCGTCCCTCGGACACCCTGGCGCTCGGCCCCGGTCACGGTCGTCGTGGAGCGGCCTTGAACCCCGCGCCGCTCACAGCGGCTTGCGGGCCACCGCCATCCAGGCCCGGTTGAGGCGCCCCGCCACGGGGTGCTCGCGCAAGCGGCGCTCCCAGGCGAGGGCGGCGGCGACGTCGAGGGTGCCGGCCGCGAGCTCGAAGGGGCCGCTCATCGTGTAGTGGCTCGGCTGGAGCTCGATGAGCTCGAAGCGGCGCTCGAGCAAGGCGGCGAGCTCTGGACCCTCGTAGGTCCGCACCCACCGGTCTCCCGTGACATGGACGACGCCGTCCCCCACCCAGGCCTCGAGGGTGTCGGCCGGCACGTCATTGGCGAAGACCCAGCCCCAGCGGGCCTCGACGCTGCACAGCAGGTAGCCACCGGGCTTCAAGAGCGCCCAGACGGCGTCGAGGATGCGCTCCGGCTCGGCCGAGTAGCAGAGGACCTCGGTGGCCACCACGACATCGACGGGCTCCAAGGGCGGGAGCCGCTCGCCGGTGGTCCAGTGGGCGTCAAGGGCCCCCTTGCCCTGCTCGACCGCCGCGCTGACCGCCCGCCACAGGCTGCGAAGGTCGGGGTCGACCAGCTCCACCGTGCAGCCCTGGCCGAGCATCCAGACGCCCATCCGCCCGACGCCGCAGCCGAGGTCCATCGCGCGGCAGCCGGGCGGGATGAAAGGCGCCCAGCGCTCGAGGTAGATCTCTCGCTCCACCATCTTGACGTGATGGGACGGGGAGTCGGGATCGAGCAGCTCCATCACCTCCTCGTGCTCATCCCAGAAGTGGGCGGCCCCGACGAGGTTCTCGAAGGCCGCCGTCGGGGCCTCACCGCCGCGGTGCAGGTCGAGCAGGCGCTCGTCTCCGGGGGGCATCTGAAAGCACACGTCCGCCCAGTCCTCGAGCTCGGCCGCCGCATAGGGCGGGCCAGGGGGCAGCGTGAGGCGGCTGCGCTTGGCGCCGCGCGCGTCCTTCAGGCTCATCTTCCGCTCCCCCCGCCGCGCCCTGGCGGACCCAAAAAAAGACGGGCCACCCCGCGTGGGAGTGGCCCGGAGCACCAAAGCGGCCCTAGCTGGGCTTCTTCGGGCCCGGCTTGGGTCGGGGAGAGGGGCGCCAGCCCCGATTCGAGAGCTTGTTCATGATGCCTCCAGGCGGGAAGTGAGCACTGACAACATGCCGGAGGGCGGGGCACCTGTCAAGGAAGCCGGCGGCCCAACGGGGACGGTCGGGGACCACCGGAGGCCATCGGGGACTACCGGGGACCCCGATGCGCAGGGCCCCGATGTCTCGACCAAGGCCAGGACCGCAGATATAATCGACCGTGCCACACGATCAGGAGCCAAGATGCGCGCCGACACCCCCGCCGACCTCCGCACCAGCGCCCACACCCTCCGCCCCTGGATGGTCGCGGTCGCGCTGCTCGCCGGATGCGCGAGGCCGCCGGAGGCCCCCGATCAGCTCGACGAGCTCTGCGCCTACATCTACGGCCACTTCCAAGACGAGGATCCGGCCGCCCTCGAGAGCGCGGTCACCCACCTCGACGTGTGGCTCAATGACCACTTCGACGAGGCCGCGGCCGGCTACGTCGTCAACGATCTCGGCGCCGCCGAGGTCGACCCCCTCGACGCTCCCGAGGTTGACCTCAGCGGCCTCGTCGGCGCCTCGGTGGTCACCGACATCGACCACAGCGTGCGCGCCGTCACCGAGGCCATCATCACGGTGAGCCCGCAAGACATCTACCAGGACACCTACTCCGCCTACGAGCGCCAGTGGCTCTCCGATCCCGAGTGTTTCCCGCCATTCGCCTGCGAAGAGGCCAACGCCTTCACCCACAGCGAGAGCGCCTGGCCCCTCGGCCTCGTCGTGGGGGTCTACCTCTACCAGGACTATCGCTGGATCGAGACCGAGTATGGCCCCGCCATGCTGCAGAGGACCTGGCTCAGCCAGCCCGCCGACTCCAGCCTCGACTGGCTCAACATCAACGCCCAGTACTTCATGGCCGTCAACCTGCCCCAAAAAGACGGCAGCACCCATCGCCTGCAGGCGATGTGGGTGGTGGCCCAGCTCGGTGACGCGGCGGTCCCCGAGGACATGGCCTTGGATCTTGTGATCGACTCCATGCAGGGCGAAGACGCTCGGCTCGACACTTGGCTCGACCAGCAGGCCTTCCTCGACGATCTGGAGGGCCCCGGAGGCCACTACGAGGGGGGCTCCTGCAGCAGCGCCCCTGGGCCCCGTGCTTCGGCCGGCCTCTTCGCGGTGCTGGCGGGCGCCCTGGCCCTCCGCCGTCGCCGCCCGCGCGTGGATTGAGCGCGGCGGAGCGCGGCCCTCAGCCCTCGATCATCCGCCAAGCCCCGGGCTCGCGGAGGAGCGCCTCCATCAGAGCGCGGCTGAGCGTGTGCCCCGGCAGGTCGGTCTCGAGCTGGCCGCGGAGAGGGCAGCCGAGCAGCGCGAGGTCACCGAGCAGGTCGAGCGCCTTGTGACGGACCGGCTCGTCCGCAGCGCGGAGGCCGCCCGGGTTGAGGACGCCGTCTGATCCGTAGACGACCACGTTGTCGAGGTTGGCCCCGCGGGCGAGGCCGGCGGCGCGCAGGGCGTCGAGGTCACGGAGGAAGCCGAAGGTGCGGGCCCAGGCGATCTCCTGGGAGAAGACCTCCGGCCCGTCAAAGGCGACCCGGATGCGCTGGGTGCCGATGGCGACATGATCGTAGTCCACCCGGAGGTCGAGGCAGAGACAGGGGGCGGGGCTCAGCCGGGCCCAGCGCCCCCCGAGCCGCACCTCGACCGGGGCCTCCACCACCATCACCTGGCGGGGGACCGCTGAGTCGACAGCGCCGGCCTCCCCGAGGAGCTCGACCCAGGGGCCGGCGCTCCCATCGAGGGCCGGGATCTCACCGCCCTCCACCGCGATCTCCACGTCATCCAGCCCCTGCCCGACGAGCGCGGCGAGCAGATGCTCGACGGTCCGCACCCGCTGCGACGCGCCGCCAGGGCCCGGGCTGGCGAGGGTGGTGGCGAACTGGGTGTCCTCAACCGCCTCCAGCCGCGCCGCGAGCCCACCACCGCTGGAGAAGGTGAAGCGGCGCCCGGAGCCCGGCGCTGATGGGCGGAGCTCCACGCGCGTCGGGGCTCCGCTGTGTAAGCCGACGCCCGCCACGCTCACCGCGCGGGCCAGGGTGCGACGCCGTGGGCTCAAGCGGGCCTACGGGTGGGCCGGAAGGCCGCGCAACACTTGACCCTCCGCCACATGGTGCGCGGCGAACCAGCCCTGGCTCATCTCGAGGCAGTACATCGCCGGCTTGCCCGAGGGCACCGGGCTCAGGTTCAGCGGGGTCATGTCGCTGATGCGGACGATGGTGCCAGCGGCGTCGATGTAGGCGATCGACAGCGGCAGGACCGTGTTCTTCATCCAGAAGCTGCGGGGAGCGGAGTCTGGGTAGACGAAGAGCATGCCCTGGTCGGCGGGGAGCTTCGTCCGAAACATCAAGCCCGCCTCTCGCTCTTCGGGGCTGTCGGCGACCTCGGCCACCACCGCCTTCGCCCCCACCTGGAGGGTCACAGTGGGCAGCGTCGGCTGGGCTTCGCTGATCTCACCCAAGCCCGGGGAGGCCTCGGCGCACGCGAGCTGGCTCAGGAGCAGGGTGGTCCACATCAGAACAGCTTCTCCTGGGCGGCGGCAGACGTCGCGTCGGGCAGGCCGAGGTGACGAACCCCTCGGGCCGTGATCACCCTCCCCTGCCGCGTGCGCTTCAAGAAGCCGCGCTGGATCAGGAAGGGCTCGAAGACGTCCTCGATCACGTCGCGCTCCTCTCCGATGGCGGTGGCGAGGTTGTCCACGCCCACCGGGCCCCCATCGAACTTGAGGGCGATGGTCTCGAGCACCCGACGGTCCATCCCGTCGAGGCCCTCGGTGTCGATGCCGAGGCGATCGAGGGTGAGCTTCACCACGGCCTCGTCGATCTCGAGCGAGCCCTGCACCTGGGCGAAGTCGCGCGCCCGCCGGAGGAGCCGGTTCGCCACCCGCGGCGTGCCCCGCGAGCGCCGCGCCAGCTCATCACAGGCTGGCCCCGTGATGGGGAAGCCGAGCCGGACCGCGCTCCGGCTGAGGATGAGCGCGAGCTCGGCCGGCTGGTAGAAGTCCAGGTTGAACTGGATCTGGAAGCGGTCGCGGAGGGGCCGCGTCAGGAGCCCGGCCCGCGTCGTGGCCCCGATCAGCGTAAAACGAGGCAGGGGCATGCTCACCGACTGGGCCCCCGGGCCCTGGCCGAGCATGATGTCGATGCGGAAGTCCTCCACCGCGGCGTAGAGCACCTCCTCCACCGTGCGGTTGAGGCGGTGGATCTCGTCGATGAACAGCACCTCTCGCGGCTGGAGGCTGTTGAGCACGGCGGCGAGATCACCGGCCCGCTCGACGACCGGGCCCGAGGTCGGGCGGATCTCCACCCCCAGCTCCTCCGCCACGATGTGGGCGAGCGAGGTCTTGCCGAGCCCGGGCGGCCCGGCGAGCAGCACGTGGTCGAGCGCCTCCCCGCGCGCCTTCGCTGCGCGGATGTAGACCCGCAGGTTGTCGACCACCGCCTTCTGACCCACATACTCATCGAGGTTCCGCGGCCGAAGCGCCGGATCATCGCGGGCGGGGGTCTCGGTGGGATCAACGGGGCGGCTCACTGGGGCCTCAGGACGCGCAGCGCAGCGCTGAAGCGCTCGGCGAAGGTCGCCTCACCCGCCGCGGGGACCTCCGCCAGGGCACGATCGATCTCCGACTTCCGAAACTCCATCCGGGCCAGGGCCAGCGGCAGGGCGTCGGCCTCAGCGGCGGTGGAGGCCGCGGGCACGAAGCGCTCCGGCAGCTTGGCCTTGAGCTCGAGGCAGAGCCGCTGGGCGATCTTGGCCCCCACGCCGGGGATGCGGCTGAGCGACCGCACGTCGTCCTTGTGGATGGCCACCGAGAGCGGGCCGAGCTCGAGGTTGGAGAGGATGGCCAACGCGAGCTTCGGGCCGATGCCGTTCACCTCGCGGAGGAGGTCGAAGGCGTCGCGCTCATCGGTGGTGCGAAAGCCGTAGAGCGCGATGTCATCTTCGCGGACGAGCGTGGAGACGTGGAGCGTCAGCTCTTGATCTCCCGGCAGCGGCGCCGCGAGCAGCGAGGCCGGCACCCCCACCCGGTAGCCAACCCCGTGCACATCGAGCACGAGGGCCCCCGCGAGCTGTGCCGCCACCCGCCCGCGCAGCATCGCGATCATGCCGACAGCCCTCTCAGCTCAGCCACCTTCTGGGCGAGCACCGCGTGCCCGAGGTGGGTGATGGCGATGGCGACGGCGTCCGCGGCGTCCGAGGGGAGGTCTTCGGTGAGGCCGAGCAGACGACCGACGACGCGCACCATCTCGGGCTTGCCGGCGCGCCCATGACCGGCCACCGTCTTCTTCACGGTCATCGCGTTGTACTCACTCACGCCCACGCCGGTCTGGGCGGCGACGAGCAGGGCCACTCCGCGAGCCTGACCGAGCCGCAGCGCGCTCTCGGCGCTCCGGTATTGAAAGATCGCCTCGATGGCCACAGCGTCGGGCCGATGACGGGTGATGACCGCGCCGAGGCCCTCATAGATGCGCAGGAGACGCTCTGGGATGGGGTCTTCGCTGCGGGTGCGCACTACGCCGGCCTCGACGAGCACGTGGCGACCCTTCTCGCGGCGCACGAGGCCCCAGCCGGTGGCGGTGCTGCCGGGATCAATGCCGAGGACGAGCATGGGCGACCAGGACCCGGGGCGACGAGGAGCGGTGAACGGAGCGAGGGGGGTGAACGAGCGTCCAGTATAGCGCGGGCCCCGCGGGCGGGCACCGCGGCCCGGGCGCCGGAGCGCGCGCCGACGCTCAAGGGAGGGCCGGGACGTCGAGGACCCCGCCCCCATCGTAGAAGATGCGGCGGCGGTGCTCACCGTCCGGCACCGTGGCGCCGTCCCAGACGACGCAGTCCCGCAGGGAGGCCCCAGAGGGCACCACCGCGCCCGCCCCCACCACGCTCCGCGAGAGATCTCCCTCCACGCGCGCGCCCTCGCCGATGAAGCTCCCACCGGGGCCCCGCTCCCCGCGGGTCCAGGGGTCGATCGGGGGTCGGAGCCGGCCATCGAGCACGTCGAGGTTGGCCCGCAGGTAGGTGTCGGGGGCGCCGATGTCGACCCACTGCCCGGCGTGGAGCAGGGCGCCCACCTTCCCGGCGAGGATGCGCTCCCGCCAGGCGGTTCGGACGTCGCCGTCGGTGATCTGGCCGATCAGGCCTCGGGACATCGCGTGGATCCCGGTGAAGTGTGTGCCCGGGACCCCGCCGGGGAGCTGCACCCAGTGGGTCATGCGCACGACCTTGCCGCTCCCATCCGCCTCAACGGGGCCGATGGCGGTGGCGTCCGGGGAGGCCCGCAGGGCCATCGCGGCGCCGTCCGCAGGGCAGCGCGCGAACAAGGCCGTGAGGTCGACGTCGGAGAGCACGTCGCCGTTGACCACGACGAAGCGCTCGGCGAGGCGACCCTCGCCGGCCTGGAGCGCCCCGCCGGTGCCGAGCACGTCGGGCAGCTCCACCTGCAGCTCGACACGCTGCTCGACGGCCCAGGCGGCGACCTGCTCCCAGAGGTGGTGCGCGTTGACCAGCACCCGCTCGTGGCCGTGGGCACGCAGGTGCGCGAGGGCGTGATCGAGCAGGCTCGCGCCGCAGAGGGGGAGCAGCGGCTTCGGGCGAAACAGGGTGAGCGGCCGGAGGCGGGTGCCGAGCCCCGCGGCCAGCAGGAAGGCAGTGTTCATCCGCTCCAGCTACTCCGAAACGCGCACGGCGGGTGGGGCTGTCGTACCGCCGACGAGGGGGCCCGCGCCGGGGTTGGGGCCGACCCCAAAGACCACCCGCGTCGGCGGCGGCGCGCCTCGCCCGTTTGCCGGGACCGGGCCGCTCGGCGGAGCGGCCACCGTGGGCGGAGCGGCCGAAGCCGGAGCCGAAGCGGTCGGCGCCGACACGGTCGAGGCGCTCGCCGCCCCCCCAGGGCGAGGCCTCGCCTGGATCTGACCGAGGGAGGCCTCCTCGATCACCTCCGCGTTCCGTTGTTTGCAGGAGGCGCAGCTGGTCTGGAGCTCGAGCGCGCGGAGGAGCTTGAGGTCGCCGTTCTCGGCGCTCACCGGCCTCGGCGCGGTGCGGAGCCGCTGCCGGACATCCTGGAAGCGCCCTCGGTCAATCTCAGCCTCTACCCGACTGATCTCCGCGTCGAGCACCCGACGCACCTTGTTGCTGTCGAGGTCAAGGAGGTCTACCGCCGTCCGCTGGCCCTGGAGGAGCACCAGCACGGCCTCCTTCCGCTCGGCCCGGCGCGCTGGCTCGGTCTCCAGGTTCGCCATCTGCTCTTCACGAACGAGGGTCACATAGGGCCGGTACAGCCCCCGGCCGAGGCTGTCGGCGCTCTCCAAGATGCAGGCCCGGAGGCTGTCCTGGAGGGCGCCGTAGGACGGGCCCAGGCCATCTTCGAGCCGGTAGAGCGGGCTCTTCGGCGCGACCCCCGTGTGCTCCCGGAACAGGAGGCCATAGAGTCGGTAGAACTGTTCATGCGCGACCGCGTCCTGCACCTCCACGTAATTACGCGCCGTCGAGAGCAGCTCCCGCTCGAGGCTGAGCTGGGAGGCGGTCAGGCGTGGCGCATCCTCGGCGATGCCGGCGGCGAAGGCCTCGACCTGGTGCGCGTCGAGCTCACAGGTGCCCACGGGGAGGTTCGACCAGATCGTCGAGCGGGTCGGGATCCGATACGAGAGGCGTGGCTGCAGGATCACATAGGCGTAACCCTCGAAGGGCCGCTTGTTGCGAGTGCAGAGCGTCTTCGGATCTCCGGCGCAGAGCGTCAGGTCCTCATCGATGAGCATGTTCAGTCGGTCTTCGGGGGTCTCTCCGCGCGCCCGCCTCGAGGTGGGCAGGAAGAAGACCGCGCGCGGGGAGAGCGAGAGGTCTGTGGCCGAATACTTGGTGCCGGCGAAGCGGAGCACCCGCTCGCTGCGCGTGCCCTCCCGCCGGCTGTAGTGTACCTCGAGCGCGACGGCCTCCGACGACAGTTCGTTGAGCACCTTGGGCGTGGGACTGCCGCCCAGGGCCCCCGCGACCGCGCTCGAGAGGGCGCGGGCGGCTGAACCAAACGGATCCACCTCATCCCGCTCGATCGCCGCGCCGCGCAGCGTGACGGTGAAGCCCTGGTCGGTCACGCCAGGGATCGACACCAACGGCAGCAGGTTCGTGCCCTGCGGCGTCAGCTCGACCCCCTCGTAGAGATCCCAGGCCGTCAGCGTGTCCCGCAGCGGGAGCCCCACGGCGGGGAGCGCTACCTCGAGATCGAGCGTCACGAGGCCGAAGCGGCGATCGATCTGATCGATCCTGCGCCTGAAGCCCTCCGCGTGGACGTAGGCCTCGATCCGGAGGTAGGGCGAGACGGAGTTGTCCGCCATCCAGCCGCCGGGCGGCTCCGAGTCAGCCCGCAGCTCTGGAGATGTTCCTCGGAGGTTCATCTCATACAAGCTGTAAAAATTGGTAGCCCAGGCGCTCCGCCCACCGAGGAGGGTCGCGAGCGAGAAGATCCACAAAATAGAGGGTCGCATCTTCCGAAGGCTATCACGGCGACGGCGGCCGACGGTCGCGGGTGGGAGAGCGCGCCGCTCCAGCTCCAGCTCCCGCTCCGTGTCTCCCGGGGCGGACCGCGGGCGCCCGGCCGGCTACGGGAGCGAGAGGCCGCGCCATGCCCACGATCCCCGCCCTGTTCCTCCAGCGCTGTGACCGCTCGCCCGACACGGTCGCCTTCTTCATCCCCGAGGCGAAGGACCTCTTCCACCAGGGACAGCCCGTCCCCGAGCACCCCCGCTGGCGGGGCATCACGCTCGGGGCCGCGCGGGCCGAGGTCAGCGGGCTCGCCCGTCGGCTGTATGCCCTCGGGGTCGATCGGGGCGTCCCCGTCGCGATCCTCGCCGAGACGAGCCACCTCTGGGCGGCGGCCGATCAGGCGATCCTGGCCCTCGGCGGGATCACCGTAGGCATCTACCCGAACCTCCTCCCCGAGCAGGCCGCCTACATCCTCCGCCACAGCGAGGCCCGCGTGCTGCTGATCGAGGACGCGGCCCGCTACACGGCGCTGCAGCCCCACCTCGACGACCTGCCCGACCTCGTCCACGTCTTCAGCCAGCAGGACACCGGCGGCCTCATCCCCCAGATGACCCCCGCCGAGCCCGACGAGCCCTTCCTCCGCAAGCGCGTGGCGATGGTGGAGCTCGACGACGTCTGCACCTACGTCTACACCTCCGGCACCACCGGGGACCCCAAGGGCGCGATCCTCACGCACCGCAACTTCGACAGCATCATCACCGCCTCGCGCACCGCGATCCCGCTCCAGAAGGGGGACCGCTCCATCCTCTTCCTTCCGCTCGCCCACTCCCTCCAGCGTTTCGCGCTCTACCGGGGCCTCACCGAGGACGTCACCGGCTACTACGCCACGATCGAGGATCTCCCAGAGGTCCTCCGGGTCGCCCGGCCCCAGGTGCTGGCGACGGTCCCCCGGATGCTGGAGAAGATCAAGGCCACGGCTGAGGCCAAGGCGGCCGAGAAGAGCCCGAAGGCGGCCGAGATCCTGGCCTGGGCCATCCAGGTTGGTAAGGCCGTCAACCACCACACCCGCAAGGGCGAGCGCGTCCCCCTAACGCTCCGAACACAGCACAAGCTGGCGGAGAAGCTGGTCTACCACAAGGTCAAGGAGCGCTTCGGCGGCGAGATCCGCACGCTCGTGAGCGGCGGGGCCGCCCTCTCCGTCGAGGTGGCCGAGTGGTTCGAGGCGCTCGGCATCCAGGTGCGCGAGGGCTGGGGCCTCACCGAGACGAGCGCGCCCGCCACCGCCAACCGCGTCGACCGCTTCAAGATCGGCACCGTCGGCCTCCCCCTCCCCGGCGTGGTGGTCAAGCTCGACACCGACGGCGAGCTGCTGATCAAGGGCCCCGGCAACTTCCAGGGCTACCTGAAGGACCCCGAGGCGACCGCCGCCGCCTTCACCCCCGACGGCTTCTTCCGCAGCGGAGACCTCGGGAGCATCGACAGCGACGGCTTCGTCCGCATCCTGGACCGCAAGAAGGAGCTCATCGTCACCGCAGGCGGCAAGAACATCGCCGCGGTGCCGATCGAGAAGCTGCTCGAGGGCGGGCTCATCGGGCAGGCGGTCATCGTCGGCTCCGAGCGGCCTTACCTCGTGGCCCTGCTCGCGCTCGAGCCCGACGCCGCTGCCGCCTTCGCCCGCCAGCGCGGCCTGCCCACCGAGCCCCAAGCGCTCGCCGCCCGCCCCGAGCTGCGCGCCGCCGTCGAGGCCATCGTGGCCGCCGCCAACAGCAAGCTGCCCCGCTTCGAGAGCGTGAAGCGCTGGGCCCTGCTGCCGGGCCCCCTCACCGTCGAGACGGGAGAGATCACGCCCACGCTCAAGCTCAAGCGCCGGGTGATCGCCGAGCGACACGCCGCCCTCATCCAGGGGCTCTACGACGGGGCCTGATCGGGGCGCGCCGCTCCGTCCTTGGGCAGCGGGGCGCTCAGCCCTTCGGTGTCGGGTCGATGTCGATGACCCCGTCCTCATCCGCCTCATAGTGGGGGGCATCGTCGCGGGGGGCATCGTCGCGGGGGGCATCATCGGGTTTCGGCCCCGGGGGCCCCTTCTTGCCCACCTTACCTTTGACCCAGCCCCAGGCCTCGGAGCCCTTCTTGTTCACGCCCTCACCGGCCGACTTCACCCAGTCCGACAGGTCATCGGTGGAGGCCTTCACCCCCTCGGCGTAGCTGTGGACAGAGTCCTTCCAGGAATCGAAGGCCCCCTCCTGGGGGTCCTCCGACCGCTTGGGGTACTCCCCGCCGAGGATGCGCCCATAGTCGCCCCCTCCGACCCAGCGGTCGAGCTCCCGGAGGCGGAGCACGGGGAAGGGGTGGCTGCGGCCAAGCAGCGCGAGCGTCTTGAGCACGCTGTCGACCACGCCGCCCTCCTCTTCGTACCGCCGGGCCTGCTCGGAGAAGGCCCCGATGTCGGCGTCGGGGACGCCGCCCGCCATGCGGAGGAGGGCCGAGCGCACGAGGTCCTGGTCTTGGCAGGCGAGCAGGCTGGCACGATCCGCCGAGAGCTCGCTCTTGCGGTCCCACTCGAGCAGGGCGGCGACGAGGGCGAACATCGCGAGGCCGGTGATGGGCATCGCCATCGCGAAGGTGCCCATCCGCAAGAGCAGCTTGAGCATCGTCTTGTAGAGCACGTGCCCGCTCATGATGTGGCCGACCTCGTGGCCGAGCACGCTCCGGAGCTGGGCGTCGCTCAGCGCCAGCACCGTCCCCGAGTTGAGCACGATGAAGGGGTCGTCCATGCCGACGGCGCCTGCGTTGATCACTGGGTTCTGGGCCACGAAGAGGTCAAAACGACGGGGAGCGTCAAGGGTGTCGAGCACGCTCTCGTAGGCGCGGTGCACCCGCGGGAGCTGCGTCGGCCCGATCTCGACGGCGCTGCCGAGGGTGATGACCCGCAGCGGGCGCTCGCTCACGAGGCCGAAGACCTTGCGGATGACAAGGTCAAAGCCGGGCACCTTGCGCAGCGCCTGCAGGGCGGCGCGGTCAGCGGGGTGCTCCCAGGCGCGGGAGGAGATGTCGGGGAAGCGGACCATGGAGACCTCCGTTCGTCCCCCTACGCACGAGCCGGGCGGGAGCTTGCAGCGAGCACCCCCGATCCCGGGGATCAGCCGACGATGAAGCGCACCCGCGGCCCCGCCTCGACGGTGAGGGTCTGGCCGGCGCGGAGGAAGTCGCCGTCGATCATATAGGAGATGGGGTGATCCGCCTCGATGGTGAAGCGCCGCGCCACCTGATCGGTGATCCCCGGCCCGCTGAAGGGGAGGGCGAGGCGGATCCGGTGGAGCTTGCTCACGACGCTCATCGCACCGCCGTTGACGCCGATGACATGCACGTGATCGGGGTGGGAGAGGGCCTGGAAGAAGGGCCGGAAGCCGAGGCCCATGTCGGCCGTCGTGCCGCCGAGCACGGTCGCGTAGGCGCTGGGCTCCCACTCTTGACCGTCCACCTTGACCCGACACGGCTCGAGCGCGAAGAGGCTCTGGGCGAAGGGGCCGCCGATGATCGAGCTCCAGATGGCCCGCGTGAGCGTGGTCACCGCCTTCCATGGACCGGCGTCGCCGCCCTCGTAGTAGGCCTCCAGGAACCGAGCGGGGAGGCCGGTCCCGAACAAAAAGCCCGCCTCTGTACCGTTCACGACCATCAGGTTGCGCTCAACGGTCCGCAGCGGCTGCTCGGCGTGGTAGCCCACCACCACCTTGCCGAGCAGATCGTCGGCGGCCAAGCGCAGCCCGATGTTGCGCCCCATCGTGTTCATCGTGCCGCCCCGCAAGATGGCGATGAGGGGCAGCCGCACGGCGCGGAGCTCTCTGCCCGTCTTTCCCTCGGCATAGACGCGGGTGAGCGCCGAGAGCACCTTGTGGAGCGTGCCGTCGCCGCCGTGCACGCAGACGATGTCGACGTCGCGCTGCCGGAAGGCCAGGATGACGTCTTCGAGCCGATCCAGGCCGTCGGGCTGGGAGAGCTCCCCTTTTTCGCCGAGGATCCAGCCGAGGCGGCGGACGGCCTCGGGGTTGCGCTTGTTGTGCCCGCTGCGCGGGTTGCTGATGACGCCGATGCCGCTCATTCTTCCGCCCCCACGTAGCCCATGTGCTCCAAGGTCCCGCGCAGCCCGAGCGCGAGCTCCGGGCCGCGCCCGAAGAGGCCGAAGCCGCCCCCGGTGTGCCAGAACAGGACCCGCCGCCCAAGGCGGGCCCGATCGGTCTCCGCCAGCGCCTCGAGCGCGCACCAGGCCTTCCCCGTATACACAGGATCAAGCAAGATCCCCGTCTCTCGGGCGAAGCGCGCCTGAACGGTGAGCTCGGCTGGCGTGCTGAGGCCATACCCGCGCCCCTGAAAGCCCTCCACGACGTCCCAGTGCTCGCGGGTGCGCTGCTTCGCCTCGGCGGCGATCGCCTCGACCTTCGCCCGGAAGGTGGCCCGGTCATCACAGACGGCCACCCCCAGCAGCCGGTCACCGGCGGGGTGCATCGCGAGGCCGGCGAGGGTGCCGCCCGAGCCCACGGCGCAGACCTGAGAGTCGAAGACCACGCCCTGATCTCGGGCCTGCCCCGCCAGCTCTCGCGCGGCGAGCTGATAACCCTGCGAGCCCAGCGCGTTCGAGCCCCCCTCGGGGATGATGTAGGGCCGCTCGCCCTTCCCGCGGAGCTCGGCGGCGATCGCCTCGAGGTGGCGGTCCCGATCGCGGTAGCCCGCCGCATCGACGAAGCGCACCTCCGCGCCGAGGATGGCGTCCAGCAGCAGGTTTCCGTCGAAGCCCATCGCGAGGGGGCCGTCCGCGCCCGGCTCCCGCCGCTCGACCACCTGGTCCCCCCGCCGCTCCAGCGGGGGCCGCCCCCGGAGCAGCAGCAGGGGCCGCATCCCGAGGTGGCGCGCCGCGACCGCGGTGGCCCGGCAATGGTTGGACTGCAGGCCGCCCGTGGTGAGCACGGTCGTGGCGCCCGCCTCCCGGGCGGCGAGCATCAGGTGGACGAGCTTGCGGATCTTGTTTCCCGAACCCGCGAAGCCGGTCATGTCGTCGCGCTTGATCCACACCTCGACGCCGAGCCGGCGGCTCGGCCCCTCGAGCCGGTGCAAGGGCGTGGGCAAGGTGAGGAGGCTCGGGAAGGGGTTCATGGCGCACCCGTATCCTCCGCCCCCGCGCCGCCGGTAGGGGGGCAGTATGGGGGCCGCTGGTCGCCGCCTACGGCGAGGCGCCCACCGCTTGACATCCCGGACGTCTGGTCGTAAAACGCGCCTTCATGTTCTGGAGGAACGATGTCGAGGTATAGCTGGCCGGCCCGTGGGCTGTTCACGATGATGATCCCCCTGGTCGCCATCGCCTGCAGCGGCGGCGACAAGTCCGACGACGGCAGCGACGACGGCGCCGGTGATGACGGCGGCGACGGCACCGACGGCGGCGGCGACGGCCCTGGGATCGAAGAATTCATCAACGTCACCACCTCGCCCGTGGGTGATCTCACCGGCTTTGAGGCTGGCTACGACGAGGCCACCGGCTGGTGGGTCCAGACCCCCGATCCCGCCAAGCAGGTCGAGGTGCCCCTCACCGGCTCCGCCACTGACTTCGAGACCGGCGACGGAGTGCCCGACGCCAAGGTGGAGATCTGGAACAACGACGTCGTCTCCGGCGTCGCCAACATCGAGTTCACCTCGGACAGCTCCGGCAACGTGAGCGGGACCAGCATCGTCTGTCAACCGCAGACCTACAAGGTCACCACCGACCCCGATCTCGCCGAGACCAAGGAGACCTACGAGGCCCACCAGATGTACGGCTTCGCCGAATCTCTGGACGGTGAGGACTTCAACTCCGTCTCGACGACCACCTACTCCATCATCCCCTCGCTGCTCGGCGTCAGCCCCGACACCGACAAGGGCATCGTCGCCGGCACCTGCTTTGACGTCAACGAGGACCCCATCGAGGGCGCGCAGGTCGTCATCGTAGACGCCGAGGGCAACATCCCCGAGTCCCTGGTCGTCAAGTACTTCGTGGACGAGTTCCCGAACCGCAACCAGCCGAACACCTCTCCTGACGGCCTCTGGGTGGCGGTGAACATCCCCGCCGGCGAGTGGTTCGCCCAGATGTGGGTCTCGGACGGCGCGGGCGGCCACAAGCTGCTCGGCGCCTCCACCCTCACCGTGTTCGCCGACAGCATCAACATCGGCAACATCTACACGGGCTACGGCGACGGCGTGAAGTACCCCGAGAGCTGCCTCTAGGCGCCCCTCCGCACGGACGCCGCCGCCCACCGCCCCTCGACCGCCGAGGCCCCCCATGCTGCTCGCCGGACTGCTCGCCCTCGCCGGGCTCGCCCACGCCGAAGACAAAGACACGGCGCTGAAGTTCGACCTCGACGGATACTACCGTACACGAGGCTACGTCTTCCGCGGCTTCTACCCCGAACAGGACGGCCCCGGCCGGATGATGGTGCACCGCCTGCGCCTTCAGCCGAGCGTGAACTTCCAGGATCGGGCGAAGTTCTTCATGATGGTCGACGCCCTCGATGACGTCGTGTGGGGCGACAACGAGTCGCTCGCGAGCACCCCGCTCTTCGCCGGTGACCCCTCCACCACCGGCACCGACGGGCAGCACATGGACGCCCTGAAGCTCAAGCGGGCCTGGATCGAATTCAAGATCCCGATCGGGCTCGTGCGGGTGGGGCGGCAGGAGTCCAACTGGGGCATGGGGCTGCTGTCGAACCACGGAAACGGCTTCGACGACAGCTTCGGTGAGAACCACTACGGCTCCACCTTTGACCGCGCCATCTTCGCCACCCGCCCGGTGGCCATCGCCCAGACCATCATGGGCAAGCCCGCCAACTCCGCCCACCCCCTCGTGGTGGCGGTCGGCGTGGACCGCCTCGTCGAGGACCCCCTCCTCGAGTACTACGGCTTCCCCTGTGAGCCCGGCCTCATCCAGGGCGACTCCGACCAGTATGACTCCCGTTGCGACGAGGACGGGGACGGCATCACCGACCTCGAGCACGACTACACCGACGAGGGCCGCATCGAGAGCCTCGCCGAGAACGGCGACACGCTGCGCCCCGTAGACTGGGCCTTCGACAGCAAGGACGACGTCTGGGAGATGGTCTACGTGCTCCTCTGGAAGGAGGAGGACGCCACCTTCTGGGGCTCGAAGGGAGACCGCAGCTTCGGCACCTACGTGGTGACCCGCAGCCAGGAGGAGACGAACTCCAAGGTCCTGATCGCCGACGTCTACGGCAAGCTGCTCTGGCGCGGCGTCTACCTCGAGGGGGAGGTGCTCAACATCCGCGGGCGCACCGACGCCATCGCGCTGCGCGGCGCCTATGACCCCTACGGTGACCTCACGAACCCCTTGTACAAAGAGGCCAACATCTGGGGCTATGTCGGCCGGGCCGGCTACCAGCATGAGCTGGGCTCCGCGATCTTCGAGACCGGCTACGCCTCGGGCGACGGCAACGTGGCCGACTCCGACTTCACCGGGCGACCGCTGCACCCCGACTACAACGTCGGCCTCCTGCTCTACGAGGAGGTCCTCTCTCGGGTGACCGCCACGACCTGGTCCGAGGACGCCCAGGGCCTGTGGAGCAACGGCGGCGTGTACAACTCGAAGTACATCTTCCCGACGCTCAAGTACAAGCCCGGCCGCAACCTCGACATCACCGCCGGTTACCTCCTCGCCTGGCCCGACAAGCCGGACGGCAGCCGCATCCTCTGCAACGAGGACGACTACCCCGACGATCCCGAGGCCTGCTCGGACCCCCAGGATGACCTCGCCAAGGAGCTCGGCTGGGAGGCGGACCTCGCCCTCAAGTACAAGTTCCACGACCACATCCTGTTCAGCGCCGAGTACGGCTACGCCAAGATCACGAACCGGATCCCGCTCGAGAACATCGGCCTCGATCCCGCGGGTAAGTTCCAGACCTTCCAGACCCGCATCGCCTACGAGTTCTGAACGACGTGGCCCCGCCGCCGCTGACCGCGATGGTCCCCGTGTTCGTCACGCTGATCGAGCTCTACTGCCTGCTCACCGTGACGGACGTGCTGCTGGCCTGGGTGCAGCCGGAGCCGGAGCGTGTTCCCCGCCGGGTGTTCCACGTGGTCACAGAGCCCGTTCAGCGCCTGCTCCGCCCGCTGTCCGGCCGGCTGCCCACCGGGGGCTGGGATCTCTCCCCGCTCTTCGTCCTCCTGCTCCTGGGCTCAATCCGGGTATGGCTGTTGCGCCCATGATGCTCACCCTGGCCCTGCTGCTCTCCCTCGCCCAGGCCTCCCCCAAGGAGGACCTCCGGGCCGCCGCCAACGCCGAGCTCCCGGAGGCGGCGCGGATGGAGGCCTTCGACAGGCTCGTGCGCACCGGCCTCACCGACATCGCCTGGGTCTCCGAGGTGGCCGCCACCGACAAGGCCGAAGCCCGCGAGCGCTGGGTGGCGGTGCGGGTGCTCGGTAAGGTCGGCGGAGACCGCGCCAAGAACCAGCTCGTGGCCCTGCTCTCCGACGACATGCCCGCGATGCGCGCCGCCGCCGCTCAGTCGCTCGGTGACCTCGGCGAGGCCCGCCAGGCGCAGGCCCTCACCCCGCTCCTCCGAGACCCCGCCCTGATCGTGCGGGCCGCCGCCGCAGAGGCGCTCGGAAAGCTGCGTGACCCCGTCGCCGTCGCCCCCCTCGGGGAGGCGCTGAGCGCCCGCGACAACTACTACCGGGGCAGCAGCCTCTGGGTTCGCCGGCACTACGTCAAGGCCCTCGGGCAGATCGGCAGCCGCAAGGCGGTGCCCACCCTGGTCCGCTGCCTCGATGACGCCGACGAGGCCGTCGCCAGCGAGGCCGTCCTCGCCTTCGAGGGCATCGCCGGCTTCGACTACCGCGAGGGTCGCGAGCTGGGCGAGCAGAAGGCCGCCTGGCGGCGCTGGGCAAGCGCGCAGGGCAAGTGACACGGCCGCGTCCCGGAGCGCGCCTCAGCCGGCGGTGAGGATCCCGAGGTGGGCGAGGCGGGCGAGCCCCTCTTCCTCAAAGGTCTGGCAGGTCTGCTGGAGCAGCGACCGGCGCGCCGAGGCCTCTGTGACCGGTCGACCCTCGACCTGGAGCGTCCGCCCGGTGCCCAGCAGGCGGGCCTCCACCCGATCGACCAGGCCGGCAAGGCCCCCGCGCACCCGCTCGTCGAGGAGGCCTGCCTCGAGGTCGGTCAGCAGCTCGCCGTTCCCCGTGAAGGGGGAGGCCAGCACCACCGGGGCGCCCCCCACGCCTCCCCGCGGACGCGGTGGCGGTTGAGGGCCCCGGGGAGGGAGACCCGCTCGGGCCGCTGGCTCCACAGGGGGCGCGCGCGCGGCGCCACGGGCTGGGCGGACACCTCGAAGAGCCCCATCGCCACGCCGATGTCGAGGTCAGCCACGAGCTCGGCGACGCCACGTCTGGCGAGGGCGGGGTCGCCCACGAGGTCTGAAAGGCGAAGGCTGCCGGCCTCGCCCAGGCGGGCCAGGAGGCGCTCGTAGATCGGCCCGGCGGCCGTGGCGGTGACCACACCGAAGGTCGCGCGGTGCGGGAGCCCGAGGTTCGGGCGCGCGACCCGGTACCAGAGGTCATCGGCCTCGCGGAGGCGGGCGGAGGGCTCCGTCATCCTCCGTGGCGCGCGCCCAAAGATGTCCCAGCGGAAGGACGTGTTCAGGCACAGGTCCTTCTCCGCCTCGATCGTGAGCCGATCGGCCCCCACAGGGAAGGTCGGGCGCAGCTCTGGGCGCAGACAGAGCCCGAGCGAGTTGGTGTGCAGGGGGAGGCTGCCGACAAAAGAGAGCCCGGCGCCCCCGAAGGCATCCGCCACCTCCCGGAAGTAGAAGCTCGCCCAGTGTTCGTTCAGGAACTCGTGACCGACGTAGCGCGGATCGGCCTTCTCGATGAAGTCCAGGTAGGCGCCAGCCCGAGGGTTCTCTTCGAAGTAGGCGGCGCGGCCGTCGCGTAAGGCCCGCAGGTGCCCGATGGCCGCGCGGATCTGCTGCACCGGGCCGCCGGGGGTGGTGGCAGCGTGCTGCCGGAACACCTGCCGGAAGGGCTGCAAGTGGGACCAGCCGGGCATCGTGTTGTAGCTCAGCAGGAGGAGCCCCCCCTCCGCGAGGCGACGCTCGGCGAAAGCCAGGATCTGCGCCCGCACCCTCGGCCCGACCCAGCTCCAGACCCCGTGAAGGGTGATGAAGTCAAAGCGGCCCAGGTCCTCAGGGACCGCATCAAAGCCAGCGGTGACGACCTGCACGTTTCGAAGCTCCCCTGCCTCGATCTCTCGACCGGCGGCCCGGGTGTGCTCGGCGAGGAGGTCCACCCCGACAAATTGACCCTGGGGGTTGGCGGCGGCCAGCGTGCAGAGGGAGCGCCCCGTCCCGCAGCCGAGCTCGATGTACCGGAACCCGCTGGCGCTGCGCGGCGGGATCACCCCGTTGACCAGCGCCGCGTAGCGGATCGCCAGGGGGGCCTGGGTCGGCTGGTACGTCGGCAGGTACGGGAGGTCGGTGAGGTAGCCGTCCGAGCGCAGGTCCGACACGGGGATCCTCGGGGTGGGCAGGGGTTCGCGTGGGCGAGCGCTCCAGGACGATCGCGCCGGAGCCTCGTTCAGCGGGTGACCTGCAGCTTCAGCACGCTGCGCCCGATGCCCACGGTGTCGCCGGCGCGGAGGCGAGCCACGTCGACCTTGCGGCCGTTGTGGTAGGTCCCGTTCGTGCTGCCGAGGTCGCGCAGGAAGATCATCTCGCGCCCGAAGACCTCGATGACCGCGTGTCGGCGCGAGACCTCGACGTCCGAGAGCGGGATCTCTCCCGTCTTCCGGCCCACCGTGACGTTGCCGCGCGTGAACCGGAAGACCTTCCCGGCGTCGGTGCCAGCCACACACTCGAGCACGGCGTGCATGCCAGGCGGGAGGCGGAGGTCCTGGTCGACCACGTCGGCGGGGGTGCGGGTGCGGTCGGGGGAGCCTTGGAGCTCCACCAGCTCCTCATCGAGCAGCCAAGCGATCTCGACCTGGGAGGGGCGGTCGGCGGGGGACAGGGCGGGCTCGGCGGCCGGGGCCTCGTTGGCGCCCACGAAGAGCACGAGCCGGCTGTTGCCGATCGAGATCTCGGCGCCGGGCCGCAGCGCGAGCTCCCGCACGAGGCGCCCATCGACCAGCGTGCCGTTGGTGCTGCCGAGGTCTTGGATGATCCAGCCGTCATCCTTGGGCAGGATCTGGGCGTGAGTGCTGCTCACGAGCGGATCGTCGATGAGCAGGTCACCCCGCTTGCGGCCGATGACGAGCGGCCCGTCGGCCGGCAGCGGGACGTTGAGCCCCTGGCGGCCCCCGGCGACCACCTTGAGGAAGGCCGAGGCCATCAGGCCGACCGCGCGGCGCGGGCGGGCCGGGACCGTTGACCCTTGTGGTAGAGGTGGTATCGCCCGCTGAGCTCCCGCCCCAGCGCCGCTCCGAGCGCGACGCCGGCCTCGGCGAGGGCGCCGAGGTCGACCCCGGTGGAGACCCCCATCGCCTCGAAGAGGTGGACCACATCATCGGTGGCCGCGTTCCCAGACGCCCCGGGAGCGTAGGGGCAGCCGCCCACGCCGGCCACCGAGCCGTCAAACGTTCGCACCCCGGCCTCAAAGCCGGCGTAGATATTGGCCAGCGCCGTCCCTCGCGTGTCGTGCATGTGCAGCCCGATCTGCGAGACCGGCACGCCTGCGGCCCGAAGGTCGTCGATGACCGCGCGCACGAGGCGGGGGTTGCCCATGCCCGTGGTGTCGCCGAGCGCGACCTCGTCGGCCCCGGCGCCGAGCAGGGCGAGGCAGAGCTCCCGCGTGCTGCGGATCGAGACCTCCCCCTCATAAGGGCAGCCGAAGACCGTGGAGATGTAGGCGCGCACCCGCATCCCGTCGGCCTTGGCGAGGCGGATCACCTCGTCTTGCGCGGCGAGGCTCTCCTGGCGGGTGCGGTTCAGGTTCTTCTGGTTGTGGGTCTCGCTGGCGCTCATGAAGGTGGCCACGTCACGGATGCCCGTCTCCATGGCCCGCTCGAGGCCGCGGCTGTTCGGCACCAGCGCCCAGTAGCGCACGCCCTCGGCCACCGGGAGCCGGCTGATGAGCTCGGCGGCGTCTGCGAGCTGCGGGATCCACGAGGGGCGGACGAAGCTCGTCACCTCGATGTCCTGCAGCCCAGCCTCCACGAGGGCCTGGATGAGCGCCACCTTGTCGTCGGTGGAGACCAGCGTGGGCTCGTTCTGGAGGCCGTCCCGCGGCGAGACCTCGTAGATTCGGACCGAGGCCCCAGGTGACGCCGAGGACGAGTGAAGGGTGCTCATGTCGAAGCCCTCAGGTTGAGCCTATCACAGGCCTCGCCGACGAACAGCCGCTTCAACGCCGCTGGCCGATGAGGCGGATGAGCACGGCCTTCTGGGCGTGCAGCCGGTTCTCGGCCTGGTCAAAGATGACCGACTGAGGCCCATCGATGACCTCGGCGGAGACCTCCTCTCCGCGGTGGGCGGGGAGGCAGTGGAGGAAGATGGCCGTCGGCTTGGCGTGGGCCATCAGGGCCTGGTTGACCTCGAAGCCGGCGAAGCGCTGGACGCGCTCCTCTCGCTCTTCCTCCTGGCCCATCGAAGCCCAGACGTCGGTGTAGACGACGTCGGCGTCGGCCACCGCGGCGATGGGGTCTTCGGTGATCAGCACCGAGCCGCCGCTGCCCGCCGCGATCTCGCGGGCCTGGGTGACGATGTCAGCGTCGGGCGCGTAGCCGCGGGGGTGACCCACCGCGACCGACATGCCCATCTTCGTGCCCCCGAAGAGGATCGAGTGCGCCATGTTGTTGCCGTCGCCGATGTAGGCCATCTTGAGCCCGGCGATGCGGCCGAACTTCTCCTCGATGGTCTGGAGGTCAGCGAGCACCTGACAGGGGTGCAGCAGGTCAGACAGGGCGTTGATGACCGGCACCGTGCCGTAGCGGGCGAGGTCAATCACGTCGCTGTGGGCATAAACGCGGGCCATGATGCCGTGGACCATGCGCGACAACACCCGAGCGGTGTCGGCGATGGACTCCCCCCGGTGGAGCTGGATGTCCTTCGGGCCCAGGTAGATGGCCTGACCGCCGAGCTGGTACATGCCCGTCTCGAAGCTCACGCGCGTGCGCAGCGAGGGCTTCTGGAAGATCATGGCGAGGGTCTTCCCGGCGCAGGCCGTGCGGAAGCCGTCGGGGTTGAGCTTCACCATGCGGGCGAGATCAAGGTAGGCCCTGAGCTCTTCGGCGGAGTGGTCAGCGAGGGAAAGGAAGTGGCGGTTCATCGGGCCCCCGAGCGAGACGGCGCTGAGGCCCCCCTCTAGCGCGGAGCGCACAGCCCGGGAAGCCCCCTTCTTAGGCGGCGGCCGGCTTCCCCGCCGCGACCGGGCCGACGCCCCAGCGCAGGAGCAGGCCGCCCGGCACACCGAAGAAGATCGCCCCCAGCGCCGCGCCGAGGGCGGCGGTGCCGTTGACATGGGGGGTCAGCGCCGAGAGGGACAGCGCGCCGAGGGCGACCGCGACCGAGACGGGGATCACCGTGTGACTGCGCTGCTTGCCCCTCCCGTCCACCACGGCGGCCAGCACAGCGAGCGCGACGCCCGCGATCTGGACGAAGCCGGCGCTCGGGAGGGCCCCCACCACCGAGACCTCGACGGGCGTGCCCACGAGGTCGCCCTCTTCACTCTCCAGGCGGAGGGTGAGCGCGCGGTCGTCGGCGCGGCTGGGCAGGTCAATGCGCTCCTCGGTGTGCACCATTCGCTCGAGGCTGGTGCCCGCCCCCTTCCGCCCGGTGCGATGGGCCTCCCAATGTTCGTCGAAGCTGCCCCGGTGATCGAGCACCTTCTCCCCATCGGCGAGGACAGTGAGGTGGAACTTGCCGGAGACGCTCTCTCCGGCCTCCGGGCTCGGCAGCTCGGCCCGCACCAGCAGCGCCCGCCCGCTGCCCGCCTCGACCGCGAGCGGCGCCGCCCCGACCTGGAGTGAGGCGGTGGCAGCGACCGGGCCCGGCTCGAGCACCCGGTAGACGAGGCCCATGGAGAGCGAGAAGCTGAGGAAGATCAACACGCCGCCCGCGGGGCGCGTCGCCGCCGTGGTGTTGCGCTGCCAGTCCCACAGCCCGAAGGTGAGCACCACCGCGAAGACGAGGAGCAGCACCACCAAGGGCGGGAGGCTAGCGGCGAGCTGATTCATGCGCGTCTCGGGGAAGGTCGGGTACTACACCCGAGGGTGCCCGTCGATGCCACACCGGCGGGCGCCGCCCAACTTTTGACCAGACGAACACCCGGCCGGCGCCGAACGGAATAGGACTCCGCGAGAATAGGACGCCGCGAAGGGGCCCCGTCGTGGATTCGCTCAAGCCGGGACAGATCATCGGTGACTACGAGGTGCTGGAGCTCCTGGGCGTCGGCGGCATCGCGCGTGTATACCGGGTCCGGCACACCAAGACCGGCGACGAGCAGGCCATCAAGGTGCTCAACGAGCGGCGGGGAGACCTCGAGGACCGGCTGCGCCAGGAGGGTCGGGTCCAGTCCCGGCTCCAGCACCCGAACATCGTGCGCGTGACCGGCATGTTCGACCACGAGGGCTCTCCGGTGCTCGTGATGGAGTACGTCCGCGGCAAGAACCTGGAGCAGCTCATCGAGCAGCGCGCGCCGATGCGCTGGTGGGAGGCCCGCCCGATCATCGTCGGCCTGCTCCAGGGAGTCTCGGCGGCGCACGCAGGCGGGGTGCTCCACCGTGACCTCAAGCCCGGCAACATCCTCCTCGAAGAGGGCCCCGCCGGCCTCTCCCCCAAGCTCACCGACTTCGGCATCGCCAAGGTGCTCGACGAGGTCGACGCCCGCGACGGCCGCACGCGGGCCCGCGCCAAGCTCGGGACCCCCGGGTACATGGCCCCCGAGCAGTGGGCCGACGCCGCCAGCGTAGACGGTCGGGCCGACATCTTCGCCATCGGCGTCATCCTCTACGAGCTGCTCACCGGAGACCTCCCCTACACGGGCGAGGGGGCCTCGGGCCTGCTCAAGGCGATCTGGGCGGGCCGCTTCACCCCCCTCGAGACCGCCGCCCCCGATGTGCCCCACCTGATCGCCCAAGGCGTCCACAAGGCCATCCAGCCCGAGCCGCAAGCCCGCTTCACCACCGCCGACGAGATGCTGGAGGCGCTGGGCGGCCCGATCGTCCCCCCGCCGCAAGACACGGGCAAGGCCTGGTGGCAGATGGGCTGCCTCGCGAGCTCCGCCCTCGCGCTGAGCATCCTCCTGATGGCGGCGATCTTCGCCGCCTACGCGGTCACCCAGGGCGAAGGGGCGGGGGCCCACCTCCCGTGAGCCGTCTCCGGCTGGCGTGGGCCGTCCTCTTCGTCACGCTCTGCCTGAGCCCGGGCTGCACGCGGAAGGTCCTGCTCCTGAGCAGCCCGCCAGGGGCGGAGGTGCGCTACCGCGGGCAGACGGTCGGCGTCACGCCGGTCGAGCTCAAGGTGCCGGGCATCCCGGGGCGCCGAACCGCCCGCCTCAGCGCCAACGGCTACCGCACCGTCGAGGTCAACCTCGGCAATGATCTGCGCCCCCGCTACTTCCTCGGTGACCTGCTCTGGCCACCCCGCTGGAGGCGCCTCGTGGGGGTAGAGGCGCGCAGCCACGAGGTCATCCTGGTGCCCCGCCACGGCCGCGCCGGAACCTGGACCCCCGACGACGTCGAGGCCTCGAACTAAACCCCACACATCGGGGCACCGATCGCGCGGGCCCCGATCGCGCGGGCCAGGGCGGCGAAGAGGGCCCCGTCGAGCAGCTCGGGGTGCCACTGCACGCCGAGACAGAAGCGCCGCCCCGGGTGCTCCACCGCTTCGATCACGCCGTCCGGCGCTCGACCCACGATCTGCAAGGCGCCCGGCTGATCCACGGCCTGGTGGTGGGTGGAGTTGACCTCGATCTCGGGCCGGCCGCCGTAGGCCTCCCGCAGCCGGGACGGCAGGAGGACGACCGCGTGCCACGGGGTGGCGGGGTCGGTGGGCTGCTCGTGCTCGAGGCTCCCGGCGAGCGCCTGGGCGATGTCCTGGTGGAGCGTCCCCCCCGCCGCAACCGCCAGCGCCTGCATCCCGCCACAGAGGCCAAGCAGGGGGACGTCCCGCGAGAGGCAGGCCCGCGCGAGGCCGAGCTCGAGGCCGGTCCGACCCTCGTCGGGGTGGTCCATTCGGCCGGCCACCGCCGCTCCGTAGTGGCGCGGGTGGATGTCGAAGGCCCCGCCCGTGATCACGACCCCGCCCACCCAGCCGAGCAGCGCCTCGATCAGGGGCTCGGGATCACCATCATGGGGCGGGAGCAGCAGCGGCTCGAGGCCGACCCCCCGCAGGCCCCGCACCACCGCCTCTCCGACCCAGACCTCGGGCCGGGCCGGCCGCACCCGCGCGCTCTGCGGCTGGGGGCCGAGCGGCCGGCGATCGGCTGTGACAGCGACGAAACGGCTCAAGACCGGGCCCTGCCCTGACGGACCCTCGTCAGGCAGCGACGAGGGCGCTGGGGAGGCCGTCTTCGAGGGGGACCTGCCGAAGGGGATCGACAGTCGTCAGGGGTGACCACCCCCCCCCTCCTTTGATTCAAGGCACTTCTGTTGGCGCGGCTCCTGCAATGGGGTCTGGCAACCAAGTCGGGAGCTCCAATGGCCTGCTGTGTTCGAACTGGCGCCCTCATCGGCGTAGAGGGCGTGCCCGTCCTCGCGGAGGTCGACCTCCTCCGCCGATTGCCCAGCGTCGTGATTGTCGGCCTGCCGAACGGCGCAGTCAAGGAGAGCGCCGACCGGGTCCGATCCGCGATCCAACAGGTCGGCTTTGAGTTTCCGAAGCGGCGGGTGGTCGTGAACCTCTCTCCAGCCGACCTGCGAAAGTCCGGCACCTCCTTTGACCTCCCGATCGCGGTGGGCATCCTCGCCGCCTCCGAGCAGGTGCCCACCGAGCCCCTACTCGACACCGTGTTCAGCGGCGAGCTCTCCCTCGAGGGCCACCTGCGGCGGATCCGCGGCGCCCTGTCGCTCACGCTGATGGCGGTAGCCGAGGGGGCCAAGCGCATCGTCCTGCCCTATGACAACGCCGCCGAGGCCGCGCTCGTGCCCGGCATCGAGGTGGTCGCCGCCCGCAGCCTCGAGGATGTGACCCGCTGGCTCCAGGGCCTCACCGAGCTCCCCGCGCCGCCGCCACCCCGCCCACCCGGCCTCGACTCCACGGCAGACCTCTCCGAGGTCCGCGGCCAGTCCCGCGCTCGGCGGGCGATGGAGGTGGCCGCTGCGGGGGGCCACAACCTCTTGCTCATCGGGAGCCCGGGCTGCGGGAAGACGATGCTCGCCGCGCGGATGCCCTCCATCCTCCCCGATCTCGCCTTTGAAGAGGCGGTCGACATCACGCGCGTCCACTCGGTCGCCGGGCTCCTCTCCGACCAGCAGGGCATGGTCAACCGCCGCCCCTTCCGCGCCCCGCACCACAGCATCAGCGCCGCCGGGATGGTCGGAAACGCCGCGCTGCAGCCGGGGGAGGTCTCCCTCGCCCACCACGGCGTGCTCTTCCTCGACGAGGTCCCCGAGTTCAGCCGCCACGTGCTCGAGCTGCTCCGCGCCCCCCTCGAGGACCGCGAGATCCGGATCAGCCGCGCCCAAGGGAGCGTCCGCTTCCCCGCCAGCTTCTCCCTCATCGCGGCGGCGAACCCCTGCCCCTGCGGCTTCGCCGGCCACCCCATCCGCCCTTGCGCCTGCCCGCCTCCCCTCGTCGAGCGCTACCGGAGCCGCATCAGCGGGCCCCTGCTCGACCGGATTGACCTCCAGGTCTGGGTGCAGCCCGTAGACAGTGAGCAGCTCGTGAGCGGGCGCCCCGGCGAGGGCTCGACCGCCGTGCGCGCCCGGGTGGAGGCGGCGCGGGGCATCCAGCGCCGCCGATACGCCGGCACTCCCATTCGCAGCAACGCCGAGCTCGGCGGGGACAGCATCCGAGAGGCCGCCGACCCCACCGGAGAGGCCACCCGCTTCCTCCAAGACACCATCGACCGCCACGGCCTGTCGGCGCGCTCCTGGGCCCGGATGCTCAAGGTGGCGCGCACCATCGCCGACCTCGAGCAGGCCGGCCGAGTGGAGATCGGTCACGTCATGGAGGCCTCCTCCTATCGGATCCACGACATCGGGGGCGCCCCATGAGCCCGCCCCTCGCCCTGCTCTTCGGCCTGCGCCTCTCGGGCGTGGTCGATCGTATCGAGGGGGACTTCGCGGTGGTCGAGTGGGCCGAAGGAGACCTCTCCGACGTCCCGCTCAGCCTGCTCCCTCAGCGGATCGAGGAGGGGGACACCCTCGTCCTCCGCCTCCGCCCGCGCCCCGACGGCGCCCTGGCGCTCGGCACCCTGCCGCCGCGCATCGCCACTCCAAAGGGCCCCCTCACCCTCCCCTCTTCCGTCCCGATCCGGTCCGGGAGCGCGTGGCACTTCCGCACACGCGCCGCCCGGACACGCCCCCGCCCTGCTGACAGGGCTGTCCCCAACCCGCCCAAACGGAGCTCGTCATGATCCAGTCCGCCCAGAGCACCTCTACCCCGACACCCACCTCGAACGGCCGTATCTCCCCCGCCGACCGCGCCGCCCAGGAGCGGAACAACGCCCTCGCCGACGCGATCAGCCGCCTCGAGAAGCAGTACGGCACCGGCGCGGTGATGCGCCTCGGCGACGAGGCCCGCGCCCCCGTCGAGACCATCTCCACCGGCTCCATCAGCCTCGACCTCGCCACCGGCTGCGGCGGCTATCCCCGCGGCCGCGTCATCGAGATCTACGGCCCGGAGTCGAGCGGGAAGACCACCCTCACCCTGCACGCCATCGCCCAGTGCCAGGCCGCCGGCGGCGTCGCCGCCTTCATCGACGCCGAGCACGCCCTCGACGCCACCTACGCCGCCTCCCTCGGCGTTGACCTCGACAGCCTGCTGGTCGCCCAGCCCGACGACGGCGAGCAGGCCCTCGACATCTGCGAGCAGCTCGTGATGTCGGGCGGGGTCGACCTCGTCGTCGTGGACTCCGTCGCCGCGCTCGTGCCCCGCGCCGAGCTCGCCGGCGAGATGGGGGACACCCAGGTCGGCCTCCAGGCCCGCCTCATGAGCAAGGCGCTGCGCAAGCTCACCGGCATCGCCCACAAGACCAACGCCGCCATCGTCTTCATCAACCAGCTCCGCCAGAAGATCGGCGTCTCCTTTGGCCCCTCCGAGGTCACCGCGGGCGGCAACGCCCTGAAGTACTACGCCAGCCTCCGCCTCGACGTGCGCCGGGTCGGCGGCCTCAAGGACGGCCAGGAGGCGGTCGGCAACCGCACCCGCGTCCGCGTGGTGAAGAACAAGCTGGCGCCGCCCTTCCGCCAGGTCGAATTCGACATCATCTACGGCAAGGGCATCTCGTCGGACGGCGAGCTCATCGATCTGGCCGAGTCCCGCGGCTTCATCACCAAGTCCGGCTCGTGGTTCTCGCTCGGTGACGTCCGGCTCGGCAACGGCAAGGAGAAGGCCCGCGACTTCCTCGCCACCAACCCCGAGGTCAAGGCCGAGATCCGCGAGATGCTGCTGAAGAGCGGCCCCGGTCACTTCGAGATGGGCTCGATGGACGCCTGATCTCCACGGCTCCGCCGCGACCACATCGCTTGCCTGACCCACAGCTTGGGGGCGCGCCCCACAGACCCTGTCGAATGGGTACTGTCTCTCCACTGCACCGAGGCCGACGACGGGGGCGTCAATCGGTCCGGCTGTGGGGCGCGCTCCCTCTCTCTCCTGTCCCCCGGCCTCTCCTGTCCCGCCAGGTTCAGGCGGGGACGGGGGACCCATCCGAGACGCGCCCCTCGGCCACCCCGATCGCGTAGCGCACATGCCGGCGCATGAAGCTCCCGTAGTCCCCCTCATGGCGCAGCTTCCGCATCATCGAGTAGACCCCGCCCAGCGCGCGGTGCAGGAAGACGAGCTCGGGCGGCGAGCGCAGCTCGGTGTTGCGCAGCACGGTCCCGGCCAGGTCCTTGACCTGCTCCAACACCAGATCGTCGGGGGCGCCACACTTGTAGTAGGGCAGCCGCAGCGGCCCCATGATGGCCCCGGCGAGGCGCCAGAGGAGGTCTTCGGCCTCCGGGCTCTGGCCCACGAGGGTGCCGATCTTCCGAGAGGCCTTGAAGAAGCCCGGCTTGTCCATGTCGACGCCGGCGAGGGCCATTCGGCCATAGTCCCCCACCCAGTCGATGTCGAAGCGGCGCACACAGCCGAAGTCGACCAGCGACAGGCCACCGTCCTTGCGGAACAGGTAATTGCCGCCGTGGGGATCGGCGTGCAGCGTGCGCAGCCGATAGAACATGTCGTGGAAGCTGTGGCACAACAACCAGCCCGCCTTCTGACAGGCCGCGTAGTCGGCAGTCTCCATGAAGCGGTCGAGCGGCACACCCTCGACGTGGTCCATCGTCAGCACCTTGTCGGTGCAGTGTGAGGGATAGGTGCGGGGGACATGGATATCGGGGATGGTCTTCATCGCGTAGTGGAAATACTCGATGTTGGCCGCCTCCTGATAATAGTCGAGCTCCTCTTGGAGCCGCTGGCGGACCTCCTCGAAGAAGGCCTCGAGCTCTTCCTTGTCGCGCCGCAGCACCCGGCCGGTGATGAGGAGTGACTTGAGGGCCGCGAGGTCAGTGTCCACCGAGTGCTCCACCCCCTGGTGCAGCACCTTGACCACCACCGGGGTGCCATCCTTCAGGCGGGCGGCGTGGGCCTGGGCGAGGGAGGCCGTGCCGAGGGGGTTCGGGTCAAAGCGGTCAAAGCGGTCGGTGAGGCTGCCCTCGAGCTCGGCCTCCACCGTGCGCTGGATGAGCGAGAAGGGGATAGGCTCGGCCTTGTCATTGAGCTTGCCGAGCACCCGGGCGACGTCGGGCGGGAGGTCCATGCCGTCCGCGATGAGCGCGATCGACTGACCCACCTTCATCGCGGCGCCCTTGAGCGCCCCCATCGACTTGACCACCCGCTCGGCGTTCTCGATGTGCAGCTTGCGCATCGAGGCGTCGCGGGCCTCATCGTCCTGAAAGGCCCCCTTGATTCGCTGGCCGAGGTAGCTCCCCGAGACCCGGCTCGTGAGGCTGGAGAGCTGAGCGATGCGGCCCAGGCGAGACTTTGGCGGCGGCTTGCCGGACATGGCTCAGATCCTCTCGGCCCGGGGGTCGATGGGCGTGGTCGGATATTCGGGGCGGTCGCGGAGCAGGCGCTCGAGGTGGAGCATGAGGCCGAGCACCTTGTCCTCCTCCCAGGGGCGGCCCACGACCTGCACGCAGACGGGGAGGCCGGCGCTGCTCTGCTCGAAGCGGGCCGCCTTCTTCTCGAGGCGGTCGGCCGGGGCCGGGCGGGTGGTCTCGTCGGCGCGGACGCGGCTCACCGGCACGACGCCGGCCGGCAGGTCGAGCACGTTGTAGCGCATCGTGTGCCAGGCCCCGAGCGACCAGTCCCCCGTCTCCCCGAGCAGGGCGGCGGGGGTGACCGTGGGCGGGGCGAGCAGGAGGTCAAAGCCGGCGGCGGTCCAGGCGGCGGCCTCGGCGCGCTGGAGGGCGGTGCGGCGAGCGGCGAGGCGCCAGAGCTCCGCCACGGACTTCTCGCCGAGGACGCTGAGCTGCCGGGCCACGCGCCGCTCCCCGCGGAGGCCCAGGAGCTGCCCCGCGAGCACGCGCACGGGGGTGGGCAGGCGGGCGATGCGCACGAGGGTCTGGAGCTGGGGGGTGAAGTCCTGCTCGCCCATCGAGAGGTCGATCGTGCGCCCCCCGTCGGCGCTCACGGCGGCGAAGTAGAGCTCGACCAGCTCGACGTTGTTGGGGGGCGTGAAGGGGATGAGCTCGGCGCCAGCCGCGGCCAGGGCCTCGGCGGACTCGCGCACCGCGCGGCGCACCGAGGCGGCGGGGGGGAAGACGTCGTCGGCCTCGTAGTAGCCGACGCGCAGGCCCCGGAGCGGCAAGGCACCCGGCTCACCCCAGGGGATGGGCGGGACCATCGGATCGTAGGGGCGCTGGCGCTCGGGCGAGACCGCGCGCATCGCCAGCACAAGGTCGCCCACCGTGCGGGCCATCGGCCCCATCTGTGACTTGATGACCTCCTGGCCCGGCATGGCCCCCGCCGAGCCCCCCATCGACCAGCGGCCCCAGGTCGGCTTCAGGCCCGGCACGCCGCACCAGGCGCTGGGGATGCGGATCGAGCCGCCGATGTCGGTGCCGATGCCGAGCGGGCTCCCGCCGGTGGCGATCGCCGCCCCTTCACCGCCGCTCGAGCCGCCGGGCGCCCGCCGCGTGTCCCAGGGGTTCGCGGTGGTGCCGAAGAGGTCGTTGTTCGACTCCATGCTGAGCAGGAGGAGCGGGACGTTGGTCTTGCCGAGGACGATGCCGCCGCAGTCCTTCAAGACCTTGACCACGGGCGCGTCTTCGGCGGCGGGCTTGCCCTTCCGGGAGCGGATGCCGAGCGTCTGATCCGAGCCCCGGGTGGCGATGTTCTCCTTCACGGTGAGCGGGAGGCCGTGCAGGGGCCCGAGCGTGATGCCCCGGGCGCGCGCGGCGTCGGCGAGGGCGGCCTGCTGGCGGGCCTCCTCGCGAAAGACCTCGACGAAGGCGTGCACCGCCGGCTCCACGGCGTCGATGCGCGCCAGGAGGGCGTCTACGATCTCCACCGAGGAGAGCGCCCGGGCCTCGAGCGCGGCCAGGAGCTGGGTGGCCGACAGGGCGTGGATCTGCGTGGGCTGCGACATCGCCCCCAGGTAGCCCGCGCGCGGCCCGGGCTCCAGCGTCGATCCGACCCGCCGCTCTCCGATCAGCGCGGCCCATCCCCCTCCGGGCCGCCGTAGATGCCGATGTCATTGGGCGTGTCGTCGTCGTCGTTGTTCGAAGGGTCGGGGTCGCCAGCGTCGATGAGGGGGCTCCCCGGCGCGAGGTGCAGGTCGGCCGGCGCGTCGACGAACTGGGGATCGGCGGTGATCGTCGCCATGTCGGCGGAGAGGCAGGCGGCCCCGGTGCCCTGGACGGCGTTCCAACCGGAGGTGTAGGTCGAGCCGTCGGTGCGGATGCCGCAGGTGCCGCCGAGGGCCGCCGTGTCATAGACAAAGGACTCGAGGTGCCCGTACTGGATCTCGAGGCCGACGCTCCCACCATAGAAGACCGCGTTGTCCGCCCGCACCATCTGATAGAGCGAATAGGCACCCACCGAGCCGCCCACCACAGCGCTGTTGAAGAACCACATCCGCTCATTCGGCGTGTCGGGCTTGTCTTCGCCATAGACGGCGTATCCATCCGCCTCGACCCGCGAGCGACGGAGGTGCAGCTCGCCCCGGTTGACCACCACGCCGCTCCCGCCCTCACAGCGGATGTCGCTGTCGAGCACGATCATCGAGACATGCTGATAGATGGCGTAAGACGCGCCGTCACAGGAGAGGTCGACCCGCTGGAGGAGCATGCTGCCGTTGTCGGCGAGGATCACCGCCCCGCCGGACTCCACCTCGTTCTGGTCAAAGCGGACATCGACGAGCTCGAGCGAGGAGCCGGTCACGTAGGCCACCGAGGCCGAGCGCCCATTCTCGGTGAAGCGGACATCATCGAGGCGGAGGACCGCCGCGTCCACATAGAGGCCGCCGCCGGTCAGGTTCGAACGCCCACCGGAGATCGTGACCCCGGCGAGGCGGGTGCCGACGCCCTCTCCGCGCACCGCGGTGACCACCGGCCCCGAGCCCGTGCCCTCGATCACCGTCACCGCCGAGCCGCCCATCCCATAGACGTCGACCGCCTTCCCCCGAAAATTGATGTTCTCCACGTAGGTGCAGGCCCGGAGCCCGATCCGCATCCCCGAGCGGGAATTGTCAATCGCCGCTTGGATGGTGCTGAAGTCGGCCCCGCCAGCGCAGTCCACCATGATGTCCGGGAACTCGGGGGCCTCGCCGAGATCGGTGCGCGGCTCGTCGCTGTCTACGGGCGGGGGCGTGTCGCTGTCGTCGGGGGGGGAGTCGCTGTCGTCGGGCAGGGGCGTGGAGTCAACCGGCTCGCTGGTCTCGCCCGGCGCCTCCGCCTTGTTCGAGCCGAGGCCCCCGGAGCGACAGGCGACGAGGAGAAGGAACAGGCTCACCAGCCACCTCCGAGGGAGAAGGGGCCACCATACGCGCCCATGTCATTCCGCGTCCCGTCGGGGTCGGCGTCGTCGGTGCGGACGCTGCCCGTCTCCCGGCAGGGGCTCTCCGGGGTGAGCGTGTAGTCCCCGCCCGTCGCGTCGACGAAGAGGGGGTCTGCGTCGATGTTGCCGTTCGAGCCGACGGGGTTCGGCCCGCCACAGAGGTCTTTGGTGTTGTTCCAGAAGTCATTGTAGGTGAGCGAGGTCTCGGACATCACGTCCCAGACGCCACAGGCGCCGCCGCTGATCACGCTGCTGTCGACCACGAGGTTGGACTCCGTCGCCTTGACCCCCGCGAGGCTGACCACGTTGCGCAGCGTGAGGTCGGAGTAGAGCACCTCGGCGCCGGCCTTGAGCAAGGAGCCCTCGACCACCGTGCCCTCGCCCCCAGCGCCCTCGTTCTCGACGTAGAGCAGGCCATCGATGACGGTGCGCTGGATTCGGCCAGGGGTGTGGAAGATCTCCACGGCGCGGAGGCCGGGGCAATCGACCGTGGCCCCGTCGAGCTGGGCGGCCCCGTGCTCAGCCATGTAGCCCACCGCCGTGGTGCCGCAGCGCAGGGTGCTGTCCTTGAGCACCGTCATCCCGCGGCGGTTCTGCACCACCATGCCCTCGGCGGCGGTGTTGCCCTCGATCGTCGTGCGGTTGACCACGAGGTGGCCGGAGTGGGCATAGACGATGATGGGCGCGCTGTTGCCCGTGATGATGCAGTCCTCGATCGTCAGCGCCGAGAACTGCGCCTCGACGGTGCGCGCCTCGGCGCTGGAGCCGCCGCTGATCGTGAAGCCGGCGAGCACGGTGCCAACCGACTCCCCATCATCCGCCTCTACCGCGGACTCCCCCGCCGGCGGCGTGAGGAAGGTGACCGCGGCGCCGTCGGTGGACCTCACGGCCACCGACCGCCCCTTGAAGTGCACGGACTCCGCGTAGGTGCCCGGCATCACCCAGATCTCGTCGCCCGAGTCGGAGTCCTTGATGGCGTCCATGATCGAGGTGAAGTCACCGGTTCCGCCGATGTCGACGGTGATTCGCCTCTTGGTGGGCGCGGTGACGGCCGCAGCTCCAACCGGGCGTTCCACGGTGGAATGCCCACCACAAGCGAAGAAGAGCGCGAGGAAGGGGCTGAGCGCGACCATGTCTCCCTTGTACCACAGCACCCCTCCGCTGGCTGTCCTCCTCCTGCACCATCGTTGCGCCAGCCTCGGCCCGAGCGCCTCCCCGCGGGCTAGAATGTCGGCCATGCGTCGCCTCCTCCCGCTCCTCGCCCTCGGCGCCCTCGCGCTGGTGTCCCCCCTGTTGATCGCCGGTCGAGCCCCGGAGGCGCCGACGATCGCCACGCTGCCGATCCCCGGGCCGCAGGCCTTCGTGGGCGTGGCGCGGGACGTGGTCGACGTGGCCGCCAGCGTGGATCCGAGCCTCGCCTCCAGCGCCGGGCTCTTCCAGGACAGCGTGCGGGTGCCTTCGTACAGCGAGGCCTCCCTGGAGGCGCTCACCGCCCGCCTCGATCGCGACCTCAGCGCCCTGCGCTCGATGCCCTGGCGGAGCTGGGCGGTCGACGTGCAGATCGACCTCCGCTGGACCTTCGCCGTCGCCCTGACCCTCCGCCGCCAGCTCCAGGTCGAGCGCCTCTATGAGCGCCGCCCCGCCCAGTGGCTCGAGCCCATCGCCAACAACCTCGTCGCCCTCCAGAGTTACGCCCCCGACCAGCCCGCGCTCCAAGACGAGATCTACGCGCGCCTCCCCGCCGTCGTCGCCGAGGCGCGGACGCGGTGCACCAACCCCACCCGCCGCGACCTCGAGACCGGCGTGAAGCTGGCCACCGCCCTCGCGGGGATGGCAGAAGAGAGGCGGGCCACCCCCGCCGCGGAGGCCCTCCGCGGGTACGCCCTCCACCTCGGCGGGCTCCAGCCCACGAAGGAGCACGCGGTGATCGGCGCCGAGTCGTACGCTTGGCGCCTCGAGAACAGCCTGCTCCTCCCCTGGACCCCCGATCAGCTCCTCGTCAAGGCCACGGCCGACCTCGAGGCCATCGACCGCCGGCTCCAGGCCCTCGCGCAGGCCGCGCCGCCGCCGCCCGCCGAGCCCACCGCCGAGCAGCGCGCCCTCGCCGCCCGCCTCGACGGCCCGACCCTGCGCGGCGTCTACGACGACATCGAGCTCGCGCTCCGCGCCGCCACCGTGAAGGGCGGCTGGGTCACCATCCCCGAGGCCGTGGGCCCCATCCACGCCCGCGAGACGCCGGACGCCATCGTCCCCCTCACCGGGGACGGCGGCAGCATGAACCCGCCCCCCACCTACGCGAGCAGCAACGTCGGCTGGTGGAACGTCGAGCACTTCAACCCCACCCTGACCGAGCCCGAGCGGCTCGAGACGGTCTTCCAGGCCCAGGGCTTCTTCACCAACGGGATGGGCCCCTACGCCGCCCACGAGGGCTTTCCGGGCCATCACCTGCAGCTCTCCATCGCCCGCCTCCACCCCGATCCGCTCCGCTCCATCCTCCCCGACGCCCCGCAGAACGAGGGCTGGGCCCTCTACGCCGAGGAGGCCCTCTGGCTGAACGGGGGCTTCGGCTCGAGCCCCCTGTCTGAGGCCGCGGTTCGGCGCTCCAACCGCAGCCGCATCGCCCGCGTGATCTACGACGTCAACCTCGAGTCCGGCCGCTGGACCTTGCAGCAGGCCGCCGACTTCAAGGGGCGGACGGCCCCGGGGCAAGGCCGGGTCGACGAAGACATCCTCCGCTCGATCAACTGGCCCACCCAGCTCATCGCCTACTACTCCGGCAAGGCGCAGATCGTGGCCCTGAGGGAGGCCATGAAGGCGAAGCTCGGCCCGCGCTATGACGACCGGGCCTTCCACGACGCGCTCCTGGCCGAGGGCTCGATCCCCATCGCCCTCATCCGCGCGAAGATGCTGGGAGAGCCGATCCCCGACCTGCCGGCCCCCTGAGGCCCGGCGCCGGCCCCACGCCCGGCGGCGGCATCCGCAGCCGCCCCTCGAGCAGCGGCGCGAGCAGGCTGTCCCGCAGCGACATCCGGGCACGCAGCGAGAGGACGTTGGCGCGGAGCCGCGCGTAGAGGGGGCCCACCTCCGCCTCGAAACGACGGGCCTCGGCCTCGCTCGGCACCTCGACGGGCAGTCGACGGAGCGCCGACCAGCTCACCCGCGGCATCCGCGTGCCCTCGGCGGCGGCCGTGGCCAGGGCGACGAGCGCCACCGAGGAGAGGAGGGCGTGGAGGAGCGCGCCCCGCTCCGGCGCGCTCGGGCGGAGCACGAGGATGTCCTCGGACGCCACGCCGTCGACCGGGGCGAGGGCCACCTTGTGCAGCGCCGGCCGCAGGCGACCGAAGAGGGTGTCCCCCGCGCAGAAGCCGGTCTTCTTCGACTCCACCTCATCGGCCCGCCCCCAGGCCTCGAGGGTCGAGGCGCGGCGAGGGAGGTGCTCGAGGCCGACATACGGCAGGGCCGCCGGCACCGACTGGGGGGAGACCGACGCGTGCACCCGGAGGGCGAGCTCTTCGAGGGTGCCCCGGCGGGAGCCGGGCGAGCGCAGCGCCGAGGCGGGGGCCACCCCTGCGGGCGAGAAGCGCCCCTCGAAGGCCGCCCGGGCGAGGCCCTCGAGGGTCTGGCACTGCGCGCGGTCGAGGGCGCTCCGGGCGTCGAGGTCCGTGAGAAATGCGCCGATCTCCCGCTGCTCGGACAGGGGCGGCAGCGCGAACCGAAAGGCCGCCGCGGCTGACCAGCTCGCCCGCGGCATCCGGGTGCCCTCCCCCGACCGCGCGCACGCCTCCACGAATTCGGGGCTCGCCACGAGGTAGAACAGGAAGGCGGGATCAACCCCCTCCCGCGCCCGCAGCACCCAGGCCTCCGGCGTACAGACCAACGCTTCGGGCGCGCGGATGACCTTTCGAAAGGCTGGGCGTAACCGCCCAAAGACGATGTCCCCCGGCTCCACGCGCTGCCCCGGCGTGGCCATCGCCTCGGGCTCCCCCAGGCCGAGGAGGGCGAGCGTGCCCGCGCCGATGTGCTCGAGGCCGAGGGTCGGGAGCGTCAACACCTCGGCGGGTCGGGCCCGCGCCGCCCCCTGCTGACAGACCTCCCCCAAGGTCACCGCGCGCCAGCCCACCGGCAGCGCCGCCACTCAGAGGCCCCAGGCGGCGAGGGTCTGCTCGATGCGCCGGTCGAGGGCCTGGGCGGCGGCCTGCTGGGCGCGCAGCTCGGCGGCGAGGGCGCCGGCCCGCTCGAGGAAGGGGGCGCCCTCCGCCTCTGGGGCCTCTGCCCCGACATAGCGGCCCGGGTTGAGCCCAAAGTCATTCGCCGCCACCTCCGCCCGCGAGGCCGACCGACAGAAGCCGGGGAGGTCAACATAAGCCGGGGCGGCCCCCTCCTCCACCTCGGCCGGTCGCCGCCGCCAGGCCCGATAGACCTGCGCGACCCGCTCCACGTCGACCGGATCGAGCACCCGGCTCGCGCGCCCCTCCAGCCGGCCGAGGCCGCGGGCGTCGATGAAGAGCAGCTCGCCCCGCCGATCGCGGTCCAGGGCGGCGGCCTTGTCCCGGTGGAGGATCCAGACACAGGCGGGGATCGGGGTGTTCGTGAAGAGCAGGTCGGGCAGCGCGACCATGCAGTCGACGAGGTCGGCCTCCACGAGGCTCCGCCGGAGCTCGGCCTCGCCGCCCGTGCGGCCGGTCATCGAGCCGTTGGCGAGGATCACCGCCGCCTGTCCCCCGGGGCCGAGGTGGTGCGCGATGTGCTGGAGCCAGGCAAAATTGGCGTTTCCAACAGGCGGCGGCCCGAAGGCCCAGCGAGGGTCTCCGCGTAGCCGCGCCCCACCCCAGTCCGAGACGTTGAAGGGGGGGTTGGCGAGCACGAAGTCGGCCTGCAGGCCCGGGTGGAGGTCCACCGATAGGGTGTCCTTCGCCGCCGCGCCGAGCGAGGCCGAGATCCCGCGGAGCGCGAGGTTGACCCGGGCCATCCGCCAGGTCGTCTCGTTCGACTCCTGGCCAAAGACCTGCACGTCCCCCGCCCGCCTGCCGTGGGCCACTTGGAAGCGGACCGACTGAACGAACATGCCGCCGGTTCCGCAGCAGGGGTCATAGACCACGCCGGACAGAGGCTCGATCAGCGCGACCAGGAGGCGGACGAGCCCGCCCGGGGTGTAATACTCCCCTCCCCTGCCCTCGGCGGTGGCGAATTTCGAGAGCAGGTACTCGTAGATCCGCCCCGCGGCGTCGGCCTCACCCCCCGGGCCGCCCACGCCCAACGCCAGCGCCCCGTCGAGGCCGCGGACGAGGTCGGCCAGCCTGCCCTCGTCGATGCCAGAGGCGACGAACACCGGACGTAAACACCCGTGTAACGTTACGTTACGCGACTCGATCGCCAAGAGCGCCGCGTCGAGGGCCCCGGCCAGCCCGGGCCCCTCCGCCAACGCCCGCAGCCGGGGCCAGCGCGCCTCCTCGGGCACCTCCAGCGGGCAGCCCGGGGCGGCGCAGGCCTGGAGGAAGAAGAGCCCCAGCACGAGGTGCTTGTAAGCGCTCGGCTCGAGCTGGCCGCGGAGGGTGTCGGCCGCGCGCCAGAGCCGCTCCTCGAGGCCGAGGGCGGCGGCAGGCGCGGGGCGCGGGCGGGGCATCCGGCCTCTCGAAGCGGGGGGCGCTCCGCCTAATCGGTCCCCGTCAGCGCGCCCGCATCCGGTTGTCCTTGGCGTTGTGCTCCACCTCCGCGAGGCCGAGCAGCTCGAGCACCGGCGGGACGTAAGAGGCGAAGCGGCCGCGGAGGCCCTTCTTCACGCCGTACCAGCCGCCCACGGGGTTCGACTCCGAGCGGCCCCAGGCCTCCACCGTGCCCTCGGCGGCCGGCTTCTGCTCATCGGCGTTGCCGAGCGGCACCCAGTCGCCCTGGGCGACGAGCATGGCGTGGAGGTCCTCGATGCAGCGCAGGTGGTAGCGGAGCTGCGTGCTCTTGACCTGCACCACGAGCGCGGGCGGGCTCAGGCTGGGGTCACGCCAGGCCTCGAATTCCGAGGTGCCGGGGGGCGTCTTGAGGATCCAGGGGCGCTCGGGGGTGCCATCACCTTGGGCAGACATGCGGGGCTCCAGCGGAGAGGGGGCGCTCACGGGCCGCGAGCGTGCTGCTCCTCTACGGTGCGGCGCGGCCCGCCGGTACGGCTCCCCGCGATGGCACAGTGATGCGGATTGGATACCAATCGCCGGGAGGCCGCATGCGCCACGACCTGAACGACGTCGCGGTCTTCACTGAGGTGGTGCGCCTCAAGGGCTTCACCGCGGCCGGCCGCGCGCTCGGCCTCCCCGGCTCGGCGGTGAGCCGGCGGGTGGCGCGCCTCGAGGAGGCCCTCGGCTTCACGCTGCTCCTCCGCACCACCCGCAGCGTCGGCCTCACCGAGGCCGGCCGCCGCTTCTATGAGCACACCGCCCAGATCGCGGGCCTGCTCGACGAGGCCGTGCGCGCCGCGGCGGGCACCCGCGACACCCCCTCGGGCCGCCTCCGCGTCACGGCGCCGCCGGACGACGGCGGGGTCATCTGGTCGCTGCTCTCGGGCTTCCTCCGCCTCCACCCCGAGGTCGACCTCGAGCTCACCCACACCCTCGAGCGGGTCGACCTCGTCGCCGCCGAGATCGACCTCGCCCTGCGCGGGGGCCCCGCGCCCGACTCGATGGAGTTCAGCGCCCAGAAGATCTACACCTCGCGCATCCTCCTCGCCGCCAGCCCCGCCTACCTCGCGCGCCGCGGCACCCCCGAGCAGGCCGAAGACCTCGCCGCTCACGACGGCATCTGCATGGACCCCTGGGCCCCGAACGCGATCCGCCGCGTCCAGGGCGACGGGGGCTATGTGCGCGTCAACATGCGGAGCCGGGTGCGCGCCAACAGCCTCGAGACGGCCCGCCGCGCCGCCGTCGACGGCCTCGGCGTCGCCCCCCTCCTCGAGCTCACCTGCCGGGGAGAGCTTGACCGGGGCGAGCTCGTGGAGGTCCTCCGCGGCGCCTTGCCCGACACCGCGCCCTTCTGGGCCCTCACCCCCCTCGCCCGCACCCGCTCGGCCGCGACGACGGCCCTGCTGGCCTACCTCGCCGAGCTGCCGCTCAGGCCGGACCGGGGAGGCTGATCATCCACTGCACGCCGAAGCGGTCCAGGCACATCCCGAAGTAGGGCCCCCAGGGCGCGTTGGCGAGCGGCATGTGGACCTGCCCGCCCTCGCCCGAGAGCAGCGCGAAGGCGCGGTCGGCCTCGGCCTTGTCGCCGGCGACGAGCGAGATGGGTGCCGGGGAAGTTGAGGTAGATGTGGACCTGCTGCATGTCTTCACGCTCCGGGGGTGACCGGCGCCCCGGGTCTCGGGAGGCCGCCGGGTGCTTTTCTACGGTGGGTCCGATCGGGGATGGGCGCCCGCGCTCCCGGCGCGGAGCCGGAGCGGCCCCCTCACCCCGCCGCCTTCGCCCGCAGCCTCTCCCACAGCCTGAAGTGGTTGAGCAGCATGTCCTTGATGCCGCGCCGCACCGCCTCGGAGTTGAGCGCCTGGGTGCTCATCAGCGTGTGGGCGTCGAGCGCGTCGATGATCGCGTTCATCAGCTCGGTGTCGAGGTCGGGAGAGCCGGCGAACTGCTCGGCGCTGTTGTTGCTCGCCTGCTGCGCCAGCAGGGCGGACTCCAGCACCTTGCCGAAGATCACCTGCCCGACGAAGATGAGCTGGTCATCGTCGGTGAGCTTCCCGCTGAAGAGCTGGTTCAGCCGCTCGATGATCTCCCGCAAGGCCGCCCTCTCCCGCTCCTGCACGCTGCCGCTGCCGGCCTCGCTGGGCGGGTCGAGCTTCGGGGCCGCCCCCTCGCCGAGCACCATCGGCGCGGCCCCCTGCCCCTTCAAGTTGTAGTGAGTGAGCCTCACCTTCGAGAGGTCGATGCCCTCCCGCTCGCGCCCGAATTCCAGCAGCGGGAGCAGCCGCTTGTAGAAGATCCAGCGCTTCTCGATGGTCGAGCTCAACGGCGACGACCCGCTCCACCTCGAAGTCGTGGTAATGGCCGGAAGCGTCGAGCTTGGCGCGCAGGTTGAAGACGAGGTGCGGGTCGGTGGTGGCGGAGAGCTCGGCCGTGCTGTGGTAGGCCTGGAAGGCGGCGAGCACCTCGGCCGGGTCATTGACGAAGTCCACGACGTAGGTGGTGTCCTTGCCGGGGTGCGCGCGGTTGAGCCGGGAGAGCGTCTGCACCGCCTGGATGCCCGCCAGCCGTTTGTCCACGTACATGCCACAGAGCAGGGGCTGGTCGAAGCCGGTCTGGAACTTGTTGGCCGCGAGCAGGAGCTGATACTCGCCGCCCTTGAAGGCCTCGCGGATGTCCCGGCCCTTGAGGTTCGGGTTCAGCGACCGGCTGTGCTCGGTGAAGGGATCGGGCCCCGACTCCGGGTCGATGACCTCGCCGGAGAAGGCCACGAGCGTCCCGATCGTGTAGCCGCGCTCCCGGATTTAACGGTCCACGGCGAGCTGCCAGCGCACCGCCTCGAGCCGGCTGCTGACCACCACCATCGCCTTGGCCTGGCGGCTCAGCAGCGGCGCCACGTGGGCGCGGAAGTGCTCGACGACCACCGCCACCTTCTGGGCGATGTTGTAGGGGTGGAGCTTCACCCACCCGAGGAGCTTCTTGAGCGCGGCGCTCTTCTCCACCTCGGTGTCATCGAGCTCCTGGCCGTCGTGCGCCAGCTTGTAGGCGAGGCTGTAGGGCGTGTAGTTCTTGAGCACGTCGAGGATGAAGCCCTCCTCGATGGCCTGCCGCATCGAGTAGACGTGAAAGGGCGCGGGGAGGTTGTCGTCGGCCGGCTTACGCGTGGGGTCGGGGCGGGTGCCGAAGAGCTCCAGGGTCTTGTGCTTGGGCGTGGCGGTGAAAGCCACGAAGGTGATCCCCACATCGGCGGCGCGGCTCCTCATCTGGGCGGCGAGCACGTCCTCGGCGCTCACCTCCCCGCCATCGCCGAGCTCGGCGAGCTCGGCGGCCGTCAGCACCGCCTTCAGCTTGCTGGCGGCCTCGCCGGTCTGCGAGCTGTGCGCCTCGTCGGCGATCACCGCGAAGCGCTTGCCCTGCGCCGCGGCCAGCTTGCGCACGGCCTCCAAGGCGAAAGGGAAGGTCTGGATCGTGCAGACGATGATCTTCTTGCTGCCGTCGAGCGCGGCGGCCAGCTCGGCGCTCTTGCTGCCGCCCTCGCCCCGGATCTGCTCGACCACACCCGCGGCGCGCGCGAATCCCTCGAGGGCCTCCTGGAGCTGCGCGTCGATGACGTTGCGGTCAGAGACGACCAGCACGGTGTCGAACACCTTCTGGGGCTCGCCGCCCTGCGACGCCGATCGGTGCAGCTCCGCCAGGAAGTGGGCCGTCCAGGCGATCGAGTTGGTCTTCCCCGAGCCCGCCGAGTGCTGGATGAGGTACTTCGCGCCCGGGCCCTCCGCGAGCACCGCCGCCTGGAGCTTTCGTGTCACGTCGAGCTGATGGAAGCGGGGGAAGATGATCCGGGCGATCTGCTTCTTGTGGTCACGCTGGGTGACGAGGTAGCGGCCGAGGATCTCGAGCCAGCCCTCGCGCGCCCACACCTGCTCCCACAGATAGGCGGTGCGGTGCCCTGCGGGGTTGACGGGGTTGCCCGCCGCGCCGTTGTCCCCCTGGTTGAAGGGCAGGAACACGGTGGCCGGCCCGTCGAGCCGGGTCACCATGTGCACCTCGCGGCTGCTCACGGCGAAGTGCACGAGCGCGCCGCGGGGGAAGGAGAGCAGCGGCTCGGGGGAGTGGCCCTTCGGGTGCGGGAGCCGGTCGAAGCGGTACTGGTCTATCGCCGCCGTGATGCTCTGGGTGAACTCGGTCTTCAGCTCGACGGTGGCGACTGGGATCCCGTTCAGGAACAGCACGAGGTCGATGCTGTTCTCGTTGTGGGTGGAGTAGCGCACCTGCCGGATGACCCGGAGGCGGTTCAGGTTGTAGCGGCCGACGAGCTCGGCGTTGAAGTCCATCGCCGGCTTGAACTGGGCGAGGCAGAGCGGCTGCTTCAGGCCCAGCAGCTCGACACCGCGGCGCAGCACGTCGAGGGTGCCGCGCTGGTCGAGCTGATCGCGGAGGCGGTTGAGGAGGGTCTCGGCGGCGCGGGCGCCGTGGTTCTTGGTGAGGGCCTCCCAGGCCTTCGGCTGGGCGCCGTGGACCCAAGCGAGCACGTCAGCGGGGAAGAGGGCGCGGGCCCGGTCGTAAGCGGCGGCGTCACCCTCGGCGTAGAGCCAGCCGTTCTGGGCGAGGTGGGCGCAGATCTCTTCTTCGAAGTTGATCTCTCTGTGAATCATGCGCTCCTCCGCGCAGCGGAGGCGGGCGTTTCGCCGCCGTGAGAACAGATCTTCAACGAGGGGGATGGGGCGAAACGAGCACCCATCTCCACCGCAGAGGACGCAGACGACAGCGGGGAGAAACGACGGGCCCCGTCGAGGCCGGCCGAATCAGGACTCGAGCGCGCCGCGAGCAAAAGAACCGACCAAAGATCCTCCTCCCGCGCATCGCGGGGGGAGGTGGCGCCGCATCGGCGCCGGAGGGGGGCCGGCGGGCGACCTCGCAATACCGAACCACTCCCCCTCTCCACCGCTCTCTCCGCGTCCTCTGCGGTGAACGCTCTCCTCATGCCCGCACCCCCCGGACGTCCATCTGCCCCGTGACGGCGGCAGAGATCAGCGCGGTGCGCCGCTCCTGGAGGAGGTCGATGGCGCGCTGGGCTTCGGCAGTGAGGGCGTCGAGCTTGGCAGTCCTCCATGCGTCACCACTGGATAGCTTCCTTCAGTACGCTCGGCGTCGGTGAGATCGTGTCCACGCTGGAGGGTCGAAAAGCGCTTGATTACCTTGACCGCCCAATGTGCCGGCACCTCCCCCAGCCACTCCACCCCGCTGTCCTTGTACTTCTGTCCTTGTACTTCGGATACCGCGGCAGGCTCATGGCTTCTTCCCTTCGATGCGCTGAAAATCCCAGTTGAAGTCCGACGTTCGACCATACCATGCGTCCTTCCAAGTCCCGAGCACGGTCGGGTATGAGGCAGTCCTCTCCAAAATGGAAACGACTGTCCCAACCAAGAGGATCAAGGCGCAAGTGAGGTTCACCGGGTGCCTCTTCCCGGAGCGGGCGTGCTCCGCGACGAGCCGGTGCGGTCGGCCACGCCGCAGCAGCCCGATGGTCGGCTTGTCATGATTGGCCTTCACCTGGGCGTCGACCGCCGCGATGTCGCAGTGGAGCAGCGGTCTGGAGATCGCCCGCCTCCCTTCGGTTCGAACTTGTAAGTCCTCCTTACAGGTTGCCTCCGCCTGTCGCTCGCCCTCCGCGTAGCGGGCGCGGAGGTGCTGCGTGATGTTCTGGAGCGTGGTCTGATTGAGTGTGGCCATCTGCGCCTGGGTGAGCCAGACGCGCTCTTCCTCGAAGCGACACTCCACCCGGGCCAGGCCGTCGGGCGTTTGATAGAGGATGACCTCCGAGCCGCTCATCCGCGCGCCCCCTCTCCCCGACAGGCGGAACTGGACGAGCCCGCATCGAGGCGTGGCGCATCTCCTCGGGCAAGCCCGGGGTCACGCCGGTGGAGGTGCGCATCACCGGACCGGACATCCCGATCCTGCGCGCGCTCGCCGAAGAGACGAAGACGGCCCTGCGCGGCGCGCCGCAGACGGGCGACGTGTTCGACGACTGGGGCGCCGAGACCCTCAAGGTCTCGATCGACGTGGACGACGTGCGCGCCGACGCGGCGGGCGTGACCCGCGCCGACGTGGCGACCTCGACCCGGCTCGCCCTGTCGGGCACCCCGATGACCCAGCTCCGCGAGGGTGACCGGCTCGTGGACGTGCTGCTGCGGCTTCGCCCCTCCGAGCGGGCGAGCGCCGGCCAGGTGCGCGATCTGTACGTCTGGAGCGGCCGCAGCGGGCGCGCTGTCCCACTCGAGCAGGTGGCACGTACGAGCCACCGCATGGAGCCGCAGAAGATCGTCCGCTACGACCAGGAGCGCACGATCACGGTCGGCGCCATCCCGAAGGACGGCGAGCTGCCGAGCGTGCTGCTCGCGAACGTCCGCTCGAAGATCGCGGAAATCCCGATGCCGGCGGGCTACCACGTGGAGTACGGCGGCGAGGAGGAGCAGCAGCAGGCGAAGGCGTTCGCCGCAGTGCAGATCGCGTTGAAGGTGTCGGTCACGCTGATCTTCCTCGTGCTCGTGTGGCAGTTCGCGAACGTCTTCAAGCCGCTCATCGTGTTCGCGTCGATCCCCTTCGGACTCGTCGGGGCGGTGCTCGGGCTCACCATCACCAACACCAACTTCGGCTTCATGGCGTTCCTCGGCGTCGCGAGCCTGGTTGGCGTCATCGTCAGCCACATCATCGTATTGTTCGACTTCATCGAGGAGTCGCGCGAGCACGGCGTGCCGCTGCACCGCGCGGTCATCGACGCGGGGCTGGTCCGCCTGCGGCCAGTCCTGGTGACGGTGCTCGCCACGGTGGGTGGACTCGTCCCGCTCGCGCTGGAGGGCGGCCCGATGTGGCGGCAGCTCGTCTACGTGCAGATTGGCGGGCTCCTGCTCGCGACGCTCGTGACGAAGGGTGTGGTGCCGCTGCTCTACGTCGCGTTCGTCGAGACGTTCAAGCTCGTCCGCTGGGAGCCCGAGGCGCACGACCGTTCCGAGGGCGCACACAACGCCAACGCACACCCTGAGGTGCATCCATGAAGTTGGTCCTGCCTTGGGTCCTCGGTACGGTCGCCGTGCTGTTCGGGCTCCTGACCCTCTACGCCGGCGGCTCAGTGCTGCTCAACATCGGCTCCGCGCGGGCGGACCACGGCGAGTACGTGCCGTTCGTGCTGTGGTTCAACGTCCTCGCCGGATTCGCGTATGTCGGCGCGGGGATCGGCCTTGCGCTCCGCCGCCGCTGGGCGGGCCTCGTCGCGGTCGTGATCGCGTCGGGCACCGCGATCACGAGCCTCGCCCTCGGCGGGCACATCCTGTCGGGCGGAGCGTTCGAGCGGGAGACCGTCATGGCGATGGGGGTGCGCTTCGTCTTCTGGACCGGCATCTCGACCTTCGCGTTTCTTTCCCACCGCCGAGGCTCCACAAGCGGAGCCCAACGAGGACCGAGAGGAGGAGCAGGCCGACAGGCAGGGAGACCGCCACCATGTCGAAGCCAGCGAACTCCGCCGCCGCCACCGCGACGGAGACCGCCACGACCATCCAGCCAAGGATGGTGCTCGCGCGTCGGGACCGTGCGCCGCTCCCCTGTTGCACGCGGGCGGCCAGCCACCCGTCCAACCCGTCGGAGCACAACATCCCGAGGGTGAACGAGAGGCCCAGGTAGAGCGCCGGCACCTGCGCGATCAGCGAAAGCGCGGCGAGCTGGCTCGACGTCTCGAACCCGACCGCGAGCAGCACGCCGAGTAGCAGCGGGCCGTACCGAAGGGGGAGGGTGGGCAGCGCGTGGGCGTGGGGACGGAGGAGCCGCCAGGCGTTCGCCCCGGCGATCAATAGGAACAACCAGGGCGTTAGGAAGCCGAGGTCGAACTGGCCGGTCACCTGCTGAGCGCCCACCGCCAACACCGTGACGAGCCCGCCATGGCCCAGCGCGAAGAGCACCCCGTTCCACGCGCTCGGGCGGAGGCGGGAAAGGCCGTCAATCACCGCGAGGTGGTCCGCGTCGAGGCCGTGCCGGAGGCCGAGCGCCCACACCAAGCCCAGGTTCACGAGCATTCTGGGCACCGGGGAGCGGAGAGAGGCATGCTCCGGCGACTAGCGCGCCTGCGACACTAATGCAACTTAGATGCATCAGCAATTTTCGGCAGACCCGTGGCAGCGGTCGCAGACGCCGCGGAACTGGATCGCGACCTTTCCTGAGCTCATGGCGATCGGAAGTTGCCCTTCCGGGAAGGGTAGGCTGATCGGTGGCAGGCAGGCGAGGTCACCGCAGGTCGTGCACAGGAAATGAGGGTGGTCGACCTCCGTGTGAGCCGCCCCGGCTGGCGCAGACTGTAGTTCAAACCGCCAGAGATGGTCGCCAAGATCGATCCGGCGAAGGAGGCCCGCCTCCGTCAGATCGACGAGGTTTCGGTAGAGCGTCGCCCGGTCCCAGCCATCAGCAGCCAACGCGGCGTACACCTCGGGGTGGCTGGACGGGGCGGCGTGACCGTGGAGGACGCGCAGCACCGCGACGCGCGCCGAGGTGGCCCGTAGGCCCGCCGCTCGTAGAGCGTCTCGGATGTCGGCGTCAGAGGGGTCGGTGCCCATGAGGGGTGCTCCAGTGGGTTGCTTTCGCATCATAGTTGTAATATCATACGCAGGCGCAGTTGCATCAACCCCCTTCACGTAGCTGGTTCCCCATGGATCGCCTCCCCGTCACCGTCCTCTCCGGCTTCCTCGGCGCCGGCAAGACCACGCTCCTCAACCACGTCCTCGCCAACCGCGAGGGTCGACGCGTGGCCGTCATCGTCAACGACATGAGTGAGGTCAACATCGACGCCGCGCTCGTAAAGGGCGAGGCGCACCTCGATCGCACCGACGAGAAGCTCGTCGAGATGCAGAACGGCTGCATCTGCTGCACCTTGCGCGAGGATCTCCTCATCGAGGTGCGACGCCTCGCCGCCGAGGGGCGGTTCGACTACCTCCTCATCGAGTCCACGGGCATCTCCGAGCCGCTCCCGGTGGCCGAGACCTTCAGCTTCGTCGACGAGAACGGTGTGTCCCTCGGCGATGTGGCCCGCCTCGACACGATGGTCACGGTCGTGGACGCCCTGAACTTCATGGAGGACTGGCAGAGCCTCGACGAGGTGCGCGAGCGCGGACAAGCTCTGAGCCCCGAGGACGACCGCAACGTCGTGCGCCTGCTCGTGGAGCAGGTCGAGTTCGCTGATGTGCTCGTGATCAACAAGGCCGATCTCGTCTCGACCGAGGGTCTCGCGTCGCTCCAGGCGGTGCTGGCCCGCCTCAACCCCCGCGCGCACCAGGTCGTCGGCACGCGCGGCGAGGTTCCCCTCGGGGAGATCCTCGACACCGGGCGCTTTGACCTCGACGAGGCCAAGGCGGCACCCGGCTGGATGGCCGTCGCGCGGGGCGAGGCCCGTAGCGAGGCCGACGAGTACGGGATGAGCTCGTTCGTGTTCCGGGAGCGCCGCCCGTTCCACCCCGATCGGTTCGCCACCTTCATGCGGGAGAAGAAGGAGGGGGTCGTGCGCTCCAAAGGGTTCTTCTGGCTCGCGAGCCGACCGGAGTGGACGGGCGTGTGGGCGCAGGCGGGGCGGATCACCGAGCTCGGGCCCGGCGGGATCTGGTGGGCGGCCGTGGATAAGTCCCAATGGCCCGAGGATCCCGAGGAGCGCGCGGAGATCAAGTCCGGCTGGGTGAAGCCCTGGGGGGATCGCCGCCAGGAGCTGGTGTTCATCGGGCGCAACATGGATCGGGCGGCCATCGAGGCAGGGCTGAAGACGGCCTTGCTCACCGACGCCGAGGTCGCCCTGGGGATGCGGAAGTGGCGGAAGTTCACCGATCCCTTCGACGCCTGGGAGATGGGTGAGCCTGAGGCCGACGATGCTTGAGTGGCTCATCGTGGGTGGCGGCATCCACGGGACGCACCTCGCCCATGTCCTGCTGGCGGGCCGCGGCGTCGCGCGCGATCGCCTCGCCGTCCTCGATCCGCATCCTACGCCCCTGCATCGCTGGCGCGAATGCACCCGCGCCGTCGGCATGCGCTACCTCCGCTCTCCTTCCGTCCACCACATCGGCCTGGACCCCTTCGATCTCGTGGAGTTCGCGCGCGCGTGGCCGAGAGGCAGGCCGTTCACTCCGCCCTACGATCGCCCCGCGCTGGCGATGTTCGACGCGCACTGCGACACGCTGATCGCCCGCGAAGGGCTCGACGCGGTGCGGATCCGCGGGGTCGCGCAGGCGATTTCCGCCGTCCAGGGTGGGTACCGCGTGCAGACCCCTGCGGGCGAGATCGTGACGAGGCGGATCGTCCTCGCCCTCGGCCTCGGGGAGCAGCCGCTCTGGCCGGGTTGGGCGCTCACCGCGCAGGCGTTCGGGGCCCGGGTGGACCATGTGTTCGAGCCTGGGTTCTCTCCCGATCAGGTGAGCGACGGGCCCGTGCTCGTCGTCGGCGGCGGGATCAGCGGTGGCCAGCTCGCCGCCTCGCTGGCCACGGCGGGGCGCGAGGTGCGGCTCTGGATGCGCCACGGGCTCCGCGTGCACCAGTTCGACAGTGACCCTGGGTGGATCGGACCCCGGTACATGGCGGGCTTCGCGAGAGAGGAGAGCGTGCCGAAGCGCCGCGAGATGATCGCCGCGGCGCGCCACCGTGGGTCCATGCCCCTCGATGTCGCCGATGACCTCGGCACGCACATCAAGGCGGGCCGCGTGACGCTGATCGGCGGCGACTTCGAGGCGGCCGACGCGGTCGCGAAGGGCGGGCTCGTCCTGCGCACCTCGACCGGCTCCTGGGGGGCCGCGCACACGGTGCTCTGCACCGGATTCGCCCCGACCCGGCCCGGCGGCGCGCTCGTAGACGGGCTTGTCGCTGACCTCGGTCTCCGATGTGCGGGCTGCGGTTACCCCATCGCGGACGCGACGCTCCAGTGGCGGCCGGGGCTGTTCGTCATGGGGCCGCTGGCCGAGCTGGAGCTGGGGCCAACGGCCCGGAACATCACAGGGGCGCGCGCGGGCGCGGAGCGGATCGCCCGGGCCGCGTAGGCCGCCTCCTCACCATTCACCAGGTTGAACAGATGTACATGAAGCTCTCACACATGATGCTGGCGGCGACGCTTGGGGGCGGCTGTGTGGCTGCCGAACCCCGGGATGCTGGGCCGGAGGATGACGACGAACACGACCACGACACGGCCTCGGACCCAGTCGACTGGGACGATGCACGGACGCTCCTGACGGACGGGGGGACCTTTCAGGTGAGCGTCGTCATCGAGCCGGACCCCGCGGCCGTGGGCCAGCCGACCGATCTCGACATCCTCGCCATCTACGCGGATGACCCGGAGGCTCATCTCCACGACGTGACGCTCGAAACGAGCTTCGAACACTCAGAATCGGGTGCCGTGCGTGATGATGTGCCCGTTCGCGACCGGGGGCACGGTGAGTACCGCGTCCGCGACTGGATCTTCGACGTCACGGGCGTCTGGCGACTTGACTTTTGCTTCACCGACGCTGTCGACGAGGAGTCCGTGTCGTTCGAGCTGTACGTTCAGCCATGACGGGGCGCTCTTGGCGGATGGCCGTAGCGTTGTCTCTCTGGGTCACGACGGGTGGTCCTGCGACGGCGGTATCTCCTCCGCCAGATTCAGCGCGGGCAGCGGCGCTCTACCAACGCTACTGTGCCTTGTGTCACGGCGGCGACCGGGAGGGGCACGCCGCCGACCACGCGCCCTCCCTACGCTCGCCGGAGCTCCTGGGCACGGCATCACCGACGTACCTGTGGAGTGCCGTCGCCTGGGGCCGCCCGGGAACGGCCATGGCGGCGTTCTCCGACCAGCAGGGTGGGCCTCTTGGGCATGACGACATGCACATCCTCCTCGACTGGCTGGTCGCCGAAGCGGGCGTGGAGCGGCGTGCCCTGCCGGACACGGCGGTGAACGGGGATGCGGCCCTGGGCGCCGCACTCTACGCCCGCGAATGCGAGAGGTGCCATGGGGCCCAGGGAGAGGGGACTCTCGGTCCCGCGTTGGGCAACCCGGTCTTCCTGGCTACCGCCTCCGACGCGTTCCTGCGCGACAGCATCGCCCGGGGGCGAACCGGCACACCGATGGCAGCGTTCGGAGACCGTCTGACGACTGGGGAGTTGGACGCCTTGACGGCGTTCTTGCGGAGCCGGGCTGTGGGATGGGCCGCACCGGTGCCTGTACGTGTGACCCCTCCGCCGCCGACCGCTGCGGTCCTCAACAAGGGCGGCGCACCCGCGGAGCTCACCCCTCGCGAGGGGCGCTTCGTCGGCGTCGATCAGGTCCGGAGGGCGCTGGCCGAGGGCCGCCGCATCGTCCTGCTCGACGCGCGTCCCCTCTCGGACTGGCAGCGCGGCCACATTCCCGGCGCTCTCCCCGTACCGTTCTATGACGGCGTGGGCGCGATCACGCCGCACCTGCCTCGCGATGACACTTGGATCGTCGCCTATTGCGCCTGCCCGCACGCGGCGTCGGGTCGGATCGTCGACGAACTGCGTGTCCAGGGCTTCGAGCGTGCCGTGGTGCTCGACGAGGGCGTCCTGATCTGGGCCTCGCGCGGGTACCCCATCGCAATCGGAGGCGACCCCTGATGACATCGAAGGATCGTACAATGTTCAGCTTGCAATCGTTTTTCCCGTGGCACCCCCGCGGTGTCCCTTTCGTCGATACCGCTCCAACGCGTCGTTACCGCCCTGCGCTCGTGTCCGAGCGACAGGAGGTGCTGGAAGCGCTCGCGGGCGCCGACGCCGACATCGCGGTCTGGCGGCGGCCCGTCCCCGAGGGCTCGTCCACTGCGCTCGCGACCTGGGCATGTTCGAGCCCGCCCCCCTGCGACCGAACCTACCGGGTCCAGAGCTCCGATCTCGCGCCGTGGATCTCCGGCCTGGTCGACGCGGAGGCCAGAGCATGGCTCGAACGGGACGTCCGCACGCTCGTGGCACGTTTCGCGGGCGCGCTCGACGTGGAGGAGGTTCGGCTGGTGCTCGGCGTTGTGTCCGACGACAAGTGCCGGAAATTCCACGTGGACAATCTACGTATGCGCATGGTCTGCACGTACGTCGGCCCCGGAACCGAGTGGGTGGAAGACGCGTGGGTGAGGCGCGAGGCGCTCACCCATGGCGCCGCTGGCGCGGTGACGAATCGGGGGATCGTCGATGGCCTCGATCACGTGGAGCACGCCAACGCAGGCGACGTTCTGTGGATCCGCGGGAGGTCCTGGCGGCCGGGGCCCTTCGGTGGCGTCCACCGGTCACCTTCGATCGCAGAGTCTGGGCAGGTCCGACTCGTCCTGGTCGTGAGCCCGCTGACCCCGTGACCCCGTAGCGCACGGGGCGGTCAGAGCAGTGGGATGGCCCCAATACCCCTTGCGGGTGACCGCTCCGCGGCCCACCGCTGCGGTTCTCGACCGGTGAACCCTCGAACCCGAGGGGCGGGTCAGGCTCGGGGTGATGACGGATCGGGGGGGCGATGAGGCCACAGGGGACAGGGGGTGATGACGGGGCGATGCCATTGCTCGGGAGGGCGATGCCGATGACGGAATTGTGGGCGTGATTCCGTGTCATCATCGACATCGGCAGGGATGGCATCGCGGGTCATCGGCATCGTCATCGGGCCGTGTCATCGGGGAAGGCATCGTCATCGGCATCATCGGGCTTGACATCGGAACCGATGTTAGTAAAGGTAACTTGTGCTGACCTGGAGACTCATGCCTACCCCCGCCTCCTCTCGCCCCATCGTGGACTCTGCAACGCTCTTCGGGCGCTGCATCGCCGTGATCCGGGCGGACCTCGGGCTCACCCAGGCGCAGATGGCCGCGATGTTGCGCGTGTCGCGCCCCACGCTGACCCACTTCGAGACCGGGCGGGCAACGCCGTCCTTCCACGTCCTGCTTCGTCTCGGGCAGCGTGTCGCGAAGGCGCGCGTCGACAGCGACGCCACCGCGGTGCTTGCGCTCCTGCACCTGACAGCGAGCGCGCTCCAGGCCGACGGCATCCGCGTGCTCAACCGGCCGGTCCGCGAGGGCGACGTCATCCTCGACTTCGCCAAGATCGACCGCGTCGTCGGCCGCGTCTTCGACCGCGAGTTCCGCGAGTACGTCCCCGCCAAGCTCGCCGACTTCTCCGGCGACGACGACGAATAACCAGCCTTCAACCAGCAAACAGGAACAGGAGAATCCCATGGGCAAGTACGCATTCATCGACAACATCTTCGGACCCGACGAGGAAGAAGAGATCGAGGCGAACGACGCCTTCGACGAGGAGGAGGACGACGAGGAGTCCGGCGAGGAGTCGGACGACGATGCCGACGACGACGAGGACGGCGAGGACGACGAGGACGACGACCAGCCCGTGGAGGACGACGCCATGCTCGCCCGTCTCGACAAGGCGTACCGTGCGCTCCGCGCCCGGGTTCGGGCGGTTTCCGACCTGCCCGAGCTGCGTACGATGCGGTCCGAGCACGCCGCTGCACTCGCCGGGCGTCAGAGCCCGACCCTGCGCCTGCGCACGCTCGACATCATCGAGGCCATCGACGACCGAGTCACCGATCTGCGCGCCAGCCGCGGCGGTCCCCGGAGCCAGTGATGTCCTTCACCTTCCGCGACTTCTCCTCCGATCGCTCGTTCATCGAAGCTACCGAGGACGACCGTGCGATCCTCGACTGGATGCGCGAGTACCGCGAGGATCGTGGTCAGGCTCAGGCGAGCGGCGACGACGACGCGGTGCAGGAACTCGACGACCTGCTCGAATTTGCCGAGGACCGAATCGTGGAGATCAAGGCGGCGCGGATCGCGGAGGTCGCGCCCAAGGTGGTACCGGCGCGTGCCGAGCCTGCGCCGGAGACGCGCCGTGTTGCGACCGCGCCAGTGGTCGTCCAGCGTGCGACCACCCAGCGGGTCCGGGAGGAGAGCAACGGCGCCGAGCGGCCACGCCGCCGCCAGGGGAACGAGGCGGCGGATGTCGCCGCCTCCAATCAGCTCGCGACGGACCAAGCAGCCGCAGAGCAGGCCGCAGCGGAGCGGAATCGGCGGGATGAAGAGGAGCTACGCGAACTCCGCGAGCGAGCGCGGAAGGCGGAAGCTCGGGTCAAGGCGGCGCAGGCCGAAACGGCCCGACTCAAGGCCATGCAGCAGCAGGCAGCGGTGGAGCAGGAGCGCGAGCGCCGGCAACGTGCGAAGGAACGCGCCGAGAAGGAGGCGAAGGCGCAAGAGAAGGCGGCCGCCGAGGCCGAAGCGACGGCGCGAAACGAGGCCGCGCACGTGCTCCCCAAGGTGGCGGCGACGCCTTCGCGCCCGGCCACGCCGGTCACGCCCGTGGCACCGATCCAGCGCCGCGACATCAGCACGAGCGGCGCTCGCCCCGCCAGCGGCCCCGTGGAGTTGACCCCGATCGCTCGTCGCTTCCAGGAGAGGCTCGCCGATGTGGTGCCCGACGCCCCTGCCCGGGTGCCCACCGCGCCGAGGGTGGCCGCGAGCGGGGCGCCCACGCCGAAGGGGGCGGTGAGGGCACCCCAGCCCCCGCCAGCGACTCCGGCTGCTGATTCCGTCGATGACCTCCCCTCGCTCACGGGCGCGGACCTGACCTCGTTCCGGAACTGGCTGGCCGTGAGCCAGCGCGTCCTCGCGACCAAGCTCGGCGTGGAGCAGAGCACGATCTCGAAGGGCGAGGGCAGGCCCACGATCGTCCTTCCCCCGCAGCTCCGAAAGGCGCTTCATCAGGCGATGGGCGAGCCCAGGCCAGACGTTGGATGTGCATCGTGAAGCTCGCGTCCCAACTCGCCGATCGGCAAGACCGGCTCATCGCGCGCGTGGTTGGACCCGTCCGCGATGCGGTGCGCGCCGGCCGGTCCATGTTCTGTTGCTTCGACCATCCGAATGGGACCACGCGGCTTGATCTGATGGGGCCGAACGGGCTGCTCGGCGGAGCCAGCGACGGCTTCCTCTGCGCGCCCGTGCCGACGCTTCGGCTCTGGTCCCCGTCCGCAATGTGCCGCCCGATCGCCCAGGCCGCTGCGAACAAGGACTTCCCCGCCGGACTCGACGCCATCGCCCGCCGCGCCGCCCCGCTGATCGGCGACGAGCTGCCGCTGCTGCTCGCGATGCTCGCCGCCATCCAAGAGGAGACGGCCGGGATGCGCTTCCGAACGGCCAACGTCGGCGCCCTCGTCACGAGTTCCGGGCGCCCCACCGCTGCGGCTTGGATGTCCGCGTTGTCCCTCGCGGACATTCAAGCGGCGGTCCTCAAAACGGTTGCGTAGCCACCGAAAACTATGTCAAGTAGAACCGGCACCTCTGGAGCCCCCATGACCATGATCGGAGCCGCGTATCTGCGGTGCAGCGACCCCCGGCAAGACAAATCGGTCCAGCAGCAAAAAGAAGAAATCGAACGCCGTGCCGCTGCCGATGGCGTGGTCATTCCTGCGTCGAACTGGTTCGTTGACGAAGGGATCAGCGGGCGCACCGCCAAGAAGCGCGCCGCCTACCAGTCGCTGCTCCGCGCTGCCGAGGGGCAGCGCGACTCGCGCATCGGTCGGCGCGCGGTGCGCGTTCAGGGCATTGACCGGCTTTACGTCTGGGCTTTCTCGCGGGTCGCCCGCAACATGTTCGACTGTCTCAAAGCGTTGGCCACTCTCGACGAGGCCGATATCGACGTGATCTCGCTGACGGAGCCTGACGCCGGGGACAAGTCGTTTCGAAAGTTGATCCGGCCGATTCTCGCGTGGCTTGCTGAACGTTACAGCGAGGAGCTCTCCCGCAACGTGGTCCGCGGGATGCGCTCGCAGGCCGAAAAGGGGTTCTGGCAAAATGGGCACGCGCCCTACGGATACGCGCTCCAGAAGGTCGAGGGCGGCACCAAGCTCGCGGTGACCGACGACACGCGCGCCGACTTCGAGACGGTGCAGCGGATCTTTGCCGAGTACCTCGTCGGCAAGGACGGCCAGAAGCGGCTCGCCGAGAAGCTGACGCGCGAGGGTGTGCGGCCCCCGAGTCGTGAAGTGGCCCGCGACCGGTTCGCCGGGACGTGGCGCCCGAAACACGTCCAGAACATCCTCACGAACGTGACGTATTGCGGCCACCTCGTGCAGAAGGGCGACGCGCTCGCGCGGAACTGCCACGACGCCGCGGTCACCGACGAGGACTTCGCGCGCGTCGCCGCCCTCCGCAAGTTGAAGGACCGCAACAAGGAGGAAGGCGGCAACGGGAACCACGCCATCCACATGAGCGAACGCGGCGTGCTCACGCCATGGCTGCGCTGCGGCTCCTGCGGAGGGCGGATCGCGATCACTGGCGGCGGCCACACCGGAAACATCCGCCACTACTACACTTGCGCGACCCGGCAGGAGAACAAGGCCAACTGCTCGGGCCTCTCCGTCCGCGTCGAGAAGCTGGACGCCGCGGTCCTCGACTACATCCACGACGAGGCCCTCTCGCCAGAGAGCGTCCAGGAGATGATCGACCAGGGCGTCGTGGCGCTCGCCTTGAGCGCTCACCCGAAGTAGACCACTTGTGCTCACCAGAAGTAGTCCGGCCTGGAGTTCGCCTCCGACCCTTCAAACGGTGGCCGCGGGGGGCGGGGGCCCCGCACGGTGAGGCTTCGGGGA
>JBIJDH010000030.1:0-63991 GCA_044344255.1 Myxococcota bacterium
TCATGAACCACCGAGGTGTCGACCGACCAAAGAGATAACTGAACCACCGAGCCCTTGCAAGGACCAGCACGCAGGTGGACTACCCCTGGTGAGCACACCCCGGTCTACTTCCAATGAGCGCTGCAGGAGAGCTCGGGGGGCGCGGCCCCGCGACGGCCTGCGGGTGCTCGGGATGCGGTTCACCGGCGATTTGGCCGTGCCCGCCGAGCGGTTCGCCCACCTGCGCGAGGCCTTTGGCGCCTCGTTCGAGGCCATCGAGATCGACTCCGCCGCCGGGAACGCCGCGGCTGTGCCGCAGGACGCCCACTCCGTCGTCACGGAGCACCTCTTCGAAGAGCCCCGGCACCCCACGCGGGTCGCGCGCGACCGGGTGTTGGCGTTCTTTGGGGAGCAGTTGCGCTGACGAGCCCGAGATCGGGGCAAGAGATGCCCTCCCGAGGCCGTGCCCTGGGAGAGCGAGGGGGGTGGCGTCCTGTGGTAATCTGGGCCCCATGTTGGAGCCGCCACGGTCGGGCCACCCGTCCCGTCGGTTCCATCTGTCCCGTCGGTCCCATCGGAGCCCTCGGCGATTTCTCAGGAAGTGTCCCTTCGACCGGTCTGTCAGGCGGCAGCGAGGAGGAGCAGGGTGCGGAGGGGGAGGATCCAAGGGCGCATGCGGGCTCCAGTCGATACCTGCATCTGGCGACGGCGCGGGGCCATGGTCTACCCCTCACACCGCCGGCGAGCTGTCACCTGATCTTCGTCTCGTGTTGTATGCATTGACTACAGGAGTGTCCGTCGTGGAACCTTTTATTCCCCTGGCTCGACTCGAGGCCTTGCCTTACGTGAAGCCCAAGCAGGGCAGGGAGTATTGGCTGCTGGACGGTGCCCTCCGAGATCCAGAGCTCGTCCGGGCTCGCGCGCTGGCTCGGATGGATTGGGCCTTTGGCGCACCGCGAAGAGCGGAGCCCTGGCCCGGTCAGCGAGCCCCTGGGGCGCTGCTGTCGGCCGAGCTTGCGCCGATCGAGCGCTGGGTGCGGCAGGTGACGGGCGCCCGCTCCTTGTGGCAGGCCGAGCCTGAGGCGGGGGCGACGCTCGACCACAACATCGTTCAGGCGGTGGGGGCCGCGGAGTCTGGGCCCCGGCCCCATTCGGACAGCCGGCGCCTGTGCCGGTTTGCCGCGGTCCTCTACCTCCACCCCCGCCCCGATCCCGAGGCGGGCACGAGCTTCTTTCGGTTGCGCCTGCCGGATGGCCGCCTCGGTGGCAATTCCGTCCCGCCCCCCCACGCGAACCTGCCCGAGGCCCTGGGGGTGCGGGGGCTGCCCCTGCAGGCCTGGTCTACCGATCTCTCCCTCCCCAACACCTGGAACCGTCTGCTGCTGTACCGAGGCGACCTGGTGCATTCGGCGACCCGCTATTTCGGTAGCTCCCTGGAGGATAAACGACTGACGGCGGTATGCTTCTGGATGGCCCGCATGTGAGTGCTGTTTGGAAACCTGAGCGAATGGGCGGTGCCATGGTCAGTGGGTATATCCCGGAATTGTCCTGACGATAGGATATTTTCTGGCTCGCAGATGGTCAACAGTAAGGTTCACCGTGAGTGAGACGACGCTGACGCAATTCTAGGGGCTGGTGCCGCCGCTGTGGTACAGGTCCGGGTCTCCCAGACTTTGAAGAGGGGACGACGGCCCTCTCTTGGCTGGGCACTCGAAATCGGGCCAAAGACGACCTCCCAGTGGCCGGTCGATCGTGGAGGAAGCGAACCGAGAGGTCGTCCCTGCGGTTTCAGAGGGGGTCTTACGCGAGCGCGGCCAGATAGGTCCCCTGCTCCTCGGTGCGTACCCGCCGGAGGTGGGGCTGCTCGATGACGTGGACCTTTCGACGAAAGAGCTCCAGCCGAAAACGTCAGGGACCAAGCTCGAAGTCGGTGGATTCGAGGAGCGCGGAGAGGTCTCGGACGAGGTGCTGCGTCAACGTCTCCGCCGATAGAGGAGGAGGGCGCCCAGGAGATAGGCCAGGAAGGAGGTGGGCGCGCCCGACAAACCGCGCTCACCGCGGGGCCTCCCGTTGGCGGTCCCGCAGGCGCAGCCGGCGCTGCCCACCTGAACCTCGACCTCGTCAGAGGCGGAGATCTCGGCCTCTGTCACGGTCAGTCGGAGGGTGTAGCGGCCCTCCCGGTCCGGCGTGAAGCGACAGAGGGCCTCGTCCGCCTGGATGAGGTGGGTGTCGGTGAGCTCGGAGCCCGACGGGGTGCTCTCCAGCGTCCATTGGTAAGAGAGGGTGCCGTGGTTGGGGCTCTGTGACTCGCTCCCGTCCACCTGCACGGACTGACCGAGGGAGATCTGGCGGTCGGGGCCGGCGTCGGCCACGGGCGAGGCGGGATCAACGTCCGGCTGGCCGCTGTCCTCCCCCGAGGGGGGTGCGGAGTCCCCGGGCTCATTCGTATCCCCAGGTGTGGCGGTGTCGCCCGGGGTGCCGGTGTCCCCCGGGTCGGTCTCTTCGAGGATGGCGGGGTCGAGCTTGAGCTCCACCAGGGTGGGATTGACGGCGTGGTTGTAGGTGACGATGAGGACATCATCCTGGGCGGCCAAGAAGGTCCCCATCGCCCCCTGGGTGGGGGCCTCGTCGGTCACCTGCACGGACTGGACGTGGTTCCAGTCTTTGTCAAAGACCTCGACGTAGACATTTCCGGTCAGGGTGATCCAGTCATCCGCCTCCGCGGCGTTGACGCCGACGTGCCCGACGAAGAAGTAGTCGTGGTATCGAATGAGCCCCTGTGGCCATCGCACGATGCCGTCATCGGGCATCACTTGCACCACGAGGGTGTCGACCTCATTCAGGTCGTGGTCGTACCGCATGATGGTGAGCTCAGGGGAGTCACCGAAGGAGCGGACGCTGATGATCTGGTCGGACTCTTCGTCGTAGAGGATCGAGCTCCCCCCGAGCACCGGCACCTGTCGAAAGGGGAGGGCCGCTTCGGGCTCCGCGGCGGCGTCCACAGGGACGAAGATGCCGAAAGGCGAGGCGCCGCTCGAGGTGTCCCGGGCGCCGAAGGGAGCGCCGTCGAGGAAGCCCGAGCAGAGCACCGGGGCGTCGTTGTAGAAGTGGTCGGGGTCACTCTCGGCGATGGCCCCACTGGCGATGACATTCCAGTCGGCGTCGTATCGAAAGGCATACGCGCTGTCGTCGAAGCCGCTCAGGTTGGCGGAGGCGACGTGCAGCCAGCTCCCGTCGGGGCAGGCGGTGATGGCGTGGTCGACCAGCACGGTTGAGTCGTTGAGGGCCTCTTCGTCATCGAGCATGCTGTAGTCGGACAGCATCGTCCGTCGGTGATAGGCGCCACCGGAGGCTCGAAAGACCGTCCAGTTCCCGTCCTCGGCGGGGAAGGCGTGCACCCAGTTTCCAGCGGAGTCACCGATAGGAAGGGGGCTCCCATAGGAGAGGATCACGTCCTCCGCCAGCGCCGGATAACCCGCGAGGAGGAGGAGCGCCGCGAAGGCGCCTGGCCCGCTGTGGAGGCGACCTGGGGAGCGCTGGCGGGGTGTGCGGCTGTGCTTGGGGAGGAGCGGGGCGGCGTCGGGCATGACCCAGGCTAACGCATATCGCCGGCTGGCCCCACGCCTTCGCGGGCCCCCCGCCAGTGTCGTTCGTCCGGTGAGCGTGGAGCCGCCGCGCCCTGCTCCCCCACCCCGCCGTTCGTGCGCTCTATCCCCGACCAGCGCCAGCCCCCGCGCCCTCTGGGTCGGGGCGCAGCCTCCTCGCGACGGGGATTCAGCCTGCTGAAGGGGGTGCTTGGACTGACAGCCGGGGCGGCCGCTCTCATGGGTGTCTTATTGGCGTTCTGGATGTTGGGCGTCGACGGAACCGATTGCGGTGGCCCTGGTGGCGTCACCGGTTGGCAGATGCGGAGACTGAGCAGCACGCTTGAAATGTATGCAGCCAAGCACGGCGGGCAGTATCCGACCACCGGGGAGGCTCCGATACGCCCTACGAGCTGATCTCCCTCGGCGCCGACGGGAAGCCGGGGGGAGAGGACGAAGGCACCGATCTGAGCTTCTCCGAGCTCCGCCGGCCGCATTCGGAGGGAGCGGCCTCAGAATATTCGCCCACCGCGCACGGCCGCTGAAGGGCCTGCGACAGTCTTTGTCCGCTTCGCCTCATTCCCTGCGGTGATGGGTCCCGTTCGGTCAGGCGGGGTCCGGGTCTTGCACTCGCTCCGGCTGCGGTCTCATGCGGCGCCCCGGGACAGGGGAGGCCTCAGTCGCGCTCGGCCTTCCGCTGGCGGCCCATGAGGTCGCGCATCGCCTGGGCGACGGGCTTGTCTTCGTGGAGCACGAGGTAGACCTGCTCGGTGATCGGCATCTCGACGCCGTGCTGCTGGGCGAGCATCAGGCCCGAGCGGGCGGTGACCACCCCCTCGGCGACCTGGCCGAGCTCGGCCAGGATGTCGGGCAGGCGCTTGCCCTGGCCGAGGCCGAGGCCGACGCGGCGGTTTCGGGAGAGGTCGCCCGTGCAGGTGAGCACGAGGTCACCCGTGCCAGCGAGGCCCGCCATCGTGAGCGGGTTCGCCCCGCGGGTGACGGCGAGGCGGGAGAGCTCGGCCAGGCCGCGAGTGATGATGGCGGCGCGGGCGTTGTTGCCGAAGCCCATGCCGTCGGCGACGCCGCAGGCGATAGCGAGCGGGTTCTTGAGCGCGCCGCCGAGCTCGGCGCCGATGACGTCGTCGGTGTGGTAGACGCGGAAATGGCCGGCGTGGAGGGCGGCGGCGAAGCGGTCGGCCGCGGCGTGGTCGTGCGAGGCGACCACGACGGTGGTGGGCAGTCCCTGGGCCACCTCTCGGGCGAAGGAGGGCCCGGCGAGGAAGCAGGCGGAGGCGGCCTGGGCGGGGGGGAGCCGCTCGGCGAAGACCTCGGCCATCGTGAGCAAGGAGCCCTGCTCCACCCCCTTGCTGGCGCAGGCGACGATGGCCGCCGGGGGCAGGAGCGGCAGCATCTGGTTGAGCACCGCCCGCATCTCGGTGCTGGGCACGACGAAGAGCGCGATGTCGGCGCCGTCGAGGGCGCGGGCGGGATCGGTGGTGACCCGGAGGTTGTCGGGGAGGCGGATGCCCGGCAGATATCGATGGTTCTCCCGGCGGGCCTCCATGAGTTCGGCCCGTTCGGGGCGGTGATCCCACAGTCGGACATCGGCCCCCGCGCGGGCGGCCTGGATGGCCAGGGCGGTTCCCCAGGATCCGGCACCCAAGACCGCGATATGCACATGCACCTCCGCCGACCCCCCTATTCTCTCTCGACAGAGCGGTCACCGCCCGGGACCGCGCATGGCACAATGAGCCCCCATGCCTGATGCCACCCCCCGCAAGCCCGCGAAGCCCTTCGAGCTCATCCGATCCCTGGCGCTCGCAGACTTCATCACCCTCGCCAACGCCGCCTGCGGGACGGGCGCCATCTTCCTCTGCTTGAATTGTCTGGAAGACGATCATCAGGCCAAGTGGATGAAGGTGGCCTTCATCCTGCTCCCCTTCGCCTTCTTCTTCGACATGGCCGACGGCGCTGTGGCGCGCTGGCGACGGCGGAGCAGCCCCTACGGCGCCGACCTCGACTCCCTCGCCGACGTCGTCTCCTTCGGCGTGGCCCCCGCCGTCATCGGCTGGACGCTCGGGATGCGCGGGCTGTGGGACGCCCTCGTGCTCATCTACTTCGTGTGCAGCGGGATCGGGCGCCTCGCCCGCTTCAACGTCACCGCGGAGTCGCTGACCGATGACGCCACCGGCAAGGTGCGGTACTTCGAGGGGACGCCGATCCCCACCAGCCTCGCCATCGTGGGCATCCTGGCCTTCGCTTGGTACCACGGGGCGGTCTGGGACAACCTCTGGTTCGGATCGGTGAAGATCGGCCCCGGGACGCTCCACCCCCTGGTCTTGCTCTACTTCGTGAGCGGTAGCCTGATGACGAGCAAGATCCACTTCCCCAAGCCCTGAGCCCCGGGCTAGGGGTCCTGCGATCGCCGGGTCGGGCCTCCGCCGCGCTCGCTACTCTCGTACTCTCGACGGAAGGATTCGGATGGAATCGAGCACCAAGCTCCAGGTCGTGTCGGTCGGTTTGATGGGCGCGGTCTTGGTCGCGCTCCTCATGGACATCGCCTCCCACGATCGGCTGGAGGAGCAGGTCATCGCCACCCGCCTCGCGGTCGAGGGCAAGTCGAGCATCGGGTCGGCGCCCGCGACGGTGGCCGTGCAGACGGTCGCGGCCACGGACTGCGCGCCCGGCCAGCCCTCCGGGCGGAAGGCCAAGGGGTGGGGCGGGCGAGAGGCCGACATCTTGTGCGTGGAGGGGTCCGCTTCGGGGGCCCCGCGCGCGATCGCGGAGAAGCCGAGGCCGCAGGGGGACTCCTACGTCAACCGCCGCACGAGCCCCCCGTCCACGCTCAACTATTACGCGACCAGCGAGGGAGAGACCGGCCAGGTCACGAAGTACATCCTCGAGAAGATGATCGAGATCGATCCCGACGCGCCGCCCGCGGTGTTGCCCTCGCTCGCCACCTCTTGGGAGGTGTCGGCCGACCACCTGACCTACACCTACCACCTGCGGCGGGGCGTACAGTTCGCCGACGGCCGGCCCTTCACCGCCGAAGACGTGGTCTTCACCTTCGACGTCGTGCGCGACCCCGCCGTGAAGGCCGACCACCTCCGCCCGGCCTTCGAGGACGTGAAGTCCCTCGTCGCGAAAGACCCGTACACGGTCGAGGTCACCTACGCGAAGACCTATTGGAAGGGCATCTACGCGGTCGGCAACCAGCTCCGGGTCTTGAACAAGGCCTGGGTGCAGGAGCAGCTCCCCAAGGTCGCCAAGACGCTCGACGTCGCGGTCGTCTCGGTCGATCCCGGCAAGCCTGGCTTCGGCGAGGTCTTCAACAAGCTGCGAGTGCCCGGCCCGGGCACGGGCCCCTACTACTTCTCGGTGGACGAGTACGACCCCAAGAAGCCGCTCGAGATCACACAGAACCCGTTCTACTGGGGCACCCAGGTCAACCCCACCTGGTACAACCTGACGAACCTGCGGTGGATCTTCATCTCGGACGAGGTGGCGGCCTTTGAGGCCTTCCGCAAGCAGTCCTTCGACGTCTCGGTGGTCGACTTCCAGCCCTGGGACGACCAGTACAAGGCCGACCCCACCATCACTGGCATCTCGAACTACTTCGAGTATGACCACATGGGGCTCGGCTACTCCGAGATCGTGTGGAACAACCGTCAGCCCCCCTTCAACGACCCCAAGGTGCGGCTCGCGATGACCCACCTCGTCGATCGGGGCTGGATCATCCAGGAGATCGAGCGCGGGCGGGGCGAGATCGCCACCTGCCCCTCGAAGAAGACCTACCCGCAGTACCTGCAGACCGAGCCCATCCCCTTCGACGTCGAGAAGGCGCGGGCTCTGCTCGCGGAGGCGGGCTGGAAGGACACCAACGGTGACGGTGTGCTCGACAAGGGCGGCAAGCCCTTCGAATTCGAGCTCAAGGTGGGCTCCCCGCGGCGCTTTTACACCCAGGTGGCGGCCCAGCTCGGTGACGCCGCCAAGAAGGTGGGCATCCGGATGACCCTCCGTCAGCTCGAGTGGGCCACCTTCATCCAGGACTACCAGGAGCGTCGCTTCGACTCGGCGGTGCTCTATGAGAGCTTCTCCGACCCCTGGATCGACAGCTACGAGAGCTTCCACAGCTCGCAGGACGTGCCCAATGGCGGTAACGCCGCGGGCTGGCACAACCCGGCGGCCGACACGCTGCTCGAGGGCATGCGCACCGAGTTCGACAATGCGGCCCGCGACAAGATGTACCAGGAGTTCTGCCGTGTCTTCATCGAGGACCAGCCGGTCACCCTGTTGGCCCACGGCCGCGTCGGGGTGCTCCAGAACGGCCGCTTCGAGGGGGCCAAGGTGCGCCCCACCGGGCTCCAGCTCTTCGACATCTACGTCAAGCCCGACAAGGTCCTGTACAAGTAGATGATCGCGTACCTCATCAAGCGAATCCTGGCGATGATCCCGACCCTCATCGGGATCACCTTCATCACCTTCCTGATGATCAACCTCGCGCCGGGCGATCCGGTGGCTGCACAGTTCGGCGGCGGCGCAGAGAAGTCGACCGAGGGGGGGGGCGGCGGCGATCAGAGCCGGCAGAACGACACCATCAAGGCAAAGAAGAAGCTGCTCGGGATGCTGCGGGAGGACTACGCGCTGCACGCCTGGGGGGGCGCTGTTGCCCTCGATCTCGAGGAGGGGAGCGGCGCGGCCCCCCTCGAGGAGGGGCCCGCGGTGGAGGGGCTCGGTCGGTGGGCGCGGGCCCTGGCCCGGAGCGCGGACGGCCAGCGCCTCTACGCCGGAGGGGACGGCGGCTTCATCGTCGCGGTGGACCCTGCGGGGGGGGCGGTCGCTTCCACCTTCGCGGGGCACACGGTGCCGGTCTCGGCCCTCGCGGTCTCACCGGACGGACAGCGCCTCGCCTCGGCGGACAGCTCCGGCGTGGTCAAGCTCTGGGACCTCGGCACGGGGGCCGAGCTCCAGAGCGCCGAGGCCCTCTCGCTGCCGATCCGCGACCTCGCCTGGCTCCCGGACGGGCGTCTGCTCGTCGCCGCCGACGACGGCGTGGTCCGGCTCGAAGATGGCCAGAGCCTCGCCGTGCAGCGCACCTTCGAGGGGGCCATCGGCGGCGTCTACGCCCTCGCGGTGGCGCCGGGCGGCGCTCGCTTCTGGGCGGGCGGCGCCGACCGCGTCCTCCGCGAGTGGGACCCCAGCAGCGGCCAGCTCACCCAGGAGCGAAAGGACCACCGGCAGGCCATCCACGACCTCGCGCTCTCCCCCGACGGCGCCTTGCTCGCGACCGCCTCCGAGGACCGCGCCGTGCGGGTCATCGAGCTCGCGCGGCCCGACGCCCCCGCCCGGGAGCTCGGCCTCCACTACAAGGGCGTGCTGGCCGTCACCTTCGCCGCCGATGGGCAGTCGGTCTACTCCGGCGGCATCGACGAGAGCGTGCGCCAGTGGTCGGTGGCCGAGGCCAAGGAGCTCGGCCGCAGCGCGAAGGGCACGGGCGTGGTGCGGGCGCTGGTGGCGAGAGATGGCCAGGTCTGGTCGGCCGCCGACTCCTGGACGCCGGTTCCCATCCCGCTCCGCTACCTCAAGTGGGTGGGGCGCATGGCCCGGCTCGACTTCGATCGATCCTTCTCCGACGATCGACTGGTGATGGACAAGATCAAGGAGGCCATCCCCGTCACGATGGGGCTGAACCTGCTCACCATCCTCATCATCTACGCGGTGAGCGTGCCCCTCGGCATCTTCGCCGCCGTGCGGCGGGGGAGCTGGTTCGACCACGTCTCTTCGTTCTTGTTGTTCCTGCTCTACTCGGTGCCCAATTTCTGGCTCGCTACGCTGCTGATCCTGACCTTCAGCTCGAAGACCAACTGGGACATCCTCCCGAGCGTGGGGCTCTCGGGAGATCACCCGGAGAACCTCAGCTACCTCTCCTACCTCTGGGATCGGATCACCCACCTCGTGCTGCCGATCTCGGTGATGGTCTACGGCGGCTTCGCCAGCCTCTCGCGCTACACCCGCACCTCACTGCTGGAGACGATCCAGCAGGACTATGTGCGAACTGCCCGCGCCAAGGGGCTCTCCGAGACGGTGGTGGTCTTGAAGCACGCCTTCCGCAACTCGCTCATCACCATCGTGACCCTCATTGGGAACCTGCTGCCGGCCTTGATCGGCGGCTCGGTGATCGTCGAGTACATCTTCTCGATCGACGGGATGGGCCGCTTGGGCTTCGACGCCATCCTCAGCCGCGACTACCCCGTGATCATGGCCACCACGACGATGAGCGCGGTGCTCACGCTCTTCGGTATCTTGCTCTCCGATATCCTGTACACCTTGGTCGATCCGCGGGTGTCCCATGACAACTGAAAGGGGGGCAACTGAAGCGGGGTCGGCTGAAGCAGGGTCGGCGGTCGCGGCGGGGGGCGGGCCTCCCTCGCGCCCGTCGGAGAGCTACTCGGCGCGGGCCTGGCGGAAGCTCCGGGGCCACCCCTCCGGGATGACCGGCCTCGTGGTGGTGATCCTGCTCGCGTTGTTGGCGATGTTCGCCCCGTTGCTGGCGAACGATCGCCCGATCATCGCCGAATACAAGGATGAGCTCGTCTTTCCGGCCTTCACCACCTATGTGGACGCCTGGGTGCCCTGGCAGAGCCTCCGCTACGATTTGAAGAGCCTCGAGGTGGGTGCGGGCTACTTCCCCTTCGGAGACTACTACGCCTCCCTCGAGGACAAGACCTGGAAGGACGTGCGGGAGAGCCCCGAGATGTCCTTCTCGGTCTGGCCCTTGGTCGAGTGGAGCCCTACCCAATTTGACCGCGACGCGCTGAAGCTCCCGCCCGACCTCAACGGCCCCCACCTCTTGGGCACCGACGACCAGGGGCGCGACGTGCTCGCCCGCCTGCTGCACGGCAGCGTCGTCGCCATGCTGGTGGGCCTCGTCGCGCAGGGCATCGCCACCTCGATCGGGGCCTCGCTCGGCATCCTCGCCGGCTTCAAGGGCGGGGTGATTGACCTCGTCCTCTCGCGAATCTGCGAGATCGTGATGTGCTTCCCCACCTTCTTCCTCATCATCGCTGTGACCGCCTTCCTCGAGCCCTCGATCATCAACATCATGGTCGCGTTGGGGCTCGTCGGCTGGACCAACGTCTTCCGCCTCGTGCGCGGCGAGGTGTTGAAGACCCGCGGACTCGAGTATGTGACGGCGGCCCGCGCCCTCGGGATGGGCTCCTGGCGCATCATGACGCGCCACGTCCTGCCCAATTCGGTGGCGCCGGTCTTCGTGGCCGTGCCCTTCGGTATCGCCGCCGCCGTGCTCACCGAGACCTCGCTCTCCTTCCTCGGCTTCGGAGATCCGAACGTCCCCTCCTGGGGTGAGATCGTGCAGCAAGGCCGTAACTACGTCTCCCAGGGCCTCTGGCACCTGACGCTGTTCCCCGGTCTGTGCATCTTCGTCACGCTGACCGGCTTCAACCTGCTCGGGCAGGGCCTCCGTGACGCCCTCGATCCGCGACTCCGCACCTGAGTCCGCACCCTGAGTCCACAGCCTGAGTCCACAGCCTGAGTCCACAGCCTGAGTCCACATCCTGAGAGAACACCATGGGACAGCGCTCCGTCGTGGGTATCGCCCTCACCCTCGGGGGCCTGACATCCGGGAGCGCCCTCGCCGGACCCCGCACCGCCCTCGTCGGCCTCGAGTCTGCCCGCGGTGAGGCGGCCCTGCGTGCCGGGACCGCCGGGCTCGGGGGCACTGTCCGCTACTGCTTCTCCGGGGCGCGGCTCTGCGCGGTCGACTTCCCCGGGGCCCCGCCGCTCCAAGCCCTCCAGCGGCTCCCCGGGCTCCGCTACGCGGTGCTCGATGAGGCCCTCCCCGCCCAGCAGGCCGCTTGGCCGGACGGCGCGGGCACGGCCGACTGCAGCGACCTCTGGGAGCTCGATCTGATGGACGCCGAGGGCATCTGGGCCCTGGCCGACGGAGCCAGTGGCCTTCCGGTGGCCATCGCCGACTCCGGCTTTCTGCTCACCCACGAGGACCTCGTCGGCACCGCGGACTACACCTGGGACTATGGCGACGGTGACAGCGGTGTCGAGGTGGTCTACGGCGTGTCGGTGCCCGGGCACGGCACCTTCATCGCCGATCTCGTGGGTGGCGACGGTGACAACGGGGTCGGGCGGGCCGGACTCGCGCCAGGGGGGGGGATCGCCTACCTCAAGATCGCCGACCACTTCAGCGCCCTCTACTATTCGTACGCGATCGAGGCGCTGGCCGACGTCGCCTCCGGAGACGCCGGGGGCGCGCGGATCCTGTCCTACTCCCTGGCCGGTAATTCGAGCTACGGCCCCTTCTCCGACGCCGTCACCGCCCTCGGAGACGCCGGGGTGCTGCTGGTCGCCGCCGCCGCCAACTGTACGAGCGCGCACTGCAGCGACGCCGACAACGATCGGTATCCCCAGTACCCCGCCAGCTATGAGGGTGACTTCATCCTCAGCGTGGCGGGGACGCTCGAGGATGACACCCTCAACCCCTACTCCCACTACGGCGAGGAGAGCGTCGATCTCGCCGCCCCCGGCGATGACCTCTGCAGCGCCGGCATCGACTCGAGCGGCGACTATGAGGTCGCGAGCGGCACGAGCTACGCCACCCCGCTGGTCGCCGCCGCGGCCTCGCTCGTCTGGGAGCTCCACCCCGACCTTGAGGCCGAGGAGGTGGCGAACCTCATCCGCTGGACGGTCGAGCCCAGCGTCGACCTCGTCGGTAAGGTGGCGACCGGCGGCCGCCTCAATCCCCTGGACGCGCTCCAGGCGCCGCTCCCGGGCTTGAGCGTGCCCGCCGAGGTGGTGGCGCTCGACCCCGAGGGCGCGCTCGTCGTCGAGGTGTCGAACCGCGCCGCCGCCGCGGACGCCACCCTCGTGCTCGTCCACGATCCGGCCCTGCGGGTCACCCACGCCACGGGCTGGACGATCAGCCGGGTCGAGCCCGGGGAGACGCTCCACGCGGGGGGGGCCTCGACCACCCTCGGCGGCGTCGCGGCCACCCTCATCACCGGGACGCTCGGGGCCCACCAGACCCAGCTCCCCGAGCTCACGGTTGAGGCCGCGGAGACCGGCAGCAGCACCGGCACCCTTCGGCTGCTGCTCGAAGGGGCGAGCGGCGTGACCCTCGGGGCTCCGCTGGATGGGAGCGTCGATGTGACCGGAGAGCCCGCCCTCGGCGTCGTCTTCGAGGCGAGCTCGGCGGTGGACCCCGGCGGCGACTCCGGCACCGACGGCGCCGATGGCACGGATGGCGCCGATGGGAGCGACGGTGCCGACGGTGCCGACGGTGCCGACGGCGCGGACGGGAGCGCCGACAGCGGCGAGCCCACGGGGGACGGCGGCGGGGACGGCGCGGGTGACGGCGCCGCTGGAGCGGGCGCAGGCGGCAAGGGCTGCGGCTGCAGCGCGCTCGCCGAGGGTGCCACCGCGAGGGGCGGCGCGCTGCTCATCGCGGGGGTGGGTCTCCTGCTGCTCCGCCGTCGGCCCGCCGGCCTCAGGCGCTGAGCGGCACCGGCGGGACCTCGGCCCCGCCTCGGAGCAGGCTGTGGGCGGCCCTGCGGAGGCGCTCCGGCCGCCCGAGGCCCCGGCCCTCTGGGGGGAAGCTGTACTCCAGGCGGGCCTCGGAGGCGCGCAGGAAGAGCTCGCGGATGCGGGTCTGGTGCCCGAGCTGCTCGGCGAGCTCGTTGGCGGCGGCGATCTGGCGGCCTTGCCCCTGGCGGAAGACCTGGCGGGCGGTGAAGCCGAGGGCGGCGAAGTCGTCCTCGAGCTCCGCGAGGCCGTCGATCTGCAGCATGAACATACGCAATTGCCAAGCCCAAAGGTCGATGAGCTCGTCGGGGCGCATGCTGCGGAGGAAGGTGGGCAGGTAGTGGACCCCGAGGGCGACGTGCCGCGCCTCGTCGCGCTCGTAGTACGCGAGCAGGTCGCAGAGCACCGGCTCGACCCGCGCCTCGCGCAGCAGGTGGAAGAGGGTGAGCGCCAGGGGCTCGATCATGAGCTGCATGCCCATGAGCTTCTTCGCGAGGTTCGAGGCTCGGCCGACCCCTTGGAGCAGGGCCTCGGCCTTGTGGGGGAGCCGCTCGGGGCTGTAGCCGAGCTGACCGAGGTAGTCGTGCATCACATAGAAGTGACGGGCCTCGTCGTGGGTCTGCCCGGTGGCGGCCATCCGCGCCTCCAGGGGCTCGAGGTGGGCGGCGAGCTCAGCGGAGATCCGCCACGCGGCGAGCTCCCCCCAGAAGATCGTCGCCAGCACGCGCTTGAGCGGGGCCAGGCGGTCGGGCGGGAGGCGCACGCCACCGTGCTTCTGGAGGAGCTCAGCCAGCACGGCCTTGCCGTCCCAGATCCGGTCCTGGCCCTTGTGGTAGACCCCCTCCAGGATGTGCGCCGAGTGGAGCTCGCGGGCGCCGCGCTCCAGATCGAACATGTCGTAGGGGATCCGACCGGGATCCTGGGTGAGGTGCCCGGGGCGGCCCGGGAGATGGGGGCGATTGTGGAGGGCGCCGCGGAGGGTAGCCTGAAGGGACATCGCTGCTCCCGGGCTGAGGTCTCTCCCCTCTATCCCCCCTGGAGCGGCCCCGCGGACCCTCGCCCGCTCTCGGGGCTGGTTAGGCGCTGGGCGGCCCGATGGGGCGATGAGGAGGCGGTGATGCAGGGCTTGGAGTGGGTCCCGAGGAGGGCCGAGGGGCCCACCGTCGCGCATCGGGTCGCGCGGCCGGAGCACATCACGATCCTCCCCGGCGGCACCCGCGGCGATCGGGCGCTGCTTGAGCGCTTCCTCGGCAGCCTCGTCGAGAACACACAGCGGTACGATCTCATCGACGTCTGGTTCTCGATTGACCGCGGAGATGAGGCGGCCATGGCCGTGCTCGAGGAGCTCCGCGGACGAGTGCCCTTCGGCCTGTCCTGGGTCGAGGTGAACCCCAGCCTCTCGAACGGCGCCTTCTTGAACGAGGCCTGGGCGGCCTGCACCACCCGCCCGGGGATCTGGGGCTTCATCTCGGACAAGGTGGAGGTCCGCACCCGCGGCTGGGACGAGCTCGTGCGGCGGGCCTTCCGCGCCACCCCCGACGGCGTGCTGTTCGCCCACGGCCACGACGGGCACGTTGACTTTGGCGCCTTTGGCTTCCTCGGCGCGACCTGGGTGAACACCCTCGGCCGGCTGTTCACCGACTACTTCCCCTACTGGTTCGATGACGTCTGGATCAACGAGGTCGCCAACCTCATCGGCAGGCGGGTGGTGCTGCCCATCCACTTCAAGATGGAGGTCGGCTTCGCGCGCCACCTGCACAACGCCCTCTTCTGGGCGAATTTCAGCGCCGCCCTGTTTGGTGAGCGGGTGGACGAGGCGCTGCGGCTGCTGGCGGTGATCGGCCCCTCCGCGGCCTCGCGCGTCGAGGCGATCCGCGCGGTCGCCGCCAAGGGGGGCTCGCTGGGCCGGATGCCGTCCGAGCCGTGGGTGTCGTCGGAGCGACAGCGCTCCTTGCGGCTGCGTGGGCCGAACCCGCGGCCGGCGGCGGGGGAGCGGGTGCTCCGCGCCGAGGGGCTGGCGCTCGAGCACCTCTCCCGCATGCTCGCCGTGGCCACCTGGGAAGGGGCCGCCGGGCGGGTTGAAGAGCTCGAGCGCTGTGTCGGCTTCAACACCGCCTTCGCCGACCACCTCTACGCCACCGGCGAGTCAGCCCGCCTCCGGGAAGATCGGCCGCTGGCCGTGCGCTGTGTCAACGAGCTCATCGCCCGCTTCCCGAATTTCCCCGAGACCTGGTGGCTGTCGATCGACCTCGCCCTCCAGCTCGGGGACGTCGCCGGGGCGCGCCACGCAGGCGCGTTGAGCGCCTCTGTCCTCCCCCTGGAGCCGGGCCTGGTCGAACGGAGGCGTCGCCTCGCCGAAGAGGAGGCCGTCGCCGGGAAGGTGTTCGGCACCTCGGCGAAACAGGGGTAGCTTCGGCCCATGCGCGTCCTCCTCGTCCAGCCCCCCCGTTGTTACTGGCCCTACACGAGCGAGGGGGACAATTTCCTGCTCCAGCAGGCCCTCCCCGCCCTGGCCGGGGCCCTCCGCGTCGAGGCGGGCATCGAGGTGCTCGTCATCGACTGCATGCCGCTCCACATCGGCTGGCGGAGCCTCGCCGACGAGATCCGCAGGCTCGATCCGGACGTCATCGGCTGCGGCGAGAATCACGCCCTCTACGCCGCCGAGGCGCTGCGCTTCTTCCGGCTGTGTAAGGAGATGGCCCCGCGGGCGGTCACCGTCGCCGGCGGCGGCCACTTCACGAACCTCGCCCACCGCTACGTGAGCGCCGAGAGCCCGATCGACGTCATCTGTATCGGGGAGGGTGAGGTCACCATCCTTGAGCTCTGCCGGGAGCTCGCCCGCTCGCAGCCCGACCTCTCGCGGGTCGACGGCGTGGCCTTCTGGGACGGCGAGAAGGTGGTGCGCACCGCGCCCCGCAAGCTCATCCACGACCTCGACACCATCCCGATGCCCGCCTACGACCTCATGCCGATGGAGCTCTACGGCAAGTCGCGCTATCTGTTTAGCCCCGGCGGGACGACCATCCACCACAGTCGGGGCTGCGTGAGCTCGTGCAGCTTCTGCGCCTGGTGGACGACGATGGCCGATCGCACCTACGACAGCGACGGCAACACCCAGCTCCGCCCGCGGTGGCGCAGCAAGAGCGTCGGGCGGGTGATGGAGGAGATGGAGCTCCTCTACTGGAAGTACGGAAAGCGAGGCTACGTCTGGGTGGACGAGAGCTGGAACATCGACCCTCGCTTCAACGACGCCTTCGCCGAGGAGGTGCTCCGCAGCGGCATGAAGACCAAGTGGTTCGCCTTCATGCGCGCTGACTGTATCGTCCGCGACGAGAAGAAGGGCATCCTCGAGAAGCTGGTGCGGGCGGGCCTCTCCCACATCCTCATCGGCGTGGAGCGAGCCGAGGACGACAGCCTCAGCCTCCTCGACAAGCGCTTCTACGGCGGCGGCGTCGCGCGGCAGGCCCTCGAGATCTTTCGCACGAAGTACCCGGACGTCTTCCTCCAGGCGACGTTTATCGTCGGCGTGAAGGAGGAGAATGAGCAGAGCCTGCAAAAGCAGCTCGCGATGGCCCGCGAGATCGACGTCGACTTCCCGGCCTTCCACCCGATCACGCCGGTGCCCGGCACCCCGATCTACGACGAGGCGATCCGCGAGGGCTGGATCACCGAGGCCGACTTCGACGACTTTGACTGGCTCACCCCCGTGCTCGACAGTCAGTACATGACCCGCGACGAGATCGCGGAGGCCCTGTACCGGATGAACAAAGAGCTGGTCAACACCCGCTGGATGTTGAAGGGGCTCCTCTCTCGCGTGCCCTACAAGCGCGACATGTACATCTGGTTCGCCAAGGTGAGCGCGGCGATGGCGGTCGACGCCATGAAGCGGCGCGTGAGCCCGCTCAACGTCGAGCACTACCAGCAGCTCGTCAAGCCCGAGTGGTACGACCGCTAGGCCCGCGGGTGCGGGCGCCTCTCCCCGCGCTCAGCGACGCGGCTGCGGCGGGCGGTACTGGTGGCGGCCCTTCTCCACCACCTGCTGCTGCTCCTTCTGCTGTTGCGTCATCATCGCCTCGGGGAAGAACTGGTACCAGCCAGGGGCGAAGTCGGTCACCTTGACCGGGCGCTTGTTTCGCACGGCCTCGGCGAGGTCTTTCAGGGGCTTGCTCTGCCCGTTCAGCGTGAGGCCGGTGGCCACCGCCTGCAGGGCCACCTCGGTCTTGCCGTTCTCGACCGCCATCCAGGTGTAGAGGGCCCAGAAGAGGGGCTCGCGCCCGCCGGCCGCCTCGGTCTTCTTCATGCGGGCGAGGGCGGCGTCGGCCTTCTTCTCTCGGTGGTCGATGCAGGCGAGCAGGGCCTGGCTCTGCCAGTTGCGGCTCCAGGCCTTCTCGAGGTTCTGGCGAGCGGGCGCCCACTTCTGCTCCATGTAGTCGAGCGAGCCGAGCTGGGCGTAGATCTGCTCGTTGACGAGGAACTGCCACTTGCCGAGGGCGAAGCCGCTGCGCATGATCTCGCGCACCCGGGCGAGCTTGGTGTCGCGCAGCGCGACGAGCTTCTGGTACTCACCCGGGGTCGTGGGCTGGGCGACCGTGTTGAGCGCCTCCATCTCGGCCATCGCGCCCATCATGATGGCCTCGAGCTGCTTGCCCGTGCGCCGCATCAAGAGGAAGTAGGCCACCCCGATGGCGATCAATGAGGGGATGATACCCGCGTACCAGGCGCCGCCGACCAGCCAGCCGAGCAGCAGGAAGACGAGGCCCAAACCGATGGAGATGCCGAGGTTGTACATGGGGCGGGGGGCTAACCGGAGGCCGCCGCCTTGGCCAAAGCGATGGCCTCGGCGGCCCCTACTCGAGGGCGGCCGCGCGGAGCTGGCCGTCCGGAATGCTCACGGTGCCGCTGCGCTCCTCCCAGGTCCAGCTGTCTTCGTAGCTGTAGACGCCGTTCAGCTCATCGCCGGACCAGACGAGCTCGCCCGTCCACGTGAAGTCGTGCTGACCGCCGATCGCGCTCGTGTAGATTCCGGAGAAGTCGAGAGAGAAGGCGTTGCAGCTCCCGTCTCCTTCGGTGTAGGTGGCCTCGTAGGGCTGGTCGTTCACCCGCAGGGTGAAGCTCGATCGGTTCGGCACATAGGTGAGCTCCCAGGCGGACTCTCCGTTGGCGAAGATCGAGGCCAGCAGCTCGTTGCGGGCTTGGGGCTCGTCGTCTTGGAAGCCGGTGACCAGGGCCTGTTCATGGCCGGCGTTCTCGGTCACCGACCAGCGGCCGTCGAGGCGGGAGGGATCCTTGCAGTCGGGATCGCAACCGAGTGCGAGGGGAGCGACGACGAGGCCGAGCAGGCCCCAGCGGCGGCGGGCGCCGGGGCTCGTGATGAGGTGGGCTGCGGACAATGGGGCTCCCTTCTGGCGAGGCGCAGCATAGCACCCGGGCTCCCGTGGGTGTCGGGCCCGGTGGGCGGCCAGAGGGTGGCTCGCGGCGGTTGACATCGGCAGCCGACCTGCCTACAAACCGCCGCGAGGTGCTCCTTGGCCATCGATCTCCGCTGTTTCACCTACGTCGACATCCTCCAGGCGCAGACGGCGGGCTTCCTCGCCACGGTCAGCCAGGGCTACGCTCCCCTCGAGGGGCAGGCCTCGCTCTTCGTGGAGGTGGCGCCGGGGATGGACATCAACCTCGTGACCGACATCGCCCTGAAGCAGACCTCCTGCACCCCCGGGATGCAGATCGTCGAGCGGCAATTCGGCTGCCTGGAGCTCCATCATTATGACCAGGGCCAGGTACGGGCCGCCGGTGAGGCGATCCTCGCCGCCCTGTCCTTGAAGGAGCTCGACCGGCTCAAGCCTCGCGTCGTCAGCGCCCAGACCATCACCGGGGTGACGGGCTACCACGCCCAGATCACCAACCGGATGCGGCACGGGAACTTCCTGAACGAGGGCAAGACGCTCTACGTGCTCGAGACCCATCCCGCCGGCTACGCCCTCATCGCGGCCAACGAGGCCGAGAAGGCAGCCAAGATCGACATCCTCGAGGTGCTGAGCTTCGGCGCCTTCGGCCGCGTCTACCTCGGCGGCGGCGAGGAGGAGATCGCAGAGGCGGCGAAGGCCGCGATCTCGGTGCTCGAGTCGATCGGCGGGCGCGACAACCCGGGCTCGGGCGCGGTCTTCTACTGAGCACGGCTGAGCCCGCTCCCGAGTCTCTCCAGCGCTCCTCGTGAGGTCTCCCTTGTCGAACGGCACGGTGTCGAGTGACGCGGTCTATGTCTGTGAGGCGATCCGCACCCCGATCGGGCGCTTCGGGGGTGGCCTCTCGGAGGTCCGCGCCGATGACCTCGCGGGGCTGATCATCCGGGCCCTCGTGGAGCGCTCGGGCATCGACCCCGCCCTGCTCGACGATGTCTTCTTCGGCTGCGCCAACCAGGCCGGTGAGGACAACCGGAACGTCGCCCGCATGGCGCTCCTGCTCGCAGGGCTCCCGCAGTCCGTGCCCGGCGTGACGGTCAACCGGCTCTGCGCCTCGGGGCTCGAGGCGGCGAACCAGGCCTTTCGCGCCGCCCGCTGCGGGGATGGCGGGCTGTTCATCGCCGGGGGGGTGGAGAGCATGAGCCGCGCCCCGTACGTGACGCCCCGAGGAAACGTGGCTCCGAAGGTGGGTAACCTCACCGCCTTTGACTCCAGCCTCGGTTGGCGCTTCCCCAACCCGGCGATGGAGAAGCTCTTTCCCCTCGAGGCGATGGGGGTCACCGCGGAGAACATCGTCCAGCGGATGGGCATCAGCCGCGCCGACCAGGACGCCTTCGCGCTGCAGAGCCACCAGCGGGCCGTCGCCTCCCAGGCCGCCGGGCACTTCGATCGGGAGCTCATCCCCGTCGAGGTGGGCGCCGGAAAGACGGCGGCGCGGGTGAGCGTGGATGAGGGCCCGCGCGCCGACAGCAGCGCCGCGACCCTCGGCCGGCTCAAGGCCGCCTTCGTCAAGGACGGCTCGGTGACCGCGGGGAACTCGTCCACCCTGAACGACGGCGCGGCGGCCCTGCTCATCGCCCGAGGCGACCGCGCGCGGGCCCTCGGCCTCCGCCCGCTCGCGCGCTTCGTGTCCTGCGCCGCGGCGGGGGTCGATCCCACCGTGATGGGCCTCGGCCCCGTCCCCGCGACCGAGAAGGCCCTCGCCCTGGCGGGGCTCGGCGTGGCTGACCTCGACCTCGTCGAGCTCAACGAGGCCTTCGCCGCCCAGTCGCTCGGGGTGATCCGCAGCCTCGGCCTCGACCCGGAGCGGGTCAACGTCCAAGGCGGCGCCATCGCGCTCGGCCACCCGCTCGGCTGTTCGGGGGCCCGCATCCTCACCACCCTCATCCACGCCCTGCGGCGCCGGGGCGGCCGCTTCGGGCTGGCCTCCCTCTGTGTCGGCGTGGGTCAGGGCCTCAGCACCATCGTGGAGGCTGTCGATGAATTCTGAAGCTCGAATCACGGTCATCGGCGCGGGTACGATGGGCCATGGCATCGCCCATGTGAGCGCGCTCGCGGGCTACACCGTCGCCCTCTACGACGTGGACGAGCCGCGGGTGCAGGCTGGCCTCGCCAAGATCAAGAAGAACCTCGATGGGGGCGTCGAGAAGGGCAAGGTCGCCGTCGCCGATCGCGACGCCGCGCTCGCCCGCCTGCGCGGCTCGACCGACCTCGCCGAGGCCGTGGCCGGCGCCGAGCTCGTCATCGAGGCCATCCCCGAGCGGCTCGAGCTCAAGCAGGCCCTCTTCCGCAGCCTCGCCGAGCTCACGGAGCCGGACACCATCCTCGGCACCAACACCTCGAGCCTGCCCGTGGCCCGCATCGCCGAGGCGGCGGGCGACCCGAGCCGGGTGGTGGGGCTCCACTTCTTCAACCCGGTCCACATCATGAGCCTGCTCGAGGTGGTCTTCCACCCGGGCACCGCCAATGAGGTGCTCGACGTGGTGCGCGCCTATGGCCAGTCCATCGGCAAGGAGTGCATCTTCGTCAAGGACAGCCCGGGCTTCGCCACGAGCCGCCTGGGCGTGGCCATCGGGATGGAGGCCATCCGCATGCTCGAGGAGGGCGTGGCCAGCGCGGAGGACATCGACAAGGCCATGGTCCTCGGCTATCGGCACCCGGTCGGGCCGCTCAAGCTCACCGACATGGTGGGCCTCGACGTGCGGCTCAACATCGGCGAGCACCTCGCCCGCACGCTCGGCAACCCCGCCTTCGAGCCGCCGGCCCTGCTCCGCCGCCTCGTGGCCGAAGGCAAGCTCGGGCAGAAGACCGGGGCGGGCTTCTACCGCTGGTGAGGGGCCCCGACTCGCTGGAGCGGGCGGCTCAGCGGCGGGGCGGGGTGGCGACGATCGCCACGACCTTGTCGGCCCCCCGCTGGAGCGTCAGGGCCGGGTTGGCGTGCTCGGCGACCCCGCGCTGAAAGCTGGCGAGGTCGCTCACGGGCTCTCGCTGCACCTCGAGCAGGAGGTCGCCGGGACGGATGCCCGCGGCGGCGGAGGGGCCGCCGGGATCGACCGAGAGCACGATCAGCGCCTGGGCGCGGCCCTCGGGGAGGTGCGCGGCGTAGTGGCGCAGGCGCTCCGGGGTCGCTGGCGCGAGGTGGGCGCCGCCCCAGTCGAGGGCGTCGGCCGGCGGCGGCTCGACCCGGGCCACGCTGGCCTCGTCTCGGGGCTGGAGCGTCGTCTCCCCCTCGCTGGCGCCGCGTCGATAGCGGAGCTGGAGGTGGGCGTCGACGCCGGCGCCTTGGACCATCCCGCGCAGGTCGGCCTCGCCCCCGACCGGCTCACCGTTGACCTGGAGGATGACGTCGCCCAAGGCGAGGCCCGCCTCGGCGGCCGGGCCGCCGGGGACGATGCCGGTGACCCGCGCGCCCGGTCGGGGCTCCTCGCCGGTGGGGCGGAAGTCGACCGCGGTGAGGCCGGCGCCCGCGCGGCTCACGCGCCCCTGCGAGAGGAGCTCGTTCATCACCCGGCCCGCCATCTTCGAGGGGATCGCGAAGGAGATGCCGCTCGCCGCTCCGGCCGACTGGGCCGTGAAGATGGCGGTGTTGATGCCGATGAGGCGACCCTGGAGGTCGAAGAGGGGACCGCCGGAGGAGCCCGGGTTCACCGCGGCGTCCGTCTGGATGTAGTCCTGGATCTCGTCCTCGGTGAGGTTTCGCCGGCCGCGCGCGCTCACCACGCCCATCGTGACGGTGAAGTCGAAGTCGAAGGGGTTGCCGACCGCGACGACCGACTGCCCGGGCCGGACGGCGTCGCTGTCTCCGAGGGTGGCCGCGGGGAAGGGGCCCTTGCCGAGGAGCTGGAGCAGGGCGAGGTCGGTCTTGGGGTCCGCGCCGAGGATGAGCGCGGCGTACTCTCGCTTGTCGGAGAGGCGCACGCGCACGGCGTCCGCTCCACCGACGACGTGGTCGTTGGTGAGCACGAGGCCGTCGCTGCGGATGAGCACGCCGCTCCCCGAGCTCTGGCGCCGCTCCCCCGCGCCGGCGCCGGGGCCGATGGGGAGGTCATAGTCGTGGAGGAGCTGCTGGAGGCCCTTCGAGACCGCCGTGGGCTTGAGGACGTCGACGCGCACGGCGGTCGGTGTGACGCGGGCGGCCACCTCGATGAGGGCGGCGTCGAGGGCCGCGGGGTCAAAGGGGGCGACGGCGGCGCGCGGCGCGCCCCAGGCGGCGCCCGAAGAGGCGAGCGCGGCGAGCAGGAGCAGGCGGCGGGTGTGGAGCGGCAGCGGCGAGGTCACGCCCCGAGTGTATCCGGCCCGGCCGGCGACGCCGTGCCGGGATAGACGCCAGCGGATCTGGAGGGGCCTGATGGCAGAGACGAGCAACCCTGATCCAAGCCGGCCCGACGCGAGCGCCTCGGGCTCCGGCGAGCGCCTCGACGCGCTGCTCTTCGAGCTCGTCCGCGAGGGGCGCTCTGCCACGGTCGAGGTCACCGAGGGCAAGAAGCGCTGGGTCTTCAGCCTCGACGGGGGGCGCCTCGTCTCGACTCGCTCCAACCTCAAGAGTGAGCAGCCGGAGGCCGCCCTCGAGGCCGAGCCCGGCCTCAGCGGCGACGCTCTGGCCTTCGCCCTCGCGATCCGGCGGGTGCGCGGGGCCTGTCGGTCCGAGGCCGCGGTGTGGTCCGTCGGGCCCCTCGGCGAGCTCAAGGCGGTAGATCGGCTGCCCACCCGCACGGTGCTCGCGCGGGCCCTCAGCGGGCTCCGCGGCCCGGAGGCCCTCCAGGCGGCCATCGGCGGCCTGCTCCGGGGGTGGCCGCGCGCGAAGGCAGAGCTCTCCGAGCTCGGGGAGCTCGGCGCCACCGACGCGCTCGCGACCTACCTCCAGGAGCTCGACGGCAGTCGCCCCGGCCTGGACGTGCTCGACTTCGCCCCCGGTGACCGCGCCCAGGTGCTGACCTGCCTCTGGCTGGCCTCGGGCCTCGGCCTCCTCGAAGATCGGCGCGAGGACGGCTTCCTCACCCCATCGCCCCCTCCCACCGCCTCCGCCGCGGTGGTCTCACCCCCCAGTGGCGCAGGTGCCGGCCGGCTCGACGAGGGGCCCTCCCACGTCGTCGCCGGGCTGCCTGGCCGGCGCGGCGCCAGCGCGGCCCCGACGTCCGCGGTGCCGGCGGTCCCGGTGGCGGTCGAGAAGCACCCCATGGAGGATCGCCTCCGCGAGCTCCATCGTCGTTTCACAACCGCAAACCATTACTTTGACGCGTATGGCCTCTCTTCGGACGCGCCGGCCGACCACTTCCGGAAGTGCCACCTCGAGTTCGCCCAGGCGCTGCACCCCGACAAGTACGTCGAAGCCAGCCCGGAGCTCCAGGAGCTGGCCACCGAGGCCTTCGATCGGGAGCGCGTGGCCTGGGAGACGCTGGGCGACGACGAGAAGCGCCTCGCGTACGCCGACCGCGTGATCCGCGGGGTGAAGACCGAAGAAGAGCTCGCGATGGAGCAGGTGCAGAACTACTGGAGCGCCGAGGCTGACTTCAAGCGGGGAGTGGCGGCCTTGAACGCCGGGCGCCTGCTGCAAGCCCACCCGATGTTCCAGGCGGCGGTGGAGCGGGTGCCCGACGAGCTCGAGTTCAGGGCGTACCTCGGCTTCACCACCTTCCAGGTCAACCGGAGCCGAGACAAGGAGGCCGCCGAGCGCGGCGTCGAGATGTTGAAGGACGTCATCGAGCGCAACAAGGAGCAAGAGCGGAAGCTCGACCTCGCCTGGGTGCTCCTCGGCCGCACCTACAAAGACGCCGGCAACGACACGGCGGCGAAGCGTTGCTTCGTCCAGGCCCTCAAGCTCAACCCGGCCAACGCCGACGGTCTCCGGGAGCTCAAGCGCTTGTCGGGCCAGGAGCCGGGCCGGAAGGACGAGCCGAAGGCCGAGAAGCGGGATGAGGCGAAGACCGAGAAGAAGGGCTTCTTCGCCAGCCTCTTCGGCAAGAAATAGGCCGATCTTCGGTGAGAAGTAGCGGTAACGAACCCTCGAAGCTGGAGCGTGGCGGTGTTTGACGAGCTCTTCCGAACCTGGTTCGAGTGGTCCCGGGACGCGGGCTACGCCGGTGTCTTCCTCCTGATGGCGGCCGAGAGCACGATCATCCCGATCCCGTCGGAGATCATCATGCCGCCTGCCGCCTACTGGGCCGCCCAAGGGCAGATGAGCCTGCCGCTGGTGATCCTCTCCGGCGGGCTCGGCTCCACCTTCGGCTCTTCGCTCTGCTACCTGCTCACCGCCACCCTCGGGCGGGCCTTCGTGGCGCGCTGGGGTCGGTATTTCTTGCTGCCGCCGGCCCGCCTGGAGCTGGCGGAGCGCTGGCTCGCCTCCTTCGCGCTCGGCGGGGTCTTCTTCGCCCGCCTGCTGCCGGTGGTGCGGCACCTCATCGGCTTCCCCGCCGGCCTCATCCGGATGCCCTTCTTGCCCTTCGCGGCGGTCACCTTCGTGGGCTCCACCTTCTGGTGTGGGATCCTCGCGGTCTTCGGCGCGCGGACCCTCGGTCAGCACCCCGACCTGTTGAACGACCCCTCGGGGATCGCCCACGTCATCAAGCAAGACCTCGCCTGGTTCATCGGCCTCATCGTGATGCTCGGCGCGGGCTGGCTCTTCGTGAAGTGGTTCAGCCTGCGCAAGGCGACGCGGGCTTAGCCCGGCGCGGCGGCGAAGCGGGCGACGACGGCGTCGTAGTGGTCGATGATCTTGCGCACGTAGGCCCGCTTCTCTTTGTAGGCACCCGGAAAGAAGCTCCGCTTGAAGCCGTAGATCACGGTGTTTCGCAGCGCCCGGAGGTCCATGTCGAAGCCGTCCACCGCGAGGCGGAGCTCCCGGCTCACCGTGGTGTGGGACACGAGGCGGTTGTCGGTGCAGATCGTGGCCGAGAGCTTGTCTTGCAACATCCGGCCGAACATGTGGTTCTGCACGGTGCCGACCTTCGGGTTCGTCTGCAGGTTCGAGGTGATGCAGACCTCGATGGTGACGCGCCGATCGGCGATGTACTGGGCGAGGCGGGCGACGTAGGCCTCGGGATCGATGATGTCGGCGCCGCAGAGCTCGGCCGAGAAGAGGTGGTAGCCGTGGCCCACGCGGTCGGCGTAGAGCTCGGTGATCGCCTCGAAGATGCTCTCCGGGCCGTAGGCCTCGCCGGCGTGCACGGTCTTCTTCAGGAACCAGCGGTGGGCGTGGGCGAAGGCGTGCCGGTGATCGTGCGCCGGGAAGCCCGCCTCGGCGCCGGCCAGATCGAAGCCGACGATGGGGACGTTGTGGTTGTCCCGGCAGTGCACCGCCGCCCGCGCCAGCTCCTCCGAGGCGAGGCCGAAGATCTCCTTCTTCGGCATGTCGGGGAACAGCGAGCAGAGCCGAGCGTACCAGGCCGAGAAGGAGGGCGTGAAGAAGCGCAGCGCGCAGACGATGATGCCGTAGGCGAAGGGGGGCTCGCCGTGCACCGCCACGGCCTCCGAGGCGTTGAAGGTGTCGGCCGCGTGCCGGAGGCCGCGATCCACCGCCAGCAGCACGGCGTCGAAGCCGAGGTCTCCGTGCATGTGGAGCTGGGGAGCGAAGCGCACCTCGATGTAGCGGACCCCTTCCTCGATGTTGTCCCAGGCGAGCTCAGCCGCCGTCTGCTCGAGCGAGGCCTCGTCTTGGAGCACCGCCGTGGTGTAGGCGAAGCCCTGGAGGTACTCCTCGAGGTTTCGATAGGCGGGCTTGAAGACCAGCGCGTTGAGCCCCTCGACGGTGTTCGAGGGCAGGCGCACCCCCCGCTCGCGGGCGAGGTCGATGAGGGTCTGCTCCCGCAGTGAACCGTCGAGGTGCACGTGGAGGTCGGTCTTGGGGAGGGCGCGGAGGAGCTCGTCGGAGATCGGCTTCATGGCGTTTCCCTAACCAGCGCGGCGCGCGGGCGGGCGGCCCCCGCGGGGAGAGTGCAGGAGAGTGAGGTGCGGGGCCTTGCACGGCCGGCGGGCGTCCGCTATGCCCGCTGAATCTCGACCAGCCCGAGGATGCGAGATGTTGGAGCTACCTGCCGGTATGCGAGAGCTGCTGATTGAGCAGCTGGACGAGTACTGCGAGAACATGGACGACACGTCCGACACCGATGCCATCGCCGAAGCGGTGGTCGAGCTCGTGGAGTCCGTCGCTCAAGAAGTGAGCGGTGTGGACGCCGAGGAGATCATCTCCAAATTGGAGACCTCCGGTGAGCTTGACGCCAGCCTCGTCGAGGTGCTGGAAGAACACTTCGCCAAGAGCGCGAGCCTGGAGTTCTCCGGTGAGGACATCGTCACGATGCTCGAGAAGATCTGTGAGATCGAGTGGTCTGACCCCGACGACGACGAGGGGGGCTCGGGCTTCTTCGGTGAGGAGCCCGAAGGCGAAGAGGACTTCTGAGCCGGGGTGCCAGCGCGATCGGAGCCTTCCGTGAGGGTGCGCGTCGCCTTTGCATTGCTCCTCGGCCTCAGCGCCACGGCGCGCGCCGAGTCCGTGGCGGGCTCCGCCCCTGCGGACCCCCTCCTCCAGGCCGCGTCTGCGGAGCTGGACCGCATTTGGGCGCAGCTCTCCGCCGCGCCCGAGCCCGCCTATTGGATGTCGCTCGGCGTCACCGACCGGCGTTCGGTGGAGGTGCAGGCCACCCACGGCGCCGCGGGTAGCATCAGCCGCAGCCACACCCGGGCGGGCGACGTAGACGTGCGGGTGGGCTCCCCTGAGCTCGACAACTCGCACAAGATCCGAGATGCCGGTTGGTTCTCCGAAGATCCCCGCGTCACGCTCGATCTCCCGCTGGTCGACGCCGTCCCCCGTGCGACCCGCTACGCCATCTGGCGGGCCTTTGACGACACCTACCGCACCGCGGTGCGACGCCTCGTCAAGGTGCGCACCAATGACGCCGTGAAGGTGGAGCGCGAAGACCAGAGCGCCGACTTCTCGCTCTGGGCGGCCGTCCGCGACGAGGGCCCGGTCGCCCCGCTGGTCGTCGACGCAGAGGCCTGGCGGGACGCCGCGCGGCGCGCCTCCGCGGTGTTCCTCAATTATCCTGGTGTGTACGACTCCAACGTCAACTTCCAGGGAGATGACGAGGTCCAGTACATCCTCACCACCGAGGGCACTCGGATCCGCCAGCAGCGTCACCACCTTCGGATGAGCCTCTGGGCCGGCACGGTGGCCGAAGACGGCATGGAGCTGCAGGTCTACGACTACATCGACGCCGCCTCACCCGACGGCCTCCCCGACGTCGCCCGCATCATCGACATGGCCCACGCCGCCGCGCGCCAGGTCGAGGCGCTGCGCGTCGCGCCGGTGGTCGATCCCTACGTCGGGCCCGCCATCCTCCGCGGGCGGGCGGCCGCCGTCTTCTTCCACGAGATCCTGGGCCACCGGGTCGAGGGCCACCGCCAAAAGGACGAAGACGAGGGCCAGACCCTGACCGACAAGGTGGGCAAGCCCATCTTCCCCGACTTCATCACGGTGGTGGACGATCCCACCGTGGCCCGCGTGGGCGCGGTCGATCTGAACGGGCACTACCGCTACGACGACGAGGGGGTGCCGGCGGAGCGGGTCTCGATCGTAGACAAGGGTGTGCTCAAGGGCTTCCTGATGAGCCGGGCCCCGATCGAGGGCTTCGCGCGCTCGAACGGCCACGGTCGGCGGCAGCCGGGCTCGGCGGTGGTCGCCCGCCAGGGCAACCTCCTCGTGAGCACCAGCGCGGCCGTACCCTACACGGAGCTCCGCGCGCGCCTCCTCCAGCAGATCAAGGCCCAGGGCCGCCCCTACGGCTTCGTCTTTGACGACATCACCGGCGGCTTCACCTTCACCGGCCGCAGCAACCCCAACTCCTACGCGGTGCAGCCGGTCACGGTCTGGCGCATCTGGGCCGACGGGCGGCCCGATGAGCTCGTGCGCGGGGTCGATCTCATCGGCACCCCGCTCACCACCTTCCAGAGCGTGATGGCGGCGAGCGACCGGGTCGATGTCTTCAACGGCGTGTGCGGGGCCGAGAGCGGCTGGGTGCCGGTCTCGGCGGTCTCTCCCGACCTCCTCGTGCGAGAGGTCGAGGTGCAGCGCAAGGACAAGGCGAATGACCGCCCACCTTTGCTCCCGCCCCCGGTCCCTGTGCCCGCGAACGGGGGTGGCCGATGAGCGTCGCGCCGGTTCGTCGGTCGCGAGGGGCCACCACCCTCGGTTGCGCCGCGCTGTTGGGCCTGCTCACCGCGACAGGGCCGACCTTCGCCGCCGAGCTGCGAGACCCCGCCGCCCTCGAGGCGGCGGTGGCCGCAGAGATCGAGCGCACCCTCGGCATGAAGCTGCCCGATCAGCCGCCTCCCTACTATGTCGGCTTCGAGGTGCTTGACGGCGCGGTGGCCACCGCCTCGGCGGCCTTCGGCGCGCTCACCTCCTCGGACGACGGGCCCTATCGGAGCCTGCGGTCTGAAGTGCGGGTCGGCGATTATACGCTGGACAACGCCAACTTCGACGTCGGAATGGGAGAGCGGGACGGCGTCCAGTCCCGCGGCCTGCCCTTGGACGACCTCGAGGTGGCGCTGCGCCGGGAGCTCTGGCTCTCGGCGGACCTCGGCTACAAGGGCGCCGCCGAGCAGTACTCCGCTCGCCTCGCCGCGCGGAAGGGCCGCGAGCAGGGCCGGCACGCCGCCTCCTTCACCAAGGTCCCGCCGCTCGTGCTCGCGCGCGGGGAGCCGCGGCCTGTAGACGGTGCGCGGGTGGTCTCCGCCGTCGAGTCGCTCTCGGGGCTCCTCTCCGCCTACCCGGAGCTCGAGGATGGCAGCGCCGTCGCCCGCGACTGGCAGGGCTTCCGCTACATCGCGAGCTCGGAGGGCACCCGGGCCTGGCTGCCGACCGGGTTCACGGTGCTCCTCGTCGAGGCCATCGCCCGGGCCCCCGACGGCGCGCGCCTCCGGAATTGTCGGTGGTGGGTCTCCCGGGACGCCGCCGGCCTCCCTGCCCAGGCCGAGCTGCAGGCCGAGGTCGCCGAGATGGCCCGCTGGCTGCTCGACAGCCGCAGCGCGCCGGTGGAGGACGACTACCTCGGCCCTGTGCTCTTCGAGGAGCCCGCTGCCATCGAGCTGTTCCGCCAGCTCCTCCTCTCTGAGCTGAGCGGCACCCCGCCGGCCGAGTCGGCGCCCGATCCCTACAACGAGGGGGCGAGTGACGGCCCGCCCGCCGCTCGCCTCGGTCGCCGGCTCCTCCCCGACGGCTGGTCCGCCGTGGACGACCCCGCCGCCTACCCCGGCGAGACGGGCGCCTACACCCACGACTTCGAGGGCGTCGCCGCCGAGCGGGTGGAGCTCGTCCGCGACGGCGTGGTGCGCGATCTCCTGATGAGCCGTGTCCCCCGCCTCGACCGCGCCGGCAGCAACGGCCATGGCCGCTCTCTGGGCACGGACCGCCGCGTGGGCCTGCCGGGCGTGCTCAAGGTGGAGCCGGAGCGGGAGCGCAGCCAGCGCCGCCTCCGCAAGAAGGCCCTCGCCCTCGCCCGGGAGGCGGGTCTCCCCTACGTCATCGTGGTGCGGCGCCTCGAGCCTCTGGCGCTCGCCGAGGACTTCCACATCGCCTTCACGGGCGAAGGGCCGCTCCCCGGCCTCACCCGCCCGCTCGAGGCCTATCGCCTCTACCCCGATGGCCGGGAAGAGCCCGTTCGCGGTCTCGAGTTCGTGGGGGTAGACGTTCGTGCCCTGCGCGACATCGCCCTCGCCGGCCCCACGAGCGCCCCCCTCGGCGTGATGGACGGCGCGCCGGGCGCGGGCCGCTTCGGCATTGGCGCGGTCGGCGGGCTGCCCACCACCTGGATGGCGCCGCCGGTCGTGATCCGCGAGCTCGAGCTCCGCGGCCAGGGCGGCCGAGAGCCGCGGGTCCTGACGCCGCCGCCCTGAGGCGCGCCGCCAGCCTCCCCGCGCGGTCGGCCCTCTGCGCGTCGCCGCAGGCGCCCCGCGTTCGATCCGAGCTCTCTGTCGGGCATCGGACCGTCTTGTCATCCCGGTTCACTCCTGTGCGACAGCGGTGTCGCGGTTTTCGGTGTCGGGGCCGATCGGAGCCCCCAGGACCACCCTGAGAGAGCGCTGTTATCGCCTGGATCTCCGCCCCGGGCGCCGGCTCTGGTACGAGGCTTGCACAGAGGTCTTCACCCTTGTGGAGGTCTGTGATGCGCGTGGCTTCGTGGATGATGTTGTCGGTGGCCCTCTCTCCCCTCGTCGCCTGCGGCGACATGAGTGAGTCCACAGGAGAGCTGGGCCGAGTTCAGTACTCGTTGCACACCGACGTCATCACCGACGGGAGCTCGCTCAGCGGTGCCCTCCTCGTCGCCGGGCACCCCTTGAACATCCAGACCGCGCTCACGGAAGACGGCGCGCGGGACGCGGGTCGGCACCCCGAGCGCCTCCGCCACCGCTTCGATGACGATTCTGTCCAGGTCGAGAACGAGACGAACGACGACGAGATCGCCGACCTCGTGATCACCGCAGAGGCTGGCATCGACGGTGACCTGGAGACCGTCCAGGACGGCGAGGTCTTCGACTACCTGCCCCTCTCTTTCCGCGAGCCCGACGATCTGGGCGCCATCACCTTCGTCCGGGGGCCGATGGACGATGAGATGGCGGAGGTGGACGGGGCCGCCCACACCGTGGTGGAGGGCGGATCGGCCACCCTGCTCGGCTTCCCGAAGCGCGACGGCGAGCGCCTCGTGGGGGACATCCGGCCGGAGCTCACCTTCGAGCCCGAGGGCATCGCCGTGCCCGACTTCGACGTGGCGGTCACCGTCGAGCAGGGGGCCTACGGCGCGATCTCACCCTACACGATCGTCTTCATCGAGCCGGGCGAGGTCACCGCGACCCTGACCGATCCGGTGTGGGGGGTGACGGTCACCCGCACCTTCACGGTCCAGCCCTTCGCAGACTGAGGCTCAGGGCAGCCCCATCGCGAGGCCCGCCACGCCCACGGCGGGCACCGTCTCGACCTCCGTGAGCGTGGGCCCCCACCAGATCGCCACGGTGGCGCCCGCGGCCGCGCCCGCCGCGTCGTACCGTTGGGCGAAGGCGAGGTCGGTCGCGCCGTCGCCGTCGAGGTCGCCGGCGGAGACGGCGGCAGCAGAGACGGTGGGGATGGACCAGCGCAGGGTCGGCTCTCGCACGCCCACCCCGAAGGACCAGACCTCCGAGCTGGCCTCGAAGTCGCTCTCGGTCATTCCCCCTTCCATCGCGTTGGCGATGATGAGCTCGGCGCAGCCGTCGCCGTCGAGGTCTGCCAGGGCGAGGTCATCGGCGCCGTGGGTCGGCAGGTCGCTGCGGCGCTCGGGGTCGAAGCCCCCCTCACCGCCCCAGTAGACCGCGGAGAGGATGTCGGTGTCGAGGGCGTCATAGAAGTTGGCATAGATGAGGTCGAGCCAGCCGTCGGCGTCGAGGTCGTGCTGGAGCACGGCCTCGGGTGCGAGGGTGGGGAGGGACTGACGGTTGGCCTCGGTCCAGCCGTCGGGGCCGCCCAGATAGACCCAGCTCTCCGTGGCCCAGAAGGTGCCGGCGGCGAGGGCGAGGTCGATGGTGCCGTCCTGGTCGAAGTCGCCCACTGCGGTCTGCGCGGTGCCGAAGCCCGGGACGGTCCACACCCTGTCCGGTCCGTACCCCTCGGGGCCGCCCTGATAGACCGTCACGTCGACATGGTAGCTCTCCTCGGAGATGCCCCCGGTGCCGCTGTAGCGGTTCGAGAAGATGAGGTCGGGCCAGCCGTCGAGGTCGACGTCAGCCACCTCCACGTCAGCGGCGCCCACCGTGGGGAGCAAGGTGCGGCGGGCCTCGTCGAATCCTTCGGGCCCGCCCCAGTAGACGGCGGAGTCGACGTCGCGCACCGCACCGTCCGACAGGTTGGCGAAGATGACCTCCGGCCAGTCGTCTCCGTCGAGATCCGCGATGGCTACGTCATCTGCGCCGAGGGTAGGCAGGCTCGCGAGCGGGCTCCAGTCGGGCCCACGGAGGAGGGCCGAGCGGGTGTCGTAGGCCCCTGCGCTGTCCTCGGTCTGGGCGAGGGCGAGGTCAGCCGCGCCGTCACAGTCGAGGTCTCCGCAGCCCGCCTCGAGGGTGACAGGCGCGGGGCAGCGGGCCGGCGTCTCCGCCTCCTTGGAGGCGGCGCAAGCGAAGAGGAGCAGCAGCATGCCCCATCGTATCAGAGGCGGCCGCCACGCCGAGGCGGGCGACGACGTTGCGGGGGACGGCTCGGAGGCGCGGTTCACCGCGTCACCCTAAACCCCGGAGGCCCCGGGCCCTTGGCCACTCAATCTCCCAACATCTCCCGCACCCGTTGGGGCAGGAGGGCCCGCGCGGCCTCGGGATCGGGGGTGTCGGCCAGCGCCAGGGACAGGCGGTCGCGGAGGCGTTGGTTGGCCTCCAAGGAGGCGATTCGAGAGAACTGCTGTGTCCAGTTCAATGTGCGGAGCAAGAACCCCGACAGGCGAGCCCGCGCGGGGTCATTCGCCCAGCGCTCGGCATATTCCCGGATACGCGGCGCGAGGGGGGCGCCCGACTCCACTACGTCGGTGACGAGCTCGAGGAGCGCGTCCTCTTCGGCGGGGGAGAGCTTCCAGGGTGGGCCGCCGCGACGGGTCGGCTCGATCACCACGTTGCTCGGCGCCTCGGTGGCGGACACGGCCGGGGAGGGAGACCTCGGTTGGGCCGACAGGGCGGGGCTCGGGAGCGCGGTGTCCGCGTCCTGCCCCTCGCCCCTCATTCGGTCGCCGACGGCGAGCACGCCGTCTTGCCAGGCGACGAGCCCATCGAAGACGTAGAGGTGCAGCAGGGGCTCGCCCGAGTGACCGAGGACCCTCACCTCTCCACCCGCGCCGAGCCGTGCGGGGGAGCCGGGCGACACCGCCTGCAAGCACCCGGCGCCGATCCGCCCGGCGACCACCGGCAGCGCGACCCCGGGGAGCGAGTGGAGGAGGAGGCCTCCGGCCTCGCGCTGGATCACGAAGTGCTCTCGAGAGAGGCCGGCCGTGTGGCTGAGCCCGAGGGTGGACAGGGTGTCGCCCGCCGCGATGCGCTCGATCTCCGCCTTTCGTGCCGCCTCGCGCGGAGCCGGGGCGGCGCGGTGAGGCCCGTCGAGCTTCGCCCAACCGACCGAGCGACCCACCACGACCACAGAGGAGTCAAAGTCCCTTATAAAACCCTGCACATCGCCGCTGTCGTCGATCTGGGGGTGGAGGACGAACCGGAGCGTCCTCCGGTCTGAAGGCTGATGGTGGTGGAGCTGTGCCTCGACCTCGGGGACCCCGATCGGCCCGGGCCGCCCGTGCCCGAGGGCCAGCAGGCTCTGGTGAACTCCCGGGAGGGGCGCCCCGCGCAGGCCCTCCAGGAGCCGACGCAGGGCCGCGGTGCGAATGGGTCGGCCCTGGAGCCCTGCGAGCACCTGGCTCTGGAGCGCCGCGGGGGCCCGCTCCGCCCAGGGCGGCACCACCAACGTCCGGCTGTCCAGCAGCGCCCGATGGCGTCGGCGGAGGCCAGCCTCACTCGCCCAGCCGTCGACAGGCTCGCTGCTGAGCACGAGGAGCGGGGTCTCGCGGCGAGCCTCGGGAGAGAGGTGGTGGAGGTGCTCCGGGCGGACGACGCCGTCCCCTGCGGGGTCCTGTGCGGCGAGGTCCACCGCGGCGAGCACCAGCCCACGGAGCTCGCGGATATTGCCGGGCCAGTGCCACTCCTCGAGGAGGGCGTAGGACTCTTCATCAAAGTGCGGCGGTGGCCGGCCGCGCGCGGTCGCGGCGAAATGATCGGCGAGGAGCCTTACGTCGCCCCTCCGCTCACGCAGCGGGGGGAGCGCGAGGCGGTCGGGGCGCGCGAAGCGGTCGAGCAGGTCTTCCCGCACCTCTCCGCGGCGGGCTGCCTGCTCGAGATCGGCGTTCGTGGCGGCGACCACGGTGACGTCGACCCGGGTGGGGCGGTCGGCGCCCAAGGGCTGGATGTCCCCGAACTGGATGGCCCGCAGCAGCTTCTTTTGCGTGGCGGTGTCGATGTTCCCGAATTCGTCGATGAAGAGCGTGCCGCGGTCGGCCTCTCGGAAGGCGCCCTTCCGCGCGGGGGCCCCAGTGAAGGCGCTGCGCTCCTGGCCGAAGAGCAGCGCGTCGACGAGCGTGTCCGGGCAGGTGGAGAGGTCGAGGGTGACCAGCCGACCCGGGCGGCCCGAGAGGGCGTGGATGGCGCGGGCCAGGTCCTCCTTCCCGCTGCCCCGCTCCCCTTGCACGAGGATGGCATTTGACCGGGGAGCCACCCGCGCCGCCGTGTGCAGGACGCGCCGGAGCGCGGGGCTCTCGCCGATGATGCCGCTCAAGGCTGGGTGGTTGGGGCGCGGCGGGGCCTCGGGCTCCCAGGGCCCGGCGGGCCGCTGGGCGGCGTCCAGCTCGTCGAGGCGGCGAACGAGGGGGAGGGTGAGGGCGGGGTCCCCCTCCCCGGGCTCCTCCACCAGGGTCCACCGACCGGGGATCGGTCGCTCCGGGCGGTCGGCACGAAGCTCGACCATGGGCCGGTCGTCGAGGGTGGCGTGTGCCCAACGGGCGAGGCGGTGGCGCCCGGAGCCCGCGGGGCCGGAGAGCAGCACCACGCTGTCCCGCTGACAGAGGGCGAGGAGCGCCGCGCGGATCCCGATGAGGGTGGGATCCAGCTCGACGTCGTGGGTGTGGTCGAGGGCCTGGAGGGCGGCGACCGCCCCGGGCGGGCTGGACAGGGCGGGGCCCTCTTGGGCGAGCAGCACGAGGCCACCCCCGGCGCGCGCCCGTTCCCCGAGGGTGGGGGCGCTCGCGAGCCCCTCCCAGCCGCGGTCGATGAACAGCCAGCCGCGGGCGGCCTGCTCGAAGCACTCCTCCAGGACCCGAGGATCGGCCTGGTCGGTAAGGTGACGAGGGTCGAGGTGGATGAAGGGCCGCCCCGAGCCCGCCTCTGCCGCCCAGCTCCGAAAGAGCCAACGGGCGACCACGAGGGCGGTGAGCCCGTGGAGAGGCGGGAGGAGGGCGAAGCCCGCCGTCGCGGCCTCCTGGACGGCGCTGAGCCACGCGGCCCAGGCTGCGGGGAGGGGGTGCCCGATGGGGAGGCGAGGGGCTTGTCGCCAGGGGGGTCTCAACATGGGGTCGTGTAGCCTGTTGTCTGGATCCTCACCGGTGGTCAGCCCGTCGACGGCGGAGGAGGCGTCCGACAGAGTCGGAAGCCGCTGTCTACCCGGCGGTCGCTCACTCGCCGCATCCAGCGGCTCACGGTGGTGCAGTGCTGCATGCGCAGGGGCCAGGCGCCGCCTCGCGCCGCCCGGAGCTCGGCCTCGACGACGGGGGTGGTGTCCATCGCGCCGTCTGTCGTGACCAGGGGCCCCTGCTCCCGATAGCGGTCCTGGCACCAGTCCATCACGCCCCCCGCCATCCCGAAGACCCCGTAGGGGCCGACGTCGAGTGGGGTCTCCGATACGGCGCGCGGCGCTGGGGTGCCCCCCGCGCTCTCCCGCATGTTGGCGAAGGCGGGCTCGGCGTGGTCTCCCCAGGGATAGAGTCGTCCATCCACACCGCGGGCGGCCTTCTCCCACTCCAGCTCCCAGGGGAGCCGATAGGGGAGGCCAGACCGACCGGCCTTCCACGCGGCATAGGCCATCGCGTCCGACCAGCCCACCATGAAGACCGGCCAGTCTGGCTCCCAGAGGTCGCCGTCGGGATCGGGGACGAGGCAGAAGCCGCCGTCGGGGCGGCGCCCATACAGGAGCTCGCCGCCCCGACCGCCGACCTTGTCCGTGCGGGGGGCGTGGCCGAGGGCGCGCGCCTCCTCCCCGCGCGCGACCAGATCATCGAGGAAGCCGATGTACTCTGTGTTGGTGACGGGGTGGGCGTCGAAGACGAGGTCGTCTACCCACACCCTCGCCTGCCCCCCTTCGTGCTCGGTGCGTCGAGCGGTCCCCGCCTGGAACCAGCCCGCGGGGATGAAGCGCTCCTGGTCGCCGAGGCCGCCGGCGGGGAGGAGTCGGAGGGGGCGACCCTCCTGGCGCCCGGGAGGAGTCGCGTCCCACCGTTCATTCCGTCCGATAGAGACGGGATAGCGCATCGGGTGGTGCCCAGGCGCCGACAGCTCCAGCAGGTAGCTCCCCATCTCGAGCGCGAGCTCGACCGTCGGCCCGCCCCGCAGCGTCCGCAGCGGCTCGGGCACGAGGCGGCGCCCGCGGGGGCGATATCGGGAGAGGACCACCTCGACCTCGTCCGCCTCGAGGGTGATCCGGAGGGAGCCACGGCCGGAGCGGTATACGGCGTGTCGGCCGGAGAAGGCGTCGTGGGACTCGAGGAGCGCCGCGTACTCGGTGGCCTCTGCGCTCTCGCCGCGGGCCTCCGCCGCGCGGTGTAGGGCGAGGTAGTGGTCGGCGAGGCGGCTGTGCGCCTCCGGGAGATCGGGGACATCGACCAGGGCGGCGCGGAGGAGCTGCAGCGCCTGGGTCTCGTCCTGCCGGGCTTGTTGCTCGACGCGGGCGGCCTCGTCCTCCTGGGCCCAGGCGGGGGCCTTCTCCGGGGCGGGCGCGGCCGGGGAGAGGGCCCGCAAGCGCTCGGCCGCCGCGGCCCGGAGGCGGGCGGCCTGGCTCCGCTGCGCCTCGACCTCTCCTTGCAGGCTCAGCGCCTCGGCGACACGGTCGAGGGCTTGATCTCGGCGCCGGTCGCCGTCGAGCCAGGCGCCGAGCGCCCGGCCAAAGGCGCCTCCGTCGGCGAAGCGGTCGGCCGGGTCGGGCGCGAGGGCGCGCTCCACCAGGGCGACCATCTCCTCCGGCACCGGCTGGATGGGCCGCCAGGGCGGTCGCAGACCCCGGGCGAGCCCCTCCCGAAGCGCCGCGGCGTCTGGCCAGGGCGGCGAACCGCAGCAGAGGCTGTAGAGCATGGCGCCGGCCGCGAAGACGTCGGTGGGGGGCCCGATCTCGCCGAACCCCGGGCTGCCGGGGCCGGCCACCTGCTCGGGCGCGAGGAAGCCGGGGCTGCCGGGGGCCTCCCCCCAGCGGGTCTGTCCGTCGCCCCGCGCCTCGTCGGCCGCGAGCGAGGCGCGGGGCTCGCCGCGCGTCCACCGCGCGATCCCCCAGTCGAGCAGGAGCACCTCCCCGTAGCCCGCGGTCATGACGTTGCCGGGCTTGACGTCCTGGTGGATGACGCCGCGGGCATGGGCGAAGCCGAGGGCGTCGAGCACGCGGGCGACGGCCTCCACCGCGCCTCGGAAGGTCCAGCCCTCCACGCTGGTCCAGGCCCCCGCGCGGCGGGAGGCGGATTGGAGCTGGCGAAAGACCTGATCGAGGCTCCGCCCCTCCACCACCTTCATCGTGAAGAAACGGCGCCCGTCGGGCAAGTGGCCGAGCTCGTAAACCGGCACGATGGCCGGGTGCTGGAGCGCGGCCGTGATGCGGGCCTCTTCGAGAAAGAGCGCCTGGAGCCGATCCTCGTCGCTGGGGTGGCGGGCCGCCACCACCTTCATGGCGACCTCGCGGCGCAGCTCGAGGTCCTCGACACGCCAGACCTCGCCCATTCCCCCGGCGCCGAGGTGGGCGCGAAAGGCATAGCGGGGTGGGAGCAGGGGAGTGGGCTCGCTCAGGCGACGCCTCGCAGCGGGCGGACATCGTAGCGCGTGGCGATGGCTGGGCGTAGTCCCCGCGCGGAGGTGCTCTGCGCGCCGCGTCGGCGGCGCGACGCCGGGCCGATCGGCGCGGGTCGCGATCCTGGCATGCGTCGTGCTATTTGTCGGGCGCCTGCACGGGACGCTGCGCGGGACCCTGTCGGAGGGTGACCGGGCCGAGGGCCTGTCTCTCCTTCGGCGCACCCGCTTCGTGCGCGCTCGCTTACACGCGCCCCTTGGAGGTCTGATGTCTGTCGCCCTCGCTCGAGCCCTGATGGTGGGCTGCCTGGTCATCGCCGGGACCGCCTCCGCGGCCACCCCGCTCCCCACCATGCAGGCATCCCCCGCGTCGAAGTTGGGTACCGCCTCGTCTACCACCAGCCCCGCGGCCCCCTGTGTGACGGAGGGGTGCAGCCTGCGACCGACCGACGTGGGCGACATCATGCCGCCTCCGGACTGGATCCTCTCCTCCCTCGCCTTCGTCCTTCCGACGTCCTCGCGGGATGGCCTCGTGGGGGAAGCGGTGGACCGCGCCGCGACCCTGTCCCGAACCGACCCCGCCGCAGCCTTCCTCCCGCTGTCGGGAAGCCCCGATGTCGCCGTGGAGGCCGCCTTCACGATCGGCGGCCAGCGCTTCGAGGGCGAGCTGCAAGGGGTCGCGGACGGTCGAGGCCGCCTCGAGGAGGGCGAGCCGCTGCTCTTCGTCGGCGGGACCGATCTCGACGGCGACGGGGTGGACGAGGCGGTCGCCGGGCCTGTGGAGTGGTCGGCGGGGTCCTTTCGGGCGGCCCTCCTGGTCCGGAGCGCCGGCCTGGACGATGAGGCGGCCCCGCTCCTCCTGCTCGAGGTCGGCAGCGGGCGGCTCGGCTCGGCCAGCGCGCCGGTCTCCGTGCCGGTCCTCGAGACCCTGAGCCTCTACGACGCCGACGGAGCGCCCCTCCTCATCGACACCTCCCGTCCGATCTCCGCGGACGTCGTGTTGGAGGGCTGGGCCTCCTCGACCGACGTCTATGGGCGAGGCAGTAACCTCCTGAGCTCGACCGGCCTCTCCTGGCGGGGCGAAGACTTCAGTCTGGCGGTAGATGTCGTCTCCGCCGCCTCGCGCGGCGCGAGCGCGGTCGTCTGGGCCTCCGAGTATGCCGACGGGGACGGCATGGTCACCGGGGTCGCCAGCCTGCTCGGCACCGCCAGCGCGGGCAGCCTGCGCGCGGCCTACCTCATCGAGTCGGGGGGCCGGACGGTCACCCAGGACCAGCGGGGTCTGGCGACGAGCCGCGGCGCCACGCTCTCCACGCGCACGGTGGAGGGGCGGTCGAGCTGGTCGAGCAGCACGAGCTGGACCGATGTGGACCTCTCCTACCAGGCCCCTTCGGTGAGCACCGACGGCTCGATCGACTGGGCCGCGGTGGGTGAGGCGCTCGGCGCGGGGGTGCCGACCGGCTCGGTGGACTCGGTAGACCGCGACCCGACCTGAAGCCTCGCGCAGCCGGCGCCGCCCGGCCGAAGCAGCCTGCGGATCGTCATCACCCAGAGCGCCCTCGAGCCATCGAGGGCGCTCTTTCATTTCCGGGGATGGGCCCGCGCCCCCGCGCGCGGTGTCGGCCCATCGCCGAACCAACACGAAACAAGCCGAACCGGCTCCGGCGGGCGGCCTGTTGACGCCCCGAACGGGCGGTGCGCGGCGCGACCGGGGCGCCCAGCGGCCGATTGGGGCTGGCACGGGCCTTGCTTTTAGGTTCCTCGTGGCCGGCACGGCCGGAAACACCCTCTGATTCCTCATCAATGCTCGCTCTTCACATCCGGATGGACCCCATGCGCGCTCCCGCCCTCCTCGCCGCCCCGCTCTTCGTCCTCCTCTCTCTCCTCGCCGCCTGCGGCCCCTCCGACGACAGCGCGGCCGAGGGCCTCGCAGCGGACGAGCTCGGCGCCGACGTCCTCGTCGATGACCCCGCGGGCGATCCCCTCGTGGCCGAGAGCCCCGTGTCCTCCAACGCCTGGCCCCTCGCGACCACCGCTGCGGCCGCCGACGCCATCTTCTCGGGCACCGTGACCGCCGTGGACCAGCGCCTCGCCGAGCGAAACGCGGCCGGCGTGCGGGTGCCCTTCACCTTCGTGACGATCCAGGTGGAGCACGCGGTGAAGGGCGCGGTGGAGGGAGAGCCTGTGACCCTCCGTCTCCTTGGCGGGCGCGGCGAGGACGGCGGTCTCCTCTACAACGCCGAGGGCACGGTCTTTGAGGTGGGGCACCGCTGCATCCTCTTCGTCTCCGGGAATGGGGAGAGCGGCTATCCCCTCGTCGGGGGTGGTCAGGGGCGCCTCCGCGTCGTGGACGGTCGGGTTTATGACAATGGTGGCGCCGCGCTCCGCCTCGACCCCCGCGACGGCCTCGTCCGCGGCGGCTGGGAGCGCCTCGACGAGGTGCTCGACGCCCAGGTGGACGGCACCCCCCTCCTCCTCCACGCCGATGACCGGGTGGACAGCAACAACGACGAGGACGCCGCCGAGCTCGGCACGACGCTCCGCTTCCTCGATGGACAGGTGGGCGACGCTCAGGCCCCCCTCATTCAGAGCCTCGACCGGGACGCCGCCTTCACCTTCTCCTTCTCGATGAAGCCCGACGCGCGCTGATCGCCCGACCCGGCCTGTTTGACCGAATCGGCGCCCCGCGTACGTCAGCCTCTCCTTCACATCCTCACGACCCTATCGGAAGACCATCATGCGCAAGCTCTCCCTCGCCGCCCTCTCTATCGTCGCCCTCAGCCTCTCCGCCCCCGCCGGCGCCACCACGGTGGCCAACAAGTGGGCCAGCGGCACCGCCAACATCCTGCTCAACCCCTGGACCGCCTTCCTCCGCTCTGCAGAGACGACCACCCTCCAGAACGCCATCGCGATGACCTACAACAACCCGTCTTACGCCTATCTGACGATGAGCATCGACGATGACTACTCGTCAGACCTCCTGAACGGCGAGAGCGAGTCGGGCCTCACCAATGACAGCGCCAAGCTCTGCGGCGCGATGTCGGATGGCTGCGCCTACGTCTATCTGAACTCCAGCGGCAACATCTCGGAGGCGGACGTCTTCTTCAACTCGGTGACCAGCTTCGACAACACGATGTCGAAGTCGGCCACCTGGGGCTACGGGGGAGCGAGCCGCCCCCTCTTCGCCACCGGGCTGCACGAGTTCGGACACGCGCTCGGCCTCTCGCACACCAACTACACCCACTCGATCATGGGCACCGAGTACACCTACCTCAACGTGAACGGGAACACCTACACGAGCCACTTGGGAGAGGACGCCAGCTACGCCCTGCGCGCCGCCTACGGCACGGCGACCGGCTGGGAAGACTTGAGCTTGTCCCACTGGCGTTACAGCGCCGCCTCCGGCGAGTACACGGTCGACATCCGCACCCGCTTCTTGAACTCCGCGGGGGCCGAGTCTATCAAGTACGCGACCTCACCGGAGCCTGTCTACCTCCTCGGCAAGGGCGCCGTCTTCACCGCCGAGGCCACCCTCGAGAACAACGGCAGCGCCGCGCAGTACGCGACCATCCGCTATTACCTCTCCGCCGACTCGACGATCACGACCGGCGACACCCTGCTCGCCACGAAGGCCGTGTGGACCTACAACGGCACCCCCGACACCATCAACCAGAGCCTGACCCTGCCGAAGACGCTGGTGTCCGGTCAGACCTGGTTCGTCGGCGCCATCGTCGATCCGCTGGGCTCGATCGCGGAGTACGACGAGTCGAACAACGCGATCTACCTCTCCCAGATCCGCGTGTTCTGACCCTCCCTCGGCGGGTGGCGCGTGTGGCGCTCCCGCCGGGTAGACCCTCAGAGGCCGCCGCCCTCAGTTCCAGAGGATCTCGGCCTTCCAGGCTTCCATTCGGATGCGGACGGCGAGGTCGGACTCTGTGATGGGCACGAGGGCGTACATCTCGACCTGATAGGCGTCCCAGCCGCCGCCAGTGGGGCCCGTGCGCATCGGGAAGGTGACGGGGTTGGCCGGCAGCTCGAAGGGGGCGGTGGACTGACCGTCGGCGGAGGTGATGCTGTTGATCACCAGCACGCCGTCGCCCACGGCGAAGCGGATGGTGTCGCCGTCGGTGGTGGGGGAGGTGCCGGCGAGCAGGAGGAAGGAGACGGTGCCCTGGTCGGTGACATAGCGCTGGTCCTCCCAGGCCCGGCCGACCTGCTCGCCCGAGACCGAGCCCTCCACCCGCCAGTTGCCGAGCGCGCCGTCGAAGGTGAGGGTCCAGGTCTCGGGGCGCACGAGGCCGCCGCAGTCGGCGAAGATCACGCTGCGCAGCGTGTCGGGGTCGGTGTACATCGTGGGATTGGAGGCGTCACCGCGGTCGGTGAACTTGACCACCTCCACGCCCTGGCTGGTCGCGAGGCGGGCCCCCTGGCTGTCGATGGCGAGGCAGCCCGTGGCCCCCTCCACCATGCGCACCGCCCCGTCGAAGGTGGTGAGCATGACGATGTAGTCGTCCTTGCGCACGCCTGCGTTGTTCCGCTCCTGGAGGCGGAGGGGCTCGGGCGCGGTCGACAGGCCGATGATCGGGCTGCGGACGTCGATGCCTTGGGGCTCCCCGTCGAGGGGGTTCGGGTCGAGCCAGGCCCCGGTCAGCAGGTCGAGCGTGTCGAGGCGGGTCTGGCTGGCGAGGCCGACGACGAGGTGCGCGTAGGCGGGCTCGGCGAGGTCGGGGTTGCCCTCGCTCGCGACGTAGGCGATCGCGGCCACGGTGCCGTCGGTCTCGATCTCCTCGTAGGTGGAGGCGGAGGGGTCGGCGAGGTCGAGCGCCACCCGATAGACCGCGGGGCGCTGGGCGTCGGCCACGAAGAGGTCGGTGCCGTCAGCGCCGAAGGTGAAGCGCCAGGGCTGCGCGCCCTCGGGGAGGGCGACCCGGCCGATGACGCTGCCGAGCTCGGGGTCGAAGACCTGCACGTCGCCGGTCTCGGCGGCGGCGTCCCAGACGCCGGCCACGAGCAGGGCCTCGCCGGGGATGTTGGAGAGGCCGAGGACCGGCCCGCCGAGCGGATACTCGAGCAGCCCGGTGTCGGTGTGCAAGGTGAAGACGTCGCCGCTCGAGGCCGAGCCCTCGATCTTGAAGCTCAGCTCGCGGCGGTCGCTGCGGTAGTCCTTGCCCGTCTTGGCGGTCTGCACCTGCTTGCCGGAGCGGCTGCCCTCCACCCACCAGACGTCTCCGTCGAAGCTGATCGTCCAGTCTTCGGTGGTGGTCCAGCCGTGGCGGAGGGTGATGTCCGTGAGGGTGGCGCTGTCGCCGCTGCCGTCGGTGTCTACGAAGGCGGGCTCGCTCGCCTCCAGCACCGAGGGGATGGGCTCGCCGCCGTCGAGGCCGATGACGTAGGGGGCCTCGACGAGCACGTCATTGGAGAGGTCGGCGGCGAAGAGGGTGACCCGCTCCTCATCGGGGGCCCAGACGGCGAGCTGGCCGAGCTGGCGCATGTCGCCGGTCGCGATGGTGCGCGGCGTGAGGAAGGGGCCGCCGAGCTGATCGGCGAGCACCGTGCCGTGCTTGAGGTCGAGGGGGGTGATGACCCCGTTGCCCGTGCTGGCGACGAAGGCGACGGGATCGTCGAAGGGGCCGCCATCCAGAGGGTCAAGGACGACGGCGGCGTCGGGGCGATCGAAGATGCCGCGGCCAAAGGTGTCCGTGCTGCAGCCGCTCTGGCCGAGGCCGAGGGCGAGCCCGAGGACCGCCAGGGCGCGGGCCGGGGCTAGCGGTCGACGATCCACGTGAGCACCTCAAGGTAGGTGGGGCTGGTCTCGTCGATGTCCATCACCGCGAGGGTGGAGAGGGCGAGGCCCGACTGGGCCACCTCCCCGCCGTAGTTGGCGATGACGACGTGCTTCCCGTCCGGGGTGAGCACCATGCCGTAGGGGTTCTCCCCGAGGTTCGGGATCTCGTCGGTCAGCGTCCCATTGGGGCCGAGGTCGAGATCGTAGACCGTGAGGCTGTTGGCGTTGAAGTTGGTCAGGTAGAGCCGCTGGCCGTCGGGGTCGGGGAGCAGGGTGGCCGGCCCGACGCTCGACATCGTGCTCACGCCCTCGTCCCGCTCCCCCGAGCGTGGGGCCGGGAGCCAGCCGATCACCGTGTCGTAGATGAATTCGCTGAAGGCGTCATCGACGAGGCCGGAGATGTCGAGGGTCCAGATGCCCTCGGGCTCGTCGTTGACCGCGTAGAGGCGGTCTTCGCCGGGGATGACCACCACGCCGCGGAAGCCGTCGGCGTCGCTCGCGTTGTCGTAGGCGAGGACGGCCTCGACGTCGAGGTAGTTGAGGTCTTGGAAGGCCTCGGTGCTGTCGTCGCGGATGTCGAGCACCGTGATGTAGGGCAGCAGCTTGCTCGAGACGTAGAGGAAGCCGCGCTCGGAGTCCACGGTGAGGCTGGTGAGGCCGATGCCCACGATGCCCACGTCTTCGACGTAGGTGTCGAGGGGGATGGAGTCCTGGTCCGGGTCGCCGCGCTCGGTGGAGAAGGTGAGCGTGTCGCCGAGGGTGGGCAGCGACAGCCGCTTGTGGAGGCGGTCGGGGGCGGCGCCGGTGAAGCGGCCCACGAAGGTCTCGCTGCCGTTGAGCCCGGCGTAGGTGCCGGTGTAGCTGCCGTCCGCCGCGCGGAGGACGACGGGTCGACCGACGCCGTCGGGGTGGAAGGTGGCGCCTTCGGTGCCCATGATCGGGCGGGGCTCGGCGGTGGTCTCGTCGAGGGAGCGGGAGAAGTCCTCGGCGGAGGCTGCCTTGTACGCGTAGCCCATCCGCCAGAGGTCACCGTCGAAGCCCGAGTACCAGAGGTGGTGGCCGAGCAGGTCGCCCTTGTCGTCGAGGTCGCGGAGGATGTAGGGGTCGCGCACGCCGGAGTCGTCCCAGTCGCCGGGGCTGCCGGTGGTGAGCGCGAGCCCCTTGCTGCCGTCGCGGGACAGGCGCTCGCCCAACGCGCCGCTGGCCGAGCCGACCCGCCAGACGTCGCCGTCGAAGCCGGCGTACCAGACGCGGACCTCGCCGTCGCCCAGGGCCTCGATGCTGGTCGGCACCACGGAGGCGGCGTCCCAGTCGCCCTCTCCGCCGTGGTCGAGCACCTCACCCACGCGGGTCCAGGTGCGGCCGTCGTTGCTGGTCGCGAGGCCCATCACGGTGCGCGAGCTGCGGGTGCCGGCGTAGTAGAGGTAGTAGGTGCCGTCGACCCGGAGGACGGTGGCCGAGCTCACCCCGTCGCGGTCAAAGCCGTCGGTGCCGCCGAAGTAGCCGGAGCTGTCGGGGACGATGTCGCCCGAGGGGCTGTAGGTGGCGGTGCGGATGCGGTTGGTGCCGCCCTCGCTGCGGACGGTGAGCCAGGCGAGGCCGGCCTCGGCGTCGACGCTGTCGAGGTGCAGCCCGCCAGCGGACTCGGCGCCGGCGTCGCCCGGGGCGAGGGTGGCGCCCACGAGCACGGAGATCTGCCAGCCGTCCTCGAAGGCGATGAACTCGGAGGCGGGCTCGACGGGGTAGTTCAGGCTGCCGGCGTGCTCGCCCTCGGCGTGGAAGGCGTGGGTGGGCGCGGCCTGGAGCGCCACGCCGGGGGGCGGCCCGTCGGCGGGGGCGTCGGTGTCGAGCACGGGGCCGAGATCGGTCCAGGTGACGCCGTCTCGCTTGAGGGCGGCCCCGATCTGCCAGCTCAGCCCGTCGCTCACCGCGAACCAGAGGCGGTGCTCGCCCACGGCCTCGGCGATGGCCGGCGCGGCGACGTCCAGGCCCTCGATCTCGAAGGCGGGGGCGGCGTCGGCGGTCCAGACGAGGAGGTCGGGGCTGGTGGCGTGGCCGATGGTGAGGCGGCCGTCGCTGCCCTCGGCGGTGAAGTACATGTCCCAGAGGTCGGTCTCGACGTCGAAGAGCACGAAGGGATCGGAGACCCCGCCTGCGGCGTAGTCGAGGTCGGGGGCGAAGACCGGGTCGCGCTCGGCCTCGCCGGCCCCCTTCCGCTGGAAGAACTCACCCTCGGCCGCGAAGGCCCGCCCGATCTTGGACGGAGCGCCCGCCGCGTCGGCGCCATCGTAGAAGAGGTAGTAGCCGTCGGCGTTGGTGGCGATCGAGGGCCCGCTCACGACCTCGTCCCACTCGCCGGGCCGGCCGGAGAGGGAGGGGAGGTCGGCCACGCTCCAGTCGCCCAGCCAGTCGCCGCTGGCGGCGTACCAGATCTCGCCCTCGACCTCGAAGTAGAGCCGCCCGCCGTTGACCCAGTCGGGGTCAGCGAGGGTGAGGCCGTCGCCGAGGTCTTCGGCGAGGAGCTCCACGCCGAGGCCGCTCGCGGTGTACACGCCGCTCCCGGTGGTCTGGGTGCGGCTGAAGCCGAGCGCGGTGGGGAGCCAGAGGCGCCAGGTGCCCTCGATCCAGGAGAGGGTCCAGCGGTCGTCGGTGAGGAGGTCGGCCTCCCAGATGTCGAGATCGGTGACCGAGGCGGTGGAGCCCGAGCCATCGGCGTCCGAGAAGGTGCTGCTGGACAGCATCGCCTCTGGCCAGGGGTCGACCACCTTGATGGTGTCGCCGCTGCCGTCGAGCACCGAGATGGTGTGGCTCGTGCGGTTGCCGACGAAGGTGAAGTTGGAGGTGGGATCGAGCACCACGGCCATCGGATCGGAGCGCAGCGTGATCGTGCTGCCGCCGTCGGTGCCGCGGGAGCTCGGGCTCAGGCTCGGCAGGGCGTCGATGTTGACGAGGTGCAGGTCGTCGGCGTGGGCCCGGGTGGCGGCGCCCTCGCTCAAGCGGGAGGCGATCATCGCCGTCCCGTTCTGGATCGCCATCCCGCCCACGAAGTCCGGCAGGTCGATCGCCGAGGCGCCGAGCTCGCTCACGACGTTGCGGCCGGCCTCGAGGTCGACCGCGCCCCAGGGGATCGCCAGCAGCGAGCCGCCGGTGAAGAGCTTGTAGGGGTTGGCGTTGGTGACGAGCAGGACGGGGTCGCCGGCCTCGTCGGAGGTGAACGCGAGGTCTACCGGGCCGGACAGGCAGGTGCCGATCCCGATCTCACCGAACTCGTAGACCCCCTCCGGGTAGGTCGCGCAGTCGCCCACGTCGGGCAGGGGGGCGCTCTGTTTGCAGCCCGCGAGGAGAGCGGCCAGGAGGAGCAAGGTGGACTCGGGAGCAGGGGGGAGGGCTGGCGAGGCGGAGCGCCGGCGAGCGCGTGCGGGGGGCTGGGAGCGTCGAGCGCCCTTGGCCGGGCCCGGTATCCCACCCGCAGGGGTGGTTCAACCGGCGGGCCGCTGAACCCCGGTCGGGCCCCCCAGATTCCCCGCCGGCGCGGCGCCGGGACCCTCGGCCGCGGCCGTGGGCGGGCTCGGCAGGAAGGGGCGCGGGTCGACCGGCCGCCCGCCGATGCGCAGCCCGAAGTGCAGATGCGGGCCTGTCGATCGCCCTGTGTTTCCCGAGGCCATTACGGGGGCGCCTTGCCCGAGGCCGGCCCCCGCCGCCACGTCGAGCCGGCTCCCGTGGCAGTAGGCGGTGGTGACCCCGTGCCCGTGGTCGAGGATGACGTGGAGGCCGCTCACCGCGCTCTCTCGGGCCCGGCTCACCCGGCCGGGCGCGGCGGCAAAGACGGGGGTGCCCACGGGGACGCCGATGTCCAGGCCCTCGTGGAGGCGCCGGTCGCCGAGCACGGGGTGGGTGCGGTAGCCGAAGGGGCTCGTGACCCGCGGGCTCCCCGCGACGGGCCAGCGGAGATCGAGGGCCGTGGCGAGGGAGAGCACGTCGCCCACCTCCTCATCGGCCTTCCGGGCGAGCCCGGCGGGGAGGAAGCGGTGGTGCCCGCGGAGGCGTTCGGGGGCGGCCTCCCCGGCGGCGCGGGCCCGGGCCACGGCGCGGTCGCGGGCTTCGGCGCCGACGGCGCGGAGCTCGAGGGCGCGCTCGGGATCGGCCTCGCCGCTGGCCTCGAGCTCGAGCAGCGCCGCCTCGCCGAGCTGGGCGGTGATCGCGGTCCGGAGGGCTGGGCTCCAGCCCTGCTCGACCGCCGGGGGCTCGATCTCGACGGTGGGCAGGCGCGCCACGGAGTCGGCGAGGCGGCTCGGGAGGGCGGTGCGGAAGCTGGCGAGCAGGTCCTCGGCGGGGGCGTCGTGGGCCCAGGCCCAGCCGCCGCGGATGAGCGCGCCCACCGGGGTGCGGGTCCAGGCGGCCACCAGGACCGCGCCCAGCAAGAGGAGCTCCGACCAGCCCTTCATGGGAGCCACCGGGTGAGGAGCCCCCAGACCGGCCAGCCGTCCATCCAGGCGAGGAGGCCGATGGGGGCGAGCACGAGGGCGGGGAGCAGGCCCTCGGCGCGGCGGGCCGGGGGATCGAGGGCGGCCACGGCGCGGCACCAGGCGGGCAGGCCAAAGCGCAGCGCCGCGGCGAGGCCGAAGAGGGCGGCCGCGACGCGGGCGACGGGGCCGGCGGGGAGCTGATCTTCGACCGCCATCGCGAGCGACCAGCCCCCGGCGCCGAGCACGCCGGCGAGGCTCAGGGGCAGGACGAGGGCCCCGACCGAGCGGGCCGCCCACCAGCCGCGCAGGGTGGGCCGCTCCGCACGGCCGGTGAGCAGGAAGCTCCCGCTGAGGAGCACGATGGTGACGAGCTCGACGACCAGCGCACCGCAAGCGGCGAGGGGCGGGCGGGCGAGGCCGCCCCAGACCACGAAGGTGTCCCCCGGGACCTCGAGGGCGGCGGCCAGGGCGCCGAGCGGCCCGCCGAGGGTGTCGTCGAGGCCCTCTTCGAGGCGCTGCAGGCCGTGCAGCACCCGGTCGTCGAGGGCGTCGGCGGCGAGGTGCACGCCGAGGCAGACGAGGCCCACCTGGCCGAGGGTGCCGAGGCCCCAGGCGAGGCCCCCGGCGGCGCGATCAGCGGTGGCGAGGACTCCCACGGGCGCTCCCAGGTCGGTCGGGACCTCGACAACGCCGGTCGCCCGCGGTTCCTTACAGGGGCCGCGGGCCCTGCGCGCCGGGAGCGGCCGCGCTCACTCGACGGAGGAGTTCAGTAGCTCCACTTCGCGACCGTTGAGCGACTGGACCGGACGGTAGTTGAAGTCGTAGACGGCGTGGAAGGCCTCGACGTCGGCCGGCAGCATCGGGAGGACGATGCCCTCGACGAAGAACTCGACGCCCTCCGTGCAGGGCGGGGTGGTCAGCGAGCCCGTGTAGTGGGCGACGGCCACCCCGTTGAGCTCGCCGAAGAGCGCCCCGAGATCGGCGGTGGCGCCGAGGTCGGTGACGGTCTCGGACTCCGGCAGGGCCAGCGCGTCGCGGAAGAGCAGGGCGCCGCCCTCGTCGAAGTAGCCGGTGAGGCCGGACTCAGGGTCGGGGTCGGCGAGGAGGGCCACCACCGCGAGCTTCGTGGGGTCATCCTCGCGCTCGTGCACGAAGTGGATCTCCACCGCGAGGTGAGTCCCGGCGAGGGTGTGCTCGCTCAGGCCGTGGAAGTGGAACTGGACGAGGTTGTAGGTGTGGTCGCCCCAGGTCATCGTGCTGCCGGGCTCGACCTCGTAGCGGATGTAGTGGCCCGGGTTGTAGGCCTGGAGCTCGGTGGTCGACCACGCGATCACGGGCCCAGCGCCGCCGAGGTCGACGAGGTCGCCGGAGCTGATGTCGATCGGCGACTGGGCCGTGCCCTCGCCGCAGGTGGCCCACTCCTCGCTCAGCTCCCCCCAGTGGTCGGGGCCGGTCTCGCCGGAGTAGCTCCACTCGGGCTCGGCGGTGCCGTCGGTGCCATCCGTCCCGTCGGTGCCGTCGGTGCCGTCGGTGCCGTCGGTGCCGTCGGTGCCGTCGGTGCCGTCGGTGCCGTCGGTCCCATCCGTCCCGTCGGTGCCGTCGGTCCCGTCGGCGCCGCTGGTGTCATCGCCGCCGGACTTGTCCGAACAGGCGACGAGGTGGAGGGAGAGCAGGAGCAGGGCGGCGGGCAGTCGTGACACGGTCTCGTCCGGGAGGTGAAGTTCGGGGCGCCGTCTATCCCGGAGGCGGTGGTGTCCGGGCGGAGCGCGGCCCCTGGGCGTCACAATTCGACGGCGTAGAGCCCCACGGGGATGCCGCCGTTCGAGAAGTGCGTGAGGCGCTCGACCCGCGGGCTCACCCGCCGGGCCATCGCCGGATCCGAGGTGAGGAAGAGGGCGCGCCAGCCGGAGAAGCGGTCGCGCAGCGTGTTCCCGAAGGTGGTGTACATGCCGCCCACGTTCTGGCCGAGCCGCAGGCCGTAGGGCGGGTTGGCGACGACGAGGCCGAAGGGGGCGGGCGCCTCGAGCTCGCGCACGTCCTGGTGGAACCACTGGACGGAGACGCCGGCGCGCTGGGCGTTGGCCATCGCCGCTTGGATCGCCTCGGCGTCGTGATCGGCGCCGATGATGATCGGCGCCTCGCCGCGCCGGCCGCCGCCCTTCGCGCCCTCGCCGCGCCAGCGGGTTCCGAGCAGGACTGGCCACTCTTCGAAGGCGTAGCTGCGGCCCACGCCCGGGGGCCTCCCAGCGGCGAGCAGGGCGGCCTCGATGGGCAGGGTGCCGCCGCCGCAGAAGGGGTCGACCAGCGGCTCGTCGCCGGTCCACCCTGCGGCGAGGAGCATGGCGGCGGCGAGGTTCTCGCGCAGGGGCGCCTTGCCCGTCGCCTCCCGCCAGCCGCGGCGGTGCAGCAGGTCATCGCCGCCGGCGTCGATCGAGACCCAGGCGCGGTCCTCCACCACCCGCATCTGGATGCGCTGGCTGACCTTGGGCCGGAAGCGCTGGGTGCTGGACCGGCCGAGGAGGGGGCGGAGCGCGTCCTTGAGCGCGTTCTCGACCTTCTTCTTCAGGGTGTCGTCGCGGTGGATGCGAGAGCCCTTCGAGGAGACGCCGACGATCACCTCGGCGCGGGGGTGCAGGTAGGGCGACCAGTCGATCTTCCGCACCAGCACGGCGGCCTCTTCCAGCGAGCGCACGGCGCCCTTCCCCACCTGCAGGAGCAGGCGGCTCGGGCTGCGTAGTCGGCCGGCGAGGGGGGCGCCCTCGAGGAGCGGCGCTTCGAAGGTGACGGCGCCGGGCTCGATCTCCACCGTCCAGCCGAGCTCGGTGAGCTCGCGGGCGACGACGGGCTCGAGTCCGGGGGGGGCGATGGCGGTCCAGGCGGGCATCGGGGCGGCTATCCCGCAGGCGGCGCCCCTGTGCGGGGAGCCGGTCTCTCCGCGCGCGCCGCGCTTCCCCGCCCCCGCGGCCTCGGTTATCGGGCGGCGATGAGCGCCCCCACCCCCTCCGTCTCTCCTGCCTCTCCCTCCCGCGCGGGCGACAGCCGGGTGGCCTTGATCACGGGCGCCTCCTCGGGCATCGGTGAGGCGCTGGCGATCGAGCTCAGCCGCCGCGGCTGGCGGGTGGGGCTGATGGCCCGCCGCGCCTCCGAGCTCGAGGCCCTGGCCCAGAAGATCGGCCCCTCCGCTGCCTGGCGCACCGCGGATGTGCTCGATGAGCACAGCGTCAACGCCGCGGTGGCCGCGCTCGAGGCCGAGCTCGGCCCCTGTGAGCTGATGATCGCCAACGCCGGCATCGGCGAGCCCTGCGCGGCGAAGAATTGGGACAACGCCGTGATCACGCGGGTGATGCGGGTGAACTACGAGGGGGTGGTCTTCGCCTTCGGGGCGGTGATCCAGGGGATGCTGGCGCGCGGCAAGGGGCAGCTCGCCGCGGTCTCGAGCGTCGCCGGCTACCGCGGCCTGCCCACCTTCGGGCCCTACGCGGCGAGCAAGTCGGCGGTGACCACCCTCTGCGAGTCGCTGCGCATCGAGCTCTCGCGGAAGGGCGTCGCCGTGACCACGATCCACCCGGGCTACATCGCCACCCCGATGACGGCGAAGAACAAATTCCCGATGCCCTTCCTGATGCCGGCCGAGGCGGCGGCGCGGGTGATGGCCGACGGCCTCGAGGCGCGGCGCCGCGAGATCAACACGCCCTGGCAGATGGGCCTGCTGATGGGCCTCTGCCGCCTCCTGCCCAATTGGATCTGGGACCGCGCGGTGGGCATCGCCGCGCCCAAGCCCATCCTGTAGGGCCCCTCGCCGCGCTCCCGCTCTGTCCCGCCCTGTGGTTTTTTTGTGGTTTTTCTGTCGTTTTCTGTCCTGTCCCTCTCCTGACTCCTCGGAGCGTCGATGACCCCCTTCGGTATCCGCAAGAAGCTCAAGGCCCTCTTCGGTGGTGGTGACAAGGCCGGCGCCCCCGACAAGGCGGCCCGCCCCCCGATCAAGCGCTACAAGGTGGGCTTCGAGCTCCCGAAGGGCGGCGGATACGAGGCCGAGGCCAAGCACGAAGACTCCCTCGTCCTCACGAGCGGCCGCGGCCCCCAGCCGATCGCCACCGGCTGCGCCGACGGCACCTGCGGCACCTGTCGGGTGGAGGTCCTCGCGGGGGCCGAGCAGCTCTCTCCGCCGAGCGACCACGAGGGCAACACGAAGCGTATCAACAACGTGCCGCCCGCGATGCGCCTCGGCTGTCAGACGCATGTGCTCGGCGAGGGCGTGAAGGTCAAGATCATCAACGTCTTCGGCGACATGCCCACCTAAGGGGCGCGCGGCGGGCGGGTCAATCGGTGACCGGCCAGACGAGCGCCCCGCCCCCCTCCTGTCCGGGCACCCCGAGGGCCTGCCGGAGGGTGCGGGAGAGGCGGGGGTCGCGGCCGCCCTCGAGGTGGACCAGCCAGCCGAAGCCGAGCGCGTGGGCCTCTCCGCGGAGGGCCCGGACCGCGGCGCCGTCCCCGCGCTCCGCCGCCTCGACGAGGCGGTCGGCGAGGGCGTCGGCGGCGGGGCGGTCGGTCGGCCCCTGGCTCGCGGTGTAGGGGTTGGCTCCCATGGGGTGGCCATGCGCGGTCTGATAGAGGAGCGCGGGGTGGCGGACCGCCGCCGCGTCCCCGCTCGACTGGGCCTTCCAGGCGTTCGCCCGCGGGCGCGGCAGCTCGAGCAGGGGGGCCTCGTCGCCGAGGGTGAGCAGCGGCGCGGGGACTGAATATTCGAGGGTCTGTCGCGGCCAGGGGAGCGGGGCCACGAGGAGCGAGTCGACCGCGACGAGGCCCAGCAGGGCGGCGAGGGCGAGGGGCGCCCGCGCCCCGGCCCGCCCGGCGAGGCGGAGCAGTCCGCTGGCCGCGAGCGGAGAGAGCAGCAGCGCCGCCACCATCGCCGCCCGGTAATATCGGGGGGACTGACCGAAGAGGGGGTGGAGCTCCGCCAGCAGGCCGGCCGGCAGCAGCAGGGGCCGCCCATAGACCCGCGGGATCCGCCCCGCCACCACGAGGTAGAAGCCGAGGGAGAGGACGGCGAAGAGGCCGATGAGCAGCGTGTGGGAGCGGGCCGCGCCCCGCCGGCCGAGGGCGGCGAAGAGCAGGGCCGGCAGCCCCAGATAGACGACATGAAATCGAGCGTCCCCGGCGCGCGCGAGGGGGAGCACGAGGTGGAGCAGGTCGGCCCCGAGCATCTGGTTCTTCGGGTCGGCCGGGGCGGCCAGGATCTGGGGCAGCAGCGAGCGGGCGCCGGGGGCCTCGGCCGGCCGGAGGGTGAGGATCGCCTGCAGGACGGGCGCGGCGAGCAGCAGGGCGAGGCCCGCCGCGACGAGGGCGGCGGCGAGGGCCCGGGGGCGGCGCAGCTCGGCGAGGAGCACGATGGGCAGCCCCATCCCGAGGTAGAGCGCCCCGTAGGGCCCCGCCCACACGGTCGCCCCGGACAGGCCGGCGGCGAGCAGCGTGGCGGCGGGGGATGGGGCGCGGCAGAGCGCCGCCCAGGCGGCGAGGGCGAGCACCGGGAGGCCCATCGGCTGGGCCTCGGTCATCCCGGTGAACAGGCCGCCAGCCATCGGCGCCGCGAGCACGCCGAGGGTGGCCGCCAGCCAGGCGGGGGGCGCGGGCCGGAGCCAGGTGCGGCCGGCCACAGCGGCGCCCAGCCCCGCCACCAGCAGCCAGCCGAGCTGCACGAGGTGGAAGCCCAGCGCGGGGCCGCCGAGCCACTCCCCGGGCGCGTAGAAGAGCAGGGACAGCGGGTCGCCCATCACCCAGGTGAAGCCGCCGGGGAAGGCCACGCGGGTGGTCTCGAGCACGAGCGGGCCGTCCCGCAGGGCCAGCCAGAGGGTCCAGAGGTGGTCTACCGCCTCGAGGTCGGGGGCGCCGAGCAGGCGGTCGGTCGGGTGGAGGGGGGCCGGCCACAGCACGAGCAGCGCGGTGATCAAGGGGATGGCCGCGGTGGGCGCCGGTCGCCTCACGGCTCCCCCCTCTCCGGCGGCGGCGGTGGCGGCGGCGGCGGTCTATCGGTCGGCGCCACCATCCCGGCGGGGGGCGGGATGACCGTGAGGTCCAAGATGATCACCCCCGCCTCCTGGATCTGGACCGCCTCCGGCCAGCGCCGCGGCAGCTCGGCGATCAGCTTCTGGTCGATCTTCTCGGTGGGCTCCAGCGGGTGGATCACGAGCCATCGATAGCCCGCGCCCCGGAGCCCGGCCGGCAGGGCGGCGACGTCGCCCAGCACGAGCGGGGTGAGCCGCCGCGGGAAGGGGCTGTTGATGCCGGCGGCGACGGGGCGGCCGTGGCAGGTCTGGTTGAGCAGCCAGCGCTCGTCGAGGGTGGCGGGCAGGTCAAAGACGGCGCCGGCCTCGAGGCCTGTGAGGAGGCGGCAGGAGGCGTCCACCTCCACCCGGCCGCTGCGCACGAAGGCGGCGCCGGGCCCGAAGGCGAGGAGGTCGAGGAGGATGAGACCGACCGCCAGCGGCCTGCCGCGGGGCATGTCTTTGAGGTCGCGGGCGTCGAGGCCGCGGGCGGCGAGGGCGCCCACCCCAAGGGCGGCGAGGCTGGCGAAGCGGTAAGCGATGGCGAGGGCGTCGAGGCTCTGCAGGCGCTGCATCCAGTGCCAGGGGAGCCAGAGGGTCTGTCCGGCGACCGTGAGGTCCGTCGGGCCCCAGCGGAGGGCGCCGCCGAGGGCGAGCAGGAGCCCGAGGCCGGTGAGGAGCAGCCAGCGGGGCGCGGGGTCGCCCTGGGGCGCGGCGCCCTGGGGAGCGCGCGGGGGCGGGCGGAGGAGGCCCCAGAGGGCGAGGGCGAGGGGGGCGAGGCCGAGGTACCAGGCGTGGCGGGTCCAGCCGTCTTGGATCTCGTCCTGGTCGGGCCAGAAGAAGCCCCGCAGCCAGGCCGCCCCCGCCGAGACGTGGTGCGGGCCGCGCTTGCGCACCATCGCGTCGGGGCCGTTGATCGTGCTCTCCACGAGCGAGAGGTACGGCCAGAGGAGCGCAACCGCGACGAGGCCCGCGACGAGGCCGGTGATGAGCAGGCGGCCCGCCGCGCGGCGATCGTGGGGCCAGGGGAGCCAGCAGAGCGCCGCCACGCCGCACATCAGCGCGACGTAGGGGTTGCACCAGGCCGACAGGCCGAGGCCGAGGCCCAGGGCCGCCGCGGGGGCCGCGCCGCCCTGGGCCCGCCGCGCCAGCAGGACGACGAGGGGGATGAAGAAGACCGGCGTGACGTCGGGGTTTCCGTTGTGGAGCCCGCTCAGCAGCACGGGCGAGAGGCCGAAGGTGAGGCCCCCCGCCGCCGCGGCGAGGCGCGAGCGCCCCTCGGCGCGGAGGGCGAGCAGGGTGAGGGCGGCGGCCAGGGCGGGGTGGGCGAGCTGCAGCAGGTTGTAGGCGAAGACGGGCCCGAAGAGGCGGGCGAAGGGGGCCACGAGCAGGGAGCCCGGGAGGTCTGCCACGAGCAGGCGGGCGCCGTCTGGCCAGAGCAGCCCCTCGACCTTCACCGCCGGCAGCCCGGGGAGCGCCTCGCCCACCCGCCAGAGCCCCCAGGCGATGCTGGCGAAGTCGCCCTGCGCCCCGCCGAGGGCCGTGGTGGTGGGGGCGAGCGGCACGGGCCAGCCGAGCAGGCCGAGCAGCAGCGCCACGGCCAGCGCCAGGCCGAGGGCGGCCGGGAGGTCCAGCGGCGGGCGCGCGGCGGGGTCGGTCATGGAGCCTGTGCGGAGGGGGTGGGGGGGATTAGAGGGGGTGGGGGGGATTAACCGACCCGATGCCCGCCCCGCGCCCCCCTCTCGAGGCCCTCTCGGCCGGCTCCTGGCCGACAGACCCGCTCCCCCTCCTGGTGAGCGTCGCGGGGCTGCTGCTCGGCCTCTTCACGCTCCGCAGCGTCTATCGGGGCGGCACCACCTGGAACGACCACCTCGTCGCCGGGGTCGTCACCGGCTGCATGGCGGTCTATCCGGTGCTGTCCTGGGGGGCGGCGGCGGAGGGCCTGGATTCGCCGGGCCTGCATGGGCTGTTCCTCGCCGGTGAGGTGGGGATCGCCGGCCTCTTCTTCGTGCTCGACCGGCGGGTGGAGGCCCGCGCGCTCCTCCCGCTCGCCTTTTGGAGCCAGCCCGCCTACGCCTTCGCGCTCTGGGCCGGCCTCGTCGGCGTCTTCTGGCTGCCCGGCTCCCTCCTCGTCCGCGCGCTGGGCTGGGGGGCTCCCAACCCGGGCTGGCCGGGGCTCCTGCTGCTGCCGCCGCTCCTCCTCACGGTATGGGGCACCGCGTGGACCTACGCCCGCGCCAACCGTGTCGTCCGGCTCCGCCTCTCCGTCCCGGGCCTCGGGGGGCGGCTGCGGGTCGCGCACCTGAGCGACGTCCACGCCAGCCCGACGATGACCGGCCCCCACCTCCGCGAGATGGTGCGCCGCGTCAACGCCGAGCAGCCCGATCTCGTCGTCGTGACGGGCGACCTCGTCATGCCCTACTCCGAGCAGCACCACGCCTACCTGCTCGAGGCCCTCGCCGGCCTCCGGGCGCCCACCTTCGCCTGCGCGGGCAACCACGACCTCCCCGTGCTCGACACGCTGCGCCGGGAGCTCGCCCTCCAAGGCCAGCCGATGCTCGTCGATGAGCGCGTCCACGTCGAGCTCGCCGGCCAGCGCGTGGAGCTCGTGGGCGCCGCCTTCCGCTGGCGCGGGGTCGCGCCGGCCCTCGACGCCCTCCTCGACGGCCTGCCGCCCGAGCCCGACGTCGGCCTCCGCCTCCTCCTCGGCCATGACCCGCGGGTCTTTCGAGACCTTCGCCCGGGCCGCTTCCACCTCGTGCTCTCCGGCCACACCCACGGCGGACAGGTGGCGGCCGACATGTTCGGCTGGCCGGCCTCGGTGCTCCGCCTCTTCGGCGTCTATGACCAGGGCCTCTTCGAGCGGGGCGGGACGCGCCTCTATGTGCACCGCGGCAACTGGCACACCGGACTGCCGCCGCGGCTCGGGGTCGCGAGTGAGATCGTGATCTTTGACCTCGTGCCCCCGGCGCCGGGGCGATAGGCCGCGCCCCTCACTCCGGGAAGACGTACCCCGCGAAGCGCTCGCGCAGCCGGCGCTTGAGCACCTTGCCGGTGGCACCCAGGGGCAGGGCCTCGATGAGCTCGATGGCGTCGGGCATCCACCAGCGCACGAGGCGGGTGGACAGATAGGCGCGGAGCTCGCTCACGGTGGGGGACTGGCCGGGGGCGGCCACCACGACGAGCAGCGGCCGCTCCCCCCACTTCGGGTGGGGGAGGCCGATGGCCGCGGCCCCGGCGACGCTCGGGTGGCCGACCATCGCGTTCTCGAGGATGATGCTGCTGATCCACTCGCCGCCCGACTTGATGACGTCCTTGCTGCGGTCGGTGATCTGCATGTAGCTGTCGGCGTCGATGGTCGCGATGTCGCCGGTGGCGAACCATCCGTCCTTGTGCGACTCATTCGGCTCGTCGGGGCCGGGCCGGAAGTAAGCGCTGGCCACCCAGGGCCCGCGCACCTGGAGGTGGCCGGCGCTCTCGCCGTCATGCGGCAGCACCACCCCCTCGTCGCTCACGAGCCGCAGGTCGATGCCGTAGATGGGTCGGCCCTGCTTGGCCTTGACGGGGAGCGTCTGCTCATAGGGCAGGCCCTCGTGCTTGGGGAGCATCAGGTTGGCGGTGCCGAGCGGGCTCGTCTCGGTCATCCCCCAGGCGTGCAGCACGCGGGCGCCGTGCTCCTGCTCGAAGGCTTGGATCATCGAGGGGGGACAGGCCGCGCCGCCGATGGTCACCTTCTTCACGGTGGTCAGTCGCCGCCCCTCGCCGCGGAGGTGCCCGAGCAGGTTCGACCACACCGTCGGCACGCCGAGGAGGCTCGTCACGCGCTCGCTGTCGATGAGCTCGAGCAGGCTCTTCCCATCGAGTCCGGGGCCCGGCAGCACCAGCTTCGAGCCGGTCATCGCCGCCGCATAGGGCACGCCCCAGGCGTTGACATGGAACATCGGGACGACCGGGAGGGTGACGTCGGAGGCGGAGATCGCGAGCGCGTCGACCATCGCGATGGCGTAGGAGTGCAGCACCGTCGAGCGGTGCGAGTACAGCACGCCCTTTGGGTTCCCCGCGGTGCCGGATGTGTAACAGAGCGAGGAGGCGGTCCGTTCATCGAGGGCCGGCCAGTCATAGACCTCGGGCTCACCCGCGATCAGCGCCTCATAGGCGGTCGCCGCCACGCCGCCCGCGCTGTGCAGCCCGGCGGGGAGGCCGGCGGCGTCGGTCATCGAGACGAGGCGCCCGACCCCCGGGCAGCGCGCGCCCACGAGCTCGGCGAGCTTCGTGAAGGTCGTGTCGAAGAAGAGCAGGCTGTCCTGGGCGTGACCGACCACGTAGAGGAGCTGATCGGGCGGCAGGCGGGGGTTGATCGTGTGCAGCACCGCCCCCATGCCGGAGACCGCGAAGTAGAGCTCGAGGTGCCGATGGTTGTTCCAGGCGATCGTCGCCACCCGGTCTCCCGGCTGCACCCCGAGGCGGTGGAGCGCGTTCGCCAGCTTCGCGGCGCGCTTCGCCACCTCCCCCCACGTCGTGCGGGTGACGCTGCCGTCCACCTCGCGGGAGACCACCTCGACCGACCCGTGAAAGCGGGCGGCGAAGCGGATCTGGCTGGAGATGAGCAGGGGCTCGTCCATCATGAGGCCGAACATGGGGGCTCCGGGCGGTCGGGGGGCGGGCGCCCAGCCTACGCGGGGTCGGCGGGGCGAACAAGGCGCCCCGCGACCTCCGGCGCGTTCAGCAGCAGCGACGGCCGCGCGCCCCGAGGGTCAGCGGGACGGACTGGGGGGCGCCGCCGCGCAGGAGGTGGAGCGTGAGGCGGGCCCCGGCGCCGAGCTCCGCGAGGGCGGCGGCGAGGGTCGGCGGCGTGAGGGTCCGGGTCTCGTTCACCGCGAGGAGGATGTCCCCCACGAGCAGCCCGCCGACCGCGGCCGGCGAGCCCGCCTCGATCGAGCCCACGAGCAGCCCCGCCCCCTGCGAGACCTCCACCGGGCTCACGCTGACGCCGAGCCAGCCGCGCTGCACGAGGCCGCGGGCGACCAGGGCGGGCACCACCGCGCGCAGCGTGGAGATCGGCAGGGTGGTGCCGCCGCGCACGATGCCCGCCGTGTTGAGGCCGACCACGCGCCCCTCCGCCGAGACCAGGGGGCCGCCCGAGGAGCCGGGGAGGAGGTTCCCGTCCACCTCGATGAGCCGGTCGATGGAGACACCGCCCGGGGTGGTCCAGGCGCCGCCGAGGCGCTGCACGAGGCCGAGCGTGGCGCGCACGTCCCCGTCGGGGCGGCCGAGCATCAGCACGAGGTGCCCGACGGCGAGCGTGTCATCCTCCCCGAGGGGGGCCGGGGTGAAGGGGCCCTCCCCCTCCACCTGGAGGACCGCGAGGTCGCGGGCCAGGTCTCGACCGACCACCCGGGCGCCGGCGCGGCGACCGTCGGCGAGGAGGACGGGCAGCTCATCGCGTCGGGTCGCGATGCGGGCGGTGGTGAGCACGAGCCCTCCCTCGCTCCAGACGAGGCCGGTGGCGGAGCCCGCGAGGCCGGGCACCGTGACGAGGGAGGGAGAGAGGGCGGCCACGGCGCGACCGAGCTCTTGGGACAGCGAGGCGAAGGCAGACATGCACACTCCAGGTGGCCCGCAGGAGAGAGACCCGCGGGTTGCGTCTCCAACTTGGGGCCGGTCGGGAGCCTCGGGTATCGCCCGGAAGGGGAGGCGGGGGCTGGCACAACGAGGAGGGGCGCCTGCTCATCCGGGGAGGGGGGGCCTGTTCAAATGGACAGGTCCGTCCCTGGCCGCCCTCAGAGCGTGATCAGCCCCTCCCGCAAGGCCAGCACCACGGCCTCGGTGCGGGAGCGCGCGCCGAGGTGGTCGAGGATGGCGTTGACATGAAAGCGGGCGGTGTGCTCGCTGATGCCGAGGGCGACGCCGATCTCCTTGTTCGACAGGCCCTCGGCGAGCAGCTCCAGGGCCTCCGTCTCGCGGGGGCTGAGCGTGGTGGTCACCCGAGGCGGGGGCCGCTCGGCGAGGGCGGCGATGGGGTGGTCGACCACGAGGAGGCCCGCGACGATGGCCCGCAGCGCCGCGGCGAGGCGCGCGGGCTCGAAGCGCCGCGAGAGGGCGCCCCGGGCGCCACGATCCAGGGCGAGGCGGGCCTCGGCGGCGCTGTCGGTGAGGACGAGGGTGGGGAGGGCGGGGTCGAAGGCGGTCTCTCCGCCCCCGTTCACGCCGAGGTCCCAGACGACCACGTGGGGAGCGGTGCGCGAGAGCACACCGCCGAGGGCGTCATTCGCGGCGACCGCCCCCACCGGGAGCAGGCCCGGCGCCCCCACGAGCAGGCCGGCGATGCCCGCCCGCGCGAGGGGGTCGGCCGCGACCACGAGCACGCGGGCCTCTTCGGGGATGGTCTCGTTCACGTCGGCTCCAGGCGACCGATGTGCACGCCGGGAAGGGTATCGTCCAGCCCTCCGCTTTCGGGCGCCGCCCTCAGGCCTCGCGGAGGCGCACCACCGTCTCCCCCCAGCTGCCCTCCTGGGCCTCCGCGAGACTGACGCCCTCCGCGAGCAGGTGGTCCGCGTAAGAGACCACCTCGCCGTCCTCGGTGCCATCGTACGTGAAGGCGCCGCCAGGCGCCCCGCGCTCGCTCAGGGCATGTCCGCGCAGACCACCTTGACCCAGCAGGAGCCGGAGCCGCCGGTGATATAGGCGATCCAGCCCGAGCCCAGAGCGCCGGTCTCCTCGGTCCACTGACTGCGCTCGATGATGTAGCCGCTCGCAAACTGACAATCGACCCCACCGCCCATGGCGAGATCACCCTCGTCGCAGCTCACCTCGAGCTCGTTGCGCCCGGCCACGAGGGACGCCTCGACTCCGCTCCGGTAGTAGAAGGAGCTGACGCCCGAGGCGCCGTCCTCCCCCGGCTCCCCCTGCTCGCCCTGGGGGCCGCGCTCGCCCGGCTCCCCCTGCTCGCCTTGCACCCCCTGCTCTCCGGCTTCGCCCTGCTCTCCCGCTTCGCCTGCTTCGCCCGGCTCGCCTGCGGCCCCTTTGGCGCCCTTCGCGCCGCTCTCCTCGGGGCAGCCCGTGGTGACAAACAGGCCAATCGAGAGGAAGGCAAAGGAAAAGGGCTGCAGGACTCGGTTCTTCGTGGACATTTCATGCCTCATGACAGGTTGGGCATCGTGGTCGGGCCGCTGTCGGCCCGTTGTGACACAGGAGAGGTTTTTCCTCCCGCTCCGGCGGCGCCGGTGTGTCACACAGCTCCATTAGCGCCCCTTGTGAAGAGCGCCGATTACAGGTCCTTGCTCGACCTTTCACCACCTTACACGCCCGAATCGCCAGGGATCAGTCAAGAGGGAGGGCCACCGGTGGTGGGAGCCCCGCGGCCTGCCAGACCGGCGAGAGGCGAAAGGAGTCCGGGGCCAGGGTCGTGAGGGAGCTCTCGATCGCGCGCTCCGCCTCGGCCATCGCGCTGAGCCTGTCGCCCCGGGTGGCGGCGTCGATGGCGAGCTCGCTGTGAGCAGGGAGGCCGGGCGCCGCCCGGGGGCCTCGATTCCGAGCGCCAGCCTGTCATAGGCTGCGAGCCAGACGGCGGCGGCGGCGCGGCCCCGCTCGGGCTCGGGGTCGGAGCGCCAGCTTTGGCTGGGCATTGGGGATCGGGGAACGGACGCTCTCCTGAGGCCGTGTCCCGGGAGAGCGAGGGGGTGGCGTGCTGTGGTAGGCTGGGCGCCTTGACTGCTCCCTGCCGGTCATGCGCCCTATCCCCCGCACGACACTCTGAAAGCCTCCGGGCTCCACCGACCTGCCACCCCACACCGAACTTCGAAAATTTCTCATCGTCGGATTCCTCGGTCCAAAGCGTTGTGTTGGCATCTTGTCGGTAACCCTCCATCAGGAGCACCAAGCCCATGCACATCCACTGCCCTTTTCCCGCCCTCCTCGCCAATTGCGTTGACTTCGTGGTTCAACTCGGCAGCGGGTGCGCAAACACACCGCGGCAGGTGCCAGGCTCGTATCTCTTGGGTCCGGAAGTGATCTTCACGGATGGTTCCATGTCGGATGTCTTCATGCCTCTGAGTCAACCGATGCCATCCGCAGGCCTTGTGAACACCTGGGTCCACCAGGAAGCAACCGAGGCGACGGGAGGTACCAATCTTCGGACTCGCCCAGCTCTGCGGTACAGCGGTGATGGGGTGGGCTGGGACACTGCGGTAGCCATCAACACAAGCTACATGCAGGGTTCTGCACCTCAACCGGGGTCCACTTTTGTGGACATCAGTTCTCTCGGAACACCGAAACCGTGGATCCAGTTTGGAGTACGGGTCCACAACTACAACGCCGACCCGCATGAGACTGCTCATGATGTCCTGCTCGTTGATCCGAAGGGACGGTGAGAAAAATAATGTCGGCGACGCTGAAGGTGAGAATAGAGAAATTTTGGAGTTGGAGTTTGGTGATAGGCGTGTGTTTATATTCGTCGGAGGCGTTCCCGCCGACGGCAGCGGAACGAAATCCTATCAAGATAGCATCTGATGGAGGGTACCTTTCTCATCGAAAGGACGTAAACTTTGTCTCCTTGTATGAGGGCGAGGAGGCGGAGTGTGAGCTTTCGTCTTGGGTGTTGGTGGGTACGGTGATTGTTCGAGAGTCTTATGATTCGTATGATGGCAACCTTATTCCGGGTGTCGCTCTTCCGATTCCGGTAACCGATATTAGGTTTAGAGCGGATGTGGTGGCCCACGGGGCGGTTGTTTCTGATTTTGTAATTACTGTCGTAGGAAGTCTGGCGCCTGGAAGGGTTATGTGGATGTCCGGACTTCCGAAGTTCGAAGTGGGGGACCGGTATCTGTTAGGCTTACGATTGGGGTATAGATGGAATTCGAACCAGGAGAAGTTGCTTGTCCGTCAGGCAATATACATAGACAAGAGCTTTCCCCTTCCGTCTGATGTTGTCGCGAAGGCGATTTGGGAAGAACATTGTGGAGCCCCAGGAGGGAAGGTCCCGCATTCCTCTGGTTCTGTTGACGATATCGGGTCAGGTCCAGGCGAAAGCCTCAAGGGACGGCCCGCCGTGGGTACGTTACCAGGAGGTGTGCGCACGGCAGGCGGATCAGCGCAAGATGCGGAGATGGGCCGTGGTGCCATGACGTCGACGGACATCTCGGGGAGAATGGATTCACCCCAGGTGTCAGAGAAGCTGAAAGTTTCCGAACCGGGAGGGGGTGCTCCGATTACCGCGGGTCCAAGTGCTCCATTTATGGCGCTCTTGCCAAACAGTGTCCTTCAGTGGTGTCACCACTACTAATGTGGTCTCCAACTATGAAATATTCGTATGCCTTTCGGTGCCAGCGATGGATAGTTGCCACCCCGGCTCGGTGCCTCCGCCCACGGTCCATGGGGCCGAGCGGTGGTACGGCACGGTGACGGGTGGAGGGCAGGCCTAATCTGAAGTTGGCATAGGTCGAATAGCAAGAATGGCCATCAACACGGAATTTGAGACGCAGGTGGGCGTTCGCGTTCTGGCTACGCCAGGACGGGTTTGGTCCGGCGGTGCGCGATCCGGCCCGAAGCT
>JBIJDH010000016.1:0-188936 GCA_044344255.1 Myxococcota bacterium
GCTCATCGAAGGGCCTCCGTGCGGGGCCCCCGCCCCCCGCCGCCAGCGTAGCTGACCGGTGGCAACTCCAACCGGGGTGGACTACTTCCGGTGAGCAGAAGTGGTCTACTTCTGGTGAGCGCTCAAGTCGCGGCGGGTATGGACGACCATTTGGCCAAGCCGATCGAACCCGAAGAGCTGTGGAAGGCGCTGCTCAAGTGGATCAAGCCTCGCCACTCCGCCGAGGCGTTTACGAGGGTAGAGCCGCCATCTTCAGCGCGAGCCGGCCTACCCGTCGGTATTGACGGGCTCGACGTGACCGGTGGACTGCGCCGCCTGCGCGGAAATAGTGCTCTTTATATGGCGATGCTTGGCAGGTTCGTCCGCGGGCAGAGATATGCAATTCCGGCGATCCTGACGGCTCTTGAGGGCAACGACTGGGAGGGCGCCGAGCGGCGCGCGCACACGCCAAAGGGGGTCTCCGGCAACATTGGTGCCACCGGTCTGCAGCGGCAGGCCCGTGAACTGGAGGCCGCGATCCAGCAACGCGAGCCGCGCGGGGCAGTCAACGTCTGCCTCGCCCAGCTGAAACAGCCGCTCGATGCGCTCATTGCGCAACTGGAGCAGACCCTGCCCGAGGAAGAGGTCAGGACGGCGGTCAGGGTTGACTCGGACAATCTCAAGGCGGTCTGTAACAAATTGGATGAGATGCTCTCCGACGACGACGCAAAGGCGGTCGCCATGTTCGACGCGAACGCAGGTCTGCTCAGTGCCGCCTTTCCAAATCATTACCGTATGATTGAGCATAGTATTCGAGCGTTCGATTTCGCGGCGGTGCTCAAAACATTGCGAGCGGCATCTGAGATGCATCGGCAAAAGGAATCTACATGAACACGTTTGATCTCGCTGAAGTTCCCATGGTATTGGTGGTCGACGATACGCCGGACAATCTGGCCATGATGCACGCGCTGCTCTGCGACAAGTACAGGGTCAAGATCGCCAACGGCGGCGAGAGAGCACTGCAGATCGCGATGTCTGCGTCGCCACCCGACCTGATCCTGCTCGACATCATGATGCCCGAGATGGACGGCTACGAAGTATGTCGACGATTGAAGTGTGACCCCAAGACCGTGAACATTCCTGTAATTTTCCTCACGGCCAAGTCTGAGATGGAGGACGAGCAGAAGGGTCTGGAGCTCGGCGCGGTCGATTACATCACCAAGCCGATCAGCCCGCCCATCGTCCTGGCGCGTGTAAAGAACCATCTGGCGCTAAACGCAATGGCCGACTTCCTTCGCGACCAGAACGATTTCCTCGAGCTCGAGGTGGCCAAGCGCACGCGCGAAGTTCACGAGAGCTCTTTGGAGACCATCCTCACGATGACGCGCGCGGCGGAGCTCAGGGATGAGGACACCGGCGCTCATGTGCAGCGCATCAGCTATTACAGCCGCGACCTCGCCAGGATGCTCGGACAGGAAAAGAAGTTCGTCGACACAATATTTGTTGCGAGTCCGATGCACGACGTCGGCAAGATAGGCATCCCTGACCATATCCTGCTCAAGCCGGGAGGATTCGTGGAGGACGAGTGGGAGATCATGAAGGGGCACGCCGCGATGGGCGCGCTGATCCTCGGCAAGAGTAAGTGCCCGTATCTCCAGATGGGCGCGGAGATCGCGCAGAATCACCACGAGCGGTGGGACGGTGGGGGATATCCGGATGGCAAGCAGGCCGAGGCGATCCCCTTGGCCGCGCGCATCATGAATGTCTGCGACATCTACGACGCGCTTCGCAGCAAGCGGCCTTATAAGCCAGCATTCGATCACCTGAAGGCGGTTGACATCATTACGCGCGGGGATGGTCGCACCCGACCGGAACATTTTGACCCGTCCATCCTTGCGGCGTTCAAGCAACATCACTCCTCGTTCCGCGACATCTTCGAGGCGCACACGGCATAGCTCAGGCGATGAGTCTATACGCCGCGTCCTGTGACACAGGCTTCAGGATGGTCCCGCTGGAGGCCGGGCGCAGGTGGGCTGGGTGACGCGGGAAGGGGTAGCCCGGCTGCACGCCGCTCGTGGCCAACCCTCGCAACCTCAGGTGGACCCGCTCAAGGTCCGAGCCGCATCACCAGCCTGACCCCGACGGAGCCGGCCGTCCTGCTTCGAGCGGCGCCCGTACTATCCTGCGATCGCGAATGCGCAGGCTCAGCTCGCGCGAGTGCTGCTGGCGTTTGCGTGGTCGCGTCGGCTCGGGACCCGTGGCGTCACGGTGAACGCCGTACATCCGGCTTCGGTGCTCACTGACGCGCTGGCCGCCGCCCCATGGCTCGCCAGGGCCATTGCGCACACCGTCGCCCGCCCGGCGTTCCACAGCCCCGAAGGCGGCGCCGACCCGGTGGTGAGGCTGACCGCGGAGCCGATGCTTCACGTCACTGGTGCGTTCTTCCGTCGGTTCCAACTCCGTCCTTCGAGCCTGGCCGCCAACGATATCAGGCTCGCGACGGAGATCGGGTCGGTGGCGAGCCCGTTGGCGCCCTACAGCGGGAGGTTGATCACGCGCCGCACCGAGGACTCCAGGGGCGCTCCGCGGAGCCGTCCTCACTCCCGGAGCGCCGCGAGCCCCTCCGCGCGCCCCACCACCGGCCGCCACCCGAGCTCCGCGCGGATCTTCGCAGTGCGAACGGTCATGTCCCGCGAGGACAACTCCGCAGCCAAGGGCGTGAGGGGCGGGGGCGTCGTCCGGCCAAGCCCGCGCCACGCGAGGTCCAGCGCGGTCGCGGCGGTCCGCGCGACGACACCGGGGATAGAACGGTTCGGCAGCCGCAGGTTCGCCGCAGCCGCGAGCCCCGAGAAGAACTCCTTCACCGAGATGTCGTCCTCGTCCGCGACGAAGTACGCGCCGGTCGACCGGGACGCTAGCGCCAGCGCGATCCCCGCGACGAGGTTCGCGACGTGGGTGGTCGAGATCCGCGCGCTACCGCCGTCCAGCCACGCGAAGCCGCCCTGCGCGACCACCCGACGGAGCGTCGGGAGCACCGTGTTGTCGCGCGGACCCCATACGAAGCAGGGACGGAGGGCGACGGTGGAGAAGCCGGGCGCGTCGGAATCGAGGACGAGGCGCTCCGCGGCCACCTTCGTGCGCGCGTACGGGAAGGGGGAGCGCGCAGGGTAGGGCCGCGACTCGTCCACGCCCAGCATGGCGGTGCCGTCGAACATGGTCGCGTTGGTGGAGACGTGCACGAAGCGCCGAACCTCCGCAGCCCTGGCGGCAGCGAGGATTCGTCGTGTCCCTTCGACATTTGCTCGCTCGTAGGCCGCTTCGGGGCCCCAGTCCTCGACGTAGGCCGCCGCGTGCACCACTGCGTCGCACCCGGCGAGGTGCTCGGCCTCCACGTGGTCGAGGGAAGATCCCACCGCGGTCGCGCCGAGGGCCTCCACCGCACGCACGCTCGCCTCGGATCGCGCCATGGCGCGTACCTCGTGCCCCGCGCGCAGCGCCTCGATGACGTGACCGCCCACGAACCCGGAGCCGCCGGTGACGAACACCTTCATGACGAACCTCTCTGCGCCACTGACCCGGGCTGCTGGGCAGAGGGGTCTGGGTTATAGCCATCGAACCTCCAATGTCGTCCACCCGTCCCGCCAGCGCCCCACACGCCAACCGGCAGCCGACGGCTTCCCCCGGCGTCCCGGCCGCGGCTCCGAGCCCGCAGGGGGCCCCCAGTGCTTGAATTGTCCATCGGCCTGTTGCTCCTGAGCTCGGCGCTGACGTTGGGTTTCGCCCTGCATTACCTGTCCACGCCGAGTTGGTTGGAGCGCCACGGTGTCATTGCGCAGATGGCGTGGACGGATGTTCCGCCCCGCGTGCGGGTGATCATCCTCGCCATGATGCGGATCATCGGCGGCGGCCTGCTGACGTTGAGCGTGACGCTGGCCTGGCTGGCGGTGCCGCTCTACCGCGGCGAGAATTGGGCGACCGGGGCCATCCTCTCGGCGGAGGCCGCCAACGGATTGTGCACCATGTACGTGACGCTGTCGCTCCGCCGGGTCGAGCCGACGGCCCGAACGCCCGTTGGCCCGACGGTGGTCCACATGCTGCTCGTGTGCCTGTCGGTCCTGCTCGCGAACCTGGCCACGCGGTAGCCGGGCCTCAGAGGCGGACGAGGCTCGCTCCCCACGTGTACCCGGCCCCGAAGGCCGCGCTGAGCACGAGGTCGCCAGGCACGGCGAGGCCCTGTTCCACCAGCTCGGACAGCCCGATCGGGATGGTGGCGGCCGTCGTGTTCCCGTAGCGCACGATGTTGTTCCAGCAGCGCTCGGGCGGGAAGCCCAGCGCGCGCGCCACCACCTCATTGATGCGGAGGTTGGCCTGGTGGGGGACGAACCACCGGACGTCGTCGACCGTGGCGCCGACCGAGCGCAGCACCTCTCGGGCGATCTCCGGCATCTTCTCGGTCGCGACGCGGAACACCTCTCGCCCGTTCATGTGCGGATGCTGGAGGCCGGCTTCCAACATCTCTACTGTGATCCGGGGCGATCGTGCGCTGGTGGGCGCCACCAGGCCCAGCTCGGATGCCCCCGCGCCGTCCGCGGCCACGGCCGTGGCGAGCACGCCCCGGTCGGCGAGGGTGCCATTGCCCTCCGCGGGCCCGAGCACCGCCGCGCCGGCGCCGTCGCCGAACAACACCGTCATGTCGCGACCGCGCGTGGTGAAGTCGAGGGCGCAGGACTGCACCTCGGAGCCGACGAGCAGGACGTTTTGGTGCATGCCCGTCCGGATGAACGCGTCGGCGACACGCAGGCCGTACACGAACCCGCTGCACTGGTTGCGGATGTCCAACGCGGCGATCTGACGACAGCCGAGGCGCTCCTGCAGCAGGCACCCGTTCCCCGGGAAGAACACGTCGGGCGACAGGGTGGCGAAGATGATCAGGTCGAGGTCGGTCGCAAACAGTCCCGCCTGCGCCAGAGCGGCCTCCGCCGCCGGCACCGCCAAGGCGACGCTGCCGACCCCGTCTCCGGCGAAGCGCCGCTCGCGCACGCCGGTGCGCTGGACAATCCACTCGTCGCTGGTCTCGAACATGGCGGCCAGATCGTGGTTCGTGACCACACGCGGCGGCAGGAAGTGCCCGTATCCCTTGATGACGGAGCGGATCACCCGGCCACCTCCTGTGCGCGCGCCCGTTGGGCGCCGGGGCGTTTGTGGGAGAGCAGAGGCGTCCCGCCGTGGCGGGCGGCGGCGAGCGTCTCCTCCGGGTCGTCACTGGACAGGATCGTCAACTCGACCCGGCCCCCCCCCAACATGCCGAGGAGCGTCTCGCGGAAGTCGGCGACCGCGGCGTGCACCTCGGGTGCGTCCGGTTCGACCACGAAGAAGAGCTTCACGAGGCCGTCCTCCTGCCGCAGGTAGATCCCGTCGAGCCCTTGGAAGTCCACGAAGCGGACGAGCGTGCGCTCCGCCAGGTCCCGCGCGAAGGGATCCGGGAAGCTCTCGGCGGGCAGCGTGTAGAGGTTCCGCCGGATGCCGGTCAGCGTCTCCTGCATCGCGGGGTTGTAGAAGTCGCCCGCGAAGAGGTGGATGAAGTCGCGGCGCTGCAGGCCGCGGGTCTGGATCGCGAAGAACGCGGGGAACTTCCAGAAATAGCGCAGGAAGTCGTAGATCGCGTCCTGTCCGCGGTTGCTGTACTCCGCGAACCGGGCGCACGGCTCAGCGAAGCTCCCCGTCCGGATGCCCTCGTCGATGGCCTCGGCGGCCGCCTTCGCTTCGAGCATCGCGGCGGTCACGCCGAAGGAGAAGATCGGATCGGTGAAGCGGTGGGCGTCTCCGATGGCGATCCAGCCGTTCCCGACGAAGGGATCGATGCGGTAGGAGTAGCTCTGGATCGTGTGCACGTCGTGCACCTGCGGGGCGTCGGTCAGCCGCCAGGTGAGGTCGGGGTTGATGTTCGCGATGCCCCAGTCGAGGACCTCCTGCGGGGTCTGTCCGCGCGCCTTGTAGGTGACGATGGGCATCACCACGCCGATAGAGACGACATCGGGCGAGATCGGGATGAACCAGGCCCAGTGGTGGACCTTGGAGTAGAAGATGATGGTCTTGTTCGCCATCACACCCGGGTCACGCACTGCGCCGCGGTACTGGGAGAAGACCGCGATCTGGCGCCCGAACGCGTCCACCTGGCGCGGGCCTGCCAGGCCCTGGCGGCTCATGAAGGCGCTGTGGCCGCTGGCGTCGATCACCGCGCGGCAGTCCACCTCTCGGACCTCCTCCTCGCCGGCTGCCGTGTACCGGATCCCCGTTACGGCCCCCGCTGCGTCGCGCAGAACCCCGACCGCCGTGCCGAGCCGATGCTCGACGCCCATGCCGATCGCGCGGTCGAGGAGGATCTTGTCGAAGTCTTCCCGGCGGACCTGCCAGGTTGGGAAGGGCACCGGCACGAAGAACTCGTTGTGCGAATCGGTGCCGATGACCGTCACGCCCACCTTGGGTGGGAACTCCATGCCGTTCATCACGTCCGACAGGCCGAGCTCGTCGATGAACTTCCCAGCGATACCGGTGAGGGATTCCCCGATGTGGTAGCGGGGGAAGGGGGTGCGCTCCAGCAGGAGGACGGAGCGCCCCGCCTGGGCGAGGAAGGACGACGCCATCGCCCCGCCAGGGCCGCCGCCGATGACGACGACGTCACGTTGTTCGCGGCTCATCGGGCCCCCCCAGCGGACTTCGCCAGGTCCGCGAGGAACCGATCGACCAGCAACAAGAGCTCCTGCGGCCGCTCCGTCTGGGGATAATGTCCGCACCTCGGGAGCCATTCGAGCCGCGCGTTGGGCATGGCGGCCACCGTGGCCGACACCGCCGCGCGTGGGATGACCCGGTCGGCCTGCCCGCACACGAACAAGGTCGGCGCCGACACGCCCTCGAAGAGCCGGGGGAGTCGCTCCCGGCCCAGCTCGTCGAGGAACCCCGTGTAGGCGGGACACGACAACGCTGACGAAACGACCCCTCGGAGCGTCTCGGAGAGCGGCGGAGGCCGGAAATACATCGCCTTCATGTACCGGTCCAGGTCCGCCGTCAGCTCCGCGAGCTCCTGCCAGAAGGCGTCGGGATCCGGGAGGGCGGCGATGCTCGTCACGACCAGCGCAGCAACCTTTTCGGGGCGCCGCCGGGCGATCTCCGCCGCCACCATGGCACCCGCGGAGTTGCCGAACAGGACGATCGGACCCGCGGTCAACGCGTCGACCGCGGCGATCATGGCGTCCACGTGGTCCGCGAACTGCGGGGTTGGCCCGGGGCGATGGGAGAGCCCGAAGCCGAGCTGATCGAGCGCGATCGCCTCGTGCTCTCCGTTCACCGCCCGGAGCATTGCGCCCCAGGAGCTCGATGCGTTGCCCAGCGCCGGCAGCATGACCCACGTGGGGCCCGGCCCCTGCACGCGCAGGTAGTGGATCGAGGCGTCGCCCACCTCCAGTCGCCCGCGCAGGATCCCATAGATCTCCAACGCCCGGATCGGCGCGTCGTGGATGGAGCGCGCCTCCTGTGACCCCGCCTGCTGGGGCCCCAGCCGTGCAATATGCCGGCTCAGGGTCCGAAGCGACCGGAAGTACTCCGGCGTCACGTCTGAGTCGGGGATGCGCACGTCGAAGCGCGCTTCCACGAACACCAACGTCCGGACCAACGCAATCGAGTCCAGGAGGTTCGTCTCGAGCAGCGGGGTGTCCTGCTCGAGCTCGTCGACGTCGCCTTGCAGAATGTCGTTGAGCAGGAACTCCCTCAACGCCTCGTAGACCGAATCGGTGGTGGTCGGGTTCTCCATTGCCTCATCCTCCCTCGGACGCACTCGTAACTGCCGGGCCCTCACGTGCACGGTCCGCCGCGCGGCCAAGGGATGGCCGGATTCGGGCCACCAGCCGGCCCACCCCGCGAATCTTCTCAGTCGTTCCGCTTCGGGGACACTCTCCTCCCCCATCGGCACGACGCCGGTGGTGCTCCACCGGTTCCTCCGGCAGCTCGTCGCCGAGTACCATGTCATCGCGACCCTGTGCGCGCCGCGCTCGGGCAACCAGAAGGGCAGCGTCGAGCGCGTCGTCGGCACCGTGAGGAACAGCTTCCTGCGGGTACGGAGGTTCCGCGATCTCGCGGACCTCGAGGCCCAGCTCGCCGAGTGGCTCCGCGGGGTGAACCACGAGCGCCCGTCCGACGCGACGGGAGAGATCCCTGCCGCGCGCGCGCCAGGAGGAGGCCCGCTGGCTCGCCGAGCGTCCCGTTCAGGTGGGACCGGAGGCGTGGGCGATCGACGACTCGGCGACGGTGACGCCGATGGGCACGATCTCGTTCCAGGGCACGGCGTACTCGGCGACCGCCCGGCACCTCGGCACCTCGGCGCGCCGGCGACGCTCCTGGGACGTCAGCGGACGCTCGAGGTCCTCGTCGCCGGTCAGCGCAGCACCCACGACCGCCAGGACCACACCGGTGAAATCCAGCGCCTCCCCGAGCACCGCCTCGACGTGCTGGCCGTCCTGCACGGCGCCCGGAAGCACGCGACCTTCCGCCGCCAGTGCCTGCCGGAGCTCGGCCAGCCGGCGTGGCAGTTCATGGGGGCCCTCGTCCACCGGTGCCCGGTGGCGCCATGCGGGACGCCTTCGCCCGCTGCGTCGCTCGCGAGACCTTCACCTTCGAGGCCGTCCGCGCCGTGCTCCGGGAGGCCGTATGAACCCAGGCGACATCGACCTCGACAAGCTGCTCAAGCGCCTGCACCTGCCGACGGTGCGCCGCCTGTACCCGGGCTACGCCACCCGCGCGGCCGCGGAGGGCTGGGGCCACCGCGACGACCTCGCGCTGCTCATCGCCGAGGAGGTCGCGCACCGCAACGACACGCGCATCCAGAATACGGCCCGCCACGCCCACTTCCCGTTCACCGAGACGATCGAGAGCCTCGACTTCATCTTCCAGTCCAGCAACCGCCGCCAACAGCTCGGACCGTACCTGGGCCCGGAGCTGGTCAGCTCTAAGAACGCCGCCACACCGTCCGCCACTTGGTGGAGAAAGGCGAGCTATCCCCGGGCGGACTGAAGAACGCCGGCCAAACCGACCGATCTCACTCCCACTCCCCCCCCGGCCCCCCATACGCCCCCACGTCGGCACGACTGCCATCGGCGTCGCTCTCCGCCGGGTCGCCCGCGTCAATCAGGGGCGACCCGCTCGCGAGGTGGAGGTCCCAGCCTGCGGCGTCGCCTGAGTGGTTGACATAGTCGGGATCGGCGGTCTGGTTGCCCTCCCAGCCGTCGATGTCGGCGTCGGCGTAGTCGCCGTCGACGAGGTGGAAGGCGTACTCCGCGTCGGGCCCGTTTTGGAACCAGTTGGAGTGGCGGATGGAGGCCGTGGGCGGCGTCGAAGCGTAGTCCTCCGCGAAGATCGCGCCCGCGCCGGCCAGGGGGGCCTCGTTGTCGTCGACGGAGCAGCTCTCGACGGTGAGGCTGGTGCCGTCGCCGAGGAAGAAGGCGCCTGCGCGGGCCTCGGTGAAGCGGTTCCCGGAGAGGACGGCGTATTGGAAGCGCGCGGTGGCGCCCGAGGTGAGGGAGACGGGGCCGTCCGCGCAGCCCCCCTCGCAGGTGTTCTGGGCGATGATGAGGTTCTCCGCCTGCACGGCGGTGCTGCTGCGGAAGGACAGGAGTCCGGTGCCGCTGCAGGGGAGGGCGCCGGCGGTGATAGAGTTTCCGACGATAGAGGTCTGCTCGAGGTGGACGTCGCCATAGAGCGAGAGGCCGTGGTCGCAGGCCCCGGTGAGCTCGTTGTCGGAGATGTCGAGGCCGATGAGGCGGAGGGTGTCGAGCTCGGAGAGGCCGAAGCCTGCCGACAGGAGGCTCAGCCCCGTGTCTACGCCTTCTGGCATGACGGCGAGGCTGAAGCGGTTGCCGTGGAGGGCGCTGTTCGACCAGTCCACAACGCCCTGGCCGTAGAAGCCGAAGATGCCGGTGAGCTGGAGGTAGGTGAAGTCGTAGTAGATGTCGAGAGGCTCGACGATGATGCGGGCCTCGTTGTCCGTGACGTCGACGCCGTCGAGGCTCACGGTCGGGATGTCGCCCTCGAGGGTCTCGGTCACGTGCAGGACGCCGCGGAGATCAGCGCCCCCGATCCGGAAGGTGGTCGCGGTGCCGCTCTCGGAGAGCAGCTCGTTGTGGTCGATCTGCACGTCGGAGAGCGTGCTCGTGCCCCCGGCGAGGCGGACGAGGCCGTAGACGGTCGGGTTGGCGGAGTCGAAGTACTGGAGGTTCACCGTGTTGGCGCCGACACGGCCGCCCTGCCAGTCGAGGTCCGTCCGCTCGGCGGAGAAGAGGGGGCCGAAGAGGTCGAGCAGCGCGCCCTCGGCGGTGGGCGGAGAGGGCTGGAGGACGTTGCCCTCGATGAAGAGGTCTGTGATCGACACCGTGGAGTCGTTGAGCTGCACGAGGTTGAGGGGCACGGGACAGGCCGTGCAGCGCACCTCGTTCACGGTGACGTCGTCGAGGTGGAGGGTCGCGAAGCTCGCCCGGAGCACGTTGGCGCTGCTGTCGGAGGTGGTGCGCAAGACGAGGTTTCGCAGCGTGATGTCGGAGCCCGTGAGCACCTGGACCGCGGGAGAGCTTGGGCTCGCGAGGATGACCTCACTCGCAGCGAGCGCCCCCTCCAAGGTGAGCGTGCGGCCGCTGATGTAGAGGTCTTCTTCGTAGGTGCCGGGCTCGATGCAGAGGGTGGCGCCGTCTGGCGCAGCGTCGATGGCCTCCTCGATCGTGGGGTAGTCCGCGGGCACGCGCCACTCCCCGTCCACGAAGCCGTCGCAGTCGTTGTCCTGGCCGTCGCAGCGCTCGAGGCCGTCCGGAGAGACCGCGGGGTCGCCGTCGTGGCAGTCCCCGGCGATGGACACGGTGCCCGCTGGCGCCACACAGGCGGTGTACGACTCGGCGGGATCGCCGTAGCCGTCCCCGTCTCCGTCTGCGTACCAGGTGGATTGATCGACGGCGTCGTCGGCGAAGGTGTCCTCGTCGATGTCGCCGTCGCAGTCGTCATCGACGCCCACGGTGGCGCACAGCTCGTCTGCCCCAGGGTGGACGGCGGCGTCTTCGTCGTCGCAGTCGCCGCCGGTGGTGACGGAGCCCGCGGGCGGCGCGCAGGCCTGGCCCGTGGGGCTCTCTCCGGCGCCGACCCCGTCGCCGTCGCTGTCGGCGTACCACTGGACGGCGCCCGCGGCCTCGTCCCCGTCGATGACCTCGTCGCAGTCGTCGTCTACGCCGTTGCAGGCCTCCTCGGCGGAGGGGCTCACGGCGGCGTCGAGGTCATCACAGTCGCCCGAGGCGCGGGTGTAGCCGTCGCCGTCCCAGTCCTCGGGGAAGGTGCAGGCGCCGAGGGCGGTGCACAGCGTGGCGCAGACGAGCACCAGCAGGTGAGGGCGAGGGGGGGATCCCACGTTGCGCTCCAGGTCGATCGATGAGCCGCGGATTGTACCGCGGCGAAGGTGGCTGGTGTCGGGCCGCCGCTCGTCATACGATGCGCGAGACTCGCCAGGAGCCCGATGCGACAAGAACTTCCATCCAGCCTGCCGGAGGAGCGGTATCACTTCATCCGTCCGCTGGGCGCAGGGGGCATGGCGAGCGTATGGCTGGCCTTTGATCGTCGCTTTGAGGTGACACGCGCGGTGAAGCTACTGAGCCCAGCGCTGGCTTCGCACCCCTCGGCGCGGCAGCGTTTTGTGCGCGAGGCCCAGGTGATGGCGCGGCTCCAGCACCCCAACGTCGTCGTCGTGCACGACTTCGGGGATGAGGCGGGCGCGGCGTGGATCGTGATGGAGCACCTCGTCGGGGGGAGCCTCGAGTCCTGGGTGCTGCGGAACGGCCCTGTCCCGCCGCGGCGGCTCTGCGAGATCGTGCGCGGCGTGCTGGGCGCGCTCTCGCTCGCCCATGAACAGGGCGTGATTCACCGCGACATCAAGCCTGGGAACCTGCTCATCGCCCGAGGCGGCGTCGTCAAGCTGGCCGACTTCGGCATCGCGCGGGTGGCCATCACCGAGACCCCGCTCACCCAGACGGGCATGGGGATGGGCACCGAGCGCTTCATGGCGCCAGAGCAGCTCGCCGACGCCAGTCGGGTGGGCCCCCCCGCCGACGTGTTCGCGCTCGGCGCCACGCTCTTCGCGCTGGCCACGGGCCGGAGCCCGCAGGGCATCTACTCCGAGGAGGCGCGGCCAGAGATGGGCGCCCTCTTGCCGCCCGCCCTCCGCGAGGTCGTCTTCCGGGCGACCCGCTACCTCGCGGCGAACCGCTATCAGAGCACCGAGGAGATGGACCGCGCCATCGCCCTCGCGATGGAGCAGCTCCCCGACGATCCCGAAGGGGGGCCGCCGCTCGATGATGGCGCCGCCGAGGGTGAGGCCGCGGCGCTCCCCTCGACCGGCCCCGCGCTGCGCGGGGGGGCGGCGACCTTCCTCCCCGAGGGCCACTTCAGCCCGATGGGAACGACCGGCGGCGCGGCCACCTTCCCGCCGAGGCCGGTCGGCCCGAGCTCGGAGACGACCTTACCCCCCTCCGTCCTGGACCTCTCGCCGCGAACGCGGGAGGTGTCCCCGGCGCCCGCCAGCCTGGTGTCGGAGCCCCGCCCCACCCGCCTCGCTGTGCTCGGCCTGGTCGCGGTGCTCGCCGCGGTCTGCCTGGGGCTGGGCGTCGGCTTCGGGCTGCGCGGGGGCGGCACCGCCGAGGCGGAGCCCATCGTCGAGGCAGAGATCGCCCGCCCACCGGTGTCTCCGGTGGCGGAGCCCGCCGCTGCCGTCGAGCCCGCCGCTGCGCTTGTGCCCGCCGCGGCCGTCGAGCCCGCCGCCGCCGTCGAGCCCCCCGCAGGCGCCCAGGCTGCGCCCGAGAGGGGCGCCGGCGCGAGGGCTCCGGCCACCAAGGCCGCGGGGGCTCCCTCTGCGGGCACCCAGGCCGCGGGCGCGAAGGCTTCCGTGCTCATCAACATGGTGCCGTCGGGAGAGATCCAGCTCAAAGGGGGAGAGGTGAAGAGCAGCCCCTGGCGCGGCGAGGCCCCGGTGGGCCGCCAGACCTTCACGCTCCGCAGCCACGATGGGCGGGAGAAGACGCTCACGGTCGAGGTCAAGGCCGACGGCAGCACCTCCCGCTGCTGGGACTTCGAGCTCGGTGCGGCCTGCGGAGCAGAGCCGTGAGGTCTGGTCGCCGCGCCCCGTGCCATCGCGCCACCTCCCTCGCCGCGCTCGACGACTTTGGCCTTCTCTCCCTGCTCGGCGCGTTCGCCGTGGTGCTGGCGCCTTGGCGCGCGGAGGCCGCCCCGCTCGTCTACGAGGGGGTCTCTGCCGAAGAGGCCGTGGCCCGGGTGCAGGCGATCGAGCCGGGGGCGGCGCTGGAGCCCCTGCCGTGGTCCGAGCTGCTCCGCGGTCGGGGCCCGAGCCTGCTCGGAGGGGGCGGCTGGAGCCCCTGCGCCGGGGCGCCCACCACCGCGCTGCGCCTCTCCGACGCCGTGGCCCGCGCCCGAAAGGCGCTCGATTACGTGCGGATCGCGGAGGCCCGCCTCGCCCTCGACGACGCGACGGCCGCGCTCGGCTGCCTCACCGAGACCCCGGGGCGGGCCGCGGTGGCGCAGGTGGACTACCTGCGAGGGGTCGCCGCCGCCCTCGACGGTGACCTCGAGGGGGCCCGCCTCGCCTTCGGGGCCGCGCTCCGGCTCGATCCCGACCTCCGCTGGGACCTCCGCTACTCCCCTGACCCGGGTGAGCGCCTGCTGCGGGAGGCCCGCGAGGCCCTGCCGCCGGGGGTGGCGTTGACCCTCTGGCCTCCCCAGCCGTCGGGGCTGTGGATCGACGGTGAGCCGGTGGCGACGGGCCTCCTCCGCCTGCATCCGGGTCGGCACCTCCTCCAGGGCGCCGCGACGGGCGGGAGCGCGGGCTGGCTCGAGCTCCCGACCGACCTCACAGCCACCCTCCTCCTGCCCGCGGAGGCCGAGGGCGACCTCGGCGACCTCGGGGACGCGGGTGGCCGAGGGGCGGCGATCCCGGGCCTGCTCGCCGCGGCGGCGCCTGCGGGGAGCGCCGTCTATGTCGTCGCCGGCCCCCACGTCTGGAGGGGTGTCACGGGCGGCGTCGAGTGGGCGCCCCTCCGGCCGGCGGTCAAGGTCGCCCTCCCCGTTGCCCCGCCGCCGCCCCGAGGCCGAGCCCTCGTCTGGTCGGGCGCCGGGCTGCTCGCCGCAGGCGGCCTCGCGACGGGCGCGTATGCGCTGCTCGCCGCGCAGGCGGTCGGGACCTGTGAGGAGGCCATCGGCCGGGATCCCGGGGCCTGCGGAGACGCCGAGGCGCAGCACGCCGCGGCCCTCGGCGCCATCCCGTGGACCGCCGCCGTGGGGGGCGCGGGCCTCGTGCTGGGCGGGGTCGGCGTCGTCATTCGGCGCTGAGCTCGGCCGGGAGGCCCTCAGGCGGCGGCGCGGCGGTGGCGACCCGGCCGGCCCCGTGGCATGTAGGCCGAGCTCCCTGGAGACCCCGTGCGCACCCTGACCCTCACCTGCGGCCTGTCCCCTTACGCCTTGCTCGTCCTCTGCGCCTGCGGAGGTGGCGGCGGCGGCGGAAAGGGCGGCGAGGGGGATGGGAGTGACGGCGGCGATGGCGGCGATGGCGGCGATGGCGGCGATGGCGGCGATGGCGGAGGCGAGCCCGCCTGCACCGCGAGCGGCTTCGCCCAGTCGGCGACCGAGTGGAGCCTCCCGCCCGAGTCTCAGAAATACGTGACCCAGTGGGGCTACACCGCCAACGCCCTCACCGAGAAGTGTCAGTCCGGGGACCCCAACGAGGGCTACTTCAAGTCCACGCTGCTCGACCTCACGGGGGACGGCCGCGCCGATCTCGTCGTCACCCGCGACCAGTGCACCGACGACGAGGTGGGCAACTCGATCTGGCTCGTCTATGAGAACACGGGCTCCGCGTTCGCCGACAGCTCGACCGAGTGGGGCCTTCCGCCCGAGTCCCAGAAGTACACCGAGCTGTGGGCAGACGTCTCCACCGCCCAGACAGAGAAGTGCCAGTCGGGAGACCCCACGGAGGGCTACTTCCGCTCCACCCTCCTCGATCTCACCGGCGACGGGAAGCCCGATCTGGTCGTGACCCGCGATGAGTGCACCGACGACGAGATCGGCAACTCCTATTGGCTGGTCTATGAGAACACGGGCTCGGAGTTCGCCGACACGGCGACCGAGTGGAGCCTGCCGCCGGAGTCCCAGAAATACACCGAGCAGTGGATGGACATCTACACCTCGCAGACCGAGAAGTGCCAGTCGGGTGACCCCACCGAGGGCTTCTTCCGCTCGACGCTGCTCGACCTCTCGGGAGACGGTCGGCCCGACATCGTCGTCACCCGCGATGAGTGTACGAGCGACGAGATCGGAAATTCGATCTGGATGGTCTACGAGAACGAGGGGGACGGCTTCTCCAGCACGCCGATCCCCTGGGGCCTGCCGCCGGAGTCACAGAAGTACGTCGAGACCTGGCAGGACGTCGCTTCGGCCCAAACCGAGAAGTGCCAGTCTGGCGAGCCGAACGAGGGCTACTTCCGCGCCTCGCTGCTCGACCTCACCGGGGACGGCGCCGCCGACATCGTCGTGACCCGCGACGAGTGCAGCGACGACGAGGTCGGAAACTCGATCTGGTATGTCTATGAGAACAACGGCACCGGCTTCTCGGAGAGCCCGACCGAGTGGGCGCTCCCGCCCGAGCCCCAGAAGTATGTCGAGACCTGGCAGGACGTCTATTACGGCGGCACCGAGAAGTGCGCCGACGGCGACCCGAACGAGGGCTACGTCTACGCCACGACCCTCGACCTCACCGCCGACGGGCTGCCCGACGTGGTCGTCACGACCGACGAGTGCACCGACGAAGAGGCCGGCAATTCCCGGTGGCGGGTCTTTGAGAACACCGGGAGCGGCTTCGAGTCGTCGAGCCTGGAATTCCCGCTGCCGCCCGAGTCGGTGAAGTACGAGCTCCAATGGGGCCAGCTCTCGAACGCGATGACCGCGAAGTGCCAGTCCGGGGATCCGAACGAAGGCTACTTCTGGTCGACCTTGGTCGATCTCAACGGCGACGGCGCCCTCGACATGGTGCTCACCCAAGACGAGTGCACCGACGAGGACATCGGCAATGGCTGGTGGGAGGTCTTCCTGGCGGACTGCGACTGAGCGGGGCGCGCCCCTCGCGCGGGAGAGGGGCCGGGCCCGCCACGGTCAGTCGGCGGCGCCGTTCCGCTTGAGCGTCATCCCGCGGTTGCCGACGGCCCAGACGGTGCCGTTGGAGCTCGCGGAGATGGCGTAGAGGTTGTTGTCGACCCCGGTCGGGAGGTCGGTCCAGGCGGCGCCGTCGTAGTGGGCCGCGAAGCCGCCGCCGCCGACGACGTAGACGTCGGTGTCGCTCAGCGCGAGGACCGCCCAGAGGGACTGCGCGGTGCCGAGATCAACCGGCGTCCAGGTGGCACCGTCGAAGTGCAGCATCAGGCCGCTCTCGCCGCAGGCCCACATGTCGGCGTTCTTCGTGCCGCTCACGCCGTAGAGCCGCAGGCGGCTGTCTTCTTGGGTGACGGTCCAGACACCGTCGGCGTACTTGGCGTGCGTGCCGTCTTCGCCGACGGCGAAGGCGACGTTGCCGTTGTACCAGACCTTGTTGAAGCGGGGGCTGCCGTCGACGGGGAGGTAGGTCCAGGCGCCGCTCTTGTTCATGAACACGCCACCCCAGCCGACCGCCATGAGGTCATTCGAGGCGGGGCCGCTCACGGACTCGAGGTTGGCGGTGCCGATGTCTTCGACCACCCAGGCCCCGGCCGTCCAAGTGGCGAGGAAGCCGCCGTCGCCCACGGCGACCATCTCGAGGGTGTCGTCGGCGCCCATGCCCCAGAGGCCGTTCAAGTCTTCGCCGTCGACCTCGATCGGGATCGGGGCCCACTCTCCGTCCTGGCGCTTGTAGGTCTGGCCCTGCTCGGCGGTGACGAAGAAGCCCGTGCCGGAGGCGTAGGCGCCGGTCAGCGAGATGGCGGTCTCGAGACGCACATCTTCCCAGGCGACCTCTTCACCGCCGCCGTCGCTGCCGTCTGCGCCGTCCGCGCCGTCTGCGCCGTCGGTGCCGCCCGCGGTGTCATCGGCCTTGGGTGCGACGGGGCTCTTGCAGGCGACCAGCGCGCCGATCAGCAGGAGGGGTAGGGGGGATGAAGACGGCTTCATGGACACCTCGCGGCGTATGGAACCCGGCCGCCGGCCCTCTTGTCAACCCCTACGGGTCGTCCTTCTCGGGGCCAGGCAGCGGTCAACGGGTCAGATGAGTTGGGGGAAGCTCACTTCTTGGCCTGGGTGATCAGGGTCTGAGCTCGCTCGCGGTAGGCGGGATCGTCGCTCTCTTCGAGGACGCGCCGCGCGTGACGGAGGGCCTCCTCCGTGTCGTGGGCGGCGAGGGCGAGGTCGCCGAGGCCGAGCCAGGCAGGGATGAGGGCCTCCGGATCCTCCGGCCAGCGGCGGCTGAGCTCGGTCCAGGCCTGGACGGCCTCGACGGGGCGCTCGGCGCCGGTGAGCGCGCTGACGCGGATGCTCGTGACGGTGGCGTCCCAGCCCGAGCCGAGGGTGCGGGCGTTGACACCGGCGAGCAGCGCCAGCGCGTCATCCCAGCGCTCTTCGGTGTTGGCGAGGGAGGCCTGCCGCAGCCGGGCTTGCAGCGCCACCTCGGGGTCGGACGAGGCTTGCAGCCGGCTCCAGGCGGCCTTGGCCTTCGCCTCCTGCCCGAGCATGAATTGGGCCTCGGCCGCGCCGAGCCGGGCCGCGCCGACCTCGCCGGGGTCCGGAGAGGTGCTGGCGGCCTCCTCGTAGAGAGGGAGGGCGTCTCCGGGGCGGTCGGCGCCGAGGAGGAGGTCGGCGCGGCCGCGGAGGGCGGCGGCGCGGGTGGGGCGGTCGTCCTCGGCGAGATCGGCGAGCTGCTTCCAGACGTCGATGGCGGCCTCGAGCTCGCCGGCCTCGCCCAGGGCCGCCGCCCGGAGCTCGAGCCAGGTCGCGCGCGCGGCGTCGTCGGGGGGGTGGAGCGCCTCGAGGCGGCGGGCGGCCTGGGTGGGCTCGCCGCCGCGGCGGTCGACCTCGGCGAGGCCGAGCGAGGCGTTGTAGAGCGTGACGAGGTCGCCCGTGCTCTGCGCGAGGGGCAGGGCGGCGGTGTAATGTTGGCTGGCCTCGGCGATCTGGCCGGCCTCTAGCGACACATCGCCGAGCTCGCAGAGGGACCGCGCTCGCTCCTCGTCGGAGAGGGGCAGCTTGACGGCCTTCTCGAGCATCTCGATCGCCTCGATGAGGCGGCCCTGGTCGCGGGCCCGCGCCGCGGCCTCGACCAGGATCGGGCCGGACAGGGCCGGCGCGGACTCGGCCATGCGGTCCCGCGCCTCGATGGCGGCCTCCAGCCGGGCGGCCTCGACCCCGGGCGTGACCTGGAGGGCCTGCACGCGGAGGGAGAGCAGGGGGAGGCGGGCCTCCGCCCCCTCGAGCGAGGGGAGGGCGGCCTCGATGGCGGCGACGGCCCCCTCGGCGTCACCGCCGGACAGGCGGGCCCGCGCGAGCCCGAGGGCGGCCTCCGCGCGCGGCTCCCCCTCGAGGGTCCCGGTGTCGAGGGCCTCCTGATAGGCGAGGGCGGCCGCCGCGTGCTGGCCCGCCCGCTCGGCGATCTCGCCGCAGTCGAGGCTGGCGCGCGCGCGGACGGCGCGGTCTGCCTCGCCGGCCACAGCCTGGGCGCAGAGCGTGAGGGCCTCCGAGAGCTGGCCGGCGTCGGCGAGGGCCATGGCGACTCGGACGCGTACGGGGGTGGCGTCGGCGCTGCCGGGCGGCACCTTGCCGAGGAGGCTGCGCCAGGCCTGGAGGGCGGCCTCAGGCTGGTTCTGCTCGGTGGCGATGTCGGCGAGCTCTTCGAGCGCCTGCACCTGGAAGGCGGCGTCGGCGGCCCCCTCGGCCACCTGCTGGTAGAGCTCGCGCGCCCGGGTGACCTCGCCGGTGGAGCGGGCGACCTCGGCCATGCCGAGCAGGCCCTGGAAGCGGATGTCGTTGTCCTTCGACTGCGAGAGCGAGCGGAAGGCGGCCAGGGCCTGGACCGGCTCGCCGCCCTGCAAGAGCCCGCGGGCGAGCTGGAGCTCGAGGTCGGCGCGGTCGTTGGCCTCGTTGGGGCCGATCTCGGCGAGGAGGTCGCGCCAGATGGTGACGGCCTCGCTGGTCTCGCCGAGCACGCTCAGGCACTCGGCGCGCCCCGCCTTGGCGGCGCGGATCAGGTCCACCTCGAGCGCGGACCCCTCGAGGATGCCGTCGTAGACAGCCATCGCGGCCGTCGCGTCACCGGCGTCGAGCAGCGAGCGGGCCTCCCCGAGGCGGGCTTGGACGAACACCCCCGCCGCCACCCCCTCGGGCAGCCCCTCGAGGGCCTCGGCGGCGGCGGAGGAGTCGCCGCTGTGGAGGAGGAAGCGGGCGAGGGCGAGGCGGGCCTCTTCGACGGTCTCGTTGTCGAGCTCGGCCTGGCCGAGGGCGGCGCGGTAGTCCTCGGCGGCGAGGGCCAGCTCCTGGGCCTCCTCGTGGAGGCGCCCCGAGACGAGGTAGGCGCGGCTGCGCACCTTCGGCTCGACGGAGTGGTCGAGGAGCAGCGGGTCGATGAGGGCGCGGGCCTCCTCGGCCTTCCCCTGGCGGGCGCGCACGTCGGCGAGCTGGAGCGAGGCCGCCTGCCAGGTGACCGAGCCCGCCGGGGCGCCGCGGAGGAGCTCGACCAGGGCGGCGCCGGCCCCGTCGAGCTCGCCTGCGCGGTCGAAGACGCGGGCGCGGGTCTCGAGCACCCGGCGATCGAGGTCGGTGGGGAGGTCGAGGCGGCTGAGCCGGTCGAGCTCGGCCTTGGCGCGCGCCGCCTCGCCGCGGGTGGAGCGCAGCTCGGCCAGGGCGAGGCGCAGCTCGGCCTCGGCCTCGGGCAGGGCGGTCAGCGTGCCCATCAGCTTGTCGAGCACGGGATCGTCGACGGTGCCGAGGGCCTCGTTGGCGCTCTGGTGGAGGAGCACGGCGCGGGCCTTCACCTCGGCGGGCTGACCGCTCAGCGCGAGCACGGGGTCGACCGTGAGCTTGACCTCGGCCCAGGCGGCGGCGCGGGCGTGGTGCTCGGCCCAGCGCAGGCGGACCTGCGGCTGGAGGTTCGTGTCCTCGCCGGCCTCGGAGAGCGCGGCCTCGAAGTGGGCGCGGGCGGCCTCGGGCTGGCCCCCCTGCTCGGAGAGGGCCGCGGCCTCGAGCAGGTAGCCCACCCGCTCGTCGCTGCGGCCTGCGGCGGCGGCGAGCTCGGCGTAGGTGGCAGCGGCGGCGAGCGGATCGCTGCCGCGCGCCTCCTCCGCGGCGGCCTCGAGGGCGCGGAGATCAGAGTCCTCCGAGGCGAAGAAGCGGACCCCCAGGTACGAGAAGAGGCCGAGGCCGAGCACACCGAGCGCGAAGCGGATCTGACGGGGGGCGAGCTGCCCGAAGAGCTCGTCGAAGCCGCCCGATCCCGTGCGGGCGCCGCGCAGGGCGAGGCGCTCGCGGTCGCGGGAGGAGAGGCCGAGGGCGCCGGCGATGTGGGCGTCGGCGACGCGGGTGTCGTCGAGGCGGGCGCCGGCGAGGTCGGCCTGGTCGAGCTCCGCCCCGTCGAGGATCGCGTCCTCGAGGTCGAGATCGGCGAGGCGGGCGGCGGTGAGGTTGGCGCCCAGGAAGGAGGCGCCGCGAAGGCGGGCGCGGCGGAGGTCGGCGCCGGTGAGGTCGGCGCCCGTGAGGTCGGCGTCGCGGAGGTCGGCGTCTCGCAGATCGGCGTCGATGAGGCGGGCGCCCGCGAGCTGGGCCCGCTCGAGCACGGCCCCGCGCAGCCGGATCCCGTCCATGCGGGCGCGCCGCAAGTCCGCGCCCTCGAGGCTGGCGCGCTCGAGGCGGGCCCCCTCGAGACTGGCGTCGGTGAGCTGCACGTCGCGCAGCATCGAGCCCGGGAGGCGGGCCGAGTCGAGGCGGGCGCCGCGGAGGTCTCGGCCGCTCCAGTCCACATAGCCGAGCTTCTGGCCGCGGAAGTCGAGCGGGTCCTCTGGGGTACGCGGCCGCGGGCGGAGGGCGGCGAGGAGGCGTTCGAGCGCGCTCGGGCCGACCTCGGCGGGCGTGGGCGGGGCGGCCGCTGCGGCCTCGTCTTCGAGGGCCTCCTCGGCCTCGTCTTCGAGCGCCTCGGCGACCTGGACGGCGGGGAGCGGCTCGCCGACGGGCTCGCCGACGGGGTCGGCCAGGGGGTCGGCCAGGGGGTCGGCCAGGGGGTCGGCCGGCGGGGCGGCCGGCCGGGGCCGGAGGCGCTCACGCAGGCGCTGCCACAGCGGCGGGCGGGGCTCCGCGTCATCGGCCTCGCCGGGGAAGGAGGGTTCGTCTTCGTCGAGCTCGTCTTGTGGCTCGTCTTGTGGCTCGTCGTCTTCGGGCTCGACCACGGGCGCGACGTCGGGCTCTCCCGACTCGGGCGCGTCTTCCTCGGGGGCGGGCGCGTCCTCGTCGGTGTCTTCGGCGGGGGCTTCGTCTTCGGGCTCCGCAGGGGGCGCTTCCACACCGGAGGCGCTCGCCTCGGCGTTGGGCGTGGGGTCGGCGTCGGGCGCGGGGTCCGCGGCGCGTCTGCGGAGGCGCTCGAGGAAGCGCCCCCAGACGGTGGGGCGAGCCTCGGCCCCTTCGTCCTGATCGAGCTCCTCCTCTTCGAGCTCGTCCTCGTCCTCGTCGTCGGGCTCGTCGGGCGGCGGCTCCCAGCGCTGCACCACGACCGGCGGGGGCGGCTCGGGCATCCGAGGCGGAGCGGGCGGCTGTGCGGGGGATGGCTGGACTTCGAGGTCTTCTTCGTCGAGGTCTTCTTCGTCGAGGTCTTCCTCTTCCTCGAGCTCGTCCTCGTCGAGTCCTTCGACCTCCTCCGCGGGCTGCTCTTGTGGCGGCTCGAGCGCGGCGGGGAGCGCTTCGGCGTCGAGGGTCGCGGCCGGGCCCGGCGCCGGGGCGGGCTCCGCCGGCGGCGCGGGCACGGCTGCTGTCGGGCGGGCGCGCAGACGCTCGAGGAAGCGGCCCCAGACGGTGCGGGCGGGGTGGTTGTCTTCCTCGGGCTCGTCTTCCTCGGGCTCGTCGTCCCCGGCCTCGTCGAGGGTGTCGTCCTCGGGTTCTTCGTCGAGATCCACCTCCGGCGCTGCGGGCTCCGCGGGAGGGGTGTCGAGCGGCGCCGGCTCTGCGGGGGCCTCGTCCTCGGTCTCGGGGGCGGGAGGGCTCGGGAGCTCGGCGGGCTCGGCGGGCTCGGCGGGCTCGGGGGTCGGCGCCGCTTGGAAGACCGGCGCCCTCGGCTCGCCCTTGACGCGCTCGAGGAAGCGCTGCCAGACAGTCTTCCCGACCACCGCGGGGCGCTCTTCATCCTCGTCCTCGTCGAGCTCCTCGTCCTCGTCGAGCTCCTTGGGCTCGTCGAGCTCCTCGGGCACGGGCTCTGGCTCTGGCTCTGGCTCTGGCTCTGGCTCTGGCTCTGGCTCTGGCTCTGGCTCTGGCTGGGGCTCGGGGAGCGCCTCTTCGGGGGGAGCCCACACCGCTGCAGGGGGCTCCTCTTCGAGGGCCTCGTCGGGGAGGGCCTCTTCGATGTCGGCGGTCGGCTCGGGGGCCTCGATGATCGGAGGCGGCTCGGCGCGAACGGGGAGCGCTTCGCCGCTGGGCGTGCGGGTTCGGAGCCGCTGGAGGAAGCGCGCCCAGACGGTGGTCGTCGGAGGGGCAGGCGCTTCGACAGCCTCCTCCGCGTCGGTGTCTTCGTCTTCTTCTTCGTCTTCTTCTTCGTCGACGTCCTCGTCAACGTTCTCGCCGACTCCGAGGACCGCTGGCTCTGGCTCTGGCTCTGGCTCTGGCTCTGGCTCGGGCTGAGGCTCGGGCTGAGGCTCGGGCTGAGGCTCGGGCTCGGGAGTGGGCTCGGGCTCTGGCTCTGGCTCTGGCTCTGGCTCTGGCTCGGGCTGAGGCTCGAGCTGGGGAGTGGGCTCGGGCTCGGGCTCGGCGGGAGGTGCCGGCGGGCGCGGCGCCCGGAGGAGGTCCCACAGACGCCGCCAGATCGGCGCCGACGGAGCTTCGGGCGAGCGCTCGAGGATCTGTGGCTCGAGGGTCTCCGGTTCGAGCGCCTCCGGCTCGATCGGCTCGGCGGGCTCGACCTCGGGCGCCCGGTCGAGGGCGAGGACCGCCATGAGCTCGGGGGGCGCAGGACGCTCGATCGTGGCTTCGTCTTCGGGCGCGGGGGTCGCCGGGGGCTCGAAGGCGACCTCGACCTCCGGGGCCGGCGGCGAGGAGGGCGCTTCGAGCGGGATCGGCGGAGGGGGCGCGGCGGGAGGCGCGGGGAGCCGGGCGGCGGCGCGGCGCTTCGCCAACCAACGCCCGTAGACCGTGCTCCGCGCGCGCGGCGCCTCCGCGACGACGGGCTCGGGGACGGGCTCGGGGAGAAGCTCGGGCTCGGGGAGAAGCTCGGGCTCGGGGACGGGCTCGGGGACCGGCTCGGGCTCGGGGACGGGGACCGGCTCCGGGAGTGGCTCGGGCTCGGGCGGTGGCGGCGGCGGCGGGGGCGGCGGCGCGGGCCGGGGTGGCAGGGCGGGGTGCCGGGCTGGCTTTGGGAGCGCGATCCGGGTCGCGGCCCGCTCGAGCGCCGCGAGCCGCTGAAGGCGCGCGGCGCGGGAAGCTTGCTCTTCGGCCTGTCGGACCTCGATCTCCCGCAGGCGCGCCTCGATCTCCGCCCGGTCTACGCTCGGGAGGGCGGGGCGGAGCGGCTCCACCTGCCCCGCGCGCCGCCGCCGCCGAGCCTCGACGCGGGCCCGCTCCGCGCGCTCACTGGCCTCCAGCTCCTCGCGGATGCGCTGGCGTTCGGCCTCCTCGCGCTCCCGTCGGGTCTCCCAGTCCGACTTCGGGATCACCCGCTCGGGCTTGGGGGGCGCGGGCAGGCTCGGCGCCTCGGGGCGATCGGCGCGGGCGCGGAGGCTCTCCCGCAGGGCCTCGGCGCGCGCTCGGCTGACCCAGCGGGCCCGCTCGGCGCTCTCTTGGAGGACCAGCCGGAGGCGCTGGTGGATGGCGCGGGCGCGGAGGGAGAGGTCGCGGGCGCTACGGATGGTCCAGCGCCCCGCGAGGCCGCTCCACTCGAGGGTGCTGGTGACGAGCGGCGGCAGGCCATCGTAGGCGCCGCCCTCGAGCAAGGCGCGGAGGGCCTCTCCGCCGGGATCGAGGAGGCCGGTGACCCGCGCGTGGCGCGCTCGGACACCCTGGAGGGCCGCGCCATCGAGGAGGGCGCCCTCGAGGTCGGCACGGTCGAGGGTGGTGTCGATGAGGGAGGCGCCGCGCAGATCGGCGCGACGCAGGTCGGCGCCCTGGAGGTCGGCCCCTCGGAGGTCGGCGCCCTGGAGGTCGGCCCCCTCGAGGATCGCGCCCCGCAGGTCGGCGTCTCGGAGCCCGGCGCCGCGGAGGTCGGCCCCCTCGAGGTCGATGGCGCGCGCCTGCAGCCCGTCGGCCTGCGCACCCGCGAGGCGCGCTCGCCGCAGCCGCGCGCCGTGGGCCCGCGCGCCGTGGAGAGAGGCGCCTTCGAGGACGGCCTCGTCGAGCTCCGCGCGGATGAGATCGGCGCCGCGGAGGTCGCCGCCCACCCGAACGAGCCCGTGGATCCGCAGACCGCGCAGGTCGAGGTGGCCGTCAGCGTCGACGGGCAAGGTGCGGACGGGCTCGGACATCGGCGCGCAGTCTACCCCTCGCGCCGCGCGCGCGGCAGCGAGGTCAAGCAGAGGTCTTGAGCGCTCGTGGGTGTTCGATTAGCCAGCCGCATGTCGAACCCCCTGACCCTCGATCGTCTCTTGCTCGCCCAGATCGCCAAGGACTGGCGAGAGCTCAACGGCTACCTGTTCAAGGGGTTGATGACCGCGCCGATCTTCTTGCTCCTGGACTCCGAGTCTGCCCTCGGCCGGTGGACCTCCAGCAACCGCACCCTCGCCCTCGCGCGGCGGTTGATCGAAGATCAGCCCTGGGGGGTGGTCAAGGAGGTCCTCAAGCATGAGATGGCCCACCAGTACTGTGACGAGGTGATGCGGGCGGCCGGCGAGGGCCCGCACGGCCCCACCTTCAAGAAGGTCTGCGCGGCCCTCGGCATCGACGGCGCCAGCCGCGGCCTCCCGCCCGCGGCGCGCGAGGAGTCCGATGACCGCATCCTGGCGCGCATCCGGCGCCTGCTCGCCCTCGCCGAGAGCAGCAACGAGCACGAGGCCCAGGCGGCGATGAACGCGGCCCAGCGCCTCATGTTGAAGCACAACATCGAGCTCGCCACCCAGCAGGGGCAGCGGTACAGCTTCCGCGACCTCGGTCAGCCCACGGGGCGGGTCCAGGCCCACGTCAAGCTGCTGGCCGGGCTGCTCACCTCCCACTTCTTCGTCCAGGGCGTCTGGGTCGAGTGTTTTGACGCCAAGACCGGCGCCCAGGGCACGGTCTTCGAGGTGATGGGCACCCCCGAGAACGTCGAGATCGCGGCCTATGTCTACGACTTCATGCTGCTGGCCGCCGAGCGGGCCTGGCAGGAGCACAAGCGAGCCCTGAAGATCCGGGCCGACGCCGACCGCCGCCGCTTCCTCTCCGGCGTGATGATGGGCTTTCGCGAGAAGCTGGCGGCCCAAAAGGTCAAGGCACAAGAGGAGGGTCTCGTCTGGGTCGGAGACGCAGACCTCGACCGCTACCTCCACGCGCGCTTCCCGCGCCTGCAGAGCGGGCGAGGCGTGGAGCTCCGCGGCGGGGCGGCCTACGGCGCGGGCAAAGAGGCGGGTAAGTCTCTGGTGCTGCACCGAGGGGTCAGCGCTGACGCAGGCGCGCAGGGCCGGATGATCTCGTCGAAGCCCTGAGCCGAGCGGTCCGGGTCCGGGTGGCGGTGCCCTCGAAGTCACCTTAAGGAGGCGGTTCCGCCCGGCTCGGGCGCCCGAGGACTCCCATGGACAAGCTCGTCATCGAGGGCGGCCGGCCGCTTGAAGGCACGGTCTCGATCAGCGGCGCCAAGAACGCGGCGCTGCCCATCCTCATCGCCACGCTGCTCGCCCCGGGGGAGCACCTCATCGACAACGTGCCCGAGCTGCTCGACGTGAGCTCGACCCTCTCCTTGCTCGGGCGCATCGGCTGCCCCTCGCTCGTGAGCGCCGACCCGAGCAACCTCTCGCCGCTCGCAGGGCAGCGGGTGCGGGTCGACTCGAACCGCATCGCCTGGTCGGAGGCCCCCTACGACGTCGTGCGCAAGATGCGCGCCAGCGTGCTCGTGCTCGGCCCCCTCCTCGCTCGCTGCGGGCACGCTCGGGTCTCGCTGCCGGGCGGCTGCGCCATCGGGGTGCGGCCGATCGATCAGCACCTCAAGGGCCTCGAGGCGCTCGGCTGTCGCTTCGAGCTCTCGGGGGGCTACGTCAATGGCCGGGTCGACCGCCTCGTGGGCGCCGAGATCCACCTCGACATGCCCACGGTCACCGGCACCGAGAACATCCTGATGGCCGCGGTCCTCGCCGAGGGGGTGAGCGTCATCCGCAACGCCGCCCGTGAGCCCGAGATCGTAGACCTCGCCAAGTTCCTCCGCGGCATGGGCGCGCGCATCACGGGCGACGGCACCAGCATCATCGAGGTGGACGGCGTCCCGGCCCTGCGCCCCGGGCGAAAGGCCCACCGCATCCTGCCCGACCGCATCGAGACCGGCACCTACATGACCGCCGCGGCGATCACGGGCGGCGACATCTTCTGTGAGGGGGCCGAGGCCCACGATCTCGGCGCCGTCATCGAGGCCCTGCGGGCGGCGGGCGCGACGGTCACCGTGAGCCCCGAGGGCATCCGCGTCTCCCGGCGCGGGCCGCTGCACCCGGTCAACATCGAGACGCGGCCGCACCCTGGCTTCCCCACCGACATGCAGGCGCAGTGGATGGCCCTGATGAGCCTCTCCACCGGGCGGGCCAAGATCGAGGAGCGCATCTTCGAGAACCGCTTCATGCACGCCGCCGAGCTCATGCGCCTCGGCTGCCGCATCGAGATCGACGGCTCGGTCGCGTATGTCGACGGCTCGCCCTCGCTCACCGGCGCCTCCGTGATGGCCACCGATCTGCGCGCCAGCGCCTCGCTCGTGCTGGCGGGACTCGCGGCGCAGGGGCAGACGGAGATCCTCCGCGTCTACCACCTCGACCGCGGCTACGACCGCCTCGTCGAGAAGCTCAGCGCCCTCGGCGCCGGCCTCGTCCGGGTGGCCGACGACGTGCGCGTCCGCGCCGGCTCGCTCCGGGGCAGCGCGCTCGGCGACGGGGCCCCCCGCGACGGGGCCGCCGAGAAGGCGGCGGTCTGAGCGCCTCTCCCCTCGCGCGGCCGCGCCGATGACCATCCCCCGCGAGATCATCGACGCCGTCCGAGAGCGCACCGACATCGTCGAGCTCGTCTCGCAGACGGTCACGCTCGTGCGCAAGGGCACGAGCTACATGGGCTTGTGCCCTTTCCACCAAGAGAAGTCCCCTAGCTTCTCGGTGGTGCCCACGAAGGGCATCTACCATTGTTTTGGCTGCGGCGAGGGCGGTGACGTCTTCAAGTTCATGGAGAAGACGCGCGGGCTCTCCTTCTATGAGTCGCTGGTCGAGCTCGGCTCGGCGGTGGGCGTCGAGGTCCGCGACCAAGAGCAGAGCCCCACGGAGGTCCAGCGGGCCCGCGCCCGGGCAGACCTCTACGACGTCTGCGAGGCGGCGGCGCAGCACTTCCACAGGGTGCTGATGGCCCGCCCCGAGGGCAAGCCCGGCCGGGAATATCTGGAGCAGCGCGGCATCACGCGCGAGACCATCGAGCGCTACCGCCTCGGCTTCGCCTCCGAGGCCTGGGACGGCCTGCTCAACGAGCTGCACCGCCAGGGCATCGGGCCCGATCAGGCGGTGGCGGCGGGCCTCGCGCGACGGCGGGAGGGCCGCCAGGGGGCCTATGACCTCTTCCGCGGCCGGCTCATCGTGCCCATCCAGGATCCGCGCGGCCGCGTGGTGGCCTTCGGCGGCCGGATCCTGCCCGGCGCCCCGGTCGGCACCGACGGCCGCGAGCCGCCCAAGTATGTCAATTCGCCCGAGTCCGAGATCTACAAGAAGTCGAGCGTGCTCTACGCGCTCTTCCACGCCCGCCCCGACATCCAGCGGAAGGGCCGCGTCATCGTGGTCGAGGGTTACTTCGACGTGCTCTCGCTCCACCAGGCCGGCTTTAAGGAGGCGGTGGCGAGCTGCGGGACGGCGCTCACCCCCGAGCACGTCAAGATCCTCCGGCCGCTCTCCGCCGCGGTCATCGCCCAGTTCGACTCGGATGAGGCGGGGGTGCGCGCGGCGGTCAAGAGCATGGAGCTCTTCGTCGAGGCCGGCATTGAGCCCCGGCGCCTCGACCTCGGCGGCGCCAAGGACCCCGACGACTTCATCCAGCGCCGCGGGGCCGCAGCCTTTGAGCAGCTCCTCACGAAGAGCGAGCCCCTCTTCGAGGTGGCGCTGCGCCGCGCGGTCGGGCGCTACGGCACCACCCCGGGCGGCCTCGAGCAGGTGGTCACCGAGCTCTCCCCCCTCGTGCGCCGCTTCTCCGCCACCTCTCAAGCGGCGGTGGTCAACCGCATCGCCGCCTCCTTCGGGGTGCCCGAGGGCGCCGTGCGCGAGCGCATCGGCAGCGCCCGCGCCGCGCCGGAGGCCCACGCCGGGGCCCCGGCGCCGCGCTGGGTGGGCACGCAGGAGCTGAACCACCTGCTCTGGCTGCTCATCCACTTCCCGGAGCCGGTGATCCCCGTCGTCGCGACGGTCACCAACCCCGCGATCGTCACGACGCGTCCATCCGCCTTACGCGCCATCGCCTTGTTGATGCAACGTGTCCCGCTGGCGCGCGTGCTCGACGAGGTCGGAGACCTTGACCTGGTGCAGATCCTACGCAAGGCCGCGGCCCGGGATGGGCTCTACACGGTGGATCGTGCCGGTCAGGCCGCGCGGCAAATCCTCGATCGGCTGGAGCTCAACCGGATACAAGCCGAGCTGTCCACGGTCGAACGCGAGCAGGCTGCTTGCACGGCCGCGGGTGACGTGTCAAGGATGAATGAATTGCTCCAACGGCGCGCATCGCTCCAACGGGAGCGGGACGCCCTCCGTCGCCGCAAGGGCCTTGGGGCTCCGGGATCCGAACGCTGACCTTGACGGGGCCCTCTGGCCCGGCTGACCGCTGAGACACTCGGATACTACCAGAAGAGAGGGGCCACGAATGCTGAAGGACAAGGACCTGAAAGAAGTCCAGGCCCTCATCCATATGGGAAAGCAGCGTGGGTTCGTCACCTATGAGGAGATGAACAACTTCCTCCCGACGCATCTCATCAGCGCCGATGAGCTCGACAACGTGATGATCATGTTCTCCGAGCTCGACATCGAGGTGGTGAACCAGGTCAAGTACGGGCGTCAGCAGCAGGAGCAGAACGGGCAGAACCCCGGCGACAACGACCGCCGCCTCTCCGATGACAGCCCCACCGCCCGCTCGAACGACCCCGTCCGGATGTACCTCCGCAAGATGGGCACGGTGCCGCTGCTCTCGCGCGAGGGCGAGATCGAGATCGCCAAGCGGATCGAAGAGGGGGAGCAGCTCGTCGAGCGCAACATCCTCACCTCCGCCTACACGCTCAAGCTCGTCTCGGCCCTGGTGGAGGATGAAGAGGAGCGCTGCCTCAAGGCGGTGCGCGGCGGCAAGAAGCCCCGGCGCATCAAGACGCGCACCGGCAAGACCCTGGTGGAGGTGCGCGAGGCCATCCGCGGCCTCCTCGGAGACGCCGCCTCGCTCCGGCGCGACCTCCGCCGGGTGAAGGCTCGCCGCACCGAAGACGAGATCGACGCCGAGACCGCGCGCATCCACGCCGAGCTGATCGAGCTGATGGGCACCGTGGAGGTGGGCAAGCGCTCCCTCATCGTGGCCTCGGGCGAGGTGAAGAAGGCCTGGGAGGAGGTGCGCCGCTTCGAGCGCGAGATCGAGCGGGTGGCCGCCGAGGTCGACGCTCCGATCCGCGAGATGCGCCGCATGGTGCGCAAGGTGCGGCGCACCCCATTGGGCGCCGGCCAGGAGGTCATCACCGAGACGGGCATCGCCCGCCCGCGCTGGACCGACTTCGACACCCGCGTGCGGAAGCAGCTCCGCCGCATCCGCAAGATCGAAGAGACCATCGGCATCCCCCGCGACGAGCTCCGCATCCTCGCCCGGGAGACCCGCCGCGGCGTCGCCATGGCCGAGCAGGCCAAGGGAGAGCTCGTCGAGGCCAACCTCCGCCTCGTCGTGAGCATCGCCAAGAAGTACACGAACCGCGGCCTCCAGTTCCTCGACCTCATCCAGGAGGGGAACATCGGCCTCATGAAGGCCGTCGAGAAGTTCGAGTACCGGCGCGGCTACAAGTTCAGCACCTACGCCACCTGGTGGATCCGTCAGGCCATCACCCGCGCCATCGCCGATCAGGCGCGCACCATCCGCATCCCCGTGCACATGATCGAGACGATCAACAAGCTGGTGCGCACGCAGCGGCACCTCGTCCAGGAGATGGGCCGGGAGCCCACCCCCGACGAGATCGCCGACAAGATGGAGATCCCGGTCGACAAGGTCCGGAAGATCCAGAAGATCGCCAAGGAGCCCATCAGCCTCGAGACGCCGATCGGCGAGGAGGAGGACAGCCACCTCGGCGACTTCATCGAAGACAAGAACATCGCCTCGCCCTCCGACAACGTCGTGACGGGCTCGCTCGAGGAGGCCACCCGCAAGGTGCTGGCCACGCTCACCCCCCGCGAAGAGCGGGTGCTGCGCATGCGCTTCGGCATCGGCGAGAACACTGACCACACCTTGGAAGAGGTGGGGCAGGACTTTGAGGTCACCCGCGAGCGCATCCGCCAGATCGAGGCCAAGGCGCTGCGGAAGCTCCGGCAGCCCGCTCGCAGCAAGCGCCTCCGGGCCTTCCTCGAGGGCTGATGTGTCGGGTGTCCGCTCCTCGGCGCGGCGCCGGTCGGGGCGCGGACGGTGGGGGCCCATAGCTCAGTTGGTCAGAGCACCCGGCTCATAACCGGAGTGTCCCAGGTTCAAGTCCTGGTGGGCCTATCCTCCCCGCTGCCCCCCTCGCGCCGGTTACAGCCGGGGCACCCCCCGTGGAGGAGCGCAATTGCATCCAGACCTCATCGACCTGCAGGACCTCTGGAAGATCGACGCCGAGATGGACGGCCTCAAGGCTGAGGCGAAGGGCCTCGCCCAGTCGGTGGAGGCGGCGCGGGCCAAGGTGGTCGTGGTGGAGGCCGAGATCGCGGCCCTCGGCGTGAAGATCGCGGCCAGCGCGGCCGAGGAGCGGGCGCTCAACACGAAGCTGATCGACCACGCCTCCCGCCGGGACCGCACCCGCAAGCTCATCGACCTCGGCCAGGCCCCCGACTATGCCGCAGCCGTGCGGCAGTTCGAGCAGTCCTCCTCGATGGCCGACGACGCCGAGCTCGAGATCCTCGGCCTGATGGAGGGCCGCGAGGCCGTCGAGGCCGAGAAGAAGCAGCGGGAGAGCTTCCTCGGCTTCCTCAAGCTCCAGGTGGAGGAGGAGAAGAAGCGCCAGGCCGCCCGCCGCCCCGAGATCGAGGCCCGCTACAAGCTCCTCGAGGCGCGCCGGGTCGAGAAGCACGCGATGGTCCCGGTGCACCACCAGGGCCGCTACCGCGACATGCGCACGCGCAACCGCCAGCCGGTGGTCAACATCGTCGGCAAGACCTGCCCGCAGTGCCACATCGACGCCGCCCCGCAGATCTACAACGAGGTGCGGTCCGGCAAGGGGCTGCATGTCTGCCGCGGCTGTGGGGCCTGGTTCTACGAGGTCGTCGAGGCTCCGCCGGCGGTCGAAGAGGGCGAGGAGTAACGCTCAGGCGCCTCCGTCCGCGTCGAGCTCCTGTGGGCTCGGTGGGGGCCCGCGCCAGAGCTCGCCGAGGTCGAGCGGCACGGCGTCAAAGGGCTCGGCCTGAACGTGCGCGTCACCCTCAAAGAGGTCGAGGACGACCCAGCGGCCGCCCTCGAGGCGCCACACCTCGAGCGTGCGGGTGCGCGGGTTGAGCAGCCAGTAATGGGCCACGCCGGCGCGGGCGTAGGCGCGGGCCTTCGCGCCGCGATCTCTGGCTTCGGTGCGCGGGGAGAGGATCTCACACACCCAGTCGGGCGCGATCTCGATCGCCGCCTCCTTGAAGGGGGGGAGCCTCCCGTCCTTCCACCCAGCGAGGTCAGGGACCAGGGCCTCTTGGGAGAGGTGGAGCTCTGGCTCCGGCAGGATCAGCCAGCCGCCGGGGCCGCCGCGCCCCTTCTGAAAGGGGCCCTTGAGCTCTGCCCCCAGGCCGAGCTGCGCGAAGGCGTGCGCGGGAGCGGGGCGAGGGCTGACCACCAGCTCGCCCGCGATGATCTCTCCCACACAGTCATCGGGCACGGACCAGAGGTCGGCGAAGGTCGAGCGGCGGGGCGCGGGCAGGGCCATGAACGCCTCTACCTCAGCCGACGGCCGCTCGCCCTTGCCCATCGAGCGGGCTCAGTCGAGGCCGCAGGCGAGGCGAGCGCGGTTCAGGGTCTGGCGGGCCACGGCGCGGGCCTTCTCGGCCCCCGCTCGGAGCACAACGTCGACCTCTTCGGGGTGGGCGTGCAGCCAGGCCTTCTTCTCGCGGGCGGGGCCGAAGCGGGCGTCGATCTGGGCCATCAGGGCCTGCTTGGCGTGGCCGTCGCCGTAGTTGCCGGCTCGGTAGCGCGCCGCCACCTCGGCGAGCTCGTCGGGCCCGGCGAAGAGCTTCATCATCTCGTAGGCCACGCGGCCCTCGGGCTCCTTCGGGGCCTCCAAGGGCGTACTGTCGGTCACGATCGCGTTGACCCGCCGCTTCAGCTCTTTGCCGGCCGCGAAGATCGGGATGGCGTTGTTGTAGCTCTTCGACATCTTGGTGCCGTCGGTGCCGATGACGTAGGGCGCCTCGGAGAGCTGGTGGCGCGGGACCACGAAGACCTCCCCGAAGGCCGCGTTGAAGGCGCCGGCGAGGTCTCGCGCCATCTCGACGTGGGTGACCTGGTCTTTGCCCACCGGCACGACGTCGCTGTCGTAGATGAGGATGTCGGCCGCCATCAGCACCGGGTACACGAGCAGGCCGGCGTTGGCGTCGAGCCCGCGGGCGACCTTGTCCTTGTACGAGGGGCTGCGCTCGAGGTGCCCGGCGCTGATGCAGTTGAGCAGCAGCCAGGTGAGCTCGGTGACCTCGGGCACGTCGGACTGGCGGAACAGCACCGAGCGGGCGGGGTCGAGCCCCAGCGCGAGGTAGGTGGCGGCGACGTCGAAGGTGCGGTCGCGCAGCAAGGCGGCCGGCGTCAGCTTCGCAGCCGCCGCCGACTCCACGAGCGTGGTGAGCGCGTGGTAGTTGGCGATGAAGTAGTAAGAATTGCCGGCCTCCTGGTAGCGGAGGTGCTGCACGATGGCGCCAAAGTAGTTGCCGAGGTGCAGCTCGCCGCTCGGCTGGAGGCCGGAGAGGAAGCGGAGGGGCCGCGGCGGGGTCGAGGGCGAGGCGGCCGGGGGGAGCGTCGGAGGAGACATCGGGGACCTGCTGCGGAGGGGGCTTTGGGTAACCCGCGGCCTCCGCGCCTGCGCCCTCCAGCCCCCGCGCCCCCCGTCAGTACCAGACGCTCCCCGTGCCCAGGGCCAGCCCGAGGCCCCGCATCGCGTGCGCAGAGTCGCCGACGACGTCGAGGTAGAGCTGCTCGTCGCCCTTACGGAGGGGCGGCCATCTTCTCCATGCTCTCGAGGAAATGACCGGTGAACTGGAGCCGCTGGACGAGCAGGCGCACCTCCTGATCGGGGGCCCTCTTCGCCGCCTCGTCGTAGAGGATGAGCTGCCTTCGGCAGGCGATAGAACCAGACGGGGATCTGCTGCAGCAGCGCAGACCGGGCCTTGGGCGTGCTGCGGCCGCGGGCGACCGCGTAGGCCGCGCCTTGCAGGATGTGGGCGCCGCCGAAGGTGTACTTGAAGATGCCCTGGCCCTTCTTCTCGAAGTCGGCGCCGGAGCTCATGGCGTCGGCGATGATGCGCGGGGAGACCGCGGATTGCAGCTCGCGAGCTCGCTCGATGAACCGCTCTATGTCGTCCTCCCGCTTCGCCTCGCGGAGCTCCCGGTGTACGTGGCCACGCCAGATACGGCTCTTCGGCCAGTTTCCGCGCACGCTCGACGCGGTCCCACCCAGATGCTCTCTCTTTGCCATTTCCTCCTGGCAGAGCTCATGGGAGTCCGGCGGCGTAGGCCAGGTGCGCCGGGCCCCTCGCACAAGCCGGCTTTGCCGGCGCGGAGAGGGTGGCGCGCCTTGCCGAAGCCGCCGGACGCCATACCCTCATGCCTGGAGGGAATGGCCGTCGACGCCGCGGGCAACGTGCGTGCTCAAGCCGCAACCGGCGTGCGCCGCTACACCAGTCCTCCGCGTCGGTGGCCGGGAAGATCTTGTCCGTAGATCAGAGGATCAGGTGTCAGAAGATCGGCCTCACGAGACGGAAACCGTGGTAATCGTAGCGGGCTCGGGGGTCGACCTCGCCGCGGTACGAGACCCGGGCGATGGACTCGGGGTAATCGCACCGGCCCCCGCGGTAGACCTTGACGACTGACGATAGTCCGTCTGGATTCTCTACATCTCCACGATCGTAACCCTCAGAGTCGTACCCGTCGTTGACCCACTCCCAGACGTTGCCGCTCATGTCGTAGAGACCGCAGGCGTTCGGCTCTTTCTCTCCCACTGGGTGGGTCTCGCTGTCGCTATTGTCGCTATACCAGCCCACCTCATCCAGATCGTCGGAGCCGGCATACTTCAGGTCTGTGCCGCAGCGTGCGGACGCCTCCCACTCCGCCTCTGTGGGCAAGCGCCAGCCCTCACTCTCGTACGGGTCGCCCTTCGGCCCGCATGTCACGGAGGTCCCCTCCCCACTGCAGTGGTAGAAGGGCACCAGCCCATTCTCCACAGAACGGGCGTTGGCGTAGTCCGCTGCCATATGCCAGCTCACCTTCTCCACCGGGCAGTCATCACCACAGCTCGAGGAGTACGACGGCGTCGCACCCTCCATCAGACGCGCGTACTCCCCCTGGGTCACCTCCGTGCTGTCCATGACCCACGAGTGCGTGAGCGTCACCATATGCGCCGGCTCCTCATCCGGTTCGCAGTCCCCTCCCTGCCCCGGCGTGCAGCCCATCTCGAAGGTCTGCGCCTCCACACGTTCCGTCTCATACGGGGGTGGACCCAAGTCAACATCGGTGTCTGCGTCGGTGTCCGCGTCAGCGTCCGCATCCCCCTCACCGCCGTTTCCGCCAAAGGCAGCGTCCATCTCGGCGTCGGTCACCCAGCAGCCCGCCAACAACAGCATAAGCACATTCACCATCGCATGCTCCAGGTTAGCCCAGGTCCATTCAGTCCGAAAGTTGCGGAGACCGGCTGGGTGAATCCCACCACCGCAAGCAGCCCTCCCACACCGGCGAGGCCGTAACCCATGGCGTAAATCGAATTTGTGGAGCCCTGCAGAGACCTGGCGTCGGCCTCATTGAGCGAGCCCTGTTCCACACCGGAGAGGATAGACCGCTCTCTGGCCCAGCCCAGGCCCACAAGCGCACCTCCCAAAACAAGCCCGGCCCCGCCGGAAATCAGGAGCGGCCGTCGCGCGCTCGGAGCTTCCCTATGGCGCCGGCTGTCGTCCAGATCCTCATCCAACGTCCCTGGATGCGGCTGGCGCTCCACCTGACGATCGGCGCGAGAAGGCGGTTCATCCTCAACCTCCGAAATGGGACGCTGGATTGGTTTGGGAGCAAGGCGCGCCCGCGCTTCTTCCACCTCAGGAAGACTCACCTTGTAACTCTTACCATCCATCACGATCGAGGCCGTTGAATACTCCCCGATGTAGGCCCGAATCGCCTGCTCCGCCATCGGTCCGCCGCGGTCCGCCACCTCCTTCGTGCTCTGCCAGTCCCGACGCGCCTGGTTTCGTAGATCGGAGACCTTGTCCGATCGCTCGGTCGCTCTTCGTCGGGCCTGCTCCACCGCCTCCTGCTCCAAGCGCAGCTGTTCCCGCTTCAGCGCCTGCAGGCGATCTTGGAGGTCGGAACCACCCGCCCGAGGGAGACTCGCCGGGTCAAGCGGATCCCGAGGGACCTTCGCCGTCAGTGCCTTCCGAGGGCCACCCACGAGCTCCGGGGTCTGGCTGTTTTGCCCCACCTGCCGCACCGACCGCGATGTCCACGCCTTCAGCTCATCCGAGGACACTGCCCCATCCACAGCACCCAGCTCCCCATCGGCCCAGCCGCGGAGGCCGCCCACCAGTAGGTAGGTGAAGAGCCCGTGCCGCGCGGGCTCGTAGGCCCCCGCGACCTCGGAGGGACTCGCGCCGCTCCAGACGGTCACCCGATCTCGGGACTGGAGGGCGTAGACCGGCACCATCGGCCGACCGGCCACCAGGGCCTCCCCGCTCCGGGTGGCGTTGACATAGCAGGCATCGAGCACGATCACGACCTCGGCCGCCTTGGAGGTCACCGCGATGTCCTCGACCTCGGAGAGGGAGAGGGTGAAGTCCACGAAGGTGCGGGCGTCCGCCTCGGCGCTCTTGCCCACCAGCGCCCGCTCGGTCTCCCCGTCGGAGCCAGTGGGCACCGCGGTGCCGTGGCCGGCGAAGTAGATCCAAAGAGTGCCACCTGCTTTCACTTCCGCCGCCGCGGACTTGATCGACTCGCGGATCGCGGCATGCGAGCCGTTCACGAGCAGGTGGGCCTGATCGGGCGGCAGGCCGCGTGTGTAGACCAGCCAGTCGTAGAAGACCTGCGCATCTCGGGCCGCGTAGGGTACGTCGGGGAGGGAGGCGTAGTCCTCGTTTCCGACGACGATGGCAGCGTCGGCGGACGTTGTTGTGCCCGTTCGCAGCGGCTCATCGACAGAGGGGGGCTCTGCGGCGAGGGCGGCACCCAACAAGGCGAGCAACATAGAGACTCCAATCCGTTCGAGGCAGGGTAGCAAGTCCTGTGCCGCTTGAACAGCGCAGTCGATCGCACCGAATTCGCCCCTCCCGCGCGAAACGGCGTGGCCACCACACGCAGCACCGCGTCCCCCATACGCGGCACCGCCCCGGGGCTCGGCCGGGAGTCGGGAAGCGGGCCTCGAATTCGACCCTCCGACCAGCCTCGCGGCGGGCCGTCTGGTGGTGGTTCCGGCCGTCGACGAGGTTGCTCTCCCCGAGCAGGCGGAAGGCTTCTCCAGCCCGAGGCGGCTCCGGGGCTCATCGATGATGTAGGCGCGGAGTACCTTGGCATCATCGAGGTCGATGAGGGCCTCGCCTGTGTCGCGCCGTCGCTCGCCTTCGTCCACCCAGGCCGCCGCCGCCTGGATGAGGGGGGGTGTGATCCACATACGGTTACGCAGCCGCCATGGTGATCTCCGGAGAGAACGCCTGGCAGAGGTGGGACGTGAGGCCCGGGCTCTGCCAGAAGTCGTCCCAGCGTTCGACGAGGGTGAGGAGCCGCATGCGGATGGTGGCGACCGCGGAGTCTGGGGGCCAGCGTGCGCCGGGCATCTTGCGCCGCATCTGGCTTGCGGTCCGATGAAGGGACTCCATGGCGCCGGAGCCGATCTGGATGCCCGCGAGCTGGTAGGCGGGGTAGTCCATTCGGTCGGCGTTGTTGGAGACGAAGCCCAGGAGGGCCTTCACGGCGATGTCATGCCTTGGTTCGGTGGGCTCGTCGGTGAGCTGGCGGGCGGGGTGCTCGCCGGCGCCGTGGGGGTCGGCGCTCTGCTGGATGTCCATGGCCTGCACACCGATGGCCTGGCCGACCGAGTGGGCGGCTCGCTCGGGCTTGGTGTGGCCGGCGCGCAGCTTGGGGGGCTTCGCAGGCTCGCTCTTGTAGGGGCGGCCGAGGAGGTCGGTGCAGATGCGCCGGGTCCAGGCGGCTGCGGCGCGGCTCCCGGTGCCGAAGCGCTCCGCCGCGCAGGCGGCGATGTGCTCCGCCGCGTGGAACCAGTCGAGGATGGTGATGGCGTCGGCCGGCAGCGCGGGGACGACGTGGGTGCGGGTCCAGGGAGCGCGGTCGGTGATGAGCACCACCTGCGCCCGCTGCCCATCGGCGAGCACATCATCGACCGGAATGAGGTCTTCTTGTCTCAGGCTCCCGAAGAGGGCGCCGATGGCGGTGTAGTCCCCCACGTGAAGTCCCCGCCGAGGTATACGACGCCGCCAGAGCGAGGTTCATGCACCACAATCTCACGCCGTTGATCATCTTCCACGCCGCTGGTGCTGTCGTCCCCGTAGCGTGCGGAGCGCGTGGGCATCCGTGGAGGCGTAGAGAATCGGCCGGTTGGAGTCCTGATGCCGAGTGGCGCGTTCGGTGAGGAGCGCTCGGCCGGTGTCCGGCGCCCGAAAGGTCCATCGCCGGTCGAGCAGCCGGCCGATGGCGTACTGGTGGCGGGCGATGGTGGTGTCTTCGACGGGGGCGTCGTCGTGGGTGAAGAAGCGCATCGCCTCCTCCGCCTGTTGGAAGGGCAGCAAGGTCCCCAGGCGCGCCTCCCATTCCAGGGCCAGCTCGGAGGACCGGCACCGCCCGTGGTAAGGAAAGACCGCCGCCCGCGCGGGCGCGCGGACACGGCCGCCCGCGTCGAAGTAGGCGAACAACGGCACCCGGATGACGCCCAGCGTGGTGGTCTGCTGGATGGTGTAGCTCCCGTCCAACCGAAACCGCAGCGGCTCCGACGAGGGCTCCGCCTCCTGCGTCGCCGCCAGTCAAGCCCGCGACAACGTCACCTCAAGCACCAGGTGCCCCACCGCCAGGATCACCTGCCAAACCCGGCGCTCCGCCGCCGCACCCGGCAGCAGGGGGCCCTCGAGCAGCGGCCCGATGAGCGCGCCAAACGACGCGAGCAGCCGCTCCTTGACGTGAGTGCTGTCCTGGGTGATCGTAGAGGTGGCGGTCACGGCTGCGTCCTTCTTGGGCGTGGTGCCCAGGTTCGGGTTCAACAACGCAGTCGTACCGCCACCTCCTTCGCTGTCGATCCCCGCGGTGCGTCGCCCGGCCCCTTCATGTCGGGCGGCCACTCAGGTCAGGCCGAAACCGTTTCGTGAATCACTCCCCCCCAGCAGTGCTGGGGCCACTTCTATAGCGGCGGTGGAGAGAGTGATGCTTCAACCGGGGCGGCACACTGCGGGATGCCGCCCTCGAGCGTTCGACCCTCCTGTCCGTCTGGAAAGGGCCTTCCTCCGGGTCTCCGCAGGTGGTAGCTTGTCGGCAGGTGGATGCCCCGTTGCCTGTGTTGAGCGCCAGATGCCCTGTTTCCTACCAGCAGAGGGGCGGTTGATGGCCGTCTTCCTACTGCTTCTCAGCTCGGCATGGGCTGGTTGGGTGCAGGTTGACGCATCGGGCCATTGTGTCGTTCAGCATCCCGACCAGCACCGCATGGAGACGGTGGCGGACAGCTTCAGGCGCAGGGAGGATCTCGCGGCTGTGGAGGAGGCGGCTCGGGCTCGTGCCTTGAGCGCCCTCTTCTCGTCGGTCTGCGCGGGGCAGGGGCCGGCGGATTGTGACGCGATTCGGAAACGGGTGGGCGTGGAGGTCGCCGTGGACCTGGAGCGGAGGCTGATCTGCGCCTCAGCCCTGGTGCCGGCCGAGATTGTGGAGGATCCCGGCGGTCGACTGAAGTATGATGCAGCCCTGGATGAGCTGTCTGCGCGGGCTGCTGAGTCTCTTGCCGGACGGCCGGTCGGTGCGGTGGTCGCTCGGCTCTCGACCGGCTGTGGAGCGGGTGACGCTGGCGTTGCCCTCGCGAGCTCGGTTCGGGCGGGCCTCGCAAATCGAGGGGTCCCAGTCGTTCAGGGGGAGGGGGATCGCCTCTCGCTGGTCGTCACGCCGATCGCGGACATGGCCAACGTGGAATTGTGGCGACGACCCTCCGCGGGTGGCGCCGAAGTGCAGGTCGGGGCGGCTCGGGTCGCCACGTCCTGGCTTGGCCTCACCTATTCACATGGAGGAGAGTGCCGCGGCGACTCCAAGCTCGGTATTGGGCGCTCCGGGACAGCACCCGGTTCGGGGGGGCTCACCGTCGCTGGGACCCTGGCGACGGAGGGAGCTCTCTGCGCTGGCGAACGTACGAGCCTAAGTATTCGGAGCTCAGCCCCCGCCCGGGTGCAGGTGTGGAGCGTTGGCCGCAGCGGCGACGCCTGGCTGACCTGGGACTCCGCGACCGAGGCTGCGGTTGGGGCCGGCGGCCTCGATCGGCGTGCCTCGTTGGAGCTCGAGGCCGAGTACGTACCGGCGCTCGGCGAAGAGACTCTCCTCGTGGTGGCCTGGCCTCTCGGTGAACGGGCCTTGCCTGGAGGTCCGGGATGCCGGCGGATGAGCCTGGGCGCCGCCGACCTCCCCGCTTCGGCGGCCCGATTGGCCCTCCCCTTTACGGTGACCCCGCCGGGGGAGGGGAGGTGCCCCACCGCGGCTGAGGATCGCGCCGTCTATCAGAGCTACCAGTCCGCTCCACTCTGCCGATGATCCTGGAGCAGCCATGCGCCTCTCATCTCGCATCTCCTTCCTCTCCTCTCTGCTCTTCGCCCCCGCGCTGCTGGCTGCCGACTGGCCCGACCTATCCACTCCGCCTCGAATTTCTGCCGGGGATGGGAGCAAGGACGCAGCCCTGGTCATTGCGATTGAGGACTACGTCTTTGCACAGGATATTCCCGGAGCCGTGCAGAACGGCCGGGACTGGGTGAGCTGGCTTCGAGAGTCACGTCGGGTACCCGTGGTGAAGTCTCTCGAGAATGGCCAGGCCACCCGAGAGGAGATCCTGCAGGCTGCCCGCGGTGTTGCGGAGCGTGTGAAGCCGGGAGGGCGACTGTGGGTCGTCTACATTGGGCACGGTGCCCCCTCCCGCTCCGCGGATACTGGTGTGCTCGTCGGGGTGGACGCCCAACAGACCGCCCTGTCCCTGGAGGCGCGGAGTATCACCCTCTCAGAGCTCCAAGACGCCCTCGAGGGTTCGGCCGCCGAGGTGGTGATGGTGCAAGACGCTTGCTTCTCTGGCAAGTCGGCTGCAGGTGACCTTGCACCGGGCCTGTCACCCCTGAAGGCGGTTTCGGTCTCTATTGGCCCGAAGTGGACGGTCCTCTCCGCTGGGCGCGGCGATGAATACGCAGGACCCCTCGCCAATGGCCAGCGACCAGCTTTCAGCTACCTCGTGTTAGGGGCGCTGCGGGGCTGGGGGGACACGGATGCGGATGGTGTCATCTCGGCTGAGGAGGCTGTTCGGTACGCAGGCGACACGCTCTTTGAGACGGTGACGGGCCGACAGCAGACCCCGGAGCGACAAGGGCCAAACGTGGCTTTGGGACGGTCCGCCCGGGAGACGGGCCCCAACCTCGGCAGTTTCGCACGGCCGGTGGCCCGCAGTACCGACAGCCGCGGGGAGAACTCCGTCCAGGTCAACCTCGGCGCAGACGCTACCGACTTTGCCGCCCTGGCTCGAGAGGCCGAGGTGGCGGATGCCGCCTTGGCCGAAGCCCGGCGAAAGCAACAAGTGGCAAAGGCAAAACAAATGGCGGAGCAGCGAAAGCTGCTCGACCAGGCGAAGGCGGATGTGATGTCGGCGGCAAGCCGGGACTACGCTGCGATTGAGTCCTTCGTGGAGAAACCAACGACGAACGGGGAGAAGGTCTTGAGTGCCTGGCTGGCGAGATATGGTCAGGCGACCGTGGAGGTTGGAGGTGTAAAGGAGTCCGTGGTGATTGAAGAGCTGGCCAAAGTCCAGACGGCATTGAGACGGGCATCATCGAGTCCGCCGATCGACGTCACCAAGACCGCATCGGGAAGTGTGTCGAAGAGTGGGGTGGGCCGGAGCGGGTACAAGATGGTGGCGGTGCCGGCCGGAGAGTACCTGATGGGTTGCACTTCCGGCCAGAGTGACTGCGCGTCCGACCAGAACCTTCATCTAGTTGAGCTCAGTTACGATTTCTTGATCGGACAGACCGAGGTGACACAGGGGCTTTGGAGTCGGGTAACTGGGAATAATCCTTCTCGGTTTATTGCCTGCGGGCTGCTCTGTCCGGTAGAGAATGTGAGTTGGCTGGATGTGGTGCGGTTCGCGAATACACTTTCTCTGTTGGACGGTTTCCGGCCTTGTTACGAATTTGAAGAAGATGATCTCTATTGGCCGGCCGGAGTCAGTTGTACTGGATATCGCTTGCCCACGGAGTCAGAGTGGGAGATCGCCGCCAGAGGAGGTCGCGACACGTTGTACGCGGGCTCCAACCGAGTAGAAGAGGCAGGCTGGATTGATACCAATAGCTCCAATCAGACGCACCCTGTCGGGCAAAAGGGTGCAAACGGATACAGTCTATTTGACATGTCCGGAAACGTTTGGGAGTGGGTTTGGGATTCCTATGGGGCGTATGCCACCAAGAAGACAAAGGATCCCACCGGTCCAGGCGTGCAGCCCGTCGCCGTCAATCGTGGGGGAAGCTACAATTTCGGTGCGGCCCAAGCGTCTGTTGTTCATCGTGGTCGATTCAACATTTCGGAGCGCAGTGGTAGTCTGGGTTTTCGACTCGTGAGAACGGTCCACTCGTTCCGGATCCATGAACCATAGGTCACAGGCCTGAGCTTGTCGTACGGTCTCCGCGGTTACGGATCTCCTGCCTCCACCCGGATGGTCCGGGAGGGGGTAGAGGCCGGGGGTGTCAGTGTGGCAGCTTTCGACCCACGGCCGCCCCTCAACGGGAGGTCGTTCTGGCACGCCCTTCGGTCTCTGTCTCTTGCGCCGGCCCGGACTATTCGTGGGTTCCTCATTCTCTCATCGAAGGCATCGCGTTGTGCGCCGACTTTGCGCGACGTGGTGTCCTGGAAGCGATCGGCGAGAAGGTGCATATCAACCGGCAAGGGGGGCTACAACGGCTTTTACGTCTGGCTTGTGCTTTTCCTCCATCTGTCGGGTGGGTGTGGAAAGGGGAACCGCAAGTTCTATGAGCAGATTCCGCCGCTGGTCGGTCAAGTCGGCGCGCTTGCGGGGCGCAAGCGGTGATGTCGCCCGCCTCCATCTCGCAGGCGCTCGACTCCGTCGAGGAGCCCCTGATCCGCCTCTTCGCCAGCTGGCGACTCATGGAGCTGTCGGTGATTGATCCGGTCCTCCGCCGTCCGTCGGCGCTCTCCTACGATGCCTCGGGTAGTACTTGGCATGTGTTCCACCGGGACCCGACAGTCACCGCGCTTCGCCAGCGCGGCCTGCCGGCGGACAATGAGTTGCCCGACGCCCACCGACGCTCAGCCGACACGGGCCGTCCCGGTCACCACGGGCGAAAGAGGGGGAATCTGCAGTTTCGCCGGGTCACCGTCCAACATGCTGGCTCCGGCGCCTGGGTCCATGCCCACACTGCGGAGAGCGATCAGCATCGAGACTTCGGAGGGCAGACCTTACCACAAGCAATCATGCGAGGGCCGGCGATCGGGCCGCAGCGAATCCACGCCACCCGGGTGTGCCTCGGTCGCCAAGTGTGGGCGGTCAGGGCGCTTCGGCCTGGGGCCGGAGGACGCCAAGCCGGTCGGCGGAGTGGCGGCGGGGCTCCTCGTCAGGGATCCGAAGGCCGGCTTCGTCAGCGGCCTTCATGGTTGAGAGCACAAGCTCATAGTGCGCCACCGCTCGGGCGTTCTGCGTGACCGAGAAGGCTCGGTATTTCTCTTTGAAGGTATGTTTGTCGTCCTCAGAGAGGTCGGGGTGCGGTGCGAGGCTCGCGAGCTGCTTCGCGAAGTGTTCCCGCGCGCGGCCGCAGCGATCGAGGAGGGCGACCGTGGCGTGGAGATCGCGGGTCTCGTCGCGGATGGACGCCGTCTCTCCCTCCAGGCTCTCGATGATCGCGTTGAGCTCGAGGCTCCGTGTGGCTACTGCGGCGAACCAGACGGTGGGCGCAACCTCGCCCTCGAGGCCGTCCGCGAGGTGAAAGGACAGGGCCTGGGCCAATATCGGGTCGGCAGAGCGGAGGCGCAGCTCGCCCATGGCTTGACTTGCCATCGGGACGCTCCGCTGTTCGGTGTCAGCCTCTTCCCAGGCCGCATAGGTGAGCCCCCACGTGGGCTCGGGGTCGGTCCCGGCTCGTGCGAGGGTGAGGCCGGCGGTGTGCGTGAGGGCCACACGACAGGCGGCTGGCAGAGAGGCGGTGCCCGTTACGGTGAGGACGAGCTCGTCGGCGAGCGGGAGGAGCGCTCGATCCTTCGGTCGAGTGCGAAAGACCGAGACGAGCTGGGCACAGGCCGCGTTCGCTCCCTCATTTGTCGGGTGGCGTCGGAGCAAGAGCAGGAGGTCTTTCGCGGCCATTCCAGACTGTTCGAGGGAGAGCCGAGCTTCGGCGGCGTCTGCCCAGGCGGCCACGGCGCTCGGATGCTCGGGGAAACGGCGGGCGAGGCGCTCCGCGGTGTCGGCGAGCAGGGCGAGGCGATTGAGGGAGCGGGCGTCGGCCGCGAGCTCGGCCATCTGGGCCGCGTACCTCTCCGAAGCACCACGGACGGGATCGAGGTCAAAGCGCCGGAGGTACAGCGCCCGTGTGTCGATTGCGGACTCCAGCCGCCCTGACTTTCGGTACCAGTCGCTCGCGTTCCACAGGGCCTTCTCGGCGAGATCGACGTCTGGAGTGGTCCGGCCGAGCGCCATCGCCGCGTCGGCGGCGCGGGAGGGCTCGAGCGCGCCTGTCTCGACGCTCGACACGAGTCGCTTCAATCGGATCGTGGGATCGAGCCGAGTGAGCTCCGCGGTGGCCTCGGCACCCAGCTCCCCGCCAGCGTACAGCTCCACGAGGAGCGCCTCCGCCTGGATCCAGTCGCCGTCCCCGTCAAAGGTGCCGAAGAGGTCGTCCAGGGCGGCGACGGAGCCCGGACCGCCGGGATCGGACCCCAGCGCTCGGCGATAGGCCGCCCGGGCCTCGGGCACCTGGCCGCGAGACCAGTAGGTGTCGCCGACCTGCCCCAACAGCTCGGCGGACGGGGAGGGGCCGAGCGGGGAGAGGCGGAGGACGCGCTCGGCGGCGCTCACGAACGCTCCATCGACGTTGGAGAGCTCGGCACGCGGAGAGGGCGGCGTGTGGGCGAGCGAGCCCGAGGAGAGGCCCGCCGTGGTCCGCTCGGCTCCGCGGGCGCCCTCCGCGGCGGCGAGCGCGTCCCGGGCAGCCTGGGCGGCGGTGGGGGCGCGTCGAGCCTCCAGCTCAGTCGCGATGCCCTCGTAGACCGCCCAGGCCTCGGCGTAGCGGGCGAGGCTGAACAGCGCGTCCGCCTCGAGGTAGCGACCTCGCTCGAGGTCGGTCCGCCGCGACTCCGGCTCCAGCGAGCGCGTCGCGAGGGGGGAGCTGAGCGCGCGGGTCCAGGCCTGCGCGAGCCGACGCTCATGGTCGGCCCAAAGTGTGTGGTTCAAGTAGCCCGGGTCGCGACGGTTACGGTCCAGCTCCTGGACCTGCTTCGCGGTCACTTCGCGAAAGGCAGTTAGGCCTGCGGTGATCTGGTCTTCAGACTCGGCGGGCGAGGCCTCAATCAATGCCGCCGCATTTTCGAGCGCGACGATCGCGTCGGGGACCCGCAGCTCAACCACGCGCCCCGCCTCGGTGGTCGCCGTGAACAGCAGGTCACCGAGCTCGACCCACAACCGCGCGGCGCGCGTAGTGCCTGCGGACTGGTCCAGTAGTCTCCGATAGACACGCTCGGCGCCCTCTGCCCGATGCTCCGTAGCGAGGGCGCGCGCGAGCTCCCATCGAGCGGGGACGGGATCGGCAGCGAGCTCCCCCAGATACTCCCAGCCCGCGTCCGCCTCGTTGAGGACGGCCAGGCTCCGGGCGAGCTCATGCAGGCTCTCCTCCCACAGGCGTGCTTCGCCGCGGGTCTCGGGGGAGGCCTCGGCTCGGCGGAGTGAACGCAGCAAGAGGTCACGCGCCTCCGCTGGCGCCTGGAGCTGTTGGCGGAGCAGCTTTGCGGCTTCGGTGGCGGACCACAGGGCTGTGCGAGAGGGCGGCCCGGCCGCGGCCTTCTCCAGGAGCACGAGCGCTGTGTAATGGTCGTCCCGCGCGCGCCAGTGCCAGAACCCGAGCTCCGCGTTGGCGATGGCGGCCTCTTCAGAGGCCGGCTGCTCCCGGGCGAGGCGCTGATACCAGACCATGACGCGGAGCTGCGCGGCCGCGATCTCCTCGGGCGCCGCCGAGGCGCCCTCGAGGTCACTCACCTCCTGCTGCAAGGTCTGGGCGAGCCAGAGCATCACCTCCGGGCGCTCCTTCGCAGTCGGAAATCGGTCAATGAGCCAGCTACCGACTACCTCGGCGCGGGAGGTCCAGGCCGTGGCCGGCCCGAAGTCGGGGACAGGGTCGTCCGGCATCGGGCCGAGCGGGTGGGTGGGATCTGCTCGCAGCGCGGCCAGCTCGGCGCGCGTGATGATGAGGGTCTGCTGGTCGCCCTGGAGGCTGGAGCGGGCGAGGGCGAGCGCGTGGACATGGGCCTGGGCGCGAAGGGTGGCGTCTACCAGGTTGTAAAGAGCACGCGGCTCCATTCGTTCGTCGGCGCTCTCCACCACCCAGCGCTCCCCACCGCGGATCGCCTCGTCGAGGCGGACCAGGGCCTGCTCGGCCTCCGCGATCTGGCGCTGGGTCTCGGGGATCCGTCGCTCCAGGGTTTGGATCTGGAGCTCGAGGCGCTCCGGGGCGCCGAGCGGCCCCTCTTCGTGAGCGGGGACGTTCGGACCGAGACGGCGCTCGATCTGCGACACCGCCGCCTCGGCCCGCTCAGCGGAGAGGGTAGATTGGCTCCGAGAGGCCGCCCGGATGGCCCGCGGCGCCGATTGAGCGAAGGGGAGCTCACAGCCGCTCCGTGCGCCAACGTCGCTTGCACGGGCGAGGTCCGCTGCGGAGTGCGACTGAAGCAGGACGCGCAGCTCGGCGGCGTCCTGAGTGACCTGTTGGAGCGAGGGCAGCCCGCAGGCCTCGTAGTAGCGCTCGAGCGTGGGGTCGAGGCAGAGGCCGAAGGCGTCCTGCTTCGACTCGGCCGCTGCCAAGGAGGACGGGGGGCCACCGCCGCGGAGCGCGGAGACGGCTTCCAATCGTGCCGCATCCACGGCACCCGGAGGGATCCGATAGGGTCCGAGGGTGGCGGCGTCCACCTTCTCTTCGACGTCACCGCAGAGCCCCACCAGGGCAGACTGTCCGGCCGTCAGGTCGACAGCGACGGGCACGCGGTACCAGTGGCCCTCGGCGTCGCGGAGGGCTCGGAGCGGCTCGGCGGCAGCGAGCGACAGGGAGAGCAGGAGCAGCCCTTGCATTTCAGCCCCCGCCGAGGGGCTGGCGGAGGCCGACCCTGAGCCCGGCGCCGAGCTGCCAGGGCCGCTCCCCGTCCCATGAGAAGCGGCTGACGGCACCGAAGCCAAAGCCACTGCCGCCGCGGCCGAAGCTCCAGGGCAAGGACTCGATGCCTATCTCGGCGGTCTCCAGGTCGTGCGCGGCGGCCACCCACAGCGCCGCGGGGCGCCCTCGCTCGCCTTCGAGCGCCCAGCCCACCGAGGCCATTCCCAGCAGCCTCCGGTGGTCCTCTGCTGGCTCGAAGTCCAGGGCAGCGCCGAGCCCAACGAAGGCGCCCGGCGTACGAACGAGGCGGAGGCTGGCGCGCGTGGCGCTGGTCCAGCTCGTCCCGGTGGCGCCGAGGACCTCTGCGCCCGCGACGAGGTCGGCCCACCATGGCGCGCCGTCTCGTGGGTCGGTGTCCTGTGCGCTGGTCAGGAGGGCCCGATCACAGTCGGGCAGGGCGTGGTGGATCTGGAGGCTCTCGGCTCCCCCCAAGCCGACGAGCGCGTCGCCGCCGCCGACGCGCGCGCTGACCTGGGCGTTCACGCCCGCCGCGTTGAGCGCCTCCGAGAGGGCCAAGGCTCGATCGAGTCGGCTCACCGGCCAGGCTGGAGTGGCACCATCCGGCAGGTCTACGAGGATGAGCGCCGCTCGACTGCCGCCGGCGCTGAGGCAACGGCTGAGGCTCTCGGTGGAGGGGTCGCCCTCAAGGCTGCAGCGGCGGTCGCTCGCCTCCGAGGCGATCAGCTCGACGCGCGGCAGGTTGTTTGAGGGGTCGCCCTTCACCAAGGGTCGGGAAAGCACCCGGATCTCTGTCGCGACCTGATCGGAGGCCAGGGTCGCCGCCACGGCCCGGGCGCGGCGCCAAGCGAGGTCGGGGGAGTAGGCCCGCTGTACCCGTGGGGGCCCTGCGGCGCCGACCAGGAAGGCGACGCCCTCACCGGGCGCCGAGAGGCCGTGGAGGGTCACCTTTCGGCTGCCGCGCGCGGCCAGGCAGGCCGCCGACCGCCGTAGGGAGGCGCGGGCGCGGGCGTCGAGCTCCGTGCTTCCCCGCTCGAAGATGACCGGCTCCACCACGCAGTCCGTGGCGACGACAGACAGGGCCGCGGGGTGACAGGTCCGTGCGCCAGAGGCCTGGATGAAGGCGAGGTCATAGACGCCGGGATCCGTCCAGGCCGGGATGGTGACGTGGCCGGCTCTATCGACCGGGAGGTGGGCATACTGACCCGAAGTATGTCCCAGCTCGACCTCGACCGACCCTTCGGCTTCTACCAGGTTGATCTCACTCGGGAGGTGGCTCGGCACGATGGGCGGGTCCACCCGAGTCGCTGCTGGGGCGTCGTGGAGCAGCGCAGGTAGAAGTAAGGAAGAGAGGATGGGGGAGATCACCGAAGCCTCACCAGCTCGCCGCCGACTCGCAGGCTGAGCGCGTCGTAGGGGACATTCGAGCGACCGTCGAGGTCAATCCGATCCATGTTCCAACAGAGGTCCAACACCAGCGGGGCGAGGGTGGGGAGATCCAGCCCGACACCGCCCGCGAGATAGAGCCCCCCTCCGGGACTGCGGTCTCGTACGGGCAGGTTCTGCCCGCCGGGGTTCGATCCACCGGGCAGGGCCTGGATAGAGACGAGGCTCCAGCCCGTGGTGGCCTGGGCGAAGATCGCCCGCGTCCCGAGGTAGGCGGCGGTCCCGACGCCGATCCCGCCCCTGCCGATGGCGACCCTCGCCGACTGGCCTTCCGCACGGGTCGCGACGTCGAGGCCGGCGCTGCCTCGTGCCTCAAGGACTCCGTATCCGAGGAAGTGGGCTCGACCTCGGAGCCCGAGATCGACGAGGTTCCAGGCCGTAGGCTCGACGGATTGGATGTAGGCGAGGATGTCGTTCTCTCTCGCTTCGTCGTCCTCCACCCGTCCCCAGGCGGGGCTGTGCGTGTATCCCCCGAGCAAATCGAAGCGGAGCGCGTTCCCGAAGCGCGCGTCGGAGAATGGCACCCTGGCGTGTGAGAAGAGACCCTTTCGAGATTGAGTGTCGACGAGGTACTCGCTAATGTCCCGGGACATCGCGTCTCCGGCGGGCGGGTGGGCTCCCGCGGGGACGCCTTCGATCAGCCTGCCTATATGCGGAAGATCGGCGCCCATTATTGCAGAGACATCGCTCCCGTCCGGCGCACCGGCTCCGGGGCCAAGGTCGAGGAAGTAGAGGTCGCGGGTGGGGCTGTTACGCTCGATAGGGATGCGCAGGTGTGCCTTTCTCGTTGTCTCGAGGCGTTTGCCATTCACGTTTATCTCGGCCACTACGCCGCTGGGCTCGGCGATCAAGAGGCGGGCGCCGGTGGAACGATCCACCGCCAGGTCCACCTGTCGGCCGTCGCCTTGATCGACCCGGAGCAGCACCCGCTCCGGATTGTTGTCGGGAGCGGTGGTCCTCCCCACGAACTCCGGCTCACCGGCGGTCTGGAGGTTGAAGAAGCTTGACAGCTCGGCGAAGGTGATATCCCCGCTGTCATCGGCGTCCGCGCCGCCCATGAGGCCGCTGAGGACCACGTGCGTGAGGATCCCGGATCGGAGCGAGTCCGCCTCCGGGACGGTCGTGGCGGACCGGAACACCGCGATGCTCCCATTTCCGAGGGGGCGGCCGGGGGCCAGCCGAAAGAGCTTGTGCTCGACCTCCCCACGGACGGCCTCGTCGGCGGTCACCACGTTCCCGTAGCAGGCGTCGGCGATGATGACGACCAGCGCGGCGCCGCGTCGATCGACGAGCTCGTGTACCCAGCCCTCGAGCGCGTCGGCGCGGAGGACTCCGTCCTGGAGCACGAGGCCCTCCGGGGTCCCATGGCCCGAGAAGTGGAACCAGACAACGTCTTCGGGCTGGCGTCCACGGATCTGCGGACTGCGCGGGAAGTGAAGAGGGTCGCAGCCTTCGAGGTCACCGCCGCGGAGGGAGGCGATGCGGCAACCGGTGTCGTGAAAGGCCCGCTCGAGATCGGAGACGGTGCTCTGGGACTGACCCGGTGTCATGGCCGTGGCGGGGAGCGGCTCGCCGGTGTGGTCGGACCGTAGGACAAGGACACGGGTGGACGAGGTGTAACGAGTGAACAGCTCCTGGCCCCGTTGCGCATCCCGCATCGGCCATCTGAGGCGGAACTGTTCCGGAGATAGGCAGCCAGTAGAGGAGACCGGCGCCGGTTGGTCGTCGACACGACCATCCTCGCTCGGTGGGTCGTCGACCACCGTGAAGCCCTTGGTCCCGGACCCGCCTGAAGAGGGCTTGAGCTCATCGGGGCGCCGGTAGCAGGGGCTCCCATCCGCGGTGAAGCCCACGAGCGGCGCGTTGTCATGGGCCGCTACAATGGCGTGGTAACGCTGCTCTCGGGGTGTCCGCGCCACCGCGCTGTCGTCCAAGGCCAGTATCAGGGATAGAGTGGGCAGCATAAGGCTCACTGGTGCGGAAAGGCAAAGGTGACGGTGACGGCGCCATATCCGTGGGCGGTGGCCTCGGGGTCGCCATACCAGGCCTCGGTGGACTGGTCGGTCTCATAGACGGGGTCGGCGACGACGGAGAATCCCCGAGTGGAGCGCGCCCGGGCAGGGGCGGAGGCAGGGTCTCCGAGGGCCACCGGCGAGGAGATGACATGGACGAGCTCGACGCGCCCTTTGTGATTATCTACCTGGATGGACTGGTCGGCGCTTGGCAGCGCATACTCCCCGGCGCGGCTCACCACCAACCCCTCGGGCCGCTCGGGCATCACCATCTTCTCCCCGGCCGAATTTTCAAAGACCAGATAGAGGTGGGCCGGGCCATCGACGGTGGCAAAAAAACGCAGCCGGTCTCCGTGTGTCACCGGGTCGCCAGTCTTCAGTTCGTGCTTGTCTGCAGTTCGGAGGACTTTCGGTTCGAGTCGCCGTGGTGGAACGGCGACGGGGGTGGCGGGGATGGATCCTGCTTTGCCGGAGGTGACCGCTGAGTCGGCCTGCTGTAGCCACTGGTCGAGCGCGGCGAGCTGTCGTCCGTACTCCTCTGCGGAGATGGCGAAGCGTTCGTACTGTTGACAAAGGACGCGAGCCTGGTTGAGGTGCCCTGTGACCCGATTGCCCAGCTCGATGTCCGCTCTCCCGCCGATTCGAGCCGCCCTGTCTTCGAGCGGGCCGAGCGCGCTACATCCGTCTACCCAGTGGGTCTCCTCGACTGCGCGACCCCCCACGTGTACGACGCTGGTGACTGGCTGGGGACCTTTCGCCGACATGCGTTGATCGATGCCCACCGTATCTCCTGAGGCGGTGAAGGATTGAATGATTACAAAGTCACCTCCCACATGGGTGCGATAGGTCATTGTGACGGCGGCCAAGTCTCCTTGCGAGCTGAGCTCGACACGGAGCTCCGGTCCGCTGTCGCCGGAGTCTCGAAGGATCACGCCCGCACCGCCGAGCGCACCCAACAGTTGGCTCCGGAAGAGGCGGCTCTCGGGGCCGCTGAGACCGACGACGTGGAGCGCGTCGGTCCCGGCGCGGGCCGCTACATCGCGGGCGGCCTTGGCGAGGGTCGCGTCCAACTTCGCCTGGTCTGCAGAGCGCCGCTCGAGCAGCACCCTCTCAGCGCCAGCGAGGGCGCAGACCTTTCGGTTCTCCCAGACCCCCTCCTGCCAGTCTCGGACATATCGGCCGAGGTCCGCACAGCGAGACGCGGTCTGTCCGGAGCAGATCTGTCCGATGAGTCGTTGATGGGCATCTTCCCGAGCCTCGCGGCGGGCGTCGGCCTCGTTGCCGCGGCCGTACCCGACCGCCACCACCCAACCGGCGGGGGGGACCAGCTCACAGTCGCCGGCGGCTTGGGCGGTGAGGAACGTGGTGATCAAGAGGGCGATCATGGGCCTGCCCGACGGTTCAATGGGGAGTTCTAAGGGGGATGGGATCTGGTGGGACTTGGTCTTTTGGTCGGATTCAGGTGGCGTTCAGGGGGGACAGGTCACGTGGGGACCGCCTGTGTACCCCGGGTAGGCGCAGCGGATAACTGTGGTTGCCCGTAACCTTGGGTTCCATACGCAGTCGTTACAATCCGAGGGGAGAGAGCCCCAGCTCACCTCCCAGTCCGAATTGAAGGTGGCGCTCCCGGTACAGAAGCCAAGCTCCAAGTTGTCGTCGCCGTTGCCCGCGGAGTAGCTGCAGGTGACGCTCTCTGCGTCAGAGCCAAGGAGCGCGTCCGCTCCGTTATTGATAATTGCGCTGTACCGAATCGACGCGTTGCCGGCCCTGACGCCGCTGTCCGTGCAATCGGCGACGGTGAGGAAGTCGGCGTCGAGCGTGGCGAGGTCAACGATGCCCTCACCCATGTGTCCCGCCAAGAGCATCGTCACGATGGACAGGTCAGACTGCTCGTCAGCATAGATCGCAGCGGTGACCGACTCCTTCTCTGAATATCCGTCCGTAAATACAACCTCATCGAGGCTGGCGGATGACTCCGTGAACGAGATGTGGCCGAAGATGGTATCGAGCGCCACTGTGGAGCCGGTCATTCGAGAGTCTGACATCTCTACGCCGATGAAGCTCGTGTTAGCAGCGGACATTGAAGCGAGGGGGGCGAACGGTGCTTCCACGTCCGAGATGGTGCTGTTCAACACGGTGAGGTTCCCCACGTTGTCGGCCGATAGCCAGGCGGCGCTCGAACCAGCCTTGCACGCAGAGAAGTCGCCGCTCAAGCCCAGATTGCCGACGGAGCTCGCGTAGATCGCGCCGCCGGATTGCACGGCCTCAAGGTTGGAGGCCACCAGATCTCCGAAGGAGACGGAGGCAGAAGCTTCCACCGAGATCGCTCCGCCGAGCAGCGCCGACGGGACGCCGGCGGTCCCTGTGAAGGTCGCGGGCCACATCTCGAAGTCCGTCAGGCCATAGAGGTAGAGCCCGCCTCCATTCGCGCTGGCGGTGTTGTCGGTGAAGGTGGGTCCATAGATCTCGACCTGACCGCCGGTGAGCGCGACCCCGCCCCCATAGGCGGCGGTGTTGTCCGTGGCCACCAGCCCTCCGCTGACCTCAGTGTGGTGGAGGGTGGTGACGAAGGCGCCGCCGCCGCTCTGGCTCGCGGTGTTCCGCTCGAGGAGGAGCTCCGAGAGGTAGCTCGTGTTGGTGAGCAGGTAGAGCCCGCCGCCGGAGCGGGCCTCGTTGTCGGTGAGGGTGAGGTGGTCGAGCGCGGCGTTGTTGACGGCGGCGGCGTAGAGGCCGCCGCCGTCCGAGTTCGCGACGCAGTCGTGGATCTGTGCCGAGGACATCGTCAGCTCTGCGTCGGCGGAGGCGAAGGCGCCCCCTCCTTCGGCGCCGGAGGTACACCGGTCGATCTCAACTGCGGCGAGCAGCGCAGTGTTGGTGGCCGAGACGAACAGCCCCCCTCCCTCCTGCTCCGCCGCACAGCCGGTGACGTTGATCCCGATGAGGGAAAGGTCGAGACCGACGGCGGCCAGCCCACCCCCTTGCTCAGCGGCGAAGCCGGACAGGGCGGCGCAGGACACCGTGGTCTCCTGGATGCTGCCGTTCGCCGAAGCGGACAGGAAGGCGGCCCCTCCCGGTCCGGTGGTGGTGGTGCTGTCGGAGAAGCTGCTGTCGCTCAGCTCGATCGCGGTGCCCCTGGCTCCAACTCCGACGAGGTAGACTGAGCCGCCGCCAGTCGCCGCCTGATCGCCGGTCCCTGTCCATCCGCTGAGGGTGAAGGCGCTCCCAACCACATAGGCACCTCCGCCGTGGCCGCCCACCGCTCGGTTGGCCGTCGATTGGATGTTGGTGAGCGTCGCCTGCACGGGCAAGAGCAGCGCGCCGCCGCCGTCCGCGCCGGCCTGATTGAGGCTGAAGATCAGGCCGTCGGCGGTGAGCTGGTCTCCCACCCAGTGGGCGCCTCCCCCGCTGACGCCCGCGACGTTCTCCTGGAGGGTCTGTCCCGACATCACGCCGCTGGCGGCGACGATGTACAGGCCGCCGCCGTTGTTGGCCGCTTGATTTCCGAGCCAAGAACCGAGACCGCCGATGTCGAGCGACCGCGTCACGATCGAGGCTCCGCCGCCGTTCTGCCCGGCTATATTTTCGGTCACGGTCAGGCCGTCGAGGATGAGCGCGTCGCCCGAAGCCGCGAAGGCGCCGCCATCGAGGGCGCTCATGTTCCCTCCGAAGGCGGAGCTTCGAATTGTCGCTTGAGCGAAGCTGTGGATACCGAGCGCGCCCCCGGCGGCGCCGCTCTCGTTGTTCGTGGCGGTGAGGCCTTCGAGCTCTATCGTGAGGGCGGAGAGCTCGACGGGGGACGAGAGGCCGGAGGCGCACCCATCGACCACCAGCCCCGAGTGCGCGGACGTGATCCCGGACTGATGGAGGAGCGCCGGAGCGCTCTCCGAATGGACGTCTTGCAAGTGCACGTCAATGGTCCGGAGGGAGCCACCCAGCTGGCCGAATCCACCCAGTCCGTCACCCCCCCCGAGGAAGCGCAGGTCGCTCAGCACCACCTCATCAGCATCTCCGGCGACGAGCGTGAGGAAGGACCCGCCGAGGCCGTCGAGCGTCGCCGGACCGTCCGGGGCTTGGAGGCGGAGCGCTCGGCCCGCCGCTCCACCTTCGGGCGCCGCGGTGTCCTCGACGCCCTCTCCGGAGTCCACGTTCGAGCCGGTGTCGGCCGTCGAGCCGTCGCTCCCCACTCCACCCAGGTCACCCAGGTCGAGGAGGAGCCGCTCTTGATAGGTCCCGGGGAGGATGCTGACCACCGGGCAGAGGCTCACCGAGGAGAGGGCCGCCCCGACGGTTGGGAGGGCGTGCTCTCGATCGGCGCCGGTCTGTTGGGTGGGGTCGGCCGAGGTGCTGGAGTTGACGTAGAGGATGCGGAGCCCGTCACCGTCAGACTCGAAGCCGTCGAGGCCGTGTTCTTCCGTGGCGGCCCGGGGATCATAGTCGGAGACGGTGTAGCTACCGCTGCAGTTCTGGTCAATGAGGTCACAGAATTCAGGCGCTCCCTCGTAGATGCTGGGGTCAAGGTCGAAACAATCCTCGCCTTCGACAGCGGACGGGAGATCCTGAAGGCGCAAGCCGGTTGTCCGGTTCGTCACCGCCGAGCAGGCCGAGCCGCTGGGCCATCCCCCGGGTTGACCGTCGCCGTCGAAGTCCTCATCGGAGGTGGCTGGGTCGCAGTCGTTGTCAATCCCGTCGTACATCAGCTCGGGGCAGTCCAGGCCGGCGCCGTTTGACACGGTCTGGCGCTCGTCCATTCCGGGGTGAACCTGATCGCGACAGTCATCGCAGTCGATCCCATCGAAGTGGTCGCTGGCGATGACCCCGTCTCGGTCCCAGTCGGCGACATCGATGACGCCGTCACAGTCGTTGTCCTTGCCGTCGGTCGCGGAGGCAGGGACGCCTCCGCTCGGGCAGACCGAGCCCTCCACCGAGACGAGGTCGAGGGGGTGTTCTGTGGTGTCGTCTTCGTCCGGGGGGTGAACGGCAGCGTCCGCGTCATCACAGTCGCGGAAGAGCGCCTCGTCTACTCCGGGAGGCAGAAAGTAGCCTTCGACACCGCTCGAGGCCCGCTCGAGGCAACGGACATCCCACCAGCCGTCGTCGTCGCCGTCCCCGCGAAGGTCTCGGTCGTAGGGCCCACAGTCCACGGCGTTCGGGGTGCCGTCTCCGTCATAGTCTGCCGTATCCGAGGGCTTCAGAGACGCCCCGCCCTCGCAGGCGACGAGGATGCTGATCAAGGCCGCGACACGGCGGTAGCTTCGGGGCATCGTTCGCATCCTGCCTTGCCTCTGGGAATGTCCCAAAACCCCCGTACATCGCGGGGTCGCGGGCATCGTACCACTCGGAACGCGGAGAAAGCAAGCCGCGTGCCACTCTCGAGCGAGCGAAATTCGCGGCGTGCGTCCGCGTGGCTGCATTCGGTGGGTCCCTTGTGCGTGCGCGCGGCACGCGGGCCCCGTCCGGTGCATACGCGTGGTTACCGCTGCGCGCAGTTCTCGAGCGCCTTCAGGCAGTGGATCGTCAGCGAGGAGTCGGGCAGCACTTCGATCACCAGGGCTTGTCGGAGACGGATCTCGTCTTCGAAGGTCACGTCGATGGTGTAGCTACCTGGAGCCAGCGCTCCGGGCATGTACGTCTGTCCCGAACGATGCAGGAGCACCCGGCGGGCGTCACCCTCTACCCGCACGTGGCCTGTGGGGGCTGGGTCCGTCGCCTCCTTCGTCGCCGCTGCGGCCGCTTCGGCGGGAGCCACATCTTCGGCCCGAGGGGACCCTTCGCCGACCGCCGGAGGCTGTGCCGGTGGGCCGCGTGTCGGTGACGCGGTCGTGGTCGGGGTCGTGGTCGGCCTGGAGACTTCGGGCGGAGCCGTTCGGTTTGTCGCTGGACCTGAAGCCGCTTCGGGCTCGGCCTGGATCTCGAGGTCTCCGGCGGCGGGGGCGGTGACCTCCGGGATCGGGGAGGCGCTCTCCGTGGCCTGTTCGTTTCCCGCTGCCCCCCGGTTCGAGTGAAACCACCACAGGCCGAGGGCCGCGCCGCCGCTCCCGAGCGCGAACAGCGTGAACCCGAACCCCAGGAGGACGAGCGGACGGCCGTGGCGCTGCGGCGGTACCCCTTGAATCGGATCGGGGGTTGGCGTCGAGGGGGCTCCGGGGCTCGAAACAACGGAGCGCGGGGGCTCGACCGGAGGGGATGGAGTGGGCGCGGGGCTCGGCGATGGCGACGGCGACGGCGACGGCGACGGCGACGGCGACGGCGACGGCGACGGCGACGGCATTGTCAGCGGCGCCAGGGTGGGGTGGGGGTTCGAGATTCCCAGTGACGCGGCGGGGGCCCACTCCTCAAGCTGCTCCCCCGTCATGCCCTGCTTGAGCTCTCGGGTGCGCCTCGCCACCTCGGCGGCGGTCGGTCTTGCCGAGGGCGTGTAAGCCAGCATCTCCCGGATCAGCGGGAGGAGGGGAGCCGCCACCGGAGGGAGCTCGGACAGCTCTTCTTCGCGGCGGAGGTCGTGTCGGGACTCCTTGTGAGCGGGCAGGATGTCCATGCGCACACCGGTGAGCGCCTCGACCAACACCACCCCGAGGGCGTAGACATCCCCGGGGGGGCCGTCCTCGTGGAAGTGACGTTCCGGCGCTACATATCCAGCGCTCCCGTAACGAAGCTCTCGAGTCTCGGCCTGTCGTTCGGCGAAGGCGGCCTTGGCGATGCCGAAGTCGAGCAGCTTCACCTCTCCTCGCGGCGTGAGGCGGATGTTCGCGGGCTTCACGTCCCGGTGGATGAGCTCGAGCGAGCGACCGCTCGGAGCGACGGCGTCGTGGGCCGCGGAGAGGGCGCGGGCGACCTCCTCGATCACGCCGAGGGCGACACGTGGCGGCAGGGGGCCCCGGCTGAGCAGCCGATCGAGGCTCTCTCCGGGGATGAACTCCATGATGACCGCAGAGCGGCCGTCGATCATCAGCAGGTCATCCACGGCGACGATGGCGCGGTGGCGCACCATCGCGAGGATCCGCGCCTCGTCGCGGAGGCGGTGCTCGAAGTCCGGGTTCACCACCCCGTCGCGGAGGAGCTTGACCGCGACCCTGCGGCTGAGCCCGTCCTCTCCGACGAGCTCTCCAAGGCGCACCTCACCCATCCCCCCGGATCCGATGGTCTCGCCGAGGCGCAGCGTGCGGCGGGTGTTGTGCTCGGTCAAGCGGCGGGCTCCACGGGGGAGGCCGATTGTGCCAGAGCGACTGGCGGGCCGGCAAGCTCAGGTCACCACTCCCTGACGACCACCGCGCCGACTATCAGACCGCCGGACAGGGCGGTGAGCGCATATCCGGAGAGGGCAGAGGCCCGGTTCAGGCTGTCCATTCTGTCCGCTCGGTCGTCATCGGCCTCGGCGCGGAACTCCGAGCGGCTCCAGCCGGCGAGCGCCAGCCCGCCCGCTCCCAGCAGCGCGGCGGCGCCGCCAGATGCCGCGATCCACCGAGAGCGGTGGCCCGTCGGTGAGAGGAGGGGCGGAGGGAGAGGGTCTCTCCCGCTGATGAGGAGGTAAGAGTCTGTCACCCGGCCCTGCTGGGTCTGTTGGATCGTGAGCGCTTGTCCGCTGGGGATGGTGGAGCCGCCGGGCAGGCCGTCCAACAGCCAGAATCCGCTGGCGACAGGAATTGGGGGGCCGGTTGGCTTGTCCGCCTCGTTCCAGAGGGATCGAAGGCGGCCGCCCTCGGGCATGAGGATCGGGTCTGGCATGAACGCGGGGTCGACGCGGCGAGCAGACCGGAATCCAGCGGACACCGCGGGGAGATCTTGTTGATCAAAAGCTACGAGGGCGAGCGCGAAGTGCAACCGGGCCGCTGCGGGGGGAGAGACCGCTTCGGTCAGGCAGCTCACTTCCGCTCGGAGTGTGTCCCCCTCGGACTGCAGCCGCTCCTGATCCTGGGCGGCGCGCGCCGCCTCAATCTGGGCCGAGCGGGCCAACAGGTCAGAGGAGCGGGCGGGACAGACCGGCGTAATGGGCGGTGCGGCCGCCGCCGTGGCCACGAATCGGGTGAGGACGAGTAGGTGGAGGACGGAGAAGGGGAGCATGGGGTCTCTCAGGGACTAAGGTGCGGTCCGGGCGACGCGGAGGCCGAAGGTCTCGAGTCCCTCGCGAGGGTCGTAGTAGCCACGACGGGCGAGCCGAAGGCGGTCGGGCGGGCTATCCCAGGCCCCTCCCCGGAGGATTCGGCTGTCTTCACCCTCTGTCCCCGTGGGGCCGACGGGATCGGTTGATTCGTCGGCATAGGTCGCTCCGGACCCGTCGTACCAGTCGTTACACCACTCCCATACATTGCCGGCGATGTCCACAAGCCCAAGATCATTCGTATCGAGCTCGCCGACGGGGTGGACAGCGGCGGCGTTGTCGCAGTAGTGGCCGAAGTCGTCGATGGAGCCAGCGGTCAGGTCACCCGCCCAGCACGCGCCGGCGCCGAGGGTGCTGAGCTCCGACCCGTTCTGGAAGGCGGCCTCTACGCCGGCGCGGGCGGCGTACTCCCACTCCGCCTCGGTTGGGAGCCGGTATCCATCGCAGTTGTAGAAATCAATGAGCGGCTCCCAGACGGGATCCGCGGAAGAGCCGCTGTTCACGTAGCAGGCGTCCAGGCCCTCCAGGGTGGAGAGCGTCACGACGAAAGACACCGCGTCATGCCAACGGAGGCCGCCCGCCGCGCAATCGTCGGCCAGGCAGCCGCCATCTTCGGGTGGGTCTTCACCCATCACCCACCGATATTGCCCTCGGGTCAGCTCGCTCCGGGCGATCTGGAAGTCGTGTGTCAACTCGACGGGGTGCCTCTCCTCATCCGCCGCGACCCTTCCAAGCTCGGTATTGGGTGAGCCCATCTCGAAGCTTCCGTGCGGTACGTTGACGAGGTCGAGCGTGAAGGGGGGCTCCCCCGTGTCCCCACCTCCGTCGGTTCCGTCGGTTCCGTCGGTTCCGTCGGTTCCGTCGGTTCCGTCGGTGCCGTCGGTGCCGTCGGTTCCGTCGGTTCCGTCGGTTCCGTCGGTTCCGTCGGTTCCGTCGGTTCCGTCGGTGCCGTCCGCGCCGTCCACCGAGCCAGTTCCGCCTGTGTCACCGTCCCCATCCCCGCTCGCTCCGTCGCGTAAGAGCTCCTGCCGGGCTGCACGGTCGGCCTCGGTGATGAGACAGGCGGAGAGCAGGAGGAGGATGATCATTCGAGGTCGCTCGTCTATGGGCGGTGGGCGTTGACCTGAGCGGGGGCTCAAGGGCTACGTGGAGGGCCGGTGAGCGTGGCGCAGAGCGGCGCCGCCTCCAGCGTGGCTACTACGTCAGGGAGAGCGTATGGGGCTTTGCCACATCGGCCCTCTCCCGGCCCGAGGGTCTTGTAGCCTGCCACTCCGAGCGCGGCGGTTTGGGAGGGATACAGAGACGGGCCCATCGGACGGGGTGAGCGGCAGTACGCCTGCCATCCCTCTGCCGGCCCGAAGCTCTGCCCTTCGGGCACTGCGACCGCCACGAGCCGCTCTTCGGCCCCATCGGGCAGCCGAATGGGGATCAGTGCGCTCTCGCCCTCTAATAGTACCGTGCCTTCCATGGCTTGTTCGAACGGGGACCCAGGCGGCGGCCAGACGAGCCACGTGCGTTGATCGGGCAATACACTGTAGATCCGAACCCGTGCCGGCCTGCTCACCCAGATCGTCGCGTTGATTGGACTTCCTTCGCAGGCAAAGCCGTCTGAGGTTTCGAGGTCGACCCCGACCCGGAGCTCTCCGGCACCCAGCTTCTCACCGTTCTTCAGGCCGAGGGCCGCGTCCGAGGCGCACTCCCTGGCTTCTTCGTCGGTGACGGAGAGGAGGTCGGCGGGGATCGAGAAGCCGCCGATTGGGCGGTCCAGCCTGTTGGCGTCGGTGAGGACCGCGTCTACCTGAAGCGAGCTCCCAACCATGACGAGGTTGAGGTGGAGGTGGTTCGCGCCGGCTTCCCGCCGGTCGTTCGCGACGAGGCGGACGTTGGAGTGGCGCGCCAAGGAGGCGCGGAGCGCGGAGATGATCGGCAGCCCGGCGCTGGCGACACATCCGGCCGGCCATGTCGGCTTGTCGATGTCGAGAGGGACCGTCCCCGTGCCCTGAGCGATTGAATCAGCGAGCCGCCGAAGCTCCTCGCGAAAGGCCATGGTATCGGACTCGTAGCTGTCCTCGTATTTTCGCTCTATCGAATAGATTGTGCAGGCGAGCTTTGCCTTTTCATCCCAGCCCCAGGTGAACTCCAGCATGTGACGCTGGAGGTAGGTGCACCGAGGGCTGTCCGGCGCCATCCCTGCGCAGATTCGGTCGCGGAGTCGCTGGCGGGCCTCGTCGCGGGCGTCTTGGAGCGCCACGTCCTGCCGGCGGTGGCGGCCGATGCCGTAGTCCTGGGACCAACCGGCGGGTGGGACCTTTGGACACAGGCGGTTCACCGTGAGGTCCTCCTGGCCCTCCCCAGCGAGCGCAGCCTGGAGCAGCAGCCACCACATGGCTCAGAGGCCGGTCGGCGGTGCGGATGTACCGGTGGGGACCGCAGACTTCGGGACGAAGGCGAGGGAACTGACACGATAATGGCGGCCGTTCGGCGTCGCCTCTTCCTCGGTGCTGAAGCATTGCTCGGCGACCTGGGAGAGCGCGGCCGAGCTCGCATTGGCGCTCGAGTCGCCGCCGCTGAAGGTGGATGAGCCGGAGCCCCCACCGCCCCCGTAGCCGCGCTTGTCGGAGCTCTCGTTTTGGACTGAGATGCTCAACCACTTCGAGATCCGGTTTCGGGCGTCGTCCATGGCCTTGGTCTGGGCCAGAGACTCGTCATCGAGCCACGGGCTCTTGCCCACGAAGTAGTAGCCCTGGGTCGACTTCGGGAGGACCTTCTGCCAGCTCGTCTTACAGACTCCGTTCTCCTCACCCCCGCTCCCGAATCCTGAGTCTGTGGTCTTGAAGGCGAAGTAGACCGGGTTCGGGAAGGTGAAGCCGGCGCGCCACACCATCCCGTTCTTGATCTCGATCTCGCCAGCGCCCACTCGCCCGAGGGCAGCGATGTCGATGTCGCCCTCTTGCCCGAGGGCGTAGTAGATCGTCCCCGTCCCTTCCATGAATTCGCCGATATAGCGCCCGGTGCATTGATCGGCCGCTGCTTTGCAGCAGGCCTCGAAGGCGGAGGGGTCTGCGATGTCGGACATCATCTTGTTCGTGGCGGTGTAGTGGATGCGGACGACAGCCGTGTTCTGGCCCGTGCCGGAGCCGCGCACAAAGGGGATGTTAAAGGCGCCTGCTGCGGCCGTACTCGACCAGAAGACCTCGTCCCGCTCCATCTTTCCTGCGCCCACCTTCTCGTAGCTCACGAAGGTGGAGCATTGGGTCTTGTGGCTGTTCGACTCGTCGAGCTCGTTGGTGCCGTCGGCCACGAACCGGCCGATGTAGAGGTGGGGGTCCTCCGATGGGGAGTTGCTCAGGAACAGGTTCTTCGGGGAGGCGATGGACGGGCCTGCCTGGGCGGCGCCGGTGACCGGTGACTCCTTCTTTTCGCGCTTCGCTGCTTGCGCTGGCGCGAGGATGAGCAGCGAGAGGACGGGGGCGAGATGGGACCAGCGCAAGAGGCCTCCAGGTAACGGAAGGGACGTGGGAATATCGTACACGGGGAGAGTCTGCTACGGGCCGAGGCGAGGAATTCCCGTCAAGCGGCCCCTCGCCGGTTGGGGGGGCCATACTCCACCCCCTCGGCGATGAAGTAGCAGGTGTCGTGCCAGGCAGCGTAAGGACGGAGAACAGCGGCGGGCGGGGACATCTGCTGTGTTCCGGCGGCCTGCGCGTCAGCTGCGCACGCGCTACCGTGTGTCCGGGACACGCGGACGTCGCTGCTTCGGTCTGGAAGGCTTGGCCCGGGTCGCGATGTGGGGCCTGGTCAGCGGTAGCTCAGCCTAAAGCACGAGCGTGGCAACAGGGGCGAAGTGATGGTTGGGACTCTGAACGCCGACTCCGACAGAGGGAGAACCACATGGGAGGCCGGGGGGCGAGCCATGCTCTCTGCGCTGGCGGACCGAGTGCTACAGGGCCTCCGCGAGGTCGTTGGCCAACCGGCCGACGCCCGCCTGTGTCGCCTCCACCTTCACATTCGCGGCACGGCGGGGTCAGAGGCCCTGGTGGTGCTTGACCTCGAAGATGGTGCGGAGCAGCCTTCGCTCGGGCTCGGGGCCACAGCCTGGTCCGCTCTCCAGCTCGCGGCAGGTCCGATCTCGGTGGACGTCGCCACGGGGCGGGTCTGGGTGGTCTCGAGCGGTCGCGCGCTCGAGCGGCTGCCGCGCCAGCGCCTCTCCGCGGCGAGCCGGGCCCTCTACGCCGAGCGCGCTGCCACACACATCCTCATCCTTCCGGTCCGGGATGCCTCGGGGGCCGTCGCCGGCCTGTTGGGAGTGGAGGTCTCGAGCCCCTCAGCGGCGGGCGACGCCCTCGAGCTGTGGCCGCAATTGGTAGCTCCGTTGACCGAGCGCCTTGACGCGGGGGCCCCCGCGCTCCTGGAGGAGCTCCGGCGAAGACCGGTGGCTCCGGTCGACTCCCTCCTCCCCATCGTCGGTCCAGCCCTCGAGCCGATCGTGGGGCTCCTTCGTCGCTTCTCGCGCTTCGAGGATCCTGTCCTCCTCCTCGGAGAGTCCGGCGTGGGGAAGACGCGCCTCGCCGAGTGGGTGCACCGGTGTTCACCCCGTGTCTCCGGGCCCTTCGTCTCCGTCCAGCTCCACGCGGTCCCGGCTGACCTGCTCGAGGGTGCCCTCTTTGGCTCGAAGCGTGGCGCCTACACGGGCGCCGACCGGCCTGTCCAAGGCTACGTCGCCCACGCGGAAGGAGGGACGCTCTTCCTCGATGAGATCGACCGGCTCGACCTCGCCGGCCAGGACAAGCTCTTACGCCTCCTGGATGACCGTCGATACCGACCGCTCGGTGAGTCCTCCCTCCAAGAGGCGGATGTCCGCTTCATCCTGGCGTCAAACGCTGATCTTCCGGCGGCGGTGGCCGCTGGCAAATTCAGGTCGGACTTGTATTGGCGGATTGAAGGACTCCGCGTCACGGTGCCTCCCCTTCGAGAGCGGGTGGAGGAGATCGAAGCCTGGGCGAGGCACTTCCTGGCCGAGCTTCACGCCGAGGCGGGTGGCCGGGGCGGGTTCTCCCTCAGCCCCGCGGCGGCCGGCTGGCTGCGGGCGCAGCCTTGGTTGGGCAACCTCCGCGAGCTTCGGCAGCGGGTTCGGAGGGCCTACATCCTCTCGGCGACGGAAGGGGAGCCGATGGTGAGGTTGGAGCTCCAGGCCTTCGGTGCCATGTGGGCGCCCCCTGCTCCGCCTTCGGGGCTCGTCGCGGCCCTCCAGCAGGCGGCGGTGGCCTGGGTAGACCTCGCGGAGCGCAACATGCTCCTTGGAGCTCCGTCGATGGATCTCGACGAGGCCAAGGTGTTGCGCGCTTACATTCTCGACGAGGCGCGCGGCCGCATGGGGCTTGAGGAAGCGTTCCGACTCCTGGGGGAGCATGCGCTCGTCGAGAGCCGCAACCACCACCAAACGGCGCGTCGTGAGGCAGCCCGGCGTGTGGAGTTCGAGGCCCACTTGCGCGATCGCGGATGAGTTGGGGGGAGATGACCCCATCCATCCCGACTCATCCCCCCGCCTCAGTACCAGACGCTCCCCGTGCCCAAGGCCAGCCCGAGGCCCCGCATCGCGTGCGCAGAGTCGCCCACCACGTCGAGGTAGAGCTGCTCGTCGCCCTTACGGAGGGCCTCCATGTTGTTGAAGACCTGCCGTTGGTGCAGCGCCTGCACGGTAAGCACGATCTGCTGGGCGGCGCCGATGAGCATCTTCTGCTGGGCTTCGTCGGGGGTGAAGAGGCCCATGGCGGCCATCTTCTCCATGCTCTCGAGGAAGTGACCGGTGAACTTGAGCCGCTGGACCAGCAGGCGCACCTCCTGGTCGGGGGCCTTCTTCGCCGCCTCGTCGTAGAGGATGAGCTCCTTCGGGAGGCGGTAGAACCAGACGGGGATCTGCTGCAGCAGCGCGGACCGGGCCTTGGGCGTGCTCCTCCCGCGGGCGACCGCATAGGCCGCGCCCTGCAGGATGTGGGCGCCGCCGCAGGTGTACTTGAAGATGCCCTGGCCCTTCTTCTCGAAGTCGGCGCCGGAGCTCATGGCGTCGGCGATGACCTTGTCTTCGGAGACGAGCACGGTCACGCCGAAGGTGGCGAGGTCGTCGAGGCGCATCGGCGTGCCGTCGAGGGCGCGCCACTCGAGGGGGCCGGGCGGGGCCCAGGCGCTGAGCGCCGAGAGGGCCCACGGCGTGTCATTCGGCGAGTCGAAGGAGGAGTGGTTCTTGTCGGGGACGAGGTAGCTGCCGAGCAGGACCCCCCGATAGAGATCGGCCACCGGGTGGGGCCGGCCCTTCACGAGGACGAGCTTGTTCGGGTCGACGCCGAGCTCGGTGAGCTGCTTGAGGATGAGCGCGGAGTGCGGCTCGATGCGGACCTCCCCGCGGCTCCGCGGGAAGGAGACGAGGGTGTGGCCGCCTGCGGTGAGCTCCTCGGCATACTGCGAGAAGAGCCAGTCGACCGCCGGCTCGCCGTTGGTGAGCTTGAAGTCCTTGCCGCGGGCGAGGATGCCGTGGGTGACCGCCCAGGGGTTGGCGGGGTCACCCCCGTAGCGGTCGACCACGCCAGCGAGCAGCTCGAGGACCTTGTCGTAGAGCGGATCGGCGGGGATCGGCTTCGGGGAGCGCCCCTCACGGGCGGCGGGCACGGGCTTGAGCTGGTCGATGTTCTCGGCGGACCACACCCGCGCGACCGCCGGCGCCACGGGCGGCGGAGCGACCGGCGCAGCGGTGGGCGGCGGAGGCTGCGCGGGAGCAGGGGTGGTCGGCGCCTCCCCGCCGCAGGCGAGCAGCAGCGCGAGGAGGGCGCCGCTCATTCTTCTTCTTCGCCGCCCTTCTTCTTCTTGTCCTTCTTCTTGGTCTCTCCGCCGCCCTCGGCCTTCGCCTTCTCGGCGGCGGCGGCCTCCTGGTCGAGCTTCTCCTGGAGGACGTCGATGCGCTCGATGCGGTCATCGGAGCACATGTAGAGGATGCCCTGGCGCACCGCGATGCGGGGGTGCTTGAGCTGGCGGTCGGAGAGGTGGAGCTTGAACTCCAGCTTCCCGGGCTTCTTGAACTTGAAGACGTCGCCGTTGTCGGTGAAGACCCAGAGCGCCCCCGACTCGTCGAGGGTGATGTCCATGTCCTCGAAGCCCTCGCCGAGGACGGACTTGTCGATCACCACGCCTTGGCGGAAGCCGTCGAGGGCGTATTCGATGACCTTGTTGCCGAAGGTGAACAGGAACTTGTTGCCGTCCAGCACCTCGACGGCGTTCGGCGTGCCGTCCTTGATCTCGAAGCGGACGACCTCCTCGGAGTCAGTCGTGTAGCCGACCGCCTCGTCGCCCACGAAGGCGTAGACCCGCTTCTTGTCAGGGACGTAGGCCACGTAGGCCGTGCCGCCGAGGTTGGGCTCGGAGGCGTTCTCGGTGCCCACCTTCCAGGAGATCCGCTGACGGCCTTGGATGTCGAAGATCTGGACGCGGCTCTGGGCGTCGATGCCGACGAGGCCGTCGCCCTCCTTCTCGGGGATGAGGTCGATGTCGAGGGCGTTCATCCACTGGCCCGGGCCCTCTCCGGAGGGGGAGCCGGTGACGTACCACTTGCGGCCCTTCTCGAACCAGACGTCGGTGATGTCGGCTTTGCCACCGCCCCAGACCTTGTCTGGGCGCCCCGTCTCTTCAAAACGCTGGACGCGGTTGTTGCCGATGTCGGCGGCGTAGACGTTGCCCTCGCGATCGATCTCGAGGTTGATCGGCTCGCCGAAGCCCTGGAGCGCCCCGGGCTCCCAGCCGGTCTGGCCCCAGTAGGGCACGTTGGCGCTGCCGCCGCCGATGAGCTCGGCGTAGGCCTGGAAGATCTCGACCATCTCCATCAGGGCCTCGTGGTCCTTGCCGGTGGCGCGCAAGGCGGCGAGCTCGAGGCTGGGGATGGCGTTGGCGTCTTTCAGCTTGCGGAGGGCCTTCTGGGCGCGCTCCGACGAGCGGATGGCCTGGGCCCGGTAGCCGTCTTTGATGAGCGACTTGACCTTGGGGCGGACGAAGGCGGGGCCGTTCTCGACGGCGTCCGTGAGCATCTTCCAGGCCTTCTCGTCCTCCCCGTTGCTCGTCTTGAACTTCTCGTAGGCGGCGTCGAGCTCGTTGTTGTACTTGTCGAGGGCGGTGGCGGCCTCTTTGCTGGCGAGCCACTTGTCGAGGCCAGTGGCGTCGTCGTTGTCGGGAAAGTTGACCGCGACCTCGGTGATGAAGAGCTCGGCGAACACGATGCCGTCGTAGGTCTCGTCGACGACGAACCGCACCTTGCGGCCGGTGACATCGACCGGAATGTCGACCCGCTGCATCTGGTCTTGGAGCCGCACGGGCTTGCCCTGCACGACGCCGTCGACCAAGACCCGCACGGTCTTCGGGCGACTGTACTCTTTGTAACTCTTGCTGCCCTGGCTGAGGTTGCCTGGCCAGAGGGCGACGTTCTTGAGCTTGGTGGGCTTGCCGAGGTCAAGCTCCAGCCACTCCCCGTCAGCGCTGCCCGCCTTGGCCTCTCCCCAGGCGGTGTCCAGGAGCCCATCTACCGCCAGCTCAGCGGGGTGCTTGCCGGCCGCGTCGGTGAGGACGCTCGAGGCGGTCACCGACGCCATCGCGGTGGACAGCAGGAGGAGAAGCGAGGTCATGCCGGAGCCCCAGGGGTGGTGTTGGTATGCCGTGATAGCTCCCTCGCGGGAGGTTCTCCACATGCGGAAGAGCCCACGGGGCAGCGGTTGGCTTCCCCTTTACAACTCGCCGCGGCTCCCCGCCGCTCTCGCCGCGTGGATCTCCGCGCTCGGGCTCAGCGGGCTGTGGCGGGAGGGGAGGGCCGCGGCGCCGGTCACCCCGCAGGTCGACCTCCACCTCGACACCCCCACCCAGCTCTTCTTGCGCCGCCTCCCGCTCGACGCCCCCGCCGGGCTCGAGGCGGGGCTCTCTGCGCTCCGGGCCGGGGGGACGAACCTGCCCGTGATGGTGCTCTGGCCGGGGGACCGCGGCGATCCGAAGACCCGCACCTTTGACCTCTTGAAGACGATGGAGGGGGAGATCGCGCGCCTGCCCGACGTCGTGCTCGTGCGCAGCCCGACGGAGGCCCGCGCCGCAGTCGCCGCCGGCCAGACGGGCGTGCTGCTCTCGATCGAGGGGGCCCAGGGGCTCGGCGAGGGGGAGGGCTGGACGAGCGCCTTGGCCGAGCTCCACAGCCGGGGGCTGTCGCTCCTCGGACTCACCTGGAGCCACAGCAACCGCTTCGCCGGCTCCTCGGGCGACCAGGGCGGCGGGCTCACCGGCGAGGGGAAGGTCCTCGTGGAGGACGCGCGCCGGATGCGGATCGTCGTCGATGTCTCCCACGCGAGCCGCCTCGCGACGATGGAGGTCTGCGCCAATTCGAGCGTGCCGGTCATCGCCTCCCACTCCGATGCTCACGGCGTCACGGCGGCCAACCGGAACCTCACCGACCCCGAGATCGCCTGCATCTGCAAGACCGGTGGGGTGATCGGCCTCAACTTCCACGCCACCTTCGTGGGCCCTGGGGCGAACGCCGCCAAGGTGGCTGACCACGCCGACCACATCGCGGGCGTGGGCGGTCGGGCCTGCCTCGCGATCGGCAGTGACTTTGACGGTTACATCAAGAAGCCCGCCGACCTGCGCACGGAGGCCGATCTGCCGGTCTTGCTGGCCGAGCTCCGGTCCCGTGGCTGGACCGAGGCCGAGCTCGACGGGCTGCGGGGCGGCAACTTCTTGCGGGCCTGGGAGGCGGTCGTGGCGGTGCGCTGACGGGCGCCCCTCCGATGGGTGGCCTGGGCCTCCGGGGTGGCCTGGGCGCGCCCTCAGACCTGCTCGACCCCGCGGACCTCGGGGATCTCTTCGACCAGCAGGCGCTCGATGCCCATGCGCAGCGTCGTCAGCGCGGAGGGGCAGGTGCCGCAGGCGCCGATGAGCTTGAGCTGGACGAGGCCGTCTTCAAAGCCCACGAAGGTGACGTCACCGCCGTCTTGCGCGATGGCCGGCCGGATCTCGGAGTCAATCAGCTCCATGATCCGCCGCTCGACCTCGGAGAAGCTCCGGGCGATGCGCCGAAGCTCGATGTCGAGCACCGCCATCTCGCCAGAGTCGAGGAACTGACGGATCTTGTGCTTGATCGAGGGCACCAGCGCCGGCCACTCGACCTCGGGGTGCTTGCGGATGGTCACAAAGCGGGGGGCGATGAGGACGAGCTCGATGCCGGTCAGCGTGAGCAGGACCTCGGCCAGCGGCGCGTTCCCGGTGTCCTCGAGGCGGGCGTACTCAAAGGTGCCGGTGGGCACCAGGGCCTCGGTCACCTTGAACATGAGCGCGTCAGGGTTCGGGGTCGGGACCGTGTCGACGTTGATGTGATCGAACTCGGTGGAGATCGGGCCGTGGGCGGTGCTGTGCATGGTGGGGCCCGCCTAACCGGCGCCGCGTGCTGGTCGAGTCGAGGCGGTTAGGTGGGACGCCCTTTCAAAAGACGCACCCCCGAGGAGCCCACGATGTCCATCTCCTTCGCCCTCTCCGACGAGCAGCAGGCCCTCCGCGAGCTCGCCCACGACTTCTCGCAGAACGAGATCCGCCCGGTGGCCGAGCACCACGACCAGACCGGCGAGTACCCCTGGGAGGTGCTCAAGAAGGCCCACGAGGTCGGCCTCCTCAACACCCACGTCCCGGCTGCCTACGGCGGCCTCGAGCTCGGCGCGGTCGACGGGCTGCTCATCGCTGAAGAGTTCGCCTGGGGTTGCACCGGGATCGGGACGGCCGCCGAGGCCAACGGCCTCGCCCAGCAGCCCGTGATCATCGGCGCCAGCGACTTCCTCAAGAAGAAGTACCTCGCCCCCCAGACCGAGCACCTCTCGATGTGCGCTTACGCCGTCACCGAGCCGGGGGCCGGCAGCGACGTCCAGGGCCTCAAGACCACCGCCGTCCAGCAGGGCGACAAGTGGATCTTGAACGGCCAGAAGATGTGGATCACCAACGCCGGCGTGGCTGACTGGTACTTCGTCGTCGCCCTCACCGACGCCGACAAGAAGGCCCGCGGCGGCATGACGGCCTTCATCGTCGAGAAGTCGTGGCCGGGCGTCGTGGTGGGCAAGAAGGAGAAGAACATGGGCCAGCGGGCGAGCGACACCCGCGCCCTCAGCTTCGAGAACGTCGAGGTCCCCCACGAGAACGTGGTCGGTCAGGTCGGCGACGGCTGGAAGCTCGCCATGGCCGCCTTCGACTACACCCGCCCCGGTGTGGCCGCGGCCTCCGTCGGGCTCTCCCGCGCCGCGATGGAGCACGCCATCCGCTACGCGACCGAGCGGAAGACCTTCGGTACGCCGATCGCCAACCACCAGTCGATCGCCTTCATGATCGCTGACATGGCCATGAACATCGACGCCGGCCGCCTCCTCTGCTGGCAGGCGGGCGCCATGAAGGACGCCGGCCAGCGCAACACCATCCAGGCCGCCTACGCCAAGGCCTTCTGCGCCGACATGGCGATGAAGGTGGCCACCGACGCCGTGCAGGTCTTTGGCGGCTACGGCTACAGCCAGGAGTACCCGGTCGAGAAGCTGATGCGCGACGCCAAGATCTTTCAGATCTACGAGGGAACGAGCCAGATCCAGCGGCTCATCATCTCGCGCGAGCTCTTCGTCCGCGGCAAGTAGGCCACGCGCGTCGGGGCGGAGGGCCGGCCCGCTCGCCCCGCGCCCTCGGGGGTGTCTGTGAAGGTCCTCGTCACCGGGGGCACCGGCTTCGTCGGCGCCAACGTCGTCCGTCAGCTGCTCGCCCGCGGTGATGAGGTCCTCTGCCTCGTCCGGAAGCCGAATTTCGCGCTGGAGGGGCTCCCGATCCAGACCGTGCAGGCGCCCCTCGACGAGAAGCCGGACAGCGTCGACGCCCTCGCCCGGGTGCTCGACGGGGTCGAGGGCATCTACCACGTGGCCGGCATCTTCGATCCCGGCCCCGGCGGCGTCGATCGGATGCGGGAGGTGCACGTCTATGCCACCCGCGCCTTGCTGCGCGCCGCCGACAAGGCCGGCGTGCGGCGGATGGTGCTCTGCTCGTCCAGCATCACCGTCGGCTGGGGCCCCTTGGACCGGCCCGGGGATGAGGACAGCCCGCTCGACCCCGCCGTGTACGGGGCCCAGGGCGCGCTCCGGGCCTACCACGACACGAAGAAGCAGTCCGAAGAGCTGGGGGCCTCCTGGCCCGGCCCCACCGAGGTGGTCACGGTCAACCCGGACTACATCCTCGGCGCCTGGGACATGAAGCCGACCAGCGGTCAGCTCATCGTTTCGATGGCCCAGCAGCGCTGGGTGCCCGTCTACCCGCGGGGCGGGAAGTGTTTTCAGCATGTGGGGGACTGCGCCCTCGGCCACATCTACGCGATGGAGCGGGGGCAGCCGGGGCGGCGGTACCTCCTCGGCAATGAGAACCTCAGCTACGCGGCGTTCATGGGCATCGTCGCCGAGGTGGTGGGCAAGCCGAGGCCGCGCATCCCCGTGCCCAACGTCGGCGTCGCGCTGGCGGGGCGGGCGGGGGCCTTCCTCAGCCGTCTGGACCCGCACAAGTTCGCGGGCCTCGACGGGGACGTGCTCCGCTCGATGCAGCAGGAGCGATACCGGACCGGCCGTCGGGCCGTCACCGAGCTCGGCGTGCCCGAGACCCCGGTGCGCGTGGCGGTGGAGGAGGCCTACCGGTGGTTCTGCGATCACGGCTACTGCTGAGTCGCCGCGTGTGGCGGCTCGGGCTCGGGCTCGTCGGCCTCAGCGGCTGCAAGGCGGAGTCCCTCGGCGTGGAGCTCGCGCGCGGCGGACCTGATCAGATCAGCGGGGAGGACCTCCAGCGGGACGTCTGGCTGCTCATGGGCCCCGTCGCCGCGAGCCGCGCCCCGGGCAGCCCCGGCAACGCCGAGGCGGCGGGCCGCTTCGAGGAGCGTCTGCAGCAGATGCACACGCTGCCGGCCTTCGGGCAGAGCTACCGCCGGTCGCTCGGGCAGGGCTGGCTGGTCTGCGGACAGAAGGACGGGCGCAGTGACCGGGGGCTGCTCTTCTTCGCCGAGGACGGCGGCGCCGGCGTGCGCGGCGGGGCGCTGCCGGTGGCGAGCCTGATCTCGCTCGCCAAGGCCGCGGACATCCTTGAGCCGCCCTCGCACACGCTGCTCTTTTGCGGGGCCTTCGGGCCGGGCGGCCTCGACGCCTACGCGCTCCAGCCGGCCTTCCCGCTGGCGAAGACGCTGCAGATCGCCGAGGTGGGCCCCCTCGGCGACTCGGACGTCACCGGGAGCCCCGAGGCCCCGCTCGGCGGGGCGCCGAGGCAGCGTTACTCCACGGGGCCACGTCCGGGGGACGGTGGCCCAGAGGACCGGGCGGAGGCGGTAGACTTTCGGAGGGTCTCTGACCAGCTCCGCGAGGTGTGGTTGGCCGTGGGACGGGCGGGCTGAGGGCCGCTCAGCGCTTGTCCTTGTCCTCCGGCGGCCAGGCCGGGTCTCCCGCCGCGGTGTGCACCCGCTCCTCTACGGCGGCGAGCCCAGCCTGCAGCTTGGTGTTGCGCTCATCGATCTGCTGCATCAAGGCGCGCATCTTGGCGATCTCCGCCTCGCGGGTGGAGGTGCCGGCCGTGACCTGGCGGCGGGACTCGTCGATCAGGCTCGTGAGCTCGGCGGAGAGGCGCTCGATCTCCGCCGCCTCCTTCGCCAGCTCGCCCACCTGGGCAGCCTCCTGGGCCGAGGCGGAGCCGGGGGTGGCGGGGGCGTCGCTGCCCACGGAGCAAGCCACGGAGAGCAGCGAGGAGAGGAGCAGGGGGACGAGCAGCATGGCGGCACGTTATCTCCGCCCGCCGCCGGCCGGGAGGTCGGCCTGGACCGACCCCGCGCTGAACGGAGCCGCCCCGTGACCGACCCCCGCGCCGCCGCGACGGACCGCTCTGCCGACTGTTCACGCTGTATCGGCTTGTGTTGTGTGGCCCCCGCCTTCTCCCGCTCGGCGGACTTCGCCCTCGACAAGCCGGCCGGCCGGCCCTGCCCGAAGCTCGGCCTCGATCACCGCTGCACCATCCACGAGCGCCTGCGGGCCTCGGGCTTCTCCGGCTGCGTGGCCTACGACTGCTTCGGAGCAGGGCAGCGCGTGACCGAGGGGCCCGGCGCCGGCCTCGACTGGCGGCGCTCGGCGGCGGAGGGGCTCCGGCTCTTCGAGGTCTTTCACGCGATGCGCGGGCTGCACGAGCTGCGCTGGCACCTCGAAGAGGCCCTGACCGTCGATGTAGGCGACGACGGGCTCGCCAGCCGCGCCGCGCTCGAGGCGGCCGCCGCGGAGGTGGAGGGAGCGGCCTGTGGCTCGGTCGAGGCGCTGCTCGCCCTTGATGTCCAGCCCCTCCGCCAGCGGGTGAGCGCGCTGCTGCAGCGTTACAGCGCGGCCCGTCGGGGGCCTGTGCCGGGGCCGGATCGGAGCCGGGCCTCCCTCCTCGGCGCGCGGCTGAGGCGGGCCGATCTGCGCGGGGCCAGCCTCTTCGCGGCCTGCCTCGTGGGCGCCGACCTTCGCGGGGCGGACCTGCGGGGGGCCGACCTTCGCGGGGCGGATCTGCGGGGGGCCGACCTGGCGGGCGCCGATCTGCGGGGCGCCCTGTTCCTTACGCAGAGCCAGCTCGAGTCTGCCCGTGGAGACCGGGCGACCCGGCTCCCCGAGGCGCGCCGCCCACCCGCCGCCTGGCTCGGCCCCGAGGCGCGATAGGCCGCCGCAGGCTACGATGCGGGCCCCGAATCGGGCCCCGCGCCCGCCTGGAGAGCCGATGAACACGCGCCCCCTGATGCTGCTGGTCCTGCTCGCCTGCGGAGGGTCGGCCGACGGGACGAAGTCGGGCAGCGATGGCACCGATGGCACCGATGGCACCGACGGTGCCGATGGGGCCGATGGGGCCGACGGCGCCGACGGCGGGTCCGACTCTGGCGAAGAGCTCCCCACCCCAGTCACCCTCGCCCCCGGGGAGGTCGGCGATCTGGCCGTCTTCGCCGATGGGAGCGTCGGGGTCGAGCTCACCGAGCCCGGCGAGTACATCGTCATCCTCGTGTCCCAAGCGGAGGGCATGGGAGACCTCTACGGCTACGGCGCCGCGGCCGCGGCCGCGGCGGTCCACACCCCCTCCGATCCGCTGCCGCTGCCCCCCTCCGCCGACCGGCCGCCCAGCAGCGCCCTCGTCGCGGAGGGGGACACCCGCACCTTCTCGGTCTGGAACGGCAGCGCGAGCGTCGAGATCGAGGCCGTCGCGACGCAGGTCACAGACCTCGTCGTCTTCTGGGAAGATCAGACCACCCCGAACGAGATCGGCGCGGTCGATCCCGAGGTGGTGGCCGGCGTCATCGACAACTTCACCCAGATCGTCGTGCCGCGGGAGCGCCAGATCTTCGGTGAAGAGTCAGACGTAGACGAAGACGCACGTATCCATATGCTGCTCAGCTACACGGTGAACCAGTACGGTGTGGTCGCCTACGTGACCTCGTGTGACATCGGCGCCACCGTCGGCTGTGGCGGCTCGGGCAACGACGGGGAGATCATCTACATGGGGGTCCCCGACCCCGAGAGCTCCTACAGCACGGCCTCGGCGATCTCGGAGCTCGTGGCCCACGAGCTCAACCACCTCATCTACGGCTGGCACAAGTACATCGTCCAGGAGCGGCCGAACGAGCGGGAGAACATCTACCTCACCGAGGGGATGAGCGCGCTCGCCCAAGACCTGACCGGTTACAATAATGGGAATCAGTACGTCTGGGCGGCCGCGATCGACGCCACCGAGTACCTCGGCCCCGACGCCAGCATCGACAGCGTAAGCGTGAACGACTTTCTCCGCGGCGAGACCTACTACGACGCCGATCGGGACGGCTCGCTGCGCGGGGGCGCCTACCTCTACCTCCGCTACCTCTTCGAGCAGGCGGGGGGGATGACCGTCGGCAGCGACGGCACCCTCACCGACGCCGGCGGGATGGCCTGGCTGCATGACTGGTTCGACCAGGCGGCGCTCGGCGAAGAGACCGTGCTCGCCACCACCGGCCGCGAGATCGCCGACATCAACCTCGACTGGTACACGGCGCTGGTCGTGACCGGTCGGGTGGAGAACAGCAACCCGGCCTGGAACTTCGAGGCGCGGGTGGCCGATCCGATCACCGGCTACGAGTTCGGCGTCGATCCCTACGAGCGCATCCACGGATGGCTGAAGCTGAACGGCCCCCTCGTCCAGGAGCTCGACGCCGCCGACGGCTCGATCCGGGCCGGGGGCGTCGAGTACCTCTCGGTCAGCCTGTCCGAGGGCGGCGTCCTGGAGATCCCCGTCGACCCGGACGCCGCCGCGGTGGCCCGCGTGCTCCGCGTGGAGTGAAGGCCCGCGCTCAGTCCTCGCGCCAGCGGAGGAGGCGGAGGCCGTTGAAGACCACCACGAGGGTGCTGCCCTCGTGGAGGACCACGGCCTCGCTGATCTCCACCCAGCCCATCACGCTGGCCAGCACGAGCAGCGCGCTCACGCCGATCGCGATGCTCAAGTTCTGACGCACCACGCGCCGCGTGGCCTGGGCGAGCGAGACGGCGAAGGGCAACCGGCTGAGGTTGTCGGCCATCAGCACCACGTCGGCCGTCTCGAGGGCGACGTCGGAGCCTGCGCCGCCGAGGCTGATGCCGACGGTCGCGGTGGCCAGGGCGGGGGCGTCGTTCACGCCGTCGCCCACCATCGCCACGCCGCCGCTGCGGGCGAGCTCGCGCACGGCGAGGAGCTTCTCTTCGGGAAGGAGCGGGGCCCGCACATCGTCGATGCCCACCTTGGCGGCGACGCTCCTCGCCACGATCTCGTGGTCGCCCGAGAGCATCACGACCCGTCGGATGCCGAGGCCGTGTAAGGCCCGGACGGTGTCCGCCGACTCGCCGCGCAGCGTGTCGGCGACGCCGATGACGCCCAACACCTCGACCCCGGCGGCCACGATCATCGCAGTGCGGCCGGCCCGCTGCTCGGCCTCGAGCGCGGCGAGCACCACGGGCGGCGGCGGTGGGGCGGCGCCTTCGGCCTGGAAGAGCGCGGGGTTCCCGATCCACACGGGCACCCCGTCGACGACGGCCCGGAGGCCCTTGCCGTGGAGGGCGACGAGGTCTTCGGCGTGGCCGAGCGGGAGCCCGCGGGCGGCGGCCGCGGCGACGACCGCCCGGGCGAGCGGGTGCCCGGAGAGGCCCTCCGCGGCGGCGGCGGTGGCGAGGAGCCGCGCCTCCGAGACGCCGGGGGCGGGCACCACGCCCTGCACGGTGGGCTTGTTCTCGGTGAGGGTGCCCGTCTTGTCGAAGGCGACGACGCGGAGCTTGCCGAGGGCGTCGAGGTGGGTGCCCCCCTTGACCAACACGCCGCCGCGGGCCGCCCGCGCCACGGCCGACAGCACCGCGGCGGGCGTGGAGATGGCGAGCGCGCAGGGCGAAGCGGCGACGAGCAGCGAGAGGCCCCGCAGCACGGAGTCCTGGAGGGGGTGTCCGGAGGCCAGCAGGCCGAGCGTGAACAGGGGGGCGCCGACGAGCACGATCGGCACGAAGATCCGCTCCACCCGGGTGGCAAAGCGTTGGGCCGGCCCCTTACGGGCCTCGGCGGCGGTGACGAGGTCGACCAGCCGCGCCAGCGTGGACGAGGAGGCGGCGCGGGTGACGCCCACCTCGAGCGTGCCCTCCTGGTTGACGGTGCCGGCGTAGACGGTCTCCCCCTTCGACTTCGGCACGGGGACGGACTCTCCGGTGACGGCGGACTGATCCACCGAGCTCTGCCCGTCCTTGACGACACCGTCGAGGGCGATCCGATCTCCGGGGCGCACCACCAGCGTGGCCCCCGGGGAGACCTCAGCCACCGGCACCTCGACGATGTCGCCGCCCCGCCGCACCCGCGCCGTCTCGGGTCGCAGGCGGGCCAGGGCCTCGACGGCGGTGCGGGCGCGGTCGGTCGCCCGGTGCTCGAGGGCGTGGCCGAAGCTGAAGAGGAAGAGCAGGAAGGCGCCTTCGAACCAGGCACCGAGGGCCGCCGCGCCGACCGCGGCGAGCACCATCAGGGACTCGATGTCCGCCTTGCCCGCCCGCAGCGCGCCGATGGCCCCTCGAGTGGCCTGATAGCCGCCGGTGAGCAGGGCGAGCACGTAGAGCCCGTTGAGCGGCCAGCCCGGCGCGACGAGCCCCGACCACTCGAGCCCGAGGCCGACCGCGATCGAGGCGCCGGAGATGGCCACGAGGGCGCTGGCGCTGCGCGGCGAGAGGCCCCCGCCGTGGGCGTGCATCGAGCAGGCGTGCCCGGCCGAGGGCTCCTCGAGGCTGTAGCCAATGGCAGACACCCGCTTCTCGATCGCTCGCTCGCTCGTGAGCTCGGCGTCGTACTCGACCACGAGTCGCTCGGCGGCGTAGGCCACCTCGCCGGTGAGCACCCCCTCCATGCGGCTCAGCGCGTGCTCGATGAGCTCGCCGCACTGGGGGCTGTCCATCCCCACCACGAACCACGTCTTCAGGCGGAACTGGAGGGCGGTCTGCTTGCACACCCGCTCGAGCACCGGGACGAGGCCCTCGGGGCTGTAGACGGCTGGATCGTAGACGACCTCGAGCTCCCGCTCGGCGCCGGCGCGTACGCTCACCCCGAGCAGCCCCGGCGTGCGGAGCAGGTTGCGGCGGAGCTCCGCGAAGCGGCCGGCCTCATCGGTCTCGCCGGGCAGCACATCATCGAGGCGGAGCTGGACCGCGGGCCGGCCGTCGGCGGCGGGCTCGAAGGAGGGGGCGCGCGGCGGTCGCGCGGGGTCGTGTCCGTGCCCGTGTCCGTGCCCGTGCCCGTGGTCGTGCCCGTGCCCGTGGTCGTGCCCGCAGCCGGCGGCTTGGGTGTAGCCGATCTTGGCGGGCTGCGCGGAGACCTTGAAGCCCCCGAGGGCCTGGATGTCGACCTTCGCCCCCGTCGGGCGGAGGGAGAGCTTGGGCGACGCGGCCATCGGGGCTCCTGAGGCTGTGCGAGGGGAGGCGGTGGGTCGACTCGGGCCGCTACAGCGGGCTCAGTGGCCGTGGCGGTCGCGCTTTCGCGGGGCCCAGGCCGGGGCTGGCGGGGGCTCGGCGGCGTGGTCGCCGTCCTCGGCGTGGTCCTCACCCTCCTCGTGGTCTTCGTCTTCGTCGTGGTCTTCGTCGGGGAGGGGCTGCGTGTATCGCTCTCCGTTCACCTCGAGGGTGAAGGCGGTCGCCCCTTCGGGCAGGTCGAACTCGAGCACCGCGGGGAGCCGCTCTTCGTAGCGCATCACCACCGTGCCCTTGTCGTCGAGAACGAGGCCCGAGCCGGCGACGGTCATGGTGCCATCGACGAGGACGGCGACCAGATCGGCCATCTCCTCCATGCGGTCGGCCACGCGGTGGCACCACAGGTGGCCCACCCCCGGGTACTCATCGTGACAGATGGCCTCCATCTGCTCTTCGTCCACCTTGGCGCCGACGCCCACGAGGACGAAGTTCACGCGCGGCATCCGCCCGCTCGTCATCTCCCGCGCCACCTGGGCCGAGTAGGCCTTGACGTCGTCGGGGTCATAGAGCTGAGAGTCGGTGATGAAGACGGCGAGGCCCTGTCGGGCTCCCTTCGGCACGTTGTCGCGGAAGTAGGTGATGAAGTCGCGGATGGCGGGGAGCAGCACCGTCCCCTTCCCGTAGGCCTTCGGCCCGGGGAACTTGTAGGTCGCGGCCTCGGGGGCGGTGAGCTCGCCCAAGACCTCGAGCTGGGCGCCGTCGCCGGTGGCCCAGTAGGCCGTCCGCACCTTGCTGTTCCGGTCTTTCCCAGCGAGGTACTCGAGCATCCAGCGCATCTGCGGCTCGACGGCGTTCTTCACGCCGCCGAGCTTGGCGAGCACCCCCCGAGGCCCGTACTCGGGCTCCATGCTGGCCGAGCCGTCCATGTACAGCGCGACGTCGAGCCCCTCCACGTTGGGATCGTGGAGGAGGGTGGCCACGACGTGGTTGCCCTTCCGATGCACATCGGAGAAGGGGCGGACGATGACCTCATGTTTGTGCGACAAGGCGCGCCTCGGGCTCGGTGGGAGGCTCAGGGGGGAGCTCACGGGGGGAGTTCACGGGCGGAAGTTCGAGGTAGAGGAGACTGACGCGGGCGAGGCCGATCAGTGGTGGTCTTCGTCCTCGTCTTCGTCGTCGTGGTGCCGCTCGGAGGGCAGGGGCTGAGTGTAACGCTGACCGCCCACCTCGAGCGTGAAGCTCTTCGTGTCGTCGGTGATCGGGAACTCGAGCACGGCGGGGAGGCGGCCCTCGTAACGACGGAGGACGTTGCCCTTGTCGTCGTAGATGGTGCCGCCGTCTCCGACGGTCATCGTCTCGTCGACCAGCACGGCCACGAGCTCGGCGAGCTGCTTGATCTCTTCGGCGATGCGGTGGCACCAGAGGTGGCCGACCCCGGGGTACTCCTCGTGGCAGACCTCCTCGAGCTGCTCCTCGTTGACCTGGTCTCCCACGCCGACGAGGATGAAGTTCACGCGGGGGAGCTTCCCAGAGGCGATCTGGGCGGCCACCTGGGCGGAGAGCTCCTTGACGCCGTCGGCGTCGTGGAGCTGGCCGTCGGTGATGAAGACCGCGCAGCCCTGGCGCGCGCCGGTCGCGACCTGGCCTCGGAAGTAGGACAGGAAGTCCTTGATCGCGGGCACGAGGCGGGTCTGGTTGCCGTACTTCTTCGGGCCGGTGAATTGGTAGGTCTTGCCCTGCTCACCGGTCATCTCGTCGATCATCTCGACCTCGGCGCCGCCCGTGCCGGTCGCCCAGTAGGCGACCCGCAGCTTGCCGTTGCGGTCCTTGTTGGCGAGGTAGTCGAGCATCCAGCGGGCCTGCGGCTCGACCTGGTTGGGGCGGACCTCAGTGGTGGGGGCCTGCCCGATGCCGAAGAGGCCCCAGAGCAGCCCGCCGCCGCGGCTGACGACCTCCCGCTCGTACTCGTCCTTCATGCTCCCCGAACCGTCCAGGTAGAGCGCCATGTCGAGGCCCTCCACAGTGGGGTCGTGCAAGAGCACGGCGCGGACGTGGTCGCCTTCGACGTGCAGATCAGAGAAGGGCTCTACGGGGCGTTCATGGTCGGACATTGACAGCTCCTGGGGGAAGGGTGGGCGGGCCTCGAGGGCGGCCCCGAGCGGGTCACTTGAAGTCCTTCATCCAGTCGGGAGGCGCGCCGCCGGCCCGATTGGGAGACGAGGGCTTATCCGGCTTTGGTTTCGGGCTCGCTTTCGGCGACTTGGCGCGCGGGGCCCCACCGCCGAAGTCGCGCATCCAGTCTTGGGGATCGGCCGGTCCACCCACACCTCCCGCAGCGGGCGGCTTCGGGGCGGCGACCGCGGGGGGCGCGGAAGGCGCGGAGGGGCGCGGGATCCGAGGGGCGGCGGGTGTGGCGGCGTTCACGGGGACCGTGGCGGCCGGGGCCGACCGCGCCCCTCCAACGCGCGTGGCGAGGGCGCGGGCGCGGTCGTCGGCGGCGGAGGCCGGGAGGGCCGCGAGCGCCGCCTGGACGAGGGCGCGGAACTCGTCCCAGCCTTCGGCTTGGCGCGGCAGGGCCCGGGCCTCGACGTCGCGCAGCAGCGAGGAGAGGAAGCCGGTGGCGGCGTGCTGGCCGCGCCGGACGAGGCGGGTGCCCTCGACGGCCCAGCCCACCTGGGACAGCTCCGCCACAGCGGCGGCCTGATCGACCACCGGCAGGATCTGCTTCAGCAGCGGGTGCTCGCGGACGAGGGGGTGGTCCTTCGGCGTGTCCTTCTCGAGGGCCTTGCGGGCGGCCTCGAGGAGGACGGAGGCCACGTCGGAGCAGCCGAGCTCATTGACGAGCTCGGTGGGGCAGAGCTCGGGGGAGGGGAGCTGCGGGAAGGCGAGGAGGATCCCCTCTCCTTGGGCGATCACCTCGGGGCGGTCTGCGGCGAGCAGGGCGCTGATGCAGCGGTGGCCCTCGGCGGTGGGCGCCTCTTCGGGGGTGGCGCGAAAGGCGAGGTCGGAGCCCTCGACCAGGGCCCGCAGCAGCGCGTGGCGGGGGAGGCTGAGCTGACCGCGGGCGACCACCGGGGCCTCGCTCGGGAAGGGGCCGGTGAGCGTGGCGAGGAGGGCCACGGGCTCGAGGAGATCGGCCATGTGGCCGCGCGGCTCGTCGACCCCGTCGAGCTCGCAGAGCCAGAGGGCGTCGGTGCGGAGGCGCAGCGGAGGACGCCCCTGCGAGAGCTCGTGGCGAGACACCTGGCGGCGGAGGGCGCTCGGCAGGGACGCGGGGGCTTGGAGGCGGAGCCCGCCCGCGACGCCGCGGACCACCGCCCACTCCGTGACCACGCCGAGGCCGTCCTCGAGCTCGATGATCGCCGCGACGTGGCCCGGTACGAGGGTCGTGGGGGCTGGAGCTTCGGTGGTGGCGACGAAGTAACGAGGGAGCACAGCCGCTCCAGGCGGGGTGGGCGAAAGTATCGAGCGCCCCTGGTCTGTCAAGTGGTCTGTCAAGGCGCCCGAACCGAGCTCCCCTCCCGTTGAAGCGGGCGCTGATCCGTGCCTGCCGGGCCGCTACAGCCGAGGATCGACCGGCTCGCTCTCGAGGGCCAGCACGCCGAAGGCGGCGGCGTGGACCCGCGCCAGCGGCTCGCCCTCGACGAAGCGGTGCAGCCCCTCGAGGCCGAGGAGGAATTCCTGCATCGCGAGGCGGCGCTTCCCGCCGAGACCGCGGCTCTTGAGGCGAGGGAGCTGGTTCGGCAGCGTATACTCGGGACCGTAGATGATGCGCAGATACTCCCGCCCGCGGCACTTCACCGCCGGCTGCACGAAGCCCTTCGGGCCGCGGTGGAGGAAGGCCTTGGGCTTGACGACCATGCCCTCTCCCCCTGCCGCGGTCATCTCCTCCCACCAAGCGATGGCGCTGGCCACGGCGGCCTCATCGGCGAGCTGCACCGCCCTCCAGCGGGTGGGGAAGAGCGGGCCCGGGCGGGCGTCGCAGAGGCGGCTCGCCATCTCCATGTGCCAGGCGTGGTCCTTCCGGTCGTGGACCGCCCCCTCGCTGGCCAGCAGGTGAAAGGGCGCGAGCCGGAGGTCGAACACGGACGAGACGGGCCAACAGTATCGCCTCCAGGCGGCCCGGTACCCCTCCACGGCCTGCAGGCGGGCCCGGGTCTGCTCCATCAGGGCGCCCACCTCCCGCCCCGCTCCCGCCGCCTGCGAGAGCGCCTCCACGGCGGCGCCGAGGGCCAGCGCGGCGGAGGTGCCGACGGGGGCGTACTGCTGGCGGAGGAGATCCTGGGCCTTCGCTGACCAGGGCATGAGCTCGCAGTCGAGGCACAGCCAGTCGGTGCGGAGCTCTGTCCAGAGCCCCGCCGCCTCGGCCGCCGCGCGCACCTCCTCGAGGAGGGCGGCCTCGAGGGCCCCGTCGTTGAAGAAGGGCCGGCCCGTGCGGGAGAGGATCCGGCCGCTCCCCGCCTCGACGCCGAAGCGGCGCCGGGCCGCGGCCTCATCGCGACAGACGACGACCACGGCGCGGCTCCCCATGTGCTTCTCTTCGCAGACCACCTCGTCGACCCCCTGGTCTCGGTAGTAGGAGAAGGCCTCCTCCGGGCGCTCGAGCCAGCCCTCTTTGCGGCTGGTCGCGCAGGGTGACATGGTGGGGGGGAGGTAGATGAGCCAACGGGGATCGGCGGAGAAGCGGCTCATCACCTCGAGGGCGGCGGCCGCCTCATCCTCGGGGACCGCCACCACGGGGCCCATGCGGGTGATGATGTGCTGGCGGCCGACCAGCGGCTCGAGGTCGAGCGCGGCGGCCGCTCGGAGGGGAGCCGGGGCCCGCGCCCCCGCCTGCAGGGGCCGGCTGGGCGCGTAATATTCGCGGGCCGCCTGCACGCTCCGGAGCTCCCGCTCGGGGTACCGCAGCGCGGTCAGCTTGCCGCCGAAGACACAGCCGGTGTCGACACAGACGGTGTTGTTGAGGTAGGCCGGCTCGGGCATCGGCGTGTGCCCATAGACCACCAGCGCCTTCCCGCGGTAATTCACCGACCAGTCCTGTCGAACGGGGAGGCCGTATTCGTCAATCTCGCCGGTGGTGTCCCCGTAGAGGCAGAAGTCGCGGACGCGCCCCGAGGTGCGGCCCTGGTGCTGCGCCTTGATCCCGGCGTGGGCGACGGCGAGATCACCGCCGTCGAGCATGTAGTGGCTCACGAGGCCGCCGAGGAATTGGCGGACCTCATCCCGAAAGGCCGGGGTCTCCTGGGCGAGCTGGTCGAGCGACTCCTTCAGCCCGTGGTTGACCTTCACTTCACGGCCGGACAGGGCCTTCACGAGCTTCACGTCGTGGTTCCCTGAGACACAGAGGGCCTCACCGGCAGCCACCATCCCCATCACCCGGCGCAGGACCGCCGGGACGGCGGGGCCGCGATCGACGAGGTCGCCGAGGAAGACGGCGCGTCGGCCCGCGGGGTGGCGCCGCAGGCCGCCCTCGCCCTCGGCGTAGCCCAGGCCCTCGAGCAGGGCCTCGAGCTCGTCGGCGCAGCCGTGGACATCGCCGATGATGTCGAAGGGGCCTCGCTCGTCGCGGCGGTTGACCCAGAGTCTCTCCCGCTCGATCTCCAGCGTGTCGGCCTCTTCGGGGCTGCGGAGGACGGTCACATAACGGACACCCTCCCGCTCCAGCTCCCGCAGCGAGCGGCGAAGGTTGGCGGTCTGGGCGTGGATGGCGCGGGGGCCGACTGTGCGGTCCGGGCGGGCGGCGTCGCGGTCAATGCAGACCTGGGGATCGACCGCGAGCACGATCGCTGCGACGAAGACGTGCTGCCGGCGCGCGATCTCGAGGAGGGGCCGCCGCGCCTCGGGCTGGACGTTGGTGGCGTCGATCACCGTGAGGCGGCCGCCCTTCAGGCGCTCCTCGGTGATGTGATTGAGCAGCGCGAAGGCGGCGGGGGTGATGAGCTGGTCATTCGGGTCATCGGCCAGCATCTCGCGACAGGCGTCGCTCGACACGACCTCGGAGGCCTTGAAGAGGCGCCGCGCGAGGGTCGATTTTCCGGCGCCGGAGGGCCCGACGAGGAGGACGAGGCAGAGCTCGGGGAGGTTCAGGCGCATCGGGTGAACACCGCCATCTGGGTCGGGGCGCCGAGCTCGGGGTGGGCCTCACCGATGCCGGAGTGGGCGACGGTGTAGCCGTGCTCCGCGCAGCGCCCTTCACACCAGGCCTGGAACTCGGCGCGGGTCCACTCGAAGCGGTGGTCTCCGTGGCGGAGCGTGCCCGGAGGGAGGCCGGCGAAGAGCGTGTTGTACTCGACGTTGGGCGTGGTGAGGAGGATCGTGGGCGGGCGGAGCGCCCCGAAGATCGCGGCAGAGAGGGAGGGGAGCCAGAAGGGCTCGAGGTGCTCGATCACCTCGACCATCACGAGGGCGTCGGCCCCCTCGAGGCGGGGGTCCCGATAGGGCGCGGAGCCTTGGAGCAGGCGCAGGCGGCCCGGCTCCCGGTCCTCGATCCGCTCGAGATCGAGGCGCCGGGCCGTGATCTGGAGCGTGCGCACCGAGACGTCGACGCCGGTGAGCCGCGTGAAACGAGGCTCCTGGACCAGGGCCTTGAGGAGCTTGCCCTCGCCGCAGCCCATGTCGATGACCGATCGGGCGCCGGCGGCCAGGAGCGCCTCCCTCACGGCGGCGATGCGCCGCTGGTCGAGCGAGAGGGGGCGCTCCATCGCCGACTCGCCTCGACCCCGCTCGATCTCCTCGGCCTCGGGATCGGCCTCCACCACGCCCTCTCCGGCGAGGCGGGACAGGACCTCGCGCGAGAGGCTCCGCGCCGCCTTGCCGAGGAAGCGCTCGGTGATGAGCGTGCGCTCGGGGTGGTGCTCCAGCCAGCCCTGGCCGTGCCGGAGCAGCTTCTCGGCCTCCTCGCGGTCGACCCAGTAGTGTTTCTCGGCGTCGAGGACGGGGATCAGCACATAGAGGTGGTTGAGCAGGGCCGAGAGGCGGACGGTGGCCGACAGGGTGACCTTGGCCACCCGCGCCGCCCCCCAGTCGGGGCGGGTCTCGTCGAGGGCGGGGGCCTCGATCTGCAGCGTGTAGCCGAGCGGGGCGAAGAGGCGCTCGATCAGCGCTGGCCCGCCTCGACAGGGCAGGGCGGCGAGGGTGGCCACGAGCGGGATGGGCGTCGCGGCGAGGGTGGGTCGCTCTTTACACTCGCCGCTCATCGCGTTTCGGAGGACCTGCGCCATCGCCACCGCGAAGAAGCTGGAGGCGACATAGGGCCGATCATTGACATACTGCTGCAGCGCGAAACCCTCACCCTCGTCTCGGCGGACGAGGCCGACGGGATCGATGTCGAGCAGGAGGGCCGCGGTGCAGCGCTCGGGGGTGGCCTCTGGATAAAATACGGTAGCAACGCCCCAGTTCAGGTCCCAGCTCTGTACGCGATCGGGGTGCTTGTAGAGCAGGTAGCCGAGGTCTGTGGCGGGTGTGTGGGTGGTGGTCAGCGTGAGCAGCATCGCGGTGGCCTAACTCGGGCCCGCTCCGAGGCGCCGCAACATCCGAAAGTGGCTCCGCAGCGCGGCGGGGAAGCTGCCGCTGTGGAGGTAGGGGAGGCCGTGCTCGCGGGCGCAGGCGGCGACGATCGGCGCCAGGCGCGGCAGGTGGATGTGGCAGACATGAGGGAGCAAATGGTGCTCGATCTGGTGGTTGAGGCCGCCGGTCATCCAGGTGGACAGCGGGGTCGCCCCGAAGTTGGCCGTGGTGTGGAGCTGGTGATCCGACCAGGCGTAGGGGAGTCTCCCCTCCGAGCCCTCGGGATAGGCGACCCCCTCGACGCAGTGGGCCATCTGAAAGATCACCGCCAGCGTGACCCCCGCGCCGACGAGGCTCGCCGCATAGCCTGCGAGCGCGACGCCGACGCCGTGATCGGTGAGCAGGAGCGGGGCCACGACGAAGAGGCCGATGTGGAGCAGCTTGCCGCACAGGAGCTCGCAGCGCGCGGAGAGGGAGGCCGCGGCTCCGGTGATGGGGTCTCTCCAGGTGATCTGTTCGAGGTCCTTTCGATAGACCCAGTTGACGACCACGAGCGCATAGAGAAAGGGGGCGTAGAGGTGCTGGAGTCGGTGCCAGGGCCTGCGGGCTCCCGGGTGAAAGGCGAGCAGCGGCCCGGGATCGAGATCGGCGTCCGCGCCGGGCACGTTGGTCCAGCTGTGGTGGAGCCCATTGTGAGAGACCCGCCAGTTTCGCGAGGAGCAGCCGACCACGTCAAAGGTCCACGAGAAGAGCGTGTTGACCCAGCGGCGGCGCGACAGGGCCCCGTGAACGGCGTCGTGGCCGACGTTGAGGGTCATCAGGGCCGCGGAGGCGCCGGTCAGGAGCCCCATCCCGAGCCAGGGCAGGGTCGGCAGGGGGAGGGCCAGCCAGAGGGTCCACATCAGGGCGAAGGTGCCGATCCAGGCTGCGATCTTCACCATCATCGCGCCGTTTGCGGTGGTGGGCTCCCCGCGCTCGGCGAAGTGGCGCTCCACCCGCGCGCGCAGGTCGGCGTGAAAGGCGGAGTGGGGGGCGAAGCGGGGGCGGGCGCTCATGGGGCCTCGAGCGGTGGGGCGGCGGGGGCGGTGGCGGCGGTGGGGGCGCTCCGGAGGGCCTCGAGGCGCTCTCGGACCCGCTCCCGCAGCGCCTCCCGGCCCTCGGGCGTGTCGGGGCAAGGCGGGATGGCCTCTCCGACGCGGAGCTCCACTCTCCCCTGGCGACAGAGGGCTCGCCCGGGCGGCATGAGCTCAAACATGCCCACCACGGCGACGGGAACGATGGGCACGCCCGCTCCCGCCGCGATGTGAAAGACCCCCTTTTTCAGCGGGCCCAGCCGCCCGTCCTTGGAGCGGGTGCCCTCCGGATAGACCACCACGCTCGTCCCGGCGCGGAGGCGCTCCACTACCGTCGCGCAGGCCTGCTTGGCGGCGGCGGGGTCGTCCCGTCGGATGAAGATCTGCCCCCAGTATCGAGCGGCGCGGCCATAGACCGGGTACCGCTGCGTCTCGGCCTTCTCGAGCCCGATGGTGCGCCCCGGGAGCAGGGAGAGGGCGAGGAAGTGATCAAAGAGCCCTTGGTGGCTCGACATGTAGAGGGTCGGGCGGTCGGCCGAGAGGCGCTCGCCGCCCACGAGCACGGCCTCGATCCCGAGGGCCTTGAAGAAGCGGCGGGTGAGGTCGATGACCCGCGGCGTGAGCTCCGCCGGGCTGTTGAAGCGGCTGGCGACGATGAACCAGAGCAGGAGGCGGGCGAGCGCGAGGTAACCGAGCCCGTTGCGGAGGAGGCCCGGCCGGCTCATCGGGGGCCCCCGAAGCCTTCGATCGCCGCGAAGAGGGCCTCCACGACGGCGTCAACGTGGGGTGGGCGCAGCGTGTCGAAGTGGCCGCCGGGGATAGGCAGCACGCGCCCGAAGCGCGACTGGTGGTGGTTGACACAGGACGCCGTCGCGAGGAGGGCGGAGGGCCCCGAGAAGGTGTGCGAGGGGCGATGTGCGGCGCTCAGGCGCGCGTTCTCCAGCCACTGGCGCACCTCCTGGCCGACGGCGGCCTGGAGCTCGCGATCGGCGATCGAGGCCACCGCCGCCTCGATCGAGAGCGGACCGCGGCGCAGCAGGGCCAGCATCTCCCGGGTGTCGGCGGCGGGCAGGCGCTCGCGACAGACCGTGAGCAGCACGCCGAGCTCCGGGCCGTAGGGGCTGGCCGCGATCTCGGCGGGCTCTTCGTGGAGCTCGTCGATGGCGATGAAGCCGAGCACCGACCGCCCGGCCGCCTCGAGCTGCTCGGCCATCTCGCGGGCGACGGTGCCGCCGAAGCTGTAGCCGCCGAGGAGGAGGGGGCCCGCCGTGGCCTCCGCGGGCAGGGCGGCGATGTAGCGGGCGGCGAGCTCCCCTACCGAGGCCGCGGGGGCGAGCTGCTGGAGGCCGAAGAGGGAGCCTTGCCAGCGGTGGGCGAGGTCGAGGTAGCAGGAGAGGCCGCCGCCTGCGGGGTGCACGAGGATGAGCGGCGGCCCGCCGGACTCGCCTCCTCGGTGTAGGGTGACGAGGGCGGGATCGGGCAGCCGGGCGTCCGGGCGGGCGCGCACCCAGGCCGAGAGCGCGCGGACCGTCTTGTGCTCGGCGAGGGCGGTGACCGGCAGGTCGACCCCGAGGCGCTCGCGGAGGAGGTTGACGAGGTCGAGGGCCTCGATCGAGTCGAGGTCGACCTGCTCACCCACCGGGCGATCGGGATCGAGCTCCTTGCGGGTCACCTCGAAGAGGGCGAACAAGATGAGAGCCTCGACCCCGGCGCTGTTCCCGCCGAGGGTCCCGCCAAGGGGCCCGCCGATGGGCCCGCCGATGGGAGGGCCGGCGGCGACCTCGGCCGCGGACTCGCCGGCGACCCGCTCGACCACCAGGAGCGCGCCCTCCCGGTACCGCCGCGCGCACTCCCGTCGGCGCACCTTGCCGCTCGTGGTCTTGGGCAGCGAGCGCGGCTCGAGGAGCGAGAGCTCGGCCACCCGCACGCCCTCCGCCTTCATCACCTCGCGGCGCACCGCGGCGGCGATGCTGTCGGCCTCTCCGCGGGACAGGCGCCTCTCGCGGAGCTCGGCGACGAGCACCAAGCGCTCCCCCTCGGGGCCCTCGACGACGAAGGCGGCCGAGCAGCCCGGACGCAGCGCCTTGTGGGCGCCCTCTGCCGCCCGCTCTACGTCCACGGGGGCGATGTTGCGGCCGCGGAGGATGATGAGGTCCTTCGCGCGGCCGGTGATGAAGAGCTCGCCGTGGTGGAGGAAGCCGAGGTCTCCGGTGCGGAGGTAGGTCTCGCCCTCGCCTTCGCCCTCGCCTTCGATGCGCGCAGCGAAGGTGGCGGCGGACTCTTCGGGGCGCCCCCAGTAGCCGAGGGCGCGGCTGGGGCTCGACACCCAGATCTCTCCCACCTCATCGGGATCGGCGCGGTGGCGGGTCTCGGGGTGGATGATGGCGACCCGCACCGACTCGGGGGGCTTGCCGCAGCCGACCACCCGGGTGGTGCCGAAGCGGATGCGGCCCTCGAGCTGGAGGGCCACCTTGTCGAGGTGGAAGAGCCGGCTCCCGTTCATCGTGACGGCGACGACGTGCTCGGCGAGGCCGTAGGCCGGCTGGAAGGCGGCGGGGTCGAGGCCGGTGCTGGCGAAGGTGTGGGTGAAGTCCCGCACGGTCTCCCAGCTCACGGGCTCTCCCGCGCTCATCACCTGGCGGAGGGCGCTCCAGTCCCAACGGGCGCGCTGCTCGGGGGTGGAGCGCCGCGCGAGCAGGCGGTAGCCGAAGTCGGGGGAGGCGGTGGCGGTGGCCTTGTAGCGGTGGAGCATCTCCCCCCAGGAGGAGGGGTCGGCTAGGAAGGTGAGGGGAGAGGTGAAGACATAGTGGGCGCCGCTGTAGAGCGCGTTGAAGATGCCGCCGATCAGCCCGAGGTCGTGGTACTGCGGCACCCAGCAGACGCCGACGGTGTCCCCGTCGATCTGCAGCGCCTGCGCCGCCACCCGAAGCTGGTGCATCAGGTTGCCGTGGCTGATCATCACCCCTTTGGGGTCAGCGGTGGAGCCGGACGTGAACTGGAGGAAGGCGAGGTCGTCGGGGCCGGGGTTCCAGGCGGGAAGGGGGCCCGAGGCGACGGCCGGCAGGTCGTCTGTGGTGTGCCAGGCGAGGTCCTTCGGCCACTTGAACAGAGAGAGCGGTGAGAAGATCGTGCCCACCTGGGTCATCCGCCGGTAGGGCCGCGTGCTGAGCGCGTGGCGGGCCCCGCTGGCGGTGGCGATGCTCCGGATCTTGTCGAGGTCGTACTTCAGGTTCGAGGGATCGGGCGGGTAGATGGGGACGGGCACGACCCCGGCGATGAGGCAGCCGAGCAGGCCGAGCACGAAGTCGACGCCCGGGAGGTAGACGAGGAGGGCCCGATCGCCCGGCGAGAGGCCCCAGCGGCCGCGCAGCGCCTCGGCGATGGCGCGCGACCGCTCCCAGACCTCGCCGTGGCGGAGGGCGGCCTCGGGCTCGAGCTTGGGGCCGAGGAAGGTGAGGGCGGGCCGCGTGCCGGCGACCTGGGCCTGATAAACGAGCACGTCGAGGATCGTGTGGCGCTCGCCCCAGGGCACCCGCGCCCCCGGCCGGTCCAGAGTGTAAGGCTGGACGACGGGGTACTCCTGGAGCCCGGCCATCACGCGGTTGGCGGCTTGGAGGCCGGTGACGACGGCGTCTTCGTGCAGGGTGAAGGCCCGGAGCCAGCTCCCGCAGAGGGTGGTCGAGCGCAGCCCCTGGCGGGCCTCGATCTGACGCCGCAGGCGCACCACCTCGGGGGTCACCTTCACGTGCTCCATCGCCACCCGCCGCCCGCCCTTGGGCTGGAGGTCGCGGTTGTAGGCGTAGGTGGAGAACACGTCTGTCTGTCTGTCTTTGTTACACAGCGCCCACTTCGTGAAGTGAAAGGCCCGCTCGCGGCCGTGCACCTCGCCCTCGTCGGGGACGATGGTGTTGCCGTGCGCCCAGCCAGCCCGATCGCGCGGCATCAGGCGGGGGTCCCTGTGGACCACGGCGGTGTCTACCGTGTGTTGAAAAGCGCCGAGCAGCGCGCGCTCTTCGGGGTCGACCGTGGCCCCCAAGACCTCGAGCGCCCGATGCGGGGCGACCGCGAGGATGAGCTCGTCCCAGTCCGCCTCCCGGCGGGGGTGCGCGGGCGCCCCCTCCCGCTCGGTCACGGGCTCCAACGAGAGGCGCACCCCGCGGGCGTCTCTCCGGAGGGCGGTGGCCCGGGTGCCGGTGTGAAACTCGACGCCGAGCTCGCTGAGGCGCTGGCGGAAACGGTCGATGTAGGCGCCGGAGCCCCGCTTCGCGCGGAGGACGGGCTCTCGGCCGGCGAGCACGACGGGGAGGTAACAATACCGGACGAGCTCCCGAATCGGGTAATCGAGGTAATAGTCGGCCGGGTGACCGACGAAGACGAAGATCATCGATCCGAGGAACCAGTAGTGGATGAAGGCCTCGGAGAAGCCCATCCGCTCGAAGTAGGCGCGGGCCGTGACGAAGTCGAGCTGCTCGTCCTCGAGCACGGCCCAGGGGTCGAAGCGGGCGGCCTCCTCGAGCACCGAGCGGTGGACGGTGATGTCCTCGATCCGGCGCCACCGCCGCTTACCGTCGAGCGAGAAGAAGGTCTCGGCCTCCTTGAAGCTCCCGAGCGCCTCGGTCTCGACGCCGAGCGTGTCCATCAATCGCAGCACGTTCGGATAGGCGCCGCCGGTGAAGGAGCCGAAGCCGGGGTCGACCGAGTGGCCGTCCTCGAGCTCGACGGACTGGGCGTGGCCGCCGAGGCGCGGCTTGTGTTCGATGACGGTGACGGCGTGGCCGTGCGTCGCGAGGGCGAGGGCCGCGGTGAGTCCGGAGGCGCCGCCGCCCACGATGGCCACCCGCCTCGGAGCGGCGCGCGGTGGAAAGAGGCGCGCGGTCGCCTGGTTGAGCTGATTTCGGAGGGCGGGTGAGCTGTCGTACACCGCGCGACGGGAGCGGTTCACGGCGCCCATCGGCGCGTGGGCCTGCGGGACATGGAAGAGGTGAAAGGAGAGCTGCTCGTCCCGCGCCCGGTCTTCGGGGGCGTTGATGGCCTGCGGGGGGATGTGCAGCGTCGCCACCACGCGCTCGGGGCCGGTCCATTGCACGCGCGGGTCTTCGATGGGGTCGCGGACGGGGTCGGTCTGCGGCTGGATGAGGAGGTCGAAGAGGACGTCGGAGGTCGCGCCGCGGAGGGCGGCCTCGAGCCGGCTCCGGAGGAAGCGGGGCTCGGACTCGTCCACCTTGACGGTGGCGCCCGGGGGCAGCGGGCGAGGCCGGAGGCGGTATTTCACGGCCCGGCCGGGGCCATAGCGGTAGGGGGTCTGGCTGTAGTAGGAGGCCGCGAGGAGATCGGGCACCACGAGCTCTTCGGCGTAGCGCAGCAGGTGCTCGAGCTTCATGAAGTCGAGGTCTTGTGGCACCACGTCCCGCCCACGCCGCGTGGACAGGATGGGGACCACGTTGAGCAGGAGGTCTGCCAGCGTGTGGGTGGCGGCCTCCTCACCCCGGACGGGCGGCGCCTCGAGCAGCTTGAGGCCGACGCCGCGCACGTCGGGGTCGCGATCGTGGAACCAGCCGAGCTGCGGCTTGCCGAGGCTCGAGAAGCGCAGCAGGGCAGGGTAGGCGCGGCCGGGCTCGGCGAAGAGGCCCACCTGGAGCTCCTCTTCGAGGTCGGGGCGCACGACGAGGCGGGCGGAGACGACGCCGTGGGTCTTCGGGTGGCTGCCCCGGAGGGCCTTGCCGGCGAGGGGGGCCTCTGGCGCGCGGAAGTCGCGGATCTTCTTGTCGTACTGCTCGACGATGTGTCGACTGTCCTTGGCCTCCACGCCGCGGTCGCGCTCGGCCTCCCGGGCGAGGCGGTGCTCGGTGAGCACGTCGTCGATGAAGGACTCGATCTGGGCGGCGACGACGGCGGGCGCGGCCTCGGCGACCCCCTGATCGGCCTCGGGCCAGCGCTCCACCCGAGGGTGGGGCAGGAAGCGGCGGAGGAGGCCAGGGTCAGCCGCCTCGGCCGGGACGCCGCGCGCGCCGGTGTAGAGCCAGAAGGTCGGTGTCTCGACCATCGGCACGGCGCCACCTTCGCGGGGCAAGACCATGTGTCGGGGGGCCCCCTCGCGGATCGCCGCCACCCGGCGGCCAAAGGCGGTCGGGCGGTCGACGTCCTGGGCGGTGAAGCGGCCCGGGGCCTCGGACCAGCTGAAGTTCTCCGCGTAGAGACGATGGACGCGCTCCGCGTGGTCGCCCTCCTGCAGCGCGCGCGTCACGGCCAGGGCGCGGTCGGCGGCCCCTCGGTCGGCGGCCCAGAAGCTGGAGAGCAGGGCCTCGGCCTCGGGATCTCGGGCGGCGGCGCGACGGGGGAGGCTCGGATCGAGGAGATCGGCGACGTAGGCGGTGGCCTCGGCGAGGCGGACGGAGAGGCCCCGATCAGCGGTGAAGCAGCCGGGGTGCAGGCTGTTGACGGCGAAGAGGGCACGGAGCGCCGCCGGGTCAGCGGCGGCGAGGCGGAGGGCGACCTCACCGCCAAAGCCGAGGCCGACCGCGACGGCCCGCTCGCGGGTCACCGCCCGGAGGATCGCCGCGCCGCGCTGGGCGAGGTCACTGAGGCGTGCGGAGCGGCCGGGGGCGTCGAGGCGGGGGACGAACAGCACGAAGAAGCGCGCCGCCAGGGCCTCGGCGAGGCCCCTCCCGAAGCCCTCCGGCTCGGGCGGGAGGCTGATCAGCAGCAGGGGCGGGGCCGCACGGTCTCCCAGCGGGTGGACCCGGCAACCCTCCACCTCGATCGGGGGGAGCTCCAGCGGGGCATTCGCGTCGATGCGCTCGGTGATCGCCGTCCGCCCTTCTTCGAACTGCTGTTCATCGAGCTTTTTGTCGGACATGCGGGGGCCTCTTCGACGGACGTTCAGCACGATGACACGGCGGAGCGGCGCTCGCGAGAGGATCTCACCCTCCAGGGATATGCCACAGCGCCCCGGATTATCATCCTCGCCGGTCCGCGCCGCGCCGGTCCGCGCTGCTGCGTCCTGCGCGGGAGGTCCGGTGGGGGGCTCATCGGTGGGTGTGTCTTCGTGGGAACGGGGGGTTGACGGTGAGCTCTGTCTTGGAAGTCCTCTCGGCGGTGTCGAGCCGAGCCTTGCTTTGGGGCCTGATCCCGCGGGGAATGGGCCTCGGCTACCTGCTCTGTTTCCTCCCGCTGTTCCCCCAGCTCTTGCCTTGGATCGGCGCCCGGGGGGTGATGCCGGCCGCAGACCTCCAGGCGGCGCTCCGGCGCGACACCCCCTGGCTCGGACGCCTCCGGCACAACCCGAGCTTGCTCTGGCTGGCAGACTCCGACCGTGCCCTCCAGGGATGGCTGGCGCTCGGCGTCCTCGGCGCCAGCCTCGGGGTGGTCGGGGGCCTCTCGGGGCGGGTGGGCCTCGGGCTGGCCTTCCTCGTACATCTGAGCTTCAAGCGCGCCGCGCGGATGTACTACCCCTGGGACAACCTCCTCGCTGAGCTCGGCTTCTTGGCCCTCTTCTTGCCGACGGTGCCGCTGCTGCCTGCCCTCTCCGCGAGTGCGCTCCCTTCGCCCCTGCTCATCTTCGCCTTCCATTGGCTGTTGTTCCGGGTGGTCTTCGGCTTCGGGAAGACCAAGTTCTACGGGGTCACCCGGCAGGACTGGCTATACCTAAGGTATTTCCTGCTCAACATCCCCATCGTCACCAGAGTGGGGTGGTGGGCCAGCCGCCTGCCCGATCCGTTCATCCTGCTCGGACTCGTGTCGGTGGGGGTGGTGGAGCTCCTGGCGCCGCCCTTCCTGCTCTTCCCCGGGGCGGGCCGCCTGCTCGCCGCCGCCGCCATCGTCGCGCAGATGGGCGTCATTCAGGCGACGGGCAACTTCGGATATTTCAATGTGCTCTGTCTGGTGCTCTGCGCCGCCTGCCTCGACACGGGCTCGAGCCTGCTCGACGCCGCCCAGGGCGGCCTGCTGTTCGAGCCCGAGCATCTGCCCTTCACCCTCGCCTTCGCCGTGATCTTCCCGGTGTCCGTGGCCGCGCTGGCCTTCAACAACTGGTTCAATTGTGCCTGGACGGAGTGGCCGGGCTTCCAGCGCCTTCGGCTGGGGCCCATCCGGGCCTGGGTCGCGCTCTGCCGGTGGGTCGAGCCCCTCCAGGTGGTGCACAGCTACGGCGTCTTCCGGGCCAGCCCGGCCCCGCCCGTCCGCTGGGTGACCACCGTGGAGGGTCGGATGTCCCCCACGGAGCCCTGGCGGCCCTTTCGCTGGCGTTGGACCCAGACCGACGCCCGGAGCACGCCCCGCTTCGTGGCCCCGCACCACCCCCGCCTCGACCACCTCTCCTTCTACGATGGGGTGGGCGTCGATGGCACGGGCTGGTTCCACGTCGTGAGCTTCGCCGATCCCTATCGGTTCAGCCGCGCGAGCCTGCTGGATCTCACGATGCACCGCCTCCAGGAGCCGGCCTCACCCGTCCGGCGCCTCTTCGCTGACGATCCCTTCGGCGGCCAGCCCCCCGCCGAGGTGCGGGCGGGCCTGTACCGCTTCTCTCCCACCACGCCGGCGCGCTTGCGAGAGACGGGCCAATACTGGGACGTCGCCCCCGTCGGCGATCACCTCCCGCCCTCCACCGGCGACTCCACGCTCTTCGCCGAGGCCAACCCGCCGCCGGAGCTGTGGCACTGGGAGGCGGTGCGCTGGCGCGGTCGGGCGCGAGTGGTCGCGGGGCTGTCCGCTGAAGCGGCCGCGCGCTTCTGGGAGGTGCTCCTGCCCTTCGTCCGCGAGCAGGCCGCCCTGGCTGGAGGAGGGGGGGAGCCCTACACCTGGGGTACCCTCCCCACGGTGGCCCTGGCGCTGCGACAGCGCTTCAGCCGGGAGGAGCTGCGGGCCTTCGAGCTCAGCCATGGGCGCCTGCTCGTCGCCCAGCTCAGCCGCTTGGACGCCGTCTTCCGTCAGCCCGCGCGCCATTTCCTCCGCGACGTGGTGGGCATCGGCGTCGCCTCCGCGCCCGCCCCCTCGCCCGATCCGACGACCGAGGCCGAGGCCTGCCTCCAGGCCCTCGCCGCCTGGCCCTTTGGCGGGCTGCGCAGCTCGTTCCGGCAAGGGATGGCGGTGTCCTGGTGCATGCTCCGAGAGGGGGAGGCTGGCTGGGCGGCCCTCTCGGGCCACCGCTTCGAGGCGGGAGCGCCCATCCCCACCTTCGCGCCCACCCCGCGCCTCGGCGCAGGCGGGATGGCGGGGGTCGCCGCGGCGCTCGGGGTGGACGTGCCCCGCCTCGCCGCGCTCGGGGCCTCGCTCCGTGTGCCGGCGGGCATGTTTCTCCAGGGCGTGCTCGACTATGACACCCTCGCCCGCACGAGCGCCCGCATCGCGGTGCTCTACTCCTCCGATGACAGCTACAGCCCCGTGCCCACTGGCCTCGTGCCGGGCAGCTTTGACCTCGCCTGGGAGCTCCGGGCGAACCCGCTGCCCCCCATCCTGGGCTACGGCGCGGCGGCGCGGCGGGCGCCCGCCCTGGTGCCGCCGCGGATGCGCTTCGGCGAGGATGGTCGCTGGCGAGAGGCAGACAGCGGACGCCTGGTCCCCTGAGCGTCGCTCGGCGGAGTAGGTGGGCTTGGTCGGTGGTCGCGTTCAATCTGGCTGTTGAGGTGCGCGTGTCTGAGAAGGTGTACGACATTGTCTTTGAGGGCGGCGGCGCCCGTGGCGTGGTCCACCTCGGCGCCATCCGCGCCTTCGAAGAGGCCGGCCTGCTACCGGGGCGGGTGGTCGCGACGTCCGCTGGCGCGATCGGCGCGGCGCTGCTGGCCGCCGGCTACGACTCCCACGCCTTCGAGGCGGCCTTGTTCGCCGAGGTGCGGCCCGGGGTGACGGCCTTCGCAACCTTCCTCGATCCCATCGAGCAGCTCACCGACGAGCAGGTGGAGGCGAGCGCGGTCTTCCGGGCCCTCGATGAGTTCGACATGCCCTTCATCGGGGCGGACGCTGAGCGTCGGCTCGACCTCCGGGTCGCGAAGGCGATCGTGAACAGTCCGGGTCTGCGTCATTACACCAGCCTCAATGAGTGGGGCGGCGTCTGCGCGGGGGAGGGCATCTTCCAAAACGTCCAGCGCTGGCTCGCCCAGGCGCCGGGCGGCCGGGATTACTCCCAGGCGACCCTCGGCGAGCTCTACGCCGCTACCGGGCGCCACCTCACCGTCGTCGCCACCGACGTCACCGTGGGGCGGATGCTCGCCCTCAACCACGTCACCGCGCCCGACGTCCCGGTGGCCTGGGCGGTGCGGATGTCCGTCGCCATCCCCTTCGTCTACCAGGAGGTGCGGTGGCGGTCCGCCTGGGGGCAGTACCTCGGCCAGGAGCTGGCGGGCAACGTCGTCGTAGACGGGGGCGCGCTGTCGAACTTCCCGCTCGGCCTCGTGCTCGGCCGCGGCCCGGACATCGAGCGCATCATGGGCCCGGTGCCCCCCGGCGAGCCGCGGGCGGTCGGCCTCGACATCATGCCCTCGATGGAGGTGGACGAAGACACGCTGATCGAGGACGCCACCGTCGAGCTCGCCCGGCGCAACCCCAAGAAGGGCCTCGTGTCCTCGCCGATCATCGATCGCGGGCTCGCCCTGATCGCCGCGATGATGAACGCCCGTGACCGCGAGTCCAAGGACGCCCATCGGGCCTCGATCGTCCGCTTGCCGGCCGCTGGCTTCAGCGTCACGGACTTCGACATGAACAAGGTGGACCGCGAGCGGCTGATCGCCGCCGGACACCGGGCGATGAGCGCCTGGCTGCGGGAGCGGGGGCTCGACGGCGCAGCGGACTGAACACGGCGAGCCTGAACGCGGCGAGCCTGAACGCGGCGCTCAGGGCGTCGGGCACTCGCTGAGCCCGGCGATCCACCCCTCCACCAAGGCGACCGCCTCGTCATGCACCACCGAGGTGGCGAGGGGCGGCATGCGGTAGGCGCCGAGGTCGGCGAGGCGGAGCGCGAGCAGGCTCGTCTCGGGGGAGCCGGGATCGACGAGCAGCGCCCCGTCGACGCCGAGGTCGCCGTTGCTGGGCGCCTGTCCGCAGAGGGCGGGGTCGGCGGTGGTCCAGCGGAGGTCCATCGCGCTGAGCCCGCTGTCGGCGCGGTGGCAGTAGGAGCAGTTGCTGTGCAGGTAAGAGCGGACCCGGCGCTCCTCGGTGTCGGCGCCGGCGAGCGGGTCGGGGAGGGGATCGGCGGAGGGGCTGGGGCTGGCGGTGAAGAGCCCCTGCCCGTCGAGCCAGGCGAGCTGACCGACCGTGCTGCCGTCCTCGAGGGTGACGTCGCGGTCGAGCTGATCGGTCTCCAGGCCGAGGGTGCGGCCGGCGAAGTCGGTGTGGCAGGTGAGGCAGTCCGAGGAGGCCGGCCAGGTCCATTGGCCGCCGTCGGCGACGGTCTCCGTCTTGCCGCCGGGGACATAGGTGGCGTCGGTGCCCTCGGCGTTCCAGGCATAGGAGTAGCCGGCCCACTCGCCGTCGGTGTGGCGCACGAGGAGGCGGGTCTCGAGGCGCTGGCCGCCACGGGTGAACTCCTTCATCACCACCGAGCCCACCGGGAGGTCCCAGTCGCCGTCCTCGCCGATGGTGATCTGGCCGCCCTCGGGGAGCGCGAACCAGCGCTGCTTCTCGGCCCCGTCCGACCAGAGGGGCGAGTTGAGCGCGTAGGGCACGAGGTTGCCGGCGGGCTCCGTCGCGTCGGCGGCCTCGACGCAGCCGGTGGCGGTGAGCGTGGCGGGGAAGGCGGAGGTGGTGGGCTCACCGACGGGCACGATCTTCTGGATCACGCCGTTGAAGCCGACGATGTAGACCTCGCCGTCCGCGCCCTGGCTGAAGCTCGCGATGCGCACGCCGGCGTCGTCGATGAGCAGCTCCGCCTCGGGGAGGCCGGTCACCTCGTCGTACACGATGCCCCAGACGTGGCGCGTGACGTAGTCGCCGAAGAGGTAGGTGCCCTCGAGGCTGGGGATGGTCGCGCCGCGGTAGACGTAGCCGCCGGAGATGGAGACGCCGTCGGAGTGCGGGTACTCGACGATGGGCTCGATGAGGCCCAGGCCCTCGCAGGCGGCCCCGTCGTAGCAGTGGCTCGCCTCCATCATGTTCCAGCCGTAGTTGCCGCCGAGCTCGACGATGTCGACCTCCTCGTAGCGGTCCTGCCCGACGTCGCCGACCCAGAGGGTGCCGGTGGCGGAGTCGAAGCTGAAGCGCCAGGGGTTGCGGAGGCCCCAGGCGAAGACCTCGGGGGCCCCCGAGACGCCGTCGGCGAAGGGGTTGTCAGCGGGGATGGCGTAGGGCTCGCCGTCGGCGCCGCTGTGGTCGACGTCGATGCGCAGCATCTTAGCGAGCAGGTTGTGGGTGTCCTGGCCGGCCTCGAGGGGGTCTCCGGCGGAGCCTCCGTCGCCCATGCCGATGTAGAGGTAGCCGTCGGGCCCGAACTCGATCATCCCGCCGTTGTGGTTCTCGTAGGGCTGCTCGATGGTGAGCAGGATCTCCTCGGAGTCGGGGTCGAAGGTCAAGCCGCCGTCGGGGCTCGTGAAGCGCGAGATGACCGTGTGGCGCCCGCCGTCGGTGGAGGTGTAATCCACGAAGGCCTCGCCGTTCGTCGCGAAGTCGGGGTGGAAGGTGAAGCCGAGCAGGCCCATCTCGTTGTAGGTGATGTCGACCCGATCGGTGATGTCGAGCGCCTCGCTCATCGTCTCGGCGGCGGGATCGTTGTCGAAGCGCTGCAAGCGGCCGTCTTTCTCGACGGCGTACCAAGCGCTGTCGTCGCCGGGCGCCTGCTGGAGGAGCACGGGCTCGGAGAAGCGCAGCGCAGGGAAGGCCTCCTCGACGGTGACCTCGCCGGCCGCAGGCGGGCGCTCCGGCGCGCGGCAGACCGCGGCGGGCCCGGCGCCGGAGTCTGTGCCGCCGTCGCTGCCATCGACGCCGTCGCTGCCCTCTCCCCCGCCGTCGGCGGCGTCGCCGCCCTTGTCTTTGCAGGCGAGGCTGAAGAGGGCGAGCAGGGCGAAGTGGCGCATCGAGGAGGCTCCGGGGTGCGCCGGCCCTATCGCATCCCCGACAGGGTGAGCAGCCCGCGCAGCTCGACGGCGGGGGAGGGGCCGTCGGGGTCGAGCATCCGGTGGACGAGGCCGCCGAGGATGAGGCTCATCATCATCGAGGCGAGGCGGGGGTCGGAGGGCCCGAACTGTTCGGCCAGGGCGCGCTCGTACTCCTGTACCGTGAGCTGGAGCGCGCGGCGGGGCTCGGCCTCGGGCTGCTGGAGGTGGAAGTCGAGCGCGATGCGCAGCGCGCTCTGGAGGGTCTCGCCGTGGGCCTCGACGAAGCGGGCGAGGTGATCGATGCGCTCGGGCAGCGTGGCCTCCGGGCGCAGGGCCTCGGTGGCCTGGTGGATGTCGCGGCGGGCGATCCAGGCCAGCATCGCCTGGAAGAGCTCGGTCTTCCCGGTGAAGTAGTGGTAGAGCGTGCCGGTGGAGACGCCGAGGGCCGTGGCGATGGCCCGCATGGTGAGCGTGGCGTAGCCGTGGCGGGCGAAGAGCTCGAAGCAGCGCGCGAGGATCTCGTCGCGCCGCTCCTCATGGTCTACGATGCGGGGCATGGCGCGCCGCTAACGCGCCGGGTTGGGCTCCGCGTCGAGCGGCCGCGAGGGCCCTCCGCGTAGCGCGGCGTCGACGCGGGGGTCCATCACGGCGAACCAGGCCGGCGGGCAGAGGGCGAGCAGGATCATGCCGGGGTAGCCGGTGGGCAGCTCGGGGGCCTCGGGGAAGTGGCGGAGCTGGTGGTAAGGCCGCGTCGGGTGGGCGTGGTGGTCGGCGTGGCGAGTGAGGTCAAAGAGGAGGATCCGGCCGAGCGGGCGGTTCGAATTCCACGAGTGGACGGGCTCGACCTTGGGGTATCGGCCGCTCGCGTCCTTCTCGCGGCGCAGCCCGTAGTGTTCCACGTAGTTGATCACCTCGAGGAGGCCGATCGCCACTGCGCTCGCGGCGATCCAGCCCAGCAGCGCCGCCGGCCCGAGCAGGCCGCCGACGAGGGCCAGGGCCGCCCCCTGCAGGAGGTGGAGCCGGAGCATCAGGTTGCGCGGCTGGAGCGCAGGGAAGCGGGCGGTGGGGAAGCGGCGGGCCTCGATGGCCCAGGCGCTGCGGTAGCCGCCGATCAGGGAGCGCAGCACGAATGCGTAGACGACCTCGCCCTTGCCCGCCGAGGCGGGGTCCTCCGGGGTGGCCACCCGCGCGTGGTGGCCGCGGTTGTGCTCGATGAAGAAGTGGGCGTAGTTCGTGCTCAGGTAGAGGAGGAGGGCGGTGCGCTGGTGCCAGCGGCTCGTGCGGTGGCCGAGCTCATGGCCGAGGTTGATCGCGATCCCTGCGAGGGTGATGCCGGTAGAGACCGACGCTCCGACCGCCTCCACCGCGCTCCACTGCCCGACCCTCATCCCCCACAGATAGGCGCCGAGCACCGCGAAGTGGAGGGGGATGAGCGCGTACAGCAGCAGATCGTAGGCCAGGGCCTCCCGCGGGCTGCGCGGCGCCGGCTGCACCTCGCTGCCGCGGAAGAGGTGCTCGGCCAAGGGGATGAAGCCGAAGACGAAGAGGGGCGCCGCGAACTGGGCGACTCCGCCGACCCTCAGGCCGACGAGGGCGAGGATCGGCAGGACGAAGGCGAAGGTGTAGGCGAGGAGGGGCATGGCTGCTCCGCAGGGCCGTCCGAGGGCGCGCGCCCGAAACGATATCGAACGTGCGTTATGAAATATGCGCTGGCCGGCGACGGATGTCAAGGCGCCGCCGCGATAGGGCCGGCGGATGCGTCCTCCGCGTCGAAGTCTGCTCGGTCGGCTCGGCCTCGTGGCCCTCGTAGGGGCCGTCCTGGGCGCCCTGGGGCTGGTCGGCCCGCTCCGCGCGCCCGTGACGGGCTGGCTCTACCGGCGCGGCCACATCGCGGCCTCCCCCGAGGGGGACGGCCTCATCTTCGTCGTGCTCGACACCGTCCGGGCCGATCACACCTCGCTCTGCGGCTATGGCCGCCCCACGACGCCCACGCTCGACGCCCTGGCCGCCGCCGGCGCCCGCTACACCTGTCGGGCCTACGCGCCGGGCTCGTGGACCCTGCCGAGCCACGCCTCCTACTTCACCGGCGAGGCCGTGCTCGAGCACGGCGCGCACGAGCTGCCGGCGGTCAACATTGACCTCTCGGGGGCCGGTGTGCCCGCCGACCACCTCTCGCCCCGCAAGGTCACCGTCGCCGAGACCCTCGCCGGCCGCGGCTACCAGACCCTCGCCCTCTCCGAGAACCCGGTCGTGGGCGACGCCCTCGGCCTCCGCCAGGGCTTTCGGACGATGCGCAGCGCCCGTCGTTTCGGGGAGCTCACGGGGGCCCACACGGTGGAGACCCTGCGGGGCCTGCTCCAGGACGAGCTCGACCCCACCGGCGGCCCCCTCTTCCTCTTCCTCAACCTCGCGAGCGCGCACCAGCCCTGGGAGGCCGTGCCAGACGAGGTCCCCTGGCTCCCCACCCGCGCGCGTCTCGGCTGGGACAGCCGTCCCGGCGGGCGCTGGGCCCGCTTCCTCACCGGGAAGATGGGCGCCGACGAGGCCGCCCACCTCCTCGGCTGGGTCACCGACGGCTACGACTGGGGGGTCACCCGCGCCGATGACACCCTCAGCCGGGCGCTCACCGTGGTCCAGGGGTCCGGCTTCTGCCCCAAAGGCTGTCGGGTGATCGTCACCTCTGATCACGGCGAGCTCCTCGGTGAGCACGACCTCATCGACCACGGCTTCTACCTCTACGAGGAGAACAACCGGGTCTTCCTGCTCGACTCGGCGGGCGGCGAGCCCTTCCCGGAGCCGATCAACGCGATGGTGGTGGCCTCGCTCCTCCGCGATGGGGCGCTCCCCGATCCGCTGCCCGCCGTCGAGGCCGTCGCCTGGCCCCACGCGCGCCGCGCCCACCACAGCGAGGGGGCCGCCTTCAACTCGCGCTCGGCGGCCCTCTGGGACGGGCCGGAGAAGTGGATGTGGATGGACGGGCAGGCCCGAACCACCGACCTCCGCCTCGACCCCGGGGAGGCCGCAGGAGCGCCCCTCGGCGCCGCCGAGATCCCCGCGGGGCTCTCGGTGCTCGTCGAGGGCGTGCTCGGCGTGCGGGCCCGCGGAGAGGCCGCGGGGGACGCCGCCGCCGAGGAGGCGCTGCGGGCCGCGGGCTACCTCGAGTGACGGCGGGCGAGACGCCGGGGCCTCGTGGGTTATCGGCTCCTGCGCAGAGGTCGATCACCCATGTCCATCTGGCTCCTCCTGGCCTGCGCAGGCTCCCCCGCCGAGCCCCCGGCGAGGGTGCCCGCCCCGGTCCCGGCCCCGGTCTCCGCCCCGGAGGCGCCTTCGGCCCCCTCGGCTGCGAAGGGCGGTCTCCCCGCTACGCAGCCCCTCGACGGCGTCTGCGAGGCCTCGGCCATCGTCTGGGACGGGGCCCGCTTCATCGTGGCCGACAACGAGCAGAAGAAGCGCCTCTTCACCTACGACGCTGCGCTCCAGCCGACCGGCGACCTCCCGCTCAGCGAGAAGATCGAGGACATCGAGGCCCTCACCCTGCTGGCCGACGGATCCCTCCTCATCGTGGGCAGCCAGTCGAACAACAGCAAGGGCGTGAAGCAGCCGGAGCGGCAGCGCCTCGGCCAGTGGTCGGCGGGGCAGCTCCGCACCTGGAGCCCGGACTTCGGCGCCTGCGCTCCGTGTGAGGCCGCCCGCGCGAGCGCGCCCGAGGCCGGCGGGCTCAACGTCGAGGGGGCGGCCCGCCTCGGCGAGGTGGTCTGGCTCGGGCTCCGCTCGCCGCTGGTGGATGGGAAGGCTCTGCTGCTGCGGATGTCCGCCGATCTGGGGCGGGCGGAGCAGGTGGTCCAGGTCGATCTCGGCGGCCGCGGCGTGCGGGACCTCATCGCCGTGGACAGCGGCCTGCTCGTCGTGGCCGGCCCGGCCGACGCGGCGGAGCAGGAGCACCGGCTGTTCACGTTCGATCCCCGGCAGGCCACGGGCGAGGCCCGCCTGCTCGAGCAGCGCCTGCCCCCCTCCACCGAGGGGCTCGTCCGCGGCGGCGACGGCCGGCTCGTCTTCCTCACCGACGGCGCCGAGGGGGAGCAGCCGAGCGGGCCCTGTCGACAGCCTTCCACCTGGGGCCATCTGCCGAACCTGCCTTGATCTTCGGGCCCTTCTCCGATACCGTTGGGCCCAGTGAGGGGTGAAACCATGCCGCCAGGTCCCGGGCAGAGCCGCGCGCCGTCTACGAGTCAGCAGACCGCGCCGACAACGGGGACGCAGTCGGGGCCGAGCACCTCCACTGCGACGAGCACCAGCCGGGCGCCCACCCTCGCCTCGAACGGTGACCGCGCCAGCCAGCTCGCCTCCGCGATCCCCACCGCCGAGCTCAGCCTCGACAGCATCGCCTCCACCTCGATCGGCCCGATCGACACCGGGGCCGCGGTCATCACGGGCTCGCTCAAGCTCGGCGGCAAGCTCACCGCCAAGCCTGCAGGCAGCACCAACCCGGTCACCGTCTCCAGCGGCGGGGCCGAGGTCTCGGGGACGGCCACGGGGCCGGGCGGCACCAGCGTCGAGGGCAGCGCCAGCTCGAGCGGAGACATGTCCGCCAAGCTCTCCTCGACGCTCAACGGCATCACCAGCTCCACCGAGCTCAAGCTCGGCGATCCGCCCTCCGTCACCTTCGGAGCCGCCGGTGAGTTCGGCAGCGTGAAGACCACCCTCTCGGGCAACACGGTCACCTACACCTGCACCTCGAAGGCCATCCAGAAGACGATCAACGGCGTCGAGGTGAGCGGCACGCTCTCCTACACGCTCTCGCTCACGATCACGCCGAAGCCGCAGAACGCCCCATGGTACGTGCGGGCCTGGGACGCCGTCACCGAGGCCCTCTCCGACTTCGCCAATTGGCTGGCCGACCACAAGACCGAGATCCTCGTCGGCACCGTGGTCGCCGTGGTCGTGGTCGGGGCGGTGGTGCTCACGGGGGGTGCGGCGGCGCCGGCCCTGGCCCCGGCCCTCGCGAGCTGATGGCGGAGTCCCCGCGCCCCGGCCTCATCCGCGCCATCGGCCTCCTCGGCCCGGTGGTGATCGCGGCGCAGCTCTGGGCCTGCTCGGCCACCGCCGCCCTCCTCGAGGGCTTTCCGGGCGGAGACGCCCTCGCCGCGGCCACCGTCTGGCAGCCGGCCTGGCCGCACCTCGTCGGGGCCGCGCTGCTCACTGCGGCCTTGCTGCTCGGTCGCTCGGGCTCCTTCCCCTGGCTCGGGCTCCTTGGGCTGCCGCTCGTCGCGCAGGGCGCCTCTGGCCTGCTCTCGCGGGGTGAGGGGGTGACCGGGCCCGTGCTCTGGGCCGCCTGGTTGGCGGGCGGCGCGCGCCTCCTCTGGGGCCTCTGCCTGATCGGAGCGGCCTACCAGGCGCTCCGCGATCGTCCCCGTTGACGCCGGCAGACTGCCTCGCCGCCGGGCAGGCCGCCCTCCGCGCCCGCCGCCTCCCGAACGGGAGCTGGCCCTACCGCGAGGGGCAGCGGGGGCAGGTCGAGCCTACCCTCCTCGCCGCGGCCGCCGGGGAGCCCCTCGCCGAGGCCTGGCTGGCCGGACAGCGCCGCTCCTGGCCGATGTTGCTGCTCCCCGCGGTCGCCATGGCGCAGGCGCCTGCGCTCTCGGGCCCAGTGGTCGACTGGATCCTCTCAGCCACGAGCGAGATCGTGCCCGGCGTGGAGGACTTCGACGCCACCCTCCCCGGGTGGGGCTGGGTGGCCGACACCGCCCCCTGGGTCGAGCCCACCGCGGCCGCCGTGCTGAGCCTCGCGCGGGCGGGCGGGGCGGCGCTGCGGGTGGGGGAGGGGCGGGCGCTGCTGCGGGATCGCCAGTGTGCCGATGGCGGCTGGAATTACGGCAACCCGGCCGCCTTCGGCGTCCCCCTCGACAGCGAGCCCGGCTCGACCGCCTGGGCCTGCATGGCCCTCGGCGCCGACCCCGCCGCCGCCCTCGGGCGGGCCTGGCTCCGCGCGCAGGCGGATTGGCCGGGGAGCCGCGGTTCGGCCCTCGCGGCGCTGGCGCTGCTCGCCGCCGGGGAGGACGCCGCCGCCGCCCTCAACGCCCTCTGCGCGGCCTGGACCGCCCGCGGGCTCCCCGAGCGCAGCGACACGCTGGCCCTCGGCCTCGCCGCCCTGCTCACCGCGGAGGGGGCCCCCCATCCCTTCTTCACCGCCCCCTGAGGGCCGCGGCCCCTCGCGCCGCTGGCTGGGCAAGGTCGCCGTGGGGGCGGTCGGCGGCCTCGCCGTGGGCGGGCTCACGCTCGGAGCCCTCGAGCTGCGGCAGGCGCCAGCGCGGGTCGTGGCCCTCCGCGTCCGGGCCTACGACGATGAGCTGCACCTGCGGCTCGAGGAGGCGATCCGCGGCTTCCCGCGAGCCCTCGCGAAGCTCCGCGGCGGCCGGGTGCTGCTCAAGCCGAACCTCGTCGAGTTCCGCTCCACTCACCCCGTGAACACCGAGCCCGCCTTCGTCGTCGCCGCCGCGGAGGCCATGCGGCGCCTGGGCGCCCGCGAGGTGGTGGTGGGGGAGGGCCCCGGCCATGTGCGGGACACCGAGGCCCTGCTCGAGCTCTCCGGCCTCGGCGTCGCGCTCCGGGAGGCGCGCACCCCCTTCATCGACCTCAACCTCGACGAGGTGGTCGACGTCGCCCTGCCGCTCGGGCTCACCCGCCGGCGCACCCTGCCGGTCGCCCGGAGCGTCGCCGCCGCCGATCTCGTGGTCTCGCTGCCCCGCATGAAGACCCACCACCTCTGCGGGGTGACGCTCTCGCTCAAGAACATGCTGGGCGTGGTGCCGGGGGTGGAGGTGGGCTGGCCCAAGAACCCGCTGCACTGGCTCGGCATCGAGGCCTGCGTCACCGAGCTGTGGGCGGCCCTCCGCCCCGGCCTCGCGCTCGTAGACGGGCGGGTCGGGATGGAGGGCGACGGCCCGATCCTCGGAGCGCCGATCGAGCACGGCCTCGTGCTCGTCAGCGACGATCTGCCGGCCATCGACGCCTTCGCCGCGCGCTGCATGGGGATCGATCCCCGGCGGGTGGGCCACCTCGTCCAAGTGACGAAGGCGGGCGGCACCACGTCGCGCTATCGGATCGAGGCCGCAGGCGACGACGCGCCCCGGCTGGCCTATGCTCTGCCCTCCCACCTCTCCCTGCTCGCAGGTTGACCCGTGCGCGCGGTCCCGGTCCTCACCCGCATCCTCCTCGTCGCCTTGCTCTCCGCTTCGGCGATGGCGAAGCTGCTGGAGTTCCCGCCGCTGGTCGCCCTCTTCGGCCTCGCCGGCCTCTCGGGGGCGGTGGTGCTGGTGAGCGGCTTGTTGCAGGTGCTGGCGGTGGGGATGTTGATCCCCGATCGAACCGTCCGCCTCGGCGCCGCCCTCGGCGCGGCCCTCTGCGGGCTGGGGGCGCGCGTGGCGGTCGCGTCCCCCGAGGGGCTGCTGGGCGGGGTCGTGCAGGTGGGAGGGGTCGGGCTGGCGCTGCTGATCATCGCCTGGCCCGCTCCGGGGCCCCGGCCTGCGCCCCCCGAGCCGCCGCGCGTCCCGATTGACCCCCAGGCCCTCCAAGGCCAGGTCACGCTGCGGCGGGGGCGACAGGGGACCGACGCCTCCCCGCCGACCCCCTGGGGGGCGAGCATGGCCCGCTCTGTGGACAGGGATAGAGACCCCGAAGACGAAGGCGAGGGAGAGCGCTGAGTGACCCACCCGATTGACGCCCAGGGCCTGAGCGGCCCCGATGCCTATCGCCTCCTCATCTCGCTCATCGCGCCGCGGCCGATCGCCTGGGTGGGTACGCGCTCCGCAGCCGGGCAGGACAACCTCGCCCCTTTCTCCTTCTTCATGGGGGTGACCGGCCGACCGCCCACCCTCGCCCTCTCGGTGGCGCGGGGGCGACAGGGCGGCCTCAAGGACACCGCGCGTAACATCCTCGAGACAGGCGTCTTCACCGTCTCGACGGTCCCCTATTCGATGCGGGAGGCGATGAACCAGAGCTCGGCGCCCTATCCGCCCGAGGTCAGTGAGCTCGAGGCCGCGGGGCTGGGCGTGATCGAGGGGGTCCGGGTGAACGCGCCCCGGCCCGCGGGGGCGCCGACCGTGATGGAGTGCCGCCTCGTGCACAGCCACGACCTCGGCTCGGCCCACCTCCTCGTCGGTGAGGTGCTCGTCTTTCACATCGAGGAGCGCGTCCTCCGCGTGGGAGAGGGCGGTCCCACCGTAGACACCCTCGGCCTCGACCTCATCAGCCGCCTCGGCGGCCCCGACTACACCCGAGTGACCGAGGCCTTCACCCTGCCGAGCCCGCAGGTCACTCCCCCCAAGACCGGCGGATGAGGGCCCCCACGCGCGTCGCCCTGTCGGCGCTGCTGCTCGGCGCCTGCGGCCCCCGCACCGACGCCGAGCGGTACCGCGCCGCCCTCGTCGAGGCCGACGCCTATGCGCCCGCCGCGGACCTGTGCGGCGCCATCGGCGACCGGGGCGCGCGCGGCGACTGCCTCATCGCCGTGATGGAGCGCTTCCAGCGCCTCGAGGTCGCCGACTGCGACGCCATCCGCGACGGCCTCTGGCACGACGAGTGTGTCTTCGCCCTCGCCGAGCGCGCTCGCGCCCACGGCGACCTCGACCGCGGCCTCGAGCTCTGCCTCCAGGGCCGCTTCGCCCGCTCCTGCTCCTGGCACCTCCTCCAGGACGAGGTGGAGGCCTCCCTCGAAGACCCGCCGAAGGCCGCAGAGCTCCGTATCGCCTCCTTCGCGCACGCCCGCCGCATCCCCGACGCCGCCGTCCAGTTCTGGATGATCCGCTTCCGCGAGCGGTCCGCCGCCGGCCACCCCCTGGACGAGGTGGACTGCGAGGGCCTGAAGGACAGCCGGAGCTGCGAGGCCGCCGTCATCGGCTACGTGCGCCAGATCCTCGACGCCGTCGGCAACGCCAACCGCGAGCAGACCTGCAACGCCGCCCGCGGCGAGCGGGTGAAGGTGGGGCAGGCCCCCGCCTGGGCATCGGGTCCGGTCGCGCTGCGCGCCGAGGACGACTGGGTGCGCATGCGCTGCGCCGAGGGGGCCAAGCGCCTGCCCGGGGACGAGCCGCCGATGCCGCCGCCGCGCAGGCCACAGGGCGGCTGAGGCGGGCCGCCGAGTCCGGCCTGGGTGGCGCGCGGCGCGCCCTCGATCAGGCCCGCCGATACCGGGTCGTCATGAAGTGGCTCCAGGAGCCGTCCGCGCCCTGGACGAAGGCGCGGAGGGTCCGCTCGTCGTCGCTCAAGTGCTCAATCTCGTCGCGGTACAAGGACAGGGTGCCGTCCCCGGAGAAGCTCGGCCCGGTGGCATAGAGGCGGAGCAGGTCGCCCTCCCGCTCCCCGTCGTAGACCCACTGGTGCGTCATCATCGTGCCGATCCAGGTGCCGACGAAGCGCCCCGTGCGGGTGTCAAAGCCGAGCGTCATCAGCGTGACGCCGTACGCACCTTGACCGGCACCCTGCACCCAGATCTCGCCGATGCCCCGAACGGTCTCCGTGCCAGACATCGGCGGGTGGTCCTCGTGGCCGGGCACGGGCTCGGAGGCCCAGGTCCAATCGCCGAGGAGGCGGGCGAGCCAGCGGTGTTCAGAGGTCGGGTTCACGGTCATGGTGCGGCGCTCGGGGTGGAGGGTGTGGGCGGTGGATTATCCTGCTCGATCGGGCCGGCCAGCGAGCCGGGCGCGCGCGCTTCGGTGGGGGCGGAGCTCGGTGGGAGTGAGGTGGGCGGGGGATGGGCTCCGCGGGTGTCAGGGTGTTCTCCGCTCAGGCGGGGATGTTCCAGACGTAGCTTGGTTGGACTGCGCCATCATCGGCGCCGCCTTTGCAAGACACCGAACAGAAGCGCTGTCCTGACCGACGGACTACTCGCCCGGGGGGCATCGGGCGGAGTTCGGGCTTTCAGCCGACAGCGCCCGATGGACCCGGACGCACGCTGTCCTCGTGGTGCCGGTGGACGCCATTGCAGCTCTCGACCAATTCGAAGCAGCGGAGATCTTCGCCGCCTGCGCTGTGGAGCCGATCGACGGCTGCGCGGTGGACACTTCAGTGCCTGGTGCCGCGCCGCGGCCTTCTGAACACGGCGAAATTGCACTGACCTCCTCTACCTCCGCGCGTCCGCGTGAGCCGGGCTCCATGAATTCAGCCGAACCTGTCGCAGGCTGCTCGGGTCAAGACCTCGACGTGGTGGTCGTGGACTTGCGGAGGGGCACCTACTTCCCGAGCCCGTTCTTCCACGCAAGGACGAACTTGATCATCTCGGGGGTCGCGCGGTCGATCGCCTCAACGACGGGCGCGTTCTTATCCGAGATCCCGCTCCACTCCTCCCGTGTATGGTTGAAGATGGCGTGGTTGGCGAAGGCGAAGTTCGCTAATCGAAGATAGTTTATTAACTTCCTGAGCTCGTCGGGCGCCCCTGTCAGGGCCGGGAGCAGTGGCACCAGCATCTTCGTGATCGACCTCCGTGCGTTCACCGGGGACCCGAAGACGTCACGGACTGACTCGATCCGTGCGAAGAACTGCGAGGCGATCGTCATTGACCCCGCCTTGCACCCGACGAGCACTACGGTGCGGGGCTGGAAGCGGGCCACGAGTTTGGGGAACTCTGACCACGAAATGGCCTTGTCGGACCCTACGCGGATCACCTCTTCGTTCGAGTGCGCGATGATGATGATCGTTGAGAACGGCCGGTCAAGTGCGCCGAGCTGCGCTTCAAGATCCGCAATCGTCGTCGCCTCCACACTTCTTACTTCTGCGCTGCCCGCGAGCGTCAGCTTCGACGTCAACGCGAGAGTGCCCGCCGTCGCCAGCCCATCCTTCCGGAGCTTCTCGGTGTCGCACTGGATGATCAACAGCGCGGGGCGTTGAACTTCCGCGGACTCCTCCGCGCTGGAGGGATGAAGATCACCGCTGCTGCGCCGCGGCTGCGAGGAGCTCAATGTAGACCTGAACATGACCGACTCCGGTTTGACTTGCCCTCAGTAGGATCCGGTCGCAGGACGGCAAGGGGGCTGAGGAGAGAGCGGTCACTTTTTGACCGACCTTCGGAAATGGCCTGACGATACCGGTCGACCTGAATAGGGTGGCGTCGGAGGTCACGATGGCCATAGTCGATCTTTTCTCGAAGAAGATGAAGCGCCTGAGGGGCGAAATCCCCGACGTCTACCGGTACGACGATCTTCCCCCTGAGCTTAGAGTTCAGATCATCCACATCTGGCGGGCGACGCTCGGGCACCACGTTGAGGCAACCCAAAGTGGCGAGTACTCATCAACCACGTGCTGGCAGTTCGTGGTAGAGGCGCTACGGAGGGAGCGCGGTACGTTCCAGCTCATTAAGGAGCGAAGGTACAACACGCATGATGAAAACGAAGTCGCTCAATACTTTCTGGAGGAGGTGGATGTTGAGAAGGCTCTGGATGTGATTGGTATCGTATTTGGTGTCATTTTGGAATCTGCCAATAGATTGAATAGCGTACAGTATTATGAACGTCGTGGCGAGTTGAAGCAGAAGCCCGATGACGCTGTCACTGAGCTCAACGCCAGATTCAAGGAACACGGTGTCGGCTACCAGCTCGAGAACGGTCAGATCGTCCGCGTGGACTCTCAGCTCCTCCACGCAAATGTCGTCAAGCCCGCCCTCGCCCTGCTAAGCGACCCGTCGTTCGCGGGCCCGAACGACGAATTTCTGGGTGCGTACGACCATCACAGACACGGCCGGCAAGAGGAGTGCCTCGTGGATTGCCTGAAGGCGTTCGAGTCCACAATGAAGGTCATCTGCGACCAGCGAGGATGGACCTATGACAAGAACAGGGACACGGTCTCGAAGCTAATCGAGATCGTCTTCAACGGAGGACTCATCGCCCCCCACGTCCAGAGCGAATTTACGGCCCTTCGGGGCATTCTGGAGAGCGGTTTGCCTCCTACACGGAATCGGAACGCGGGGCACGGACAGGGGGCGACGGTGCGGACGGTGCCGGCCCACATAGCGACCTACGCCCTCCACACGACGGCGGCGAATATCCTCTTTCTCGTGGAGTCGCACAAGGCGATGCCGTAGGACGGGTTAGAATCTGAGTCACAAGCGGGGTAAGACCCCCCAAGAGAGCACCGCCCACATCGCGCCACACCGCGCGGAGCCGTCGCCATCCTCCGGTGGCCACACCGCCTTCGGCCAGGAGCCAGCGGGGGCAGGACTCTCCAACTAACATCTCCAAGCCGCATTCCCGCCCCATGCGTGGCCCGCGTTCCGCGCTTCGACCTCCCCCGGGCGCCCGCTGCCACGCCATAAGCCTTGGTGCCCACCACGACGCGTTCTTCGTCGATGACGCGACTCGCCGCCTGCGCCGCGACACCTCGCGCCGTTACCTGGCCGCGGGCCCACGCGTCCTCGCTTGGGGTCGATCCTCCCCATCGGATAGGGGGTCGGCCCCCTTCCTCGGAGCGTCTCCCATGTTCGGATCGACCCTACTGGCCCTCGTCCTCGGTGGCCTCGTGTGCGGGGTTCTTGGCGTGGTGGTGGTGGCCATCGTCGTGGGGTTGGTCGTCTCGATGCGTCGCCGCTCCAGGGTACAAGCCCGAATGATCGAGGCGATGTCGCAGGCCCAGGCGGGGGCACAGGCTCCGGCCCCGGCGGAGAGCCCGCAAGTCGCAGACCAGCGCGTCCCGCTGCGACGCTTCGGGCAATGCGCGGTCTTCATCATCACGGGGGACCAGGACTATGGCTACTTCCCCGCCGCGGCCCCACAACGAATGTTGAGCGGCTCCTGGGGCATCACCGATGAAGGCGGCGCCCGGGCCCAGATCGAGGCGATGCTCAAGGGTCCGTCCGGAGCCGGCGGGGTGGCCTTCGACCAGGTGCGCGCCATTCACCTCTCCCGAGCGGCGGCGGGGGCCCTGTTCATCACCCAGGACGAGAGCTGGGAGCACGTCGCCCAGGCCGCGCGCCGCTTGCAGGGTCGTTACCAGAGCTGGAACGCGCTCGGCGACGCTTATCTTGAGGGCAAGAACCGCTGGCTCTCTGAGCGGAGCCTCGACACAAATGACGGAACCGAGGCGAAGGTGGAGCGATTGAGGCGAGAGGTCTGGCCGACCTTTCCGATAGACTCGCTGCTTTAATCAGCTCCATCCGCCGTTCCGTTTCTCCCACTCCCTTGTTGGGACTCCACGGCGAGTCTGCAAGCGCTCCACCGCAGCCACCGCGCTCCCCGAGTCAGCCCCCGCCCTTCGGACCGCCGCGCCCCCGCCGCTCGCGGAGGATGGCCTCGGCCTGTCGGCGGAGCTCGGGGAAGCTGGGGCGCAGGTCGCGGTTGGCGAGGGCCTCTCCGGTCGCGCGGATGACGAGCTCCTCTCGGGGGCCCACGGGCGGGTCCTGCTGCTGGGCGTCGAGCCAGGCGGAGAGGTGGCCGCGGACGGGCACGCGGCTGCGGGAGACGGCGTCTTGCAGCAGGCGCCAGGTGCCGCCGGCGGGCTGGTAGCGCTGGGGCGCCTCGCCGCTGAGGCGGAGGACTGGCCCCCAGCCGAGGAAGGAGGGCTCGATCCGTCGCAGGTTCTGCGCGATCGACAGCCAGACCTCGTAGGTGGGCTGACCGAGGACCTGCGGGCGATGGAGGGTGAGCGCGAGGGCGGGCCAGGTCTCTCGCAGGGGCTCGTCGGCGGGCGGGAGGCGGGCGGGGATGGAGGCGACGAATTCACCGGCGACCACGCTCGCCTCGAAGCCCTGGAGCTGGAGGTGGGCCACCCGGGAGCGGTGCGGCGCGGCCGGGAGCCCTGCGGGGCTCGGCGAGCTCTCGGCGCCGCCGCGGGCGACGGGGTCCCAGTCGAAGAGCTCGTCACAGAGCACGAGCAGCGCCGCGACGGGGTCGAGGACGCTGTCGATGACCTGCGTGGTGACGCCGTGCAGCAGCACCGCGCGGAGGGCCGGCAGCAGGATGTCCTTCGGGGTGTCGGGCACCTCGCGGGCCATTCGCGCGAGGTACCAGGCGCCGAGCAGCGCGTGGTCGGGCGCGCCCTCGGTCACCTGTCGGTCTATCCAGGACCGCATCTCGGCGTCGCGCGTGGGGTGGAGGAGCTCGTAGGGGTCGAGCTCCTCGGCGCAGCGGCGGGCCACGGAGCGGCCGGTAGCGCGGAGGGCCTGGTCGATCTCGGTGACCGTGGCCTCGACAGAGCGATCCCCGTGGATGAAGGGGGGCCCCGGCAGCCGATAGTGCGGAAACAGTCGCATGCCGACGTCGTGGAAGAGGGCGGTGAGCGCGAAGGTCTGTCGGAGCTGATAGACCGCGTGCTCTCCTGGGGCGTGGCCGGTGCGGGAAGCCAGCGCCTCGGCGAGGGTCCTGGGCGCGTCCTCCGCCGTCTCTTCGCGGGGCGCAGCCTCCCAGCGCAGGCGGAGCTCCATCAGGAACTCGCCGACCATGTAGACGTCGAGCACGTGCTGGAGGTGCCCCGTGCTGAAGATGTGGCCCTCCGCGCCATCGGAGCGGCCGATCTCGTCGATGATGACGCCGAGGTCGAGCGCGCGCGGGAGGCCGACCATGACGGTGGCGTGGTGCTCCACGAGGGCAGACAGGGCCTGTCGGAGGGTGCTCTGCGGCTGAAGGAAGGCCCAGGGGAGGTCGGCGGGGCGGAGGGCGTCGCCGCGGGGGCCGCTCTCCAGCCAGCGGGTGTGGTCCTCCAGCCGCAGGCACTCGCGCAAGGCATAAGCGAGGTCGCCCTGGAGGCGCCGCTTCCCGCCGGCCCCGCGGACCAGCCCACCGGCGCTCGGGTGGAGGACGAGGCGGGAGACGAACCAGAGGCGGAGCCAGCTCCGGAGGCGCTCCCCGTCGGCGCACCAGGCCTCCACCAGCACCCGCGGCAGAGCGTGAGCGGTCTCGGCGCGGGCGAGCGCCCAGGCGTGCTCCGCGGCCTCGGCGTCGGCGCGGCCCTCGGCGGCGCGCTGGACCCATTGGTGGGTCTGGGTCCAGCGGGCGAGCAGGGACAGGCGGCCAGCTCCCTCGTCTATCCCTGTCGGTTCGAGCTCTCCCACCGCGGCCTGGAGCATCCGGGAGAGCTCGAGGGGGAGGTAGGAGACGCCGACCCCGTCGGTCTCCCGCGCCGCCTCGGCGTACGCGCGCACGGCCTGTCGGGCGGCGCGCACCTCCTCGACCTCGCGGTCCTCTCGGCCGGTGCCATAGACGAGGTTCAGCACCCATCGGGTGAGCACGTCGAGGATCACCCGCAGCTCTCCCGCGATCACGCTGTGCCCCTCTCGGGTGGCTTGCTGCTCGAGGGTCACCGCCCGCTCGAAGAGCGCGCGGGCCTCGTCGACGAGGCGGGCGAGGCGGGGCTCCATCTCCCGCCGCTCCTCGACGGGGCGCTGGGCCTCGCTCGTGAGGGCGCGCACCTCTCCTTCGAGCTCCGCCTTGGAGCGCGCGGCCGCGACGCGCCGCCCGCGGACGTCCTGTCGGACGTGGCCCTTGGTGAGCTGGAAGATCTGCTTCCAGCCAGTCCGATAGGACTGGACCATGCTCGCGAGGTGGGTGTATCGCACCTCGTCGGCCTCCTTCGGCTCGCCGAGCTGGAGGATGAGCAGGTCTTTCCCTTGTCTGTCTACTTCCCCGTAGATCACGACGAGCGAGCTCTGTCCCTCGGGGCTGAGCGTCACCCTGCCATCGAAGTAGCCGCCGCCCTGGGAGAGGCGGTCGAGGATGGTGTCGAGCGTCTCCTCCAAGGGCGGCAGGGCGTTGGGCTCGGGGTTGTGGGCCTCGTCGCGGAGGTGGACGCCGCGCTCCACCCGCCCGTAGGGGCCGCTCTCGTGGCGCCAGAGCACGCGGACCGCGCGGGCGGTGAAGACGCGGCTGACCGCCATCGCGAGGTGGTGCTCGACGCTGTCTTCCTCTCCCTCGGCGGCGTTCCCCGCCTCGGAGAGGCGCTTGACGACGTGGCCGGTGAGGAGGGCGAGGGTCTCCTCGGCGGGCTCGCTCATGGCGTGGGCCCCCCGCGGCGGTCGACCGCGTGCCGGGCCCGCTCGAGGAAGTCGGTGAGGTCTGTGAGGGCGACCGGCTTCTCCACCAGCCGCTGGTCGGCGTCCGCGTCGCTGGCGCGCCGGATGGCCTGTTCGACCAGCGTGTCGAAGTAACCAGAGACGATCGCCACGGGCAACACCCGGTTCTCCGGCAGGGGCGGCGTGGAGAAGAAGGGCTGTGACAGGGCGTTGTCGGCGAAGGGCATCTGTGGCGGCGGCTCACCCCTGCGCAGCCACCACAGCAGCGTGGCCCCGCCCCACACCCGCGGCTGGGGCTCATTCGTGACGCCGCTGCCCTTTCGGTAGGGGAACATCTGATCGAGGAGCATCGCGTCGAAGCGGCGCGCCGAGAGCAGGCCGGCGGCCTCGGTGATGTCACGGGCCCAGGTCACCGCCCAGCCGCGGCGGCGGAGCTCCTCGATCTCGTAGCTGAAGCGGTCCGAGCCGTCGTCGTCGGCCCAGAGGAGCTGCTCAGGCATGACGCGCCTTCCATCCGTGAGGGAGGGTGAGGGTGAAGGTGACCTTGTAGGGGGTGCGGTCATCGGGTGCGCCCGGGCGGTGCGACGCGATCTCGCAGGTGTGAGAGAGCGTGCCGCCGTGCGCCAGGGCGATGGCGCGGGACAGGAAGAGGCCGATTCCCTCTCCGGGGATGGCCCGCACGGGATCACGGCGGTCGACCCGCTGTCCGGGCTCGTAGATGGCCTCGGCGGACTCATTCGGGATCTCGGCGCCGATGTCAGTCACCCGGATGCGCGCGGCGCGCTCGTTGTTACGGACGTCGACCGTGACCTCGCGATGGTGGAAGGCGTACTTCCGCGCGTTGTCGAGCAGGTTGGAGAGGGCGAGGTCGATCATCGGGCCGTCAAAGCGGAAGGTGAGGTCACCTGGCGGCACATCGACGCTGACCTCGATGCCGCGGGTGTGGAAGGCCTCTCGGTATCGGTCTACGCAGCGCAAGACGAGCTTGCGGAGCGACTCGTCTCTCGGGCGTACGTCGAGGGTCCGGCTCTGTCGGAGCGTGGCGTAAGAGCGCTGCGTGTCCCGCCAGAGGCGCAAGATCTCGGTCTCCTCGGCGATGCGCCCGACGAGCTTCGGCACCTCGACGTTCTTGAGCTCACTCGACGACATGATCTGAGCGAGGCGCTTCGCGCTGGAGGTGAGGCCCTGGACCGGCCCGAGCACGGCGTGTCGAAAGAGGCCCTCTTGAAAGCGAGCCTCATCCGCGATGATCTCGCTGTGCAGGAGGATGCTCACCTCGCGGGCCGCCTCCTGGACGGTGCCGTGGTCGAGCGGACGGAAGGGGTGCCCGTCGAGCACGAAGAGGTGGCCGCCGAGCTGGGGCCGGCCGTGGAGGCGGAGCGGCATCCCGAGCCCTGCGGGGGAGGGTCTATCCGGGAGGTGCGCGCCGACGTCCCACTCCACCACCTGGCCCTTCTGCGCCTGAGAGAGCGCGTAGAGGCGGTCGAGCGCGGGGAGGGCGGCCGGGGCGCGGAGCAGGGCCTGGCCGTCATGGGTGGTGGCGATGAGGGCCACCGTGGCCCCCGGCCGGCGCAGATACCGGCGGACCCAGGGCTGGAGGTCGCGGATCGTGGCCTCGCCGAGCTCGGCGCCGGTGAAGCCGGTGAGCCCGTGGGAGATCTGGTTGAGCGCGTCCTGGAGGCGCTGGCGGAGCACCCGCGCCGCCTCCGAGGCCGCCCGGCGGGCCACGGCCTCGACGAGGCGCGCGTGCTCCTCGGTGAGGAAGGGGCCGTTCGTGGGGGTGACCACCTTGAGGACGCCGAGGCTGTGGCCCTGGTGGAGGAGGGGGGTGGTGAGGACGGACCGGACGGGGTGGGTCCAGCCTGCGCGCCGCCGCAGCGCCTCGAGCCCCTCGTGGTTGAGCTGGCGGGTGAGGGGGTCGCGGCTGTCGGAGGCGTCGATGATGCGCAGCGACTCCCCGCGCTCCATCGCCGCGCGAGAGAGGCCGGGAGAGCCCGGGAGCGGGCTCAGCGTCGCCCGCTGGGTCGCAGGGGCCCAGGCGGTGATGGTGAGATCGTCTCGGTCGCCAAAGTAGACGATGACCACGCTGGTGCCGACGGCGTCCTGCAGGCGCTCGGCGGCTGTCTCCAACACCTCCTCTGGGCTGCCGCCGCGGGCCGCGACCTCGCCCACCGTGTCGACCGCCCACTGGATGAAGGAGCCGAGGTGATTGGGGAGCAGGCTCCCCGAGTAGGTGATGAAAGACTGGACGTAACGGTCCCGAAAGGCGCCGGAGAAGGTGTGACCGAGGCCGCGCACCCCCTCCGGGCAGAGGGTGAGGATCACGCCCCGAACGGGATCTCCGGGGCGATCCCTCAGCCAGCCGCTGAGGGTGGGCACGAGGGCGCCGCGGGCGCTGGGGGCCCCGTCGGGGCCGCCGTAGGCCCGGTCGGGCAGGGTGGGCGGGGAGGTGGGCTGGTCGCCGAGGAAGGCGTCGAGGATGGCCTGTCCCCAGCCCGCCGGGTCGGACCCGGCCTCGACGTTGAGCTGGCGGGCCCAGGCGATGTCGCGGTTCTCGGGGAGGCTGCGAGACCAGGAGGCCCGATAGAGGAAGTGGCCCACCCGCTCCTGATCATGATGGAGCGTGATGGCGTGGTGACAGGCGGAGAGGGAGATGACCGCCTCGAGCACGTCGTGCAGGGCGTCCATCGGCCGGCGGTCGGCGCTCAGCTTGCGGGCGAGGGCCCCCATCGCGCGGTTCTCGGCCTCGATGTGGTGCAGCGCCATCACCCGCACGCAGGCCGCGGAGACGTGGTCGGCGAAGAGGCGCAGCGAGTCGATGTCGAAGGTGGTGTCGAAGCCCTCTCCCGCCCGTCGCCACACGGCGAGCACCCCGGCCGCCCGCCCCTCGTGGTGGAGGGGCACGAAGATCTGGTGCCGCTCGTCGTCGGGGACAGGCTCCTCCCAATACTGGCCGGAGGGGCGAACCTGGAGGGGCAGCCACTGGCCTTGGTCTCCCACCCAGGTGGGGTCAGGGTCGCCGGGGTGGTTCGGGTGGCGGGCGATGGCCCAGTGATCGTGGGCCAGCACCCAGTCGGCGAGGCCCTTCTGGGCGTCGAGCGGGAGCACCCGGCTCTCCTTTCGCCCCATCCCCGTCCGATAGACCTGCTGGATCCCGGGCTCGCCGTCGCGCGAGGTGCGGAGGAAGACCTTGGCGCCGTCGGCGGAGAGCTGCCGGGCGATGACCTGGGCCACCTGCTCGAGGGCCTCCCGCGGATCGGCGGCGCGGGCCAGGGTGGCGCTGATCTGGACCACCGCCTCGCTGTCGGAGGCCCGGCGGGCGAGCTGGATGGCGAGGCGGAGGTCATCGGACAGGCGCCCCACATCGTGGACGCCGTCCTCGGAGGCGGGGGCGCTGTCGAAGGTGGCCATCACCCAGGCGATGGCGCGGATGGGCTCGTTGGTGTGCAAGGGAGCCCGGGGCACCACGCGGGTGATCACGGCGGTGAGCCCCTCGATGAGGTCGCTCAGCACGCGCTCGCCGCCGCCTTCGGTGGTCCAGCCCTCGTCCATGACGGCGGGGAGCTGGGGGGGCGGCCGAGGCGCGTGTTCGGTGATCCCCGTCCAGCTTGGCTCGGTCTCGCCGGGGACACAGAGGCCGACCCACAGATCGACGAGGCCGGGGCTGCGGGCATAGAGCTGGATGCTCTGTGTCAAGAAGGGAGACAGCGCCGCCTGGAGCCCCCGAGGCTGTCGGCTCGCCTCGGGGAGCCGAGAGAAGTCCATCAGGGCCTCGATCGTGGCGCGGTGCTCGGCCTCGATCCGATGCCGGTCCGGGCGGCGGGCCCAGGCCGCCCCGGCCACCCGGGCCAGGGCGGCGAGCTCATCGAGCTCGGGGGCGGTGGGGAGGAAGGGCTCCCGCCAATAGAGGTTGAGGACCGCGGGCTCCTCGGCGGTGCCCGAATGACCGAAGGCAACCGGGATGGACAGGGCCCCCCGATAGAGCTGACCCATGGGATAGGGTGTGATCGAGGGCGCCCGCCGCCCGTCGGGGACCACCACCGTCTCCGCCCGCTCGATCGTGAGCCTCGACAGGTTCGCCGGCGGGTTCCATTCGTGGGCCGTGGGGTCCCAGCGCTGGGGCCGGATCCCGCGCTCTCCGGGCACGAGGACCAGAAACTCCGTGTCGTCCTGAGGGAGCAGCGCCGCGAGGCTGAGATCGGCCCCCAGCAGCTCCTGGGCGACTCGGGCCACCTGGAGGAGCACAGACTCTGGAGACTGACCGAGAGACTGCTGCACCCCGAGCTGGGCGGCGCGCGAGGGGCGGAGAGGCTCCTCGGCGAGGCGCCGGAGGGCCTCGGCGATCGGGGGGAGCATCCAGGCGTCGAAGGGGCGGCGCCACCAGGACAGGCCGCCGCACTGCCGGATCAGGGCGCCGATGCCGGTGGGCGGTGGATCCTCCCCGACGAGCACCGTGCTCGCGCGGGTCACGGCGGCGCCCATCCCCTGGAGCAGGGAGACCCCCTCCGCCCAGCGCTCCCCCACCCAGACGAAGACCCCCTGGTGAATGCCCACCCGGTCCCGCAGCACGAGCGAGAGGTCAATGTCATCGACCCGCCAGGCGGCGGAGAGGAGGGCGTGGTGGACCTCCGGCGGCGGCGTGGCCCCTGGGAGCGCGGTCAGTCGGGCGATGGGGATCTTCATTCGGGTTCAGAGACCCCAGCGACGGAGGCGCTCGTCGGCCCTCCGGAGGAGCGTGACGCGGCTCGGCGCCCCGGCGAAGACCTTGGTCACCAGCCACTCGCGGGCCCCGCGCTGGCGCAGGAGCTCGGCCACGTCGGGGCCGGGGGCCTCCGCGGCGCCCTTGGCGGACTGACCGACCCGCTCCCAATAGCTGTCCTCGTGCAGGACCATCAGCCGCCGCAGGGCCGGCCAGCGCTCGGTGGCGGCGATCCACTCGGCGAGCACGCTGTTGTCGGCCGCCGTGGGGCCCGCCCGCAGGGCGCCCTCGCCGGCTTCGAAGCGGCGCACGAGGCCGAAGCGGTCAATGCACCTGCGCATCAGGCGGGGGTTGGCGAAGACCGGCTGGACGAGGACGTCGGTGAGCGAGTGGAGCTCATTCGGGTCCCGCTGCCGGGCGTCGGGGACGGCGTGGGAGAAGAAGCGGGAGACGAGCGAGGTGGCCTCGTCGCGGGCCGGCCCGGGGACCGCGAAGGCCAAGGGGAACATCTTCTCGAGGTAGCGGTTGCCGTCGTACCCATCGAGGCCGTGGAACTTGCGGGTGATGGCCAGCGTGAGGAGCTGGCGGTCCATCGCGACCACGAAGTGGCAGGGCAGGTGGGCCCCATGGGCGAGCAGGGCGCGGATCTGGTCGAGCAGGCGCACTGCCTGGTCGGGGTCACAGCGGTCGAGGTCGTCGATGAAGACCACCGGCAGGCGATCGACGGCGGGGGCGGCCCCTTCGGGTGGGGTCCGCGCCCAACCCTCCTCGAGCAGGCGGCCGAGCTGCGACCGGAGCTGGTCCATCGGGTCGCCCTGCGGCGGCCCCTCGACCCGCGCGCCCTGCTCCGACATCTCGGTGAGGTTCTTGACCGTGAGCCCGCTGACCATCGCCGTCACTGCCTGGGTGGCGGCGCCCGTGGCGGCCCCCGTGACCGGCCCGCCGAGGAGCCCGCCGAGCAGGCCGGCCAGCGTGGGGGCCCCGCGCAGGGCGGCGTGGGTGGCGAGGTTGAGGATCCGCGCCCCGAGGCTCTGCATGTCCTGGCGCTGGTGGAGCTCAGCGGGGAGCGCGTCCCAGACGGCCCGCACGAGGGCCGGGAGGAGCACGCCCTCCCCCTCGTGGCGCCAGGCGTCGAACCAGATCGTGCGCGAGGTGGCGCCCGGCCGGGGATCGGCGGCGTCAAGGAAGTGCTGGATCCCCTTGAGCAGCGTGGTCTTGCCGGTGCCCCAGTCGCCCGTGATCAGGATCGGGAAGTCGGGCCCGCGGCCGCGCGCCTGGCCGTGGCGGGGGATGTCGTCCATCAAGGCCGCGATGTTGTGCGCCAGATCGTAGAGGCCGCGCCAGGGGGGCTTGGCCTCGGCGGGCCAGGTGACCTGGTCGCCGCCGAGCAGGATGCGGTGGGTCATTGGGGACCTCGGGGATGCGTCACCATGCCGGCAGTGTAGCCCGGGCGCCTGATTCGGGGCGGTCAGTCCTTGACCGGCCGGTCGCATGGCCGGGCGGGGGAGCGCTCGGAGCGGCGCGCTGCGGCAGAGGCGCCGCCTCTCCCCGAGAGGCGCGGACCTTGGCCGGGTGGAGTGGCCCTCTCGGGCGCCTCGGCGACGATCAAGCCCCCGTCGATGTCCATCGGTCCCGTGGCACGCCGCTTTGGGTGGCATGGGGCTTGCTTTCTGGGCCGAGCGCGCTGGAGTCAAGATGTCTCGTCACGTCGGGGACAGGCTGTTCCCGGTTGTCCTCTGCCTCCTCATGGCCTGTCGGGTCTCCCCCTCCACGCCCTTCGGGGAATCCAACGACGGGGCGGCGGACAGCGCGGACCCCGCCTCCGAGGAGGGCACGGCGTCGGTGGTGGGGGCTTCGCCCATCGTGGTCTTCTGGTTTATCGACACCCTCAGCGAGGCGGTGGCGACAGACGGGGACTGGTGCGAGCGGCTGCAGACCATCGCGGGCCGGCATGGGGGGCGATTCGACTGTCGATCCGGGGGCGTCTCCCCCAGCAGCTGGACAGGGGAGTCGCACCTGCGCACGCTCTGGCCAGAGGCCATGAGCGCGCCTCTGTCGGGTGAGCTCTGGGCGCCTTGCGACAAGGCCTCCGCCCCGCGGACCATCGCCGAGGCGACAGGGGGAGGCTACTTCATCGGCATGGACAACCCGATGCTCGACCAGGTGATCGGGACAAACGAGTGTTCAGATGGGCAGAGCGGCTGGGTGCAGGGGGCCGACCGGTGGTCGGTGAGCCCCGTGGAGACGGACCTCTCCGACCTCCTGGTGATGCCGGAGCGGGAGCGGCCCTGGTGGGTCGCGGTGGACGCGCTGCTCGCGAGCACAGCGACCGGTGCGCCGGGCGTGGCGGTGCTCAATGACTTCGAGGCGGGTGGGCACAGCCCGCACTGCTGGTTCGATCCGGGGGCCCCCCTGTGTGTGGAGCTGTGGGAGATCGCGGTCGAGGAGGTGCTGGTCTCTCCCGATGCCGATCCGGCTTTGGCCTTCGCCGATCCCGCGCTCTGGGTGTCCCTGCATCCGTTCCTGGTGGAGCGCTGGGGCGACGGAGAGGCGCTGCGGGAGAGGGAGCTCGCGTTGCAGCAGATGGGGTCGGACTGGTTTCGCCTCCGGCGCACCGAGGAGAGGCTGGTGGCCCTGTTCGCCCCGCTCGAAGACCAAGGCCGCCTCGATGACCTCGTCTTGATCATCACCGCGGACCATGGAGAGTCCCCCTGTATCCCCTCGGCCCTGTCAGACTCCCTCGACTGCGGACATGGGGGGCTGCCGAGTGAGTGGACCACGCAGGTCCCCACCTTCATCTGGCCCGAGGCGGAGGGGAAACGGTGGGCCGAGCAGGGATGGGTGGGAGACGCGGTCCATCCTTGGTCCACCTCGAACCTCGCCTGGGCGGCCACCCGCGCGGCCGGGGTGGAGGTGCCGGAGAGCTGGGGCGAGCCGACGCCGGTGGGCCAGGCGGCCTCCTGGACCTGTTGGAGCGGCGCGCTGTCTCGGGTTGTGCCCTCCGGGGTCGCCGTCTCGGGGGACCGCTCGCTTCGTTGTATCGGTGAACGTTGCGCCACCTTCGACTGGACCGCCGTACGGGACGTGGGGGACCACGCGATGGCGGTGGACGACCTCCCCGACGAGCTCGTCGGCTGGGTGACGGGTGGAACTGGGACCCGGAATGGAGTGGAGGAGCGGTGCGGTCCGGGGAGATCGGAGCCTTGACGGGGCGCCGACGCTCCGACGGCCGCCCGCGGAGGGGTGCAGGGGGCTGACGACTCCTCCACATCGGCTAAGAGAGGCCTCCCCTCGGAGCCCCCTGATGTCCAGCCTGTCCAAGTTCACGAGCTTCGCCAAGTCGATCGTCACCAAGCCGGAGGGCGGCCCCGTGAGTGGCCTCGCCAGCGCGCAGATGAAGCGGCTCGACGGCACCCCGCTCGCGGCCGAGGTCTGGAAGGGCCAGGTGGTGCTCTTCGTCAACGTGGCGAGCCGCTGTGGCCTCACCCCTCAATACGGCGGCTTGCAGACCCTCCAGGAGCGCTTCGGCGGTCGCGGCTTCGTGGTGGTGGGGACACCCTGCAACCAATTCCTCGGCCAGGAGCCGGGCAGCGCCGAGGAGATCGGCACCTTCTGCTCGGCCACGTATGGCGTCGACTTCCCCCTCCTCGAGAAGGCCGACGTCAACGGCACCCACCGGAGCCCGCTCTACCGGTACCTGGTCGACAGCCCGAAGGGCGGCGGCGCCCGCATCGGCTGGAACTTCGAGAAGTTCCTCGTCGGGCGAGACGGCGCGGTGCTCGCCCGCTTCAGCCCGAAGACCGAGCCGCTGGAGGCCGAGGTGGTGGCGGCGATCGAGGCGGCGCTGGGCTGACCTGCGGAGAATCTCGCGGGGTGAGTCCAGGTCTCGGGCGGGGCCGCGTTGTCTGTCATGATCTGCCCGCGACCCGCCGCCCCCAGGACCCCCGTTGACCGCCCCCACCGATGAAGAGCTGCTGAGACGCTTCGGCCGCGGCGACGACCGGGCCTTTGAGCTGCTCGTCGAACGATACGGCGGCCCGCTCAAGGGCTACGCTACGCGCATGCTCAAGAACGCCGAGCAGGGCGAAGAGATCTACGTGGAGACCTTCCTCCGTGTCGCGCGCGACCGCGGCAAGTGGGAGGCCCGCGGCACGGTGCGCGGCTACCTCTTCACCATCGCCCACCGCGCCTGCCTCGATCGCCTGCGCCGTCGAAAGACCGAGCTCGCCGGCCTCGACAACGCCGTCACCTTCCTCGTCGAGCCCGCCGTGCGCCCGAACCCCGAGGCCCAGGCCCTGCTCGGCGAGCGGGCGGCGCAGCTCGAGGTGGCCCTCGGCCGGCTCCCCCCCGAGCACCGGCAGGTGCTGCTGATGCGCACCATCCACGGCCTCTCCGCCGCGGAGACCGCCGCAGCCACGGGCCTCTCCGAAGATCAAGTCAATTCCCAGCTCTCCTACGCGCGCAAGAAGCTGCGCGAAGAGCTCGACGTGGCCCCGCAGGCCAGCCGGAGGGTGCGATGAGCCCCGACGAACGCCAGTCCCTTGACGATGACCTCGTGCTGCTCGGCCTCCCCGAAGGGGCGGCCCCCATCACCTCCGCCGCCGGGATCCTCGATCGCGCGGGCCCGGCCGTGGTCGTCGGCTGGGCGGGCTGGAAGCTGGCGGCGATGCTGGCCGTGACCAGCACCGCCAGCGTCGGCGGCGGCGCGGCGCTGCATCACCTCTGGTCGGGCGATCCGGAGCCCGCTGCGATCGAGCGCGTCGTCGAGCGCGTCGTCGAGCGCCGCGTCGAGGTGCCGGTCGAGCGGGTGGTGGAGCGCGTGGTCGAGGTGCCGGTCGAGCGGGTGGTGGAGCGTGTGGTAGAGCGTGTGGTGCGCGTGCCGGTCGAGCGGATCGTCTATCGGGACGCCCCCGGCGGTGGCGACGCGGTCTTCCCTGCTGGGGCCGGCGGAGGTGTCGAGGCCGGGGCTCCGCTCGAGGGGCCGGCGATGGGGCCGGTCGACCTGGCGGCCCTCGATCGCGCCCTCGACAAGGCGTCTCGGCCCGTCGTGCCGGAGCCCGAGGGGCCCCCGGCGTCGCCCCTGGCGGCGGGGGAGGCGACGCCCCCGGAGGAGGCCCCCTCGACCGATCCCGCCCTCGACGCGGCGCGCCGCTCGCTCCGCCTCAAGGGGCAGGTGGCCGCGGGGACCACGATCGTCGGCGCGGGCCCGCTCGACAACCGCACCCTGCTCACCGCCGGCCTCCGCCTGCAAGGCGCCAGCGCCTGGTCCCCCTTCGCGGGGCTCTACGCCGAGACCCGCATGCACCCGGGAGAGAGCCAGATGTACGTCGAGCCTGGGCTCGTGGGCGAGCTCGGCCTGCTCTGGCAGGGCCGTCACGTCGGCTTCGACCTCGGCTGGGGCCTCGGGGTGGGCAGCTACCTCCGCCAGGACGAGGCGAAGAAGGGGCCGATGATGGGGACCGGCCCGAAGGACACGGTCGCCGCCGACGCCCTGCACCGGGAGGTCGAGCTCTTGAACGGCCCCACCCTCGGCCTCCGCCTCGGCGCCGACGGCCTCGCCCGCGTCGCCGCCCGCGCCCTGTCCACCGGCCCGGACGATCACAACGTCATGCTCACGGCCGGGGTCGAAATTCCACTCAAGAATTTTTCCAGGTAGTTTTCCAGATCGTGGTCCAGATTCTTGTCCAGGTCTGAGACCCCCGCCCGTTGATGTGGATGTGAGCACGCAGGGCGACGGCGCCGCGGGCTCACCCCCAGCGCCCGATCCCATCGGCGCGCTCCGGTCCAACCCCGAGGTCTATCGACCTCTCCCCCCGTCGGAGGCACTCCATGCGTCTGTCGCTCGTATCCCTGTCCCTGTTGACCGCTTGCTCTCTGTTCGGTGAGCAGGACGCCGAGACGGCCATCCTGATGACCGCCATCTCCGGTGAGGAGGAGTACAGCACCGCCCGCTCCGACGGCCCGCCCGATCCCTTCCGCCCCGAGCTCGGCCGCGAGTGCGACGCCAGCGGCGAGTTCGACCGTATCTTCGGCCTCTTCGATGAAGACTCCGACAAGGCCCTCAACCGGACCGAGCGCGGCGACGTGAAGGACGAGCTCGGCTCCATGGTGGGACAGGGTGGGGACAGCGAAGGCGGCGGGATGGGGCACCACGGCCAGGAGGGCGGCCCGCCGCCCCCGCTGATGGATCTGCTCACCCTCGTCTACGACCTCGATGATGACGGCGCCTTCAGCGAGAGCGAGCGGGCCACCATCTTGGATGACTTCACGGTGCGCTGCGAGTCGATCCAGGCGATGCTGCTCGAGAGCTTCGACGCCGACGGCGACGGCGCCCTCTCCGAGGCCGAGCTCGACACCGCCCGCGAGGCCCTCGACGCGCTCCGCGAGGAGCACGGCCACGACATGGACGGCGCCTGCCCCGAGGGTGAGGGCGGCGAAGGCGGCCACCGCGGGCCCCCGGAAGGCCCCCCCGAGGGCCTCTCCCCCCTGGCCCAGGAGTTCGACGCCGACGGCGACGGTGAGCTCTCGGACAGCGAGCACGAGACGCTCCGCAGCGTGATGCGCGAGCGGATCCGCACCGGCGCCCCGCCCTCCGAGGACGCTCCTCCCCCGATGCCGGGCGCCGAAGAGGCGAGCGAGGAGTAGCGCGGCCGAGCTCAGCGGCGAACAGAAGCGATCAGCGGGGGTCGGGCCGGGGTCGGGCGCGGCGGGAGAGGAGCGCGAGCCCGAGCCCTAGCCCGACGGTCGCCCAGCCGCGGGGCGGTGGCGCGCCGCTGCAGCCGCAGCCCGCCTTATCCGCGTCGTCGGCGGCGGCCCCCGGGGGCGGGTCGGCGGAGTCTTCCACCGGCCCGGGGCTGTCGGTCTCACCCGGCCCCGCGCCGCTGTCCGTCGGCTCCTCCTCGCCGCCCCCGGTGTCTGTGGCGCCGGTGTCTGCGTCGGCGAGGGCGTAGGTGAGCGTGAGCTCGTCGAGCTCCACCTGGCCGGTCGCGGTGAGGGTGAGGGCGTCGGCGGTCGCGAGCGGCGTCTCCAGGACGGGGCCGCCGTCCACCTGCGCGCGGAGCACGGCGCCGTCCCAGCGCAGCGAGAGGGTGAGCGCCTGTCCGGGGAGGGGCGCCGAGCGGGCGTGGGCGATCACCTCGTCGTCCACCGCGTAGTCATAGGCGTTGAACCAGAGGTGATAGGTGTTGCCCTCGAGGTGGACGCTCGGGGCCTGGATATAACCGCTGCTCCAGTCGGCCCAGCCCTTGGACAGCACCGGCTCCGGCCAGTCGGCCCAGGTCTGGAGATCGGCGAGCTCTGCGACCGAATAGCAGAACACGTCGGCGCAATTCCACCACTGCTCGACGCCGTAGACGGTCTCGACCATCCCGCCGCCCTGGAGGCGGGTCTCGTCCTCGGTGATCGCGCCGTGCTTCTCCCAGGTCCAGCCGTCTGCGCTCGTGGCGTAGCCGGTGGGCCCGTAGTGTTGTTCAGGGTCTGTGCCGTTGTAGAGCATGTGCCAGAGGCCGGCGCTGTCGAGCAGCACGTCTGGCATCCGGAGGCTGCCGCTGTCGAACTCGCCGTCTGCGCCGCGGTCGAGCACCACCCCCTCCGGGCTCCACGCGTATCCATCGGCGCTCGTGGCGTGGCAGATGCGGTTGCCGACGTCGTTCTGGTAGCAGGCGTAATACATGTGCCAGACGCCGTCGGGGCCGACGGTGACGGTGGGCATGTGGACGTGGATGCCGTCGACGCTGCTGCGGTCGTAGTCGATCGTGAGCACCGGGTTGCCGGGATAATCTGTCCAGGTCACCCCGTCGGGGGAGGTGGCGAGGCCGATCTGCCGATAGGGATAGCCGCTGCCCATCTCGCCGGTCCAATAGAGGAGCCAGGTGGCGCTCGCCGCGTCATAGATCACCTCACAGTGCAGCGCGTTGGCCCCGTACCAGTAGACGGCGCCGGGCTCGATGGTGGGGGTGGTGTCGGGGATCAGTTCCCGATGCCCCTCCGGGAAGGGGATCGAGCGACCGCCGAGCGAGAGGCCGCCCCCTTCGAGATAGTCCGCCGCCCAGCGAGCGTCCCCCGCCTCGAGCCCCAGCGCCCCGGCGTCGGTCTTGGTGAGCCGGAGCTCGGCCTCGAAGCGGAGGAGCGGGCCGAGGGACAAGGTGGCGACGCCCTCCTCGACCACGAGCCGCCCCGCCTCGACCCGCCCGCCCGACCAGCGCCCGAGGTCGCTGTCGAAGGTGTCGGTGTAGACGGTGTCAGCGGCGGCGGCGGAGCCAGCAAACAGGGCGAAGGCGAGGATCGGCTGCATCCGAGGACGCTACCACGGTGGGCGCTGGGGCTCCGCCGCGGCCAGCCGCAGGGCCGCACCGCCGCCGCTCAGCCCCGCCGGTCGCGCATCAGGCCCTCTTGGGTGACGGAGGCGACGAGCTGGCCGTCGCGGGTGTAGAAGCGGCCGTGCACGAGGCCGCGGGCGCTCGAGGCCGAGGGGCTGTCGAGATCGTAGAGCAGCCACTCGTCGAAGCGGAAGGGGCGGTGGAACCACATCGCGTGGTCGAGGCTCGTCACCTGCATGCCGGGCGTGAGCCAGCTCACCCCGTGGGGGAGCATCGCCGTGGTGAGGAAGTTGAAGTCGGAGGCATACGCGAGCAGCGCGCGGTGCACGGCCGGATCGTCGGGCAGGGAGCCGTTGGCCCGGTACCAGAGCTGCCGGCGGGCCTCCATCTTCTTCGGGGAGAGGTGGTTGACCACCTGCACCGGGCGGATCTCGATCGGCCGGTCGGCCAGGGCCATCTTTCGGAAGAACTCGGGGATGCGGTCGGCGATGCGGTGGGCGAGCTCCTGCTCGGAGGCTAGGCCCTCCGGGGGCGGGACCTCGGGGCAGGCCGTGCCGTGATCGAAGCCGGGCTCCTCCCCCTGAAAAGAGGTGGCGAGGCTGAAGATGGGCTGCCCGCCTTGTACGGCCACCACCCGCCGCGTGGTGAAGCTGCCGCCGTCGCGGATGCGGTCGACCTCGAAGACGACGGGGCGGCTCGCGTCGCCCTGGCGCAAGAAGTAGGCGTGCATCGAGTGCACCACGCGGTCGGGCGGCACCGTCTGCGAGGCCGCCGACAGCGCCTGCCCGAGCACCTGGCCGCCGAAGATGGCGCCCCAGCCGAGATCCTGGCTCTGGCCCCGAAAGAGGTTCTCTTCGATTCGTTCGAGGCGGAGGAGCTGCAGGAGCTCGGAGAGGACGTCGCGCATGGCCCGGCGGCTAACCCGGTGCCGCGCGCGGCGCAGAAGGCGGTGCCTACTGAGCAGCCGTCCAGGTCTCGGGTCGCCAGTCGGCGCTGTTGGTGACAGCAGGTGGCGCCGTGGTGACGGCCGAGCTCAAGACCTGAGCCACGCGCCCCGGGGCAGCGAAGCGGATCTGGTAGACGATGTCAGGGGCTGAGTTTTTGACTGCCCGATAGGCCCAAGGCTGACCCATGGCGTCGTCCAGCTTGTAAAAGGTGTAGCTGGAGGGGAGGCCGTCGAGGGATTGCTTGGGCCCGAACTTGATAGTCCCCACGGGGTTCCAGACGACGCCCTCCGGGAGGGGCGGCTTCGAGTCCTCTCCGATGATCGTGAGGATCGGCGTCACGTCAATCAGATCGTTTTCTTTCCAGAAGAGGTCCGCGTCGAAGCACGCTGTCGTCGCGTCCGAGCGGCGGTAGAAGAGCTCCTGAGCCCCGTCGTACTTTACCCTGACGAAGAGGCGGCCGGAGAATTTGTCGGAACGCAGCCACCAGGGGCCGTCCGAGAGCTGATTAATTGACAGGTCTGGGTGGGGTTCACCCTGGTGAGTATCAGAGGGATGGCGATGAGTCATGAGTAGAGCTCCTCCACGCTGAAAATGTCCATTCGTTTGTCCGTGTGATGAGGTGGAACGGCGTTGAGGAGGTGGGCCTTCTCCTCTCGCCACAGCCGGGCCGCGAATGCGTCTCGCCGACTCCATGCTCCCAGGGCCTGCAAGCGAGTGCGAGTGCGATAGGGTGCCGTCTCGGACAGACGACCGGAGTGACTCTCGAAAGGCGGAACGTGCGACTCACCGATGAACAGTGCGAGCAGCGTTCCGTCCGGGCGGTTGCGTCGGGTGTACGCAGAGGCGGCGATTGCAGCGATGCGGCCAGAGGGGCCGCCCGCCCGCCATTGTACCGCGGCCTCGTTGAGGGCGATGAGGCCGAGCAGATCGTCATCCCCGAGGCGCTCAGCCGCGGCGACGAGCGCCTCGTCGGGCTCGGTGCTGAAGTCACGGCGATAGGCGACGGCTCGGATCACAGAGCGAGCGTAGCCCTCCAAGATGGGGGCGCGCAAGTCCGCGGACAGACAAGCTGCCTCTCTCGCGATCTCTTCCGCCTCGTCCCAGGCGAAGTCATCGAGCTCGGCGCGGGCGGCGCGCACGAGGGCGCTCGCGCGCTGGATCGGATCGACGGCGAGGCGGGCGGCCTCTCGGTGAAAGGTCGCGGCGGCGGAGAACTCGGCGCGGGCGTTGGCGAGGTTGCCCCACCAGCCGCTCCTTCGTGAGCGGACAGAGAGGTCCGTGGTGGGTCGATCGACCTCCACTGCCCGGAGGAGGGCGAGGGCCGGCTCCATCCCCTCGGCCTGGACAGACTGGAGGCGGAGCGCGTCGCGACAGGAGTCGAGCCAGGGATCATCGAGGGAGGCGAGGTTCATCGTCTCGGCGGCGCCGAGGACCCTGCCGCGGGCGGCGCGGGCCATGTGGAGGAGGGGCAGGGTGGGGTGGCCCTCGGCGGAGAGGTCGGCGATGGCGGCGTTGAGCTGGGCGGGCGTGGGATCGGTGAGGGCGGCCTTGGCGAGGACCGTGGAGAGCCGCTCCCGGAGCGGGGGATCGGCGGCGACGGCGTCGCGGGCCTGGAGCAGGACCCCCACGGCGGCGGCGGCGCGCCCGTGGGCGAGGTGGACGCCGGCGACGTGCTCGGCCTCCTCACAGATGGCCAGGGGCTCATCGACGGCGATGAGGAGGTCGAGCCGCCCGGGGGCGCCCTGGGGCATCCGATGGGCGAGCTCGGCGGCGGCGGTGGCGCGCTGATCGGGGCCCCAGTGGTCGCGGGGGGCCGACTCGGCGCGGAGGCGCCCGGCCGGGTCGCGGTGGAGGTGCCCCTGGGCCTCGAGGGCCTCGATCATCGCCTCGACCTCCCAGACCTCGGAGCCGGTGAGGTCGGAGAGGAGGCCGAGCTCGGCGCCCTCGGCGTGGAGGGCCAGCCACTCGAGGAGGTCGAGCAGCGGCGGCTCGAGGGCGCGCGCGGCGAGGTCGGCGAGCGGCGCGGGCTGGGCGCGCTCGGTGCGCAGGCGCTCGAGGTTCGGGCGGGGCAGGTGGAGCCGGCGGCCGTCCCAGCTCGCCTGGCCGAGGCCGACCCAGGCGCCGAGCTCGTCGACCACCCGCCGCGGGTTGCCGCCGCTGCGCCGATAGAGGAGCGCCGCCCCGTCGCTGGCCCCGTGGAGGAGGAGCTCGGGATCAGCGAAGAGGGGCTCGAGGTCGAGCTCGCGGAGGGGCTGGAGCAGCAGGGCGCCGCCGCCGAAGAGGGGATCGGGCCCCGCCCAGAGCACGGGGCCGACGTCGGTGAGGCGGCCAAGCAGGGCGCGGCTCCATCGATCGGCCTGATCGTCCACCAGCACGGGCTCCCCGGCGGTGAGGCGCGCTCGGAGGGCGCGCTCGACGGCCTCCGGTCGCCCCGGCGGCACCAGGGCGGCGAGGGAGGCCCAGGGCCGATCGGCGGCGGGGAGCACGCGGAGGCCGAGGATCGTGCCCGCCTCGCGGAGGACCCGGCTCCGACCGCTGCCCGGCCGGCCGATCGCGCCGAGGCTGCGGCCGGCGCGGGCCGCCTGGACGAGGTCCTCGATCGGCGCCCGGCTCCCGAGCCAGGGCACGTCGAGGCCGCTCACCGGAGCGCGGCCCTCCTCGAGGGCGTCGGCGGCCTCGCCGGCGGTGGCGGGGCGGTCGCCCGGGCGGTGGGAGAGCAGGGCGTCGACGAGGGCGATCACGGAGGCGGGGAGGTCAGGGCGCCGGCGGGCGACCGACGGCAGGGCCTCGCGGGCGCGGGCGGCGAGCATGGCGTGCAGCTCGGCCGGCTCTTGGGGGAGGAGGCCGGTGAGGGCCTCGTAGAGCATGACGCCGACGCTGAAGAGGTCGGTGCGGGCGTCCACGCGGGCCCCGCTCGCCTGCTCGGGGGACAGGTAGCGGGGGGTGCCGACGACCGCCCGGCTGCGGGTGATGGTGGAGCCGAGCGCGCGGCCGCGGGCGAGGCCGAAGTCGAGCACGTAAGGCCGCCCCGACTCGTCTACGAGCACGTTGGCGGGCTTCAGATCGCGGTGGACCACCCCCTGGCGGTGCACGCGCTCAAGGGTGCGGAGCAAGGAGAGGGCGGTGGGGCGGAGCTGCTCCCAGGTGCAAGGGGCGGGCCGGCCAGGGAAGGGCTTGCCACGCACGAGATCGAGCACGAGCACGGGGGCACCGTCTTCGGTCCAGCGGTCTCGGAGCCGGACCACCCCCTCGCCGCCCACGAGCTCGAGGGCCCGCAGCTCCCGCTCGAAGCGCGTCCGATCTCTCGCCTCGAGGTGAATGAGCCGCTTGATCGCGACCTCTTCGCCGGTCTGCTGGTCGAGCGCGCACCAGACCTCGCCAGACGCGCCGCGCCCGAGGAGGTGCAAGGGGAGATATCGGCCGCTCATCCGCCGGATGCTCGCACAGGGGAGGGGGCGGGTCTACTCGAGGGGGCCGGTGGGCCGCCCCCGGCGGGCCTTGCCGCATCCGCAGGGACCGGTGAAGACCAACGAAAGAACGGGAGACCACGCATGTCCGCCGAGCCGAGCGTCGCCAAGATCCTCTCCACGATCTCCTTCTTCGAGCCGCTCGACGCGGGCGAGGTCGAGCGCCTCGCGGCGGCGGGCCAACGTGTGACGGTGCCGGCCGGTGAGGTGATCTTCTCCGAGGGGGACGAGGGCGAGACGCTCTACGTGCTCCTCTCGGGCGCCGCGGAGGTCACCGCCTGGGGTGCCGACGGCGAGCAGATCGTGGTGGCCACGGTCAGCGACGGTGACTTCTTCGGCGAGATCGCCCTCCTCGATGGCTGCCCGCGCTCGGCCACCGTCACCACCACTGACGCCTCCACCCTCTTCACCCTCGAGCGCGGCGAATTCCTCGGCGTGGTCGGCACCAACCCCGAGGCCCTGTCTCGGGTGCTGGTGGAGCTCGGTCAGCGCCTCCGCGAGACGAACGAGCGGTACCTCCAGGCGGTGGCCCTGCGGCGGCACGCCGAGGACGGCACCGACGCCGGGCGCCTCCACGCTCACCTCGACGCCGCGGTCGGCCTCGGCCGCGCGATCGGCGCCCCCCTCGGCGTGGCCCGCTCCGCCTTGCAGATCGCCCAGCGCCGGCTCGGCGCGGTGCAGGCCGGCCTGAGCGACCCCGAGGACCGCCGCGCCCTCCAGGAGGTGCTCGGCACGCTGGGCATGGTCACGGAGAACCTCGATCAGGCCCGTCGGATCGCCGTGCGCATCGTAGACTCGGCCGACGACGAGAGCTGACCCAGGCCGCTCGACCGGAGCGGCGGGCGCGGTAGCTTGGGGGCCCCTGGAGGTCTCCTTGGCTCAGCTCAAGTCGCTGCTCCCCCTCGCCGCCGCCGCGCTCGCCGGCGCCGCCCTCGCCGCCGCGGCGCCCATCTCCGCGATCCCGCTCCGCCAGCTCGACGAGAGCGCGCTGCCGGTCGAGGCGATCAAGGGCAAGGTGGCCCTCTTCGTCAACGTGGCCAGCCGCTGCGGCTACACGAAGCAGTACAAGGGCCTCGAGGCCCTCTACCAGAGTCACAAGGCGGCCGGCTTCACGATCGTGGGCGTGCCCTGCAACCAGTTCGGCGAGCAGGAGCCGGGCTCTGCGGCGGAGATCAAGACCTTCTGCTCCACCACCTACGGCGTGACCTTCCCCCTCCTCAGCAAGCAGGAGGTCAACGGCGCGGGCCGGAGCCCGCTCTACACCGCCCTCATCTCGAGCCCGGTGGGCGGGGGCGGTGACGTGGGCTGGAACTTCGAGAAGTTCCTGGTCGGCCGCGATGGCGCGGTGAAGGGCCGCTACAAGAGCTCGGTGACCCCCGAGGACCCCAAGCTCGCCGCCGACATCGCCCGCGAGCTGGCCGCGGCTCCCTGATCGGCGCCCTCAGCGGCGTCCTGAGGGCCGGGTCGGCGGCCCGCCCTGGCGGGGGCGGCCGGGCAGGGCTACCCGCGCGCATGACCCACCGCGCTCTGCCCCTTCTCCCGCTCCTTGGCCTCGCCTTCGTGCTGCTCGGCGCCGCCCTGGGCCCCTCGGTCGCCCGCGCCGACCAGTGCGCCTATGTCTCGGAGGCGGTGGCGGTGCGGGCCGCCGAGTCGCTGGCGCTCCAGCACAAGGTGGCCGAGTACTGCGAGCCCTGCGGGGACAAGCGGCCGGGGCTGCGGGTCTTCGAGTCGGCCAAGGCGGGCCCCGTCGACGGCGCCGATCCCTACTGGGAGGTCACCCTCGAGGGGGCCGTGATCGTCGGTCCCACGGGGGGGAGCCAGATGGAGGCCAGCCTGTCGGGCTCGGTGGCGGTCGACCTCGCCTATGTCTACGTCCCCATCGGCTTCGGCGACTGGAAGAACCTCGCGCTGCTCGCCAACTGCCCCACCACGGGAGTGAGCCCCGCCATCCCCGAGCCCATCGGGGCCGATCGGCTGAAGGTGAGGGACCAGCCGCCGAAGGGTCATCGGAACAGACGGCGGCGCGCCCGCTGAGCCGCCCGCCCCGGCGTCCGCGCTCGACGGTGCCCCGGATCGAATTGGTGGGGGTGAGCGAAGGACAGAGGGTGGGTGCGGTAGATTCCATCGACTCCTTCCAGGTGGACACATGGGCAGGCCGCGCATCCTCATCGCCGATGATGATCGTACGCTCCGGGTCTTCCTCGGCGCCCTCGCCGAGCAGTGCGGCTTCGATGTCCTGCTGGCCGAGGATGGCGCCGTGGCGCTCGAGCTCGCCCGCCGCTGCGGGCCGGCCTTCGTGGTCACCGATCTGCACATGCCGATCCTCAGCGGGCAGCGGCTGATCCCGCTGCTGCGCGCGCTCCCGGGCATGGTGGAGGTGCCGGTGATGGTGGTCTCCGCCGATCCGAGCCGCACCACCAAGGTTGACCTGCTCAAGGCCGGGGCGGACGACTTCATTCAAAAGCCCGTCGATCCCGAGGAGTTCATGGCGCGGCTCCTGGCGATGGCCCGCCGCGGCAACGTCGCCACCGAGCTGTACAGTGCGCGGGCCGAGCGAGATCTCGCCCTCGTCCGGCTCGAACAGAACCACCAGGAGCTCGAGCGGCTCACCATCGGCCTCGTGGCGGCCCTCGAGCGGGCGAGCGAGCTCAATGACACCGACACCGGCAACCACATCCGGAGGGTCTCGGCCTTCGCCGCCCACCTCGCGCGGGCCGTCGGGCAGCCCGCGGAGTTCGTGGACGCGCTCGGGCGGTACGCGGGCCTCCATGACGTCGGCAAGGTGGGCATCCGCGACGCCATCTTGAAGAAGCCCGGCCCCCTCACCGCGCTCGAGTTCGACGAGATGAAGGGCCACACGCTGATCGGCGCCGACCTGCTGCGCTCGGCGGGCCTGCCGGAGATGGCCGCCAACATCCCGCTCTGCCACCACGAGAAGTGGAACGGCCGGGGCTACCCGCGGGGCCTCGAGGGGGAGCAGATCCCGATCGAGGCGCGCATCGTCGCCGTGGTCGACGTCTTCGACGCGCTCAATTCCCGTCGCTGCTACAAGGCGGCCTTCGGCTTCTCGGTCTCCTGCCAGATGCTGCGCGAGATGGCCGGCCGCGACCTGGACCCCATGTTGGTGGAGGTCTTCTTCCGCGACATGGGCGCCATCTCCGAAGTCATGGAGCGGTTCAGCGACAATGGCTGACTTCACCCCGCTCCCCGGGCGGCCCTTCGGCCGCTGGACCCCGCACCGCCAGCTCGGGCGCGGCTCCTTCGGCGCGGCCTGGTACGCCACCGATCCCGAGGGTCGTGTGGGCGCCCTCAAGATCTTGAGCGAGGACCCCGGTGATGAGGTGCGGGCCCTGGCGATGGTCTGCCACCCCTCGATCCCCACCCTGCTCGACTCGGGCACCTGGCCGGCGCCCTTCGTCGTCATGGAGCTGATGCGAGGGCGAACGCTCGGGGCGCTGCTCCGAGCGGAGGCGGTCGATCTCGACCTCGCGATCGACGTCGCCGCGAACGTCGCCGACGCGCTCGCGACCGTCCACCACACCGGCCTGCACCACGGAGACGTCAAGCCAGACAACATCCTCGTCGCCCAGGGGGTCGAGCGCGCGGTGTCGCTGGTCGACTTCGGCCTCGCGCTCCGGGGGGGAGGCGGCACCTTGCGCTACGCCTCCCCGGAGGCCCTGATCGGCAACAGCCGGGGCACCGCCGCTGACGTGTACAGCCTCGGCCTCGTGCTCTGGGAGATGCTGCACCGGCGCCGCGCCTGGTCGGAGCTCGATCTGGGGCAGTCGCTCATCCGGCGGCGAATGGAGGTGCCGCCGGTGGAGGTGGGCCCGCCGTGGCTCCGACGGCTCACCGAGCAGATGCTGGCGATCGACCCCGCCCATCGCCCGAGCGCGGCCGACGTGGCCGACGCCCTCTCGGCGCACGGGGCGCACACGGCCGAGCCCGGGCCCGACCTGCTGCGTCGACGCGCGCGCGTGGTTCACGTCCCGTTGGCGGGCGTCGATGATGCGCTGCTGGGCTGGGTCTCCGCGCTGGCGGGCGCGACGGCCCGGGCTCCGACCGCGGTGTCGACCGGGGTGTCGGCGGGCGGCCCCGAAGACGCGGACGGCGGTCGGAACCTCGCGCTGATCGGCGGCGCGGGCGCAGGGCGCACCCACCAGATCGATCGGCTCGTGCGAGAGCTCCGGGTGCGCGGCATCCCCGTCGTGCGCCTCGCCCCCGCCGACGAGCCCTGGGCCTCCGTCAGCGTCGCGCTCTCCGATCCCTCCCTCCCCGAGCCCCCCGTCGCCCTGCCGACGATCGCCGATCCCCTCGATCGGGCCGAGGCCGCCGCCGAGGCCCTCGAGGCGCGGGGCAACGGGAGGCTGGTCGTCGTCGTCGATGATGAGGACACCCTCGATCCCAGCGCCCGCCTCCTGGTCTCCGCCCTCGTGCGGCACCGGGTGGTCTACCTGTGCTCTGCGGGCGCCGCGCCGCCGGAGTGGGCGGCGCGCCTGGTCCGGCTGCGGGCCTTCGACGCCGCCGAGCTCGCCGACCTCACGCGCCAGATCCTCGGCCCTGACCTCAACCTCGGGCCCCTGATCACCTCGCTGCAGATCGCCTCGGGCGGAGTGCCGGACGCGGCGGTCGCCTTCATCGTGGCGGCCGGGGAGCGCGGCGCCCTGCTCTTGCGGCGCCAACGCTGGCTGGTCGACGAGGGCGCGCTCCAGGCCCTCGTGCACGAGGGCTCGGGCGCCGCGGGGGCCGACGTCTCGCTGCCGACGGACGCGGCCTTGCTCGGCGCCTTCCTCGCGGTGATCGGCCGCCCCACGCGTCGGGAGAGCCTGCTCGCTTCGGCGCCCCTCCCCTTCGACCGGGCGCAGGCGGCGCTGCCCGTGCTGCTCGACAGCGGCCTCGTGCGGCTCGACGAGCACACCCTCCTGCCGCGGTCGGCGGCGGCCGTGGCGAGGCTCCGCGCCCTGTCCCCCGACCTCCCGGCCCTGCATCGGCATTGCCTCCTCACGCTCCGGTCTCAACCGGAGGTGCCCTACGATCGGCTGGGCCGGCACATCGTGGGCGCCGGGGACGCGGTCGAGGCCGCTCGGCTCGGTGCGCAGGTGATCGCCGCGGTGGCCGCCCTCGATCCCGCCGAAGCGGCGCGGATCGCCGACGGGCTCTGGGGTGTCGCGCCTGTCCCCGAGCTGGCCCTCGCCCGCGCGCGCGCCCTCGTCGGCGCGGGCCGCACGGAGGAGGGCTTCGCCGCCGCCGAGCAGGCCCTCGCGGGGCGGGAGCACGGCCCTGACGACGTGGGCCTCCTGACGCTCCAGGCCGACGTCCACCGGGCCTTCCACGATGACGGCGCCGCCGCCCTCGCCTCCATCGTGGCCGCGCACGCGGCGCTCGGCGGCGCCCCACCCACGCCGAGCCTCCGGGTGGCCGAGGCGAACGTTCACTTCGCCGCTGGGCGGGTCGAGGAGGCCATCCGGGTCGCGCGGCCCTTCGCCGAGGCCGAGCCCCCCGAGGCTGAGGAGGACCTCGAGCAGTGGCTCCGCCTCCGCGGCATCTGGGCACAGTCCACCCACAAGGCCGGCGACACCGCCGGCGCGATCGCGATCCTCGAGCTGCCCGACCTCGGCGGTCGCGGCGGCCCCGCCCGGGCCCTGCTCGAGGGGATGAGGGGGCGCCTCCTGCTCCACGCCGGCCGCATCCGCGAGGCCGCCGCGGTGATGCAGTCGGCGGCCCGGGTGGAGACGGGCCTCTCGGTGCTCGACCGGGCGCGGATGATGAACAACTGGGGTTTGGCGAGCTACTCAGCGGGAGATCGCCAGGAGGCCCTCGGTGCCTGGGAGGACGCCCTCCTCCTCTTTGAGCGGATCCAGTCCCCCTTGGAGCAGATCCGCGTCAGCATCAACCTCTGTGTCGGCTACCAGGAGGGCGGCCGCTGGGAGCGGGCGCGCCAGGTGGGCCAGTGGGCCCACGACGAGGCGACCCGCCGCGGGCACCCAGACCTCGTCGCCATCGCAGCCGGGAACCTGGGTGACGTCTTCCTCGGCCAGGGCGCCTATGAGGAGGCCGAGGCCCTCTTCGCCCGCGGGGCCCGCCTCGCCGACGAGCTCGGGATGGCCAGCGAGCTCGTAGAGCTGGCGCGTCGGGACGCTGAGCTGGCCGTGCTCCGCGAGGAGGAGGGCTCGCTCGTGAAGGCGGAGCGCGCGCTCCGGCTGGCCGGCGAGCAGGGGATGGTGGTGGAGGAGTGCCGCTCTCACGCCCTCATCGCCGTCTGCCTCGCGCGTCGCGGCCGGCTCAACCGGGTCGACCGACACCTGGGCCTCGCCGTCGCCCCGCTCCGGGAGGCCGGCGCGGCCGGCGAGCTCGCCCGGGTGCGCCTCTGGGCCGCCGAGGCCTACCTCGCCGCGGGCCGCACCCGCGACGCCGCCGCGGAGTGTGATCGGGTCTCCGCTTACGCGCAGGAGGCGGGCCTGCTGCCGCTGCGCACCCGCGCCGATCACCTGCTCGCGCTGGCGAGGGCCGGATCACCGGAGTCGTTGAACGGGCGCCTCGAGGAGCTCTTGGCGCTCGCCGTCGCCATGACCCGCGAGCGCGACCTGCCCACCCTCCTCCAGGGCATCGCCGGGGCGGCGCTGACGCTGCTCCAGGCCGACCGCGCCTTCGTCGTGCTCGGCACCGCGGAGGCCCCCGAGATCGCGGCGGGGCGAGTGCGGGACGGGGTGGACGCGGGCCTGCCCGCGATGTCGATCGTTCGCCGCGTGATGCGCCAGGCCCGCGAGGTGCTCGCCGCGGACATCGGGGAGCGCGGCGACCTCCGGGCCGCAGAGAGCGTGCTCGCGCTGCACCTGCGCTCGGCGATGTGTGTCCCCCTCGTCGAGGGCCGCGAGACGGTGGGCGCCATTTACGTCGACAGCCGGATGGAGAGCGAGGAGGAGCTCACCGAGGCCGCCAAGCTGCTCCGGGCGCTGGCCAGCCACGCCGCGGCGGCGGTGACCAACGCCCGCCGCGTGGCCGCCCTCGCCGACCGCACCGACCGCGTCGCCGAGCTCGCCCATGACATCCGAAACCCGCTCTCCGCCCTGATCGTCATCGCGCGGAACCTCGCCCGCCGTGACCTCGCCCCGACGGTCGTCGAGGCGGAGCTCCGCAAGCTCGATGAGCTCTCGCGCGACACGATGGTGATGCTCGACCAGATCGTCGAGCCCGTGGCGGTCCCCGTCGCGGTGGTCGAGCTCGACCGCCTGGTGGCCCACGTGGGAGACATGCTGGCGGTCGAGGCCCGCTCCCGGGGCGTCGCGCTGGACATCGACATCGAAGAGGGCCTCCCCGCGGTGCAGGGGAACACCGCCGAGCTCTTCCGGGCCTGGTCAAACATCGTCTCCAACGCCATCAAGTACTCGCCGGCGGGTGGGAGGGTCTCCGTCCGGCTGCGGGTGGCCGGCGGCGAGCTCGTCGGCGTCGTCGAAGACCAGGGCCCGGGCATCCCCGAGGATCAGCTCGAGGCCGTCTTTCGTCGGGGCGTGCAGGCCCCCGGAGCCCTCGGAGGGCACGGCCTCGGGCTCGCTATCGCCAGTCGTGTGGCCTCCGAGCACGGCGGCCGCCTGGTGGCCGAGAACCGCGCAGAGGGCGGCGCGCGGCTCGTCCTGACCCTCCCCTTGGAGCGGCGGCCGCCCCCGCCCGTTGCGGCGAATCCGTCCATCGGGGGAGGGACCGATGACCCGATCGGCCGCTAACGCCGACTCCGTGGTTGGCACGCGAAGTGCGTAGAGGGGAGGCATGGACCCTCCGCGGTCCCCCCTTCCCCTCCCACCCGCGCGCATCGAGCACCTCTGCTTCGGTCGATCAACGTCTCACACGTCATGCTGTTCCTCTCCTCCGTCTTCGTCCGAGCTGCGCGGCTCGGAATTTGGTCGGGGCAAAGGCCGGGCCCGCTGGGTGGGGGCTTTTTACGTCCGTCTATGTGCGCGGGTCTCTCGCGCCTCACCACCCATGATGTCGAATGGGCGCTGCTTCGGCCGTCGACGGAGGGCCTTGGCCTCGCGGTCCTCGGATCCGCCCGTAGCGCCGCAGCGTGAGTGGCCATCCTCGGCGCGAATGAACCAGAACCAAGCGCCGACCGAGGAGGCGAGGATGTCCGTGCGGGCCTTCCACCACCGGCGGAGCTGGAGCACGTCGATCTGGGCGTCTCCGTGCAGGGGTCGATGCCCAGGGGTTCGGAGAGGCGGAGGTGCATGACCGGACGATAGCACCCAGAGCGCTGGCAGGACACCCGGTCGGGTTTGGGGGTCGACTCGGCTGGGTGGTGAACCAGCGATCAAGCCCGCGCAGGACCACGGCGACGGCCCACCTGCGGTGGACCGCCAGTCCACCCGCGCTCCTGCGATCCGGCCTCCCGATGCCGCCCCGCTCTCCGTGCAGACGGCCCCGAGCGGCCTCTGGTGGGGCTGGCCCGTCCTACGCCCGTCTGTCCGAGTTGGAGGAGTGGCTGGCTCGGGCTCCTGCTCGGCGTCGCCGCCCTCGGCGCGCGTCGCCGTCGTCAGGGCGCCGCGGTCTCTGCCCCTTCGAGAGCGGCCGTCTCCTCGCAGGCGCCCTCGGCCTCCTCGGCGCAGTAGCAGGCGTCGCCCACGTCGCAGGTGGCGGCCTCGGCCTCGATCGCCTCGATCTCGGTGCCGTTGAAGTGCACCGATGACATTGCCAGCTCGCCGCTGCTCGCGCTGAAGACGGCCGCGCCCTCCTGGAGGCCCGACCCGGTCACCCAGCCGCCCGCGCCGAGCAGGCCGGCGGTGGGGGAGGTGGGATCGATGATGGTGCCGAAGCCTGCGTTGTATCCGAGCGGGCTCGAGACGAGGCCGCTGCCGAGCATGAGCGGCTGAAAGCCGAGCGGGCTCGAGACGAGGCCGGAGCCGGAGAGCACCGTCTGGGCGGTGGGCGCTCCGGGATAGGCGGAGAGACCCTCGCCGTCGATGGAGAGCGCCGTGAGCACCGGCGAGGAGGCGAGGCCTGTGGGCAGGGACCAGATCGTGAAGCCCAGCGGCGAGGAGACGAGGCCAGTGCCGCGGGTGAAGGTGAAGCCCAGCGGCGAGGAGACGAGGCCGGAGCCGTCCGACCACTCCACCTCACCCTCGGCGACGACCGTGGCGCTGTCGAGCCGGGCCGGCGTGAGCAGCAGGGCGGTGGGCGTGTTGAAGATGCCGACGCCGTGGTTCACGAGGGCGTAGGACTCGGCGAGGGGGCCGAGGTCGGCGTCTGCGCCTGCGCGCCAATGAAAGGAGAGCAGGGCGTCGGCGGCGTCGGGGTCGTCCTGCATGGCGGCGATGAGCTGGTCGAGGCCCTCGCTCCAGACGAGGCCGGGGCGGGGGTGGTGGCCGACGCCGTCGGAGATGATCTGGTCGACGCTCACCCGCCAGGAGGCCGTGGTCGCGCCGGCCCCGCCCTTGGCCGGACCGGTGATCGTGCACATCCCATCGACCGTGACGCAGGAGAGCGCCGCGAAGCCGGAGCCCCACATCGAGGCCGCCACGGTGACCCCGTCCGCCAGCGCCCCGTCTTCGTCGAAGACCGTGACGCGGGCCTTCGGCAGGACGACGCCCGGGCTCGTGTCAGCCAGCAGGTAGGGCATGATCGACACGTGGTAGTGGCGGGCCTCCGGGGTGCCGGGTGAGCCCACCGCGGCGAGGGCCGCCTCGATGTTCAAGCGGCCAGCGCCCCAGAGGCCGGTGTAGGGGCTCTGGGTCCAGGAGAGGGGCGTGGTGGTGCTCTGGAGGAGCTCCTTGACCTCGCCCGGGGCGGCCCCCTCGGCGAGGAGGGCGGCGACGGCGCCGGTCACGAGGGCGGTGGCCTGGCTGGTGCCGGCCATGAAGACGTAGCGCGGGGTCGCGGGGGCCCCGGGGGTGATGGTCTCGGCCAGCACCCCGTCGACATAGCCGTCTTTGTTGAGGTCAAAGCTGAGTGAGCCGCCGGATGCCACGAGGTCGGCGCGGGTGCCGTTGTTCGAGTATCCGGCGGGGAGGAAGGTGGTCTTGCTGGCGGGGCGGTCGGCGGCGACCGCGATGACCAGCGGATTGGAGGCGGGGTAGGTGATGTCGTGCTGGGCTGTGTTCCCGGCCGCCGACACGAGCACGGCGCCGCCCAGTGACACCTCCTCGAGCGCCGCCGCGAGGGCGTGTGAGGGGGCGTAGCCGAGGCTGAAGGAGAGGCTCATGTTGACCACGTCGGCGCCGTGGTCTGCCGCCCAGGACAGCGCGTTGACGAGGGCGAGCTCGGTGCCCTGGTTGTTGGCGTCGAGCACCTTGAGCGGCATCAGGCTCATGCCGGGGCAGACCCCCTCCATCGCCCCGGTGGAGGCGAGCAGGCTGGCGATGTGGGTGCCGTGCATGTGGTCGTCATTGGGATGAGCGTCGTTGTTCACGAAGTCCCACGGGGCGACGAAGGGCGTGGCCTGCAGCGTCGGTGCGACGGCGTAGGAGACGCCGCCCACCGTCGCGGTCTCGAAGGCGACGCCGGTGTCGATCACCGCCACGGTGACCCCAGTACAGTCGAGGGTACCGACAGGGGGGGTGTGGATCGCCGCGAGGTGCCACTGGAATTTGTTGCCCCGGGTGGTGCTCGGGCCCACCGGGAGGGCCGCGCCCGTAATGCGGCCCTCCGGGGCGGCGTCGGCCACCTCGGGGTCCTCGAGGAGGCCGGCGATGAAGGTGTCGCGGTCGGCGCCCTCGGGGACGGCGAGGCCGGCCCACCCGGAGGGGCCGCGCGGCACGGTCACGCGGCTGCCGTGGCGGGAGGCGACGCGGTGCAGGGCCTCGGCGTTGGCCGCGGAGACCATGACCTCGTGGGTCAGGTACGGGGACGGCCCCCCGGCGCCTGAGTCGGCGCGGCCGGCAGAGGCGGGGGCAAGAGCGCCGGAGAGGGGCGCCGGCCCGCGGGAGTGGGACGCCCCGCCCGCCTGGGCGCCCCGACGGGCGGCAGCACCCTGCGCAGCCGCATCGGAGGGCGCCGACGGGGGTGCGAGCATGGAGCGAGCCGCCCAGAGGCCCAGGAGCCCGAAGAGAGAGAGGAGCGCGGTGGGCACGACCAGGGATGGACGGCGGTTCATCGGGTGCCTCGTTTGTCGGGGGTTTTCCGCTGCGACCCTCCACAGAGGGCAGTGGGGCGCCTCGAGCCGTAGATCGGTCCTCACCCACCGACCACCCGGCGAGCGGGTGGCGGGAGGGTGTGAACATCGCGGATATAGCGGCTGAGGGCGCTCGCGGCGGGGACGGTGACCTGGGACCTGCTCTGAACCTCAGGTGGGATCACCGGTCACTTTTGTACCACACCGCGTTCCACGGTCCGCTCTTCGTCCAAAGAAAGACCGTCTGGGCAGAGCGCGGCGAGAGCGGCGCCCAGGGCGGGGTGGTCGATGCCGCGGAGGGCGCTCTCGACGAACTGCGCGGTGTTTACGCCCTGCGTGGAGCGATAGCGCTGGGCCTGGACGAGCATGTCCAGCTTGTCGAGCTGGTGTACGAAGTGGGCCTCTGGGCTCCTATTTTGTTCGTAGTCTTCCCAGAGCGCCCAGAGGGGGGGGCGCCCTGCGAAGAGCCGCGCGGCGGCGATTCGCTCGCGGCGGGCCTTCTCTTCGCGGGAGATGCCGTCGAAGGGGGTGATGTCTCCGACGGTCGCTTCGGCGAGGTCGTGGAGGAGGGCGAGCAGCACCACCCGACCGCGGTCGAGCTCCGGCGGACAGAAGAGGAGGCCGAGCATGGCCACACCCCAGGAGTGGGCGGCCACGGACTCGGCCTCCACCACGCCCACGCGCGCCCAGCCCGCGCGCTCGACCTCCTTGAGGGTCATCACCTCGTCGAGCAGCGTGTCGAGGGGCTTCACCGGACCACGAGGGCGCGCTGGTCGGGCCAGCGGGTGCTGATCAAGATCGGCTCCCGGCGCTGGCGCTCGAGGAAGGCGTCCTTGTCTCGGAGCCCGGCCCAGCCGAGCGAGACGAGGACCTGCCCCACCGCCCCGCCGAGGTTGCTGCCCGGGCCGGGGAGGAGGATGACGTCCGGCCCATAGTCGCCGAGGGCGCGGCGGAGCATCGTGCTGAAGTCAAAGGGGCCGACGACCTGCTCCCCGAGCGTGTAGTCGCGGAGGGCCGCGGGATCGGCGAAGCGGGGGCGCCAGGAGCGGCCGGCCCCGTCGATCAGGGGCAGGGTGGGGGCCCGCCAGCGGAGGCCGGCGAGCTCGGCCTCGGCCCGCGCGCGGGTCGCGGCGAGCAGCGGGGTGTGGAACGCCGAGTGCAGCGGGAGCCGCAGGGGAAATTGCTGGGCGCCGATGTCTACCTTGGGGAGGGCCGCCACGGCTGCGGAGAGCGCGGCCTCTGTCCCACCGAGCACGATCTGGCCACCAAGCAGGATGGATCGGTATAGTTCGGGGATGGTGTCGAGGAGCCCTGCGACGAGCCGCTCCCGCGCCGCGTCGGGCCGCCAGGTGTCGAGGTCGACCAAGGGGTAGACGAGCTGCCCGCCCACCACGTTGCCGGCCTGGAACTGGCCCAAGGTCTCGATCAGCCGGCCGCCCTCGTCGAAGGGGAGGGCGCCGGCGTAGGTCAGCGCCGTGTACCAGCCCATCGAATTGCCGCAGACGGCCACCACCTCGACCTTCTCGGGGTCGAGCTGGTCGAGGTCGGCGAGGGAGGCGCCCGCGGTGAGCAGGCTCGCGTTCTCGCCAGCGACGTGGCTGCGCAGCGAGAAGGCGCTGAGCCCGTCGAGCTCGCGCACGGTGGGGCGGCCGGCGGCGGCGCGGAGCGCGTCGAGGCGGTCGAGGGCCGGGGAGGCGAGGCCCTGCAGGCTGCCGAGGGAGTCGCGGCCGTAGCTGCCGCGGCCAGGGCAGAGGACGAGGGCGCGGAGGCGGCTCATGGGCGGGCTCCCGGGGCGGGCTCGGCGGGGAGGGGGGCGCCGTCTGGGGCCCGCCCGAGCAGGCGCAGCGCGGCGGCGAGGATGTCGGGCTCCTGCACCAGCACGAGGTTCGCGGCGGCCCCGAGCGGGATGTAGGTGTCGACGCTCGTGACCCGGGCCACCCGGACGCCGGGGAGGCGCTCGGCGAGCAGGGCCAGGATGGGCTCGGCGAGGCCCCCGCTGCGGCGGCACTCGTCCACCACGAGCACCCGCCCGGTCGCCTCCGCCTCGCGGAGGATGTCGGCCTCGGGCAGGGGGGCGATCCAGCGCAGATCGACGTTCCGGCAGCGGACGCCCAGCGCCTCGAGGCGGGCGGCCACCCGCAGGCTCATCCAGTGGCCGTTGGCGTACGAGATGAGGGTGAGGTCCGTGCCGTCGCCCCAGGTGCGGGCGGTGCCGGGGGCGGCGAAGCGGCCGGGCTCGGGGTAAGCGAAGCTCCAGCGGCCGTCCTTGTCCTCGTGGAGGTCCTTGGTCATGTAGAGGGCGATGGGCTCGAGGAAGACGGCCACCCGCCCGAGCGCCTGGGCCATCGAGAGGCAGCCCCGCAAGAGCAGCACGGCGTCTTCGCCGTTCGAGGGGCAGGCGACGATGAGGCCCGGGATGTCGCGCAGCGAAGCGAGGGCGTTGTCGTTGTGGAAGTGCCCGCCGAAGCCCTTCTGATAGGCGAGGCCGGCGATGCGCACCACCATGCCGTTCGTGTACTGGCCGTCGCTGAAGAACTGTAGCGAGCAGGCCTCCCCGCGGAGCTGGTCGATCGCGTTGTGCAGATAGGCGAGGTACTGGATCTCCGGCACCGGCAGGGCGCCCTGGTGGGCGGCGCCGATTGCGAGGCCCAGGATGGCCTGCTCGTCGAGGTGGGTGTTGAAGACGCGCCCCACGCCGGCGCGGCGCTCGAGGTCGGTGGTGACGTTGTAGACGCCGCCCTTTCGGGCCACGTCCTCGCCGAAGAGGAGGAGGTCGGGGAAACGCACGAGGGCGTCGCCGAGGGCGCGGTTGATCTGCACGGCCATGTGGCGCGGGCGGTCGGCCTCGGGGAGGCGGCCCTCGAAGAAGTCGGCGCGGCCGGCCTCGGGGGCGAGCGTGGCGGCGTGCTCGGCGAAGCGCGCAGGGTCCCATGGGGCGAGGGGGGCGATGACCGCGGCGGCGCTCTCGAGCTTGGGACGACGGCTGGCCTCGCGCCCGAGGGCGGCGGTGCGGGCCCGGAGCTCCTCGTAGACGGCGCGCAGCTCTTCGGGGGTCGCCCAGCCGCCTTCGACGAGCAGGCGCGCTGTGGAGAGCAGCGGGTCAGCGGACTCGGTGGCCTCGATCTCCTCGTGGCTGCGGTAGCTCTGCTCGACGTCCGAGCCGGCGTGACCGAGCAGGCGCACCGTCTTGAGGTGCAAGAAGGCGGGGCGGCGGGTCTCGCGGACGAAGCGGACGGCGGCGAAGGCGGCGTCGGCGGCGTCGGGGAGGTCGAGGGCGTCGCCGTGGAAGTATTGGAGGCCCGGCCAGCTCGAGAAGCGCTTGCCGACCCAGCCCTCGGGGGTGCGGGTGGAGATGCCGATGCCGTTGTCTTCGCAGACGAAGAGCACAGGGCAGGGCAGGCGCTGGTGATCGGCCAAAGCGGCCGAGTTGAAGGCGCCGCAGGCCGTCGAGTGGTTGGAGGAGGCGTCGCCGAAGGTGCAGACGATGACGCTGTCGTCGGGGATGGCGGAGCGCAGGCCCAGGCGCCGCCGGCGGGCCAGCGTGAAGGCCGCGCCTACGGCCTTCGGCAGGTGGCTGGCGATGGTGCTCGTCTGCGGGGGGATGCAGAGCGGGACGCTGCCGAAGACCTTGTGGCGGCCCCCGGCGATGGGCTCGTCCAGGCTGGCGACGAGGCCGAGCAGCACGTCGAGGATGGGGGTGCTGCCCGGCACCTGGCGGGCGCGCTCGGCGAAGAAGCCCCCCGAGCGGTAATGGAGGAAGGCCATGTCGGTGGGGCGGGTGGCGGCCGCGACGACCGCGTTGCCCTCATGCCCGCTCGAGCCGATGGTGTAGAAGCTCTGGTCTGTTGCCTTGAGGTTTCGGGCCTCGAAGTCGAGGTGACGGCTGCCGACCATCGACTCGAAGAGCCCGAGCGCCAGTCGGGCGCTCAGCTCACTCCCGGCGCGCACGGGGCGGTCGAGGTCATCCCGCCGGGGCGCGGCGTGGAGGCCGTCGAGGAGGCGGAGGAAGTTCTGATCGACGACGGCGGCGCGGCTGACGGCCACGGGGGCCTCCTGGGCGGCCGGCCTCTTATCCCGAGGCGAGGGCGTGGTCGACCGGCGGCTGGAGGCATAGAGGATGGGGAGAGGCCCACATGCCGACCCCGCTCGTGCTTGTCACCGACCCTGAGGGGCGCATCACCCACCAGAACGCCTCGGTCCGCGCGCTCTGCGGGGACTGCGTCGGGCTCCACTGCTGCGAGGTCTTCAAGCGCGCGACGGGCAGCGCCTGTCCAGGCCCCGCCCCGGGCGGCGGGAGCGTGGAGGGCCACCACGAGCCGATCGGCTTCGTCGAAGCGCGGGGGGTGGTCGGCCCGCTCAGCGTCTCCAACGTGGGGGAGCTGCGCGTGCTGGTGATGCAGCCGAAGGGGGTCTGTCCGGGGCCGCCGATCGAGATCTCCCCGCGTGAGACCGAGGTGCTGCGCCTCGTCGCCGAGGGCTACACCGACCCCGAGATCGCCGCCGAGCTTGGCCTGCAGGCGGCCACGGTGCGCAGCCACGTCGAGAACCTGCGGGCCCGGCTCTCGGCGCGCACGCGGGCCCAGGCGGTGGCCCGGGCTCACAAGCTCGGCCTGCTCGCCTGATGTTTCGGAGCGAGGGCTTCAGCGCCCGAGGGTCAGGAGCCCGTCTGCGACGAGGTCGTTGACGATCTCCTCGTCTTCGGGGGGCTCGGCGCCGAGCGCGCGGGCGAGGGCGAGCAGGGCGTCGCGGGGGACCGGCTCGAGCGCGCCCTCGAGCAGGCGGCCGATGGCCTCGTTGCCGTCGCCGATCGAGGGGCGGCCCGTCGAGTCGGTCTCGATGATGATCCAGGTCGGCGGCTCGACCAGCGACGGCCGCGGGGCGGGACCGTCCCGCTGCACGAGGTTGGCCAGGGGGTCGGGGCCGAGGCTGTCGCGCAGGCGCGCGTAGTGGAGGGGGATGTCACCGGGGAGGCTGCAGAGCGCGGCGCCCTCGGCCAGCGCGATCTGCCCCGGCCCAGACGCCCCGCGCGGGCGGCGGGCGCGGGCGAGGGCCAGCTCGAGCTCGGCGAAGGGGCCGGCGGCGGGGCGCAGCCAGGCGCCGAAGGTGAGGGCGAGGGAGCCGCCCCCGGCGATGCAGGCGTGGAGCTCCGGGCTGTCGAAGAAGGCCTCGAGGCCCGGCACCCCGCGGAGGAGGACGGAGACCGGGAATTCGGGGACGAGGCCGGTGAGGGTCCGGGCGCGGCGGTAGCGGTCGGCAGACCAGGCCCGCCGGTCGATCGCGAGCAGCCAGCTGCGCTCGTCCTCGGTCAGGGGGGGCTGGCCAGCGGCCTCGAGGGGGCGGCCCTCGTGAAGGTCGTCGACGAGGCGGGGATCGTAGAGCAGCCGGGCGATCGTGGTCTGGACCCTTCCGTCCGGGGTCTCGAACAGGCCGGGGCCCTTCGGGCGGGGCGCGGGCTCGGCGGGCTCCCAGGAGGGCGCGATCGGGCTCAGGCCAGGGCGCCGGCTGCGATCGTGAAAGAAGGCGCCGGCGACTCGGCGGAAGAGCGGCCCGACCGCCTCGATCGTGTTGCGCTCGCACTCGACGATGACCGCCTTCAGGTTGGGGGCACGATCGATGATGTGGTCGAAGATCTGCCAGGTGTCATCGAGCACCTCGGGGCTGTGGTCATCGTCGACCCAGGCGAAGCCGTCGGTGTGGACCGTCCGGCCCCCCGCGACGTGCAGCTCGACGATCCGCTCGAGGGGGAAGCCGTCGAGGCCTGCGGTGGGCGAGCGGCCGCGGAGGCGCTGGTAGATCGCGAGGTGGGCGCAGTCGAGCAGCATCCCGGTGTCGGCTCGCTCGCAGAGGCGTGCGTAGTAGTCGAGGAGGTCCATCGGGCCGACGAAGGCCACGCCGGGCGGGTTCTCGGGCAGCACCTCGAGCCCGGTGCGGCTCCGCAGGTAGGCGATTCCGGCGGCGGTCGCGTCGGCGGAGCGGGGGCTCAGCACCGGCGGCAGCAGCAGCATGTGGTCGCGATCGCGGCGGCCGAGGTGCCAGAGGCCGGCGTCGCCGCAGAGCCAGGCGGGCCGCAGCACGGCGACGAGGGCCGCCACCTCCTCGAGCCAGCGCTCGTCCATGTCGTCGGGGTCATCGAGGTTGACGTCGAGGAAGTGGTAGGTGGTGGGCAGCTTGCGGGCGGCCCAGGCCAACGCGCCCGGGTCGAGGCCCTTCGCCGTCTCGACCCCCACCTCGAGGAAGGCGCAGAGCAGGGGCAGCGCCTCGTGCAAAGCGAGCGGATCGAGGGCGCTGGGCGCATCGGCGGCGCCGTACTCGGTGGAGACGCCCACCCCGAGGACCGGCAGGGCGCGGACGCGGTCGAAGAAGCTCATCGGCCCACCGCCGCGAAGTCGGCGAACACCGCGGACAGCGGGCTCGACTCTCCATGGGCGACCACGGCGAGCGCCGAGCCGAAGAGGGGCCCGGGGCTGCGGAGGAGGCGGCCGAGGGTGCTCGCGTGGCGATCGAGCTCTTCAAGGGTGCCGACACGGTGGTGGGGGGCCTCGCGGTGGAGCCGGAGCACGCTGCGCCACGCGGCGTCCCGCGCCTTCTGGAGGCCGAACATGCCGAGCCACTCGTCCTTCTGGCCGCCGAGGCGGTCGAGCACGTTGAGCCAGGGCGAGTGGCGGTCGAGCGTGGCCTGGATGTCGTCGAGGAGCTCGGCGAGCACGGCGTTGATCTGCATGAAGTCGCGCTGTATGCCCGCGGGATTGGCGCCCTCTAGAACGTCGATCACCGTGGGCGCGAGGTCGAGGTTGATGTGGGCGTTCATGCCGAGGAGCAGGTGTTGGATGAGCGCGTGGTCGCGGTCGCGGGTGGCCTCGAAGGCCACTCGCCAGGCGCGGCTCGGCGGCTGGCCGACCGACCAGGCGGCCTCGGCGTCGAGGTAGCGGTTGGCGAAGGAGACGACGAAGCGGCCCATCCGGGGCCCGTCGTCGAAGCGGCCCGCGGTGATCGCCTCGCCCACCCGGCCCGTCATCTGGCGGTAGAGCGAGGGGAAGAGGCCGATGGGATCCTGCTTCAGCGCGGCGCCGGCGATGATGCGCTCGAGCTCCACCTTGACCTGATCCAGACTTGAGACGCGCATGAGACCTCCCGGCGCGCCGTTATCCCGGGCCCGGGGGGCCCCGCAGGGCGCGGCCGGTCAGAGGTCGCGCTTGCCGGGCGCCGCAGCGGCGTCGGTCGGAGCCTTGTTGGCCTCCCGCGCCCGCTTCATCTCCTCGAGGGTGCGCTTCGCGCGGGCGACGGGGTCGTCCACAGGCGGCTTTGGGGCCTCCGCGGCCCCGTACCGCTTGCGCAGGCGCTCGAGCGGATCGGCCTCCTCCTCGGCGGCCACGGCGGCCGCGGCGCCGCCCACCTTGCCGAAGATCGCGCTCTCCAGGCCATCGAGGAGGCTCGAGGCGGCCCGCTCGACGCTGGCGAGGGCGGCGCGGGCGGCGAGCTCAGCGGCCTTCTCGGCGGCCTGGGCGCGGGCGGCCTGCTCCACCTCGTCGAGGGCGCCCTGGAGGCGCTCCCGGCCTGCGGCGGCGGCGCCCGCGAGGGAGGTGCCGGAGGGCGAAGGGGCAGGGGGAGCGTCGGGCTTGGGATCGTCGGCCATGCCAGAGGGTAGCCTGCTGGCGGGGTCCGGTCACCGGCCGTGGGCCCCGCCGGAGACCGAGGGCTCGTCGAGGTCGACCTTCAGTCCGCTGAGCGGCCCGGGCTGAAGGTCTTGGGGCCAGGCCTCGAGCGTGACGAGGGTGTCGTCTTGATCGGGCCCGTCGCCGTCCTCGTCGAAGTAGGCGCGGAGGTGCACGGTGGTGGCCGCCCCGCAATCGAGGGTGAAGGGGCCGGGTCCGCGCAGCGAGGCGCTGCCGACGATGGTGACGGGGCCGCCCTCCCCGCCGGTCGGTCCGGTGACCGCGTCGAGGCGGATCATCCCAGCGGTCCACCGCGCGGCCTGCACCACCCCGGTGAGTCGGCAGGGGCTCGTGGCGGTGGAGGGCTGCGGCGCGGCTGGGGGGCCGCTGCTCTGCACGAAGGGATCGACGTAGTCGGGGACCTCGCCCCCCGAGGCCGCGGTGCCGATCCGATCACCCTTGGCCCAGCCGGCGAGCTGCTGGGCCAGGGCCTGCCCGAGCAGCCGGTGGCCGAGCGCGGTCGGGTGCATCTCATCCTGGAAGAGCGCCGCCTTGCTGTGGCCGCTCTCCTGGAACAACCGAGGGACCTCGATCACCGGCGAGCTCCACCGGGCGGCCGTGTCCCGGAGCACCGCTCGGTAGGGGTCCCACGCGGCGCGACCGACGGGGCCGGCGATAGCGCCGGCATCGAGGTCCTCGTTGTTGGCGAGCACGACGAAGACCAGCTCGGCGCCGCGATCGACGGCGATGCGGGCGAGGGTGTCGAGGTTGTCGGCATAGTCCTGGATGGCCACCCGTCGCTGGCCGATGTGGGCGGCGCCGTCCTTCTGCCAGGTGACCGTGCGCGCGAGGCGGCTCTGGGACTCCACGCGCAGCTCCCAGTCGAGCCAGCGGAAGATCGCGCTCTTCGAGAGCAGGCGCTGGGCCTGCCCCATCGGGCCCTCCTCCCAGCCGGCATACTCGGCGAGGGTCTCTCGATCGACGAAGGCGTCGAAGTTGTTGTCGGACCACAGGTTGGCGATGACGAAGAGATCGGGCTCGGTGGCCAGGGCCCGCATGCGCAGCAGGTTCAGCGTCTCGAAGGTGGAGTAGCCGGGGATCGCGGCCGAGACGGCCTCGACGCCGGGCCCGAGGGCCTCCGCGGCCACTTGGGAGAAGACCTCCCCCTCGGCGACGCCGAAGCCGAAGACGCTGGAGTCCCCGGTGGTGAGGAGGCGGCGGCGCCCGGCGGGCTTGGGTGTCTGGACCTCTGGCCCGCGCAGGCCGAGGCCGTTGATGCGCACCGTCACCCCCTGTTCAAAGTACGTCCCTGGCGGGTACTCGTAGAGCAGGTAGGGGTTTCCCTTCAGCACGGTGTGCCCGGCCTTGCTCGCCGGCAAGGGCGCCTCCCAGGCTCGGATCTCGGCGCCGAAGAGGGCCGTCACCATCGCCTCCGCGAAGAACCACAGGCCGACCGCCGTGAGGCCGGCGACGACGAGCTTGCGGCGGAGGGGGACGTGGGGCATCTCGGGGAGCGCTCCTGCGGTTCGTTCAGCCGGGGTCGGAGCTGGAGCCGGGGGCGGTCGCGGGCGGCGGTGCCGCCGGGCGGGCGAGGTCGATGCGGCGCAGGTTCTCACGCGCGGCGCCGTTGTTCGGGTCGATCGCGAGGACCGAGCGGAAGGCCTCTGCGGCCTGATCGAGGTCCCCCGCCATGGCGCGGATCTGCCCGATCCCGCCGCGGGCCTCGACGAGGTTTGGATCGGCGAGCACGGCCCGCCGGAAGTCCTCCTCCGCCTGATCGAGCTTGTCGAGGTCGAACCAGCAGCGGCCGCGGAGGTACCAGGCGTAGGCCCCACCGCCCTGCAGGACCGCGCGCTCGGCGTGGACGAGGGCGGTGGTGGGCTCCCCGCGGGCGAGGAAGAGCGCGGTGAGCGCGAGGGCCGGCTCGGGGTGCTCGCCGCGGCTGAGCGCGAGGGCCCGCTCGAGGGGGGCCTGTGCGGCGTCGTCTTCGCCGATCTCGCTCAAGAAGACGCCGAGGTTCTGCCAGGCGGACCAATCCTGCGGCCAGGCCTCGGTGGCCTCGCGCAGGCGGCGCTCGGCCTCGACGTTGTCCTTCCGTGCCCGAGCGACGCGGGCGAGGCCGGAGAGGGCGTCCCGGTTCTTGGGGTCGAGGCGGAGCACCTCTTCGAAAGCGTCGCGGGCGCGAGCGAGGTTGCCCTGTGCCAGCGCGATCTCGCCCTGCACCAGGGGAGGAGCGGGGCTGCGGGGGGCGAGGAGCCGCGCGGTGGTGGCCTCCCGGGCGGCGTCCTCCCAGCGGCGCGAACCGGTGCCCTCGGCGCGCGCGGCCACGAGGTGGGCGTGGGCCCGCTCCATCTGGGGCTCAATCAAGGCCTCGAGGGCGCGCAGCTCGGAGGCGTCGGCGCTGCCCTGAGACAGCGCCTGCGCTCCCGCGAAGACCCCCTGTACGTCGCCGCGCGCTGCGTCTCCGAGCAGCTTGAGGTAGCGGCCGCGGGCCGCGATACGGGCGTCGAGCGGCGCCGCTTGCGCCTGGAGCTCGGCGCCACCCTCCCGGAGATCCCACAGCGCCTCCGCCGTAGCGGTGCGCTCGGCGAGGGCCGTGAGGTGCTGGACCGGCGGTCTGAACACGGCCTGAGACAGCCCGCGCGCGGCCGTGAGCGGCCCGAAGCCGGGCGCGATGTGGGTCCAGGAAGCGAGGCTCTCGCGGTCGCCGAGGGCGAAGCCGGCGAGCAGGAGCGGGGAGGGGAAGCCGAGGTCGCGCAGGGGCTGGGCGGCGGCGGGGTGTCGCGCGAAGAGGCGGGAGAGGGGCAGCGGGCGGTCGGAGGCGACGACGAGGAGAGAGTCGGCCCCCGTGGGGGGCAACCAGAGCTGCACCACCTCGAACTGGTCGAGGAGCGGCCCGAGCGCAGCGGCGGGGGCCCCCTCGGCGAACCAGCCGAGGTGCAGACAGATCACGTACACGCCGTCGTCGGCGAGGGCGCGGTGGGCGGCGCGGAGGTGCTCGGGGTCGAGGGTCGCGTGGAGGGCGTCGCGCCAGGGGGCGCGGATCACGTCGATGATCGCGTCCTGGCTTTGATTCGTGCGGAGGAGGAGCTCGGGGTGGACAGGCCGGAGCTGGACGCCGGGGGCGAGCGCGGCGGTGCGAAAGGGGGCGTCGAGGGCGGCCTGAGCGCGGGTCAAGCCGGGGAGCGGCGTGGTGATGCGCGTGAGCCCCGGCTGGAAGGCTGATGCGCCGATGAGCGCGCGCCCGGCGTCATCTCCGAGGATCAGCACCTCGTCGAAGCGAGGCGCGAGCAGCCCGGCGAGCAGCCCGGCCATCCGCTCGGCCTCGGCGGCGCGGCCCGTGGTCTCGACGATCTGCCCCTCGACCTCGAGGGTCAAGGGCCAGCTGTCCTGGTCGACGCGCAGCCGGTCGGCGCGCCAGGCGGTGGAGGGGGCGCGCAGGGCGGCGGCGCCGGCCGCGCCGGCGGCGGACCAGGCCACCCGCTGTCGAGCGCGGATGTCGCGGTCGACGCCAGCCTCTCCCACGCCGCGGAGCAGCCGCCAACGAGACACCGTCAGGAGCTCGTCGGAGGGCCCGCCCAGCGCCCGCATCCCGATCAGCGTGGTGAGCGCGGTGATGAGGCCGCCGACCTGCAGCCAGCGGCGCTCGGCGCCAAAGGCGAGGGCCGCCGTGAAGGCCAGGCTGAGGGGGAGGAGGCTCCGCTCGCCCTCGAGGCCGCCCAGCCCACCGAGCGCGACCGCTACACCCTCCCACCGGGAGGGGCGAAGACCGGCGCCGAGGCCGAGGAGCAGGCCGCCGCCGAGCCCGATCGCCAACAGCGGGAGCGTGAGCAGGAGCCGGCCGTCGAGGGGACCGCTGTCGGCCACCGCCCACGTATCAAGGGCGGGCAGGGCGGGACCGGCGAGGCCGAGGCCTCCGAACACCCCCACCGCGGCGAGGCCGCTCAAGACGAGGCCGGCGCCCGGCCCGAGGCTCAGCGTGCCGCCCAGCCGCGCGCCGAGCAGCAGCCCGCCCAGGATCGCGAGCGCGCCATCGAGCGAGGGGTTGAGGGCGCCGCGCAGGTGGGCGGTCGCGAGGCCGACCATCCAGCCGACGAGCAGCGCGGCGGGGAGGCTGGACAGGCCGGCCGACCGCGCGCGGGGCTCCGCGCCGCTCGGGGCCCGGGAGCCGAGGAGGGCCAGCAGCGCCAGGGCGACTGCGAGCGGAGTCGGCAGCGCCAGAGCGGAAAGCGCGCCGCCGGCAGCGGCGACCAACCTGGCCCAGGTTCGGCGTTCATCATTGGTTTCTGCGGGATGAGAGAGGGCGAGAGATCCCCCCCACGCCAGTAGAAGTACGACCTTTGCGGCGTTCTCTGGGACGAACCCGATGCTGGAGCCGAGCCCGGCCGCGATCGAGGCGACGAAGCCGGGCGCGAAAAGCAGGCTCAGCAGGAGCAAAGCGCCCAACGGCGCCCGCCAGGCCGGGCGGGGGGAGTGGGCCTGACCCACTCGACGGGCGAACAAAGAGACGATCGTGATCAGCCCCAGGCTCTGCGGGCTCGGGCCGATCACGTCACCGATCGCGCAGAGCCCGGACACCAACAGCGCGGACGAGGCGGCGGATCTCCAAAGGGCAGCGGACATGACACCTGCGCGCGAGGGGCGAGGCGAAGTGTAGCCCGGCGCGGCGGCCGCGCCGTGACGAGGGGGCTTGACCGGGCCCTCACGCAGTTGGTACACCGGAGCAGGACCGGCTCGATGGCGAAGGTGGTTTCCCTGCGAGGTCTTTACTTGTCAATAGTTGTCAGGTTAGGGTGTTGGCCCGCTCCCCGCGGGTGGCGCCTCGGCCCCGTTCCCCTGCTCCCTCCCGTGTTCTGCCCTCCCATGGCTTGGGTGTAGCCGTATGGCGCTCTTCTCCCAAAACAAGACGTCAATCGGCCTGGACATCGGGTCGAGCCACGTGAAGCTCATGGAGCTCGAGCGGGACAAGCGCTCGGGGAAGTTCCGGCTCGTCAATTTCGGCATGACCCGCCTGCCCCCCGAGGCCATCGTCGACGGCGCGGTGATGAACACGAACGTGATCGTCGACGCCATCCGCGAGCTCGTCCAGAAGCACCGGGTCAAGACGAAGAACGTGGTGGCTTCTGTCTCGGGCAACGCCGTGATCATCAAGCGGATCAACCTGCCGCTGATGAGCGCCGATGAGCTCGAGGAGTCCATCCAGTGGGAGGCGGAGCAGTACATCCCCTTCGACATCAACGACGTCAACATTGACGTCCAGATCTTGGAGGGAGCAAGTGAAGATCCGGGTCAGATGGAGGTCCTCCTCGTCGCGGCGAGGAAGGAGCTGGTCAACGAGTACCAGTCCCTCATCAGTCAGGCGGGCTTGAAGGCCTCGGTCGTCGATGTGGACGCCTTCGCCGTCGCCAACATGTTCGAGCTCAACTACGACGTGCAGCCCGAGACGGTGGCGCTGATCAACATCGGCGCCAGCAACGTCAACATCCACATCCTCCGCCGCGGGGTGAGCGCCTTCACCCGCGACGTCGGCATCGGCGGGCGGCAGTTCACGGAGGAGATCCAGCGCACGCTGAACATCTCCTACGAAGAGGCCGAGGCGATGAAGGTGGGCGGGGATGAGCACGACGCCTCCGCCGTGGTCCCGGAAGAGATCGAGCGAGTCCTGGCTTCGGTGGGCGACAACTTGTCGGTGGAGATCCAGCGATCCCTCGACTTCTACCGCTCCACCTCGTCCGACTCCGCCATCGCCCGCATCTACCTGTCTGGCGGCGCCGCGCGCACCCCGGGCCTCTCGCGGGCTATCGGTCGGCAGACCAACCTCCCGGTCGAGGTGGTAGACCCCTTCCGGCGGATACAAATCGACGAGCGGAGCTTCAACCCCGCTTTTCTCAATGATGTCGCCCCGCAGGCCGCCGTGGTGGTGGGGCTCGCCGTTCGGAGGCCGGGCGACAAGTGATTCGGATAAACCTACTCCCCGTCAAGACCTCGCGTCGCCAGGAGGCGGTGCGAAACGAGCTCATCCTCGCGGGTGTGGGCGTCGTGGTGCTCCTCCTCTTCCTCGCGGTCGCCCAGGTCGCGGTCACGGCGCGCGTGAACACGATCCGCCAGGAGAACGTGAAGCTCGGAGAAGAGATCCGGCGCACCCAAGAGATCGTCAAGGAGGTCGAACGCCAGGAGAAGCTCCAGGCTGACCTTCAGAAGAAGCTCGAGGTCATCAAGCGGCTCAAGGCCAACAAGTCGGGCCCGGTCCACATGATGGAGGAGCTCGCAAAGGCTTGCCCCGAGAAGCTCCAACTCGAGGGCCTCGACGAGAAGAAGGGGCGAATTGAGCTCACCGGCACCGCGGTCAGCAACGAGATCATCTCTCAGTTCCTGAGCAACCTCGAGCAGTCCGACTACTTCGAGGAGGTCTACCTGAACGCCATCGATCAGGTCGAGAAGGAAGGAGTAAAGCTCAAGAATTTCTCCATCACGGCGCGTCTCATCGTGCCCGGCACCGCCATCGTCCCGCCCGCGCCTGAGGCGGCGACCCCCGCGGCGCCTGCAGCGCCTGCGGCCCCTGCGGATGACAAGGGCCAGAAGGCCGGCTGAGGCCCAGGAGAGCACCCGTGCAACTTTCACAGATCATCGAGCGGCTCGCCAAACTTCAGCGTGTGCAGCGCCTCGTGGGCTACGGCGCCACCTACATGGTGGTGCTGCTGCTGTATGTCTTCCTGTTTTACCTGCCGAAGAACAGCGACCTCGGGACCCTCCAGACGGAGCAGGCGAACCTGATCAAGCAGAAGCAGCAGGTGGAGGACCGAGTCAAGAACAAGGCGGCCCGAGACGCTGAGCTCCAGCAGCTCAACGCTGACCTCACCGCCGCGCTGAAGGAGCTCCCGAACGACCGGGAGATCCCCGGACTCCTCAAGGGCATCAGCACCCTCGGCAAGAAGGTCGGGCTGGAGGTCAAGAAGTTCCAGCCGCTCCCCGAGGTGAAGAAGGAGTATGTGGCCGAGGTGCCCGTTCAGCTCGAGGTGGAGGGCGCGTACCACGAGGTGGGCATGTTCTTTGACCGCCTCGCCAAGATGAACCGCATCGTCTACGTGCAGGACATCGAGATGAGCGCCCCCCAGGAGCGCGGCGGGAAGGTGGTGTTGGCCGTCTCCGGCAACGTCGTCACCTTCCGCTTCCTCACCGATGAGGAGATCGCCGAGCAGGTGGCCGCCGAGAAGGCGAAGAAGGGCGGACGCAAGGGCAAACCGGCCGCCGCGGCGGGAGGTGAAGAGTGACCGCGTCTCCCACGTTCGGGTGCCGGCGGCTGGCGGAGCGCGGCGTCCGTGGCTCGGCCCTGTGCCTCGGCCTCGCCTTGCTCGGTGGCTGTGACTTCTTCATCTCCGGCAAGGGAGAGGGCGCGTCAGGCCCTCCCAAGGCGGTCGTGGCCGCGGCCCCAGCGGCGGTGGCGCCGGTCAAGAAGGTTGACCCCCTCACCGAGGCGATCGCGGCCCAGGAGGAGTACGTCTACAACCCGATCGGGCTCCGTGACCCCTTCCGCACCTTCCTGAGCTTCGCGGACGGTAGCCGCGACGACACGCCTCGGACGCCGCTGCAGGCCCATGACATCGAGCAGTACCAGCTGGTCGGCATCATCTGGGGCGTCGATCGCCCGCGCGCCCTCGTTCAAGACCCTGAAGGGACGGGCCACGTGATGGAGATCGGAACCTACATCGGGAAGAATTGGGGCAAGGTCACTCAGATCAACAGCAATGAAGTGGTCGTGACCGAAGAATATCAGACGATTGACGGTGAGCTGGTGGTCAACAACATCAGCATGACGCTGCCCGTTGCTCCTGAAAAGGCGGTGCAGTGATGGATCGGATTCGAACGGGCCCGAGCTCGGTGCATCGAAGCGGGATGCACAGACGTACGACGAAAAGGGGAGAGACGATGCAAGGCAAGCGTGCAGGTGCCGGGCTGAGCTGGATCGCGGGCTGCCTGCTCTCCGTCCTCCTCGCGGGGTGGACGGGTGAGGCCAGCGCAGCGACGCTCCAGGGCGTTCAGGTGGTGGGCGGCGACGTCACGCAGGTGGTGTTGAACCTCGACAGCGACGCCGTGGAGACCGCGGTCAGCGCCTTCACCATGTCCGACCCTGACCGCCTCGTCATCGACGTGACCGGGGTGAAGCTCGACGCCGCGCTGACGCAGGCCGCGGGAGACGGCCTTCTCATCGACCACGCCGAGGTCGTGGAGATGAGCTCCGGGCCCGATGACCTCGTCACCCGCGTCACGCTCTTCCTCAAGGCGCCGGTCGAGCATGTCGTCCGCGTCAGCGGCAGCCAGGTGTACGTCCAGGTGAGCGCGGCCGGCGCTCCGGCCGAGGACCCGCTCGCGCAGGCCCTCGAGACCACCGGCACCGCCAGCACCGATCAGGGCACGATCACGGTGTCCTCCGCCACCCCCCGCCAGCTCTCCGGCCCCGCCGCGGTCGCGCCGCAGGTCGCGCTGAGCTCCCTCGACTTCCAGAACCTCCCCGACGTGAGCCGGGTGGTGATCGGCATCAAGGGCTCGGAGGACTTCACCGCCGCGCAGCCGCAGGCGAACCTGATCGTCATCGACGTTCCCACTGCCTTCCTGCCCCAGAGCCTCGGCCGCGTGCTCGACACCAGCCAGTTCATCTCGCCGGTGCGGATGGTGCGGGCTTACCGCACGGGCCGCGGCACCCGGGTGGCGATCTCCTTGCGGGAGAACTCGGGATACCGCGCCTATATGGGCGGCCCCGGGCTGCTCTTCGTGGACGTCGAGGTTCCGGAGTCGATGAAGTCGGAGCGCAGCACCGCCTCCCAGACCTGGTCGGCGGTCTCCCCGGGCGGCTCGAGCTCCGGCATCTCGAACGCGACCTCGAGCGAGATCCTCATCGGCAGTGACGGCCGCACCACCAACCCGCAGGCCTCCTTCCAGACGGGCGGCGGTGCCAGCGACCCGTCCGCGATGATGGGCTTCGCCGCGGGGATGTCCTACGACTCCCGCTCGGCGAGCTCCCCCTACTCGGGGCAGCGCATCAGCCTGGACTTCGTCAACGCCGACATCCACAGCATCTTCCGCTTGATCAGCCACGTCTCGCGCCTGAACATCGTCTCGGGAGACGACGTGAAGGGCTCGATCACGGTGCGCATGGTTGATGTGCCCTGGGACCAGGCCCTGGCGGCGATCCTCCAGGCCAAGGGCCTCGGCTCGCAGCGCTTTGGGAACATCGTGCGGGTGGCGCCGATCGACACCATCAAGTCCGAGCAGCAGTCCGCCCTCGAGGCCAAGCGCGCCAAGGACGAGCTCACCGAGCTGCAGCTCCTCGTGCTCCCGCTCAACTATGTGCAGGCCGCCGAGCTCTCGGAGCAGATCAAGGCCCTGTTGACCACCCGCGGATCTGTTCAGGTCGACAACACGAGCAATCAGATCATCGTCAAAGAGACCGAGCAGCACCTCGCGCAGATCCGCGAGCTCGTGCGCCACCTCGATCGCCAGACCCCTCAGGTGCTCATTGAGGCCCGGGTGGTGGAGGCCAACAGCAACTTCACCCGCTCGCTCGGCATCCAGTGGGGCACCTCCTTCGATGTGTCCTCCAGCACCGGCTACGGCACGGGGCTGCTCTTCCCGAACAGCATCCAGGCCGGCGGCGGCGTGGCCACGGCCAACCAGTCGGGCTTCATCGGCGGCGATCTCGGCGACCGCAACCTGATGGTCGACCTCGGGGCCTCCGGCGCCGAGTCCGGCATCGCGATGCACTTGGGAAGCCTCCCGGGCCTGGTCGACCTCGACGCTCGCCTCTCGGCGATGGAAGCGGACGGCTGGGGCAAGGTGGTGTCTGCACCCCGGGTGACGACCCTCGACAACCAGTCGGCCAAGGTGCGGCAGGGCCAGAGGATCCCCTTCCTCAGCACGTCGGCAGGCGGCACGAACGTCCAGTTCATCACCGCCGCCCTCCAGCTCGAGGTCACGCCGCACATCACGAGCGACGGCAAGGTCTTCCTCAAGGTGAAGGTCGAGAACAACCGGGCCGACTTCTCCCAGCTCGTGGCGGGCCAGCCGGCCATCCAGATCAAAGAGGCCGAGACCGAGCTGCTCGTCGCCGACGGCGACACCACCGTGGTGGGCGGCGTCTTCGCCACCACCGAGAGCCAGAGCCAGCATCGCACGCCGGGCCTCTCGAAGATCCCGCTCCTTGGGTATCTGTTCAAGAACTCGACGCACGAGATCACCCGGAACGAGCTGCTCGTCTTCATCACCCCGCACATCATCACCAAGGCGAACGCGGCCACCTCGACCTCGACGAACTGAGCGGTGGAGCGGCTTCCGGTCGCGCTGGGCGGCTTCATGGGGACAGGAAAGAGCACGATCGGCCCGCGGGTGGCGCGCCACTTGGGCCTCGACTTCGTCGATCTCGATCGGGTCGTCGAGGCCGAGGCGGGCTGCTCGGTCGCCGCCTTGTTCGAGGCGGAGGGAGAGGCGGGCTTTCGGGCTCGGGAGCGGCTCGCCCTCGAGCGGATCGTCGCCGGCCCGCCGGTGGTGCTCTCCTTGGGCGGAGGCACGCTGCACCAGGCCGGTAACCGCGTGCTGCTCGAGGGCCGCTACCGGGTGATCATCCTCGACCTGTCGTGGCCGATGGTGCGGCGCCGCCTCGGCGGTCGGTCGAATCGACCGCTGGCGGGGGACTCCGAGCGGCTCTACCTGGAGCGGCGGCCGGGCTATCTTCAGGCCGGCACGGTGGTCTCGGTGGAGCGAAAGACCCTCGGGCAGGCGGCGCGAGCGGTCCTTCAGGCCCTCGGGGAGGTCGCGTGAGCGAGCTCGGCGCCGCGCAGACCACCGTGCCGGTCCGCCACCGCGGCGGCCAGTACCCGGTCGTGGTGTCCGAGGGCGCCCTCGAGGGCCTCGGCGCGGCGCTCGGGGCGGTGGTGGCTCCCGCGCGGGTCTTCCTCGTGACGAACCCCGTCGTGGATGCCCTCTACGGCGACGCCGCCGCGGCCAGCCTCTCCCGGGCCGGGGTCTCTGTCACCCGGCTGCTCATCCCCGACGGAGAGGCCCACAAGCACCTCGAGACCTACGCTGCCCTCGTAGACACCCTGCTCAGCGCCGGGGTCGAGCGGGGCACGCCGATCGTGGCGCTCGGCGGCGGCGTCACGGGTGACCTCGTCGGCTTCGCCGGCGCGACGGTGCTCCGGGGGGTCCCGGTCGTCCAGGTTCCCACCACCCTTCTGGCGATGGTCGATTCCGCCGTGGGCGGCAAGACCGGCGTGAACAGCCTGCGCGGTAAGAACCTCATCGGGGCCTTTCACGCGCCGATCCTGGTCTACGCCGGCCTCGCCACGCTGCGCAGCCTGCCCGAGGCCGAGCTGCGCTCCGGGCTCGGCGAGGTGGTCAAGCACGCGATGATCTGCGACGACGGCCTCTTTGAGCGGCTGGAGGCCGCCGCGGGAGCCCCCTGGTCGGAGGCGCTCCTCGCCGACATGGTGGTGCAGAGCTGCCGGATCAAGGCTCGCATCGTGAGCGCCGACGAGCAGGAGGCCGGCGACCGCGCCCTGCTCAACTACGGGCACACGGTGGGGCACGCCATCGAGGCGGCCCTCGGCTTTGGAGAGCTTCGCCACGGCGAGTGTGTAGCCATTGGGATCATCGCCGAATCCCGCTGGGCCGCTGAGCGGGGGCACGCCCCTGCGGCCATCGCGCTCCGGGCCACCGCGCTCATCGACGCGCTCGGCTTCCCGACGCCCCCCCCTCGCCTCAGCCCGAGCCGCCTCCTCGAGGCGGTCGGCTACGACAAGAAGCTCACGCGTGGTACACTCGCCACGGCCATCGTCAACCCCCTCGGCAGCGCGACGCTGCGGCGAGTGGGCTCGGCGGAGGTCGAGGTGATGCTGCGCTGCATCCCTGGATCCTCGGAGGAATGATGCGTTCCGCTGCTGCCCCCTCTCTCCTCCCCCTCTTCGCCCTCACCGTGCTCGCCGCGGGCTGCTCGCGAGGCCCCTTCAACGCGCCTCCTGGCTCCCGGGTGAGCTTGACGCCCTCCGAGCGCATCGTCATCGCAGGGGAGTTCTACTGCTACTCTGACCTGAACGGTCAGATGGGCGCGGTGGATGCGATTGTGGTTGACTCCGCCGGCCTGCCCTTGAACAACGTCTACGTCGAGATCTTCGCCGAGCCGGGCGTGTATGTGTTGCCGGCCGAGGCCCTCAAGCTCGTCGAGTATCCCGAGGCTCCCGCCGATTATGCCGCGCAGTACGCTGAGTCCTGTGACAACGGCAGCGGCGGCGTGAAGGCGGGCGCGCCCGACTGGTGTGTCTGGTACTTCGACACGGTCGCCGGGGAATTCTACGACTTCAGCGGCGAGTACGCAGACGCCTACGGCACCTCTGACAGCGGAGTGCCGTACGCCTTCCGGCCGGACTACTTCAAGGGCGTGACGAACAGCTCCGGCGTCATCCGTTTTTGGTACTTCATCGATCAGCTCCCGGTGAAGGCTGCCTCCGGCGAGGACACCGCCGCTGACGCCCTCTGTGATACCTCCGCCTTTACGAACTCGAGCGTGCTGATCACGATCGGCGTAGACAGCCAGTCCTTTGACATCCGCGCCGGGACCTGAGCGGCTCGTGGCGGAGCGCCCCGCAGCAGACCCCTTCGCGACCCCGGTCGTGGCGGCGCGGCTGGAGGCCGCCGGTCGTCGCGCCGATGCCGTTCGAGTGTGGGCGGCGATCGCCGAGGGAGACGCGACGCGGGCCGAGGAGCCGCTCAGCCGGCTGCTCTCCCAGCCGGTCCGGGTCCCGCCCGCTCCACGGCCCGAGCCCCCCCTGCCGCCGAGCTGGCAGATCGAGGCCTTGCCGGAGCCCGCCCGCAGCCTTTGGCGTTGGGCGCGCTCCGTTCGAGAGGGATGAGTGCGGATCCTCGTGCTCCACGGCCCGAACCTCAACCTGCTCGGCCGCCGCGAGCCGGCCGTCTACGGGCCGGTGACCCTCGCGAGCATCACGGCCGAGCTCGATCGGGTCGCGGCTGAGCGCGGCGTTGTGCTCGAGCACGCGCAGTCAAACCACGAAGGGGCCTTGATCGACCTCATCCAGGGCGCGGCCGGTCGCGTGGAGGGGATCGTCTTCAACCCGGGCGGCTACACCCACACCTCGGTGGCCCTTCGTGACGCGCTGCTCGCGGTCGGGCTGCCCTTCGTCGAGGTCCACCTCTCCAATGTGCACGCCCGAGAGCCCTTCCGGCATCGCAGCCTGATGGCGGACGTCGCGGTGGGGCAGATTGCGGGCTTCGGCGCGTCCAGCTACACGCTTGGCCTCCTGGGGCTGCTCGGGCACCTCGGCAGGCCACCTGGCCCTCGTCCACCTGCTGCTTCGTAGGTCATCTGGATGGAACTGGAACGGATTGAATCCCTGCTCAAGCTGATGCGCGAGTACGGTCTCGGGGAGATGGAGATCGAGTCGGACGGATCGCGGATCGCGCTCCGCATGCCGGTGGCCCAGGTCGTGGCGACGGCGTCGGTGGCTCCGGCCGTCGCGGCGCCGGCGGCCGCCCGTCCAGGTGGCGGGGAGGGCGCCAAGATGGCCGGCCCGGCTGACCTCTTCATCCGGTCGCCGATGGTGGGCACCTTCTACCGGGCCGCGCGCCCGGATGCGCCGCACTTCATCGAGGTCGGTGACAAGGTCCGGAAGGGGCAGCCTGTCTGCATCCTCGAGGCCATGAAGCTGATGAACGAGCTGGAGAGCGACGTCTCGGGCACGATCGCCGAGATCCTGGTCGAGAACGGCCAGCCGGTGCAGTTCGGCCAGCACCTCTTCCGCGTCACGCCCGGGTAGGGCGTCCCTACTTTCCATCGCGGGGAGGGCCACCCCCTCGGGAGGGCATGGTGTTTCACAAGATCCTGATCGCCAACCGTGGCGAGATCGCCCTCCGGGTCATCCGGGCTTGCCGCGAGCTCGGTGTGCGCACCGTGGCGGTGTACTCCGAGGCCGATCGCAACGCGCTGCACGTGCGCTTCGCCGATGAGGCGGTCTGCATCGGCCCGCCGATGGCGAAGAAGAGCTACCTGCACATCCCCAACGTGATCAGCGCCGCCGACATCACCGGCGCCGACGCGGTGCACCCCGGCTACGGCTTCCTCGCTGAGAACATCGCCTTCGCCGAGGCCGTGCGCGCCCACGGCATGGAGTTCATCGGCCCCTCCACCGAGCACCTCGGCGTCTTTGGCGACAAGCTCTCGGCCAAGGCCGCCGCCCGTGACGCCGGCGTGCCCCTCCTGCCGGGCAGCGGCGGCGCGGTCGCTGACGTCGAGGAGGCCGTCGTCGTGGCCCGGGCCTGCGGCTTCCCCGTGCTGCTCAAGGCGGCCTTCGGTGGGGGCGGCAAGGGCATGCGGATCTGCGCCGACGAGGTCGCCCTGCGGCGGAACTTCGACATCACGAGCGCAGAGGCCGAGGCCGCCTTCAGCAACGGCGCGGTCTTCGTCGAGCGCTTCCTGCCCGCCCCGCGCCACATCGAGGTGCAGGTCGCGGCGGACAAGTATGGCAACGCCATCCACGTCGGAGAGCGCGACTGCTCGATGCAGCGGCGCCACCAGAAGATCATCGAGGAGGCCCCGGCCGCCAACCTCGACCCTGCGCTGCGCGCTCGCATCCTCGCCGCCGCCGTCCGCCTCGTCGAGCACACCGGCTACTACTCGGTGGGCACCTGCGAGTTCCTCGTGCAGGGAGACGAGTTCTTCTTCCTCGAGGTCAACCCGCGCATCCAGGTCGAGCACCCCGTGACCGAGCAGGTGACGGGCATCAACCTCGTGGATCTTCAGATCCGACTCGCTGCGGGCGAGAAGATGCCCTACCGACAGGAGGATGTCCGCTTCCACGGCCACGCGATCGAAGTTCGGGTCAACGCCGAAGATCCCTGGACCTTCCTCCCCTCTCCGGGCCGCATCACCGGCTACCACGCGCCGGGGGGGCTCGGGATCCGCATCGACTCTGCGGTGCACGAGAACGCCGTGGTGCAGCCCTTTTACGACTCCCTCGTCGCCAAGCTCATCGTCACGGGTCACGACCGGCCGGCGGCGATCCAGCGCCTGCGTTGGGCGATGCGGGAGCTCGTGGTTGAGGGCATAAAGACCACGCTGCCCTTGCAGCGAGAGCTCGTGGACGATCCCGCCTTCGTCGCCGCCGCTGTACACACCCGGTACATCGACGAGTGGCTGGGCGGTCGTAAGGCCTGAGCAGCCCCTCTGGGCGGCGGTGACCCGCTCCGCCCGCCCCTCGCCTCCGCAGGTTGTCCCTTCGCCCCCCTTGCCCGCCCGGATGGTGCCTCGTGCTGACCGAACGCGACAAGCTCGAACAGGAGGCCCTCAAGCTGCTTGAGAAGGGGCAGACCGATCGAGCCCTCGAGCGCTACCAGGCGCTGCTGAAGGCCGACCCTCGCGACCGGCGGGTGCGGCAGAAGGTGGCGGAGCTCCTGCTCAAGCTCGGGCGCGCCCCCGAGGCGGAGCGGCACCTGCGTGAGATCGTGAAGGCGCTCGTGAGCTCGGGCCAGGAGCGGGCCGCGATCTCGGTCTTCCAGCAGCTCGTCAAGATGCGGGCCGACGACGCCGAGCTGCGCACCCAGCTCGGTGACGCCTACCTCGCCGCCGGCTTCCCCAACGACGCCCGCGCGGCCTATGAACAGTCGGTGGAGATGCTGCGGATCCAGCCGGCCAAGGCCGTGGAGGTCCAGCGGCGGATCATCAAGCTGGCGCCCGGTGAGTTCCCCCAGAAGGTCAAGCTCGGCGAGCTGATGGAGGCCGCCAACTGGACAGAGGCGGCCTTCCTCGAGTGGCGGGGCCTCTCGCAGGAGGCGCAGCGCCTCGGCCGCCCCGATGATCGGGCCCGCTTCCTCGAGCTGGCCCTCCGCCTCCGCCCCGACAACGTCGAGGTCAAGGTCGACGCCGCCGAGGCGCGGGTGGCGATGGGGGAGCCCCGCCTCGCTGTGCCGCACCTCGAGGCGGCGATCAAGGCCGCTCCGGGCAACGCCCGCGCCCTCGCCTTGCTCGGCACCGCCTACGAGAAGCTCGACCAGACCGAGCTCGCGCGGGGGATCTGGCTCACGGTCGCCCGCAACCTGAAGGACGCTGGTGATGTGGTTGGGCGGGCCGACGCGCTCCGCCACGCCGTCTCCTGCGGGGCCACCGATCCAGTCATCACCGCCGAGCTGTCCGTCGCCGACCTGCAGGCCGAGCGCGCCCGCCTCCGCCTCGACGGGCAGGACTGGGCCCAGCCCGAGGTCGACGCCGAGCTGCTCCCCGTGGTGCGCGCCTCGGTGCAGGCTCGCTACGGCTTCCCCGATCGTGCCCGGCGCACGTTGGAGGGGTCGGGGGCCGTGCGCGGCAGCCGGGCGGTGCGGGTGGCCCTCGCCGAGCTGTTGGCCGCCACCGGCGACGCCGCGGCCGCGGTGCGCGAGCTCGCGGAGATCGCCCCGCCGAGCCCCGCCGCCCGCGACCAGCTGGAGATCCGGAGCGCGGCGCTCGCGGGGCGGCTCGACTCGCTCAGCCTCCGCCCCGCGCCTTCGGTCAGCGCCTCGCCCAGCCCCTCTGCCGGCCGCGGGTCCACCTCGGCCAGCCCCTTCGGCGGAGACCCCGACGACGAGGTCATCGACGACGAGGAGCTCGTCGCCAGCCCCGCGCCTGCGCGGCCGACCCCGCTCGCCGTCCGGTCCGCCGCGGGCTCGCTCGACGAGATCATCGACGACGACTTGGTGGTCGACGAGATGGTGGTCGACGAGATCATCGACGACGAGGTCGACGATGACGAGATCGTCGACGACGAGGTCGTGGTGGATGAGGTCCTCGACGACGAGATCGTCGAGGACGACGCCACCGACCACGGGGCGGGCCCGACCGCCAGCGATCCCTGGGCTCGTGCCCTGCAGGAGCCCGATGGAGGGGAGCGGGTGGAGGATGAGCCGACCGACCCCGGTCTCGACGCAGATGAGTGGGACATCGGGGCCCAAGGCTTCGATTCGCCTCCCGAGCCCCGCCCCGAACGGCGGCCCGAGCCCATCTGGTCGGAGGATGCGGACCTCGCGCGGGTCGAGGAGGCCGCTGGGGACGCCCTCGCCGCCAGCGGGCGGATCGAAGAGGCCCTCGCCGCCTACCGCCGCTCGCTCGGCGCCGATCCGGGGAGCCAGGAGGTGCTGCTGAAGGTCGGCGACCTGATGAGCGCCGCCCGGCGGCCGTCCGCCCCGGTCGCGCCGCCTGCGCGGCTCGTCCCGGTGGCGCCACCCGCGCCGATGGCCTCGGCGGCCCCACCGATCGAGCCGACGCTCGACTTCGGCGGCGCGCCCGACTTCGGCGAGATCTTCGGCGGCGCGCGGATCGCCGCCGGCCTGGATCCCCTCGAGCTCGACGACCCCCAGGGCCCCCTCGGCACCGCGCGGGCCTGGCTGCTCGTCGGCCGCGGTCGGGAGGCCCTCGCGGCCCTCTCGGCGTCAGAGGGGCTGGAGGCGCGGCTGCTCAGCGCCCGGGCCCGCCGGCTGCTGGGTGAGCTGCCCGTCGCCACGGCCGAGCTGGCGGCGGCGGTCTCCGAGGCCGCGGAGACCGATCCCCTCTACAACGAGGCCCTCTTCGAGCTCGCCTGCTGCAACGCCGCCACCGGCAAGGTGCGCGCAGGGAGGCGCCTCGTCGAGGAGCTGGTCGACCTCGATCCCCGCTGGCGCCCGGCCGACGTCGCCGCCCTGCGGCGCGCCTTCGAGCTCCTCAGCTGATCGGTGGTCGGCGTCGGGTGGGCCGCCAGCGCCGGGGGGGGCTTGCCAGTCGAGCGCAGACGTGTGATGGGTGGGGGTCAACGGAAGTCCTGTTTGCGGGCGTAGCTCAGTTGGTAGAGCATGAGCTTCCCAAGCTCAGGGTCGCGGGTTCGAATCCCGTCGCCCGCTCCAGCTTCCGGCACCGGGCGCAGCAGAGGGAGGGCTGATGGCCACGAGGCCCCGCCGCTTCCTCCGCGTGCTCGCGTGGTTGACCGTCTCTCTGTTGTTGTCGGTCGTGGTGCTCCTCCTGGTGCTCCGCTCCGACCGCTTCGGGCTCTGGCTGGCGCGCCTCGCGGAGGCCACGATCGCCGCCGAGACGGGCGAGCGGGCGCTGATCTCGTCGGTGGACGTAGACCCCCTCCACGGGCGCCTCCAGCTCCGCGGGCTGGTGCTCAGCCACCGCGATGAAGACCCCGGGCGGGACGGCGCGACCCTCCTCGCCGCCGAGTCCGTGGCCGTGACGATGGAGCTCCGCGACGGGAGGCCGGCGCTGCGGCGGGTGGAGCTCGCGCGGCCGGTGCTCCACCTCCACATCGACCCCGACGGCCTGCGGGAGCTGCCGGGGCGCCGCGGCGGCGGAGGCGGCGGGGATGACGCGGAGGTCGAGCTCCCTTGGCGGGAGCTCTGGGTCTATGGCGGCGCGGTGCGGGTGGACGGCCCGGACTGGCTGGTCTCGGCGGAGGGGGTGAGCGTCACCCCCGAGGCGCAGCCGGGTCGGCAGGCCGTCGACGTCGATCGGGTGCGCCTCGGCTACCGCGGGGCCGAGCAGCGCTCGACCTCCGTGCACTTCGGCGGGGTGCGGATCGGCGGCGGCGTGGTCGAGCTGCCCGAGGTCGCCCTCCGCTTCCCCGACCTCGACGTCAGCGGCGCCGTCGCGGTCTACAGCGGGCGCCGCTACGAGGGCGACCTCAACATCCGCCTCGACCTCGCCGCCCTCAACCCCCTCACCCTGCCCGGTGTGGGCCTGTCCGGCGTGATCCGCGCCGACGCAGAGCTGGGGGGCACCGTCGATGAGCCGGCCTTCGTGGGCTCGCTCATCTCCGACGGCCTCTCGGTCGCCCGCCACCAGCAGAGCGGCGACCTCCTCTACGATCCTGGCCCCATGCGGAGCTCCTGGGGGCTGCACGGCCGGGTGGTGAGCTTCGGCCCGCTGGCGACCCGCTTTGGAGATGGGCTCTTGGTCGCGAGCGGCAGCTACGACCTCGCCAGCACCGGCTTCCAGGTCACGGTGGCGGGGGAGGACCTCTCCCTCTACGACGCCTTCCAGCAAGGCCACGTCAACCCGGCGCCCTGGGTGGATCTGCGGCTCGACGCCGAGCTCCAGGGTGCAGGCACCCTCTCGCCCCTGCGCATCTTCGGCAGCTTCGACATCGCGGCGCGTGACCTCGTCGTGCGCTCCGGTCCGGCCCGCGATCCGAGTCGCTCGGTCATCCTCGGCATGCCTGCGGTGGCGCTCGAGGGGCAGCTCGACCTCGACCCCGACCGCCTGCGCCTGCTGGCCCGCCGGATCTACAGCCGGGGCTCCAGCGGGCGAGTGGACGCCCTGATCGACTTCGCCGGAGACGGCGATCTGGACGTGCAGATCGACCTCCCCGTGCTCTGGCTCGAGGAGCTGCGGCCCCTCGGCGGGGTGGAGCTCGGCGGCTCCACCACGGCCCACCTGCGCTTGAGCGGCCCCTACTCCCGGCTCGCCCTCAGCGGGGACCTCGCGGTGCGCGACTTCTCCCTCGCCGGGATCCCGCTCGCCGACGAGCTCCGCTCCCCGGTGGACAGCGCCAACCTGCGCACCTTGCGCTTCACCGACCTCCAAGGGCGGCGGCGGGACACCGACTATGCCGGCTCCCTCGACCTCGACTTCGTGCCGCCCGAGGGCCGGCCGGGCCCCGAGCTCGACCTCGCCCTGCACCTCGATCCGGGCCGCCTGCGCGACCTCACGAGCATGTTCCTCGACCTCGGAGACCTCGACGCCAGCGTCGCCGGCACGATGACGCTGCGCGGCGCCGTCGATGCCCTCGAGGGCGACATGGAGCTCGCGTTGAGCGACATCGACCTCTACGGCGAGCGCTTCCCGACCGGGAGCTTCCGGGGCGCGATGCGGGCGGGCCGCTTCACGATGCCCGAGCTCTCGATGGAGCGCGGCGGGGCGGCCCTGCTGGCCCGGGGCAGCGTCGACACCGACTGGAGCTTGAACATCGACGTCCTGTCGAGCGGCCTCCGCCTCGAGACCTTGGACCACCTCGCGCCGTCCGAGGCGGATTGGCGCGGGCGGCTGGAGCTCGACGCGCGGGTCGGCGGCACCCTCTTCGCCCCCGAGCCCCACGGGCGCCTCGCCCTGCGGGACACCTGGATCGGCACCCGCTCGGTGGGCGACAGCACCGTGTACTTCGACTCCGAGCCGGGGCTGCTCCGGTACACCGGGGGCCTCGCGGGCGATGAGCTCGGCGTGGAGGGCACCCTCGCGCTCGAGGGGGAGGGGGCCTGGACGCTGGCCGCCGACGCCGACGCCTTCCGCATCAGCACCTTCTACCCCTCGGCGGTCGATGGGACGCCGATCACCGGCACGCTGACCGGCCGGGCCACCGCCGCGGGCGCGCTGTCGAGCGTCGGGCCGCCCCTGCGCTTCGACGTCTGGGCCGACGCCGTCGCCATCGGCTGGTCGGGCCACCAGCTCGGCTTCTCCGGCCCCGTCCCCTGGCACTGGCACCAGGACGGCTCGACCTTCGCGCTCAGCGGCGTCCAGCTCTCCGACGGGGACGCCACGCGGGTGACCTTCTCCGGGGAGCGAGATGAACAGGGCAACCTCCAGCTTCAGGGGGGGGGTGACATCGAGCTCGACCTGCTCCGCGCCGTGGTGCCCGGCCTCGAGCGCGCGGCGGGCCTGGCCCGGGTGGAGGTGGAGGTGGCCGGCCCCCGCGGAGGCGCCCAGCCGGTGGTGCGCGCCTGTGTCACCAATGGACTGATCCAGGGGGACTGGTTCCCCGAGGCGGTGGAGGACATTCACGCCACGCTCGTCGGGACGGCCGATGGGTACGAGATCCGCGGCGTCTCGGACGGGCCCGATCCCTGCTCGGGCGAGCTGGCGGCGAAGGCGAACGGGCGCCTCGGCGGCGGCACCTGGACGGGCGGCGGGCGCATCGACGCCGAGGGCTGGGCCCCCGAGCGCTACGAGCTCTCGGTGGACGTAGCCGACGCCCGGGTGCGCTATCTCGACTTCCTGCCGCCCTTGGTCGGGGACGCGCACATTGGCTTCGACGGCCCCAAGGGCGCCCTGCTCCTCTCGGGCCAGATCGACGTCGTCGACATGCTCTTCGCCGATCGGATCGACTGGGAGGACTGGGTGCTCGAGGTGTCGGGCGGCCACCTCGCGGGCGCCGCGGCCGCCGAGACCAGCGACTACTTCGCGATCGACCTCAACGTGAAGGCCGACGAGACCATCCGCGTGCGGAACAACATGGGCGACTTCGTGGCCTCCGCCGACCTCCACTTCGAGGGCAACACCGCCCGCCCGGGCATGGTGGGCGACGTGCGGGCCCGGCCGGGTGGGCGGGTGTACCTCAAGGAGCGAGAGTTCGAGATCGCGCGCACCGAGCTTCACTTTGTCGATCCGTACACCTACGATCCCGACCTCGACGTGGCGCTCGGCACCGAGGTGCGCACCCGCGACGACCGCTACAACATCGACTACCGCGTCACGGGCGCCTACAGCGACTGGCGGGCGGAGACCCGCTCCGACCCCCCGCTCCCCGAGGCCGACATCAACGCCCTGCTCGTCTTCGGCATGACCACCGAGGAGCTCGACCGCTACGGCGGCCTCACCGGCGCCCTCGCCGCCGAGGGCTCCGACCTGCTCGCCTCGAAGCTCGGCATCGTCGAGAGCATGGGCCAGGGCGTGGGCAGCATCTTCGGCATCGACGTGCTGCGCCCCGAGCGCATCGACCTCGTGTCGGGGGTCAACGAGCGGGGCTCGGGCACCATCTCGTCGGAGGTGCGCGTGTTGGCCGAGTGGGACGTGGGCTGGGGCACGACGTTCATCTACGAGCAGAACGCGGTCCGCCCGCGCGACCTCTACCTCGGCTTCGAGAAGCGCCTCGCCCGCAAGCTCTACCTGCGGAGCTACTGGGCCACCGAGCAGGTGGGCCGCACACTCCCGATCAACGGCGCCGTTGGCCTGGAGACCAACCTCCGCTGGGAGTTCGACTGAGCCTCGCCCTGCCAACGCTGTGGCTCGTGCTGGCCGCGCTCACGCCGACCGGGGTCGCCGGGGCCGCTGAGCCTGAGACGGCGACGCCCGAGGCCGACCCCGACCCGCGGGGCACCCTGGCGACGCCCTGGTACGTCGGCCAGCCCCTCGTACAGGTCAGCCTGGAGGCGCCGGAGGGCGGCCTGCCGCGGGAGAACCTCGAGCCCCTCCTCCGCGCCCGGCAGGGGGAGCGGGTCCACATCGCCGACGTGCGGCACGACATCGCCCTGCTCTACCGGGCGGGCTCCTTCGCCGCGGTCGAGGTCGTGGCCGAGCCCTGGTTCACCGTGGGGGAGGACGGCGAGGTGGAGGACGCCGTGCGCCTCACCTACAAGGTCTGGCCGCCGCCGCGGGTGGCTGACCTCCAGATCGTCGGCGCGCGCGGCGCGGCGCGGCGGGCCGTCCAGCGGGGCCTTCGGCTGCGCGAGGGGGAGCCGCTGTACGGCGAGGAGGACGAAGAGGCCGCCCGCCTCGCCGCCCTCGCCGCCCTCCGCGGGGCGGGCTTCGCCGACGCGCGTGTCGAGGTGCGGGTGGACCGCGCCGCGCCGAACGATCCGCGGGTGCTCGTGGCGGTCGAGCCCGGGGCCGCAGGGCGCTACGGCGCGATCCTGCTCTCCGGCGACATCGTGGGGCAGGACGACTGCTCGCGGGTGGGGCACCTGCTGCACCCGGATCGCTGCGGCCTCCGAGAGGGGGAGCTCCGCCGCTGGCTGCGCCGGGCCGGGGTCGCCAAGCGGCGGCGGGTCACCGCGGAGTCCTACGAGGAGGCCCGCCGCACGGTGAGCGACGCCCTCGTCTCCCGCGGCTGGCTCGAGTCCCGCGTCACCACCTTCATCCCGCCCTTCGACGCGGCCACCGGTGAGGCCTCCCTGACGCTCAACGTCGAGGGGGGCCGCCGCCTCGTCATCGACGCCGACGGGCGCCCCGGGGTGCGGCAGGATCGGCTCCCCAGCCGCGGCGCGCTGCGCGAGGTGCTCGGCCTCTACCAGGGCGACCGGGTGACCGAGACCTCCGCCGCCGAGGCCCGCCTTCGCCTGCTCGAGTGGTACGACCACAAGGGATACACCGCCGCCGAGGTGGACATCTCGGTGGCGAGCGACGAGGACATCCACCGGCTGCGGCTGCGGGTCGAGCCCGGCCGCCGGCGGGTGCTCGACCAGGTGCGGGCGGAGGGGGCGGTCACCTTCACCGAGCGCTACCTCGGCCTCGCGCTGCGCGAGGCCGCCCCCGAGACCCTGGGCGACAACGTGCTGAGCGAGGGAGACCTCACGAAGGCGATGGGGGCGCTCGGCGAGTTCTACCGGGGCCAGGGCTTCCTCTCCGCCCGGCTGCGCCTCGGGGAGCGCACGCTCGGCCGCCCCCGCTGGACGCCGCTGCACCCCCTCCAGGTGGTCCAGCCGGTCGACCTCCGCATCGTCGTCGAGGAGGGGCCGCGCACCACGCTCTCCGAGCTCCGCTGTGAGGGCGGCACGGGCCTCGAAGACGCGCTGATCGCCACCGCCGGCGCCGAGCTCGTCGGGGGGCCCTACCAGCCGGCCCGCCTCGACAGCCTCGCCCGCGACCTCGTCGCGCTCTACCGCAGCGAGGGCTACCTCAACGCGGACGCCGCCGTGCGGGTCGAGCAGGTGACCGAGTCGGAGGGGGCGCCGGGCGAGGCGGGGCGAGGAGAGCCGAGCGGGCCGAGCGCGCGGGCCCTGCTCCGCCTCAACCCGGGCAGCCCGGTGCGGCTCCGCAGCGTGGTGGTGCGGGGCAACACGCGCACCGCTCGCCGGGTCATCGAGCGGGAGGTGGCGCTCACCGTCGGGGAGCCGATCACGCCGGAGGGGGTGGCCGACACCCGGTCTCGCCTCTACGCCCTCGACCTCTTCCGCACCGTCTCCCCCGAGCTCGTCGGCGAGGACGACCGGGCTCGCGATCTGCTGCTGGTGCTCGAAGAGAAGCCGACGCTGCTCTTCGAGGCCGGCGGCGGCGTCTCGACGGATCAGGGGGTGCAGCTCAACGCGCGCGCGGCCCACCGGAACCTCGGCGGCCTCGGGCACACGGTCAACCTGATCGGCCAGGCCGGCCTCGGCTGGGAGGGCGACCGCTGGCTGCTCAACGTCGACGCCCCCACCTACAAGGCGGCCATCCGCTACGAGGCGCCCTGGGTGCTCGGGCGGGGCTTCCGCCTCAGCGTCGAGGGCCTGCTGGGCGAGCGGGTCCAAGAGCCGACCTTCCGCTTCAGCCGCACCGGGGCCGCGGTGGGCCTCCGTTACACCCGCTCGCGGCGCTTCGACGTCTTCGCCGACTACCGCCTGCAGGCGCGGCGCATCGAGGACATCGATCCCGGCGCCCTCGTGCTCGGTGACCCCTGGCTCGGCCCCCTCCACGTCGAGCGCCTCGATGACCTCTCGGGCATCGCGCTCCCCTCCGACCGCCGGGTGGTCACCGGCCCCGAGGTGGTGCTCGTCTACGACGGGCGGGACGACCGCTTCAACCCGAGGAGGGGGGCCTTCATCTCCGGGATCTTCTCGGTCTCCGACAGCCTCATCACCGATCCGCTCTACCTGCGCGGCCAGCTCCGCCTCGAGCGTTTCGTCCCCCTCGGGCCGGTCGTGCTCGATCTCGTGGGCGACCTCGGCGCGGGCTGGAGCCCCGGCATCAGCGACACCCTGCCGATCGAGGACCGCTTCTACCTCGGCGGCGGCAGCTCCCTCCGCGGCTTCGCGGTCAACTCGGTGGGCCCGGCCAACTACATCGGGCGGCCGGAGATCGGCTTCCCCGACGAGGTGGGCCCCATCGTCGGGGGCACCTCCCTCCGCGATCGGTCGGCCCACTGGGTGACGACCGGCGGGGACTCCGTGCTGGCCTCGACGGTGGAGGTGCGCGTGCCCTTCCCCACCCTCGGGCTCTCCGGCTTCGACAACACCGCGCTCGCGACCTTCATGGACCTCGGCCACGTCGGCTTCCTCGACAGCTTCGTCACCGCCGACTCCGCCCTGGCCACTGAGACCACCGTGGCCGATCCCTTCTTTCGGTGGAGCGTCGGCGCTGGCCTCCGCATCAGCACGCCGATCGGCCCGGCCGCCCTCGATCTCGGCTTCAACCTGGACCCACTTCCCGGGCGAGACGAGGCCTGGATCCTGCCCCACCTCTCGCTCGGCGAGCTTTGAGTCCTTGCTGTGGGCGACTGTGGGTGACCGCGGATCCGGCGAGCCATAGATAGATTTCACCAGACGGCGGGACCAACCCAAGCGCTGGTAGCCAACCAAGCAGATTGAAGCTGCGGGTTTTCGCTCGACTGGAGCGCGACCTACGGCGTGTCACACCCCCATAGACCCCTGTTGGAGAACACCATGAACGCTCTTCGGTTCCTCCCCGCCCTCGCCCTTGCCTTCGTCGCCACCACCGCTTGGGCCGGCAGCACCTACCCCGGCGCCAACTGCCTCGCGACCAGCGGCACCGCAACCTTCGACACCGATGCCCACGCCGAGAACGCCAGCTCGAGCGCCACCCTCTACCTCGTCTGTCCCGTCGTCGACCCCGACGTGACCACCCCGTCCACCACCGCGGCCGTCTGGGTGACCGACCTCCACTACTCGAGCAACGTCTGCTGCGACGCCCGCGTCAAGAACACCGGCTCCTCCGTCTCGGTCTCGAGCCAGGTCTGCTCCACCGGCTCGGCCTCCACCTACCAGGGCCTCGCCCCCACCCCGCCCTCGATGTCCTACACCTTCACCCACCGCTACTACTACTGCTCCGTGCCGGCCACCTACAGCGGCAATCGCTCGGAGATCCGCACCTACCGCTACTGATCGCTCACCATCACCGCGGTTTGTCCTGCCTCCGTGCCCTCAGGGGCGCGGGGGCGGGCCTCGTCTGTTCACGCCACGCCACGTCACGCCACGTCACGCATCTGCAGGAGCCCCTCATGAAGTCGCCGATCCTCCCAACCCTCACCATTGTCCTCCTGTCCGCCGCGGGGGCCGCGCTCTGGCTCTCCGACGGGGGCCGCCCTCCCGCGCCCGAGGCCGCTTTGGTCGCCTCCGCCGGCGAGGCCCCCGGGGCCGCCGCCGCGCGCGGGGCCGGAACGACGGCGCCGCGCGCCGGGGAGCTCGAGGGGGTGAAGGAGGAGCTCGCCGAGCTCCAGGACCGCTTGGGGGAGGTGGAGGAGACCGTGGCCGAGGTGCCGCTCCCCGTGGAGGACTCCCCCGAGGGAGATGACGGCGACGCCTGGTCGGCCCGCGCCGCCACCCGCTACGACGAGGTGGTGGAGGTCCAGCCGGTCGATCCCGAGTGGAGCCCGGTGATGCGCCAGCACATCCAGGAGTTCATGAGCGGCGGCCAGCGCGCGGGCATCCACAGCGGCGCCGCCGACTGCCGCAGCACCATCTGCCGGGTGGAGGTCAACGCCCAGAGCCGCGACGACCGCGACCGCCTCGTCGCCGACGTCTCGGCGATGCTCGAGCCGGAGGCCGAGGCCTTCCTGCACATCGAGGACGACGAAGACCTCGACATCACCATCTACGTGGCCCGCGGCGGCACCACGCTGCCGCCGGTCACGCTCTGAGCGGCGCGCCCCAACCCCGCGGAGGGCGCACGGCGCCTGTCACTCGAGCTCGGAGCGGCGGACGGTCCAGGCGTCGGCCGCCTCCCCGGCCGCGGAGACGAAGGTGGCGGTGAGGGTGGGGTCGGCCTGGGTGGTGTCGACGTCGATGAGGATGTAGGCGTCGCCCTCCTCGTAGCAGGCCACGCGCTCGTCGCCGGCCGCCCCGCAAGAAGAGGCGCCGCCGAGGGCGAGGGGCGAGGCGGTGAGCTCGGGGAGGGAGTAGCCGCCGCCCACGCCGGGCAGCAGGCGCATCTCGGAGTGGTGGATGTCGCCCGAGAGCAGCACGACGCCGCCGATCCCCTCGTCGGTCAGGGCCTGGAAGAGGCGGTCTCGGGCCTCGGGGTAGGCGGCCCAGGAGTCGCTCGATCCCTCAAGGGTCCACTGGCTGCCGAGGCCGACGAGCTTGAAGGTGGCGTCGGAGGCCCAGAGGGCCTCGAGCAGCCAGGCCTCCTGGTCGAGGCCGAGCAGGCTGTCGTCGAGGCTCCGCCAGGTGCGGCCGTCGAGCAGGAAGAGCTCCACCTCCCCCCAGCGCTGCGAGTGGTAGATGCCCGCCGCCCCGTCGCCGACGCTGGAGTTGGCCCAGTACTCGGAGAAGACCCGGCGGGCGACCTCGCCGCCAGGGCTCGAGGCGTCGGAGTTGTTGGCGACGTAGTCGTGGTCGTCCCAGATGGCGAGGATCGAGCTCTGGTGCAGCAGATCGCGGCGGAGGGCCCGGCTGTGCGCCCAGCGGTACTGCTGGCGGCTGGCCCCGAGCTCGGCGGTGTCGCCGTAGTGGTTGTCGCCGAGGAAGAGGAAGACGTCTGGATCGGCGGCGAGGAGGGCCCCGAAGATGGGCTGGGCCTCGTCCCGGGCGCAGGAGCCGAAGGCGAAGCGGCTGCGGGTGGGGCTGTGGGGATCGGGGGCGGTGGTGAAGGACCAGGGGCCGTAGCGCACGCCCTCGATCTCGAGGTCATAGGCCCAGGTGGTCTCGGCGGAGAGGCCGAAGACCTCGACCTCCTCCGTGAAGTCGTCGGCCGCCGCGGGGTAGCCCGTGTGGACCACCGGGGCGGAGGCGAGGGCGGAGGCGCTGCTGGCCACCCGCAGGGCCACCGCGCGGGTCGCGTCGGTGCGGTACCAGATGCGCGCCGACTCGGCGGACACCGCCCCCAGCATCGGCCCGTGGGTGAGGGTGAGGCCGTCGATGCCCGCGCAGTCGACGGACAGGGCGTCGGTCCAATCGGTGACCTCGGCGCCGCCCCCGTCGCCGATGTTGAGGGTGAGGCCGTCCTCGCAGTAGACCGGCGCGCCGTCGAGGGAGACGAGGAAGGCGTCGGGCTGCCAGCGGTCACCGCCGGAGCGGGTGCGGACGGTGAACCGGTCGAGGGTGGCGAGGTCAACCGCCTCCCCCTCGTAGGCGACCACGTCGGTCTGGCCGGCGACCATGTCGTCCCAGTCGGCCTGATCGGTGGCCCAGCAGGCGGTGGCGCTGAGGCAGATCTCTTGTACGTCGGCGCTGCCGGCGTACTCGGAGCGCGTCGAGGTGCGGATCGTCAGCGTCACGATCGAGGCCACCGCTGGGAGGGCTGGGTAGCCAGGGTCCTGGCAGCCCTGGCCGTCGTTCGGCACCCCGTCGTCGACGGCGCCGTCACAGTCCTGATCGACGCCGTCACAGCGCTCGGCCGCGGCGGGAGAGCGGGCGGGGTCGGCGTCGTCACAGTCCACGTCGGCCGCGAAGCCGTCCCCGTCGGCGTCGGGCGGCGGCGGCGGACCGGTGTCGACGGGGCTGTCCTCACCGGCCTCCCCGCCGGGGTCGCCGCTGTCTGCGCCACCGTCGGCCCCGCCGCCGTCGGCCCCGCTGTCCGTCGCGAGGACGTCGGGCTCACCGCCGATCAGGGCCCTCGAACCCTTGGTCGGAGCGGAGGAGCAGGCCGAGAGGTGCGCGAAGAGCACAACCAATAGGCTGCCTGCGGAATGAAGGCCGCTCCGTGCGTATGGATGTGCAGTCAGAGTGGAGGACATGGGCTCTCTGTGCCTCAGCCGTGAAGACCCTGGAGAATGCGCGTGCGGGCGCGAATCCGGTGTGGCAAGATGGTGGTTTCTGGCGTGTGCACGGGGGGGAGTCTCCTCGAGGGGCTTCGCCCGTTGGACTCTATGGTGTTAGGCTGTGAGTAACATGGCGAATTTGATGGGTCTAATTGTTCTGAATCGGGCGCCATCTGTGTCTGTATTTGGTGTTGAATCTGTCTCTGGAGGTCTCATGAGTCTTCGTACGGTGCTCTCTTCGGCTGGCGCTCGGACCGCCTTCACCTCCTCGGTGATCACACTGTGGACCGCTTCGCTCGGCTCCGCCGCAGCGGCCACCTTCACCGTGAGCCCCACGGACACTTATAAGACGGTCAACTCCGCGATCCTCGCCGCGACCAGCGGTGACACCATCCTCGTCGGCCCGGGCACCTACGCGACCTACATCCCCGATACAAAAGGCAAAGACCTGACGATCTCCTCGACCGGGGGCGCCGGCGTGACCTTCCTCGTCGGTAACGGCAAGCAGCCGGTGGTGACGGCGAAGGGCGGGTCGGTCTCCTTCACGGGCTTCACCATCCAGAACCCCTATGTGAGCGCCACGGCCAAGGGCGGCCGCGGGATGGTGGTGTCGGCGGGCGCCGCGGTCACCATCACCGACAGCGTGATCTCGAGCACCGGCGGCACCACGGTGAACGGCGGCGGCATCTATGTCGCGGCCTCCTCGGTCACCCTCGTGGGGAACACCTTCACCACCAACCAGGGAGCCAACGGGGCTCACCTCGCCGCGGTGTCCGGCTCGACGGTGACGGCGACCAACAACACCTTCACCGCCGGCACCGCCTCTGACAAGGGCGGCGCGATGTCGATCGACAACACCACGGTCACGCTGAGCGGCAACACCTTCTCCTCGAACGTGGCCGCCCGCTGGGGGGGCGCGCTGCGCCTGACCCAGGGCTCGGACGTGAGCGTGGACGGAGACACCTTCACCGCCAACGTTTCCACCGCAGAGCAAGGCGGGGCGATCAGCTCCGCCGGCAATTGTGCGCTCTCCATCGTGGGGGCCACCTTCGACTCGAACACCTCCGTCAACGGCGGCGGCGCCATCTACTTAGAGGAGGGGCCCCTGAGCGTCTCCACCTCGACCTTCACTGGCAACGCCTCCTCGGTCGGCTCCGGCGGCGCCCTGCTCGTGCTCGAGCGCACCACCCCGACAGACTACGGCGTGACCTCGGTGAGCGTGAGCGAGTCTACCTTTGACGCCAACACCACGCCGGGCAACGGGGGGGCCCTCTCGGTCACCGACGTCTCCCCCCAGATCGCGCTCTCCACCTTCACCAACAACGAGGGGGCCTACGGCGGGGCGATCTACGCCGTGGACGCCGTGGGCAACGGCGGAGGCTTCGAGCTCGACGAGAGCGTCCTCGACACCAACACGGCGACCTCGAGCGGCGGCGCGGTCTACGTGAGCTCGCTCAACGGCATCATCGTCGAGCACAACGCCTTCGCCGCGAACCACGCCGACACCTCGGGGGCGGCCGTCTACCTCGACTGCAACTACTCGGGCGTGATCGGCAACAACCTCATCGTCTACCAGACCGGCGCCGTCGACGTCTTCACCTCCGGCAGCACCTGCGACATCATGGACGTGGCCTACAACGGCTTCTTCGGCAGCGGTGTGGGCAAGGCCTCGGGCCTCGTCAACGACGCGGATCTCCCCGCCGACGGCAACCTCGAGGTCGACCCTCTGCTCGTGAACTACACGGGCAACCCGGCCACGAACAACCTCCAGCTCCAGGCGACGAGCCCGCTGCTGGAGGGCGCGAGCCCCTGGGTGCTCGACGCGCTCGGCACCCGCGGCGACATCGGAGTCTGGCCCTGAAGGGCGTCGGGGTCTGGCCCTGAAGGGCGTCGGGGTCTGGCCCTGAAGGGCGTCGGCGTCTGGCCCTGAGGGTGCCCCCCGTCAGGGCACGGTGACGCGCCGCCACTTGATGCGCACCTGGTCGAAGTGCCCGGTCCGGTCGGCTGGCTCTTCCGCCGGCTGGACGTGACCATCGGCGCTGCGGGCGCGGGCTGCCACGACGTGGTCTCCGCGCGCGGGCCCCTCCCAGCGGTAGGAGAAGAGCGCCCAGGCGTGCTTCAGCCGGGCGCCGGGCTCGTAGACCTGCTCGGGGGCCTGGAAGGTGGCCTCTGTCCAGGTCTGACCGTGGTCGGTGGAGACCTCGACCCCCACGATCGGAGCCTCGCCGCCCCAGGCCCAGCCGGAGAGCGTGAAGGCTCGGCTCGCCCCCTCGATCGGGGCGCAGCGGGTGATGAGCGACTTGAGGCCGATCCAGCGGGCCTGCTCCCGCACCCACTTGCCGTCCTTCTTGCGCTTGTTCGTGTAGACGAGCGTGTTGTTGAGGCCGTCGTGGGGCTTGTCCTTGCCCTCGATGCGGGCGAGCCACTTCACGTGCGACATCGAGTAGATGTTGGGCACGATCAGCCGTGCGGGGAAGCCGCGGGCCCGGCTGAGCGGGGCGCCGTTGAAGCGCAGCGCGATGAGGGCATCGGACTGGCGGAGCTCCTCGACCGACAGCCCGTAGTCGTAGCCCGAGGGGCCGAGCATGCCGTCCTGGCCGTGAAAGACGAGGTCGGTGCTGGGCCCGGGCCCGCCGCAGGCCTCGATCAGCGCCATCAGGCGGACGCCGCCCCAGCGCGCCTGGCCGATGAGCCCGGCCGAGCCCATCCAGGTGTGGCCGTTGCCGGAGCACTCCACCACGCAGACCTCCTCGGACTGGGGCATGGCCAGCAGATCGTCGAGGCTGAATTCGCGCGGCGATGCTACGCCCTCCACCCGGAGCCGCCAGGTGCTGGCATCGACCTCGGGGTGCACGTAGCGGTCCCGCCGGAAGAAGCTCTCCTCGGTGGAGAGGGCGCCGGTGCGGGCCGCCTCGGGCTGCTCGGCCATCGAGAGGGCGCGGAAGAAGGCGCTGAACCAGCTCGCCGGCACCCAGCTCGCGAGGCCCTCGAGGGGGCGGAGGAGGAGGTCACCCGGCTGGCCCTCCGCAGCGGGGGCCTTGGCATCGTCGAGGTTGGAGCTCACATCGTCACGCTGGGCCACCACAAGGGAGGGCGTCAGAGGGGGGACACGGGAGGAGGGGGGACGACGGCGTCGTCCTCGGCCGCCAGGATCACCGGCATGTCGCGGATCTGCTGGATGGCGGCGGGGTCGAGCTTGTCGAGCTGGGCGATGAGCCGGTGCAGGCGCACCCCCTCGCGGGCGTAGCGGGTGAGGAATTCGCCGACCAGGGCGGCGTGCTGGGTCACCAGCTCCTCGTTCCAGCGGCGGTACTCGAGCTCGGCGTGCACCGTGGCCGCGCCGAGGCGCCGGGGGATGAAGAAGTGCTCGTGGCGCGGCTCACGGGGCTGGAGCGTGGTGTCGCTCAGCACCTTGTAGGCGACGCTCGGGTCGCTCACGGGCACCCCGTTGATGTCGCCATAGACGAGCCTGTACTTGCGGTCGTCCTCGTAGACCACCGCGCCAGCCGCGTCCTTGGCCACGAGCTTCAAGGTCACGCAGGGGGCGGTGGCGTTGCCGGTGGGGAAGGCGTGGCCGGCGCCCACGTTCTCGACGCGCACGCTCACCACCTCACCTGCGAATTGCGCCTCCACGCTGACGTCGAGGGTGGCGGTCTTGCGCACCATCTCGAGGTCTCCCCCGCCGGGGAAGGTGTGGCGGTGCAGGCCCTTTCGCTCCGGCCCCCCCACGGCCGCGACGCCGTCGTAGGTGGGCATGTGGCACTGCGGGCAGCCCTTGCCTTCGGCGGCGTAGGGGCTGCGCGCCCACTCGGCCCAGGTCCAGTCTACCGGCAGGGCGTTTGTGGGCCAGAGCGACATGTGGCAGGCGCCGCAGAGGTCACTGCCCTTGTGGAGGTCGGAGTGGGCGGTGCCGTGGAAAGGCGAGACGGCGATGACAGCGTCGGGGGGCGGCGTCTCATCGCTCGTGCCCCAGAGGGGGCCGCGCTTCGGGCCCGTGGGGTCCCAGCGGATCATGCCGGGGGCGTCGTTCGGCCAGGCCTGGACGGCGGTGTGACAGACATCGCAGGTCACCCCCTCGCTCGCGACCTTGCCCACCCGCTCGAGGTCGAGCTCGGCGCCCATGAGCGCGACGGGGGCGTGGCAGTGGAGGCACTGCTGGACCTCCTCCACCGGTAGGCCGCGGAGGTCGAGGCTCGCCTTGTAGAGCTCGATCTCGAAGTTCGAGACCCGCGAGGAGCGGCCCATGCCCGACTCCTTCCACTCCGCGTACTGCGTGGGGTGGCAGGCGCTGCAGGTCTCGGCGCTGGTGAAGTGCGCGGGGTCGAGCCCCCGATAGGCGCCGAGGTTCGGGTACTCGAGCTTCGTCTTCCAGGTGGGGTCGCGCGGGGCCCAGCCTCGGTAGGTCATGCCGACCGCGCCGGCCAGCGCGAGCAGGCCCACCAGGGCGATCTTCCCTCGGCGGCCGACGAGACCGCCGGCCGCCGCGGGAGGGGACGCGGCGGGCGCGGCGGGGGCGGGCGGGGTGGGTTCCGAGGGGGCGGCCACCGGGGCTCCTTCAAGCGGGCCCGATGGGCCGCGCGGGGCCCCGCTCCTAGCACGTTCACCGCGGCTGGCGAGGTGAGGCCCGCCCCACGTTAGGGGCTCCGCCCGCGTCGCCGCCCCGAGGACCGCCCATGCCCCACGTCGCCATCACCGGAGCCTCCCGCGGCATCGGCGAAGCCCTCGCCCGCCGCTACGCCGCCGCCGGCTGCTCCCTCACCCTCATCGCCCGGCAGCGCCCGGCCCTCGAGGCCCTCGCCGCCTCGCTTGGCCGGCCGACCTACATCGAGGCCGTGGCCCTCGATGACCTCGACGCCGCCACCGCCTGGGTCTCTCGCGCCGAGGCCGCCCTCGGGCCGATCGACGTGCTGATCAACAACGCGGGCCGGCAGACCCTCGGGCCCGCCGAGGACAGCCCGGGCGGCGAGGCCAGCATCCGCCTCAACCTGCTCTGCCCCATCCGCCTGATGGAGACGGTGGGCGCCGCGATGCTGCAGCGCGGCCGGGGCGACATCGTCAACATCGCCTCCGCCGCCGCCCTGTCCTGGATGCCAGGGATGGTGCACTATAACGCCGGTAAGTCGGGCATCGCCGCCTTCAGCGAGTCTGTCCGGGCCGAGTGGCTGCCCCGCGGCGTCAACGTGCTCACGGTCTATCCGGGCCCAGTCCGCACCGACATGGCGATGGAGGGCGCCGCTGCCTATGGACAGACCTGGGTGCCCATGGGCACCGCCGAGCGCCTCGCCAACCTCGTCTTCAACGGCGTCGAGCGCCGAAAGAAGCGCATCATCTACCCTGGCTACTACTGGTTCACCTGGGCCTTCCCCAACATCACCCGCTTCGTCACCCAGCTCGCCACGCCGAAGGCCCAGGCGGGCGACTCCGACCGGACCCACCGCCGTGACTGACCCCTCCTGCGACGCCCTCCTCCAGAACACGCGGGACATCGTCACGCTGGCCTTCTCCCACGATCCGGCCAGCGCCGGTCTCATCGTCTATGACACCGACTCCCCGCTCACGCGCCTCCTCCGTGAGGGCTACGGCGCCTGCCTGACGGGCGCGGCGCAGCTCGACGTCGCCCAGACGCCGCTCGAGCCGATCATCGCCGCCATCGACGCCCTTCCCCGCGGCGCCCTCGTGGTGCTCCTCCAGTCCGACCGCTTCGAGCTCGGCCCCTGGCGCTTCCGCCTCGAGCTCTTCAAGCGCGGCCTCAAGGTCATCGAGCACCCGCACCTCGGCCGCGTGCGCGACGAGGAGGTGGCCACCTATGTCGCGGCCCTGGCTTACGATCCGCGCTGGCTGCGCGGCATGGGCGCGGCGCTCAAGGCCCGGATTGACCCTGCGGGCCGCATCACCCTCATCACGGCCGCGGGCCGCCTCGACTACGAGGGCCCCTTCGAGGACACCAAGCAGAACGTGGGCGACTACTCCGGCATGGAGACGGTGGGCGGCCAGTTCCCCATCGGCGAGGTCTTCACCGAGCCTGTCACCCTCGAGTCCCTGAGCGGGCGCGTCACCATTGGCGCCTTCGGCGCCGCCGACTTCTCGGTCCGCTTCCTCACCGCGCCGATCACGCTCGAGATCGTGGAGGGCCGCGTGGTCGCCGCCCCCGGCGCCACCGAGGAGTTCGAGGAGGTGCTGCGCGTGATCACCGAGTCGGAGGGCGCCGTCTGGGTGCGCGAGCTCGGCTTCGGCCTCAACCGCGCCCTCAGCCCGGCCACTCCCCTCACGGACGTGGGCTCCTACGAGCGGATGTGCGGCGTGCACATCTCGCTCGGCACCAAGCACACGGTCTATCCGAAGGCCGGCTTCAGCAAGCGACACACGCGCTACCACGTCGATGTCTTCGCCGCCCTCGGACGGGTCGAGATCGACGGACAGACCGTCTTCGCCGACGGGGCCTATACGGTGGCCCCGCTGCCCATCCCCGCCTGACCGGATAGAACGGACAGACAGGAGTGCTACGTCAAGGCGGGAGGGTGGGTCAGGGGAGGTGGACCCCGGCCCCCGCCGCGTCCTGCCAAGCCCCCGGCGCCCCCGGGCGGGGTCGCGCTCAGTGGAGCCGCAGATCGAGCCAGGCGGCGGTGTCGCAGCTGTACTCGGCGTTGGGGCTCACGCGCAGCGAGAGGCGCCCGGGCTCCACGCTCACGCTCCCCATGTCCACCGCGGGGTCGTAGGTGCCGAGGCTCCCGCTGCTCCAGAGCGTGACGCCCCCCTGCTCGACGAAGAAGGAGGCGCCGTCCCCGCAGACCTGCATCCAGTCCTGGAGCCCCACGCCCCCTGTGAGCGATGACATCCCCGCGGGGACGGTCACTTGAACCACGCTCGGGGCGTGGGTGAAGAGGCCGCGGCAGGTGTGCTCGCCCCGCACGGAGAAGCCGGGGCCCCAGAGCGTGGCGTCGACGCGCAGGGTGTCCCAGCCGACCGTGCCGGTGGGGGAGAGGTCGGAGAGGGAGACGCTGCCGTCTTCAGGCTCCAAACAGTCGGCGGCGTCCCGGCCGAGCACCACGCTCCCGCGCTGGTGGACGAACAGCCGCAGATCGGCGACATGTTGGTCAAAGGTCGGGCCGTATCCGAGGACATCACCATAGACCGCCTCTCGAATCACCTCCGCGGAGGCGAGGATCTTCGCGTCAGTCGCAGCCCAGGCGTAGGGGCCGGAGAACATCTCCGAGACGATGCTGTCCACGTCGGCCCCCATGCTGAGGTGGCGGAGGAGGACAGGGTCGGTATAGGCGGCGCCGGTGACGGGGTTCCAGCTCCAGGGGGACTGAAGCCAGGGGCTCTCCAGGCTCACGGTCATCGCGTTGGTGATGGCATAGGGATAGCCGAGGTCTGCGTCCAGATCCCACGGGATCTGCTCCAGCACGCCGTTGTGGGAGTACAGATAGAAGTTGTTCCCGTCCCCGGAGAAGGTGTCGATGCCCCCCATCACGCTGCGGGCGACGCTGATGCGCGTAAATTCTGGGAGGTCGATGAGCGCGGCCACCTCCCCGTCTGTGCCCGTCGAGAGGGCCTCGATGGCGGCGAGGATCTCAGCCCCGTCGGCGCTCACGGAGGTCTGCTGCTCATACCAGAGCAAGGGGTCCTCATACCCGGTCGGCAGGGGATTGAGCCCCTGGGCGTACCAGCCGCTCACCATGCCATAGAGGGGGCCCTCGTCCTCGCCGAACCAGCGCTTCACAAAGCGGTCGTCGATGGGCTCCAGCAGCACGAAGAAGCCCACCGGATCTCCGTTCACGCGCACCTGCACCCAGCCGGTGCGGGCGGCGGGAAGCCCCATGTCCCGCAGCACCTCCGTGGTGATGCGCTCGTGGAGAAAGGTGAAGTCCTGCACGCTGTTGTCGAGCTTGAGCTGCTCGAGTCCGCGCCAGTCCTGCCCCTCCACATAGTGATCGAAGCTGATCTTCAGGGGCGGCTTGCCCGCGTACTTCGAGCCGGCCCCAAAGGCCCGCACCCCGACGGCGGGGAGCCCCTCCACCCAGCCCTCCCCCGATCCCTCCCCCCCGGACGTGAAGGTGAGATCGGCCTCATACCAGGTCTCCGGCCAGGGGTTGTCACGGATGTCCGCCCAGGCGGCGGGGTCCATCTCGAGGTCGAGCGTGTGGATGACCCAGGGGTCAAAGACGGCGTCGCTCGGGTCTGTGGCGGGGGCCTCGGGGAGCGCCTCGACGGGGGCGTCGGGCGGCTCGGCGCTGTCCCCGCCGCTGCCGCCGCCGCCGTCGCCCGCTCCGCCGTCGACTCCACCGTCGTCTCCGCCGCCGTCGGGAGCGGCGGCGGGCGCTGCGTCCTCGCCGAGACGAACGGGGCTGGGGCTGCAGGCGAGGAGGAGGAAGACGGGGAGGAGAGGGAGGGGGAGAGTGAACATGCGGGGATCCTACCCTGCGGGCCTCGGAGGGGCGGTGAGGGTTGTACTCGCCGAACGGGTGGTCGGTGAGGCGTGGCCGCTTCTCCCGTCGAGCGGCTGCAGCGCTCATCGGAAGTAGCCCGGGGGGTGCTCACCTGAAGTAGTCCACCCCCGGGTCGGGACCCTGGAGCTCAAGTCGTGGAGGCTCCTCTTCGGAGGAGGCCGTCATGGCAAGACCGAG
>JBIJDH010000031.1:0-61966 GCA_044344255.1 Myxococcota bacterium
GCTGGAGCAGCTCCTGCACCCGGACCCCGGCCCAGCGGTTGTCGTAGCGGGACCAGGTGGTCACACAATGGAGGTCCCGGATCACCTCCTGGACGGGCAGGGCCTGGAAGTCGGCCCAGTCCAGGCTGAGCGGCGCCTCCACCTCACCCCAGATCCGCAGCCGCCAGGCGTCTGGATGAAAGACCGGCTCCGACCCCTCATGGAGCACGGGCCAGCCGCGGACGAGGCGCTGGCCGGGTGGGAGGCGGTCGCGGGGCACGGTCAGCGCCCGGGGAGCTGCAGCTGGGAGAAGCCGAAGCGGACCTTCAAGGTCAGGTACTCCGGCGTGACCTCGAGCTGGACGTCCTCGACCCCCATCTGCAGCTTGAGGGGACCGCCGGCGGGGGCGACCATGTCCTCGAGCTGCTTCTTCGGCAGGATGGGCACCGGGTTGAACCGGTGGATCTGCTGGGCCAGGATGTAGGCCCCGGCCTCGTTCAAGAGCCGGAAGATGAAGTGGTCGCCGAAGTCGATCGCGGGATCCATGATCTCGCCGATGATCGCCTTCTTGTCTTTGTCGTAGCGGATCTCACCGAGGTAACAGGTGGCCCCGATCCGCTTCTCCAGCGTGAAAGGCAGCTCGAGGTTCTTGTCGAGCAGCAGGGCCCTGCCCTTAGCCACGGCCTTCACGTGGGCGTCGACGCCGATCTTCTGCTCGTCGTAGTGGAACTCGGTGCCCTCCTTGTCGATCTCGACCTTCCAGTCGCCTTCGACGTGGACCAGGCGGTCGATCACGCCGTAGACCTGCCCGCGGCGCTGGCCCCAGAGGCGAGCGGCACGATCCTTGGCGGCGATCACCGACGCGGGGGGCTGGCGGTCCTCCAAGAGGGCCACGACCTTCTCGCGGACCTGCAGTTGCTTGACCCCGCTGTGCACCAAACGGCCGAGATCGAAGGTGCCGTCCTTCACCTTGGCCGGCAGGGCGGCGCCGACGAGGTCGTCCCAGAGGGACTTCCCGATGGAGAGGGAGAGGTGGTAGCTCTCCGTGATCTGCTTCTTGCCGGCGTCAGCAGAGGACCGCGGCGCGCTCTTCTTGAAGGCCATTCCATCTCCGGGCTGTGCGGGGGAAGATACCCCCGCGCTGGCCCAGAGCGAAAGGGGGCGAGCGCTCCCCTCGGCTCGGCGCCCCGCGACCGGTCGGGATCTCGATCGAGATCCCGCCGGCGGCGAGCGCGACGCGGCTCAGTGGAGGTCGAGCGAGGAGAAGAAGTAGGCGATCTCGATCGCGGCGTTCTCAGCGGAGTCAGAGCCGTGGACGGCGTTCTCGCCGATGCTCGCGGCGTAGAGCTGGCGGAGGGTGCCGGCCGCCGCCTGGGCGGGGTTGGTGGCGCCCATGAGCTCGCGGTTGTGGGCGACGGCGCCCTCCCCTTCGAGGACGATCACCACACAGGGGCCGCTCGACATGAAGTCGGTGAGCTCGCCGAAGAAGCCGCGGCCGGCGTGCACGGCGTAGAAGCCCTCGGCCTCCCGCTTCGCCATGTGGATCTTGCGGAGGGCGACGATGCGCAGGCCCTCGGCCTCGAAGCGGGCGAGGATGGCGCCGACGTGGTTCTTGCGGGTAGCGTCGGGCTTGATGATCGAGAGGGTGCGTTGAACGGCCATGGTGTGCTCCTGGGGAGCGAGCCCGCTCCCCCTCTGCTGCGTGGGGGCGGCGTCTAACCCGCCCCCCGGCGGAGCACACCCGCCCCTTCGACCTCGGGCGGTTCGGACCGAAGGGACCCGATCTGCGCGAAGGTCAGCGGATCTTGCAGCGGGCGAAGGCCGTGTCGCAGCTCACGGTGACGGTCTGGCCCGCGTTGACCGTGACCGTGCCGGCGTCGATCGGCCCCGTCCCACCTTCGAAGGTGGCCTTCACGGAGTAGGTCCCCGCCGGGAGGGGGCCCGCCGAGAAGGACCCGGCCGCGCTCACCAGCTTGACGCTCTGGGCGTCGCCCTTCACCGAGAGCGTGCCGGCCGGCGGGTTCTCCGGGATGCCGGAGGCCTTGCTGGGCGGCGGGGCGGTCGTCGCGGCGGCGGTCGTCGCCGGCTTGGTGGCCGTCGTGGTCGTCGTCGCCGGCTTGGTGGCCGTCGTCGCCGTCGTCGCCGACTTGGTGGCCGTCGTGGTCGTCGTCGCCGGCTTGGTGGCCGTCGTCGCCGTCGTCGCCGACTTGGTGGCCGTCGTCGCCGTCGTCGCCGTCGTCGCCGTCGTCGTCGTCGTCGTCGTCGTCGCCGACTTGGTGGCCGTCGTCGCCGTCGTCGCCGACTTGGTGGCCGTCGTCGCCTTTGTGGTTGGCGGGGTGGCCGGGGTCGTCGTCGGCTTGGTCGCGGCGGCCGTCGGCGTCGGCGGGGCCGTCTTGGTCGCGGTCGCGGCCGGTGCGGTCGGAGTCATGGCCGGCGCGGTCGGAGTCACGGGCGGCGCGCTCGTGGTCGTCGGCGCGTTGACCGGAGGCGTGGTGACGGGGGCGCTCCGCGGAGTTGTCTTGGGCTCCGTCTGCGTGACGGGGCCTTTCGTGTCACGGGGCTCGGGGGCCGTTGGCCCGCTTGCGCCGCGCCAGAGCACGAAGCCGAGCACCAGCACGGCCGCGATGACGGCGACGGTGGTCCAGATCGAGCGCTCTTCCGCCTGCGGCTTCGGCTCGACCCGCTTGAAGGGCTCCGGGGGGGCCAGGTCTGCGGGAGCGCGTTCGGCGGGGCGTGTGGGGGCGGTCGAAAGCGCGCTCGCCCTCGCGGCGCGATCTCGCTTGGACGCCTCGGCCTTCTCGCTTCTGCCGGCCTTCTCGCCTTTGCCCTCCCGCCCGGTCTTGGCCTCGACGGGGGCCTTCGACGGGGCCGTCGTCTCGGTCTTGGGGGGCGGTGCGGTCACGGGGCGGACCTCCTCCGGCGCAGGGTCGGCGTCGAAGAAGGGGACCAACGTGGGCCCGGCGAGGGCCGGTGGGGGATCGTCGAAGGCGTCGAAGGTGGGGGCGGCGCGGAGCGGAAGCGCGGGCGACAGGGAAGCGGAGCGCCGCTCCTCGACCGGCGGCATCGCGACCTGCTCGACGTGGGCTGGGTCAGCCAGGTGCGGAGGGGCGGCGGGCGCCGGCCCCTCGCCACGCAAGATGTAGGGGGGAGCCGACGCCGATCGGCCCGCGGAGGGGCCGCTGGCTGCTATCGCCTCTTCGGTGAGGGAGTCTGGGGCGGCGGCCACCTCGAGGCGTGTGGTCTCGTCCTCGTGGTAGGTGTCGACCTCCTCGTCCATACGCCGCTCGGCCTCGATGCGGGGGCCGGCCGAGTGAACCTCGGTGATCTGTTCGATGGGAGCCCGGCGCCTGCCCAGGTCAGCGTCGTCCTGGAAGCGCTGCTCGGCGGCGCGGCCCTGCAGGAAGCGCCAGGAGGTGGCGGCGCGTCCATCGTCGCTGTCGAGAGCTTCGTCGGCCTCGTCTGGGCTGTTGTCGGCAGGCAGGGTCTCGAGGCTCTCCTCCTCTTCGGGGAGGCTCCAGGTGGACACGAGTCGGGGAGGAGGCGCCGAGGCCGGCGGCTCCAGGGTGTGCGTCTGGAAGGCGGGTTCTTCCGGCTCGGGAGCGACCTCGACCCGGGGCGCAGCTTCGGCCTCGAGGCCTGGTGCGGCGCCTTCGTCCTCGATCTGCGGCGCGGCGGGCTCCTCCCCCATCGGGTGCAGGCTCTGGCGATCGGGGCCCTCGGCGTCCGCCTCCGGGGGCTGCGGTTCGTTCGAGGCGGGCGGGAGCTCCGAGGTGACGGGTTCGGGCGGCTGGGGCTCGCCGCCGCTCTCGGTGGGCATCTCCGAGCTGGCTTCGAGCTGCGTCGCGGGCTCGGCGCGGCGCTCGACCTCCTGCGCGAGGCTGTCCCAGCCGCTCCGCACGAGGGCGTCGTCGTAGGGGATCTCCTCGGTCTCGTCGAAGAGGGGTCCGCTCGGCAGGGTGGCCTCCGCGAGGGTCAGCTCCTCGGCGAGCTGGACCTTCACCCGTGGGATCACGCGGTCGCACCACTCGTAGATGCGGGGCTCGTCCTGGTTGCGGCGGAGGCCCTCCATCCGCTTCTCGATCTCGTCGGCCTGCGGCCGGCCAGCCGGCTCGAAGGACATGAGCTCGGAGATGAGCTTGGCGAGGCTGTCCTCCCCCGAGATCTCCCGAACGCGGGTGGTGACCGAGCTCACGACCGCGTCGTGCCAGTCTCGCTGGCTCGAGGCGTAGGAGGGGGTCACCCCGGTGATGGTGTGGGAAAGGATGGCGCCCAGCGCGTAGACATCGGAGGCGTGGAGGTCGACGCCGCGCTGCGCCTCGGGCGCGGTGTAGGCGGTCGGACAGGCGAGTCGGGCGCGCGCGGCGTCGCGGTCGCGCGGCTCGGACGAGGGCTTGAGTCCGAAGCCCATCACCTTGAACAGGCCACCTCGGGCCAGCCAGATCTGATCTGGGCTGAGGTCACCGTGGACGAGGCCGAGTGGGGGCCCCTTGCCATTGGACTTCTTGAACGCGGCGTGGAGGGCGCGCGCCAGCTTGCCGCCGATCTCTACGGCCGTGCGCACCGGGATGGGGGCGCGGCCGAGCAGCCCGCCGAGCGTGAGCCCGTCCGAGTACTCGTAGATCAGACACGAGCGCCCCTCGACGTCCTGGATGGCCAGGGGGCGCGCGACGAAGGGGTGACGGAGCTCGGCCGAGGCCGACATCTGCAGACGCAGGGCGGCGACCACCGCCGCGTTGTCGGCGCCTTCGAGGAGCTGAACCAGCACCTCGGTCTTCCCTCGGCCCACCTCGGTGGCCCGATGGATGACGCCGTAGGGACCGCGGCAGACCGCCTCGTGGATCTTGTAGTCACGGGTACGTGCGCTCACGGCTCACCAGGTCCCGACGAAGAAGGAAGCGGAGCCCGCGCCGAGGGCGAGGGCGCCGACGCCGAGGGAGAGTCCGGCCAGCGTGTTGGTCTGCTGACGGAGCCCGTCGAGCTGATTGGACGCGGTCGCGGGGTCCCAGAACTGATCCGCCTGGGTGGAGGCCGCCCAGTACAGGCCCCCCGAGGCCAGGGCCATGACGCCCGCCGTGGCCAACAGCGGCGCGTTCACGCGGCGCTCGCCCCCGCGATCGGGCGGCCGACCGCCCGGCAGCGGCGCCGCGGTGGACGCGTTCGAGGACTTGGCCACCACCTTGGTGTCACCGGTGGGCGTCGGGATCGGCGCCCCTGCCCCCACCAGCTCGGTCAGGATGATCGCCCCGTTGGGATCGAAGACCTGGAGCACGAAGGGGCGGTCGGAGGGGGCGACGGTGGCGATCTTGCCGTCTACGTAGACCCAGCCCTTCTTCGGCGCGGTCACCGGGCGCGGCGCGGCGCTGGGCGTCATCATCGCGGTCTCGAACCAGGCGCGGAGGGGGTGCCCCTCCGGCGCGACGGTCTCGGAGAGCACATACCCAGGAGAGACCGCGAGGAGCGAGCGAAAGGATGCGATCGAGGCAGCCTGATCGCGGTTGAGGAAGCCTGCGAGCCCCTGCATCCGGTGGAGGGCTGACACCTGCGTGGTGGTGATGGTCTCATTGACGCAGGGCAGCGTCCGGAGGGCGGAGCTCCGAGAGGCGTTGAAGGCCTCGGAGTCCATGTCGGCGAAGGCCGCGTCGGACAAAGAGATGTCCTGCGCGACGGTCAAGGCGCTCACCGGGGCCGGGCAGGCGGCGAGGGCGGGCGCCGACCAGGCCAGGAGGGCGACGACGAGGAGCGGGCGAAGCCAGGGGTGCGCAGCGGGGCCGATCAAAGGCCACCTCCGAGGATGAGGTAGGCAGCGCCGGCGTCCGACACGAGGCCTTCGGCGCGAGGCGCGGTGACGATGAGGTCGGAGACGCCGTCGCGGTCGAGGTCTCCCGCGGCGATGGACTGACCGGCGTCGTCCTCGGTGGATGCGCCGGTGAAGAGCACAGCGGCGTCGCTGAGGGTGTAGCTGCCGCTCAGCGGACCGTAGAAGAGGGCGGCCACCCCAGGGGTGGTGCCGTCGGTCGCGGGAGCGCCGATGGCCACATCGAGGCTGCCGTCGCCGTTGAAGTCGCCGGCCGAGGACAGGCTGCGGCCGGCCCGGTCCATGGCGGAGAGGCCGCCCATGCGGGCCTCTGCGTCGTTGAGGGAGACCGTGCCGCTCACGGGACCGTGCACCAGCCAGGCCACCCCGGTCTCGCCGGCCTCCGCCGGACCACCGACGAGGATGTCGGCGTAGCCGTCCTCGTTGACGTCACCCGCCGGGGCGCTCGAGTAGCCTGCCCAGACGGAGGCGGCGGTGCCGAGGAGCCGGTTGGACGCCCCATCGAGCACGCTGGCGCCGGCGGGCGGATCGGAGACCACATACAGCGCCCCGGAGTCGAGCCCGACGTCGTCGTCGCGGTCGGCGCCGATGAGCAGCTCGTCTTGCCCGTCTCCGTCCATGTCTCCGCCGAAGGAGACCGAGAAGCCGGTGCGGTCGCCCGTGCCGCCGGTGCTGAAGGAGGCGGTCGCTCCAGAGAGGCTCCCCCCTTCGTCGAGCGGTCCTTCAAACAGCCAGACGCCGCCCGTGCCGGACCGCTTGTAGGCGCCGACGAGGAGGTCGGCTTGTCCGTCTCCATTGGAGTCCCCGCCGCCCGCCACCGCGCAGCCGGCCTGGTCGCCGTCCGCGATGCCGTCGAAGCGCAGGCCCTCACTGGCGGCGAGGTAGCTCCCGGGCGCGGCGAGGGGGCCGAAGACGACGTATGCAGAGCCCGCGCGAGCGGCGCCCGCGCCGCGGAGCACGGCCCCCACGACGAGATCGTCGGCTCCATCGCCGTTGATATCGCCGCCCGCGGCGAGAGAGTAGCCGAACTGTCCACCCGAGCCCTCGCCTTCGATGACGGGCATCGCGCTCGGTCCGAGGTCAACCACTCCGCTGCTCGCGCTGTCGATGAGGTAGACCCGGCCTGCGTCGTTGGCGGAGCCGTTCGACTTGTGCGCGGAGATGGCGAAGTCGAGCGCGCCGTCCCCGGTGATGTCCCCCACGGCCGCGGCCGCGACCCCAGCCCAGTCCTGCGCCGCCTCGCCGCGAAAGGTGGCGTCGGCGGAGGAGAGGTCAAGAGGGCCGGTCAGGACGCAGTCGTTGGCCGAGCCGTCACAGGTGTCATCCTGGCCGTTGTTACAGACCTCCTCGGCGTCGGGGCTGACGGTGCCATCGGAGTCGTCACAGTCGGTGATCTCTGTGTAGAGGTAGGGGTCCGCGGGGGCGCAGGTACATTGGGCGCTCTCCCCGGCGAAGCCGTCGAGGTCTTCATCCGCGTAGTACACGGTGCAGCCGGGGAGGTCGATCCCCTCGGTGACGTCATCGCAGTTGTCATCTCCGGGGGTGTCGCAGGTCTCGACTGCGTCGGGGTGCACCGCCGGGTCGCCGTCATCGCAGTCCTGCGCCGCGGGGTCGTCGGAGGCGGGGAGGTAGCCATCGGGCGGATGACAGGACTGCATCTGCTCGTCGGGATCGACGTAGCCGTCGTCGTCTCCGTCCCTCATCCAGTCCGTGAGCAGAGCGACCGTGGGGTCTGCGTCGTCACAGTCATCAAAATTTGCCACCGTTCCAGCAGGCTGGTCACAGTCCTTCACAGCCCCAGCGGGGTCTCCGTACGTGTCTCCGTCCACGTCGACCCACCAGGTCTCCTCGTCGGCCTCCGCGCAGCCCGTGAGCGGATCGTCGGTGTCGCCCGCCTGCCCCATTCGCTCGTCGAGCTCATCCTTGGAGATGAAGATGCACCCGGGGAACAACAGCAGGAGAAGGATAGCTTTCATCGGTCGCGCCATCTTGCAGCCATGGTGCAGGGGGAGCGGGCAGGCCCGCGCGGGGGGGCAGTGTAGCTCAATCGACCGGGGAAGGGCGAGGGATCTCGGGCGTCGCGGAGGGAATCCGAGCGCCATCATCGCCGAATTCGGCCACGGGGTCGAGGATGAAGGACGAGAAGGACGACACCACCCGACCGCCCATCACCCCGTCCAGCAGGCGATGATCGAAGAGCAGCATCATGGGGAGCATGGGGCGTATCGCGGGTTGGCCGCGGTGCGCGACCACCTCGTCCTGCACCGGCATCACCGCCCACAGCGTGCCGATGTGGAAGAGTCGCGGCGGCAGCGTCAGCGCCCCCCCTTTGAACAGCATGCCGTCGATCGCCCGAAAGCCGGCGCCAGGATTGGTGATGCCCGTGGTGATCGGCGCGGCTCGGAACAGCAGCTCCGAGACGAAGCGGCGGTGGCGCCCTCGGTCGAGACCGTTGAGGAGCGCGACCATCAGGGGATCGGGGAGGCGCTCGAAGCCGGTCATCAGATGTCGAAACAGCGGGTTCTCGACGGCGTCCGCTCGCTCGGCGGTGAAGGCTCTGCTGGAGGCTTCGGCGACCGCGCGGAGGGAGAGGGTCTCGGCGGCTGGGAGGATCGTGGCGGAGAGCTCCCTTCGGGCGCCGACGGGCGTGTCGAGCAGGTTGACGGGCATCGCCACGCCTACATGCGGCCGCGGGATGATGCGCCGCCCACGTACTTGGGCGTTGGCCGACGGCCAGACGGCGAGCGTGCGGGCCACCGCGGCGCACACGAGGTGGTTGACGGTGACCCTGGCCCCGCCCGGGCGTCCGTTCAACCGGGCGAGGTAGGCGCGGGCCGCGGTCATGTCCAGGCTGAAGTTGACGACGAGGTAGGGGTCAGCCGGGGGAGAGAACCACCAAAGGAGGCCCCGTCGGACCACCGAAGGGACTGGCGGCGCCGAGCCCGCGGAGGGCTGAGCCGGCGCGGAGCGCGCTTCTCCCGGAGGGCTCGAGGGGGCTGGCTTCGACATCGTGGCAGCCTAACCCGCCAGCCTGTGCCGCTGGGTGGTACGCTCACGGCATGTTGACGAGCGTCCTGTCGATCTGGTCCCTGCTCGCCTGCCACTCGGCGCCACCTCCCCCTTGTCCGGACTGCCCCACGTGTGAGGCCCCCACACCACCTCCGGCCCTTCGCCTCGATCCATGGGAGGAGTCCGCGATCATCCCGATCGTGGAGAGCCTGAGGGCTGGGGTCCGCCTCGAGGGAGAGCGAGGGCTCGGCGTCTGTCGAGGTCGGAGCCGGTGTGAACAGTTCCTCGGCTCAGACTACGGAGAGCTCCCGGCCGGGGAGTACTTCCTGCGCGCGGAGGTGCGGGCGCCCGCGGTTGGGGAGGGCTGGAAGTTGCTCTTTCGTGTTCGCTGTGAGGTGACCGCTACGGGACCGACGGGGGAGAGCAGCGCCGCAGCTCCGATTGAACATGAACAGACGTGGTCCCTCCCGGCTGGGGCCGCGACCGACGGCCACCGGATCGAGCCCTTGTGGCGTATCCGCTCCCCGGCGAAGGGTGGGGCCCGGCAGTGTCACTACAGCGTCCAGGGGCTTCGCCCAGACGGCGCGGCGGGCGTGGAGCACAGCGGCAGCTACGCCGTCCCGGGCGGATGAGCGCCAGGCGGCTCGCTCCCCTCAGTCAGCCGGGCTGACGGGCGAGCAATAGTCAGGGTAGACGTCCGGCAGGCCGGCGGCGTAGGGCTCGCTCGCGATGTCCAGGGGGTGGTCCTGGAAGAACTGGATGGTCCAGGGCCAAAATTCGGACAGCATCTCGTGTCCGAGCCCGTGGTTGCAGGTCACGAGGAAGTGGCCGTCGGCGCTGAGCGTCTCGATCATGGCGAGGTTGAGGGCGTCGAAGTCCTGGTCGAAGGCCTCGTCGGTCTCCCCACCCCAGGTGACCTGGACCGGGATCTCGGCGCCACCGGGCGTGTACTCGGTCATCAGGCCACCCGAGAAGGGCGCGGCGGCGGCGAAGGCGGAGGCGCGGTTGGCGATGAGCGTGCTGGTGAACAGGCCGCCGGCGCTCATGCCCGTGGCATAGATCCGGTTGGGATCGACGTTGAAGCTGGCCGTGGTGCAGGTGAGCAGGTCGTCGAAGAGCGTGATGTCGACGTTCCGATCGGGCTCCCCGAAGACGTCCCATGCGGTCGCGCCGCCGATGTCCTGGGCCTGCGCTGCGACGAGGATGTAGCCGGCCTCGTCGGCCCAGGCGCGGAGGCCGGCCTCGTCGAGCATCGAAGAGGGGCTGCCGCCGAACCAGTGCCAGACGAAGATCACCGGCCAGGCGACCGCGGCGTCGTAGGCGGCGGGCAGCACGATCTCGAGGTCGCGAAGCTCCCCGCCGGAGGCGAAGCCGGTGGTGACACCCCCGCCGAGCACGGGGCACTCACTCGCCGTGAGGCGCGGCAGCGGCTCGGTGCTGCCGCCGTCGCAGGCGTCGAGGCCGCCGCTCGCTCGCTCCTCCCAGGGGACCGCCCCGAAGGTGCTCCCGGCGAGGTCGAGCTCGAAGGTCACGATCTGGCCGGTCACGGTGCCGCAGAAGCCGCTCGTTTCGGTGAAGGTGCCCGACAGCACCGCCTGCACCTCCACGTCGCTGCCGGTGGGGGAGTACTCGCCGGGGAGCGTGAAGTTGGGGATCGTGAGCGCGTAGCTGCCGTCGCTTCCGACCGCGGTGTCGGCGGTGGTGTCGGCGAGGAGCTCGGAGAGGCCGTCCGCTCCGTCGGTGGCCCGCAGCTCGAAGACCGAGATCACGCGGTCGGCGCCCTGGGGGGCCCGGGTCTCGATGGTGGCCTGGAAGGGGATCACCAGCCCGCCGACAGAGGCGATGGTGAAGTTTAAGAGGAAGGCACCGTTCGGCAAGTCTTCCGCGAGGGGGGCCTCGCCGGCTCCGGTGTCAGAGCCGCCGTCCGCCCCGTCCGAGCCGCCATCATCGAGGGTGCCGGGCCCACCCCAGGTGGACTCAGGGTTGGTCTCCGCGGCGCCAGAACAGGCGGCGAGGAGCAGCAGGGCCAGCGGACTGTGTCGATTTGGCATCAGGACGGGCTCTCCATGGCACCGATGTCTCAGACAAAGGGCCCCGCGCGGGGGACCTCGCTCGAAGGGGTGGCCCGATCGGCCCTGGGCTCAGGGGGTGAGCAGGCGCAGCCGCACTTCACCGAGCGATCCGGGGGTCTTCTCCAGCGAGATGACCTCCCAGCGGGCGGACTGCACCGTGATGACGCTGCCCACCCCCACGAAGACGCCGATGGCGCCGTCAATCGCCAGGGAGCAGATGCGGCCGCTGCGCTTGGAGCCGTCCGGCAAGAGGTAGTCACCGGTGGTGACGTTACCCATGCCGACGCGGACACCGCCGAGCTCGCCCACGGTGGTCTCGTCGATGCTCTCGATGACGACGCCGGACTGTACGGGCGCGACGGTGTTCATGGCGGGGGTCTCCAGGGGGGCGCCGCTCGCCGACGCGGGGGCGCCGAGGGCAAGGGCCAGGGCGAGGCGCGCGCTCATGCGCCCACCCGCACGCTCCGGTAGTAGGTCACGAAGTCCTTGATGGACAGGCCGGTCACATGGTTGGAGCCCCAGGGGTTCTGGAGATCGATGGTCCGCGCGTCGATGTCCACCTTCATGGGCGAGTAGGCGTGGTTCCAATACACATTGACCCCGTTCGCCTTCTGGGTGAGGGCGGCGTCGGTCTCGAGGTTGCGGGTGTCAACCGTGATCGGCTTGTGGGCCTCGAGGGCGGCGCCGATCATCAGCAGGACGTCATCCTCTTGGAGGGAGTCCGTCGCGAAGTAGTTCTCGCGCTTGCCGGTGAAGAGCTCGATAGCGCCCGCAAAGTTGAAGCCGTCCTTGGCCACGTTGCCGCCGCTGATCTTGTCGTAGCTGCCCTTCTTCTGGGCCATCGCCTTCTCGAGCAGGGCCGGCCAGAGCTCCTTCGAGCCCCCTTGGGTGTCGCCGATGTTGGCGTACAGGGGTGATCCTCCGAGGGCCTTCACCGCGAGCTGGGCGTCGATGGTCTGGACGACGGGTCGGGGCTGGCTGTAGGACTTGTCACGAAGGTACAACGTGACGTCGAAGGTGCCGTCTCCATTGTCCTTGATCAACTTCTGGATGAGCTCGGGGTTGGCGCGGGCGACCGAGGCCATGCCGGCCATGAGGTAGCAGTCCCCGAGCTGCCCCTGACGCACGTCGTTGGAGTCAACGGCGGCCTTGTCTCCCTCACCCTTCACGAAGGCCGCGCCGGACTTCTGATCTTCGTAGGGGCTGTTGGTGTGTTTGTCCCGGAGCCCGGGGAGGCCGGCCTTCTGGTTCATCCGGCCGCCGCCAGCGGGGCTCGGCACCTTGTCTTCGGGGCCCTCGGCGAACTTGTACTTGTCCTTGTGCTCTCCGAACATCGCTTTGCCGAAGAGATCCGCGCCGCCGACCCCGACGTCGCCGCCGGCCGACGGCCCGATGCTCGCGCCGAGGAAGCCATTGCCGAGGGTGCCCTGTTGATCGACGGTCTCGAGGGAGCCGCCGGCCCCGAGGCCACCCCGCGAGGCGGGGGCCTTGGGCGCGCGTCCGATGCTGGGGGCCGCCTTCTTGGATGCGGGAGCCTGAAGGGCGCGGGCTTGGGGCATGGGCATCTCCGAGAATGGGGGGAGATTACAGGGTAGACCGGCTTTCGGCAAGGCCCGTGGCGCGCCTTTCTCGTGAGTCGCGGCCGAAGCGGACGCGGGCCGGCGGCCGCTCCCCGCTCCCTGCGGTCGGTTCAACGGGCGGTGCAGCGCCTCAACCCAGCGCGACAGGAGAGCGTGAGCGGGTGGTCGGCCTCGACCGTGACCGAGCCTGCGTTCACCGTCTCGCCGGCGAAGGTGGCCCGGATGAGGTAGCTGCCGGGCGAGACCATGCCCGGGAGCTGGTAGGAGCCGGCCGTGCCTTCCAGGCGGACGGCGTCCGCGTCACCGCTGACCCCCACGCGGCTCGGGGCGGAGGCGGTGGAGACGGGAGGCGGTGCGTCCAGGGAGCCCTCGGGCGCCGCATCTTCGGCCTCTTCTTCGCCCTTGGTGCCCTCCACCTCGCGAGCCGCGGTCGTTCGCTGGGTGTCGGGCGTTCGCTTGGAGTCTATAGCCGCTCGGTCGGGGGCCTCGGGGGGCGGGGGCGGTGGGTTTGACTCGGAGGGCGTCGGCGGGCCCTCCTCGGGCCGGGACGGCGCGGCCTGGGGATCGCTGAGGAGCTCATCCAGCGGATCTTCGGCTCCAGCGCCCCCCTCGGCACCCGTGGCCTCCTGCGCCTCCACGTGGTCGATGACAGGCACCGCCTCGACGGCGGGCGCCCTGTAGAAGACCCAGAACAGGGCGACCGCGACGCCGAGGAGGGCGACGCCGACCGCGACGGCGGTGAAGGCGGCGATCCCGGCGAATACGCCAGCGTTGGAGGGGCGCTCCACGGCGATCGAGCCCGAGCCGGTGGAGTCATCGTCGGGCGCCTCCCGGACGAACCGGGCCTCCGTCGCGGCGCTCCTTGGCGCGGCTGCGTCCTCGGGTGCGACGCGGTCGGGCACCAATGATTGCTCGGCGAGGATACGCCCGGAGAGACCATCTTCGAGGGGCTCCCGGTGCGCGAGCAGCCGGGGGACGGTCTCTTCGGCCCAGTCCTTGAGCCAAGGCTCGGGGAAGCGCCCCCGCAAGACGCGGGCCCTTCGCGCGAGGTCGCGGGCGCCCGGCCGCACCCGCTCATCGTAGGCGATGCAGTCTGCGACGAGCTGGACGAAGGGCTCGTCCGGCAGCCGCTCATAGAGCCGGAGCAGGGCGGCCTCGATGTGCGCGAGGTGCCGCTCCCGGTTCCCAGAGGCTCGCCCGAGCGGCTCTCCCATGACCAGCTCAAAGAGGATCGCGCCGAGGGCGTAGACGTCGCCGGAGGGGGCGTCGATCCCGTCGAGACGCTCGGGGCTCATGTAGGGCAGCGAGCCGAAGAAGAGCGAGCGGGTCACGCTCTCCTTCTGCTGGAATTCGGCGTGAGCGACGCCAAAGTCGAGGATCTTCACTTCGCCGTTGGGGGTCAGCTGGAGGTTGGAGGGCTTGAGGTCCCGGTGCAGGACCCGAAGGGGAGCTCCGTCGTGCCCCGGGGTCTCGAAGGCGCTGTGCAGGGCTCCCGCGACCTCCTCCACGATCTCGCAGGCCGGCCCAACCGGCATCGCCCCTTCGCTCAGCACCCGCTTGAGATCGACGCCCTCGACGTACTCCATCACCACGGTCCAGCGGCCGTTGAGCTGCTGGAGGCCGTCCACGCGGACGATGGCCCGATGGTGGAGGAGGCCGAGCATCCGAGCCTCGTCGCGCAAGCGATGGGCGAACTCGGGGGTGTCGGCGAGCTCTGGGTTGAGCACCTTGAGCGCCACCCGCTTCCGAAAGCCTCCTGCGCTCAGCAGATCGGCGCGGTAAACCGTGCCGAAGCCGCCCTTGCCGACGGCCTCGATGACCTGGTATCGCCGGTTCTCGCCAGTGGTGGTGGTGCCGGCGGTAGGAGGGACCTCAGACATCGTCACGCTTTTGGGGCAGTCACTTTTTTTGGGCAGGCACTCTGGGGGCGAGCACACGGCACGGTCCGGCGCGAGTTGGCCAGCCCTGGTCAAACAGCGTACCATCGCAGGGTGAAGCCCGCCCATCTGCCCTTCCTCCCGCGAGCGGTCGCGCCCCCGCGTCGCCCAGCGTGCCTTCGCCCCCAACGCCGCCGGGGCCACGTCGGCTGGTGCGCGCTCGTCGCCCTCGGGGGCGGAGGGTGCGCTGACGAGGGCGCCAAGCACGCCGATCCCGGTCCGCCGGTCGAGCTCGTCCCCTACGTAGAGCCGGTCATCTCCACGGGTGGGGATGGTTTTGGGGTCGGCTGCGGGTACCCCGGCGCGGCGGTCCCGCTCGGCCTCGTCAAGGTCAGCCCGGACACGGCCAACCAGTATGGCGCGGCGCCGGGCGTGTACCACGGGGGCGGATACCACGCGAACGACAGCCACATCACGGCCTTCTCGCACATCCACCTCCACGGCGTTGGCCTCACGGACTACGGCCTGCTGGGCTTCATGCCGGTGGACGGCATGACCGAGGCGCGTCGGACCGACGTCGGTCACATGGCTGCCTTCTCCCACACGCAAGAGGTCGCCTCCGCCGGCCTCTACTCGGTCACCCTCGACGATCCAGCGATCGGCGTGCGCCTCTCGGCCACCGAGCACACCGCGGTGCACGAGTACAGCTTCCCCGCCGACGTGGTGGATCCCACCGTCCTCATCGACCTCGGGCACGTGATGGACGGCGGCGTCGTGTGGTCGAGCGGGCTCCAGCTCGACGCTGAGTCGGGCACCCTCGAGGGCTGGATCACCCAGGACGGGGCGATGGCGGCCCCCTTCACCCTCTGGTTCAAGGCCGCCTTTGACCAGCCGATCGTCGGCTACGGGGTATGGACCGACGAGGGGCTGCAAGAAGGGAGCGCCGCGGTGTCGACGAGCGACCCCGGGGTCGGCGTGGAGGGGATCGAGATCTCGGGCGTGAGGAACGGCGCGTGGCTCCGCTTCTCCGGGGGCACCGTCCGGGCTCGAGTCGCGGTCAGCCTCACCGACGCGGCGGGGGCCCGAGCGAATTTCGAGCTGGAGGACGCGCACGGCTTCGACGTCGAGGCCACGGCCGCGGCCGCGGCTGAGGCCTGGGAGGAGACCTTCCGTCCGGTGAGCGTGTGGGGCGGCACCGAGGAGGAGCGAGTCCTCTTCGCGTCGGCGCTCTACCACAGCAACCTCATGCCCCAGCGGATGGGAGACGCCGATGGGCGCTACCTAGGCTTCGACGGTGGCCTGCACCTCGAGGCGGGCAGCCGGTACTTCAGCGACATGTCCCTCTGGGACACGTACCGCACCACCCACCCGCTCTACACGTTGCTCTGGCCGGAAGCCCACCAGGAGATGCTGCGCTCCCTGTCTCGAATGGCGGAGCAGGGGGGCGCGCTGCCGAAGTGGCCGATCGCAACATGGGACGGCGGCTTCATGGTGGGCTCACCCGCCCACATCGTGGCGGCTGAGGCCTGGCAGAAGGGGCTCCGCGACTTCGGGGAGGACAGCCTCTTCACCTCGGCCCTCGACATGGCGCGGGGGCGCGGATCGCCGCTGTATGGTGCTCGCCCCGACGTCGCGACCTACGACACCTACGGCTACTACCCCGCCGATCTTATCGGCACCTCGGTGTCGTGGACCCAAGAGGTGGCGATCGCCGACTACGCCTTGGCCCAGGTCGACCTCCTGCCCACCGAGGAGCGAGCCTTTCTGGCCGATCGTGCGAACGCGTGGAAAGAGCTCTACGATCCGGCGGTCGGGTACTTCCATGGCCGGAATTCGGACGGGAGCTGGGTGGACTTCCCTGGAGATGGACAGTGGCTCGATGAGTACTCGGAGGGCAACGCCCGCCAGTACCTCTGGCTGGTGCACCACGACGTGCCTGGGCTCTTCGAGGTGCTCGGCGGCGAAGCGACCGCGGTCGAGCGCCTCTCAGACTTCTTCATCGAGTCCGATCAGGCCCTCTATGAGGTGGACCGCGGCTTCCCACAGCCCTGGTATTGGCACGGGAATGAGCCCGACCTCCAAGCCGCGTGGCTCTTCTCCGTCGCCGATCGGCCGGAGCTCAGCTCGCAGTGGGTGCGCTGGGTGAGAGAGACCTGGTACGGCACCGGCGCCGATGGCCTCGCCGGGAACGACGACGGTGGCACACTCTCGGCCTGGTACGTCTGGGCCGCCCTCGGGCTCTACCCGCTCGCCGGCACGGACCAGTACCTGCTCGCCGATCCTGTCTTCCCGCGGGCCAGCGTCCGGGTGGGCGACGGCACCTTCCTCATCACACGGGAGGGAGCATCTCGGGAAGGAGGAGGCGGTTCGCTGGAGATCACCCTCGATGGGGAGCCCCTCCCGCACGCCTGGATCCGTCACGAGCAGATCCAGCCAGGGGGGCACCTCGCCTTCCGCTGGAGCGCTCCGTGAGGGCCCTTTGGCCGCAGGTCCGGGCGGCGCTGCTGCTGCTTCACCTAGTGGCCGTCGGCCTCTCCGCGGTGCCCGCCCCCGAGGGAGGACTCTCCCGCTCGGCCTGGAAGGACCCGACGGTCCAAGGCGAGCTCAAGGCGTGGACCGAGAACCTCCGAGCGCTTGGCCTGTCGGTCTCGGCGGATGAGTTCGAAGACGGCCTGTGGGGCTTCGCCACGGCGTACATGAAGGGGCGAAAGCAGGTCCTCGCGCCCTTCAAGCCCTACTACCGATACTGCGGCACGACGCAGGCTTGGCGCATGTTCGTGGCGCCGCACCGCTATCCGGCCCGCCTCTTCGTTGAGGTGTCGGAGCGCGATGAGGGCGATGACTGGCGGCTGGTCTACGAGCAAGACACCCCTGGCGCCGACTGGATGAAGGACACCTTCGAGGACGACCGTTTTCGGTCGATCATCTTTCGGTACTCCTGGAAGGCCTACCGGAGGAGCTACAAACAGATGGGCGATTGGGTGGCGAAACGAGCCGCAGAGGATCTCCCTGGGGTCCGGCGGGTTCGACTCCGTTGGTACAAGTATCGCACACCCTCCCCGCAGGAGGTCCTGAGATCCCGCATCCCGGAGGGGGAGTTTGTCTATCCGCTGGTGATCGAGGTCCCCGCCGAGGGATCCGATCAGGTCGAGCGCGGCCCGTGACAGAGCCTGCCATCGGCGGTGCGGGGCCCTGGGCCCGCTTTGTGGCCTATGCGGGTGAGCGCGAGCCCGGCGAGGCCTTCGCGGTCTTTCGTGTCGCGCTGGGGCTGGTGCTGCTCCACACCATCGTGAACACGGTCGCCTCCGGCATGGTCCCCGTCCTGTGGCTGAACCCGGAGGACGGCGGCTATCGGGAGCTGGCCACGGACTCCTGGCTGGTGACCGCGCTCGGCGGGCCTTCTCCGGGCCTCGTCTGGACCCTGGTGGTGATGTGCCTCCTCAGCGGGCTGGCGCTGGTCCTCGGGCTGGGCGGCCGGTGGTCGGCGCTGGTCGCCCTTCAGGCCTTCATGGCGCTCGCCTGGATCAATGGCCACGCGGGGGGATCGTACGACCCCTTGTTGACAAACTGCCTCTGGATCCTCTTCCTCGGCGACGCCACCGGGACCCTGTCGCTCGACAGCCGGCTTCGGACCGGAGCCTGGACCTCGGCCTCGGGGGCGCCGGTCTTCGCGCGCCACCTGGTGGTCGTACAGCTGGTCCTCCTGTACTGCTCCTCCGGGCTCCAGAAGGTGAGCACCTACTGGGTGCCGGGCGGCGACTTCTCGGCGCTGTACTACATCCTTCAACAGCCGACCTGGCAGCGTTGGCCGATGGGCGGGATGGCTCGTGTCTTCGGGCTCACCCAGCTGGCGACGGCGAGCGTCTGGTTCTTCGAGGTGGGCTCCCCCCTCCTCTGGCTGGCGATGTGGTACCGCCGCACCCGAGAGCGATCCGGATGGCTGAGGGCTACGTTCAATCGGATCGACCTGCGCTTGTTGTTCGCGATCTTCGGCGTCTCCATGCACCTCGGGATCGCAGCGCTGATGGTGGTCGGCCCCTTCTCATGGCTCTCGATCAGCCTGTACGTGTGCCTGTTCAGCGGAGAGGAGTGGCGGCGTCGCCTCCCGTCTTGGGCGCGCTCGTCGAACTGAGGCCGGTGTGTGTCAGCCCCGCCCACGCCAGCGTGGCCCAGCCGCCAAGGAACATGACCCCCCCGATGGGGGTGACGGCGCCCAGCCATCGGGCCCCCGTGAGGGAGAGCGACCAGAGGCTGCCGGTGAAGATGAAGGCACCGAGCACGAAGGCCCAGCCCGAGAGGCGAGCGCGGGGCAGGCGGTCTGCGTGCAGCGCCACCAGCAACACGGGGACCGCGTGGTAGGCGAGGTAACGAGCGCCGATCTCCCAGGTCACCAGCGCATCTGCCGTGAGCGCCTGCTTGAGCGCGTGGGCGCCGAAGGCCCCCCCCGCCACGGCGAGGAAGCCCATCCCACACCCGAACGCGAAGAGCTGACGGTGCACGTTCACCTCCTCGCCGGGGGTAGCTCTCTCCGCGGTCGTCGCCCACCCGTCCCCGTCGCTGTTTGCCGTTGAAAGTGGGGTACGCTACGGTCGAGCGTCGACCTGCGGCTCGACGGGCCTTGCCTGTCGTCGCCGCCCAACGCGAGGGTTGTCGCGACCCTCCTCCGCGAGGTCGATCCGAGCCGAAGTGCAAGCAGTGTCTTGGCTCTGTACAATATTCTTGTATGGTATTTGTACCCACCTTGAAGTCTGGAAATGTGATGCCGATCGCGGGAGAAGAGCCCAACATTGGAGACCTCCAACAACCGGACTTACGCGCTGAATTTGCCCGCGTAGGCGCCGAATTGATGGCCGTTCAGGAAGACCTCGCCCGGCTTGAGCAAGCGAACGGCTCGGACCCTTGGTTGGAGCACCGGACCGCTGCCCGTCTCACACAAGTTCGCTCCCTGCGGGAGGCCTTGTTGTCGGAGTGGGCGCGCATTGGCCTCTCTTGGCGGGTCCGCGGCGGGCGGGTCGAGCTGGTCATGGGAGGCACGGTGACGGCCGCTCCGCGCGAGGAGCGAGAGGACGACCCGGAGACCGAGCAGCCCACCCAGACCGTCATCATCCCCTCCCCCGTCGAGGCCCCGCGCCCCATCGGCCCCCCGGCTGACCTCAGCCAGATTGGCGCGGTCAACCTGGGGCCGGCGTGGTCGCGGGCGGTCCAGACGCGGCCCCGTGAGGCGGAGCCCGACGAGCTCAAGGAGCTCCTCCGTCCGATGGCGGATCTGCCCGACGAGTTCTCCGATCCCGAGGCCGTTCGCGCGGAGCTCGCACTGCTCGTGGAGGCCTCGACCCCGGTCAACACCGGCCGCTGGTTGGAGATGCCGAAGGAGATTCAGCGAGCCCTCGTGGGGCACATCGTGGCCCGCAGCCGCCACGTCCAGGACGATCTCGGCGAGGGGATGCTGCCCGCTGACGCGCTGCCCTCGTTGGATCGGATCTTCTCTCACCTCACGGCCTTCTCCAAACGTTGGCAGCCCGGCTTCGTGTTCGGGCTGATGCGCGCCCACACCCCGGTGCACCGGAGCTGGCTGGCCGACGCCCGACATTGGTGGAAGGAGCTCGAGGCTCAGCTACCGCCAGAGGTGGTGCTCAACCCGGAGAAGGCGCTGTTTGACCTCCAGGCCCTCCTGGAAGAAGAGGGAGAGACTGAAGAGATCGTGGCCAAGGCCCTCGCCGCCCTCGACGCGGGGGTGACCCCAGAGGACAGCCGCCTCGTCCGCCTGATGCAGCCACGGCTCTCCCTCTTGAACAAGCACGCCCGCTTCAAGAAGCTCCGAAAGGCGATCCGGGAGGCGCAGCTCGACGACGAGGCCTTCGAGCAGGAGATGGCCCAAGCGCCTCCCCCGCTCTCGGAGTGGTCCTTCGCCTCGATCGTGGCGGGGAAGCGGGCTGCGATCGTGGGGGGAGACCTCCGTGAGGACGCCCGTCGACGGATCCAAGAGGCCTTTCACTTCGACTCCGTGGACTGGTACACGACCGACCACAGTCGAAACATCCAGGCCCTGGCCAGCTCCGTCATCGGCGGCTCCCTGAACTTCGTCATCGTGCTGCGCCGCTTCATCGGGCACGACGTCGATCGGATCGTTCTGCCGGCCTGCAAGGCCGCCGACGTGCCCTGGGTGAGCGTCGAGCGCGGCTACGGGGTCAACCAGATCCGCCTCGCCATCGAGCGCTTCTTGAGCGGCGCACAGGCGGAGACGCTTCCGAGCTGAGCGGAGAGCGATCGACGCCGGAGCCTGTCCTCCGCCCGAGGCGGGTGCGGCCGGGCGCCGGCTTCAGGTCCCGCCGAGGATCAGCTCCACGCCGCTGTCTCCGGCGTGGATGGGCCCGACCAGGGGGCTGTCGACGTCGCCGGGGCCACTGCCGGGCTGGCCGTCGGCGTCGAGGCGGGCCCGAACCCAGACCTCGGCGGGCCACTCTGCGCCGCCCATCAGGAGATCGTTCTCCGTGAAGCGGAGCTCGGTCGGGGCCGCCGTCGGAGAGAGGCGCTTCGAAGAGACCGGTGGCGGGCTCCCTTGCGCGTTCCGGTAAACCGTGACGAACAAGACCTTGGCTTGATCGGTGGAGACCCCCGGCGCGAGGCTGACCTTTCCACTGAAACGTGTGGTGCTGCCCTCGGAGACGGCCATCGCCATCCCGCTGGAGCCTCCGGCGCCGGAGGCCCCGCCCGCCATGGGCGCGCCGCTCGCGCTGGTCGGGGCCTTCGGGGTGGGGTTGCGCGCCTCGGCGGCGAGCGAGCGGGCGAAGGAGGCCTCGTCGGGGCGGAGCCCGAGCTTGAGGGCCTCATCGGCCTCCGCCGCCGCAGCATCCGCCTGGCCCGTCTGCAGGAGGACCAGGGCGTGCCAGAGGCGAGCCTTTCCGGAGCCCGGATGGCTGACGATCACTTGAGCGAGCGCGACCTCCGCCTTGTCATGCATACCAACCGCGACCTGGAGGACGGCGAGGTGCACCAGCACGTCCGGATCTGCGGGCGCGATCACGCGAGCGCGGTCGAGGTAAGACATCGCCCCTTCGAAGTTCCGCGAAAGCAGCGCATCGTAGGTCAACGTATTGAGGGCGGCGAGGTTGTCGGGCTCGGTCTCCAGGGTCTTCTTCGCAGCCTCGATCGCCGCGATCAGGGCCTGCTCCTCGGGGGAGGGTGGCGCGGCGCTCCCGCCGCCCATCGCTCCGCCCGCGGAACCGCCAGTCATCGAGCCTCCTCCGGTTCGAGGCGAGCTGAATTGGACGAGCAGGAAGCCCAGGAGGACGAAGAAGCCGACCGCGCCAGAGATGTAGGCGACGGCGCTCCCCCGAGATCTTGGCGGAGCGCTCGCGCGGGCTTCGTCGCTCGGCGCCGAGCTCTGTTCGACGGAGTCGAGGTCCTCGATCGCCGTCGCCGCGGCGCGGATCAGCTCCTCCCGCCGGGCCTGAAATTCATCCTCTTCGAGCTTGCCTCGGTCGCCCTCCAAGGCCCGGATCTCCTCGATCAGGGTCACCTTCCGCGCCAGGAGGTCTTCTTCACGAGCGAGGCGGGCGGGGGCGGAGACCAACCGGGCCCGGAGGGCGAGCGCCATCCCCACGATGATCGCGACGGCGAGGACGAGGAGGGGCGGCCCCCAGACTTGCCAGTTCATGATCGTTCCTCATCAGGGCGACGGACGGGGCGCTCGGGCCCCTCTCCGAGCTCGGCCAACACTCGGGCGCGGAGCCCGCTGTCTACGCTGGAGATCGGCGCGCGGGGCTCGGGGGTGGGCGCGGTCCTGCGGACTCGACTCGCGATCGCCAGCCCTCCGATGAGCACGAGCACGCCCGGGCCAGCCCAGACGAGCCAGTTGACGCCCGTCTTGGGCGGATCAAGGAGGATCCAAGCTCCGTAACGGTCCACGAAGTAAGCGCAGATCTGCTCCGCGCTGTAGCCCAGGGTCACGAGCTCTCGCACGCGGGTCTTCATCGCCACCGAGGTGTCGGCGTTGGACTCCTCGATGGACAGCCCCTGGCAGACCGGACAACGCAGCCGGTGAGAGATCTCTCGCGTCAGCCCCGGGATCGCCTCCTCGAGCGGAGGGCTGCCCTCGGGCGGCTCCGCGAGGGGGGTCGGCCCGGTCGCGATCTCCCCCGAAGCCACGGCGGGCGCTTCGGTCGAGGGCGCCTCGACCGAAGGCGCGGGCTGTGCGCCGCTCGGAGCGGAGAGCAGGATGAGGAGGTTGACCAGGACGAGGGTCAAAGCAGGGGCTCCAGCTCGGCCTTGAGCGCTTCGAAGCTCAGCGGCCCCGCGAACTTCTTTCGGATTGTGCCTGCGCCGTCGATGACGAAGGTCTCCGGGACACCGGTGACGCCGAAGTCGATCGCGGTGCGCTGCCCGGGATCGAGGAGTGTGGAGAAGGGTGCGCCCCGCCGCTGCAAGAAGGCGCGCGCCGTCGCCGGCTCGTCATTGTAGAGCACACCGTAGAAGCGCACCCCGCGGCCGCCGAAGATGGCGGCGGCTTGCTGCATCTCTGGCCACTCCTGCACGCAGGGTTGGCACCAGGTGGCCCAGAAATTGAGCACGAAGGGCGCGCCCCGGGCGTCCTCCAGACGAAACTGAACCCCGTCGAGGTCGGTCAGGTGAAAGGCTGGCGCCACCTTCCCCTCGAGGGCGTTCGAGACACCCTTGGGGTCATGCCCGAAGCCCGACGCCAGGATCCAGACGAGCGGCACCACGGCCAACAGTCCGCCGACGAGCACCTTCCAATTCATACCGTCGCCTCCGAGCGAGCGGTCGTCTCACGGGGCCGACCCATCGGCCACATCGCGATGATCGAGCCGAACAACATCACGCCGCCGCCGAACCACAGCCACCACACCATCGGCCGCACCAGCACGTCGATCGAGGCGGTGCCGGCGGCCTCATCGACGTTGACGAGGCTCAGGTAGAGGTCTTCGTCGAGCGCCGAGTGCACTTCGGGCGTCCCGATCGGCGTGCCCATCTTCTTGTAGTGGTTCAGCCTGGGCTGGAGGAGCCCGATGGCGTCGCCGCGCTTGGTCACGTCAAAACGCGCGACCAGGGAGCGTCGGTGGGGCTGCTCCTCCCAGGACGAGCCCTGGAAGGTGAGCGCATAGTCCCCCACCGTCGCCACTTGCCCCGTGTGAATCGTGACGGTGTCCTTGGCGGACCAGGCCGTGGCCGCGACATGAGAGACGGCGATGATGAGGACACCGATGTGCACGACGTAGCCGCCGTACCGCCGTCGAGCCCGCGAGCCGACCTCCATCATCGCGGTCGGGATGGACTCACCGAGGGCCCTGGCGCGGGCCGCGACCGGCTCGGCCATCTCCCGGAGCGTGACCAGCAGCGCGAAGGCAGAGAACCCAAAGGTGAGGAGGGGCCAGACCCCGGTGAAGCCGAGCGCCGCCGATACGATCACGGTGAGCACGCCAACCGCGGCCGGGATCCCGAGGCGGCGCGCCAGGACCCCAACGCGGGTCTCTCCCCACGGGAGCGCCGGTCCGACGCCCATCAAGAAGATCAGCGCCACCCCGATCGGGGCCGCCATTCGGTCGAAGTACGGTTGGCCGACCGAGATCTGCTTGTCGGTGATGGCCTCATTGAGCAGCGGGAAGACCGTGCCCAGCAGCACCGTGAAGGTAAACGCTGTGAACAGCAGGTTGTTCGCCAAGAATGCGAACTCGCGTGACACGGGCCCGGCCAGATGCGTGGGCGGTGGAGACAGACGGTCGACCCTCGCGGCCATCAGGACGACGCTGAACACGAGCGCGATCGCCAGGAAGGCGAGGAACACCGGGCCGATCGGCGACTGGGTGAAGCTGTGCACCGAGTTGAAGACCCCAGAGCGGGTCATGAAGGTGCCGAGGATGGTCAACAAGAAGGACGCGAGCAGCAGCGAGAGGGTCCAGCCCTTCAGGTGGTCCTTCCGCTCCATCACCATCGCCGAGTGAAGGAAGGCGGAGCAGGTGAGCCAGGGCATGAAGCTCGCGTTCTCGACCGGATCCCAGGCCCACCACCCACCCCAGCCGAGGACCTCGTAGCTCCACCAACCGCCGAGCACGATGCCGACGGTGAGGAAGGCCCAGGGCACCATGGTCCAACGGCGCAGCACCCGAGTCCAGGCGGCGTCGAGGCGCCCGGCGAGCAGCGCGGCGGCGCCCATCGCGAAGGGGACCGTCATGCCAACGTAGCCGAGGTACAGCATCGGCGGGTGGACGACCATCAGGATGTGGTTCTGCAGCAGCGGGTTCGGGCCCGGACCGTCGAGCGGGACGGGAGAGACTGCGTGGAAGGGGTCGCCCACGCTCGCCACGAGGAAGCTGAAGAAGGTGCCGACCGCGAGCGCGGTCCCGAGGGCGTAGGGCGTGTGCTCGGGGAAGCGGTCCTTGGTCACGACCGTGAAGCCCATGATGTAGACGCCGAGCACCGACGACCACAGCAAGATGCTCCCGTTCAGCGAGCTCCACAGCGAGACGATGGTCACCCACGTCGGCGTGGACACGCTCCCCACCTCGGCGACGTAGCCCACCGAGAAGTCGTGGCTGAGCAGGGCGCCTTCCATCAAGAGCGCCGACAGGACGCTGCTGATCCCGAAGACCCAGGCCATCCGGCGGGTCCACCGGAGGGCATCCAAGCTCTTCGTGGCACCAGCGAAGAAGCCGGTCACCGAGCCGATAGCGCAGGCGGCCAGGGCCACCAGGACGATTGTCCGACCAAGGATGGAGATCACATGTCCTCGACGGTCTTGTAGAGGTCAGTCTTGGCCACGCCGTCAGCGGGGGCCCGGTACTCGTTGCTGTGCTTGACCATGAGACGGTCGGAGTGGAACTCCCCGGACTCGGTGAGGGAGCCCTCGACCACCACCCCGATACCCTCGCGGAACATCTGGGGAGGGGCGCCGGTGGCCTCGACCTTCACGGTCTCGACGCCGTCTGTGACCTCGAAGGTGAGCGAGTTCTTCGCCTCTTGCCAGTTCACGGTGCCCGGCTTGACCACCCCGCCGAGGCGGACGACCGCGCCGACAGCGTCGTCGCCGTGCGCGACGAGCTGGGTGGGATCCCAGTAGTAGACGAGGTTCTCGCCGATGTTGCCGTACGCAACCACCCCGAGGGCGGAGGCGGCGACACCGAGAGCGACGACGAGGAAGAGGCGTCGGCGGCCGATGGGGCTCATGAGCTTGCTCCCGTACGGTGAGGGGGCGGCGCGCCGGAGCCCGGACCGGTGGCCCGAGCGCTCTGGACGGCCCGAGCACGAATGAACGTGAACACGAAGTAGAGGATGAGCACGGTCCAAGTGACCCCGTAGACCGTCCAGACATACCCCCAGCCACCCTGAACCATCCCTTGCGGCGTACCGTCCATCATTCACCTCGCCGGACGCCGGAGAGATCGAGCGGCACGGGCAGATCGGGGAGATCGGGGGCGTTGGTCTCGACGGCGAGCCGCGCGCGGCTGATCCGCCAACGCATCCCGATCAGGCCCACCGCCAGGAAGAGCATCCCGAAGGCCGCAATTCGCAGCGGCAAGACCATCGGGCTCGACACCGTCTCCGGGCTCGAGAAGCTCTGATGGAGGGTCCGCCACCACTTCACCGAGAAGTAGACCACGGGCACGTCTGCGAAGGCCACCACCGTGGCGATGGCGGAGATGGTCATCCGCCGCTCCGGCTGGTCGACCATTCGACGGATCAGCAGCACCGTGGAGAACAGCAGCAGCATGACCGCCGTGGTGGTGAGGCGGGGGTCCCAGGTCCAGTAGACGCCCCAGGTCGGCCGAGCCCAGACCGAGCCCTGGAAGAGGAGCAGCGCGTTGAGCAGCACCCCCACCTCTACCGAGGACTCGACGGCGGCGTCCCAGCCCCACTTTCCGTTCCACAGCACGCCCACGGCGCAGAAGAAGGCGACGAGGTAGACCACCAGGGCGACCCATGCGGTGGGCACGTGGACGTACAGGATACGCCCCACGTCTCCCATCATCGCCTCGGGCGGCGCGATGAACAGGCCCTGGTAGTGCCCGAAGAGCATGAGCGCCGCGCCCACCACCATCGTCGGATACTCCCACGGGACGACCGGCGGCGCCTTCGCCCCCGATGTCCTCCCCGCAGGAGCCGACCTGGGGCCGGAGGAATCACTGCTTTTGACGGGATCAGTCATGATTCGATGACCTTGCCAAAGAGGACGCCACAGAGGCTCCAGTAGAGCAGATCGAAACAAGCGAGCAAGCTCAACCACGAGCCGACCTGATTCATGGGGTCGCCCTGTATCACAAGGCTGGTGGACTTGACAGCCGCCAGCAGGCAAGGCACCACGAGTGGGAACAGCAAGAGCGGTAAGAGGAGCTGCTTGGCCGCGAGTCGCGAGGTCAAGCCCGCGTACAATGTCCCCGGGCCGGCGAGCCCAAGGCTGCCGAGGAGGATGGTCGCGAGGAGGCGGAGGGGGCTCTCTTCGAGGTGGATGTCGTAGAGGCCGATGACCGCGGGCAAGGCGACGAGGCTGAGGAACACGAGCTGGGCCGCGTTGGAGATGGCCTTGCCGTAATAGAGCGCCGCGGGTGGCACCGGCGCCAACAGCAGCGACTCGATGGCGTTCGACTCCACCTCGACTTGGAAGGAGCGCGAGAGCAGCAGCGTCGAGGAGAGCAGCACCGCCATCCACAAGTACGCCGCGGCGTGGGCGCGGAGCTGGGCTGTGTCGGGCCCGACCGCGAAGGAGAAGAGCAGCAGCAGCGTGATCGCGAAGGCGCCGAGCGCGAAGGTGTGCGCGCGGGCCCGCCACTCGATGAGGAGGTCTTTGCGCAGCACGGCGAAGAGGGCGCTCATGACGGGCTCGTCTCGTGGACCGCTTTCCACGCGGCCCAGGCGTCCCGGGCCGGGCCCTGCCAGCGCGGGAGCCCCTTGTCGAGCAGCAGCCCTCGGTCACAGAGGGCGCTGGCCCGCTCCACCTGATGGGAGGCGATGATGACGGCGCCTGGGAGCCCACGGATGAGGGCGGCCATCTGGTCCATCCCGGTGGGGTCGAGGGCGGCGAAGGGCTCGTCCAGCAGCACGAGATCGGGTCGCTTGAGCAGCACCGCGGCGATCTGGAGGCGCTTGCGCATCCCCGCCGAGAAGGCGCGGATGGGATCTGCCCGTTGGGGGTCGAGGCCGACCTGCACCAGCGTCTCGCAGAGCGCCTCCCGGCCGAGCGGCGCCCCGCGGTGGGCCCGGAGGCCCAACAGCTCGCCAAAGACCCGGAGGTTGTCGAGGGCGCCCAGGTCCTCGTAGAAGCCGACGGAGTGCGAGAGCAACGCGAGGCGGGATCGGACGACCTCCGGCTCTCGCCGGGGGTCGTGACCGAAGAGTCGGAGGTCTCCCTCATTCGCGCCGAGCACGGTGGACAGCACCCGGAGGAGGGTGGTCTTGCCCGAGCCATTGGCGCCGAGGAGGAGCACCCGCTCGCCGGGAGAGACGGTCAAGCTGACCCGCGCGAACGCCCAGCGAGCGCCGAAGCGCCGGCTGAGGTTCGACGTCTCGACGACAGGTGTGGTGGGGTCCGGTGGCACGCGGCCCTCTAACTCCGGGGCGCGGAGGCGCCGCTCACCGGTCCGGGCCCTGGAGGACGGCGGGCGGCGAGGCTACGGGGGAGACCTTCACCTGGAGAGTCGACCGTGCCCGCCGAACAAGTCCGCGCCTACGCGGCGTCCCGCTTTGACGCCACCGTGGGTCGCCTGAGTGAGTACCTCACCTTCCCCGCCGTCTCTTGTGACCCCGGTCATCGTGATCAGGTCATCGCCCTCGCGCGGCGGGTGGCCGCCGACCTCGAGGCCCTCGGCTTCACCTCCGTCGAGGTCCTCAGCCTGGAAAAGGCGGTAGATGCGGGAAAGCAGGCGGTCGAGCCCTTGCCCATGGTGGTGGGCTCTTGGATGGGCGCCGGGCCCCAGGCCCCCACCCTGCTCATCTACGGCCACCTCGACCTCCAGCCGGTGAAGGGTGAGGTCGAAAAGGGAGAGTGGAGGACGGATCCGCACGTGGCGACCCGCGTGGGCGATCGGCTCTACGCCCGCGGCGCCGCCGACGACATGGGGGGCTGGGTCAGCCACCTCGCCGCCATCGAAGCCTGGCTGCACACCCACGGTAAACTGCCTTGTAATGTGAAGCTCATCATCGAAGGCGAGGAGGAGATCGGGTCCCCGAACCTCGAGCGCTACATGATGGCCTACCCGGAGCGCTTCGAGGCCGACGTGATGGTGCTCACCGACTGTGAGAACCCCTCGACCGAGATCCCGGGCCTGACGGTCTCCCTCCGCGGCCTCATCGAGCTCGAGCTCACGGTCGAGGCCTTGTCGAGCGACGGGCACTCCGGCCTGTGGGGCAACATGGTCCCCGACGTCTCCATCGCCCTCCTCAAGCTGATCGACCGCCTCACCGACGCCGATGGCCGGCTCACCCTCGGGCGGGTGGAGGTCGATGAGGCCTGGCGGGAGAGCGTCCGCGACCTCCCCTTGAACGACGCCGTGATTCGGTCGGGGGCGCACATCATCGACGAGGTCTCTCCCCTCCCCCTCCGCGGGCGGCCCGCCGCCGAGTGGCTGTGGCGGCAGCCGGCCGTGACCGTGGTCGCCACCACGCTCCCGACGCCGTCCCACAAGAAGAACGCGCTGCGGACCCGCGCCTCGGCGATCCTCTCGGTGCGCCTCGCCCCTGGCCAGGGCGTGCCCGACACCCTCGCCCGCTTCGAGGCCGCCCTCCTCCCAGACCCCCCTGCTGGGGTCAAGGTCAGCCTGAAGCACAGCTCCGGGGAAGGTGGGGCCTGGCTCTACTCGCCCAAGGGGCCCGCCTTTGAGGCCGCGGACCGCGCCTACCGAGCGGCCTGGGGTCACGGGCTCGTCGAGGTCGGCGTGGGCGGCTCCATCCCCTTCGTGGCCCTGTTCGGGCGACGATACGGGAGCCTTCCCCTGATCTTGAACGGGGTGATGGACCCCCTGACCACCGCCCACGGCCCGAACGAGTCGCTGCACCTCGGGGTCTTCGAGAAGGCGATCGCCGCCAACGTGTACCTGTACGCGGAGCTCGGTCAGCTCGGCAAGGCCGGCCTCCAGGGCTGATCGCCCACACTGCGCGCGAGGGTGTCGGCGACGGCGCTCTCGAGCCCGTGGCGGGGGGCCCAGCCGGTCGCGCGGAGCCGATCGGCCGCGCCGAGCACGACGGGCTCATCCTCCGGGGGGCGCGGACGCGCGCCGAAGTGGAGGAGCTCCGGTCGGCCCAGGGCCTCTCCGAAGGCGAGCAGCACCTCACGGAGGCGCCGCGCCTCCCCGCTACACACGTTCATCGCGCCCGTCTCGGGCCGGTGGAGCAGGCGGACCAGGCCAGCGGCGACGTCGTCGACGTGCAGGTAATCGCGGAGCTGGCCCCCGTCCGTGAGCGCGATCGGCCGCCCCGCTCGAAGGGCGCCGATGACGAGCGGCATCAGGCGCTCCGGGTGCTCCCCGGGGCCGAAGACGTGAAAGACCCGGGCCCAAGCGACCGAGCGGCCCGAGGCGGCCCCCAGCCCCTCCAGCACCGCCCCGGCCGCGACCTTACAACCGGCGTAGAGCGAGCGCGGCGCCAGGGGGGTGCGCTCGTGCCGCACCGCGGGGGTGGAGCCGTATTCGAAGCCGGTGCCGACGCCGACGACGCGCTCGACCCCGGCGGCGATGGCGGCCTCGAACAAACGGGCGCTCTGCGAGAGGCAGTCAATGTTGTCGGAGTGAGAGAGGTAGCCCCTGGGGGGCACGGCCCAGCCGAGGTGCAGCAGCCCCTCGACCCGCTCCTCGCGGAGCAGGGCTGCGAGCGTCGACGGGGTGAGGTCTGTGCCCAAGGCGCGCGCCTCGACGCCGCCGAGGCGCCCCACGGCGGCCCCCGGCCGGTGCAAGGCCAGCACCTCCACGTCAGTGCGGGCCTGCAGGGCCCGGAGGGTGGCCCCGCCGATGAAGCCGGTGGCGCCGGTCAGGGCGACGCGCACAGCCGCTCCCGCAGCGCGCCGAGGCTACTGGCCGCGCGGTCCTTCTCGGAGAGGTGGAGGGCGGCTCGGGGCCAGCGGACGCCGAGCTCGGGGTCATCCCAGCGGAGGGTGAGCTCGTGCTCGGCGCTCCAGGCCTCGGAGACGGTGTAGATGAGCTCGGTGTCATCCTCCAGCGTGAGCAGGCCGTGGGCAAAGCCGGCGGGGACGTAGAGCTGGTCCGGGTCGCTGGCGCGGAGCGTCACCGTGGCGTGCTGGCCGAAGGTGGGCGAGCCGGCCCGGAGGTCGACGGCGGCGTGGAAGCTCGCCCCGCGGACGCAGTGGAAGAGCTTGGCCTCGCGCCGAGGCGGTCCCTGGAGGTGGAGGCCGCGCAGCGTGCCGGCCGCGGGGCTGAAGGAGCGGTTGACCTGCGCGACGCGACCGTCGAGGCCGAGGGCGCGGAGGCTCTCGGCGCAGGTCAGGCGGGCGAAGCTGCCGCGGTGGTCGGCAATCTCAGAGGGCCGCAGCCAGAAGAGCCCGGGGAGGCCGGCCTCACGGAGGGTGAGGAGCCCGCTCACGCGGCGCCGCCGGTGAGGAGGTCTCGGTACCAGGCCACGCTGCGGTCAATGCCCTCGGCCATGCTGAAGCGCGGCGCCCAGCCGAGGCGGCGGCGGGCCTTGGCGGCGTCGAGGCGCTGGCTCTGGATCTCTCCCCTCCCCTGCCCCTGGATGACCGGCTCGACCTCAAGGCCCATCTGGGCGGTGATCTGCGCCACGAGGGCGGAGACGGAGAGCGGCGCCTCGGCGGAGAGGTTCCAGGCCTGCCCGTGGAGCGACCGGTCCTCGAGGAGGCGAGCGGCGAGGTGGAGCGTCGCCGCGGCGCCGTCTTCCACGTAGAACCAGTCGCGCACCGGGCTGCCGTCGGAGCGCACCACCGGGCGCTCACCGCGGAGGAGGGAGCGCACGGTGCCGGGGACGACGCGGCTCCAGTTCAAGTCTCCCCCGCCGAAGAGGTTGCCGCAGCGGGTGATCCCGATCGGCAGCCCCCAGGTGGCGGCGTAGGTCTGGGCGAGGCGGTCGGCCGCGGCCTTGCTGGCGTCGTAGGGGTGGGCGCCGAGCAAGGGGAGGTCTTCGGTGTAGGGAGCGCCGCCCTGATCGCCGTAGGCCTTGTCGGAGGAGGCCACCACCACGGCCCCGAGGCGGGGGCTGCGACGACAGGCCTCGAGCAGGGCCCAGGTGCCGCGGATGTTGGTGTCAAAGGTGGAGACCGGGTTCCGGTTGGCCACGGTCACGAGGGTCTGCGCGGCGAGGTGGATGACCACCTCCACCTCGTACTCGCCGATGACGCGCTCCAGCAGGGCCTGATCGGTGACGTCTCCTCGGACCGTCGCCGCCCGCTCGTGGAGCCCCCAGCGGGAGAAGAGGCTCTCCGGGGCGCGGTCACGCACCAGGGTGACGAGGCCGGCCCCGCCGAGGATGAGGCTGCGCGCGACATAGCCGCCGAGCAGGCCGGTGGCGCCGGTGAGGAGGACCGACCGGTCCCGCCAAGGAGACGCGGGCCCCACCTTGGGCTCGGGCGCGGGTACGGAGGCGGTCTCAGACAATCAGCTCGCTCCGGCGAGGCCAATGGCGGCCGCGCGTCACGGATCCATGTAGCCGAGGGCCCGGAGCGCGTCCCGAACGGAGGGGTCCACACCGAGGGACTCCGGCACGGGGGTCTCGAGGGTCGCGTCGAAGGTCGCGCGCAGCAGGGGATCTTCGACGAGGCCGGGGTGCAGCTCCCGGGGATCGGTGACCCGGTCGTAGGGCGCCGGTGGATCCCAGCGCGAACCCGCGTAGGAGTCCGCCCCGCCGCGGAGGGCCAGCGAGGCGAAGGGGCCGAGCTCGGTCCCGCCGGCCTCTGGGAAGGTCTGGGCGAAGGAGGCCGAGACCACGCGGCGGGCGGGGTCCGGGTGGAGGAGCGAGAGCCCCTCCATCTCGTCGGGGATGGGGAGCCCCGCGAGCTCGAGCAGCGTGGGCCCGAGATCGATGAGCGAGACGGCGCTGTCGACCACCGCGGGGGCCTGCCCGGGCCGCCGGACGAGGAGGGGGACGTGGGTGTCGGGGGCGAAAGAGAGCTTGCCGTGGCTGAAGGTGAGCCCGTGCTCGCCGAGGCTCTCTCCGTGGTCGGCGGTGATGATCACGGTGGCATCGGCGCCGATGCCCGCGAGCAAGGCGCCGACGATCCGATCGGTGTCCTCGAGCTCTGCGCGGTAGAGCGCGGCGCCGCGGTCCCGCTCCTCGGGGCTCACCTCGCGGCGCAGGCTCATCACCACCTCGAGGGCATTGCGCTTCAGGGGTTGGTTGTCGGCCAACCCCGCCCTCGCGGCGGCCTCGAGGCTCGGCGTGTAGGGCCAGTGCGGATCGTAGAGGTGGACCCAGGTGAAACGAGGCCCGCGGTCTTCGGTCGCGAGGGCGAGGTGCACGGTCTCGGCGCCCGGCCGCCCCACCGCCGATCCCGCGCGCCGCCGCCAGCCGAGGAAGCTGAGCAGCGGCTCCCCGTGGACGACCCGCTCGGAGAAGGCGCTGTCGTAGCGGTCGAAGCCACGGTCGAAGCCGAGCGAGGCGTCGAGCACGGAGGCCGAGACGAAGGCGCGGGTGCGGTAGCCGGCCGCCCGCAGCCGCTCGGGCACCCAGGGGATGTCGGGAGAGAGCGGGCGACCGTTGGCGATGATCCCGTGGCGGGCTGGCATCTGGCCGGAGAGCAGGCTCGTGTGGGCGGGGGCGGTCAGCGCGAGCGGGCTCCAGGCGGAGCGGTAATTCACCGCCGTGGCGGCGAAGGCGTCGAGGTGCGGGGTGTGCGCGAGGGCCACGTCGCCGCCGACAAAAGAGAGGTGGTCGGCGCGGGTGGTGTCCAGGGTGATGAGCCAGAGCTCCGGGCCCTCGGCGGGCGGGGCCGACGGGCGCCCGAGGCCCTCGAAGGCGAAGCAGACCAGCGCCGAGAGGAGCATCGTCCAGGCCAGGAAGTCACGGGCGCGGCTCCGGAGCGCCAGCGCCAGGGCGGCGAAGCCCAGGGCGCCGAGGGCGAGCCAGCCCCCGCCCACCTCGACGTGGAGCTGCCCCTGGCGCGGGGCCACCGCGAGGGCGGCGAGGGCGAGGGAGGGGAGCACCGCGGCGCCCACGAGGCTCGCGCGGCGCGCACTCCCGGCGAGCGTCGCGGCGACGACCGAGAGCCCTGCTCCCAGCAGCAGCACGCCGATCGCGCCCTGCTGGGCCTCCTCGGGCAGCAGCACCGCCCCGGTGGGCCCCTGCCAGACCGCCCGCAGCAGCAGCGGCAGCGCGGCCCCGACGAACAGGCTGGCCGCTCGCCCCGCGAGGCCCCCCGGAGACGAGGGGGGGCGCGCAGGATAGGGTCCTTGGACCCCCAATTTCTCGGGGCTGGGGGAGGGCATCGGCTGCGCTGTGCCTGTGCGGCTGCATGTTTTTTCATGCGAGCGCATGAACATGCAGCGGCTCCGGTTAGGGGGCGGCCCCCTAATCAGCGGCCCCCCCAGAGGGGGCGTGGCTCCCCGGTGCCGGAGGCTCGAAGAAGATGTCTGGAACGCCAATTCGTAAGATTGTATGTGCCTACTCGGGCGGCCTCGATACCAGCGTGATGATCCCCTGGCTCAAAGAGCGCTACGACGCCGAGATCATCACGTACACCGGCGATCTCGGTCAGGCAGAGGACCTCCGCGGCATCCGCGCCAAGGCCCTCGCCACCGGCGCCACCAAGGCCTACGTTGAGGATCTGCGCGAGCGCTTCGTCGACGAGTTCATCTGGCCCGCCGTGAAGGCCAGCGCCCTCTACGAAGGGCAGTACCCCCTCCACACCGCCCTCGGCCGCCCCCTGCTCGCCCAGCGCCTCGTCGAGGTGGCGGCCGCCGAGGGCGCCGACGCCATCGCCCACGGCTGCACCGCCAAGGGCAACGACCAGGTGCGCTTCGAGGTCACCGCCCAGGCGCTCTCCCCCGAGCTCCTCGTGCTGGCCCCCCTCCGCGAGTGGGAGCTCACCACCCGCGAGGCGGAGGTCGACTACGCGGTCGCCCGCGGCATCTCGATCCCCATCACCCGCGAGAAGCCCTACTCCATCGACCGCAACCTCTGGGGCTGCGCCATCGAGTGCGGCGAGATGGAGTACCTCTGGGCCGAGCCCCCGGCCGACGCCTGGATCCTCACCAAGGACCCCTCCCACGCGCCCAAGGGCTCCGTCGAGCTCATCCTCGGCTTCGAGGCGGGCATCCCCGTGTCGATCGACGGCCGGCCGATGGGCGGCGTGCAGCTCATCGAGTACCTCAACGAGATCGCGGGCGCCTTCGGCGTCGGCCGCATCGACATGGTCGAGAACCGCGTGGTGGGGCTGAAGAGCCGCGAGGTCTATGAGGCCCCCGCGGCCACCCTCCTCCACATGGCCCACACCGAGCTCGAGCGCATCACCCTCGACAAGCCGACCTTCAACATGAAGCGGCACCTGTCGCAGGACTTCGCCAACATCATCTACGACGGCGTCTGGTTCGGCCCGCTGCGCGAGTGCCTCGCCGCCTTCATCGACAAGAGCCAGGAGCCCGTGCACGGCGAGGTCCGCATCCGCGTCTCCGCCGGCCTCGCCCGCATCACCGGCCGCCGCTCGCCCCACTCCCTCTACGACGAGGGGCTCGCCACCTACTCCCACGGCGACACCTTCGACCGCGGCGCCGCCAAGGGCTTCCTCCAGCTCTACGGCCTCGGCTACCGCACCGTGGCCGCCGTCCGTCGCCACAACCAGCACCGCGGCCCCGGCGAGGGCGTCTGATGGCGCTCTGGGACGGCCGCTTCTCCGGTGGGCCAGCCGAGGAGATGCTGGCCTTCTCAGAGTCCCTCTCCACCGATCTGCTGATGTTCGAAGAGGACATCGACGGCTCGGTGGCCCACGCGACCATGCTCGCCGAGGTCGGCTTGATCTCGCCGGAGGAGTCCGCCACCCTCCGGCGGGGCCTCGAGGCCGTGCGGGCCGATCTGCGGGGCGGCTGGCGCCCCTCGATCGAGGACGAGGACATCCACATGGCCGTGGAGCGGCGGCTCCAGGGCCACGTCGGCGCTGTGGCGGGGAAGCTCCACACCGCGCGCTCGCGGAATGACCAGGTGGCCACCGACGTGCGTCTGTGGCTGCGGGCCCGCCTCGACCTCCTCGATGAGGCGCTCCAGGCCTTGATCCACACGCTGCTCGACCGCGTGGAGGCCGACGGGAGGCAGCTCGTCCCCGGGCCCACCCACCTCCAGCGCGGGCAGCCGATCTGGTTGGGCCACCACCTCCTCGCCCACGCCTGGGCCTTCTCGCGCGACCGCGAGCGCCTCGCCGACGCCCGACGTCGGGTGAACCGCTCCCCGCTCGGGGCGGCGGCGATGGCCGGCACCCCGCACCCCATCGATCGGGCCCGCACCGCCGAACTCCTCGGCTTCGACGGCCTCGTCGACAACGCGATGGACGCCGTCAGCGCGCGCGACCACCTCATCGAGAGCGTGGCGGTCACCGCGATCCTCGCCACCCACCTCTCGCGGCTGGCCGAGGAGCTCGTGCTCTGGAGCACGCCCGAATTCCATCGCGCCCGCCTGTCGGACGCCTGGAGCACCGGCAGCTCGATCATGCCGCAGAAGCGCAACCCCGACGCCGCCGAGCTCATCCGCGGGCGGACCGGGCGCACGGTGGGGGCCCTCGTCTCACTGTTGATGCTGGTCAAGGCGCTGCCCCTCGCCTACAACCGCGACCTCCAGGAGGACCGCCCGGCCCTCTTCGAGGCCGTAACGAGCGCGCTGGCCTCGGTGCGGGTGATGACCGGGGTGATGGGCTCGCTCGAGTTCAGACCCGGCCCCGACCTGCGCGGGGACTTCCTGCTCACCACCGAGCTCGCCGACTACCTCGCGAGCGAGGGCGTCCCCTTCCGTGAGGCCCACCACGTCGCCGGCAGCCTCGTCAAGCTCTGCGAGCAGCGCGGCGTCGGCCTCGACGCCCTCTCCCTCGACGATCTGCAGGCCGCCCACCCCGCCTTCACCCCCGCGGTCTTCGCCTGGCTCGATCCGGAGGCCGCCGCCGAGCGCCGCCGCTCGACGGGCGGCACGGCCTGGGTCGAGATCGAGCGCCAGGTCGCGCGCCTGCGGAGCCTGTCGTGATCGGCCTCCAGCGGCTGAGCGAGGTGCGGCCCATCCTCGAGACCGCGCGGGTGATCGCCGTGCTCGGGGCGCACTCCGACCTCGGCCGCCCCGCCGGCTACGTGCCCGCCTATCTCCACGCCCAGGGCTACCGGGTGTTGCCCGTCAACCCGCGGCTCGTGGGCGAGCGGCTCTTCGGCGAGCCGGTTCGGCGAGACCTGAGCGAGATCGGGGAGTCCATCGACATCGTGGACATCTTCCGACGGTCGGAGGACCTCCCCGCCCACCTCCCCGAGCTCCTCGGCCTGTCGCCCCTCCCTCGCGTGGTGTGGCTGCAGCAGGGCATCGTGAACGACTCCTTCGCCGCGGCCCTCGTCGCGGTGGGGATCACCGTGGTGCAGAGCCGCTGCACCCTCGCCGATCATCAGGCGCTCGGCCTGCCGCCCATCGGGGATTGAGCGACCCGACATGGTCCCGGGGGCGCCACCGGCCTGTCACAGGGCGACTTTAGGGTGTGATCATGAACGACACGACCAACCCCTCCCCTCGATCCGGCGACCTGCTCTCCGACTCGGAGACCGGGAACGTCCTCTCTCTCGTGCGGGCCGGCTTCCGCGCGATCCACCAAGACGAGGCCGCGGCCCTGCTGCGCTCCCTCTCTCCGGGCCCCATGCCCGCACCGGACTGGAAGCGGCTCCGCGCCCTGGCCCGCGTGGGCGAAGACGCTCAATTCAGCGCGCTCCTCGAGGCCCTCGCCATGCGTCTCCCGCCGCCCGCCGCCGCGCGGATGAAAGAGGCGGCTGAGCTCGTGCTGGACGCCGCCCACCCCTGAGGGCGGGCCCGCTCAGAGCTCCATCGAGAATTCGCCCGCGTTGTCGAAGAAGTCGCAGTCGCCGACCACCTTGTCGTCGTTACCCCGCAGGTCACCGTCGACGGACAGCGTGATCACGTAGCCGCCGTAGAGGCCCTCGAGATCCATGGCGACCTTGTCGCCGTCGCGCGAGCCGCCCATGTCGCCGCGGAAGCGGTAGCCGTCGTAGTCGAACCAGCCGTCCCCGTGGACCTTGTCGCCCTTCTCGGCGTCGACGTCGAGCATGAAGTCGACGGGCATGTCACCGCCGTCTGTGGGGACGATGCAGGTGCCGCGCCAATTCCCGAGCAGGCTCTTGCCGCAGCCCCCAAGGAGGAGCGCGGGGAGGAGGGCGAGGATGAATGGACGCATGGGTGGACTCCTGCACTCCCTTACTTGCTTGGGCGGCCGACCGTCAATCGCCTCCTCGTCAGCAGCAGGGGGAAGGCGAGGGCCGCGCCGCCGCCGCAGCCGCCCTTCTCGCCGTCTGGGGGCGCCTCGCGCGGGCAGCCTTCGTCGATCTCGTCGTCGCAGTCATTGTCGACCTCGTCGCAGGCCTCGGGCGCGCCAGGGAAGATGGTGGGGTCGTCCGGGGCGCAATCGACGGCGTCGGGCCAGGTGTCGTCATCGGTGTCGTCGCCGTGATCCGCGATGGGGGCCGCGAGGACCGCGCCGCAGCGCAGGACCGCACCGCAGAGCAAGACCCGACAGAGGGCGACGATCGGGCGAGGGGCCAAGCGCGCCTCCGGGTGGGCCGATGGGTGTCTCCTCCCCTACCCGCTTGGCCCCCGAAGCCCCACGGGGGCTCCCGGGGTGGCGCCTCCTGGGATAAGCCGGCCGCTTCCCCGGAGCGTGCATGAACCTCGGCCTCACTCGCCTCCTATTGTCCGGAACCTTGCTGTCCGGCACCGTGCTGTCCGGTGCCCTGCTGTCCGGTGCCCTGCTGTCGGCGGCGCTGGGCGCCACGGCTCAGGCCGCGGAGCCCCCGCTCCAGATCCCCTTCGAGAAGACCGAGCTCGACAATGGGCTCGACCTCATCTTGAGCGAAGATCACTCCGTACCCTTCGTCTGGGTCGAGGTCTGGTACTCGGTCGGCAGCAAGGACGAGAAGGCGGGGCGAACGGGCTTCGCGCACCTCTACGAGCACTTGATGTTCCAGGGCTCGGCGCACCTCAACGACGACTACTTCGTGCCCCTGCAGGCCATCGGCGCCCGAATCAACGGCACGACCAACACCGATCGCACCAACTACTTTGAGGGCGTCCCGAGCGAGCACCTGCCGCTCGCCCTCTGGTTGGAGAGCGACCGAATGGGCTACCTCCTCCCCGCCCTCGACGGCGCCAAGCTCCAGAACCAAAAGGACGTGGTGCGGAACGAGCGGCGCCAGAGCTACGAGAACCGCCCCTACGGCAAGGTCTGGATGTGGCTGGCGGAGGCCCTCTACCCCGAGGGCCACCCCTACCACACCGTGACCATCGGCAAACACGAGGACATCGAGGCGGCCACGCTGGAAGACGTCAAGGACTTCTTCCGCACCTGGTACGTACCGAACAACGCCACGCTGGCCATCGTGGGCGACTTCGATCCGGCGCAGGCCAAGGCGCTGGTCCAGCAGTACTTCGGCAGCATCCCCAAGGGCCCCCAGCCCACCCCGGTCATGGAGGCGCCGGCGAGCCTCGACGCGGAGAAGGTGATCCGTAAGGAGGACGATGTCCCCCTGGCCAAGGTGTGGATCAGCTGGCTCACCCCGAAGTCCCTCGCCCCGGGTGACGCGGATCTCGACATCGTGGCCAACCTGCTCAGCGATGGCAAGGACAGCCGGCTCTACGTCGAGCTGGTGAAGAACAAGCAGATCGCCAAGGAGATCGCGGCTTACCAGTCGAGCAGCTTCCTCGGGAGCGAATTCGTGGTCGAGGCCACCGCCGCCGAGGGCCACACCACCGACGAGGTCGTGGCGGCGATCGATCAGCAGCTCAGCCTGCTCCGCGCCCAGGGGCCGACCCAAGGTGAGGTGGACGTCGCGCGCACGCAGTACCGCGTCGGCGCCTACGGGAGCTTGCAGACCATCCAGGGCAAGGCCAACCGGCTGTGCAACTACAACGTGCTGAAGGGTGATCCCGGCTACCTCGGCCAGGATCTGGCCCGCTATGACCAGATCACGATCGCGACCGCCCAGGAGGCCGCACGCCAGTGGCTCCCCCAGGACAAGCGCGTGGTGCTCCACGTGACCCCCCGCGCCAAGACCGGAGGAAAGTAGGATGAACCGCCTCTCCCAGAGCTCCCTCCTGCTCCTGCTCGCCCTCGTCGGCTGTCCCAAGAAGGAGGAGCCCGTCGTGGTCGCCCCGGCGCCGGCCCCCGCCGCCGAGCCCGCCTGGCGCACCCAGGCGCCGGCCCCCCTCTCGCCCCGCGCCTTCCAGATCCCGCCCCTGTCCGAGGCGAAGCTCTCGAACGGGATCTCCGTGGTCGTCGTGGAGAACCACGAGGTGCCGATCGTCTACGTGCGGCTCGTGATCGAGGCCGGCTCCTTCACCGACTCGCCCAAGAAGCCCGGCGTGGCGGCCTTCGCGATGGACATGCTGAACGAGGGCGCCGGCAAGCTTGACGCGGCCGCTCTCTCCCGCGAGCTTCGTAAGCTCGGCAGCGGCGTCAGCAGCTCCGCAGGCTTGGACGGCGCGGCGATCGGCGCGCAGTCGCTCAAGGACAAGCTCGAGCCCACCCTGGATCTGCTCGCCCTCATCGCGCTCAAGCCCTCCTTCCCCGCCGCCGAGCTCGAGCTGAAGCGGAAGCAGACGCTGCAAGACCTCACCTCCGAGCGAAACGACCCCGGGCGCATCGCCGATCGGGTCTGGCGAGCGCGGATGTACGGCCCCCAGTACGAGGGCGTGCTGCAGAGCGAGGCCTCAGTCAAGCAGATCAAGCTGGCAGACCTCAAGGCCTGGTACGCCGCCTACGTGCGGCCGGAGAACGCCCGCATCTACGTCGGCGGAGACACCACCCTCGCCGAGATCCTGCCCATGCTCGAGGCCCGCTTCGGCGCGTGGAAGGGCCAGGGTAAGGCCGGCCCGCTGCAGAAGCCCGTGGCGGGCTCGTCGATTCGGCCCGACAAGACGACGATCTACCTCGCGGACAAGCCGGGGGCCGCGCAGTCTGTGGTGTCGGTGGGTCACCCCATCCCCGATCGGCGGGCCCCCGACCACACCGCCTTCCAGCTCGCCAATCGCGTGATCGGCGGGCAGTTCACCTCCCGCATCAACATGAACCTGCGGGAGGCGAAGGGCTGGACCTACGGGTCGCGCTCGGACAGCGACTACAACTACGCAGGCGGCATGTGGAGCGTGTCGGCCAACATCGTCACCCCGCACACCGCGGAGGCGATCTCGGAGATCCTGCGCGATCTCAGCCAGGCCCACGGGGAGCGGCCGATCACGGAGGCCGAGCTCGAGGCGGCGCGGAGCAGCTACCTCGGCGGCTTCCCGCTCGGCTTCGAGAACCCGGGCCAGCTGCTCGGCCAGACCCAAGACATCCGCCGCTACGGCCTCCCCGAGACCTGGACCGCCAGCTTCCCCGACCGGGTGCGGGCGGTCACCCTCGCCGACGCCCAGGCCTCTTGGAACGGCCGCGTGAACGTGGGCCAGCTCGCGATCGTCGTCGTCGGGGACGCCGCTTTGGTGGCCGAGCCCCTCACCCAGCTCGGCTTCCCGGTGGTTCGGGTCGACACCGACGGTCAGCCCGTCCGGCCCTGAGGGCCAGATCGCCCGCCGGGCACGTCCGGGGGAGCTGGCCTCAGAGCCAGATCCCCAGCCCCGCGGAGATCACCTCCTCCTGGGGGTCGGGGCGGGAGAGGCCTTGGACGAAGGCGTCGGCGGTGTGGAAGAGGTCGGCCTGCACCCAGGTGCTGGTCGCCCGCCGCCCCTTGGCGAGGTCAAAGGAGAGCCCGAGGCCCGTCTGGAAGAAGCGGTAGCCGAGCGGATCGGTCCGCCCGACCTCGTCCTCCCCCTGGAGGTTCAGGCCGAGGCGGAGCGGGGCGTAGGCCGTGAGGGATCCGTGCTCGCCGCGGGCCAGGGTGTAGCCGGGCTTGGTCTGCAGCCCGGCGTAGGTCAGCCGCGTGTAGGGCGTGTAGGTGGGCGCGGCGATCAGCAGCTCAGACTTGAGGGAGAGCCGGGCGTCGAGCCAGGCGAGGCTGCTGCGGGTGTAGAGGCCGAGCTCGTGGGCGGTCGAGAAGGCCCGGCTGGGGCTGCTGAAGATGGTGTAGCGGAGCTCGCTCGAGAGCCCAGCTCCCCACTCGAGGCAGAGTGAAGGGGCGACGTCCACCTCGTAGATCCGCTCCGGGGGCTGGACGGCGTCGGTGGCCTCGCTGTGCACGCTCCCCCAGAAGCCAAGGTTGAACGCAGTAGAACGAAGAGCCCCGTCGCCCTTCTGCAGCCGAAGGCGGAGGTCAGCCCAGGGTTGCGCGATGAGGCCCTGGTCTTCGTAGACGACCCCCCGGAACACGAAGCGGGAGGCCCAGTCGACGCCGACGTCGGCGGAGACGGGGATGTCCTCCTCGGCCCGCGCGTCCCCGCCCGGGAGGGCGAGCCAAAGGAGGGGCAGGCCGGTGAAGCGCGCGCGGCGGCGCAGGAGGGTCGGGTCGGTCATCGGCTGGCCGTACCCGCGGTCGACCCGGGGCGTCAAGGTCCGAGCCGGTCGTCGGGCGGTCGTCGGCGCTCGGCGTGGCCAGCGGGCGACGGACGGGGCAAGATGGGCCGGCGCGGAGGGAGCCCCCATGGCAGACGTTCGAGACACCCTGCTCCTCTTGAGCTGTGACGCGGGCCGCCCGATGGCGAATGAGGTGGCGAAGCGGCTCGATCGACGCCTGGTGCGCGCCGGAGAGCTCTGGTTCGCCTCCGGTGAGGGAAAGTTCGTCATCGAAGAGAACGTGCGGGGGGCCGACCTCTACATCTTCCAGTCGATGATCGCCCCCGGCGATAAGCGCTCGATCTACGACCGCTTCGTGATGCTCCTCCACGCCGTCGAGGCCGCCTCCCTCTCGGACGCCTCCAGCGTCACGGTGGTGATGGCCTATTACCCCGGCGCGCGGCAAGACAAGCGAAAGGGCAGGGTCCGAGAGGGGATATCGGCGGGGCTCTTCGCGCGGATGCTCCAGGAGGCGGGGGCCAACCGTGTCGTCTCGGTGGAGATCCACAACGAGGCGATCGCCGGCATGTTTGACCCGGGCACCTGTCGCCTGGAGAACGTCTACCTGAGCCACCGCATGGCCCAGTGGCTCAAGCAGAAGAAGCTCTGCGGGTCGATGGTCGCCTCCCCCGATGTGGGCGGCATGGAGCGGGCCCGACGATACGCCGCCGAGCTCGACGCGGGCCTCGTGGCCCTCTCGAAGGAGCGCGACTACGCCACCGCCAACAAGGTGGTCCGCTCCACGCTGATCGGCGACGTCCAGGGCAAGGACGTGCTGCTGGTCGATGACATCATCGACACCGGCGGCTCCGTGGTGGCCGCCGTGGACGAGCTCAAGGGCCATGGCGCCACCGACATCACCGTCGCCTGCGCGCATCCGGTCTTCTCCGATCCGGCCTGGGAGCGCCTCGGCGGCCTGGCGGAGCGCGCCAGCCGAGAGGGCTGGAGCTTCCGGGTGGTGGGCTCGAGCTCGATCCGCCACGTTGGGGCGCCGTCCTGGTACCACACCTTCGCGATCGAGCCCTTGATCGCCGAGATCATCCGCTACATCCACGTGGGCGGCAGCATCACGCGCGCCCAACAGTCCGACGAGCCGCTGGGCGGGCCCTGAGCCTGCACGCGGCGGCCGACGGCTCTGTCCCTCGCGGCTTGGCGCTTGCCGGAGGTGGGGCCGGGGCGGTACGATGCGGCATGCACGCCGCGCCCGCCCTCCGCTCCCTCGGCCTCCTGTCCATGCTCCTCTTGCTCGCGGGGCCGGGCTGTAATTTCGGGCTCGCCTCGTTCAAGGTGGGCGGCGGTGACACCGGTCGGCCCAACGGCGGAGACGGCGGAGACGGCGGAGACGGGGCCGACGGCGGCGCAGACAGCGCGGCCGAGGGTGACGCGGACGCCGACGGAGACTCCGACAGCGACGCCGACGGGGACAGCGACGCGGACAGCGACAGTGACGCCGACGCCGACGTCATCACCCTCGACGCCGTCACCCCGAACTACGACTCCACCCTCGGTGGCGCTGAGGTCGTGATCACGGGCGGCCCCTTCGACAGCTCGGCGAAGGTCTACTTCGGCGGCGTCGAGGGCTCGGTGGTCGAGGCCCTGGCGGGGCGCATCACCGCCGAGGTGCCGCCCAACACCGAGGGCATCGCCTCCGTCCGGGTCAAGACCAACACCGGCGATGGCTCCCTCCCAGACGCCTTCACGTATTGGCAGGACGGCACCGGCAAGGCAGGCGCCCTCGGGGAATTCGTCTGGATGCAGTCGGTGGGCAGCTACTGGTCCTCCTTCGAAGAGGGCTACGCCTTCTTCCTCTTCGTGGAGCCCCAGGACGTGTCCTGGTGGGAGGTCTGGTACACCAATTCGCTCGACTCCTGCGAGGCCGAGGGCTTCTCCCCCACCGCCCTCGGCTCCACCTACTACTACGATCCGGGCGTCTCCTCGGCGCGGGTGAGCCCGAGCTCCGGGAGCAACATCAACCTCACCTGGGACGGCTCCGCCCTCTACGACGCGGGGACGCTGTCCTCGTCCTTCTCCTCGGGCGCCTACACGCTGAAGGCGATGACCGGGGGAGACTTCCCGGCGGAGGACGTCCCCAATTTCTTTCAGTCGGCCGCCGCATCCACCCTGTCGAGCCCCTCGATGGCGGGCAGCTCCCCGCCGCTGGTCTCGAAGAACCACACCTTTACCTGGAATTCGGCCTCGATCACGGCGGACTGGATCACCATCGTGATGCAGCTCCTCAACTCGGGCGCCACCGCCGCCGATCAGACTGTGACCTGCATCGCCCGCAACGATGGCAGCTTCAACATCGACGGCACCAAGTGGACGACCTGGCCCACCAACCGTCAGGTCAACATCTACTTTGGCCCCACCCGAGAGGCCTCCGGCGTCCTCCCCTGGAACAACAGCGAGGCCCGCATCGCCGGGACCTGGTTCATGGTCGGGGCCGGGTTCAGCAAGTGACCGGGCGGGCGAGGCGGCGCCCTTGAGCGCCGAGGGGCGGCGAAGCGGCCGAGTGCCGGTGCTGGGCGTAGCGGTGGACCCCATCCGACGGGCCGCGCTCCCGGATGAGATCGACCGGCTCATCCACGTCGGTCGGCCGGCCACGGTGGCCTACGCCAACGTTCACGTGCTCAACTCGGCCGCGGGAGACCCCACCCTCCGCGCCTTCTTGAACGCCGCAGACCTCTGCTATTGCGATGGCAACGGCGTCCGCTGGGGGGCCCGCCTCCTCGGTCAGGAGCTCCCTGAGCGCATGACCGGGGCCGACTGGATCTGGGAGCTGGCGGCGCGCGCCGTCGCCGAGGGCTGGCGTATCTGGTGGATCGGCGGCCGTCCGGGCGTGACCGACGCCGCCGCCGAGCGCCTGCGACAGACCTTCCCCGGCCTGTTGATCGGCGCCGACCACGGCTACCACGCCCGCAGCGGGCCCGAAGACGAGGCCTGCCTCGCCCGCATCGCCGACTTCCGCCCCGATATTGTGCTCGTGGGCATGGGCACGCCCGAGCAAGAGCGCTGGGTGGAGGCGCGCCGCGCCCGCATCTCCGCCCCCGTGGTGTGGTGCGTCGGCGCCACGGCTGACTTCGTCTCGGGGCAGGTCCGCCGCCCTGGCCCCGCCTGGCTGGTCGACAACCACGAGTGGCTGTCCCGCCTCCTCGCCGACCCCGCGCGCCTCTGGCGCCGCTTCCTGGTCGGCAACCCGTTGTTCTTCGCGCGGGTCGCGGGCGAGCGGCTCCGGCGAAGGTGACACGCCCTGGAGGGAGATTACTGGGTCTCAGGAGGTCCCTTGAACGCCCTGATCGAGCTGGTCCTTAGCGCGGGTGCCCCTGGCTACCTCCTTGTCCTCCTGGGCGTGATCGCTGCCCTCGCCGCCTTCGGCGGCTGCCTGCACCTGGCGCTCGATCGGGGCGCGATGGTCGCCCGGATCTGGCTGGGGGTGCTGCTGATCCTGGTCGTCGGCATCCTCTTGACCTCGGTGGGGGGCTGGGCCCTCGGCATGTCGGCCATGAACGCGGTGCTTGGGCAGGTCGATCCCGAGGTGCGAGAGACCATTCGAATCGCCGGCAGCGCCGAGGCGCAGAGCTGCTTCGTGCTCGGCTTCGCGGCGGCCTGGCTCCCAACTTTCGCCGCGGGGGCCGCGCTCGGCCGGGCGCAGCTCTTGGGGCGCGGGCCCTCTACCGCGGCGGGCGCCCTCTTCGGCCTCGGCCTCGGCCTCCTGCTCTTTGGACTGGGTGGGTGGGAGCTCAGTCGGATCCAGGGGCAACAGGCGCTCGTCCGCGCCGATCCCGCCCAGCGCGCGACGATCGTGTCGGCCATGGAGCACCAAGCCAACCGGCGGCTGCTCCTCGGGGGCGTCGCGGGCGGGGTCGTCCTGACTGCGGGCCTCGCCCTCCTCCTCCTGGGCGCGCCTCGGGTCGCGGACGAGGGCCTCAGGCGAGGGTGACGCGGCCCGCGGGGATCTCCGTGGTCTCGGCGCCCTCTCGCTCGCCGAGGAAGCGCAGCAGGCGGCTCGCCGATCGGGCCTTGTGCGCCACGTCGGAGAGGGAGTGGACGCGCCGGGCGTGGTTCCAGATCCCGCGCGGGGAGAGGTACTGCACCGCGTAGGCCGCCTTGAGGGCGAGGCGGAGCTCGGTGCGCGAGAGGTTCGGCAAGTTGATGATCACCTCCCGCTGGTTGTCGGCGGGCCGGAAGTCACCGTCTACGAACCAACCGTTCGCCATCGCGTCATCGTACATCTGCGTGCTCGGCGAGGGCAGCGCGACGCTGAAGTGGACGAAGCGGGTGCCGAGGCGGCGGCTGGCCTTCCAGGAGTTGATGAGGGTCTTCCAGCTCTCTTTCGGGCTGGCGCCGATGAGGACGCTCACCTCGGGCTCGAGGCCGTTCTCTCGACAGACCCGCACCGCCTTCTCGATGTCGCGGACCTTGATCTCCTTCACCATGTCGTCGAGCAGCCCGTCATCGAAGCTCTCGGAGCCCATGTAGACGAGCTTACAGCCGGCGCGCACCATCGCCTGGATCACGTCGGGATCGTGCAGCATGTTGGCCCGGGCGAGGCAGATCCACTGGAGGCCGAGGTGGGCGATGCCGTCGCAGATGTCGATGGTGCGCTGGCGACCCCAGGTGAAGATGTTGTCGGCGATCTCGACACCTTGGATTCCGCGGGCGGCGATGTCGTGGAACTCGGCGATGATCTGCTCCACGGTGCGCTTTCGCAGCGGGGCGCGCTTGGTGTACTCCCCTTGGAGCTTCTTGAATTCGAGATCGACGGCCTGATCGATCGCGTTGGTCGTACAGAAGGTGCACCGGAAGCCGCAGCCGCGGCTGACCGCCATCACGGTGACGCGGGCCACCTCGAAGCGGTTGGCGTTGTACGCCCCGAGCAGGAGCCCGCGGTCGGGCATCGGGAGGGCGCTCACGTCGAGCAGATCGCGGAAGGGCCCGCGCACGAAGCGGCCGTCCGGCCGGAAGCTGCCAAGACCGGGGGTGTCGTCGCGGAGCTCGCCGCGCTTCCAGCCGGCGTCGAGGTCGCGGAGCGTGTGCTCGGGCTCGCCGAGGAGGCACCAGCTCTGGCCGACCTTGAATTCTTCGGGCTTCCAGGTGGGGCCGGTGCCCATGAAGACGAAGCGGGTGGCGGGCCGCAGGGTGTGGACACGCCGCGCCGCGGCCACGTCCCCTTGGGAGGAGAGGTAGGTGGACCAGAGCAGGACGATGTCCCAGCCCCCGGCCTCGATCTCCGCCAGGAAGGCGGCCTCGCCGATGCCCTCGGCCGGACAGTCCATCAGCCGCACGGTCCACCCGAGCACGTCGCGGGCGTAGGTGGCCACCGCGAGGAAGTGGATGGGCGGCTTCAAGTCAAAGCCGTAGTTGCAGCCGTACACCCGATCCACGGGGAGCGGGCGGGTGTTGAAGGTGGCGGGCGGGATGAGGAAGAGGGCGTTCATGGCCCCACCCTACCCTGGCCCGGGCGGGCGGCGAGGGCGCGGTAGTGTTCGAGGATGGCGCGCTGGTGGGCCTCCGGAGAGAGGCGCTCTCGGACCCTCCGCGCCGCCGCTTCGCCGAGCCTGCGGGCCGCCGCGGCGTCGGCGAGGAGGGGCCGCAGCGCGTCGGCGAGGGCGACGGGATCCCCGGGGGGCACGAGGAGGCCGTCGACGCCGTGATCGATCTGCTCGGGGAGGCCCCCGATGGCCGAGGCCACCACCGCCCGCCCCGCGGCCTGGCCCTCGAGCGCGGCGTACGGGAAGTTCTCGTACCAGCGAGAGGGCACCACGACCACGCGCGCGACGCGGAGCGCCTCGGACAGGGTCTGCGCGGGCAGGTGGCCGACGAAGCGGACCTGGGGAAGGTCGGCCGCGAGGGCGCGGAGGCGCGCGGCGTCCGGCCCCTCCCCGCAGATGGTCAGCCGCTCCCCGGGGAGCCGGCGTACGGCGGCGATCAGCACGTCGACGCCCTTCTCGACGCTCAGGCGGCCCGCGTAGACGACGCCCTCCCCCGCTTCGTCGGAGGCCGGCGCGGGATCGACGAAGTTCGGCTGATGAACAACCCGATCGGCGGGGAGCCCGAATTCGATCAGGCGGTCGGCGAGGAAGCGGGAGGGGCACAAGAAGCGGTCGACCCGCGACGGGACGCCGAGCCGGTGGTGGATCCACTTCTCCACCGCCACCCCGAGGCTCTGGATCACGCTGCCGCGCTTGCAGCGGTGGCGGACCGCCTCGCTGTACCGGTGCCCCTTACACCGCTGACAGGGCCCGTCGGGGGCGAGCAGCAGGCCCTGCGGGCAGATGAGCTCGTAGTCGTGGACGGTCCAGCAGGTGGGGACACGGGCGCGCTGCAGGGGGCCCAGCACCGAGGGGCTCAGGTGGCGATGGACGTGCTGGAGGTGGGCGATGTCCGGGCGCTCCTCCTCGATCAGGCGGGCGACCGCCTGTGCGGCCTCGCGCGACCAGATCGCCCGCGGCGCCGCCCGGAGCGCGCCGGGGCCGCGGGCCTCGGGGTCGACCCAGCCGGGCCACCGCTGCTCCCAGGGGGAGGGGTCGTTGTCGGGGTGCCGCATGCAGAGGGGAATGACGGTGTGGCCCGCGCGCTCGAGCAGGCAGGTCAACCCGCGGGTGTAGGTGCTGTCCCCGCCCCGGGCGTGGTGGAAGGTGTGGACCATCAGGATCTTCATCGTTGCCCCTCCTCTTCCCGGTGCGCGGCCGCCCAGGCGGCCATCAGGGGGACCCAGTGGGTCGGTGAGAAGAGCTCCGTCGAGAAGAGCAGGTTGGTGTGGAGGGCCCCAAAGGCCCCGAGCGCCGCCCAGGCCTCGCTCCGGTAGGGGTGCTGGCCGGTGGTGGCGGCCCCGGTGCGCCACCGCCGTCGCATCGCCAGGCCCGCGCCGCCGACGAAGAGGCCGTAGCCCACGAGGCCGAGCAGGCCCGTCTCGCTCGCGACCTTGGCGAAGACGCCGTGGGCGTCGACCCCGTTGACCCGGTAGTGCGGGAAGGTGGACTCCTCCCAGCGTACGTTCATGCCCGTCCCGCTGCCGATGAGGGGGTGGGCCTCCCACATGTGCTGCGCGCGCTCGTTCAAGGAGTGCCGCGAGCGGGCGGCGTCGAGCATCGTGCGCGAGCCGAGGATCACCGGCGCATAATACGCGAGCGCCAGCGCGAGGGCGGCGCCGGGGAGCAGCGCCCGCCAGCGGGTGGCGATCGGCCGATGACCGGGGAAGAACCAGGCGAGGCCGAGGGCGAGCGTGATCCAGGCGGTCTTGGAGGCGCTGAGCAGGACGGCGAGGACGAGCAAGCCGGAGAGCCCGCGGGCGAGGAGATCGGGCGCCCCCTCCCCGCCCGGCCGTCGCGCGCCCACCGGGCGCAGGGCGGCGCCGAAGAGCAGCGGGGCCGCTCCCGCGAGGGCCACCGCGAGTGTCTTGTGGTTGGGGGTGATGCCGCTCAGGGCCTGGAACCAGAGCGTGTCCCCTGCGGCGATGCGCCCGAGGCTCGATCCCACCGAGACCAGGGCGGTGAGCGCGAGGCCGATCTGCAGTGCGCGCCGGGCGAAGGCCGGAGAGGCCGCCCGCTGCAGGGCCCAGCCGAGGCCGAAGCCATAAGCGACGTAGACGAAGAGCGGCTTGCGGATGAGGTGGTGTAGGGCCTCGTCGGGGTAGGCAGCGGCGCTGAGGCTGAGCGCGCAGGCCACCAGGAAGAGGAGCTGCCCCGGCCAGCCCGGCAAGTCCGGCCACCGAGGGGCGCCGCTCGCGGGCCGCACCCAGAGGCCGAGCAGGGCGAGCGGGAGGAGCAGGAGCGTGGCCACGTCGGCGGCCGGCGCGTTGGCCTCCCAGCCGAACAGGCCGACCTTCAGCTCCAGATCGATGAAGGCGAAGGTGCCGAAGATCACGAGCAGCGGCAGCGCGGCGAGCCATCGGAGGGACTTCACGGGCTCGCTCCGGGTCGCGGCGCGCGGGCCGCGACGGCGAGGAGGGCCAGGCAAGGCAGGGCCGCGCCCCAGAGCCAGGGATCGAAGAGGTGGGTGGGCGGCCCATGGGCGAGCTCGACCCCGGCGGCCACCAGCGCCGCCGCCAGCGCCCCGCCGAGGGCGCGCAGCCAGGGGCGGAGGGGGAAGCGCTGCCCAAGCCCGAGCCGCCAAAGGTAAAGGCCGGAGATGACGACGGTGACGAGGGTCGTCGAGAGGGCGAGGCCGTCGATGCCCATCCGCCGCATCAGCACGAGGTTGAGGCTGACGTTGAGGAGGACGCTCAAGAGGCCGAGCCCCAAGACGAGGCGGAGGTTGCGCTCCACGACGTGGGCGCGCACCGCGAGGATGCCGAGCAGGTTCGGGAGCACCCCCGGGAGGAACCAGCCGAGGACGCGGGCGGTGTCGGCGGTGTCCTCCACCGTGAAGGCGCCGCGCTCGTAGAGGAGCTGGATGAGCACGACCCGCCCGATGAACATGCCGGCCAGCACGGGCGCGGCGAGGGAGAGGGTCCAGCGTAAGGCCTGATCGACGGCGAGGCGGGCCTCGGCCGCGCGCCCGGCCGCCCGCAAGGTCGACCAACTGGCGTAGGAGACCATCAGGAGCGTGCTCTCGAGCAAGGTCTGGGGGATGACCCGCGCGCGGTCGGCGTACTCCATCGTCGCCACCGAGCCGCTCTCGAGCTGGGCGGCGAAGGCCTTGTCGATGACGAGGTTCATGGCCACCAGCACCTCACCGCCGAGGATGGGGGCGAGGTCCCGGCCCACCTGTCGAATGGCGGGGTCGAGCGTAAAGCCGAGCCGCAGGCGCAGCCCCCGCCGACGGAGCTGCAGGCCCCACCAGCCCATCTGAACGAGCTCCCCGGTGACGAGCCCCCACGGCAACGCGTGCGGCCCGATCAGGCCCTGGAGGGCGAGCGTGGCGCCGATCACCGCGCTGGCCCGCAGGAGCGGGGTGACCGCGACGCCGATGAAGCCGCCGTCGAGCTCGTTGCCGACCCGCAGCACCGAGCTCGCGCTCGTGAGCACCATGAAGGGCAGGAGCTCCCAGAGGTAGAGCGCGGCGAGGGCCCGCGTGGGCGGGTCGAAGCCGGTGACGTGGCGGAGCGCGAGGGGCGCCGCGAGGCAGATGAGGAGGCCCAGGGCCAGCGCGCCGGTCGCGGTCCAGCAGAAGATGCCGCCCACGAAGCTCGGGAGCCGCGCGGGGTCCTCCGCCTTCACCCGCGCCATCGCCGGCGCGGTGGCGGTGCCGAGCGAGGTGCTGGCCAGCACCAGCGCGAAGGTGGGGAAGGCCAGGGCCCAGTACCATGCGTCGGTGATCGGCCCCACGCCGTACCACATGGCCACCACGAGGGGCACGACGAAGGCCGCCCCCCGGCTCGCCAGCGCGATCGGGATGAGGAGCAGCGAGGTTCGGCCGACGGAGGCTATCGGGCCCCCCGGCCGCGGAGCACGGCGGGGACGGTGCGCAGCAGGATGACGAGGTCGAGCCAGACCGACCAGCCTTGGATGTACCAGATGTCGTGCTGCATCATCTGATGAAAGCCGGCGTCCGAGCGGCCCCCGACCTGCCAGGGGCCCGTGATGCCCGGCTTCACCTTGCTTCGGAGCTCGAACCAGTACCGGATCTCGGCGTCTTGCTCGATGCTGTCGATGTCACCGAGGGGCAGCGGACGCGGACCGACGAGGTTCATGTCGCCGCGCAGCACGTTCCAGAGCTGGGGCAGCTCGTCGATAGAGTACTTGCGGAGGAGGCGGCCGAGGGGGGTGACGCGGGGGTCGTCCCTAATCTTGAAGAGGGCCCCGTCGGCCTCGTTCTGGTCCTTCAGCTGCTCCCGCTGGAGCTCGGCGCCCACCACCATGGAGCGGAACTTGAAGAAAGGGAAGTTGCGACCACCCTTCCCGGCTCGTGGGTTCACGAAGAGCACGGGGCCACCGTCCTGGAGCTTCACCGCCAGGGCGACACAGAGCAGGAAGGGCAGCAGGAGCAGGCCGCCGACGCCCACCAGCACGAGGTCGATCGCGCGCTTCACCTGCTCGCCGCGGGTGGGGTAAGCGAGGCCGGTGAGGTCGATGAGCTGCAGATCACCGAGCTCCGCCACCTGAACGCGCAGGCTGGAGACCGCCCCCCACGAGAAGGGCACCTGGAGCATCCGCAGGCCCATCTGATCGGCGCGGGTGGCGATGAGCAGGGCCTCGTCGCGGTTGATGGCGCCGGTGGCCAGCACCAGCACCTGGAGGTTGTGCCGGTTCACGAGCTCGGCGAGCGCCTCGACGGGGCCGAGCACGGCCTCCACCCCCACCGCGGGGTCGCCGGCTTCGGCCTGCGCGGGCCGGATGAAGCCGACCACGGGGTAGGCGTGGTGGCCGAAGGCGCGCAGGCGCTCCGCCATCTGGCGGGCGTCCTCCCCCACGCCGACGATCGCGACCCGCTGCTGGATGATCGGCCGCGGGATGTGCCGCTGCACCCGGAAGAAGCCGAGGCGCAGCACCATCAGGATGAGGGCGGTCGAGGCGCAGAAGCTCAAGATGAGGAAGCGGCTGTATGTGCGGTCGGGCATCAAGAACTGGAGGATCATCGCCACGACCGGCACGATCAGGCTCGACCGGGTGATCCCGGAGGCGATGCGCGCCGAGCTCGTCATCAGGCCGGGGTCGTAGAGGCCCGAGGCGCGGAGGGCCAGCACCCAGACCAGCAGCAGCACGATCGCCGGCGGCATGAAGGGGTTGTTGACCCAGAGGTCGAGCCAGCCGATGTGGGCGATGAACTCGAGCCGCGGGCGCCGCCAGATCCAGAGCTGGTGCGCCACCGCGAGCCCGGCGGCCACACCGGCGGCGTCGAGGCTGACCACCAGGACCTTGAGCAGGCCGGTGGGCTGCACGGGGGTCTACTCCAAGACCGAGGAGGTGCCCTGCGCCCCGCTCGAGATCGCGTTGCGATAGATCGCCGAGCCGGCCACAAAGGGAGCGAGGACGGTCTGGATGTCCTTGAAGTAGCGCCCGACGTTGGTGATCGTGCGGGTGGGCACCACGACGATGTCGCCGCGCTGGAGGAAGATCGCCTGGTCGGTGCGCCCCTCGACGAAGATCGAGCGCACATCGACGGTGTAGAGCTCGGGCTTGTCGAGGCCTCCGCGGATGAGCAGCACGTTGTCGGTGCGAGAGGTGGCGTTGATGCCGCCCGTCATCGTCAGCGCCTCGAGGATCGACATCTCGGAGTCGAGCTGCAGTACGCTCGGGTTCGTGACCTCACCGAGCACGAGCACCTTCTGGTTCTTGAGCTCGATGATGTTCACAGAGACCTGAGGGTCCCGGTAATAGTCGGCGATCGAGGCCGAGAGGGTGTCGACGAGCTCGGGGTAGGTCATGCCGGCGGCGGGCACCCGCCCCACCAGGGGGTAGGTGATGCTGCCATCGGGGGCGATGGTGACGTCCATGTCGAGGTCGTCGTGCCGCCACACCTTGATGGAGATCCGATCTCCGGGGCCGAGGACGAAGTGCTCGGGGGTCGGCGTGGCGAGGGAAGACGCCGGGGCTTCCGAGATGTTGGGCAGCCGCTTACCGGCGCAGCCGCCGCCGCCGAAGACGGAGAGGGCGGCGGCGAGGAGGAGCGGGACTGCGGCGGGGTGACGGAGCGACATGGAGGCGCAGGCTATCCCATCTCCCGGGCACCGGGAACGGTCTTGCCCGACGGGTGGCCCGACGGGTATAGGGTGGCTCCGTCGCCTCCCCCTCATCACTGGCCCGCCCGGCCGGTCTGCCCCCCTGCCACCGCGAGCTGAATGGAACTCCTCAAGCTCTACACGGCCCTGCTCCGCCGTCGGTGGCTGGTCCTCCAGTCCGTGGTCTTCTTCACGGTGCTCGGGGCCGTGCTCGCGCTCATCCTGCCCAAGAACTACGAGGCCAGCGCGCGGGTCGTCGTGAGCTCGAGCGACGCGACGATGTCGATCTTGAGCGACCTCGGGCTCTCCGAGGTGGCGCAGGGGCTCTCCTCCTCCGACGACCAGATCGCCAACGTGATCGCGCTCGCCACCACGCGGCCGGTCATCGACGAGGTGGGCTGGCGGCTCCAGCTCCGCGACAGCGACGGCAAGCCCTACGAGATGGAGGAGATCCTCGTCGCCGGCCTCACCGGGGAGCTCGAGGCCAAGCCCAACATCAGCGTGGCCCAGGCCCAGGGCACCGACGTGCTCGTCTTCACGGCGCGGGCCAACGATCCGCTGCTGGCTCGCTTGATGGCCGACACCGTGGTTGAGGTCGCGATTCAGGCCGCCCAGGAGCGGGCGAAGTCCGACACCCGCAACGCCCGCACCTTCATTCAGCAGCAGCTCGAGGTCGTCCGCGGGGAGTTTGACGCCGCGATGGGCGCGATCGCGGACGCCAAGGCCACCGAGGAGGTGCTCGACCTTGACAGCGAGGTCAAGGCCGCGATCACGCGCCTGTCCGAGCTCATGCTCCAGTACGAGCAGAACGCGGCCGCCATCCAGGAGACGCGCGCCAAGCTCGCCTCCACGCAGGCCTACCAGGATCGGGAGTCCGCCTCAGCCGTCTCGCCCACCACGTCGCAGCAGAACAACCGCATCCAAGACATCCGAGACCGGCTGACGAACCTCCGCGAGCAGCGCGCCACCGAGCTCACCGACAAGATGGAGCGCCACCCCGACATTCAGCGCATCGATCAGATGTTGGCGGCGGCCGAGGCCGACCTCGAGAGCGCCATCGTCGAACAGCACCTCCTCGATCCGAACATCCAGCTCCTCCAGGCCCAGCTCGCCGGACAGGTCGAGAAGGGGGCCGAGATCAACGAGTCCATCCTCCGCACCACCGAGAAATTCGGCGCCTACCCCGACAAGATGCGCCGCCTCTCCCAGCTCCAGCTCGCCGCCAACGCCGCCGAGGAGGTCTACAAGAGCCTCCAGGAGCAGGGCTACCAGATCGGTGTGGCCGAGGCGATGCTCGTGAGCGACATGCGGCTCGTCGATCCGGCCAAGATGCCAGACCGCCAGTCGAGCCCCAAGCTGCTCGTCAACACGGTGCTCGGCTTCCTGGTCGGCTGCGCCTTCGGACTTGGGCTCGCCTTCCTCTTCGAGTATGTGGACGACTCCGTGAAGTCTCCCGACGAGCTCGCCGAGATCTGGCCGCTCGTCCGCCTCGGCGTCATCCCCCGCTTCCGGGCCGACAAGGACCGCCGCATCATCGACGTCTTCCCTGCGGTGCACCCCATCTCCGAGGCCTACCGCAGCGTCCGCAGCAGCCTCGTCTACGCCTCGCTCGACAAGCCGCTGCGCTTGCTCTCCGCCACCTCGGCCGTGCCGGGCGAGGGCAAGAGCACCTTCACGATGAACCTCGCCATCTCCTTCGCCCGCGACGGCAAGCGGGTGCTGGTGGTGGACTGTGACCTGCGGCGGCCAGTGCAGCACCGGGCCTTCCCGAGCCTCTCGAACCAGATCGGCCTCACCGACGTCCTCGCGCGGCGGGTGGAGGCCTCCGCCGCCATCCAGCCCACCTCGGTAGACGGCCTGTTCGTGCTGACGAGCGGCCCCGTGCCGACCGATCCCGCCCGCCTCGTCGAGAGCCACCGCCTCGCCGAGCTCCTCGCCGAGCTTCGCGAGCAGTGGGACCTCGTGCTGGTCGACACGCCGCCCTGCCTCGTGGTGCACGACTCCCTCATCATCGCCCGCGTGGTGGACGGCATGATCGTGGTGGTCGAGAGCGGCAAGACGGGCCGCAAGCTGGTCTCCGACATGCGGGCCCGCTTCGAGGCGGTCGGCGTCGAGCCGGTCGGCGTCGCCCTCAACAAGCTCAACCACTCCACCTCGGGCTACGGCTACTACGGCAAGGCCTACGAAAAGTACCACTCGGCCGCCAAAGAGGCCGCGGGCACGGGCAAGGAGGAGGCATGAGCTCCACCCGACGGCCGCTCGCCGCCCTCTTGACCGTGAGCCTCTGGACCGCCTGCGGCGCCAGCCCCGACGAGGTCGCGCGAAACTTGAGCTCGCCGAACCCGGTGGTGAAGGAGGACTCCGCCAAGATCGCGGACAACTTCGACTCTCCCGAGGTGCGGGCCGCGCTCGTCGTGGCGCTGCAAGACCCGAGCGAGCGCACACGGCTCAACGCCATCGAGAGCCTCGTCGAGCTCGAGGCCAAGGAGGGGGTGCCGGGGCTGATCCTCGTCGTCCAGCAGGACCCCTCCGACCGCGTGAAGGGGAAGGCCATCGACGCGCTCGGGCGCCTGAAAGACCCCGCCGCCGTGCCGGTCATCCTCGAGTACATCCTCGCCCACGACGCCGCGAAGCCGCCGCTGAACGCGATCTGGGCCCTCGGCTTCATCGAGGACAACCGCGCGCTGCCGGTGCTCGCCCCCCTTCTCGACAGCCCTGACCCCTACATCGCCTGGAACGCCCGCCAGGCGCTGCGCAGCATCCACCCCTCCGGGGCCACGCCCGAGGGCGAGGCCGGCGCCGCCGCGAGCCCCACCGCGAGCCCGGCCTCCGCTGGGAGCCCGGCCGAGGCCCCGCCGGCCGCCCCCGCCGAGCCGCCGCCCGCTCCGCCGGCCGCACCCGCGGAGGAGGGCGCCCCGCCGACCCCGGTGACGCCGCTCCCCGGCCCCAACGGCGAGCGCTACATTGACCCCTTCGCCTCGCCCGGCGAGCCCAACGGCCCGCCGCTCTGAGCGGACGCGGAGCCCTCTCGGGGGGCTAGCGGAGGCCGCAGGTGCGGAGCTGCTGGGCCACCGTGGGGTTGTCGCCCGCCCCGGCCTCGACGAGGCGCAGCAGCAGCGGCTTGGCCTCGGCGCAGCGCCCCGCTTCGACCAGCATGCGCGCCGGCATCGCCGTGGCGCGGAGGTCACCGGGGCGGGCGGCCTGGGCGGCGGCGTAGTGGGGAAGCGCGGCGTCGGGCTGGCCGCTCTGCTGGTAGGCCACGCCGAGCCAGAGCTCGATGTCCTGCGCGGCGGCGCCCCCCTGCTGGGCCTGGAGCAGCAGCGCGGGGGCCTCGCTGGGGTGCTGGGTCTGTATGGCGGCGAGGCCGGCGAGGTAGGCGAGCTCGGGGTGCTCGGGGGCGGCCGCGAGCCCCGCGCCGCAGACGCGCCGCACCTCGGCGGGCTGCTCCTTCCGCGTCCAGACCTGCGCCTCGGCGAGGTAGCCGCGGGCGTCCTTGGGGTTCACCGCCTGCAGTCGACGGGCGAGACCGAGGGCGCGGTCGAGCTCCGAGAGCTCGAGGGCGAGGCTGGCGGCCCCGGCCAAGGCCTGGGGGTGCTCCGGCTGGCGCTCGAGCAGGCGGCTGAGCTCGTCCAGGGCGCCTCGGGTGTCGCCGCGGGCCTTGCGGAGCTCGGCCAGGGTCACCCGCAAGTTGAAGGCCTGCGGCTGCTGGTCGGCCATCTCGGAGAGGGTGAGGAGAGGGTCGCGCGGGCCCTTGGCGGCGGCGGCGCGCGCCTCCTCGGCCATGCCAGCGACCTTGTCGCGGGGATCGGGCGCGCCCTCGGGAGCGGGGACGTCGGCGGTGGTGTAGCCGAGGGCGGCGAGGGCGGCGGTGGCCTCGGCGGAGACCTCGCCCGGGCGCAGCACCCCCTCTCCCCTCCCCTCCGCGATGACGGCGGCGAGCGTGTCCCCGGGGCGGTCCAAGGCGGCGGCGCCCGAGGGATCGCTCTGCCAGTCGCTCAGCCGGGACCAGGCGCCCACCTCGAGGCGGAGCGAGTCGTCCTGGGCCATCTGGAGCCCGCTCCAGCCGTAGTGGAACCAGGGCACGAAGGTCTCGGCGTAGACGGCCCCGCGGTCGAGGGCGGCTCCGTCGACCGCGGCGCGCAGGCTGCGCCCGTCGAGGCTGGGGAGCGCGGGGGCGCCGGCCCAGTCGAGCAGGGTCGGGGTGATGTCGACCCCGCTCACCGGTCGCTCGATCACCCGCGCCGCCCGCGGGGCGTCGGCGACCGCCTCGAGCAGCAGCCCGGGATCGGCCCCCGCCGGGCGCTCGACCGCGGACAGGCCGGGCCGGGCCGCCGGGGCCTCGCCGCCTGCGGGGGTCGAGCGGAGGCCCCCCGGGGGGCGGATGATCAGCGGCACCCGGGTGGCCGCGCGGCCGAGCAGCAGCCCGTGCTCCCGCTCGCCGTGCTCCCAGAGCCCCTCGCCGTGGTCGGCGACGACGACGATCAGGGCGTTCGGGCCGACCCGCTCGACCATGCGGCCGAGGGCGGCGTCGGCCCGCGCCACCTCGTCACGGTAGGGGTCGCCGGTGCTGGCCTCCCCCGCCCGGGCGGGGACCCAGGGGGCGTGCGGCTCGAAGAGGTGGACGAAGGCGAAGCGCGGCGCGCCGGCCGCCTCCCCCCACCAGCGGCTCGCGCCCTCGACCACCGCGGCGCCGGGGTGCTCCACCTCTCCGAAAGCGCCGACCCGGGCGAGCTCCCGGGGGTCAAAGCCATCCACATAGGTGTCGAAGCCCTGGTCGAGGCCGGCCGCGCTGTCGAGCACGTAGGCCGCGACGAAGGCCCCCGTCCGGTAGCCCGCGCCGCGCAGCGACTCGGCGAGTGTGGGGATGTCCTCGGCCATTCGGAAGCCGGCGTTGTCGCGCAGCCCGTGCCGGCGTGGGAGGAGGCCCGTGAGCATCGAGGCGTGGCTCGGCAGCGTGAGCGGCGTGACCGCGTGCGCCTCGCGGAAGAGCGCCCCGGCGGCGGCGAGGCCGTCGAGGGCCGGGGTGTGGGCCCGCCCATCGCCGTAGGCCCCCACCCGGTCGGCCCGCAGGGTGTCGATGCTGACGAGGAGGATGTCGGGGTGGGCGGCGCTCCCCGCGGCGGCGTCATCGCCCACCTGGGCGACAGGCGGCCCGGCCGGGCCTCCGGCGGGGGAGCTCGGGGGCGCGGGATCGCCACAGGCGAGGAGCAGGAGGGTGATCACGCGGGTGAGCTAACCTCGATTCGTACCAGACCGGGAGGCGGGAGGGTCGGAGATGGGCTCCTCGGCGGGGACGGCGCGGGTTAGGCCAGCGCCGCCCACTCCCCGCCGCACCGAGGGATACGATGCTCCGAAGCTCCCTGATCGCCCTGCTCGCCTTGGTCGTGGCCTGCGCCTCCACCGGCTCCAAGCGAGGCGGAGGCGGCGACGACACGGCCCCGGACGGCGACACCGGCGACACGGACGACACCAGCTCGGAGGGCAGCCCCGCCGGGGTCGTCGACGTCCCGCCAACCGGCCCCTACGGCGCGCACAGCTTCCCGGTCCCCGCCCAGGCGAACTGGGTGAACACCGGCCTCTACCTCCGCGCGGGGCAGACGGCTGAGATCAGCGCCACCGGCGAGTGGTCGGTCGACGGCGAGGCGGTGGGCCCGGAGGGGGCGAGCGGGCGGGAGCGCGGCTGCACCATCGGCTCCCTCGTGGCCCGCAGCGGCCTCCGCTTCGAGGAGGACATCGAGTGTATCGGCGCCGGCGCCACCTTCACCGCTGCCACCGACGACATCCTCTATGTGGGCATGATCTACAGCACCGACCTCGGCGAGACCTACGCCTCGCGCCTCGGCCTCGACGGAGAGCTCGAGGTGACCGTCACGAGCGACGGAGACACCGTCCCCACCATCGCGGCGGCGGACCTCTCCGGCTACCCCTTCGACACGGTGAGCAGCGGCTGGGTGGAGCTCCAGTCCGAGCACCACCTCGTCACCATCGAGGCCAGCGAGGTCATGGCTGACCTCGACGTCGCCGCGGACTCGCTCTCCACCCTCGACGACATCTATGAGGTCGAGGCGGACATGCGCGGCGATCAGCCCTATTCGGGGGGCCTCGTCCGCTGGTACCCCGACGCCACCATCACCGACTTCGCCTACATGCTCGCCGGGAACCCGACCCGCTGTGATCCCAGCCTGATGAACGGTGGGCAGACCCAGCGCATCCTCCGCGCCGCGGAGGGCACGACCGACATCTGGGGCTTCTCCCACGAGCTCGGCCACTCCTTCACGATGGCCAACGGCGCCTGGGTCTACATGTACGTGAACCTGGAGAGCTGGCCGAACCTCTTCACGCTCCGAGCCCTCGACACCCTCGACCGCACCGAAGACCAGCCCAATTTCGACAGCTACTGCGATGGTCGCGACGCCTACTTCGCCGATCCCGTCTACGAGACCCTCGCCGATGACCCCTTCCTCCAGCTCTGCTTCCTGATGGACTTCGACGAGGCCTACGGCCCCACCTTCTACGACGACTTCTTCGACGGCCTGAGCACGCAGACCAACGACGACGTGCGCTACGACGGCACCGACGCCTCGGTCTGGCGCTACGTGCGGGACCGCTTCGACCTCGCCGCGGGGGAGGACACGACGCCGATCTTCGAGCGCTGGGGGGTCCCGCTCGACGAGTAGGGCGGCGGCGGAGGCGGACTGGGCCCGTTCGGGCAGCCGCGACGCCTACGATCGGTCCATGGGGGCCCCCCCTTTCGAACGCGGCTGGTCGAAGCTGCTCTCTCGCTCCTTGGCGGGTTATCTCGCGAGGCATGGCTGTGCCGTCCACCTCGTCGCATCCGAACAGGCTTCGCTCTGTCGCCCTGACCGCTCTCGTCCTCGGAGCCGTCGGTGTGTCCTCCGCGATCGGGTTTGGAGCCGGTGTCGTATGGGAACGATGGACTCCCTGCTTCCAGTTTCTGGGAGGCACCTCCGTCACCGAAATTGAGGGCGGTGTATCTCCCGATGGGCGGTGGGTGGTGGTGCAGGAGCAGTCCGGATTCCAGGACAAAGCCTTCTGGCTCGCGCTCTATCGGAACCCTCCGCCGGAGAGGGTGTGTGGGGAGACTGTCCATCCGCCGATCATGATCCTCCCGGATGAGATCCTGGCGACTGAGGACCGCGTGGTGGTCCGTCCCCCGAGCGTGGAGGTCGTCCACGGTGTGCGGGCGCTCGGCGAACCGCAGTTCAAATGGGACGAAACTACGGCGGAGCGGTGACCTGCGCAGCAAACCTCGGCGTCACCGACCTCGGGACGTCGGGCCTCGGTGTCCGGTGCGGGGGAGGCCGACGCAGTCCGGCAGCGTGAAGAGCATCCACGCCCTCGATCGCCTCGGCGACGACGAGGCCGAGGCCCTCTGGACGACGGTCGCCGGCCTCAAGCGAAAGTGTGAGGGTCTCCAGGAGAAGCTGGCGGTCGGGTGCCCGGTGCTCCTCCATCGGGCGAGAGGTGGGTTCACCGGTGGGAGGGCGTTCGGCGTCCCCGCGCGGGGACAGCGCGGCCTCGGGCTTGGCACCTGGCTTCCTTGGTGTGCCCCACGCAGAGCTCGGCCGGTGGTTTGCCGGCCTTGAAAGCGACCGGCTCCCGTACCCCACCCGGATTGGTGAGCTCCGCCGGGGGGCGCAAGCCCCGATCGCGGACGATGCTCAGTCGTCTTCCGGTCGTGGGCGAGAAGATGGTACGGCCGCGGAGGTTGCGCGTGGGCGTGGGGAGTACCTCGGCGAGGATGCGGAGCCGGCGAGGCTTCGGGTGTCGCTGGGTGGTTTCGGCCGCGGGTGTGAGACCGAGAATCCGCAAGAGACCTCAGTAAACAGCCTCCTCCATCTTATGGGGAGGCTGTACCGCATCGATGATTGGAAGTGAGAATAACAACCAAACAACCATGGTAAACAGCCTCCCCCATCTTATGGGGGAGGTGGCGCGGCATCCGCGCTGCACCCGCGCCTTAGGGGGACGCGGAGAAACAGTGAAGCCGGCAAGCTGGACACGAATCGTATCCACGCGGTCATCGCATCTCCCGCCGCGGCCGTCACCGGGTGACGGAGCGTTTACCCGGGGGGAGCCCCTTCTCGGGCGAGGCGCCAGCCGAGCGGGGTGAGGAGATGGAGGCGGTTGACGGGCCAGGAGGAGACCTTGGGGAGGACATCGACGAGGTAGGCCCAGGGGTCGACGCCTTGGAGCATGCAGCTCCCGATGAGGGTGAAGCAGGTGGCGGCGGCCACTGCTCCGCCTTCCGAGCCTGCGAAGAGCCAATTTTTGCGCCCGACAACTGCTTGACGAAGCTGAAGCTCACTCATGTTGTTGTGCATGGGCAGCTCCCCGTGATCGAGGAAGACCCGAAAGGAGGCCCGGCCGTTGAGCGCGTAGG